>CAWJUB010000022.1:0-101947 GCA_963845915.1 uncultured Actinomycetota bacterium
CCTCATCGAACCGCAGATTTACCCCGAGTGACCAAGCCAAGCCGCAATATTATCAAAAGCGGCTCGCGCCGAAGGAGGATGTGTCTAAGGTCGCTTTAATGCCCAACGCCTTCATCGCGACCGCCTCGCCGACGGCGGGCGCGTGCTTGAAGCCGTGCCCGGAGCAGGCGGATACCACGTGAAAATCCGGGTGGCCTTCTTCGCCGAGGACAAAGTCGAAGTCTGGCGTCACGCTGTACAGACATGCCTTCGACCGCGTCGGCAGAGCGGCCACGCCCGCCAATCTGCCGGCAACATGAAGCTCGCTCATTCGGCGTTGCTCGGAAGGGTCAACGTCCCTGGAAAGGTCGTTGGGATCCCACGTCTCGGTATATTGCTCGGCCGCGACCTTGATCGAGCCGTCTATCGGTGGGAATCCGTAAAATTGATCGGCCGAGGAAGCGCCGTGCGTCCAGTAGAAAGTGGGGCAGAGGCCAGGGCGGTAAAGCGAAGGATCGGTGAGCGGAAACCAGTGGAGTGCTTGGCGACATATTCTGACGATCGGTGCTGTCACAGAAGGCGAGAGCTCGGACACCCACGCGCCGGTTGCTACGATGACGCTCCTGGCCAGGACATCGAAAGCTGCAGCTTTAACGCGGAAGCCGCTGCCGTCGCGCGCGATCGAGAGAACCTTGGTGTCGGTCTTGATGGTTGCGCCGCGCGCTTTCGCGCCGGATAGCAAAGCGGCGATGGTCTGCTCGGGACGCACATAACCGCCACCCGGCTCGTAATAAGCGTCCTCGTCGCCACAAAGGCCGGCAAATTGGGGAAAGCGATAGGCAACTTCCGCGCTTCTCAGACATTCGTGCGGGATCGCAAATCTCTGCGCCGCCGCCACGGTCGTTGCCAGAAAACCAGGCTTGCCGTGGCAGCTTGTGGTGGCATCGTTCCTCGCGATGAGCAGGAAGCCGCATCGTTCGATCAGCGGTTCTCCAAACTCGCTTGCGAGCCCGTCGAGGATCTGGTTCGACCGAACGACGAGCGGGACATAGGCCTGGCCCTCGCCGATCGCTTGGCGGGTGATCCGGGTTTCGCCGTGAACTCGATCCGAAGGCATGCGGCGGATTGAACCGGTCGATGCCGAGCACGCGTGCCCCGGTCCCGGCCAAGGCAAATAGGGCAGAGCTGCCAACCGCGCCCAAGCCGACAACGACGACGTCAAATTGAGACACGGCTTGGCCCCTCAACTCGATTCGCCGGGCTCACACCGCGGTAAAGCCGTTGTCGACGAAGAGATGCGCGCCGTTGACGAAGCTCGCCTCGTCGCTGGCGAGAAACAGCGCCGCGCGCGCCACCTCCTCCGGCTCGCAGATGCGGCCCTGCTGAACGGCGAGGGCCGCGTCCGACATGTCGACGCCAAGCTTGTTGAGCTCGGCAACCTCGCGCAGGCCGTGCGGCGTGCGCACGAAGCCCGGGCAGACGGCATTGCAGCGGATATTCTGGTCGCGAAACTCGACGGCGATGGAGCGAGCGAACATGTGGCAGGCGCCCTTGATCGTGTTGTAGACGACTTCCTTCGGCGTCGCGGCGATGGCCGAGATCGACGACGTGCAGACGATCGAGCCGCCGCCAGCCGCGATCATCCCCGGCAGCACGGCCTTGGTCATGAGGAACATGCTGGTGACGTTGACCGCCATCAGCCATTCCCATTCCGCGAGCGTCGTCTCGAGGAACGGTTTGATGATGATGGTGCCGGCGTGATTGAAGAGCACAGTCGGCGCGCCGAGCGCCGCGGTGACGGCTGCAACTGCCGCGTCGACTTCGGCTTCGTTCGGAGACGTTCGCGGCCGCAAACATAGCTGTGCCGCCCGCGGCTGCGATCTCGGCCACGACGGCACGCCCCGCCTCCTCGTTGCGGTCGACGACGCCGACCTTGGCGCCCTCGGCCGCGAACAGCTTCGACGAGGCGCCGCCCATGCCGGTCGCGCCGCCGGAGATGAATGCGATCTTGCCTGCCAGTCTGCCGGGCATGGTGCGTTCATCCTTCTTCTCAGGGACGGTCGGCCATTCTAGAACGGCCTCGGGTGGAATCGAAAGTGGCAAGCGGAGCGGAGCGCATTCTCCCAGCAGGCTCTGGGCGGAATTTCAAGTTTCCCCGCGAGAATTGGCATGACCTCAAGCGTGTCCGAGCTTGACCCTTGATCCGGCTTGGTGGCTTCGGCAGTCTAGGGCGCGAGGGGATTGGCCATGCATATTCTCGTTTTGCAGCATGAAGAGATCGAGCATCTCGGCGTCTTTAAGGCGTTCCTCGAGCAGGATGGCGCCACCTGGCAGGTGGTCGAGCTCGACAAGGGCGAACCAATTCCGGCGCTCAATTCCTTCAATGGCATGATCGTCATGGGCGGCCCACAAGACGTGTGGCAGGAGGATCGATATCCCTGGCTGTGCGACGAGAAAGCTGCGATCCGCCGCTTCGTGGCGGACATGCGGCGCCCGTTTTTCGGCATTTGCCTCGGCCATCAGCTTCTCGCCGATGCGCTCGGGGGGAGCGTGCAGCCGGCAAGATTTCCTGAGCGCGGCGTGCATCGAGTATCAAAGACCGAAGAAGGCGCGCGCGATTCCCTGCTACGCGATTTGAGCGATCCCATTACCGTGTTCGAATGGCATGGCGCGGAAGTGGTTGCCTTGCCCGCGGGTGCCACCGTGATTGCCAAGAATGAGGCCTGCGCCGTTCAGGCCTTTCGCTATGGCGCGTGCGCCTATGGCGTTCAGTTTCATATCGAGGTGACGAGGGATACCGTCGCCGATTGGGCCCAGCATATCAGACCGGTGATGAACGAGGCGGAACTCGCGCGCCAGGTCGATGAGGCCTATCCGCAGCTCTATCGTATCGCGCGCAACGCCTACGACAATCTCAAGGCGTTATGGGCAGACGCCCGGGCCTAGGCTGGAGCGGGAACTGTCACGGAAACTCGGATAGCTCTGCGTTTCGTCGCCGATTAGCATCGGGGGGGGGGGTGGGGGGGGGGAATCGGCCCAAGATTTCCCTGTATTTTCCCGCAGAACAGGGAAATACGGGTGGAGACGGGTTCGCCAAAGACTGCCTCCACCGCCAGGCGTTGATTGCCGCATTCACTGAACCACGGATAAATCGAGTAAAATCAATGCGGCCCCTTCAGACCGTCCGGCGGTAGTCCTCAATGCGCCTCCTCCTGGTAGCCGACCTGCATTATTCGCTGCCGCAGTTCGACTGGGTCCTCGACATGGCTGCGGACTTCGACGTGGTGGTGATGGCGGGCGATCATCTCGACCTCGCCTCGCTGGTCGATGGGCGCGCGCAGAGCGTCGTGGTGCGGAAATATTTCGACCGCCTGCGCGCCAAGACCAGGCTCGTGATCTGCTCCGGCAACCACGATCTCGACGCCAAGAACGCAGCCGGCGAGAAGGTCGCCAAATGGCTGTCGGGGCCGCAGCAGGAGGGCGTGCTGTCGGACGGAGAGTCCTTCGCTGCTCGGCGACACGCTGTTCACCGCCTGCCCATGGTGGGACGGTCCCATCGTCAAGGCCGGCATCGCCGCGCCAGCTCGCCGAGGCCGCGACCAAGCGCGGCAAGCGCTGGATCTGGATCCATCACGCGCCGCCCGCCAAGTCGCCGACCAGTTGGGGCGGCGACCGATATTTCGGCGACGTGGAGCTCCTGGAGTGGATCGAGCAATACCGGCCCGACATGGTCCTATCCGGCCATGTGCATCAATCGCCCTTCGTCAAGGACGGCTCATGGGTCGATCGCATCGGGCCGACCTGGGTGTTCAACACCGGGCAGCAATTCGGCGCGCCGCCGGCGCATATCATCATCGACACCGATGCCGACGAGGCGCTGTGGTTCTCTTCCGCGGGCAATCAGTTCGTGCGGCTCGGCGCCCCGCTCGAGCGGCCGGTGCCGAAGCTGCAGGCGCTCCCCGACTGGCTCAAAGCCGCGGATCGGCCTCGCGCTCAGGGCCCGGGGTGAAATCCTCGTGCTGCTGGTGAATCAAGCTCTCCAGCACCTCGCCCACCATGCCGAGATGATTGCCGTGCCCTTCGAATTGCCGCTTCAAGTCGACGAGATAGGTGGTCGCGGCGTTGAGGCGCTCGGCGAGCAGCCTGCCGAGCAGAAACGCGATCTCGGGATTGGACTTGAGGAAGCTCTCGGCGTCGTCGAACACGAACACGCACGACCGGAGACCTGGCCCTGACCGTTGCCGTATGCGGCCGGTTGAGCAGCACCGACATTTCGCCGAACACCGCGCCCGCTTCGCCGATGACGGCGACCTGCGTATCGCCGCGCAACACCTCGACGCTGCCTTCGGCAAGAATATAAAGCCGCCCGGAGTCTCGCCTTCGGATAGGAGAACCGTTCCCGGCGCGAAGTTCTTCCGCGGTGCGCCCGCGCATTTATCGAGGATCGAGGCCATCGGTCGGCTGCAACCTAACAGCTTGCGGGCGCGTTGGAAAAGCGCCTTCTCGGCGCGGTTGCCGCAAGCTTCAGGACCGGCACCAATCCTTGCGCGGCGGGCAAGACGTCTTGGTGCAGACATAGGGTTCCGCGAGGCCTTCGCCGATCAGGGTGGTCCCGACGTCCTGTCCGCGCACGCTGAGCGTGGCGCAATAGCCGGCCGTAATTGCACTGTCCCGTGCCTTCGGTGCCGCGTGGACAGGCGCAAGGGACCCGACGAAGGTCGATCTCGCCGCCGGCGACAAGCTGGCTGAGGCGATCCGTCGCTGCCTGCGACAAAGCGCGCTCGCGCTGGCATCTGGCGTTGGCGCCCGATTCCGGCGTGTTGAAGCCGACCAGGCGATAGACATCTCCGCCGCTCCGGATCGAATCGCCGTCGATGATCTCGAGGCGGAAGGATTCGAGCCAGGCGAGCGGCTGCGCCGCGTTCATGAGGCCTGGCAGCCTCGCGAACGAGGAGCCGCCCCACAGCAAAAAGATGGCGCCGATAATGACGAACAGCTCGACGAGCTGATAGCGGGAGATGATTCGGCGAGAATGTTCGGCCGCGGCGGCACGTAACGCCGGCCGTGCTCGAAATCCGGATAGACGACGCGAGACATGGACGATCCGCGCGGGGCAATGCCCGCTCCTCGGCCCATGCTTCTAGCGCGAGACGCAAACAAATCGTTCACTTGCGGCGTTGAGCCGGCGCGCGTTGCCGCCTAATTGCCGAGGAAGTTCTGCAACAGCTGGTTTGCCACTTCTTGGGCGCAGCGGTCGGTTCGGCGGCAGCTTGCCGCTTCTTGCTCGTCTTGGTTTCGCTCGGCGCGGCGTCGCTCACCGGTTTTGGCTTCGGCTTGGCCTTAGCGGCCGGTTGGGGCGCGGGCGCCTCGGCTTCATCGGTGGATGGCTGCCCCTGACCGCCGAGCAGCGCGCCGATGCCGCTCAGAGCGCCCTGCTGGAGCGCGTCGGTGCCAACTTTGCCGTTCTTGATCAGGCCACCGATCGCAGCAACGCTTCCGGTCGAGCCCGCACCCGGCAGAGAGACGAGGCCGCCGCCCAGCCGATTGAGCTGTTCATAGGCCGCCGCGGGGTCTTGGAGGATGCCTTCGATATCGGGATAGATGGACGGCTTGGCCCAGGGCCCGGCGATCATGATCGGCACGCCGAGGCCTTGCAGGTCGGTCTTGCCGCCCTGGCCTTGGAGGCTTGCGACCAGCTGCGGATCGACGCGGAATTTGAGCGTCTTGCCCGGCAGATCGACAGTCCCTGCCCCGGTCATGCGCACCAAAGGCCCGGCGAGACGGAGATCGGCGGTCTGCGCCTGGCCCTTGGCGATCTTGAAGCTCGCGCCGAGCGTGGCGAAGTCGGTCTTCTCCGCCGCATTCTCCTGCCATCCCGACAAAATGCCGGTGGTCAGCCCGCGCATTGTCTTGGCGATGTTGATGCCGCGGATCGCGCCGTTGCTGAACTCGAACTTGCCTGAACCGCTCAAGGCGGCAAAGATGTCGCGCTGGCTTGCACCGTTGCCGGCGACGTCGAGGAGCTGCTGATCTTCGCGGTGCGCGGACCCACGCAGTCGCATGATCATCGGCAGGACGATCTCAGAGCCGCGGCCTCTAGCGGTAATAGCGGCCCAGAAAATCGATCTTGAAGTCGAAGAATGTACCAGCCTCGATGCTGGCGCGGATGTCATCGACGAGGCGTACCACGAATCGCTCGTTGTGGATCGTGCAGAGGGTCGAGGCGAGCATCTCGCGAGCTTTGAACAGATGGTGCAGGTACGCCTGGGTGTAGTGCGCGCAGGTGTAGCAGTCGCAATCATCGTCGATCGGCGCGAAGGTCCGACGACTCGGTGCGGCATTCACATTGAATCTGCCACGGGTCGTATAGACGGCGGCATTGCGCGCCACCCGCGACGGGGCAACGCAATCGAAAGTGTCAACGCCGTTCTCAATCGCGATGAAGATGTCATCTGGCTCCGAGATGCCCAGCAGATGACGAGGCTTGTCAACGGGCAGCTCCTCAGCGACCCATCGGACGATGGTGCCAAGGTTGTCCTTCTCCAACGCTCCACCGATGCCGTAGCCGTCGAACCCTGATCCGTCCCCTGATCCGTCATTGCCCAGCGACACAAGATCACGCGCCGCCTGCCGCCGCAGGTCCTGGTACTGCGCGCCCTGCACCACAGCAAACAAGGCCTGGTAAGGCCGGCGCGCCCGCTCGCTGGTCAGGCGTAGATGTTCGGCCAGGCAGCGAGCGGCCCATCGCTGAGTCCGGGCAACCGACTGCTCCTGGTAGTTGCGGGTGTTCATCAACGTGGTGCACTCGTCAAACGCGAAGATGATGTCCGCGCCCAGCCGATGCTGGATCTGCATCGAGACCTCAGGTGTAAAGCGGTGCTCAGACCCGTCCAGATGCGACCTAAAGGTCACACCGTCGTCGTCGACGTGCGCCAATCGGGTTTTGCCCTCGGCGATCACATCATCGTCCTCGAGGCCGTTGGTGTTCATGGCGAGGATCTTCTTGAAGCCGGCGCCGAGCGACATCACCTGGAAACCGCCGCTATCGGTGAACGTCGGACCTGTCCAGTTCATGAAAGCGCCGAGGCCGCCGGCAGCCTCGATCACGTCTGCGCCGGGCTGCAGGTAGAGGTGGTACGCGTTCGCAAGGACTGCCTGAGCACCAAGTGCCGCCAGGCTTTCCGGAAGCACCGCCTTGACGGTCGCCTTCGTGCCTACGGCGATGAATGCCGGTGTCTTGATCACTCCATGCGGGGTGGTGATCACGCCGCAACGGCCGAGCCGGTCGGGCAGCGATACGTCCGGCATGAAGCCGAACCGCCCTTCGACATGCTCAGGCGCCGTCGATGCATTTACCGGCTCAGGGCGCATGATCACGGGCTCAGCGCGCATCTCATTCACGCCTTAGCTTGAGTGCGGCGAGAGCCACGACACCCGCCGTGGAGGTACGCAGCACTCCGTCGCTGATCGACACCGGCCGGGAGCCGGCAGCGCTCAGCTCGCTGAGCTCCTCGGCAGAGATGCCACCCTCAGGGCCGATAATGATCAACACCGTGCCAGCTGATGGAAGATCAACGTCGACCAGGGATGCCTCGGCATCCTCATGCAGCAGCAGAGCACAATCAACACTAGCTACCCGCTGAGCGAGCTGTTTGGTCGTGACCGGCTCGGACACCTGCGGTACCTGCAGCCGTCGGGATTGCTTGGCTGCCTCCCGTGCTGTGGAACGCCACTTGCTGAGCGACCGCGCCGCACGATCGGGAGTCCAGCGCACGATGGAGCGGGCCGCCTGCCAGGGCACGATTTCACTGATGCCCATCTCGGTCAGCATTTCGACCGCCAGCTCCGATCGATCGCCTTTGGCCAGCGCCTGAGCCGCGACAAAGCATCGCGGTTCGGCGGGCGTCGTGAGGTGGCTGAGAACCTCAACGAGCAGGCCGGCCCCGCGTACCTCGACGACCACACCGCGTACGCCGCGTCCCCGACCATTGCCGATCATGATCATCTCGCCCGGCTGGATCCGTCGTACGACCGCGGCATGCCGGCCCTCGTCGCCGGCGAGGGTGACACGAGCGCCCACTGTCGGGAACGGATCGGCGATGTCGTCCAGCAGAAAGAGCGGGTCCGTCATGGACGACAGCTCTGTTTGATTGCTCGCTCCGCTCGCCGCGGATCGCGCTTTGAGGTCCGCCTACTTCGTCGGCGCTCGAGTGACGAAAAGCGTGCACCCTCGCTTCTCCTCAGCACGGCGGCGCGCGATCCGGGGCATGATCCGAAGCTCGGGCCGCCTCACTGGCCGGCGAATGCGTCCCGGAGCCGCCCGAAGACGCCGCGGCTGTGTTTCTGCACGGTCACCTCAGCACGCGTCTCATCGCGCAACTCGGCGAGCTGGCGGAGCAGGTCGCGCTGATCGTCGTCGATACGCGTCGGCGTCTGGACGAGCAAGGTCACTCCGAGCTGACCACGCCCGCTGCCTCGCAGCCTCGGAACACCCTTGCCTTCCATGGCGATGCGAGTCCCGGACTGCGTTCCCGCCGGAACGGCGATCCGTACGGACTTGGTCTCCGGAGCGGCGTCGGAAAGGTCGGCCTCCAGAGTGGTCACCATGACCTCGGTACCAAGCGCGGCTGCCGTCATCGGGATCTTGACCACAACCTCAAGATCATCACCTTCGCGACGGAATATTTCGTGCGGTGCCACCTGGAGTTCGACGTATAGATCACCAGCGGGACCGCCGCCCGGGCCGACTTCACCCTGGGAGGAGAGGTGGATGCGGTTGCCCGTACTCGACGCCGGGCGGAATCTTCACGTTGATCGTTCGGGTCGAGCGGACCCGGCCGTCTCCCGAGCATTCCAAGCAGGGGTCCGGGAATGATCGTGCCGTAGCCGTGGCAGGTCGGGCACGGTTGAGTGGTCCGGATATCGCCGATGAAGGAACGCTGCACATGGGTGACGTCGCCTTGCCCATGGCACGTCGGGCACCTGGTCGGCTTGGACCCGTTGGTCGCGCCCGAACCGTTGCAGCGCGGGCACAGCACGGCGGTATCCACCCGCAGTGGCATGGTCGTACCGAATGCCGCCTCGGCAAGCTCAAGATCGAGGCGAACCAAGGCGTCCTGGCCACGGCGTACCCGCGATCGCGGTCCGCGCGAGGTGTGCTGGCCGAACATCGCGTCGACCAAGTTGGTGAAGTCGAAGCCACCCGCGCCGAAGCCACCGTTGAAGCCACCGAGGCCGCCGCCAAGCGGGTCGCCGCCGCGGTCGTAGAGATCGCGCTTCTTGGGATCCTGGAGTACCTCGTACGCCTCGGCGACACTCTTGAATCGCTCGGCCGCGTCCGGCTCCTGGGCTACGTCCGGATGCAACTTCATCGCGAGCTGGCGATAGGCCTTCTTGATCTGCTCGGGTGTCGCATCTCGGGGTACGCCGAGGATTTGGTAGTAGTCAGAGCTCATGCGGGTTGTGCTCATCCTTCGGAGAGGAATCGGCCGACGTAGCGAGCAACGGCGCGGACCGACGCCATTGTCGAGGGATAGTCCATTCGGGTCGGCCCGACCACGCCAAGAGTCGCGAACGTGTCGACCTGGCTACCGTAGCCGCTGGCGACAACGGATGTGGACTGCAGTTCCTTGTACGGATTCTCGTGGCCGATCCGCACAGTCACCTCATCGGCAGCGTTCGCCTCGCCAAGGAGCTTCAGTAAGACCACCTGTTCCTCCAGAGCCTCGAGCACCGGCTTGACCGTGGTCTCGAACTCGGCGCCGTAGCGCGTCAAGTTGGGCATGCCGCCGACCACCATCCTTCCGGTCGCCTCGCTGCTCACCATCTCCAATAGCGTTGCGATCGCTGCCTGTCCGATGACCTCCAGCGATGGGGGCAGCGTTCCAGCCAGCTTGCTCAACCGAACTGCTGCGTGTGAAGAGGTATTCCCGACAGCTGCCGTGTTCAGATGCGCCCGCAACTCGGCAAGCGTTTCTTCATCATGCTCTGGAATCTCGAGTGCGCGCTGCTCGATCCTCCCGGTGGAGGTGATGAGGATCAGGAGCAGGCGAGACGGCGACATCGACACGATCTCCACGTGGCGTACGACGGAGTGGCTAAGCGTCGGATACTGCACGATGGCAACCTGCTGGGTGACCTGCGCCAGCAGCCGCACCGTACGTATCAGCACGTCGTCGAGATCGAGTGCTCCGGAGAGAAATGTCTGGATGGCGCGCTGCTCCGCGGGAGAGAGCGGTTTCAGCGAACCGAGCCGGTCGACGAACAGTCGATAACCCTTGTCCGTCGGAATGCGGCCTGCGCTGGTGTGCGGCTGCATGATGTAGCCCTCTTCCTCGAGGGCAGCCATATCGTTGCGGACCGTGGCCGGCGAGACCCCGAGGTCATGATGTTCGACCAGCGACCTGGATCCCACCGGCTCCTGGCTGGATACGTAGTCGGTGACGATGGCGCGAAGTACTTCCAATTTACGGTCGTCCATGCGTCTCCTTCCTGATGCGCAATACCCGATGTGCTCGCCTACGAAAACGGCGTTTGGCACTCGCACAAACAGAGTGCCAGTCTAGCGTGATGAACTCGCCGCGATCGGCTGCTGAATCGGGCCCGACGGCCGCGCTCGGGCCATGGCGGGAGTTGCGATCCGGTGTGTACGTGGCTGTCGCCCAACCCGAATCGGTCAACCTTGGACTGATCGTGGGAGCACACCGAACGCTGCTGATCGATACCGGATCGAGTCCCGCGCAGGGTCGGGAAATCCGAGATTCGGTTACCGCGGTCACCGACCGGCCCCTAGCAGCCGTGGTCGTCACCCACTGGCACTACGACCATGCGTTTGGACTGGCCGCCTTCGGCGACGTTCCGCGGATCGCCCACGAATCGGTCCATACCAGGCTTTCGTCCCCGGAAGCGGCGGCGGACGCACAACGGCTGGATGTGGACTCGAGCGACCTCGCGCGGCCGACCCAGGAGATCGCAGTTGCCACGGCAATCGACCTGGGTGACCGGCGCGTGGAGATCGCCCATCTTGGCAGCGGCCATACCGACGGGGATCTGGTCGTTGTGGTTCCCGACGCCGATGTGCTCTTTGCCGGCGATCTGATCGAATCAGCGGGGCCGCCCTCGTTTGGCCCCGACTCCGTACCCGATGAGTGGCCAGCGACGGTGGATGCGGTGATTGGCCTGATGACGGCCGCGACTCTCGCGGTTCCCGGCCACGGGGAGCCGGTCAATCGCGAGTTCGTCTTCGAGCAGCGGGGTCGCATCGCCGCACTCGCGGCCGAGAGAGTGAGGCCGCCACAGCCGCCACAGCCGTCGCGGCCGGAGTTGCCGCTGGCGTGACAACGCCGACTCGTCAGCATGGGTGGTCGCTATGGCGGCCACAGTCGGTGCCTAGCGGACCAGACCGGATTGGTAGGCGATGACCACCAGCTGGGCCCGATCCCGGGCTCGAAGTTTGATCATCGCCCGGCTGACATGGGTACGCGCGGTCGCTCGACTGACGACTAACCGTTCGGCGATCTCGTCGTTGCTCAGACCTTCGCCGATCAGCGCCGAGTACCTCGCGCTCCCGGTCGGTGAGTTCGGAGAGCTGCGGATGCTTCTTACGAATGGGTGATCGTGACGCGAAAGACTCGATGACCCGCCGCGTCACGGACGGCGACAACAACGACTCCCCCGCCGCGACCAGCCGAATAGCCCGCAGCATGTCAGCCGGCTCGGTGTCCTTGATCAGGAAGCCAGCCGCCCCGGCCTGCAGGGCCTCGAAGACGTACTCATCGAGCTCGAAGGTGGTCAGCATGATCACTCGAACCCCAGCGAGGGACGGATCGCCGACGATCATCCGCAACGCAGCGATCCCGTCGAGCTGTGGCATCCGGATGTCCATCAAGATCACGTCCGGTCGGGTACGCCGGGCCAGCTCAACGGCCTGCCGCCCATTCTCGGCCTCGCCGGCCAGCTCAAGATCATCTTCGGACTCGATGAGGACCCGCAGGCCCATCCGGACCAGCGGCTGATCATCGGCAAGGGCGACAGAGATCGTCACCGAACTCCGCCGTCCACCGCTAGCGGCAGGTCGGCGCGTACCACCAACCCGTTCGGCTCCCCAACCAAGAGGCGCAGCGTGCCGCCCACCGCCTTCGCCCGCTCCCGCATGCCACGGATTCCGTTGCCCTCCGCCGGCAGGCTCATGGCCGGCCCATCATCGCGCACCTCAACGGTCAGCCTTCCCTCCTCAGCGGCCACCCGTACGGTGGCATGGGACATAGCCGCATGCCGCACAACGTTGGTCAGCGACTCCTGAATGATCCGGAAAGCGGCTTGATCGACTGCCGCCGGCAGCAGCTCAAGATCATCAGAGTTCTCCCGTACCACGGTCACGTCTCGACCGGCCGAGCGCAGTCGCTCCACCAGATCATCGAGCCGTCCAAGTCCGGGCACCGGGCTGAGTGGCTCTTCAGCGTCGGATCGAAACACCTCGAGTGTGGTCCGGAGCTCCGCCAGCGCCTCACGGCTCGTTTTCTTGATGGCCTCGAGTGACTCGGCAACGCGATCCGGTCGGGGCTGGGCAGTTCGCTCCTTGTCCAGCACATGCAGCGCTACCCCAGCCTGCATGGTGATCACGGCCAGGCTGTGACCGACGACATCGTGCACATCACGCGCGATCCGGAGCCGTTCCTCGTACGCGTAGCGACGGCGCTCCTGCTCGCGTACCTCTCGCTCGCCCTCCCGACGGGCGCGCAGCAGCAAGGCGATCGTGGCGGGCACGACGGCGATCGCCACGACGGTGACCAGAGCCCCGTACAAGGCTGGGTTGAGCAGGCCGAGGTAGGGCTCGCGCCAGTGCCCGGCCATGATCATCGGTACGAGCAAGATCAGCAACGGCGCCCAGCTGCGCAGTGGCGGTACGACCGGGTCGGAGGCGCGCCGCAGGGTTTTCGTCGGCGAGCAGGTGCGTTCCGCTTGCCATCGCGTACACGCCGAGGGCCGGGCCAAGAAAGATCGGCCCGAACATCGCACCTGTGGCCAGGTACGTGCCGACGCCCACTACCGTCGCGACGAAAGCAGCACGCGGCCACAGCCGTCTCGTCGCGATGCCCAGCGCGAGAACGATGACGGCAGGCAGCACCCATGGGGACGAATCAACAGTGCGTGATTACTCGGCCGGGTGGTCCGTGTCCCCAGTCTGGTCGGTTGAATTCCGCGCGGTCCCAGACGTAAAAGGAGGCGATCCAACTGGTGACAGCGAGGATCAGACCGATGGCGGAGTCGACGATGAGGGCACGCCGGGCCTCGACCCGCATGGTTCCTCCTCGATCTCCTCGGTGCGCAGCCGATCAGCTCGATCCGCCTGCGGTGTCTCCCGACACTAGACCGGCACGGAAGGCGGCGCATCGCACGAGCAAGGTATTTCGACTACGTCAGGAGAACGTAGTCAAAGAGCCGCTTTGGGACCGATGACGATCCGGACTGCTCGCCGCAGAATGGATCAATGACCACCCCATTACTGATCCCACTAGAGGGCGGCTTCGGTCATCATCATCACGGCCCTCCGTGGGGAGCCGGTGATCCCTCTTCGACCATCGCAAGCGGCGCCGTGCCGCCTTTCGCACCCTTCCTAGGAGGTCTGATGTTCTTCCTGTTCATGCTGCTCGTGCTGGGCACCGTGGTGTTCTTCCTGGTTCGGCACGGCCAGTTCGCGCCTCAGTCATTGGCCGGCAGCCGCTCGCCCGAGAGCGAGGCCAAAAAGATTCTTGCCGAGCGTTTCGCGCGCGGTGACATCACCACCGACGAGTTCATGGAGCGGGCCAGCGTATTGAACTGGACGCCGGGAAGTGACTCGTGGGAGATCGGGAAGAGGAAGAAGAAGGGTCTCTGACCTCTGTCACTACCGACTTGTCAGCGTCTCAAAGTGCTATAGCACTCTGTGACGCTGACAAGTCGGTAGTGAAGTCTGCCCGCTAGGCTAACTAGAACGATTCAGGAACGGCTCAGCAGAGCGGAAACACACCAAGGGCGAGGCACCGATGGCACGCATGACTGTCAAGAGCCTCGCCTCGGTACTCGGCGTCTCACCGGCGACGGTCTCCAACGCCTACAACCGCCCTGACCAACTGTCGGCCGAACTGCGAGAGCGGATCCTGGCGACGGCGGCCGAGCTCGGCTATCCAGGGCCGGACGCCGCCGGCCGAACCCTGCGGATCGGTAGAGCCGGGGCCGTCGGCGTGTTGCTCTCCGAGCGGCTTTCGTACGCGTTCTCCGATCCATTTGCGATCGAGTTCCTGACCGGTCTCAGCGAGGTCGTCGAGGAACACGGCATCAGCATCGTGCTGATGCCCTTGTCCCGCCAGTCAGCTGACTCGCCTACATTCACCGGCGCAGAGGACCGCGATGTGAGCGCCGTACGCAACGCCAACATCGACGCGCTTGCCATCCTGTCCGTGCCAACCGATCATCCAGCGGCCATGGTGGCGCGAGCGCGGGGCATCCGGCTGGTCACCACTGACATCAACAGTGATCCCGACTCGAGCTGGGTGGCCATCGATGACTTCGGCGCCGGCATCATGGTGGGCGAGCATCTGGCCACGCTGGGTCACCGCGATGTCGCCGTCCTCGTCGAGACGAACCAACCGGCAGGCAGTCCGGGACGGCGTCTGGACGAGGCCGACCTCGGGTTCCTCGACTATGCCGCGCGGGTCGCAGGACTGCGCCAAGCGATCAAGGGCGACGTCATGATCGTCTCCGGCGGCCACAACTCGATCGAGTCGGGTGTGACGGCGACGTCATGGCTGCTCTCTCGTGATCAGATTCCTACGGCGATCGTCGGCTTGAGCGACGTGCTGGCGCTCGGCGCACTGGAGGCGTTGGCGGCCGGTGGCCTGAGCGTGCCGGAAGTGGTGTCGGTTTGTGGCTTCGACGACATTGCCGGAGCGCAGGCCACCGAGCTCACCACCGTTCATCAGCCGATCCGCGACAAAGGGCGACACGTAGGACGGTTGCTCATCGATCCGGAAAGCGAGCCGCGCCAGGTGTTGCTCCCCATTTCATTGATGCGGCGCGCTACCACCGGCCCGGCGCGTGAACCCTATGACCCCTCCTCGTCGTCAAGCCACGGAGCTTCGTAGGTCAGCCCGGCCTCACGCGTCAGCTCTGCGACCTGAACCAGCAATTCCTCAACCGACGTCGAGCGCAGCAGCGCAACCTGATCAAGAGCGTTGATCGGCGAGATGGCGGCCAATTGCCAGGCCGCCGCTACTGGATTGTCGGACAACTCAACATCTGCGGGCCAGATGTTCTCGGCGAACTCACTGGCGACGGCCAGGGTGCGGCGTACCAGCTGCTCCGTGCTCTCCCTTAGCTCCATCAGATCCTCGTCCCACTCGAGGTCGGGGATCTCATGTATCTCTGCGCGTGGATGAGGTGCATCTTCGAGCCACTCAGAGACCTCGAAGCGCCGGCCGCCTTGAGCGATCAAGCCAACGAAACCTCCCTCGGCACCAAGCTGTCTGATCTCGGCAACCGTGCCAACACTGAAGCGGTGCTCGCCACCGCCGACTTCCCGGCCACGTTCGATCAACACCACGCCAAATCGCGAGTTCTCGTTCTTCAGTAGCTCGGCGAGCATGATCAAGTAGCGTTCCTCGAAGACCCGAAGCCGGAGCGGCATGTACGGGAACAGCACCGAACCCAACGGGAACATCGGCATGACCGCCATGCCCCCAGACAATCACGGCACGCCAATCAATGACGACCCCGCGGAACGCGACGCTCAGTCCAGGAGGTCACGGATCACACCGTCGGCGAGCAGTCTGCCGCGGGCCGTCAAGATCAACATGCCGTTCGTCAGCACCGCCAGCCGCCGGACGAGAAGATCACCGACCCGATCCCGCTCGGTCCGGGTGAGGAGCGACGTGCTGAGGCCATCGGCGAGTCGGAGCTCGAGCATGATGCGCTCCACCCGGCGTTGCTCCGCCGAGAGCACCTCACGCGCCTGCGCCGGCGACAGGTCCGCCGCGAGTCTGGACGCGTACGTCTGAGGATGCTTGACGTTCCACCACCGCACTCCCCCGACATGACTATGAGCGCCTGGGCCGATGCCCCACCAATGATGACTTCGCCAGTAACCCAGATTGTGCCGGCAGCGAGTTGCCACATCGGAGGACCAGTTGCTCACCTCGTACGCCGTGTGGCCTGCCGCAGTAAGTCGCTGCTCGGCGATCACGTACTTGTCTGAAAGATCGTCATCATCGGTCGCCGGAAGCACGCCGCGTCGGACCTGAGCCGCCAGCCGGGTGCCGTCCTCCACGATCAGTGCGTACGCGCTGATGTGCTGCGGCGCGGCTGCGAGGGCCGCATCCAGGCTGGCTGACCAATCGTCTGCCGTCTCCCCCGGCGTTCCGTAGATCAGGTCCAGGCTCGTGTTGGCGAACCCCGCGGCTTGCGCCTCGGCGACGGCTTGCTGCGGTCTGCCCGGTGAATGCGTCCGGTCCAGAGTCGCGAGGACGTGTGGCACGACAGACTGCATGCCAAAGGAGATGCGATTGAAGCCCAGCTCGCGGAGCCGGCACAGACCTCCAGCATCGATGGACTCCGGGTTGGATTCGGTGCTCACCTCCGCATCCGCGGCCAGCCCGAAACGATCCTGTACGGCCGTAATCAGCCGACCGAGATCATCCGGAGGTAGCAGCGTGGGCGTTCCGCCGCCGACGTAGATGGTCGAGACCTCAGGCGCACCCGGGCCCAGCACCCGAGCTGCCAGATCGAGTTCCTTGATCGCGGCGGCAACATAGCCGGTGCGACTGGCTCCGGGCTCGGTGCCGAGTTCGGCGGCGGTATAGGTGTTGAAGTCGCAGTAGCCGCAGCGGGTGGTGCAGAACGGCACGTGAATATAGATGCCGAGCGGGCGGAGCGGCACTTCGGACCGCGCCCGCTCGGGCAGCGAGCCGTCAGCTCGGCGCAGGTTCTCCCTCAGGCATCGCCGATGGCATGTCTCGAGGCTAGTGCCCTCAGCCCTGACTCGCCCCCATCGAGCGCAGCGCGACAAACGCCCTTCCACCGCTCGTCCATTCCTCCATGAGCAGCAGATCGAGGGACTTCGCAACCTCGATGAGCGCGGAGGTCCCGATCCGCGACCACGACAGAGGGGGCGAGGTCGCGTGCTGAGTCCGAAGCACGATGCTATGCACCTCGTGCCGCTCGGGGACGCCGTCGACTTCGCAGATGATCAAGCCGCCCGGGATGACGAGTCGCAGGCAGCGTGCCAGCGATCAACGTTCAGATGTTCCTGTCCCGTCACGACTTGGGCTGCCAGAGCGGCCGTGGATGCTGACAAGTCGGCGTAGCCGGAGTTAGGGGACGAGGACGAGCTTGCCTCGGGCGTGGCCGTCCTGACTGATCTGGTGCGCCTCGGCGGCCCGGTCGAAGGGGAACGTCTGAATCTTGATCACCAGCTTGCTTTGCTCCAGCAGCTCAGCCGCCTCGGCGAGGGCTTTCTTCGGTTGGCTGTCGGCGCCGCCTCCGGTCACCCGCGCGCCCGACGCAGCTGCTCCGAAGTTGGCGATGGAGACGACCTGAGAGGGCTCGGTGGTGAGGCTGATCAAATCGTCGATCGGTGTTTTGCCAACGGCGTCGAGCACCGCGTCGACCTTGCCGATCTGGAGCGCTTTGACCCGTTCGACCATGCCTTCGCCATAGATCACCGGGATCGCGCCGATCTCGCGGAGGTAGCCCTGGTTGGCCTCGCTCGCTGATGCGATGACCATGGCACCCCTCGCCTTCGCCAGCTGGGTCGCGGTCGAACCCACCCCGCCGGCGCCGCCGTCGATGAAGAGCTTGGTGCCTTCGGTCACCCCCAGGAGTCGCAACACCCGCTCGGATGTCTCGACAACGACGCCCGCTGCGGCTGCAACTGCCCAGTCCACCGAGGCCGGTTTCCGAACCCACGAGGTGAGCACCGCATACTCCGCCTGGGTGTTCTGGCCTTTGCCGAACACGTCATCGCCAACGGCGACATCGGTGACGCCCTCTCCGACCTCGTCAACGACACCGGCCGCATCGAAGCCCAAGTAGCGCCACACCCTCAAGCGGCTTGCCCTGAGCCATCATCCCGGAGCGAAGCTTCCAGTCCATGGGATTGACGCCTGCCGCCCGTACCACAATGCGAATCTGGCCCGGCCCCGCGTGCGGCTCGGGCGCCTCACCGAGACTGATCACCTCAGGGCCGCCGTACTCCGTGTACTGCAGCTGCATACATAACCGCTCCCCTTCTGTCTGGCTCTGCCCGCGCCTAGCAATCCGACGCTCGCAGAGCGATTGTCCTAGCAGACTATTTCCTGTCGGATCTCGACCCCTCAGTGACACCGGAGAGAGCAGCGATGAATGCTTCCGGCGGGACCTCGACTCTGCCCACCATCTTCATCCGCTTCTTGCCCTCTTTCTGCCTCTCGAGCAGCTTGCGCTTTCGGGTGATGTCGCCGCCATAGCACTTGGCCAGTACGTCCTTGCGGACGGCGCGAATCGTCTCGCGCGCGATCACCCGCGCCCCAATGGCCGCCTGTACCGGAACTTCGAATTGCTGCCGAGGGATCAGCTCCTTCAACTTGGCCGTCATCATGACGCCGTAGGAGTAGGCCTTGTCCTTGTGCACGATGGCGGAGAATGCGTCGACCGGCTCACCATGCAGCAAGATGTCGACCTTCACCAGATCGGCTGGCTGTTCTCCAGACGGCTCGTAGTCGAGGCTGGCGTAACCCCTGGTCCGCGACTTGAGCGCATCAAAGAAATCAAAGACGATCTCGGCCAGGGGCAGCGTGTAGCGGATTTCGACCCGGTCCTCGGACAGATAGTCCATACCATGCTGAATACCGCGACGGCTCTGACACAGCTCCAAGATCGTGCCTATGTAGGTCGCCGGAGCCAGAATTGTCGCCCTGACAACCGGTTCGTACACTTCGGCGATCTTGCCATCTGCCGGATACTCGGACGGATTCGTCACTTCTCCTTCGGTGCCGCTTTCCATGATCACGCGATACACCACATTCGGTGCAGTGGAAATCAGGTCAAGATCGAATTCGCGTTCCAACCGCTCCCGCACGATCTCCATATGGAGTAGGCCAAGGAAGCCGATGCGAAATCCAAAGCCGAGCGCGCTGGAGGTTTCAGGTTCAAAGCTCAACGCCGCGTCGTTGAGCTGCAGCTTGTCCAAGGCTTCGCGCAGTTC
The DNA here is from genome assembly GCA_963845915.1 of uncultured Actinomycetota bacterium. GTDB lineage: Bacteria > Actinomycetota > Actinomycetes > Propionibacteriales > Propionibacteriaceae > Microlunatus. Next base: position 19,196 of record CAWJUB010000022.1, read on the forward strand.
GGGATAGTCGGCTCCATCGATGGGATAGAGGCCTGCGAACACCATCGGCTTCGGCGGCCGATAGCCACCCAGAGCCTGGGCGGCAGGTCGATACAGCGATGTGACGGTGTCGCCGACTCGAGACTGGCGGACGTCCTTGACGCCCGTGATCAGATAGCCCACCTCACCGACGCCCAACGACGCGGCCTTGGTCGGCTCGGGTGAGATCACACCGACTTCCAACGTCTCGTGAGCAGCCTTGGTTGACATCATCAACACGCGCTCGCGATGCGATAACCCCCCGTCAATGACGCGTACGTAGGTGATAACCCCACGGTAGGTGTCATAAACCGAGTCGAAGATCAACGCCCGGGCGGGAGCCGCGGGATCACCCACCGGCGGAGATATCTGGGCGACGATCTCATCCAGTAGCTCAGCCACACCTTCGCCAGTCTTCGCCGATACCTGAAGCACCTCACCCGGATCGCAGCCAACGACTTTGGCGATCTCGGCGGTGTACTTCTCCGGCTGCGCGCTCGGCAAGTCGATCTTGTTCAGGACGGGAATGACGTGGAGATCCGCTTCCAGCGCCAGATACAGGTTGGCCAGGGTTTGCGCCTCGATGCCCTGCGCTGCGTCGACGAGGAGCACGGCACCCTCACAGGCGGCGAGGGATCGGGAAACCTCGTAGGTGAAGTCGACGTGGCCCGGCGTATCGATCATGTTCAGGACATAGGTGGTGCTGGTTCCCGAGCGCGCTCCCGTGAGTTCTGGCGCGCGCCGCGCGGGTTCAAGAGGGTCGTCCCCCACGCTCTGCGCGCGCACCGGGGGTTCAAGGGGCTCGTCCGTCTTGCCCTCCACGCGCCACGGCATCCGGACCGCCTGGGACTTGATCGTGATGCCGCGTTCTCGCTCGATGTCCATCCGATCCAGATACTGGGCCCGCATGGACCGCTCGTCCACGACGCCGGTCAGCTGCAGCATCCGGTCAGCCAGGGTCGACTTGCCATGATCGATGTGGGCGATGATGCAGAAGTTGCGGATGATCGAGGGGTCAGTGCGCCCCGGCGGCGGCGCGAACACTGGACTCACAACACCCATCCTCACGTGCAAAGCGAATTTGGCCCGCTCCCGACACCGCTGGTAGCGTGGTCGGTTGCGTCTGCACAGCGGCGCCCCACACATCACAGAGGAGTCCCAGAGGCCTGCCGTGGCGAATATCAAGTCCCAGCTCAAGCGAATCAAGACCAACGAGAAGGCTCGTCAGCGTAACAAGGCGACGAAGTCAGCACTGAAGACCTCGATTCGTCGGTTCCGCGACGCTGCCGATTCTGGCGATAACGCCAAGGCCACCGAGCTGGCGTACGCCGCCTCCCGTGCCCTCGACAAGGCTGCCTCGAAGGGGATCATTCATAAGAACCAGGCGGCCAACCGCAAGTCCGCGATCGCAGCCAAGGCAGCGCATCTGGAGAGCTCCGGCAAGAAGGGCTGATCAAGCCCAAGGGCTCAGCCTCGAAGCGCGCCGAAGACCATTCAGCGGCGCAGCCGCGAGACACTCAGCACGGCCCGCTCGAGTGCGAACGCAGGGTCGTCCGCGGCGCCCTTGACGTCAGCGTCTGCCACCGCGACTGCCTTGAGAGCTGTCGCGAGTCTGCCTTGATCCCAGCCGCGAGCTTGCGAGCGCATTGACTTCAGCTTCCACGGCGGGACGCCAACCTCACGCGCCAGATCCGCTTCTCGCTGGCCGCCGCCCGCGGTAATCAGTTTCCCCAGCCCACGGATGCCCGATGCCATGGCGCTGGTGATCAGTACCGGTGCTACGCCGGTCGCAAGAGCCCAGCGCAACTGCTCCATCGCGACACCCGTACGTCCCCCGAGCGCGGCATCTGCCACCGCAAAGCTGGTCACCTCAGCGCGGCCACCGAAGTAGCGACGGACTTGATCGACGGTGAGCGGCCCACCCTGCCCGTCGGAGATCAGCTGCGTGACGGCCGCAGCCAACGCTCGTAGGTCGTGACCGACCGCATCGACGAGCGCGGCTGCCGCGCCCGCCTCGATGGAGCTGCCGGCTTGCTTTACCTCTGCCGAGACGAACTGTGGCAGTTCCCACGTCTTGACAGCCGCGCATTCGATGACATCGGCGCCAGCTGACTTGACCTTGTCGACTAAACCTTTGCCTTTCGCACCGCCGCCATGCACGAGGATGATGGCAAGATCGGACAGCTTCTCGGTGGCAAGGTCAACCAGATCTTGACCCAAATCGGGACTCACATTCTCCAGCTCGTAGATGACGGCAGCCCGACGGCTGGAAAACAACGAGGGCCCAGTGATCTCAACAAGCGTGCCTCGATCGAGCCGCGCTGCTTCGATTTCGGAGATTTCGACCTCGGGAGCCTCAGATCGCATCTGTAGACACAGGTCTGCAACGGCACGATCAATCAAAAGCCCCTCGGGCCCGCTGACCAGAATCAGCCGACCGAAAGGGGATTTCGCTGCCGCCACGCTCACAGCATGCCAGCCTCAACCGACACCGGTTCATACCGAACGCAACTCAAGCAGCCCAGTCCAGAATCCGGTGTGCGCATGTTCCGTGTCGCAACACAAATCAGATTCGCGTGTCGCTCGGATTGGTGTTGATATACATGAGCGAGACACTAGGTACAAGGTGAAAGGGGTGTCGGTGGTCGGCAAATTGTGGACCTCCCTGTTCGGTCGGGTCGTTACTGATCGGCAGTCGTCGACTACTCCCAGCGAGCCGGAGACGGCGCTCGCTGAAGTGCCGGCGCTCGGTATGAAGCTCACCGGCGAGCCTCATCCCTTGGACCGCATGGTGACCGTCCAGCCGAACACCATCGCTGTTCTGTTCGAGCAGGACAGCGCGCCGCGACTCAAGTTCCCCGGCGAATACTTGACGCCGGGCCTGCTTCCCTCGCTTCGCCCTGTTCGGGTGCTTGCCGTCAACACCTCGCCCGTTGAGCTTGACGTCACGGTCGATCACCTCGTCACGATGGACGGCCATAACATCGAGCGCTGCACCGTACGAGTGACCGTCCAGTTGAGCGATCGGGACAGGTACGGCTCCGTGGCCGGCCTGGCAGCAGAGCACGGGACCGACCTCGAGGCCTACTTGCTACAGCGGGTCGAGACCGACGTGGCAATGGGAATGCACGCGGCGGTGAAGATGAATCGGCTCGCTGACTTGCGCCGCTCCACGGTGCAACAAGAGCTTGCTGAGCAGTGGCTGCCTCGAACCTTTGCCAACGGCACTCTGGTACGCCGTAATTTCGATGTTCGTGAAATTGCGTGGCCCAAAGAGGGTCCTATTTCCGTCCCCATTCCACAGACCAAGTCTCCGAGGATCGTGCCTGCATCGCCGTCGTTGCGAGCGCTGCCGACGCCGCCTCCGTCCATGAGTTCGAGATCAACCGTCATGGAACTGACCATGGATGCCCGTTTACGGCGCATGTGGCGGCAGTTCGCCGAACCGGAGCTGCGCGGCATTGCCGGTGCGAAAGTAGGCAATTCGGCCACAGTCGTAGCCGTGGTAAACCGCGAGCCCGGGGCCTACGAGGGCAGCCGGTTGCGAGAAACCTTTGGCGACTACTTCGAGGACCGGGGCGTGCATTTCGTTGCCGCGGTGGCTGACTCCTACGAGGACCTGGTTCGTGCCTGGTTCAAGCAGGTCGACGGCAGCCCCGGCCGCCTTGTCTGGGTCAGGTCGCTGGAGGACGACTCGGTGCTGCGGGTTGGCGTTGATCAAGCGCTGCGATCGGCCGAGGAGCGGGCTCGAGGCCTGTCAGTTGGCTCCCAGTCCGATCGAGAGGCGCTACGCCGACTGGTCCCACATGAGCGTGTCGAATTCGTGGCGGCGGACACGACGGGCTGATCACATGAGTCTGAGCGGCGCCCCGTCGTGAGCAAGATCGCCTACACCAATCCGCAGGCGGCGCGACCGGACGTGGGGTCGCTCGGACCGAAGTCTCCCGAGCGGGCGGAAGTCTCTCGAAAGATCCGGCAGGCTGCGACCATCCCGTTGGTGATTTCCCTCGGCGCCCAATGGGTCTTCTTCATCGTGTATTGGATTCCTGAAGTCAGCCACTTTCCGGCACACGAGTTGTGGCTCACCCAGCTCGCTCCGCTGGCCTCCGTTGCTTTGACGAGCGACTGGGCAGCCTCAGGTCCAGGCTCAGAACGGTCAATGGGGCCTACCGGCCCTTGTGCTGCTGGTGTGTGCGTTTGCGCTCTTCTGGTTGTCTCGTACCCGCCACTGGCTCGGTCGGACCGCGATGCTCGCCCCCGCCGCACTTGGTCTGGTAGCTGCGCTGACCATCATCATCGGGCTCGCGGTGAGCGGGACCCTATCCTCCTCGATAGTCGGCGTTTTGCTGTTGATCACATGGGTCTTCAGCGCCGGCTATGCGGCGCTACACGGATTCCTCGACAACCTGGGCCCGCTGCCGCCGAAGACCTGGCACAGCGGTCTGCCTCTCCTCGCCGTGTATGCAGTAGTTGCGGCCGCCCCGGCGGCGGTCGGACGCTGGCTTTTCGCTCCCGAGTTGCGCGAGGCCGGTGCGAGGCTGCAAAGCAACACGGTGGCATTGAGCGGGGCCGCACTGTGGACGTCCAGCACGGTCTTGCTCTACCTCACTGGCCTATTGGTCGGGGTAGCCGTTTGGGTGGCGTACCAGGCGTGGCCGCCACGCCGCGAGATGGCGTTTATCGGACGAGGTCTGATCGTGGTCGGCATCTTGATCATCACCGCCGCGATCGGCTGGCCAGCAACCACACAGGCCAGCAAGCGGGTGACGGAATTGACCTACGCCAGTCCAGCTGAGGAGGTGCACTTCACCTGTGGCTCGTGGATCCTCGATCAGCCCACCACCGTCTCCCAGCAGGCAGAACCGGCGAAAACGCTGGTGATCACGGGCTTCTCGTGTCGGACAGTGACAGCCTTCTCCGGTTACCAGCAGCTCTCAACCCACACGCTGCCTGTCTCGCTCTCGCCCGTCATCGCCCACACACCCGATGGAGCCAGGATCTCCGGGCGCATCGTCGCCGCGCAGTACGGCGATGTCCTGGTCGTCGCTGGAACTAACCGGTTCGACGGCAACACCAACAACCTGCTGGGTATCGGCCTCACTGACAGCGCCGAGCTCTGGCAGTTTCCCTGCAAGAACGGTCCGCCGTTGGGCGTACGGTTCGCGAACGTGCCGGGCGGTGACAATCCGGCCGCGGGCCATATCACGCAAGGCGAGGTGGCCCCCGAGGTCGTCGCCGCTTGCCAGGGACAGCTCGTACAAATCAATCCCGCCACCGGGCCACGTTGATTGCGGGAGGCAAGCTGGCTAGATGGGGACCGCGACGAAGACGCTCCAGGCAGCCAAGTTCCTCGCCGGGATGTATCGAGAGCGAGCGCGGATCCTCTACTGGGCGCACGTACGCGGTGACCTGTTCAGCCGGCTCAACCTGCCTAACGGCCATACCGACCCGTACGACATCTACGAGGAAATGCGTTCTCGCGGTCCTATGTTGCCGACGCGGCTTGGCAACTACACCACCACGAGCCATCGACTGTGCAACGAGGTCCTGCGGAACCGGCAGTTCGGCCCCAGTCCTGAGGACGGCAGCGAAGACCTAGCCAATCAAGCTGGCCTCGACCTTTCCTTGCTCGAGCTCAATCCGCCCGATCACACGCGAATCCGCCGACTCGCCGCACCAGCGTTTACGCCGAGGCGCATGGCTGGCTATGCCGCTTTGGTCGATCAGGCGATCCAGCGGTTGCTTGACCAGTGCGAACGCGATCGCGAGTTCGACGTCATGACATCGTTCGCCTCACCACTGCCGATTGCCGTGATGACACACCTGCTTGGGCTGCCCAACGATCCGGAGAGGTTCCGGCGGTTAGGCTCGACGATCGCCAGGGCGCTGGACGGCATCTGGTCGCTCGGACAAGCTCGGACGCTCGCCGCCGCGGATGCTGAGCTGCGGGTCACCTTCACCGAATTACTCGAACACCGTGCGTCCGAACCCGGCGATGATCTGGTGTCGGCGCTCGTGGCCGAGCAGGGCCGGGCGATCACGGTGTCGGAGTTGTCGGCTCTGGTGCGGCTGCTGCTGATCGCCGGATTCGAGACGACCGTCAATGCGATCGGTAGTGGCATGCGCTGGCTGTTGGCCGACCGCGAGCAATGGGAGACGTTGGTAGCCGATCCCAGTCGCGCACCGGCGGTCGCTGAGGAGGTGCTCCGCTTCGATCCTCCAGTGCAGCTGACAGCGCGCGTGGCGCATCAGCCGGTGCAGGTCGGTGAGGTGCTGGTTGCCAGGAACCAGTGGGTGATCACCTTGTTGGCCGCGGCGAATCGGGACCCCGATGTCTATCCCGAACCCAACCGTTTCGACATTGCGCGGGAGTCCCCTGCCGAGCATCTGGCCTTCTCGGGCGGCATTCACTATTGCCTCGGCTCGCCGCTCGCGCGGCTGGAGCTGAGCCAGGCATTCCGTGCTCTCGCCGAGCGGTTCCCGAAAATCCGCCAGACTGCGCCGATCACGATGCGACCCGGTACCACGCTGCGCGGACCGCTCCGATTTCCCGTTGCGATCTCCTAAGTCATCGCTGTTTCATCGCTGTTTCATCGCGGCGAGACCACTGCGAGACATCCGAACTGCGACCGACCCGTCCTGATCGGTACTGAGCACGGTCATGCCCAGCGACCGGACCAGCTGCAGCGTACGCGGCGCTGGGTGACCGTAGTCGTTGTCGACACCAGCACTTGCGATCGCGAGACGGGCGTGCGTCGCCGCGATGAAGTCGGGATCCTGCTGCGCCGAACCGTGGTGCGGAATCTTGAGGACGTCGGCGTGCAGATCGGCCCCGGTGTCGACGATCGCCTGCTGGCCGGGTGGTTCGACGTCACCGGTCAGCAACACCCGCAGCCGGGCGACCGTGACCATGATCACCAGGCTGCTGTCGTTCTGCATGGAGGACTCATCCTGACCGAAAGCCAGATGGTCCACAGGGCCCAACACCTGCAGCTCCGCGGCTCCAACACTGGCGCTGGTACCGCGGGGCGGCGCGTAGACCGGAACGCCGCGCTGGGCGGCCTGCTGAGTGATCAGGGTGGACAGCGGTCCCGGCGGGGCCAGTGGGCTGACCCACAATTGACCGATCCGACGGTGCTGCAGGACGCCCATCAGGCCGTCGACATGATCGGCATGAAAGTGCGTGATGATCAACAGCGGTACCCGGGCGACGTCAAGTCGGTCCAGACACCCTCGCATTGCGGCGGGAGCGGGGCCGGTGTCCACCACGACCGCGCTGTCGCGGGCCGTGCGCACCACGATCCCGTCGCCTTGACCGACGTCGCAGACGACCAAGACCCAGTCGCGAGGAGGCCAGCCCGGCTGACGTGGAGTCCCACACAGACAGATGATCATGATACCGACAAGCGGCAGGACGAGCCATGGTCGCGCCAGCAGATAGGCCATGAAGAGACCAAAGATCACCGAGCTGATGGCCAGCCACGTCAGGGTCAGCGGCGTTACCGGCAGGTGCCATTCGGAGCCGGGCAATCGGGAACCAATCCTGGCGATCCAAATGATCATCTGAGCGCACCAGGCGGCGCCGAAGCCGCACACGGCAGCCAGTGTCACGTTGAGCAGCGAGACGCCAGCCGCGGCAAAGCCCAGCACCGTCGCAGGACCCACGAACGGGCCGGCCAGCGCGTTGGCCGCGAGACCGGAGATGCTCACTCGCCCCGAGATCGCCGCCACCAGCGGCGTCGTGGCCAGTTGGGCTGCCAGCGGTACCGCAATTGACTCCGCAATGATGTGCGGCAGCCACTGATTGATGATCATCGTCCAGCGCCGGGACCACCAGACGATGCCCGCGCAGGCCAGGACGGACAGTGCAAAGCCGATTGACCTGCTGAGAAACGGATCCACCAGCAGCAAGATCATCGTGGCAACGGCAAGGTTCCGGACGCCAGCGGTCCGGCTGCCGGAGCCAAGTGCGGCCAAGGCCACCAGCCCCATCGCCGCGGCCCGCAGCACACTCGGCTCAGTGCGACAGAGTGCGATGAAAATGATCACTCCGGCCAGCCCGACCAGACGTAGCCACCACCCGCGTACGCCAGCCCAGCGCGCCATAGTCAGCAAGAAGGCCAACAGCAGCGTGAGGTTGGCGCCCGAGACGGCAGTGAGATGGGTCAACCCAGTGGAAACGAAATCCTCGGTCAGCTCGCGGGCGAAGTCCGGAGGTGTCGCCAAGAACGAGGGCAGGCACCAGCGCTCGCGGCTCTGGGCGACGATCCACAACAGCTTGTCGCAATCCCTCGCGAACCCGTTCCACCAGCCGAAGGCCAGGCGAAGGCGCCCCGACGACGACTGGTGAGCCACGCACCCGTATCACGGCTGCCACGTCCGAACCTCGATCCGGTGTCTCCAAGCGACCCTCCACAAGGACTCGACTACCGACCGAGATGTGAAACCACTCCTCAACGTTTGGGCCACTGACGACGAGGAGGAGCGGAGCTCGGACCAGCCAGATGCCGCCTCGGCCCTCAACGCGTACGGTTGCGGTCTTCATGACGGCGGCGCCGGACCTCGGTCCCGTCCCGGCCACCCGATGAGGGTCAGCACGAATCTCCAGCTCGGCCGACACGATCGCCCGGTGCGTCGCCAGCGCCGCGACAGGTCCATGCCGGAGGCGGTGCACATTGACGAGGCCAGCGCCGAGCAGCACGGCAATGACCAGGCCAACTGTCAACAGCAGCGCTGAGCGTCGCAGCACCGCCGCCGCGAGCACAATCACCCCGGCCGCCGCGGCTGCGGCAATCCCCGCCGAGGATCCCCAGGTTCCCAGCCATGCGGCTGCCCAGGCCCCGGCCGCCAGGGGTACTGCCCGCACATCCGCCGAGGGCGCGCGTACCGTACGGCCTGCAGGCGGTACGGCGGCAGACTGCCGATCTACCGGGTGACGAGCCGTCAGTCGCCCGACGCTGCTGCGCCCGGCCGCCATAAGGCGCCGTAGCCGGGCTTTCACACTCGCACGTGTGGGGCGATTTGGGCGTACGTCTTGGGTCCGATGCCATCAACCTCCTGTAATTCCTCGATCCGGCTGAACCGTCCGTGTTGCTGCCGCCAGGTGAGAATCGCCTGGGCAGTGACCGGCCCGACTCCAGGCAGCTCTTCTAGCTGCGATTGATTGGCACGGTTCAGATCGACCGCTCCGGTCGCGGACGAGCCACCACCCGTAGCCGACCCAGGCTGGTCTCGCACTTCCCCCGCCGGGTCACCCGCGGTACCGATCACCACCTGCTGACCGTCGGCCAGCACTTGGGCGAGGTTCAGCTCCCCCGGATCAGCTCGATGAGTGAGGCCGCCGGCAGCATCGATCGCATCCTGGACTCGTGAGCTGTCCTTCAACCTGACCAGGCCCGGATGACGGACCGCTCCGAGGACGTGGACAACGATCTTTGCATCGCTCTTGCTGGTCGAGGGTGTTGGCGACACGGCAGTGGCCGTTGGCATGCTCAGCGTGACGACACCGCCGGGACTGGCCACTGCAACAGGCCGAGCACGCAGCAACATCCATCCGGCCGTGATCAAACCGAGCACCAGCAACATGCTGATGACGCCGACGTGCATGCGACCGAACCGCTGCTTGGGCAGCTCCGGCGCGTCGACTGACAGGAGGAGCTCATCGGCGGTCTGGGTATCCTCATGGCCCGGCCTTCCCACGGTCGACCTCGTGTCAGGCTTCCCTGACACCTCAGCCGGCACTGGTCCTGGATCACGCGCCCTACGTGGCGGCCGCTCGGCAAGCACCAGCGCCAGACGATCGCTGATCAGCCGGGCCAGCTCAACATCCGCCTTCGGTCGATGTCCCATGTCCGGAAGCTAAGGACGCCGACCAGGCTCCGTGCGCGCGCTCCGCGATCTGTGGACAACGCTCCGAGCAGCCTCTGCCTTGGGGACAACCGGCGTTGCGGCCGAGTCCGCTTAGACCCGCGGTGACACGACGATTCCTACGGTGCCGGGGCCGACATGCACGCCGAGGACGGCGCTGACCTCTGAGATCACGACGCTTCCGGTCAGTACCCGATCTTGGAGCCGCTCGACGAGCCGACGTGCGCCATCTGGATTGTCGAGATGATGGACGGCAACATCCACGGCACCGTTGCTCGCCGCCCGGGCTAACGCATCCAGGCTCAGCTCCTCCAGTCTGGCCAGCGCCTTCGACTCCGTCCTGACCCGCTCGTACGGTCGGATCTCGCCGTCAGTAACGGTGAGCAGCGGCTTCACTGCCAGCGCCGAACCCAGCATTGCCGCGGCAGTTCCGATCCGGCCGCCACGTCGCAGGTACTCCAAGCTGTCGACGTAGAAGTACGTGGTCGCGGCGGCTGCGCGGCGGCGTACCTGTGCGACGATCTCCGCCGGAGCCGCGCCAGCACGAGCCACCTCAGCTCCGGTCAGGACGGCAAAGCCGACTGCCATCGCCAGGGTCATGCTGTCGACGACGATGATCGGAATGTGCACCGATGCCGCGGCAACCTGTGCCGCACCATAGGTGCCCGAGATCTTGCTACTGAGGTGGACCGACACGATGGCGTCGTATCCGGCCGCCTCCAACTCCGCGTACGTGTGTCCAATCACGTCGGGCGTAGGTCGCGACGTGCTCACCCGCCTACCGGCACGTAATGCGCCGGCGACCTCTAGTGGCCGGACGTCCGATTCTGGACGGCTGAGATCGTCGATGACGACCTGCAATGGAATGATCGAGATGTCCGCGCGGACAGCGTCGGCTGGGTCGAGGGATGACGTAGAGTCAGTCACCATTGCGACGCCAGGCATCTGCTCAGCGTAGGACGAGGGACACAGCCGATTGCAGACCTCGGGGAATCGCCCCCGCCCGTTGCCGGAGGACAACGCAAACCCAATGCCTGAGGAGGAACTTCGCGTATGGCGCGCTGGGCCGGTGACGCTGGTTCTGATATCGATCTTCGCCGTGGCAGCCGGGATCGTTATCCCCGTCTTGGCGTACCTGATCTACCGGAACGGCAGCTCGCCTTGGCTGCCTGCGCTGCTGATCGTGCTCACCGTGCTGGCCTTGCTGTACGTCTGGCGCTTCGGTTTCCATCCGCGGCTGCGGGTCAGTGATCAAACCGTCGAGATCATCAACCCATTCCGCCGCTACATATTCGAGTGGGACGACGTCACCGTGGTCGCTCCGGGCGAGAACGGCCTACTCATCGGCTACCGAGGACGAGTCCGCCGAGGCATGGTGCGTACAGAAGTCCAACCTCGCGAGCCGGCGGGGGCGACTCACGCGGGCAGACCAGATCGCCGACGAGCTACTCGACATCTTGGATCTGCACGATCCCCCGGTCGAGAACGAGGAGAGCGGAGTACGCATCCGGCGCGCTCGCCCCGGCGAGAGCGGACTGCTGGCCCGGCTGGAACGCGCAGCGAGCGAAGACGCGTTGGCCCACATCTTCCCGCCCCAGCAGTATCCCTATCCGGTCAACGCGATTGCCCAGCGCTGGCGACAGCTACTGAGCAGCAGGCTGACCCATACTTACCTTCTCGAGGTGCGGGAGAGCCCCGTGGGCTATGTGGCTTTCGACTCAGAGACTGTGCACCACCTCGGCGTAGTTCCTGATCACACGCGTCGCGGCTACGGTTCGACCTTGCTGGAGTTTGCGTGCATGGAGATCTACGCCGGCGGCGCCCGGGACGCATTTTGCTGGGTGCTCACCAACAATCACACAGCACGTGCGTTCTACCGTGCCCTGGGCTGGAATGAGACCGGCGAGCGAACAAAATCTGAGTTTCCGCCGCATCCTCAGTTAATCCAGATGGCGCGACGGAACCCACACGCACCACGGCGAAGCCGATAGCGAGACACTGCTCTTCGTGTCGATCAGGTCCTGGCTTGCGTCGGCCAGGCATTCTGGCGCGGTGACCATAAGCGCATCGCGCCGCCCTGGGACCCCACCTATAGCCGCGGCCTGGGACACTCGACCATCGCGGCCACGCTTTCAGGGTCTGCTCTGCACCATCGCGGCACTCGCTTTGCTGCCCGCGATCGCCGCCACCCTCATGCGGGTGTTCCCTCCGGCCGACGACCAAACCGCGCGATTGGCGGCCTTCATCGCCTACGGGCTACTCGGCTACCTGATCGCGCTCGGCTGCCTGTTGATCGTGCTGGTGCGGGCGCGACATCGGCTCGCGATCGCTGTGATCACTATCGCCGTCGCCCTGCTTACGCTGTGCCACCTGGCGTGGCTGGGCCCGCTGTTTGTCAATGATCATCGAGCCGCCAATACTCCGAAATTCCGATTGATGAGCCTGAACATGTACAACGGTGGCGCGGACTCCCGGAAAGTCGCTCAACGTGCCGAGCGGGCCGACATCGTGATCTTGGTCGAGGCCACCCCCAGCGCTTTGCAGGACTTGAAGCCATTCGGCTGGGACGAGCGTTTCCCCTACTCGCTGGGCGATCCGAAGGACGGCTTCACCAACACCGCGGTCTATTCGCGCTTCCCGCTGAGGCAGAGCAAGCTGATCGGCAATACGTCTTTCCAACAATGGGAGACGACGGTGCGCGTCCCCGACGTAGGAAGCATTCGGCTGATGGCTGTGCATCCGTGCAACCCCTACTGCGGTGGCGATCGTTGGAGTGCTGAGCATCAGCTGCTCAACGAGGCGGTCAGTGACAACCTCGACCAGCCATTGGTCGTCGCCGGCGATTTCAATGCAGTCGATGATCATGGACCGATGCAGGCCTTGCGACGTCTTGGCCTGAAGAGCGCCACCGATGTCGCCGGCGCGGGCTGGCTGCCGACCTATCCGGCTGACGAACCGTTCCCACCGCTACTGCCGATCGATCACGTCATGATCAACAAAGAGCTCACGGCAACTTCGGTGACCAGCTTCGCGATCACCGGCACCGACCACCGTGGCCTGTTCGCGACTCTTGCAGGCGCGGAATCATGAGCTCTAGTTCTCAGGAAAGTGGTCAGCAACAACAGCCGCCGCGCCCGATTTGGTGTTGCCTCTGACCGGTTTCGCGCGCGAGAAGCCGGCCGAGTTGCCCCGCGGACAATCCCAGCTAACGCGCGACGATGCTGACCAGCTTGGGCGCACGAATGATCACCTTGGTGATCTCTCGGCCGCCTAGTGCGCGTACGACTGATTCATCGGCCAAGGCACGGGTGCGCAACTCGTCCTCGCTGATTCCTGGCGGTACCTCCAGCCTGCCGCGTACCTTGCCTTGCACCTGCACGACACAGGTCACCGATTGAGTCACCAGCAGGGCGGGGTCAACCGTCGGCCACGTCGCACTCGCGACCGACGGAGCGTGGCCTAGCCGTTCCCACATCTCCTCGGCGACGTAGGGCGCTACCAAGCTCAGGGCGATGGTGATCACCTCGGCGGCCTCGCGAACAGCGGGGTCGGCTGGACCGGCGGAACCGTCCATCACCTTGCGGGTGGCATTGACCAGCTCCATGACTCGCGCAACGGCCACATTGAACCGTTGCCGAGCAATGGCTGAGTCGATGTCGGCCAGCAGTCGATGAGTCTCCCTGCGTAGCTCCAGATCACCAGCGCTGGCCGGGGCGCCCGGCTCGCTGGTCACCTGGTCGGCCAGCCGGTACGCGCGCTGCAGGAACTTCAACGAACCAGCAGGCGAGACATCGGCCCAGTCGATGTCCTCCTCGGGTGGTCCGGCAAAGACCACGGTCAGCCGTACGGCATCAACCCCGAACGCATCGATCTGTACGCCCAGGTCGACCCCGTTGCCCAGCGATTTGCTCATCGCCCGGCCCTGGTTGATCACCTGGCCTTGATTCAGCAACCGGCGCATCGGCTCCTCGAAGTCGACCATGCCCATGTCACACAGCACTTTGGTGAAGAACCGCATGTACAGCAGATGCAGAATGGCATGCTCGACACCGCCGACATATTGGGTCACTGGCATCCAGCGGCGTACATCCTCCGGATTGAACGGCGCCTTCTCATCACCGGGCGAGCAGTAACGGAAGAAGTACCACGAGGAATCGACGAAGGTGTCCATCGTGTCGGTGTCGCGCTTCGCCGGTCCGCCACATTCCGGGCAGTCGACATTGACCCAGTCGGTTGCCGCCGCCAGCGGTGAGGTTCCTTTGGGGGCGAGATCGGTGCCCGCCAAGTAGGGCAGCTCAACAGGCAGTTGATCATCGGGCACCGGCACCTCCCCACATCGCTCGCAGTGGATGATCGGTATCGGGCAGCCCCAATAGCGTTGCCGGCTCAGCAGCCAGTCCCGCAGCCGATAGGTGACGGCTCCCTCGCCGACGCCCTCGGCCTCCAGCTGCTCGATGATCTTGCGGACGCCGGCGACCTTGTCGGTCAGGCCGTTCAGGATGTCGGAGTTGATGTAGGTGCCGTCGCCAGGCGTCGCGATGCCCGTCGCAACCGGATCGGGACCGCCGGTGTCAACCACCTCGCGTACCGGCAGCCCGAAGGTGCGAGCAAAATCCAGGTCGCGTTGATCATGAGCCGGAACAGCCATGATCGCGCCGGTGCCGTATTCGGCCAGCACGTAGTCGGCGGCGTAGACCGGGATCTTCTCGCCGTTCACCGGGTTCGTGGCGTGCACGCCCAAAAAGACGCCGGTCTTGGGACGTTCGGTGGACTGCCGCTCGATCTCGGTCTCGTGCTTGGTCTGCTCGAAATAGTCCTCAAATGCCGCACGCTGCTCGTCACTGACCACTTCAGCCGCCAGCGGCGCATCGGGTGCGATGACGAAGAACGTTGCACCGTACAGGGTGTCGGGCCGGGTGGTGAAGACTCTGACCGGCTCGGCGCGATTCTCGATCATGAAATCGACATAGGCACCCTCGGAGCGGCCGATCCAGTTGCGCTGCATGGTCAGTACCCGCTCCGGCCAGCCATCGACAAGATCATCCATATCGTCCAGCAGCCGCTCGGCGTATTCGGTGATCTTGAAGTACCACTGGGTCAGCAACCGTTTGGTGACCACTGAGCCGCAGCGTTCGCACAACCCCGCGATCACCTGCTCATTGGCCAGCACCGTCTGGTCCTTGGGGCACCAGTTGACATAGCTGGCCTTGCGGTACGCCAAACCGCGTTCCCGGAAGCGCAGGAACAGCCATTGCGTCCAGCGGTAATACTCCGGGTCGGAGGTATGCAGCCGACGAGACCAGTCGAAGCTCAGTCCGTAGCGCCGAAATGACGTTGCCTGGGTCTCGATGTTGGCGTAGGTCCACTCGGCCGGGTGGGCGTTCCGCTCGATAGCCGCATTCTCCGCCGGCAGTCCGAAGGAGTCCCAACCGATCGGGTGAAGTACGTCGTAGCCCCGTAGTTTCAGATAGCGGGCGACGACGTCACCCATCACAAAGGCCTCCGCGTGACCCATGTGCAGGTCGCCCGATGGGTAAGGAAACATGTCCAGCACATAACGGCGTTCCCGCGAACCGTCATCAGCCGGGACGAAGGTCTGGTCGGCCTCCCAGAACGCCTGCCAGCGCTCCTGGGCTGCGCGGGCGTCGTAGCCGGTCCGCTCCCGAGGGGCGGTGGCCGCCCGTTCAGCAGCCTCCTCGACCCGCTCGATCTGCTCGGTCATGATCTTGTTCGTCTCCTTGGTTGTGCATCGCTGCGCCTGGACATGAAAAAACCCCTCGCCGGCTGGGCATGAGGGGCTGCCGCGCAGGCGTACCTACGCGGCTACGTAAGGAGGGCAACCCGTTGCATGGGTTCAGGGTAGCGCACCGGTTCGTGGGAGCTGCCCTGATTTTGCATCTCCAGTGACGCCGAAACGGCCGGATTCGGGGCATTTCCCGTTTTGGGTGATGCGTTTTCGGGGTTCGATGTCGGGTCTGCGATTAACGTCAGAGCCGTGCAGCGGCTCAGCCATGATGAACTCCGGCAGCGCACGCTGCGCAGGCAGTTCCCGGCGATCTCAGAGCGTGGGCCCGAGGCGGTATTGGACCTCTTCCGACGGCTGGGGCCAATTCAATCCCAGGTGCCGCGCGCACCCTTTCTGACCATCTCCTCCCGCTTGCCAGGTGTGGGTTACGACACCGTGCGAGCGCTGTTCGAGTCGCACCAGCTGGTCAAAACCAGCAATATCCGAGGCACTGTTCACACCAGCGTGGTCGAGCAATTCGGATGGCTGGATACTGTTGCGCGCACCACCCGGGCGAGCCAGCTGCGCAATGTGCTGAAGCTGGAGCAGATCACCCCAGAGCAGCTGGCTGCCGAGATCGAAGCATTCGCATCGCAAGACTGGCGGCCACGCGTCGAGATCGTGTCGCATGCCCGTGCCTGGCTCTCTGTGCGCGATGAGAACTGGGTTGCCGGCGGCCCGGACTTGCTTTCCGACAGCCTCATCTGGGGTCATAGCGGTCTGCTTCGGCGGCCTCGCGATACCCGATGGGAGAAACGAACCGACATCTACCATCGACGCGCTCGTAGTCTCTTGCCCGACTTGCCTTACAGCGACTTTGCTGAATCCTTGGCGAACCTGGTGCGGATCCACCTGGGCTCTTATGGTCCGGCCCAACGGCTCGATCTCGCCTTCTTCTTCGGCACGGGCTTGGGCGTGGTCGATGAGGCGCTCCAGCAGCTCGGCCAGAAGATCATCCATCTGCGCGGCCCCGACGATGAGGATTATCTCGACCTTGCGGAGGCTCCTTCGGACGGCGTCTTGGATCCCGGATTGCGGCTGTTGCCGGAGTTCGACGGCTTGTTAGTGGGTTATCACGGCCGCAATCGCACGCGATTCTTGACCGAGCAGCAGCTGCCGAAGGTCTGGGCCAAGGTCAACGGCCTGTTCTCCCCAGTCGTGTTGCACGACGGACGACTCGTCGCCAGCTGGAAAACGATCACCAAGGGCCAACGCACTGACATCGAGGTCACCATGCTCGATCCGCATCCCGTGTTGGCCGACGATCTGTTTGCTGACGCGATCACGGCGACCGAGCAGGTGCTCGGCATCAAGATCACCGACTTGCGAGTCCGCGCCCCGCTACGCTGAGCCCGATTTGTTGGACGCCGATCGAGAGGAGCACTCGCGGATGACCTGGTTGGTGACCGGCGGCGCCGGCTACATCGGCTCCCACGTGGTACGCGCCTTCACCTCCGACGGCATCCCTGCCGTGGTGATCGATGATCTGTCCAGCGGGCATCGCAGCTTTGTCCGCGACGATGTCCCCAGCTATCTAGGCAGCGTGCTGCAGCGCGAGCTCCTCGACCAGATCTTCACCGACCACACCATCTCCGGCGTCGTGCATCTCGCCGGCTTCAAGTACGCGGGTGTCTCAGTCAGCCGGCCGCTGCACACCTACACCCAGAACGTCACCGGCATGATCACCTTGCTGGAGTCGATGGCCAGCCACGGCGTGAACAGGTTCGTGTTCTCCTCCAGCGCTGCCGTCTACGGCACACCAGTCAGCGACCTGGTCAGCGAGGACGATCCGACCAGGCCGGAGTCTCCGTACGGCGAATCGAAGCTGGTCGGCGAGTGGCTGCTCCGCGATCAAGCCACGGCCACGGCGTCCGATGCAGCGCCACTGCGCCATACCTCGCTGCGATACTTCAACGTCGTGGGTTCGGGATACGACGACCTGCGCGACACCAGCCCGCACAATCTCTTCCCGCTGATCTTCGAGCGTCTTGTCGCTGGAGAAGTGCCCTACATCAATGGGGACGACTACCCCACTCCCGACGGCACTCCGGTCCGTGACTACGTCCATGTCTCCGACTTGGCGCTCTCCCATGTCGCCGCTGCCAAGGCCCTTGAGGAAGGCCGGCCGTTGCAGCCGGTCTACAACCTCGGCAGCGGGACCGGTCTTTCGGTTCGCGAAATCATGAACGCCGTCGAGCGGGTCACCGGTATCGGCTTTCGTCCGGAAGTCCGACCTCGACGCCCCGGCGATCCCGCTCGAATCGTGGCGACCGGCGAGTCTGGCCGGACGACGACTTGAACTGGAAGATGCGTCACACCGTCGATGACATGGTCGCCTCCGCCTGGGCTGCTCGACAAGCCGCCGAGCAGCAAAGATGATCAGAAGTGGTCACCGGCAACAGAGATCTCATCGGATCTGTTGCTGTTTCTGACCACTTTCGTTGGGAGCCGGGCGCAGTCGCGCGAGCAGCCCGAAACACAGCCGTCACATTGCCTTGCCAACTGTGACCCGGGTGTAACCGAACGCACGTTTGGTGCAACACAGGCCTAGCAAAGTTTTGCGTAACCTCCGGCGTCCAGGATCCAGCCGCCGAGGTTTCCTATCCGTTTCCAGTCCCCGTCACCGAAAGAAGCAACAATGACACCATTCGAGATTGACACTGGGACCACTGCGTGGCTCCTGGCGTCAGCAGCGCTGGTGCTGCTCATGACACCAGGCCTCGCCTTCTTCTACGGCGGCATGGTCCGCGCGAAGAGCGTTCTCAACATGATGATGATGAGCTTCGGGGCGCTAGCCTCGATCGCTGTCATCTGGATTCTCTGGGGCTACTCGACTGCCTTCGGAGACGACATTGGCTACGGCCTGATCGGCAACCCGGTTCAATACCTTGGTCTAAAGGGCTTGATGGGAGCCACCACCTCCGTCTCCTTTGACGATCAGACCGGCGTGTACCCGGTAATGGCATTCGTGGCCTTCCAGGCAGTGTTCGCGATCATCACCGTCGCTCTGATCTCCGGCGCAATCGCTGACCGCGCAAAGTTCAGCACGTGGATGATCTTCACCGTGATCTGGGGCACCCTGGTCTACTTCCCGGTCGCCCACTGGGTCTTCGACTTCTCCTCAGGTGAGCACACCGGAGGCTGGATCGCCAACAACCTCAAAGCGATCGACTTCGCAGGTGGCACCGCTGTCCACATCAACGCCGGTGTTGCCGGCCTTGCGCTTGCCATCATCCTTGGCAGGCGGCTCGGCTGGAAGCGCGATCCAATGCGGCCGCACAACCTGACGCTGGTCATGATCGGCGCCGGCTTGCTGTGGTTCGGCTGGTTCGGTTTCAACGCTGGTTCCGCCATCGCTGCTGGCACGACGGCCGCAACGGTCTTTGTGAACACCATGGTCGCCACCGCTGCGGCCTCGTTGGCCTGGCTCATCACCGAGCGCATTCGCGACGGCCATGCAACCTCACTCGGCGCCGCGTCTGGCGTTGTCGCCGGCTTGGTCGCCATCACCCCGTCCTGCTCCTCGGTCTCACCGGTTGGCGCGATCATCGTGGGGGCTCTGGCAGGCGTGATTTGTGCGCTGGCCATTGGACTCAAATACAAGTTCGGCTTTGACGACTCGCTCGACGTGGTCGGCGTCCACCTGTTTGGTGGTCTCTGGGGCACCCTCGCGGTGGGACTCCTGGCGACCGAAGCTGCCCCGGCAGGAGTCAACGGCCTGTTCTACGGCGGCGGGTTGGACCAGCTTTGGCGCCAGGCAGTCGGTGCCTTCTCCGTGCTGTTCTACAGCGGAATCGTGACCCTTATTATCGGATTCCTGCTGCACAAGACACTTGGATTCCGTGTCACCGAAGAGGACGAGCGCACTGGCGTCGACGAGATCGAGCACGCCGAGACGGGCTACGATCTCGGCACACTCGGTGCAGGCATCCGCGGCATGTCGTACGGCGGCCAGGCACCTAGTCAGGTTGAGGAAGACAGCAAGAATGGTCAGGAGGTGACGGCATGAAGTTGGTAACAGCGATCATCAAGCCGCATATGTTGGACGAAGTGAAGACCGCACTCGAATCGTTTGGTGTCGAGGGCATGACGGTCAGCGAGGCGAGCGGCTTCGGACGTCAGCGTGGCCACACCGAGGTCTACCGGGGGGCGGAGTACACCGTCGACCTGGTGCCCAAGGTGAGACTTGAGGTGCTCGTGGACGACGATGATGCCAAAGACATCATCGATGTCCTGGTCAAGAGCGCTCGGACCGGTCGCATCGGTGACGGCAAGGTCTGGTCGGTTCCGGTGGATGAAATCGTCCGCGTGCGAACCGGAGAGCGCGGGCTGGACGCGCTCTGAAGCGTGATCTAACCAGCGAGCGTCTCAACGTCGCGATCCGGTCCGGGTGGTCATTCACCGCGGGGCCGGATCGTCGGCGTTTGATCACCGAATGTGTGGAGTCCGCGCTGGTTGAGCTTTATGCGGACGTGGGCGGCCCTGCAAGCGGGGCCGCCCTTGCCGCGGTTGGGAGTCTTTCTCGGCGCGAGCTCGGTCCGCGGTCGGACATCGATCTCGTGCTGTTGCACAACAGCAAGGCATCGACCAAGATCAACACACTCGCGAATGACCTGTGGTATCCACTCTGGGACGCACGGATCCGGGTTGATCATGCAGTGCGTACGCCGGCGGAGTGTGCTGAGGTCGCTGGCAGCGAACTGAGTGCCGGTGTCGGCCTACTCGATCTGCGGGTCATCGCCGGAGACGCTGAGCTGGTCAAAGGGGCTCGTACGGCGCTGCTGGATACTTGGCGCGGCAATGCCCGGAAACGACTCCCCGAGTTGCTGGCGTCGCTGGACGAGCGATTGGCGACGTTTGGTGACGCTGCCTACCTTCTCGAGCCGGACCTCAAAGAGGCGCGTGGCGGCTTCCGTGATGTGTCGATGCTGCGGGCTTTGGCCGCCAGTTGGCTGACTGACCGGCCGCACGTCGGCGTACGGGAGCCCTATGAACGGCTGCTCGATGTTCGAGACGCTCTACATCTGGCGGCCGGTCGTACCCTCGACCGATTGATCGCCAGCGAGACGGCGGCCGTGGCCACGCGGTTGGGATACGACCACACCGATGATCTTCATCGTGACGTCAGTCTCGCCGCGCGCCGGATCGGGCATGCGGTCGACCTGACCGTACGAGCCGCGCGCCAGGCGCTTCCTCAGCAGCGGGTGCTGAACTTCATCAAGCGCGAGCGCAAGCCCGACTACATTCAAGCTGATCACGGGTTGATCATCCACGCCGGTGAAGTCGGGCTGGGCCGCACAACAGATGCTGGCGATCCACTTATCGGCCTACGAGCGGGAGCGCTCGCGGCGCAGCGTGGACTGCTCCTCTCCCCTGTCACCGCTGACAACCTCGGCAAGCTCGGGCGTCCACTGCCGACGCCATGGCCTGACTCGGCGCGCGATGCCCTGCTGGAGCTGCTTTCCTCGGGCTCCAATGTCATCCCGGTGTGGGAGGCCCTCGATCTCGCAGGCTGCATCAGCAACTGGATCCCTTCCTGGGAGCCGATCCGCGCGCGGCCACAGCACAATCCAGTCCACCGTCATACCGTCGATCGGCATCTGGTCCAGACGGTCGCTGAGGTGAAACAGCACCTCACCCGGGTCGAGCGGCCTGACATCTTGTTACTGACCTGCCTGTTCCATGACATCGGCAAGCTGCCCGGTGCTGGAGTGCACCATGCGGAACGCGGAGCGCCGATCGCTCGCGAGGCAGTCGCTGCGATCGGGCTCAACCAGACGGACTCGCAGCTAGTTGAGCTCCTGGTGCGGCATCACCTCACCCTCGCCGCCCTAGCAACAAAACGTGATCATGCCGATCCCGCCACTCTGGACGCCCTCGTCGAGGCTGTTCAGGGGCGGGCAGACATCCTCAACCTGCTGCGTTACCTGACCGAAGCGGACGCTCGTGCAGCCGGCCCCGCCGCCTGGTCACCGTGGCGAGCCCAGCTCATCAACAGCCTGGCGGACCAGGCTGAAGGGTTGCTGGTGGATGAGGCGACTCGAGTAGATGTGACACAGCTCGTTGATCTTGGTCTAGCTCGATCCGTACAGCTCGATGGGCGGCCGAGAATCCGTGTTGAGCCGCAGCCGGGCGGTGTCCAGCTGGTGATCGCGGCGCGAGATCGACTGGGCCTGTTCAGTGATACGGCCGGTCTGCTTGCCTCGCATTCGGTGCAGGTGCGCTCCGCCGTCCTCCACACAGTGGAAGGAGTGGCGGTCAACACCTGGCGGGTGGACAAGCAGGTGGTAAGCGACCTGCCGGACACGGCGTACCTCGTCAAGCAACTGAGCCGGCTCGAAGCCGGTGAAGCTGGCATCTTGAACTCGGTGCAGCGGCGGGAGGCCCGGGCGCACGGCAGTGGTGCCGTGCCCAATCCGTATCTGGAGCTGGTCCGACGGCGCGAGCGAGACCGCGGCTGTTGTTGAGGTCCGGACAGCAGACCGTGCGGGACTGCTCTACACCCTTGGCCGTTCACTGAGTGACATTCGACTGTCAATCCGATCAGCTCACATCAGCACACTTGCGGGACAGGCAATCGACACGTTTTACATCACCGAGGTGGACGGCTCGGCACCGAGTCCGTCGCGCGCTCATGAGGCGGTGGACGCACTCACTGCTGCGGCGGGCATTCCCGCCGCGTCGGGAGCCACGGCACCGAGCTGACCGTTGAGGGCTGATCGTTGACGTTAGGTGCGCTCGGCGATGAGGTCATCGACCTCGGCCGAGCTCGGCGGCTGCGCTCCTCGTCGGGAGCACACGATCGATGCGGCGGCGGCGCCGCGTTCCAAGGACGCCTCCAGGCTGAGCTCAAGCTTTACCCGGGCATCGAGGAAGCCTGCCATGAAGGTGTCGCCGGCGCCGACTGTGTCGACCACCTTGGTGGGGAAGCCCGGTACGCGCGTGATGTTTCCACCTGGCTCAACCGCAACGCCGCCACCTGGTCCGAGAGTGATCACCGCAAGCCCGAGCCCGTACTGCTCAACCCAGAGGCCCGCGAGGTCGACAGGATCGTTACTGCCCTCGGCCGCGCCACTTCCGGCCGCAGTGGCCAGGAACTTGATGTCCTCATCACTTGCCTTGACGATGCCGCCACGCCGGCCGACCACCCGCAGCCAGGGCTGAACCTTGCTCCAATACGCATCGGGATCGGTGATCACGGTCGGCCGGACATTGATGTCGTAGGAAACGCCCGCCCGGACCTCCCGCATCCACTCGAGCAGGACTTCCGCACCAGGACTCACGATGCACGACAAAGAAGCGATGTGCAGCCAGTCATCCCTGGCTAGCTCCGGCAGATCATCGATTTGCCAGCCGAAGTTGGCTGTGTCGTGGAAGTGGAAGGTATAGCTGGCGACGCCCTGCTCATCCAGACTGACCACCGCGATTGAGGTAGCCTGCGACGACTCGGTAGCAAGATCAAGTTTGACGTTCGCTTCGAGAATGTGCTGCCGCAGCTGGCGACCGAAAGCATCTTTGGAGATCCGGCCCAGAAAATGCGTATCGCCCCCCAGCTTGCCCAGGGCGACCGCAGAGTTCATCGGCCCGCCCGCCGACAATGCCAGCCACGTCGAACTGAAGGAATCACTCTCAGCCGCATCGGCCTTGACCAGGTCAATGAGTGTCTCGCCGCACACCACGAAGCGCGTCATGGAGACAACCTAGTGGCTGTTGCTCCGAGGTGGCGGGTGATCCGAAGCGGCGACTGCTATCCGGACAGCGACGCGAACTCCGCCCGCAACTCGTCTTGAATGTCGCGCCCAATCTCCTCCCAGCGCCTTGGCGGAATGGCCTGCTCACTGATCTCAGCGAGCACTCGGCCCATCGAATAGTCCGGGTCGACGCGGGTCAATCGTTCGCAGCAACAGTTCAGCAATGCGCCAGCCCCAACCACCCACGCGGCCATGCCTAGCAGGCACAGTGGCGCAGCGGCCAGCGTTGGCGGCACATGCGCTACGACGGCACTCCACAATCGAACATGATCATCAGCGTTGGTCGGAGTCAGTAGCGCCCAAGCAAGATCACGAAGGTGGACGTCCCTGACGAGCAGACCCAGGAGCAGGGAGCTCTCCTCATCAAGAATGTTCGGGTCGGCCAGAACCTTGTCGATCATGCTAGCCAGTAGCCGTGCCGCGTCTCCGGGGTCGTCGAGTTCTGCACGGTCCGCAAGCATGGTCTCAACCATCGCATCGAGGCGTGGCAGCTCGTCTCGTGCGGGGCCATTCACCGATTCCTCGAGCTCGCGTCTATTGGTACGGGTGGCTAGCCCGGCAAGAACTGCTGTCGCGGAGAGCGGGTGAGAGGTGAGATCGAGCGGTGTACCGGCAAGTGGGCAACAGTCGTCTGCACAGGTCAGCGACCACCAACGCCCGTGGCCGACATACAACACATGGATCAGTTCCTGGCCAACGAGCCGATCCATGAGTTGGGTCAATAGCCGGTTCGTGGGCAAAGAGTCCGCACTATAGGCGACAAGCGCCAGTGCTTCCGCCCTCTCCCGCTTGGCCAAGGCATCGATGAATTCGGCCAGCCCATCGGCGTCCGCGTCCGGGGTGAGATCCAACCGGCCAGCGAGGATGACTCGACCCGATCGAACGAACACCGCCACCAGGGATTCTTCGGGATGAAATCCGATGAGGTAGGGAATGAGTGCCAGCAGGTCGTCTGGCCGACGGATCTTGAGCCGAGTCGGCGTCTCCAGCGAGTCGTGGCGCCGGTGCGGTGCCGGTTTCCGGTCTAGTGGTTTCCTGCGTTTCGGCTTCCTGCGTGCCGGCTTATTGTGCGCCGATTTCCGTGAGGATGACATATGGGAAGGTTGTGGACGCGAGCCCAAAACGTGCGGCCTGCTGCGGATCTGTGGACAACGAGCTCAGCACCGAGAAGGCCTGTGGACAACGTGCAGCGAGAAGGCGAGATGCCAGGGGTCGGCAGGGAGCGAATCCTGCGCTACCGTGGTCGAAATGGACGAGCCCAGCGGTTCAGAAAGCACCGGCATGGGACCGACGCCCAGCGGGCCGTCCTTCGTCCCCTGGGCGCCAGCCCCAGGTAACGCGCCGCCTGCGAGGCCCTACCCGACACCGTTACGGGCTCCCGGACTTGGCTCGGGGCGGCCGTCGCGTCTCCCGACTCTCATCACCGCGGCCGTGATCTTCGTTGTCGTGGCCGTCGTTGCCGTAGCCAGCTACGTCGCTCACGTCGCAGACACCCACGTCAGCGCCCCTGTCGTCAGCAAGCAACCCCTGCCCCAGGTCAGCGCTCAGGGAGACCGGATCGAATTCACTACCACCGACGGAAGTGGTCAGCTGATCTTGCTCAGGCACTCGTGGGTCAGCTACGGGCAGGCGCCCCCAACCTCAGGAAGTTATCTGCGGGTCGAGGTTGAGCTGATCTGCGTCAGCGGCACGATCGACTACGACCCGTACAACTTCCAAGTGTTCGACCAGACTGGCCGGCTGTTCGAGACGGCGATCGAAGGCGCCGGCTACTCCATGCTGCCAAGCGGCACGCTGCACCCCGGAGACCACGTACGCGGCACGATTGCCTTTGATATGCCACGCAGCGAGGCAACGCTGTTGATGAGCGACAGCTCCAACCAGACGGTCACGGCACTCAAGGTCCCTGACTAACCCCTCTCGCGGTCCAGGCTGCCGCGCCGCTGTCCTGGACGAACGAGCGAGCAGACACGCCCTAGGCTCAGCGCATGGCTGAGCTGGAGGAACGGCGCTTCAGAGGTTGGGACGTTCTCCGGCTCTCCACTGAGGCGCTCACCGCCGAGATCATCCCTGGTCTGGGTGGCACCATCACGTCCCTGACGCGCCGGGCTGACGCTGCCGAGGTGCTCTGGTCGACTCCCTGGGGGCTGCGGCACCGTGGGGCGCACTCGGTGCCGGGCACGTCCCAAGCCCAGATGATCGACAGCCTCGCCGGTGGCTGGCAGACGCTGTTCCCCAATGGCGGTGACTCGATCTCGCTACACGGCGTGGAGTGGGGGCATGACGGGGAGGCTCGACTCACCTGGCTGGATTGGGAGTTCACCGGGTCATCTGTCCGGATGGCCGGCCGCCTGGTCCGCGCGCCATTCGAGATCACCAAGATCATTTCGATGCGGGACAGCGAGATCACGATCGGTGAGACGGTACGCAATGCGGGCCGGGAGCGGATCGAAACCATGTGGGGCAGCCAGCTGATGCTCGGGGGCGCATTGCTCGGTCCGGAAACCGTCGTCGACGCCGCCGCCGCTGTGGTACGCCCCGACCCTGACGTCAGCCCAGGTGCGAACTACGACGACCTGATGCCGTGGCCACGATCACACGGCCCCGAGACCATGATCAACTTGCGGCTGCTGCCAGGTCCCGACGCCGGAGAAACCAGACTCGCCTACCTCAGCGATTTCTCTCAGCCCTTGATCGCAGTCAGCCGACCATCGCGTCGACTAGCGATCGACGTCGAGTGGGACGCAGGTGTCTTTCCCTACGTCTGGTATGCACTGGAAGCTGGTCGGCGCGACGGCTTTCCGTGGTACGGGGCCGGATACTTTCTGAGCCTGACGCCGTGCACCAGCTGGCCGGCCCATGGTGTTCATGAGGCACGGCGGGTGTCCAGCAGTACGGTCTTGATCGATCCCAGCGAGGTCCTGACGAGCTACGTGACGCTCCGCGTACAGCCACTCAGCTAATAGGCGATATCTCAGCGATGTTCCTTGCGGATCACCAGCTTCAGCCCGGACCAGACGTTGTCGATCGCGCAGACCTTGACATCCACCAGTGGGCTAGTGGGCAGCACGATCTCCCGGATGACATCTTCGGTCATGTCGGTCTCGATCTTGCTCGCGCGCTTGGGCCAGGCCACCCAGATCATGCCGTTGGGCGCAATCGCGGAGGTCAGGGACGGAATGCGGGCGGCAAGGTCGACTTGGCGGGTGACGAAGATCAGCACCAGATCGCGATGGCCGCCCAATCGCCGAGTGATCGTCAAGCCGTCGGGCAGCTCCCCGAGAATGGCATCGAGGTCGGGCGGCGCATTGAGCGCCGCCATCGACATGCCCGGTTTGATGCCCAGCTTCTGGGGCAATGGTGTGCCCGAATAACCGACCGTCATTGCTGGCCTCCCTCTGGGTAGCAGCCACTCGCCCTTGTCGACAACCTAGGTAAACCTAGGTTGCTGGCGGTCTGCACAGGCAGCAACCCATGCAGACCGTCAGAAACCCACGTGAACGTAGGTTGCGACGGAAGTGCATGAGAGGGTGCGCCCGGATGCGGAATTGAGAGGGTGCGCCCGGAACAGAGCTCCAGACACAGGTAAGCGCTGGCAGATGACTTGGGCGTCGTGCTTGACTCGGCAACATGCAAGAGCTGGATGCGACGCACGCCGGCGAGCCGCATTCCGGAGGTCTGGCGAACCGGCTCAACTGGCTGCGCGCCGGTGTGCTGGGCGCCAATGACGGCATCATTTCTGTTGCGGCAATTGCGGTTGGGGTGGCGGGCGCGACTCCCCAGCTCGGGCCCATCCTGACCGCCTCTGTTGCTGGCCTGGTTGGTGGTGCGATCTCCATGGCCCTTGGGGAGTACGTGTCGGTGAGCAGCCAGCGCGACAGCGAGCGGGCATTGATAGCCAAGGAAAAGGACGAGCTGGCAACGATGCCAGTCCAAGAGCTGGCCGAGCTCACCCAGTTGTATGAGGACAAGGGGTTGAGTCCGCAGACCGCACGTCAGGTGGCTGAAGAGCTGACGGCCAAGGACGCTCTAGCGGCGCACCTGGAAGTGGAGCTCAACATTGATCAAGATGACATCGTCAGTCCGTGGCGGGCGGCGTACACCTCAGCGGTGTCCTTCCTCATCGGAGGCCTGCTGCCCGTGTTAGCCATGATCATCTTTCCGGCCTCGATGCGAATCTCTGCCACCTTTGTCGCAGTTCTCATCGCTCTGGCGATCACCGGCGCGGCCGGCGCGTACCTCGGCGGCAGCCCCTTGCTACGGCCGACTGTTCGGGTGCTGGTCGGCGGCGCGCTCGCACTCGGGGCAACCTTCCTCATTGGGCGTCTTCTTGGCACAACGGTGCTGGCCTGAAGCTGCTGTGCCGAGCATCCGAAGTCGCTTGCACGGCACTAGGCGACAGCCATCAACCATCCGACGCGCGCGGCGTACGCCCGCGCCCGATCCAGCCAGAGTTCCAGTTCTTCCTCAGCCTCTCGCCCGGTCCGTCCCTGCGGTGACTCCGAGACCCAGATAGCGGTGGCGAGCGCTCGTACGGCCTGAATTGCCGGATACAGCCGACCTGGTCCGCCGGCTCGCCGGTATCCCAAGATCAGGTAGTCCACCAGCGGCTGCGCGACTGTATGCCATCGAGGGGATAGCCAGGTGATCGTGTCAACGGCGGAGGCCAGGTCCCAAGCCGGATCGCCCAGGCCACCGCTCTCCAGATCCAAGAAGCTGACCCGCAAGGCAGGCTGTTCCTCGACCATGACGGTGCTGGCACTCAGATTGCCGTGGATCCAATGCTGCTCGGTCCAGCGCTGATCAACTTCTATTGCCGCGGCACGGAGGTCGGGGGAGGACTCGTAAGCCTCCAAGACTGCCGCGTACCCCGACCCCCCTGCCACGTCCCTCATCGAGGGCATCAGGCGCCGTGGGCTCAACACTCGCGGTCGCGGCGCGAGCGATGCCGGCAGGCGGCGGGTCGATGTCGTGTGCAACGTCGCGATCGCCGCACCCCATGCCTGGCAGATCTGAGCCAGTTCGGCAAGGGTGCCGCGCTGCTGAGCAAGATCAGCACCACCGAACTGGCCTGCCTGGGCCACGATCTCGGAAGGTGTAAACATCGCAATCGTCCAAAGCTCGTCATGCTTGGCGAGAAACCGTCAAGCTACTTACGAATACTGAGGATCCACCGCCTTCGGTGATACAGCTGGTAGCGGCTCCTCCACAGTGAATTCGAGACAGGCTGGGGCCATGGTTTGGCGAGTTCGCCGGACGTGGCGAGTTCCTCGTAAGGTTGCGGGACGCCCCTCCGCCAGGCGAATCCAACGGGTGATCAGGGATCAGTTCGACAAGAGGGTGACCCGCCAGGTCGCACATCCATTCTGTGAGACTCCTCATTTGGGCAAGCCAGGCACGCTGGATGCGCGGGAATGGTCGCCCGGCTAGCAACCTGGTTAGGGACAGGAGAAGGTGAACAATGGTCGAACGCCCGGTCGAACGCTCAGTGCCAGGCCCCGGCTGGGCCTTGCTGATCATGCTGCTGCTTCTCGCAGGAATGTGGGTGCTGGAGTTCTTTGATCAGCTGAGCGGCAATGAGCTGGACCAGCTGGGCATTCACGCTCAGGAAATCGATGGGGTGCCTGAGATCTTCACCGCACCGTTCTTGCACGCGGGCTGGGATCATCTGATCAGCAACTCGCTGCCCTTCCTGGTGCTGGGATTCCTCGTGTTGCTGAGTGGGCTGGCCAGGTGGCTCGTCTCGTCATTGATCATCATCGTGACATCGGGTCTGACGGCCTGGTCCCTGACGCCGCCGCACACGATCATTCTGGGTGCGAGCGGCCTGATCTTTGGCTGGCTGACCTACTTGATGGCTCGCGGCATCTGGTCCCGCCGTCCAGCGCAGGTTGTGGTGGCCGTACTGGTGCTGCTGTTGTACGGCGGGCTGATCTGGGGCGTTTTTCCCAGCAGTGCAGGGGTCAGCTGGCAAGCGCACCTCGGCGGTGCAGTCGGCGGCGTACTGGCAGCCTGGCTATTGCATCGGCGGGCGACCCGCCGCCAGCTGGTGACCTCAGGGATCAGTACGTCGCTACTGAGCCACTCTCTCGCCATTGAGATTTCGAAAACTCCGCAACGGTCGGAAATTCGACCTTGTGCCTGCGGTTTCGAGGCCTATAACCCAGCATTGGTCGGAAATTTGAGCTACCCGCAGACGTGACCAGAGAAGCCGCGGCTCAATGGTGGAGTCGGTAGAACCGCCAGAAGCCGAAGTCCTCGATGGGCAACACCTCGACGGAGCTGAAACCCGCGCGTTCGGCGTAGTCGGTGAGGATCGACCTGCGCATCACCGTGCCAGTGCCCTCCGAAGGCGTCGACGACAGGCCGTCGGGAAGGCAGATCAGCGTGCTGAAGCCGTACATCAGCCTGTTCAACCTGATCACCAGGAGCGCAGGAACTCATCGGCGACGGCCTCGTCCATGATCACGACCAATCCATCGGGACGGACGGCCGGTGTATCGCCGCCAGTACGTCAACAGGGCGCGGCATGTCGTGAATGCATTCGAACGCGAAGGCAGCATCAAACGGGCCAAGCTCGGTCAGTGTCTGGCCTGCCGCGACGACGAAACGTGTCCGATCAGCAACGCCGGCCGCTTCAGCGTTCGCGTTCGCCGCCTGGATCGAGGGTTCATCGAGGTAAAGGTTGAAGGTCTCCATCGTGCCGAGCGCGGCGGTGAAGACCTTGTCGGCGAATTCCTGCGTGTCGGTGGCGTGTTCAATGCTCGCTCCGCCCGCTGAGAGGTGGCCATTACGATTCCTCCTGCTGGACAACGACGCGCTGAACGCTCCGGAAGGATTGCTCGTGCTCAGATCCGATCAAGGTAGCGGTTCTCGGATTCTGGCACGTGCATGCAGCGGAGTACGCGGCACGGGCTCAGCAGCATCCGGACACCGAGCTCGTCGCGGCCTGGGACGACGATGCCGCCCGGGGACGAGCGGGTGCCGACGCGGTCGGCGCGAGCTTCGTTGCGGATCTCGACGACCTGCTCGACCGCGACGACATCGACGCGGTCACCGTAACGACGGCGACTACCGCGCACCACGCGCTGATGCTCCGCGTCGTTCAGGCTGGAAAGCACATCTTCACCGAGAAGCTTCTCGCTCCGACAGTCGCCGAGGCCGAGGAGATCATTGCCGCTGCCGATCAAGCCGGGATCGCATTGGTGGTGTCCTTGCCGCGGCTGTATCACGGATACACCCGGGCGATTGCTGATCAACTCGGCGAGGAACGGCTCGGCAACCTGACCTACAGCCGGATTCGGCTGTCTCACGACGGCGCGATCGCCGGCTGGCTGCCGGACCGCTTCTATGACCCACAGGCTGCCGTCGGCGGCGCGCTCAGTGATCTTGGCTGCCATCCCGTCTACCTGACGCAGCTATTCCTGGGTGCCCTTCCGGCTACCGTGAGCGCCGCCTACGCCTCGTTCACCCGACGCCAGGTCGAAGACCAGGCCGTTGTGACGCTCGGATATCCGGATGGGGCGATCGGGGTCGTCGAAACCGGCTTCCTGAGCAGCGACCCGTTCAGCATTGAGATCCACGGCACCAGCGCGAGCCTCGCGTACGAGAGTACGGATCGCCAGCTTCGGATCCGTAATTCCGGATCGGATAGCTGGGAGTCACGTCCGGTGCCTCCCGACGAGGAAGACGCTTTCGGCCGGTGGGTGACTCATATCCGCGACCGCACCCGAGCCGATGACAATCTGACCCGCGCAGTCGAGCTCACCCGCCTCGTAGCGGCCGCGAACAGCGCGGCAGCTAGCGGCGCGACGGTGCCTTACCCGGGCGGTGCAGCGTGAACCCGATCAAGGTTGGTGTGATCGGCGGCGGCGGCATTGTGGATGCGCATATCCGGGGCTATCGGGCGTACGCCGATGCCATCAGGGTGGTAGCCGTTGCCGATGTGGTGACCGAGACGGTTCAGCGACGGGCGGCCGAGCTCGATGCCGTCGCGTACACCGATTTTCGGCAGATGATCTCCGAGGCAGACCTCGACGCCGTCGATATCTGCTTGCCGCACTACCTCCATGCCGACGCAATCGTCGCTGCGGCTGACGCGGGCAAACACATTCTCTGCGAGAAGCCGCTCTGCCTCACGGTGCAGCAGGCCGAACTGGTGCAACGGACGGTCAGTGCGGCTGGTGTGACGTTGATGTGCGCTCACAACCAGCTCTATCTGCCCGCGGTGGCCAAGGCCAAGCAGCTGCTGGAGCAAGGCGTACTCGGCACGGTCTACGAGGTTCGCACTACTGACAGCTTCTACAACGACTTCGACCCGCAGAACATGGGCTGGCGCGCGACGGCCGCCACCAGTGGTGGCGGAGAGCTGATGGACACCGGCTACCACCCGACCTACCTGATGCTTCACTTCGCAGGAGGCTCACCAACCGAGGCCACCGCGTTGTTGTCACGGCACCGGTTGCGCTTCATGGAAGGCGAGGACTCGGCGCAGGTGTTGGTGCGCTTCGACAACGGTGTCGTTGGCCAGCTGGTGACGAGCTGGGCGTACGACCCTCCGCCGAGCACCGAGCGGTTCTCCATTGTCGGAGAGCGTGGCTCGATGCACAGCGATGGAGGATCGCTGACCCTGACCCTGCGCGGATCGGCCAGTGAGACTTTCGCCTTCGACGCCGTGGACACCTATGCGGTGGAAATCGGCCGGTTTGCTGAATTGTCTGCACACCGGCACCCGCCCGTTGCATACCGAGAAGGAGGGGATCGACGTGCTGTGCCTGATCTTGGCCGCGTACGAAGGGGCGCGTACGCGGACCATCGCGCCGGTCTCTCGGGTGTCTGACACATCGGCTGGCTAGGCGACGGCAACGAGCCGATCTGCTGCCGGTACCGATTCGCCGAGACTCTTTGCGACCGCCCCACGGAGAATTTCGGCCGCGTCCTGCTCGGCCGCCTGGCTGGTCCAGCTGACGTACCCGTCCGGACGTACCAGGACAGCACCCGTACCGGCAAGCCCGTAGCGCTGGAGGAGTTCTCCAGTCGGATCGGATATCTCAGTACCGACGGCCAACACCTGGAATGGCGGCCCAGACGGCAGCATCGTTGCCGCCGGCTCGCCACGCCGCACCAGCGGCGCCGATCATGAGCGTCAGGCTGACCGTCGAAGAGATCGATCGTCGACAGGCGCTTGCCGTGTACGTCTACCCAGGCATGGGGTGCCCGTTCGCCCGGTCGCGCGCGCTGGCCGACGTCCTCGAAATCTAGCTCGTCGGTTTGTCCGCCGGCGATGACCGTCGAGCCATATGTCACCCCGAAATCCGCGGCCAGCGACGATTCCGCAGAGCCGCCGATCCTGCTCTCCATGGACCTCGACGCATTGCGCCGGCCAACTGGGCCACGTTCGTCCTGATAGCTGTCCAGCAGCGTCTCGTGAGCCCAGCCCCGGGACACCCAGGCAAGCTTCCACCCGAGGTTGTGACCGTCGGCGATGCCGGTATTCATTCCTGTCGCACCCCGCGGTGTCGTACCGTGCGCCGCATCACCGACCAAGAAGGCCCTGCCGTACTGGTAGCGAGTAGCCACTGCCGCCGAGAAGTCCCAACGGAAGGTGGCCTGAATCTTCATGACGAGGTCGGGCACGCCGGCTGCCGTCCGGATTCGCTCAGCAAGGCGCTCCGGCGTCCACCGGGCCGCCGCCTCCGGCACACCAGATTCCAATTCCATGTCGTAGACCCACCGGCCGGTGCCGGTCGGCACGAACACGCCTTCGACCGCCGGTTTCATCACCGCGTGCAGAACGCAGAGTCGATGATTCACCAACGGCGCGAGATCTGCCTCGAACAGGGCGGCGAGGTGGACACCCTCCATACCAAGCGGCGCAAGCTCAATACCAAGCTGATCTCGAACCAGACTGCGCCGACCATCGGCTCCCACGATGTAACGGGCGCGCACCTGATAGCGATCACCGGTGTCGCGGCTGCGTAGCTCCGCTCGAACCAGCTCGTCATCCATGCCGAACGACAACAGCTCGGTGCTGAACCTCGACTCGCCTCCAACCTCATGGAAGTGATCAAGCAGGATGGGCTCCAGATAGTCCTGGGGCGCGGTCACCAGGTCTGTCGGGCTAACGGTGCGGCTCAAACCGAGGGGCGGCACGCCCAACGAGACCTCCTGTGCCGGCTGGGCCAGCGTTTCCGATACCGCCATCGTGGTTGGCAACGCCATGTCTCCGCTCCGGACCTGATCTTCCAGGCCCCAGCTGCGCATGATCTCCATCGTGCGGCCTCGGATTCCGGTGGCCTTCGGGAAGATCGAGACCCCAGAGTGCCGCTCGACTAGCAGCACATGCGCCCCATAGCGCGCCGCCGCGATAGCGGTGGCGAGGCCGGAAGGTCCGGCTCCGATCACCAGCACGTCGTACGGGGTGTCCAGCTGACTCATGGCCATGGCTCCTTCACCGAGGTAGCAGATGACCTTCAGTTTTGGTGCTGGCCGCCGCGCACGGATCCGTGCTTATTACGGAGTTAGCCGGTCGAGGTAACCACGGAGCTCCTGTCGGCTTCGGCATCCGGTGCGGGCCAGCAAGCTGGACACGTGGGTCTCGACGGTCCTGGGTGAAAGATAGAGCCGCTGCGCGATGTCGCCATTTGACAGGCCGCCGGCAACAAGACGCAAAACGTCCATCTCGCGGCTCGTGACGCCCAGGCCACGGAGCGCCGACGGGACATCGGAGTCACCGCGTCCCCGTCTCGTGGGTGCCCCGGCTTGCCGCAACAAATCCCGACAGATCCGGGCCTGCGCCTCGTCATGGTTGCGCTCGTGAGCGACGAGGTCGATTCTCAGTTGACTCAACGGGTCGCCCCAGCCATCGCGGAGCGCGCACTCACAGGTGAACAGCCTCAGCAGTCGATGCCAGTACGGCACGGGCGACAGGTAATGCTCCCCTTCAGCGAATGCCTCCTCCGCTCGATCGCGGTGTCCTTGGCGGCCTTCGGCGACGGCATCGGCATACTGCAGTGCTCCCTTGTTCGCCCGACGCAGGCCCGCCGGCAATTGGCGCAGAGCTGTCCGGGCCTCGGCATCGTTCTCGCCGACAATGGTGCGGACCAGCACCCAGAGCCCGAACTGGTGCAGCGGAGCAGCCGCAGCGTGGCCCATCAAAGCCTCGGCGAAGCGGTCCAGCAACAGCAACGCTCCCGGCAGATCGTGGCTCAGCAGCCGCGGCAGAGCCCGGACTGCCCAGATCTGGGCGAAAGTATCCGGGGGCAATCCTCCGTGAGCCTCGACCGCGGCCAGCTTGGCCGTCATCTGCCTTTCACGACCGGGCACTGCGTTGCTCTGTGCCAGTAGCAGATCGCCGAGTCCGAGTAGATATGGCGAGTGGAGGACTGCTCCAAGATCGAGCACTCGCTGTGCCGGCTCTTCCAGGCCATGAGTGCCGTTCGTCACGTATGCCTGCTCGCCGAGGATGACCTCAGCGCCACTGGCTTGGAGGAGTAAGCCACCGTCCAGCGCCAGGTCCCGCGCGCTGACCAGCTTCGCTGAGAACTCCTGGTCCAGCGCCTCAGCCGTGCCAAGCCCAAGTTCGGCCTCCACCCGCCATGGCCGAAGGCCGAACTCCGCGGCGACCCGACCGGCCCGGCGGAAAGCAGCCGAGGCGGCAGCAGGATCGCTGAGCCGAGCCAGCCGTCCGACAATGCACAGAGCCTCACACAACACTTCGGGATGCTGGTCGACCTCGGACCGCTCGACTGCACGGTTCGCGTGTTCGACGGCGACGTCGATCCGTCCGGCTCCGTGAGCAGCCTCAGCGAGCAGCACTGAGGATCGCGCGTCGTCCGGCCGGCCGGCCTGGCCGACATACTCTTCGGTCTCTTTCCAGCGCCTGGCGATGATTGCTGCCCGGGCAAGCCGCAAGCACAGCTCCGCGTGATCATCGCCGGTCGAGACATCCAATGCCGTAGCTCCGACCTCGAGCGCCCGGTTGGCATCGCCGATCAGCGTGTAGAGGCGTACGCGTTCCATCGCCACCTGGACTGGCAGAGCAGCTTCCTCGGCCAACTGGTCCAGGCGCTGTTCGGCGCTGCGTATCGCCCCTTTCGTCATGTCGCGTCCGACCTGGCGAAGCCGGATCTCCGCCGCTGCCCCGCGGTCGCCGACAGCCGCCAAGAGGTCCGCTGCAGCCGACTCATCGTCCTCTCCGCCGCGGGCCAGCAATGCCCGAGCCGCGCGTACGGCGAGAGCCGACCGCTCAGGAGGCAGCAGTACGGCCGCCACCGCTTCTCGGGTGAGCGCGTGCCGCCAGCGCAGCCGGTTTTCTTCCGCGACGAGCAGATGAGCCTCCGCCGCGGCGCGAGCCGCAGACCAGACCGATTGCTCGTCAAGATCAGTAGCGGCGGCAGCGAGTGACCAGTCCGGCTCCCCACCGATCAGCGCCAGCGCACTCAACACTCGACGCTGCTCATCGGTCAGCAGGCCAAGCCGCGCATGGACGAGCTCGGCAAACGACTCTGGAACGGTAGCCGCCGTGCTCTGAGACGAATCTGATGTGCCGCTCAACAGCTCCTCGATCACGAGCGGAACGCCCTCAGCCCGAGCAATCACCAACTGACGCTGGGCTTCGGTCAGATCAGGACGCGACTGCTCGACCATGACCGTGGCATCCGCGTAGCTGATCTGGCCCAAACGGACATGGATCGCACCCGGTACCCGAGCCAAGTCTCGAGCCACCCATGAACCAGGCGAGTCGTCGCGTACGGTCGCGGCGACGATGATGGGCGAGGTGCTGAGGGCGCCGCCGAGGGAATCGAGCATGGCCACCGTGTCCGGATCGGCCCAATGCAGATCTTCCAGCAGCAAGAGCGTTCCTGATCCGCCGACTGATCGCAGGAGCCGCAACACACCCTCACCGAGTACGACCGTCGGATCGATGGTGGAAGCGATTGGTTCCTCGGCGACGATGCCTGGCAGGACGCGACCGAGGGCCGCGCGGAACGGACGCAATGCAGGAGCATCCAGCAGCGCACGGTCCCGCACCGCCTCCATCAGCGCCTGGGCAACTGGGCGTAGCGATCCACCGCTGTCTATGGCGCGGCCCATCAGTACGACGAACCCACGACGGCGGGCCTCTGCCGCCCATTCGGTGACAAGGCGTGTCTTACCGATCCCCGCCTCACCGGTCAGGACCGCGAATCCCCCGGCCCCAATCTCGGCGCGATCCAACATGTCGACCAGTTGCGCGAACTCCTGCTCCCGGCCAACCATCCTCACGGGTGGAGTGTCCCAAACCACTACAGGTCTCGACACAGCAGGCGGTGCGCTGCCGCGCTTGGCTCTTCACGGATTCTCAGCTCTGCGAGGCCGCCCGAGGAGGTTGCCTGGAAAACACTCGTGCCTCCCACCAGAGGCGAGAGGCACGAGCACATTCCCCGAGCGTGAGCGGCCGTGGGCCCAACAGTGAGTGCTCAACTCGCTGACTGCGAAGCGCGTTTTGCGCGCCTCACCGGCAACATGAAGACCACTCACCCGACCACACCCCGACGTTCCCTCCCCCAAGAGGAACGTTCAAGATGAACGCTGTCGAAGGGCGATGCCCGTCATTTGTTGGCTAACCAACTCCTGACACAGCAAGAAATTAGCGAAAGAGACCAAATCGTGTCGACCCCAATACGCCGGTTTGTCACCTTCTGGACATGTCAAAAAGTGGACATTGGGCGGATGTGTGAGTAGTCGAAGCAAGCCCCCGAGTAACTTCGCACTGCATAGCGCGCATAACGCTACAGCACATCGCTAGCTGCCGAGAAGCCCGCGGATTTCCTCTGCTGTGAGAGCTGCCCCAGCCAGTGCCTCGCCGCCGACGACCGCCGAGAAGAGCTCCTCTTTCTGAGCTTTCAGGTCCATCACCTTCTGTTCGATGGTGTCCTTGGCCACCAGCCGATAGACCATCACGGTCTTGGTTTGGCCGATCCGATGCGTACGATCCACCGCCTGGGCCTCGATAGCCGGGTTCCACCACGGATCCAGTACGAAGCAGTAGTCGGCCTCCGCGAGGTTGAGCCCGAAACCGCCCGCCTTCAGGCTGATGAGGAATACCGACGCGGTCTTATCCCGAAACCGTTGGATCACCCGTTCGCGATTCCTGGTACGCCCGTCCAGGTACGCGTAGGGGATCTCGGCCTCGGCCAGACGAGTCCGGATTCTGCTCAGAAACGTGGTGAACTGACTGAACACCAGCGCTTGGTGACCTTCGCCGACGAGCTCGCCGAGATCCTCGAGCAGGACATCGGTCTTGGCCGCGGGTACCGTGCCCTGGGTCTCGTCGACCAAGGCCGCATCGAGACTCAGCCTGCGCAAGAGGGTGAGCGAGCGGAGCACCGTGAACCGGTTGCGATCGAGATCCTCGATAAGCCCCAAGACTTTCTGGCGCTCTCGCTGCAGATGCGTTTGGTAGATCCGACGATGCTTCGGATGAAGCTCGACCTCGACAACCTGTTCCTGCTTGGGCGGCAGCTCCGTTGCGACGCTTTCTTTGGTACGCCGCAGCATCAGAGGACGGATGCGCCGACGCAGCTGGCGCAGGCGAATCGCATCCTTGCTGCGCTCGATGGGTCGGCGGTAGTACTCCGAGAACCGGTCCGGATCAGGAAAAAGCCCGGGCGCGGCGATCGAGAGCAATGCCCAGAGATCCATCAGGCTGTTTTCCAGCGGGGTTCCGGTGATCGCCAGCTTGAACGGCGCCGCCAGGCGGCGGGCGCACTGGTAGGTCTTGGCGCGATGGTTCTTGACGAACTGGGCCTCGTCGAGGATGACTCCTGACCATTCCAGCCCAGCGAGCTTCTCGTTATCGATCCGGAGCAGCGCGTACGAGGTGATCACCACATCGGCCCCGGCCAGCGCCGGACCTGACGAGGCACTCCGCTTGGACTCAGATTCGGTCAGGCAGACGACCCGGAGATCCGGTGCGAACTTGGCTGCTTCGTTGGACCAGTTCGACACCACGCTGGTCGGCGCGATGACCAGAAACGGGGGCTGCTCGGGACAGACCAAGCGGGCCCGGCAGATCAGCGCCAGCGCTTGGAGCGTCTTGCCCAGGCCCATGTCGTCCGCCAAGATGCCGCCCAGGTGATGACTCCAGAGGAACCAGAGCCAGCGGTATCCCTCGAGCTGGTAGGGCCGGAGCGTGGCGCGCAGCGTCTCTGGAACATCGACGTCCTCGATCGATGGAGACATCGGTGAGTCCGCGCACGGTCTGCTCCCAGCGAGCCGACTGATCAATGGCGACGCCGAGATTGGTCAGGTCCTCCCACAAGCTGGCCTGGAATCGGTTGATGCTCAGCTCAGGGCGATGATGATCATGCAGCGCCTTGGACTCTTCGATGAGCTCCCGCAGCTGGACGAATTCTGGTCGGTCCAGGGAGAAGTAGACTCCCGTTTCCAAGATCAGGAAGTCTTGCCCCTCGGTCAGCGCGACGAACAAGTCCTCGAACGGAATCACCTCCCCATCGATCGATACCTTGACGCGGAGGTCGAACCAGTCAGCGGAGTTCGGACGCTCGACAGCAGCCACTTCGACGCTGGGCGGAGACGTGGTCTTGCGGTACTCGCGCACCTCGCCGTCCAGGATGATGCGCACCCCTTCACCTTCCAGCTGCGGCAGGACCTGCTCAACGAATGTCAGGGCAGCGAGGCCGTCCAGCAACACGTGAGGGGCCGGCCGCGGCGGCCGCTCCTTGCCCGAGCTGGCGAGCTGCGGAATCTCGCCGTACGGCAGCTGCAACGCCACCAGCTTGCGCTGCTCCTCCCCGAGGTCACGGATGCTTTGCCGCTCCGGAGGATCGTCGATCCCATACGTTTCGGTGCCGCCGATGCGGTCGTAATGCACCGTCCAATCCAGGCGTACCCGGTGCTCTGGCCGGAAGTGCACCGTAACGCCCAAGATCGGCTCGACGTAGTCGGGCAGTCGCACCGATCGATCGGCAGAGGTGATGTTGATCTTCTGGCGCAACCGTGGCACGAAGTCGGTCAAGAACCGCGCCTCATCCTCAGCCGGAATCAGCAGCGAGTGAGGATCGACAACAAACTGCCGTAGCTCCCTGCTGAGCAGTTCATCCAGTCGTGCGACGACAAGCTCCTGAACACCGGCAACCTCCTCACCGACGTGAAAGATGCCGTGGGCCGGCTCGCCAAGCACGCCGAGCGATGACAGTTTCAGCTCGCGATCATCGAGCAGCACCCGCGCACCGACCAAGAGGCCGACGCTGGGGTTGCGCTGAGCATCGAGCACGACCGACGCTCGGTGTTCGGTCCGGATAGGCCCGAGCAGCGGCTTCACCGCAAGGATTGTCAGCCCGGTGGCGGCAGCTTGGTCGAGCAGTCCCCAAAAAGCACTGCTGACCGTGCCAAGCGAAAGCCATGCGGTGCGCGGCATGGCATAACGTGCGCTCGCGCCGGCTGCCGCCCGGAACTGCAGCAGCAGCTCCCGCTGCTCTGGAACGTAGGAGCGGGCAACGAAATCAAGATCGTCCCAGGAGATCCCCGAGCGCACCCAGGAGCCGCTGCGATTCCGACGGGCAGGGCGGATCCGCAGGTCCTGACGTCCGAGGTAGCCCCGGAACGCGGGAATGCGCTCAACACCGAACTCCAGCGCGAGCGGAGCCACATCGGCGGCAGGGACGGTCGGCTCGGCGGCCAGCAGCTTGTCGAGAATCCGCTCCCACTCGGGTCGTTCCGCAGCTGTGCCGGTGACGAGATGGCGCGCGACGATGAGGACTGCGGCGGCATGCTTGCAATCCAACGCGACCGGGCAGGTGCACTGGCTGCGATAGACGCTGATGGCCCCCGAACGGGAGCTGGCCAAGATCACGGTGACGGCGTAATCGTCCCTGACTGTCCCCGCACTCGGCCCTTGACAGTGAGAGTGTCGGCATCGACATCGACGTCGTAGACGTGGCCTAACTTGACGTATTGACCATCGCTCTGGCGAACGCTTCGTGGCCGACCATCTGGATGATCGCCTCATGACTGAGAAGCGAATTCCACGACGCAACCACGCCTTGCACCTTAGTCGCCGGCTACTCACAAGTTTGATTGCCTCGCTCGCCAAGCTCGCTCGTCGTGGCTCGCGCTTGGATGTTCGCCGGGAGCCGGCGTCTTCGTCGAATCCAACAAAACGACTGTGGCGGAGATGTAGCTCGGTTCTTCGAGGCGTTTCGTCGGCTCCTCCTGCAGATCGGCGGCGCGAACATCGCGGGCGCGATCGCGCTTGGAACCACACCGTCTCCCAACAAGGTCGCGTACGACCCCGCACGATCGGGTATATGGAAGTGTGCGACAGGATGTCGAAAGCGCCATTCAGGCGCGAGGTTTCTTAGCGGTGTCCCAGGCCCGGAATAGGGCAAACAACGAAGTAGGGGAGGGTCGATGAGCGAGTCAACACAGGATCCCAGCGAGGGTGTCAGACCTCGAGGGGCCAGCTGACGGCGGTGCGGACGGGATCGCAGGTGTTCGCGATGGCGGCGCCGACGGAGCGCTGACGCGGAGGCCTTGGGGTTCCGGTAGCGGCTCGGACGGTGGCGCAGACGGTGGGGCTGATGGTGGGGCCGACGAGGTCCGGCTGACGGTGGAGCCGCCGGGGTCGAGGGTGCAGCTGACGGAGGAGCCGACGGAGGAGCCGACGGGTGGCGCGACGGTGGGGCTGATGGTGGAGCCGAGGGTCGCGCAGACGGTGGAGCCGACGGGGTCGAGGGTGTAACTGACGGAGGAGCCGACGGTGGCGCAGATGGCGGGGCCGATAGAGGAGCGGACGGCGGAGCAGATGGCGGCGCCGCTCGCTGAGGACTCGGTTCTCGCCCGACTCATTGCAGTCAGTCGCGATCGATTTGCTGATCAGTACTGGGGACAGCAACCGCTGCTGTCCCCAGCTGCCGATCTCCCCGGCGGGTTCGGGGCATTGCTCAGTGCGGACGCGATCGACGAACTGGTATCCCAGCGAGGTCTGCGAACCCCATTCCTCCGCGTTGCCAAGAACGGCGCGACTCTTCCCGACAAGGCCTTTACGGCCCAGGGCGGCGTCGGCGCAGGCATCACAGATCAAGTCAGCGACGACAGGCTTGTCCAGCTCTTTGCCGACGGCTCAACGCTGGTACTGCAGGCATTGCATCGCGTGTGGCCGCCGATCCTCGAATTCTGTCAGCGGCTAGCGGCCGAGCTCGGCCATCCGGTGCAGGCCAACGCGTACGTCACGCCTCCGCAAAACCAAGGCTTCAGTGCCCATTACGACGTGCACGACGTCTTCGTACTGCAGATCGAAGGAGAGAAGCAGTGGCGGATTCATCCCCCCGTCTTGGAATCGCCACTACGGGATCAACCCTGGAACGACCGGAAGTCCTCGGTGGAGAGGCAGGCCCAGGAACCTCCAGTGCTCGAAGCCGTCCTCAGTCCGGGCGACTGCCTGTATCTGCCCCGCGGATATCTCCACGCGGCGACAGCTCTTGGCGGCGTCAGCACCCACCTCACACTGGGGATTCACGCGTGGACCCGCTTCGCGCTCGCTGAGCGTGTCATGAGCCAGGTCATGCGAATCCTCGCGGGGAATCCGGCCATCCGCGCGTCGCTGCCGTTGGGAGTGGACGTCGCCGATGCCACCGCCATGCGTCCCGACATCGCATTGATCACTGCGGCGCTGCTGGACGCCATCGAGCATCCAGATCTTGATCAATTGTCCGACTCGATGCTGCAGGATGCCCGTCGCAATCAGCGCGCGGCGCCAGTAGGTCCGCTCCGGCAGCTGCGGGATGCCGAGGCCCTCACCGACGACTCCGCTGATCGCGCTCAGGCGCCACGTTGTCGCCTCCATTGATCACACTCGGTCGGGCTTGGTGGTACGCAGTCGCGCCGGCGACCTTACCGTCAGCGAGGCCGATGTGGCACCGCTCAAGACGCTGCTGAGCACTGGCACCGCGACCGCTGGTGATCTTGGTCTTGACCTGACGCGGCGCCTGCTGCTCGCCGGCCTGGTCACCTTGGAGTGAGTCCGTCAGATTCGCCATTCCGCTGCGCGGACGCGGCACGAGTGCGTGCGGACCCGATGGCCGGAACGGCTCCGCCAACGCGCCGCTGGCTCCTCCTCGAGCATCCCGGTCCCTGGCGAATCGATGCCATAGCCGGTGCTGGAATAGCCCCTGAGATACTTTCGATCTTGCTCGCAAGGGCTGGCGCTGACACCCGTGTCTTACTGGTGCGCCGCCCTGGCCGCATCGATCGGCGCGCACCTCGCAGCTGGATACTCGCTGGCCTGGATATCAACACGATCACTGGTCCGTGGCGACATGACAACGACCTGCTGGACGCCGCTACCGCACTCGTCGGCGACTCGGTTGGCGCCGCACGATCCCAGCCGGTCGTACTCGTCTGCACACACGGCGTACACGACGTATGTTGCGCGCTCCGTGGGCGTCCGGTCGCCGCTGCTCTGGGGTCCCGATGGCCTGAACTGGTCTGGGAATGCAGCCACATCGGCGGTGATCGGTTCGCCTCGAATGTCGTGCTGCTGCCCGACGGTTTCTACTACGGCAATCTGGATCCCGCGAGCGCGCTGG
Source organism: uncultured Actinomycetota bacterium (assembly GCA_963845915.1). Classification (GTDB taxonomy): domain Bacteria; phylum Actinomycetota; class Actinomycetes; order Propionibacteriales; family Propionibacteriaceae; genus Microlunatus. Next base: position 62,209 of record CAWJUB010000022.1, read on the forward strand.
CTACTGTCGAGGCGCATCTGGCCGGCACCGTCTTCCCCGACCGACTGCGTGGCATGGCGCGATTCCTGCCACCGGTCCAGGCGGCTGCCATCGCCGCGTACCAGCACTACGGTCCCCTGGCGCCCTCAGATGTGTCCGTACGTGCAACCCGGCACATCGGGCCGCACCACGGGCACGGGTCGGAGACATTCGTCGAACTACTGATCGAGCCACAGCGACTGGTGGTCAGGGTGCACGTGCTCTCTCTCCGGCGTACCGATGCCCAGTTGACCTGCCGTGCCACGCGTGAAACGCCTGCTACGGAGTATCGGATCATCGATTTCACGCCCGTCTGACCACCCACTCCTCTCGGCAACTGGTCACCAGCAACTCCTCATCCGGCCCGCTATCGTGTGGTCTGCGACCACTTTCCTTGGCCGACTCTGAGGAGCAGACCTGTGCCCGTCCTGCACGTTTCCGTCACCTCCCCTCTTCCGCCGCAGGAAGCTCTCCAGCGGCTGACTGATTTCAGTCCTACGAGGGCTGAGAACTGGGCAGGCGTTGACGACAACAACTTCACGGTGCATGGTCAAGGCGATGGCTGGGCCGAGATCACCGAGGGCAACAAGGTCGGCTGGGAGCGGCAGCGCTACACGTGGGACGCGGCGGCGGGCACCGTCTCGGCGGTCACCCTGAACTCCAACATTTGGGCGTCTGGCAGCGGCTGGAACTACACGATCATGCCCGATGGTACGGGTAGCCGGGTCGAGGTCACGGCAGTCCGGAACGGCTACGGAATCAAGGGAAAACTCGTCGGCGCCCTGCTTTCACTGGTCGGCAAGCGCATGATCAGTTCCAGTACGACGGCGGCGCTGGCTGCCCGCAGCTAGCGGGGTCGAGGGGATGACGATGGCGAAGTTGATCTACACGGCGATCAGTTCGCTCGACGGGTACGTAGCCGACGACGAAGGCAACTTCGAGTGGAGCGCCCCCGATGAGGAAGTGCATCGGTTCGTCAATGACCTGGAGCGGCCGATCGGAACTTATCTCTACGGGCGTCGGCTGTATGAGGTGATGCGCTACTGGGAAACCGCGCCAACAGGCGACGGCGAGCTGTCAGCAGAGCAGGATTATGCGCAGATCTGGCAGGCTGCCGACAAGATCATCTACTCCACAACCCTGAAGAGCCCGGCTACCGCAAGGACGAGGATCGAGCGGGAGTTCGAACCTCAAGCAATTGAGCAGATGAAGGCGGCTGCTGCTCGAGACATCACCGTCGGTGGCCCAACCCTCGCGGCCCAGGCTTTGAAGCTGGGGCTGGTCGACGAGTGCCACTTCTTCCTTTGCCCCGTCATCGTCGGCGGCGGACTACCAGCGCTGCCGGACGGCGTACGCGTGGGGCTCGAGCTGCTGGACGAGGACCGATTCGGCAATGGGACGGTCCATCTCCACTATCGCGTCACAGGCTGACGACCGACTCTGCGTCAACTTCGCAGCAATTACTTGATCTTGGCACTACCTGCAGATAGTGCGGATTGCAAGCTACTGATGCGAAGTGGGCTGCCAACCCGCGATCAGCAATCGCTCATCCGAGCAGCACGGCTCGGCGGTTCCGGCTACGTAGGGTCCGGCCGACGACGGCGGCCAGAATGATCACTATCGCGATCACCGCGGCATTGCGTACCGAATTCGAGTCGGTGGCTACTGCGACAGCGAGCAATGCCCAGCAGGCAGTCAACAGAAATCCGATGACGGCGACCAGCCGGGACACCACGAAGAGCGACATGATCGTGGCGCTGAGGACCAGTACGACGCCGATCTCATTCACCCAGCGTGCTGATGCCGGCATGCCCCAGGAGCGGAACGTGGTAGCAAAGCCGGCAGCCGCGGCCACAGTCGCCCAGCCGAGATAGATCATGACCGGCAGCCGGAGCAAGATCTCCTCTGCCGTGTTGGCTGCCGGTCCGACTGCCAGGAAGCCTCGAGCGGCGATCACCAGATAGACGACCAAGATCACAATCAGGATCTGGGAGAGCCAGATCGCACCGGTTCCAAAGACCGGCACCCATAGTGCGCTTGCGGTGAATGCGCCAAATAGCCACCAACCCGTCAACCGGTGGACCGTACGCTCCTGCTGGCTAGGCAATAGCTGATAGACAGCGAGCGCGAGGCACGCTGCATAGATCAAGGCCCACACGCCGAACGCGTAACCTGCCGGAGTCACCGGACTCGCGTTGGCGTCGGAGATCGCGCCCGTATTCGAGCTCGGTCCGAGCGCCAGCGTGGTTAGGGGCCCTGAGACAGCCTGGGCCACCGCGGCGACGGTGACGAGGACGACGCGGACGCGATCACTGGTACCTGCCATGGCCCACATTGTGCCCGTCCCACCGCCCCGAGTCCGCCTGTTCGCCGCGAAATCAGAGCAGCGCGGCTACGAGAGCGACAAGTGGTGGCAGGCTCTGGCCAAAGGCGCCGACGATGCTCTTGCCTCCTGAGCCACCAAACCCCAGCCGATCGGCGATGAAGAGCACGATCCCACTCAGAACCATGAAGAGGCAGATGTAGATCACCAGCGTCCCGCCGACTGTTTCGTTGCCGCTCATCCACGCGATCACGCCAGCGATCAGGCCGCATCCGAGAAACAAGTTGTAGAAGCCGACGCCGAAAGCCCACATCCGCACGGCCGGCACATAGGGAAGGCCGAAGACTCCCTCATGCACGCTGGGACGCTCGATCAGGAACGCCTCACACGCGAAGACGACGATGTGCAGCGCCGCCGCAATCAGGGCGAAGATCCATACGACGACGGTCACGGCACAGCCTTCAGGTCAGCCGTCTCGAAGCCGACAACCATCACATCGTGGCGGGCCAGGACTTCCTGAAGCTGTTGCGCGACCTCCTCGATCGGGCGGTCACGGGGCACAGCAGGCGTGGAGATCCGCCTGAAACCGGCCCATTGCCCCAGTCATGCATATAGCAAGGAACTTCGTGGTTGGACTCAGCACGGTGAAGGTGTGCAATGCCGCTGGAGGGATGGTGATCGACGATCCTGGTCCAAGATCGAAAGCCTCATCCTCGACCTGGACGATCATGCGGCCAGTCAGTACGTAATAGGCCTTCGCCCAACCGGTCCGATGCAGCGGAGTAGTCGGCCCGCGTGGCGCGTCCACCTCGAAGAGTTCGTAGTGATCATCGGTGTGGCCCGCGTCGATCTTGACGGTGAGGACCGCGTCGGGTGCGACGAGCTCGATGCCCTCGCCGGCCGCACTGTGTTGAACCTGATGCGTCATACGGGCGACGCTAGGTTGGCCGCCTTGATCCAGTCGATCCCCGAATTCTGGGAATGCTTCACCGGCATGAACGGTGAAACAATCTCCTTGTGTGGGACGAGCGGGCCTATCGCGCCCGCCGAGAGATCGTGGCACTGGCTGCCTCCGGGCTTGGCGTCAGTGATCTGCACACCGCTGCGATGGGCCTGATCGAGGACACGGTCAGAACCGACCTGGCCTGCTGGGCAACCATCGATCCCGAAACGCTGGTGATCAGCACCATGACCAGCGGTGACGCGCGGATACCACCGGAGTATGAGCAACGACTCGCAGAGTCGGAGTATTCAATCGACGAGCCCCACAGATTTGCCACTCTCGCCCGGCGCAAGGAGTCGATAGCCAAGTTGTCCGACTTACCCGAACCAGACCGCACGAGAAGTGCCCGGCTCAACAATGTGTGGCGCCCCTTGGGTATCGACCAAGAGCTGCGGGTCATGTTCCTCGCCGACGGGACGTGCTGGGGCGCGGCTGGCATGGTGCGAGCCGGTCGCGACTTCACTGACCGTGAGACCGACTTCCTCGCCGAGGTAGCGCCGACCATCGCCAGTGCGACCAGACTGGCCGTCCGCTCGGAGGCTGCCGGCCCAATGCCGGGCCATCCGGCCATTGTTGTTGTCGGTACGGGTGGGGAGCTCAATGCTGTGACGCCGGCTGCCCGCGAATGGCAGGATCGGCTCGATCAGATTGCCCCCGGTCGCTTTCTGGTGATGATGCAGGTGATGGCTGGTGGCGCTCGCACCTCAAGCTCAGGCAGCTTCCGGGCGCGGCTGCGCGACGCGTACGGCCAGTGGGCGGTTCTCGAAGCCAGCCCGCTGATCGGTGGAGACGAAGATCAGGTCGCAGTGACCATCGAACCCGCGCGTGGTGATCACCTCATGAGCCTGCTACATGATGGCCTACGGCCTCACGGCTCGCGAGCGCGAGATATGTAGCGAGGTGATCGCGGGTTATTCCACAGCTGATATCGGCGGGCGCCTGTTCATCTCCAGCAACACCGTGCAAGATCACTTGAAGTCGATCTTCCGCAAGGTCGGTGTACGCAGTCGCGGCGAGCTGGTCGCTCGGCTACGACCGAACTTTTCAGCCGCGTAACAACTCAGCGCGGCACGTGGCGAGCCAGCAGCGTGAGATCGGCTGGACCGAGGCGACCACCGCCGGTTTTGGCCTGGTGCCAGAACGGGTACGGCAGCGGCTGAGCACTTACTTCGTCCAACCGGGCAACCTCATCATCGGACAAGCTCAGCTCGGCGGCGGCGAGATTGTCGGCCAGCTGGTCCTCGGTGCGAGCGCCGACGATCACCGAGGTCACCGCCGGTTTGCCCATGGTGTACGCCAGCGCGACCTGGGCGGCGGATACGCCGCGGTCAGCACCGATTGCCACCAGCTCCTCGATGGTGTCGTAGAGCTTGTCCTCGTCATAGACCGGCGGCTCGTTCCACTCAGTCAGATGCCGGCTGCCCGCAGGTGCATCGACGCCCCGGCGATACTTGCCGGACAACAGCCCGCCGGCGATGGGACTCCAGACAAGGATGCCGATGCCTTGATCCACGGCCACCGGCACGATCTCGTTCTCGATGTCGCGAGCCTGCAGCGAGTAGTAGAGCTGGTTGCTGACGAACGGTGTCAGACCCTCCCGGTCCGCGATCCACAGCGCTTTCATCAGCTGCCAGGCGGCGTAGTTGGAGCAACCGACGTAGCGCACCTTGCCGGACTGCACGAGGTAATTGAGTGCCTGCAGCGTCTCCTCGAGGGGTGTCAGCCCATCCCACTCGTGCACCTGGTAGAGGTCGATGTAGTCGGTTCCCAGCCTCCGCAGACTGTCTTCGGCGCCACGAATGACGTGGTGCCGCGACAGCCCAGCGTCATTCGGCCCGTCGCCCATGGGCATCCGGACTTTGGTCGCGACGAGAACCTCATCCCGGTCGGCACCCAGCGCCTTGCCCAAAATCTCCTCTGACAAGCCGCTGGAGTACACATCTGCGGTGTCGAAGAGATTGACGCCGGCGTCGCGGGCCAGGCCTACCTGCTTTCGCGCGCCCTCCACGTCGATCTGGCCAACGGGTGAAGCCCAGCCAGTGCCGCCAAAGCCCATCGTGCCGAGAGTGACGGTCGAGACACGCAGGCCACTCCTGCCAAGTTGTCGATACTCCATGGCGCGGAGTCTAAGGCCACACCCTGCGCCAGGCTCGCCCGGCTCGCACCTTCCTCACCGAGGAACAGTCAGGCAGCTGGCTACATGTCCCCGGCGGCAATATTGAGGATGTTGCCGTCTGGATCGGTAAACCAGACGGACTTCATGACACCGCCCATCGAGGCCACCCCGTCGTTCCACTCCAGGCCCTCAGCTTCGAACGTCAGGAACGACACGCCTTTGTCGCGGAGCGCGGCGACCTCATCGTCGAATGCACTCATCGCTACGTTGAAGCTGACGGCCGTGGCCTTATTGGTGCCGGCGTACGCGGATTCGTAGACGAACACCGTCCCGTCACCGCAGGTGTAGGTCACACCGCCCATGCCTTCGCGCTGCGGCGCCAAACCAAGCGTCCCCTCATAGAAGCCGCGGGCTTTGGCCATGTCGGCCGTCGGCAACGTGGCGACAGGTGTGATGTCAGACAACATATAAATGCCTTCCTCCAGCGTCGTGTCTGACGCTACGCCACCCGTCAGCAAAGGTGCGCAGCGAGAATCGCTGCGCACCCTGCCGTGCGATACGTGTCGGCCGATCTAGACTCGCTGACCCGGGGTCTACGGCTTGGCGCGGACCTTGATGATCTTGACCAACGTGCCGGGCGCCGGCGGGTCCTCGTTACCCAGCGTGGCCGCCCAAAGCGCGCCGCTCCGGTCGGTCTCCACCGCTACCACGCCCGGCAGGCTGAGGTACTTGTGGGCCTTGCCGTGCTTGACCACCGAGATCTGGCCGCCGAACAGCTCCGCCACGAAGATCTTGCCGTGCTTGCCGAGCGCGAGGTTGGTGGCGCCGGGGAATCCACTGGCCACGAGTTTGATGTGCCCGTTGTGCGGGTTCACTCGGTAGACCTTGCCGCGGGCGCCAAGACTCGGATCTTCCGGCCCGCCTGGCAGCGTGGTGACGTACAGGTAGCCGTCGCGGCCGACCTCGACGTCGGTCGGCACCGCCTCGAACTTGTACGTCCGGCCGACCGCGCAGTCCGTCGGGATGCCTTGGGCGGCCGCATTCTCCGGCGTGATCTTGAGCGGCTGGCTCGGCAGCACGGCCAGAGTGGAGATCTTGCCGCGATTGGTCACCCACAACAGGTCATTGCCGCCCGCGTCGGCGACCACCCACTTGTTCTTGTACCGGGCGACCGAGTACGCGTGGGAATCCACCGCGCCCTTATAGCTTGCCCGATCGCCGAGTGCCTCCTTCAGACACTGGGGCGGATTGCGAACACCGTAATGACACGTGCTGGTCCGGGTTATTCGCCTGCTCGTAAGCCAGGGTGTCCGCGTAGACCGGGGCCTTGTGACGCTTCTTGATGTTTAGGCCGCTGGCAGTAATCGGCGGCGGCTGCACCGCCCTCTGCCGGGGGCCGCTCTCTGTGGTGGTGTAAGCCAGGTAGCGACCGTCCTTGGAGAATGCCAGCCCCGACGTGCCGGGCGCGTCGGACGACGATGGGCTTCAGGGTGCCGTCGCGCCGGACCCGGACGACTTGGTTCAGGCCGCCGTCCGCGACGTACGGACTGTAGCCCTTGAAGGCGATGTTGAACGGTGCCGCCAGATCGTCCGAGACGAGGCTTCGGGGTCGGCACTTTCGGCGTAGCTGAGGCCGACAACGGCGTAGCGAGCAGCAGCGCCGAGCAGGCCAGACCGGCCGCAGCGAGCAATGGTTTCTTGCGCAAGAGTGTCTCCCCCGAGATGGGCCCAGGCCTAGCGACCCGAGCCGAGCAATATGAGCTGGCCCAATCCAGCCCACTCCGGAGATCAGCCTGGACCGTCCGGTGAACCTCGTCAACCGATTCCGGCATATTGCCGCGTGTCGTGCGCCGAAGACGCTTCGACACGCGGCAACCTACGCCGGCTGAGGCTCCGGCTCCGTGACGGCTGCTTCCGGCTCCTGCTCCTTGCGCGACTTCCCAAAGCGCAGGTAGAGGGACGGGGTGACGAAAAGGTTCAGCAAGGTGGAGGTCACCAGGCCGCCGAGAATCACGATCGCCAGCGGATGCTCGATCTCTTGACCCGGACGTTCGCCGAAGATCACCAGCGGGATCAACGCCAGACCTGTCGCGAGCGATGTCATCAAGATCGGAGACAGCCGTTCTCGAGCTCCGCGTACCACCAGGTCGCGCCCAAACGTCATGCCCTCCTCACGTTCCAAGTGCTGGAAGTGGTTGATCAACAGAATGCCGTTCCGAGCGGCAATTCCGAAGACCGTGAAGAATCCGACCAGCGACCCGAGCGAGACCACTCCCCCGCCGAGGAACGCTCCGATCACACCGCCCACCAAAGCCATGGGAAGCGTCAGGAAGCTCAGCAGAGCAAGTCGCCAGCTGCCGAACGAGGCTTGCAGCAGTAGCAAGATCGCCGCTCCAGCGACCACCGCGGTCACCAGCAAAGTGCGCTGAGCCGACTCCCGCTCTTGCCACTCGCCGAGGATCTCGGCGTGATACCCCTGCTCGAACTTGACGTCTTTGAGCTTCTGCTCGAGCTGTCCGACGACTCCACCGAGGTCACCCTCGAACGTCGCGCTGACGTCTAACCGGCGGGAGTCTCCCTCGCGATCGATGGCATTCGGACTCGGTTGCAGTGACACCTTCGCCACGTCAGCGAGCCGCACGGTTTTGCCCGACGGCGTATCGATCCTCAGGTTTTGGATGTCGGGGACGCTGGCGCGCGTCTGTGGGGTGCTCCACACCATCACGTCGTAAGCCTTGCCGGCACGGAAGATATCCCCAACTTCCTCCCCGGCGACAAGGGTGGCAGCGGCGCGACGTACGTCGCCGGGCTTGAGCCCGTACTTGTCAGCCTTGGCAAGATTCACTTCGACCTGAAGTTGTGGGCACGTCGGTCGAGATGTCGGTGTGCTGATCTTGGACGCCCTCGATCGTGCCCATGATCTTCTCGATCTCGTCCGCCTTCTCGCGTAGCACGGACAAGTTCTGACCATAGACCCGAACGACGATCGGCTCCTTGCCGCCCGAGATCACTTCCTCGATGCGTTCGTCAAGATATGTCTGGGTTTCCCGGAACAGGCCGGCGTAGGCGTCATTGACGTCTTCGATCTTGTCGAGAGTCGAGTCGTAGTCCACCGAGGGGTCGATACTGACCCAGTTCTCACCGAGATTGACCCCGGCAACCTCCTCGCCGAGGAACGCCTGACCGATATGAGCCCCGAAGTTGCGGACCCCTGGAATCTGGCGAAGTTCCTTGCTGACCGCGAGAGTGGTCCGCTGCATCTCCGCAGCGGACGTCCCAGGCTGCGTCACCCAGTGGATCAAGAAGTCACGTTCCTTGAAGCCGGGGAACAACGACTGGCCGAGCAGCGGTGTCAGTGCGATGCCGATGACGGTGACCAGCAGAAAGATCGCGTACGCCCGCCGAGGCTTGACGACGATGCGCGACAGGGCTGCGGTGTAGCCCGCGCTGCAGGACTGTCACCACGGGCGACGTACGCCGCTCGATCTTGGATCGCCCAAGCAAGATCAACGCCAAGGCTGGCGTCACGGTGAGCGCGACGACTAGCGAGGCGACGATCGCGAGCGTGTAGGAAAGCGCCAGCGGGCGGAAGAACGCGCCGGTCAGTCCCTGGAGCAGGAATATTGGTACCGCCGCCGCCACGATGATCAAGGTGGCGTAGACGATCGGGCCCCGTACCTCTAGCGAGGCGTTCAAGATCACCGACGCAGTCGAGCCCCCGCCACCCGACAGCCGGTGCTGTCGTAATCGTCTGACGATGTTCTCGACGTCGATGATGGCGTCGTCCACCACCGCCCCCAAGGCGATCACCAACCCGGCGAGGGTCATGGTGTTGATCGTTTCCCCTCGCCAGTACAAGATCAGCAGCGTGGTCATCAGCGACAGCGGGATGGTGAGGATGCTGATCAAGGCCACCCGCCACTCGAAGAGGAACAATGCCAAGATCACGATGACGAGCACGAACCCGAGCACCAATGCCTGCGTCAAGTTGTGAATCGACGCGGTAATGAAGTTCGCCTGCTGAAAGATCGTGGTATCGAACTGCACTCCAGGCAAACCCGGTTCCAGCGACCGGATCGCTTCCTCAACGCCCTTGGTCATCTCAACCGTGTTCGCCCAGGGCAGCTTCTCGACGACGAGCAACAGACCGGGACTGTCATTGATCACGGCATCGCCGATCAGCGGCTGATGATCTTCGACGACACGTGCGACATCGCCGATCTTGACGTTTTTGCCGCCACCCTCCACATGCAGCGGCACCTTCGCAAGATCATCAGGGGTGATGATGGGCAGCACATTGCGAACATTGATCCGCTGGTTAGGAGACTCGACCATTCCGCCCGTACCAATGATCGAACCGCTGGAGAACCGCAGCAGACCAGAATCGACCGCATCCGCCGTGGCCTCCATGACCTCGTTCAGCGCAACATGCTGCGCCTCCATCTTGGGCGGCTCGACCTGAACCTGCATCATCTGCAGGCGCTCTCCCCAGAGAGCGACGTTCGCCACGCCGGGAACCTCGAGCAGCCGAGCCCGGATCGTCCAGTAGGCAGACATCGACATCTGAATCAGGGAATGGTCCTTCGATGTCATCCCGATCTGGACCGCTCGACCAGTGGCCGACACCGGCGCCAGCATGACTGGCGGCGCCGCCCAGGTCGGCAGAGTGGCGGCTATGGCCGTCATCCGCTCCTGCACGAGCTGGCGAGCCTTCAGCTCATTGAAACCTTGTTTGAAGATCAGCTCGATCGCCGAGAGCTGCGGCACCGACTTGGACCGCATATCTTCCAGGCCCTCGACACCGTTGAGGGCCTGCTCCAGCGGCACGGTCACCAACTGCTCCACATCGGAGGTTGAAAGACCGAGGCAGGCAGTCTGGATGACTACCCGTGGCGGCGCGAACTCCGGAAAAGCATCAACCCGCGTGGATGGGAGCGTGGCAACGCCGAAGACCATCAGCAAGGCACCAATGGCGACGACGAGGAAGCGGTAGTTCAGGCTGGTCCCAACGATCCAGCGCATCAAGGTCTGGCGCGGCTTGGTCTCAAGCGGCTGGGCCATCACTCCTCACCGCTGATCCCGGCCTCGGCGCCCACCAACTCGGGCGCGCCCACAACCACAACCTGGGTTCCCACTGGCGGACCGCTCTTGAGCTGGACGGTCTGGCCGGTAATCGAGCTGATCACGATGGGCACCCGGATGTAGGTTCGCGGCGACGGCGCCGAGAACGTCCAGGACTTGCCGTCCTCGTCGTAGACCACGGCGGAGTACGCGATGACCTCAGTCGCACCTCCTGCCTGGCCCGTCAGCGGACGAACCGGCTCGGTACGGAGGCCGAGCCGTTGTTCGGCGCGCTCGCTGACCGTAAGACGCGCGGGCTGGCCTTCTTCGGCGGGTTCCTCGACAGTGACTGCCGTCTCTGGGTTTTCTTCGTTCGACGCCCCGGCCTCGCTGCAGCCGCTGGCACCGACCGTTATCGCCGCAAGAACCGTGAGTGATGCGGCCAAACCACGGAGCTTCATGAATTCACCTCAGTTTCAGATGCGGTTGCAGGGGTCGTCGTTGCCGGACGCCCCTGTTGTTTCAACAGGCCCCGGTTAGCGATCGCCAGGTAGAAAGCGGGCACTGCGACGAGCGAGACGAGAGTTGCCGTCACGAGACCGGCCAGCATGCTGACCGCGAAGGGATGGAATGCTTCCAAGCCGGCCGTCGTGCCCATCACAGCGGGCGCAATCAGGATGGCCGCGGTCACGAGTGCGACACCGACGACCGCTGGCGCGACTTCTCGCACGGCTTGCTGGACGGCAGCGCCTGGACTTGCCCCTGGTTCAGCGCCGAGTTCGCGGGCCCGGCGTGCGAAGACCAAAGCCTGTCGGATGACTAGCGCGAGGATCGCGAAGAGGGCAACCAAGACACCGATCGACCTCACCCCGCCTACCAGCGGCGCAACCAACACGCCACCGGCCACGGCTACGGGCAGCGTCAGGAGCAACGCCCCCGCCAGGCCCCAGCTCCCCGTCGCTGCCTGCAAGATCAAGAAGCTGAGCAGAACCACGACCGCGGCAATGGCCGCCACCCGAAGCTGGCCGGATTGCCGTTGAGCGGCATCTCCCAGCACCTCAGCGTGGTACTCGTAGGGGAAGGCCATCCCGCGCAGACGTGAGGTCACTTCCTGCGACACATCGGCGGCGCTGCGACCATTGACGACTGCCGTTATGTCAAGGCTTCTCGACACGCTGTTGTGAGTGATCGCCGCGGGGTCGGGAGCGATGCGCACCGTCGCCACCTCGCCCAGCCGAACCTGAGTGCCCGATGGCGTATCGATGCGCAGCTGCTCGAGATCAGAAAGACTCTGCCGAATTGCGGGTCCGCCCCAGACCACCACATCGAAGACCTTCTGCTCCTCATAGAGGTTCCCGACGGGCAGGCCCGAGATCAATGTGGTGGCTTCCCGGCGTACGTCACCCGGCCGCAGGCCGTGACGCTGTGCGGCGGCGAGATTCACCTCGATCTGCAGAGTTGGCTGGGTCACCTGAGGTTCCACTCGAGGCGAGAGAACGCCGGTCACTGTGCTCATCATGCTTGCGACGTCATCGGCTGTGTTGCGCAGCTTGGCAAGATCAGCCCCGTAGACACGGACCACCAGTTCGTCGCCAACCTTGTCCTGGGCTGCAGCGACACGGTCCTCTGCATACGTCCGGACGCTGGTGTGCACGCCCGGATAACCAACCGCTATGTCACGTATGCCGGCGAGTGTCGCGTTGTAGTCAGCATCAGGCGCCACGGTGAGCCAGATCTCGCCGGCATTGACGTCGACGATCTCATCGGATGTGATCGCGCGGCCGACGTGCGCTCCGGCGGACTCAATTCCCGGCGCGGCCCGCATCTCGCCAGCCACGGCTGAGGTGACCCTGTTCATTTCAGTCAATGAGGTGCCTGGCGCCCCTTGTACGCGTACCAAAACATTGCGATCCTGCAGCGTCGGAAGCACAGGTCCACTGGGGGCCAGCCAGGCGACCAAGATTGCGCCAATCGCCAGTACGCCGGCGACGAGCCCGACCACACCGGGCTTCGCAATCGCCGGCATGGCAAGACGATCGGCACCGCTGCGGATCCACCGGTCAAGCGGGCCAGCTCGTAACTCCTGCCGGCCATCACGCAGCAGGAGAACGGCCAGCGCGGGCGTAACGATCAGCGCTACCAGCAGCGAGGTGACTGCCGCGAGGACGTAGGTTGCGGCAAGTGGCCAGGTGAAGGCATTCCATACCCCGCCGATGGCGAGGACAGGCGCCATGACCAGGACCGCCATCACCAAGCCGACGAGCAGTGGTCCGCGCCGAGCCGAGACAAGATCGCCCATGACTGAGCTGAGGCTGGGGCGATCGGGGCCAGCCGCCAACTGCCGGCTACGCAGCGCGGCTACATCACCGACCACGTCGTCGACCACCACCGCCGTGGCCGCAGCAAGGCCGAGCAGCGTCATCGTGGTGAGCGTCTCACCTCGCAGGTGTAGCACCCAGGCCGCCGATGCTAGTGACAGCGGGACAGCCACAACAGGGATCAAGACGGCCCGCCATGAGATGAAGAGCACACCTACTGCAACGAGGAACAATCCTGCGCCAATAAGGCCAGCCAGGCCGAGGTGGTGCAGGGCGGTGGTCATGTAGGAGGCCGGGCGGAAGACGTTGGCATCCAAATTGATGCCGGACAGGCCGGGTGCCATCGCATCGAGTGCTTCGTCGACATCGTGGCTGACCTGGGCAGTGTTGGCATTGGGGAACCGTTCGACGACCATCATCAGTGACGGTGCGCCATCGAGGCTGGCGTCGCCGATCAGCGGCTGGTGGTCCTCGGTCACCTTCGCGACATCACCGATCCGAAGCGGCGCGGCTTTGGTGCCCTCGACCGCGACGTTAGCAAGCTGAGCTGGCGTGCTGATGGGCTGGATGTGCTGAACACCGAGCCGCTGGTTGGGAGTCTCAACGAATCCGCCCGTACCGGGTGTGGAAGCCTCCACAAAGCTCAGCGGGGAAACCCATAATGCATTGCCCGTCGTCTCGATGAGCTGGGTGAGAGTGACCTTCCGGGATTGCAAGCGCTGCGGATCGACCTGGACTTGCAGCTGGCGATCTCGCATTCCCCAGATCGACACGTTGGCGACGCCAGGAATACTCATTAGCCGTGGCCGGATCTGCCAGCGCGCCAGAACCGACATCTGCATTTCCGAAACGCTGTCCGAGCGCATCGCGACCATCGCGACACGACTGGTAGAAGATTTGGGCTGGATCATGATCGGCGGAGTGCCCACATTGGGCAGCGCTTTGGCTTGCGACATCCGTTCCTGCGTCAGCTGTCGAGCCGCCAGCAGGTCTGTACCGGGCTCGAATTGCAAGTCGATAGCTGACAGACCTGGCATCGATTGCGATCTGATGTGCTCGACCCACGGAATGCCGTTCAGCAGGTCCTGCTCAATTGGCACCGTGATCAGCTGCTCGACCTCTTGAGCCGACAGGCCAAGTGCTTCGGCCTGGATTTGGATGTCTGGCGGCTCAAACTCCGGGTAGACGTCGACGGCCGCATTGTGGAGCTGGTACACACCGACTCCAAGGATCCCGATGGCCGCTGCGACCACGAGCCGAGAAAACCTCAGCGCTGCACTGACAACCCACTTGATCATCGGGCTCCTTAGGTACGGAAAAAAGCAGATCTCCTATTTAGTGGAACTTGTTCAGACGCCTGGAGGCGGGCATGACGATGGGCGCAACCGGACACGAATGAGTCGCGAACCCCCGACTGGCACCGAATGAGGGCAGCGCGCAGCGCTGATCCTGGACCACCTCAACGGTGCAGACTTGCACGCCAATAGGGAGCACGGCTGTGGGCGTTTAGTACGGCACAGCTCTAACCGTTATCTCATCGAGATAACCAGATAATCTGTTGCGCTATTTGATCATGCATAGCGATATGGATCACCAACGATCAAGTGCTGATCAAGCAACGTCGTGACTCGACGCCGCCGGCCAGCAATCGTTGTTTCTCTGCACGAACGCCACGAATCAAGCTGAATATCGCTAAATGCCCGCTCACACGTGGCCTTGTGCGTAACAACGCTCGAGTCGCGCACGAAAGGCTTACGGCTCCTATGAAGAGGCTTATGCCTCCTATAAGGAGGTCAGCAAGTACACCTGGAGCGGCTCTTGCCTGCCCTTCAGGTGCAATGTGCCTATCGGTGTCGTAACAGCATCCTGCAGCAGGGCCTTGGTGTCCGGGCCGATCGCTACTCCCCCGGTAGGTGCCGTGCTCTCAATGCGGGAAGCGACGTTGACCGTGTCGCCAACAATCGTGTGAGTACGCCCGCCCTCGGCACCCAGCAAACTGACCGACACATGTCCGGAGTTGATCCCCACCCGGAAGCGCGGCCATTCAGGATGATGATTCCCGAGATCCAGGGTGGCTTTCTGCAGCGCAAGTCCGGCGCCGGCTGCGCGGTGAGCATGATCAGGTTGATCACCCCGTTTGTTGAACGTCACCATCAACGCGTCGCCGATGATGCGATCGACATCGCCGCCGTACGGCGCAACCACCGCCGGGACTGCGGCGGCGAAATACTCATTGAGCATGCTCGCCACTTCATCGGGTTCATGGGTCTCGGAGAATGAGGTGAAACCCTCCAGGTCGGCAAACAGCACGCTGATCTCCCGGTCGCCGGCACTGGTTTGCGGCAGATAAAGCTCGGCGAACCTTTCCTCGCGCCACGAGGTCTGCGCACTCAATGCCACCAGGCCGAACGCGAGGAGCATCAGCACGTGCCATTCCCACCACGACAGGTGCCAGTTGCGGGCGAACGCAATAGCCACCATCGACTCCGCGAGGAGGATGAGTGCCGACGGCACTGCCAACAGCATCAGTGAGGGACGACGGCGCCATAGCTGGACATAACGGACTGCACTGCCGGCGTAAAGCAGGACGGCCGGTACGGCGAGCCACAGCGGGAACCGCTCCGCAAACTTCGGCGGCCGGTCAAGCGGCGGCAGCGACGCAAGAGACCAGACGGCCCACAAGACCATGAGGCCAAGCAGCGCCCATCGCAGGCGCTTGCCGATGCGCACGTGACGAACGGCGCGGTCGCCTGAAAATTCGGCAGTCGACAGGGCTGCGAAGACTGAGCCGATGGCCAGGCCCACGGGTGTGGCGATCAGAAACCCGGTGTTGCTCTTGTCGAGCAGAACGCCAGGAGTTGACAGCGCATGGAGTCCCAGAAAGCCGGCGGAGGACAGGAAGGCCAAAGAGACATACAGCAAGCCGCGCATCGCCTCGTCGGACGGCTGCATCGCCGGTGGCGTACGCCAGTACCGCCGAGAGCAGCGCGGTGATCAAGACCAGCCAGAAGTGCGCCGGATGGTGCTCCCATCGAATGTCGAGAGCAGGTTGCGCTAGCAACAGCAGCAGGCCGAGTAGCGGCACCGTCAAGATCACGGCGGTGATCACCATCCGTGTTCCGCCACGCATCGGCTCGGTCACCTCAGCCCTGCGGCGTCCGGGAGAGGAACTGGTGAATTTCGGAGACCACGACCGACCCCTCGCCGACGGCAGATGCCACTCGTTTGACGGAGCCGGATCGTACGTCGCCCACGGCAAAGAGCCCGGGAATCGTTGTTTCGTGTGGTTGTGGCGGGCGGGACAGTGTCCACAAGTCGGATGCGGCGGCCTCTGCTCCGGTGAACAGGAAGCCGTGTCCGTCGCGCGCGACCCCCAGCGGCAGCCAATCGGTCCGAGGCCGTGCACCGATCATCACGAACAGACTCGCCAATGGCAGCTGGCTTTCCTGCCCGTCGCTGCGGTCGCACATCGTTATCTCTTCCAGCTGCCCGTCGCCCTGGGCGCCGACCACTTCGGTATTCACGTGGAGCTTGATCACCGGCATCGCGCAGATGGCATCGACCAAGTAGGCGGACATGCTGTTCGCCAGATTTGGCGCTCGGACGATGAGGTGTACGGATGCGCAATACCTTGCCAGGTGTAGCGCTGCCTGGCCCGCAGAATTTCCGGCGCCGACGACTGCGGCGTGCAGCCCAATGAGAGCATGAGCCGCCGAGACGCTCGCTCCGTAGTAGACCCCGTGACCACTGAGCTCCTCAAGACTCGGGATTCCGAGGCGTCGGTAGGACACTCCCGTCGAGATGACCGCAGCTCGCGCGGTGACCTCACCCACGTCGGTGATCTGTGCCAGGAATCCACTGGGGCCTTGGGGCGTGAGCTCCGCCACCTCGCGGGTCACCACGAAGCGGGCGCCGAAGACCCAAGCCTGTTGATAGCCGCGTTGCGCCAACTCGGCGCCACTCAGGCCGCGAGAAAAACCCAGATAGTTGCGGATCAGAGAGCTCGTTCCGGCTTGACCGCCGATTGCCTCGCGCTCCACGACGAGGGTACGGACTCCCTCCGACGAGGCGTAAACGGCTGCTGCGAGACCTGCCGGGCCGGCACCGATGACTAGCAGATCAAAGTGCCGATCGACACCGGCCAACGTCGTGGGAATGCCCCACGCCTCGAGGATCTCGGCATCAGTCGGATCAATCAGGCAGGTGCCGCCAATGGCGGGCATCCACACCACGACCTCGCCCTCGGGGTAGCCGATCTCCGCCAACACGCTCTGTCCGAGCTCCGAGGCACGCTGGCGGAAAGCATGCGGGATACCGTTCCGGCTCATCAGGTCGCTCACCGCGTACGCCCGCCCGGTGTGCTGCGCGGCGACGACGACAACCTCCCGGAGATTCGCCGGCTCGCTGCGTGACCATTCCTGGACGAACTCTGCAATGGCCCGGTGGAACAGCTCGTCCGGCGTCGTCCAGGGCTTGAGTACGTAGTAGCTGATGTCGCCGACAGCAATGCTGCGCAAGATCTTTTGCGCCGACTCGGGACGAGCCCACGCACCCCAAGCGACGAGCAGAGCCCGTCGGGCGTTGGGGTGCAACGTCCTTGCTGTGCCGAAGATTTCGGCCCGAGCTTCGTCAGGGAACGCGTCATCGACCAAGACAACGGCGGTCCTTTCCTGCCGCTGCCGGGCGCCGTGCAATGTCTTGATGGCATCTTCGGGCGCCAGCTCGCCCCGTACCCGGAAGTCCGCGCCGAATGCGCGTTGCAGTTCCGCCTCGATCCTGCCCAATTGACGCGGATCCGCATCGACCGCCAAGAGCAGCGGCCTGTCACCCCAGTCCCCCACGGCCATGACCTAAGGCTAGGCATAGTGGCCGTGCCCGTCTCGACCTGGCTCCGCGGAACCTGACGGCGCTACTCCTTACGCCCTGTCACAGCGACGGTCACGCCGAGCCCAATCATGGTCAGCCCTCCGACACCGCCAACCAGCGAGAGCCTCTGCGGCGACCGGCCGAACCAGTCTCGCGCCTGCGAGGCGACTACGCCCCACAGGCTGTCGGAAACGAGCGCGATGACATTGAAGATCATGCCGAGCGTCAACATCTGAACGACGAGATGTCCTTGGACAGGGTCGACGAACTGCGGAAGCACAGCTGCGAAGAACACGATGGTCTTGGGGTTGGAGACCCCGACCGACGAACCCGTCCCATAGCGTCCGCTGCATGCGGTGAGCGCCAGGCTGTCCGCGGTCAACGCTGTCGGCAAGGAACCGCGCTCTCGAAATGCCTTGACACCGAGATAGACCAGGTACGCAGCTCCGGCGAGCTTCAGTGCGGTGAAGACGATCGCCGAGCGTTCGACGATGGGTCCGATGCCGAAGGCGACGGCGGCCACCAGGACGTAGGCGCCGAGCGTGTTCCCGACGACAGTGGTGAGGGCGGCTCGCCTACCGTGTGCCAGCGCTCGCCCAATCACGAACAGCACGCTCGGGCCAGGGATGACGATCAGCAAGAACGACATCGCTCCGAACGCAAGCAGGCGGTCGGCGGAGATCATGCGGCCATCGAATAGCACCGGCGACCGCCGTGCAACGTGTTATTGCCTCCCAGCAGCGTCATGCTGACGCCTAGTGCGCAGGACCAGAGCTCACTGCTTGCGAGGCTGGCCGAAGCGCAGCATGTTGCCGGAGGGATCGCGGAAGGCGCAGTCGCGAACGCCGTAGAACTGGTCGATCGGCTCCTGCAGCACCTCGCCACCCGCGGCGCGGATGTGCTCGAAGGTGGCGTCGCAGTCGTCGGTGCTGAAGATGACTCCGCGCAGCAGGCCCTTGGCCAGCAGCTCCGCCACGGCCTCCCTGTCGGCGGGCGAGGCGCCCGGGTCCGCGACGGGCGGTTCGAGGACGATGTCCACGTCGGGCTGCGACGGCGAGCCGACGGTCACCCAGCGCATCCCCTCGAACGCGACGTCGTTGCGCACCTCCAGGCCGAGAACGTCCCGGTAGAAGGCGAGCGCCTTGTCGTGGTCGTCGACGGCGATGAAGCAATGAGAGAGCTTGATGTCCATGCATTTCACGCTACGGGCGCGGCCGCCGGTTTCGCTTCTCCGTTCCTGACCGGTCGCGTGTGGATCTTGGCGACGCAGGCCGGGATGGCGGCGCCCTCGTCATGGCGACGGGCCCGGTACGAGCTCGGGCTCTCGCCGACCAGCTCGGTGAACCGCGAGCTGAACGACCCCAGCGACGTACAGCCGACCGCGAAGCAGACCTCCGTCACCGTCAGGTCACCCCGCCGCAGCAGCGCCTTGGCCCGCTCGATCCGGCGCGTCATCAGGTAGCTGTACGGCGTCTCCCCGAAGGCGGCGCGAAAGCTGCGGGAGAAATGGCCCGGCGACATGAAGGCGACGCGCGCCAGCGCCGGAACGTCCAACGGCTCCGCGTAGTCGCGGTCCATCAGGTCACGGGCCTGGCGCAGCCGGACGAGGTCCTCCAACGTCACACGACCACCATCCCACAACGTCTTGCGCAGAGCTTCGGAGCAGACGAAGTGCGTGAGCCACAGAACTCAGTGGCGGGCGAGGCGTACGAGGTCGGTCAGTTCTCGGACCGCTTGAGTCAGATCCTCAAACCTTTCCTTCTCGACACGATGCCAGGCGTCGTGTGCGGGCGCCTTCGCCGCGTCAATCAGGACTCCACACACGTCGCAACCGACGCTTCCACCGGGACGTTCGTCATCTGCCACGCACTTCATCGTGGCGCTTGGGTGTATGAGGCGTCAATCGTTGTTCATCTCTCTGCGCGGGCGTACTTCGCGGGTAGGGTTCGGGGCTGTGGCGCATAGGTCTGCCCCGGAGCTGGTGGTATTACACGGGTTGCGAATCAAGGGGATGGCTGACGAAGCAGCGCTGGCTGGACGGTTTGGTCTGGATCCTGATCTTGTCCAGGAGCTGCTGCTCGACGACGAAGCCTTTGGCTGGGTCACTCGGGTGTCCTTTGCCGATCTTCACGGCTGGGCATTGACCGAACGAGGCTATGCGCAGAACCAACGCCGTTTGGGCGCCGAGCTGGACCAGACCGGGGCACGTGCTGAGGTCGACGCCGCGCATGGTTTGTTCGTTGACCTGAATTCGTCGTTCCTGGCAACCGTGACCAACTGGCAGATCCGCCCGAAGCCAACCGATTTGTTGGCGGCGAATGATCACACCGACCAACGCTGGGACGCGCGCGTCGTCGCTGATCTTCATGATCTTGATCACGGGCTTAGGCCGGTCTGCGAGCAGCTGGCGGCTGCTTTGCAACGCTTCGACGGGTACGCCGAGCGGTACTCGGCGGCTCTGCAGCGAGTGGATCGCGGCGAACGATCTTGGGTTGCACAACCCAAGATCGACTCCTGCCACACCGTCTGGATGGAACTACATGAAGATCTCCTGGCGACCCTCGGCCTGGAACGCGTACCGAACCGGAACTGAACCGTCGTGCTAGTTCAGGGGGCCTGAGGTCCGAACCGACATGACAACATCGCGAATGGCCTTCGTGGCGGCAGCAGCATCGGTGGAGACCAGAAGGAGCGACTCGAGTCGTGATGGCGCGGACGGCTTCCTCGGCTGCCCCGCTCTCCTCAACTTAACGTGGTCAACTGGTTCTCCGGCGGCGGAACCGTGAGGGTCGTCCTCGAGTGAACAACTTTTCCGCATCCTCCGGCGAGACATCTGGCCGGGATGCCAGCACTTGGGCGGTGCCGGCCATCCAGCTGTTGACCGCGGCCCATAGCCGACCGAGTAGATCCAGCTGCGCGCCTTGGCTCGCCAGTGGGCCGCCATTGAGCTTGACTGATTTGTTTCCCGAGCTCGAGGGAGTCGGGATCGCGCAGCACGACTGTCACGGCCTCGTCAGTTATCGACAGCTCGAGCTGCCGGGCTGCGGCTTGCTCCGGTGTGTCGTCGGCGGTGTCTTCCGTGCTGACCTCGTCCAGTTTGGCGGCCAGCTGGTCGAGGTCGATTCCGGCGTCGGTGAGGACCTTCGCCGCGGCACTGTCGGGCTGCTGCAAGATCGCCTCCAGGATGTGGTGGCTGCCGACAGGCGTATCGCCGGCGAGCTCCGCGGCCAGCGCCAGCACCTCATGTGCAGCCGGCGTGCGGCTCCCGGCGTGGGCCTCGCCGGGCCCCGTCGACTCGAGTCGCGCCAGCACCTCAGCGCGAACCCGATCTAGCGGATGCTTGGCCGCCAGGATCTGCGCGGCCCTGCCCTCCCCCTCACGGACGAGGCCGAGCAGGATGTGCTCGGTACCGATGTAGTTGTGCTTGAGCTGCAACGCCTCGCGCAACGACAGCTCCAACACCTTCTTGGCCCGCGGGGTAAAGGGGATGTGCCGCCGGGCGACGCCTTGCCCCGACCGACCATCGCCTCCACGCTGGCCCGCGCGCCGTCACAGGGTGTAGCCGAGGGCAATAAGGCTGGCACTCGCCGAGGAATCCGACGTGACCAGCAGCCCGAGCAGCAGGTGCTCGGTACCGATGTAGTTGTGGTCCAGCTCGCGGGCCTCTTCCTGCGCGCTGACCACGACGTGCCGGGCTTGCCCGGAGAATCGTTCAAACATGTTTCATTATTAAAACCGTGTCAATACACTGCTTCTAATACGGTTACGCTAGGAGGTGGCACGGTGTCGTCCGAGTGGGATGATCGGCTCGCCGCCTGGCGCGACGAGCTGGAGCTCTTGGCCAAGATCGACGACACGCCGTGGGTACCGCTGGCCACCGCCGAGGGCGAGGCGGGGGTCTCCCGCTCGGCGTTGCGCGCCTGGTATCGCAATGGTGAGATTCCATCCCGACTCGTCGACGGGCCACACGGCCCGCAACGGCTGGTGCCGCTGCAGGCCGTGCTCGATCGCGCCGCGCAGTCAGCCCGAATCCAGCGCCGCGCCGAGCGCGAGATCAGCCTCGAGGCACAGCTGACACTCTTGCGGCATCGCGTTGATCAGCTGGAGCTTCGGCTCATCGCGCTGGAACGTGGACCCAACACCTAACGAGGCCCGCGACTGTCAGTCTTGCCGTACGTCAAGCGGTGACGGATGGCTGGTGATCACCGGCCGGGCCGCGGTGTCTACGGACAGCCGGAAGATGTCTGGTCGGTGGTAGTGCCCAACGGGGTCGAAGAACCGTCGCGCCGAGTGCACCGCCGCCAGGTTGACCTCGGCGATGCAGGATGCTCTCCTCGTGTCTCATCGGGCCGGCGAGCAGCTCACCGGCCGGGTTCACGATGACGCTGTTTCCGGGCTCGACCCATTCGCCGTCTTCTTCGACCTGCCAGACACGCTCGCGATCCGGGAAGTCTGCCGGGAGCTGGTCAACGTGCACGCACGGGTTGACGCCGATGACGTAACACCGGCCTTCGCGGGCGATGTGCCGCATCGTTGCTACCCACGCGTCGCCAACAGCGAGGGTAGGAGCCGCCCAGATATCCACTCCCTGCGCGTACTGGTGGAACCGAGCCAACGGCATGTAGTTCTCCCAGCAGGTCAAGCCGCCGAGCCTGCCGTACGGGGTCTCGACGACACCTAGCGTCGACCCGTCGCCCATTCCCCATACCGTGCGCTCGGACCCGGTAGGAACGAGCTTGCGATGCTTGGCAAGAAGGTCGCCATCCGGCCCGAAGTACAAAGTGGTGTTGTAGATCGTCGTGCCGTGCGGCTCGCGCTCGTCGACGCCGATCACCACGTAGCTGCCGGCCGCCCGGGCCGCCGCGCCGAGCTGCTCGGTGACCGGGCCGGGTACGACCACCGCCTGGTCGACAAGCATCGCGTACCACTGCTCGTCACCGTGCCAAATCCGCCCTGAGTCGAACCAGATCGGGGTGCCGGGGATGAAGACCTCAGGAAACACCACGATGTCCGCGCCCGCGGCGGCCGCCGTCTCCAGCATCGCCGTGGCTTTGGACAGCGTGCCCTGTTGATCCATCAGCACATAGGCCGCCTGAACAGCAGCCACCTTGGCTGTCGGTGCCACCGTCTCTATATAGCACAGGTCAGCTGAGTGCTTGGCGATCACCTCTTTTTCTGACTAAAGTCAGAGATATGACGGCCACGGCGACACTACGGCACTTCAACCGCACGTATACGCAGCGCATTGGGCTGCTCGAGGAGTCGTTTCTCGGCCTGGGAATGCCGCTGGCGGCAGCGCGACTGGTCTTCGAGATCGGTCCCACCGGCACCACGGTGCGGGAGCTTCGGGATCGGCTTGGGCTGGACTCGGGTTATCTCAGCCGGCTGTTGCGGACCCTGCAGGCTCGAGGGCTGGTCGTGGTCGAACCCGATCCTGATGATCAGGCGCCGACGACGGGTGACCCTGACACCGAAGGGGCACTCGACCTATCGCCGTCTGGACGATCGGTCGGAACGGCTGGCCGAGGAGATCCTCCAAGCCTTGTCGGAGCGGCAGCGGGACCGCCTAACCGGCGCGCTGACTACCGCCGACCTGCTGGTCCGTGCCGCGACAGTCCAGCTACGCAGGGTCGATCCTCGATCGGCGCTGGCTACGCAGGCAGTAGACCATTACTTCGCCGAGCTGAACCGTCGATTTCCCGACGGATTCGATGCCGCCGCCGCGCGTGCCGCCGACACTGCGGCGGCGGACGATGGAGCTGCGGTCTTCGTCGTCGCAAGCAGCGACGGCCTGCCTGTTGGTTGCGGAGGCGTCCAACGAATCACTGCCACGACTGGCGAAATCAAACGCATGTGGGTCGATCCCGCGTGGCGGGGAGCCGGGCTCGGCTCCAGGCTGCTCCGCCACCTCGAAACCGAAGCTGTCCATCTCGGCTACCACACCGTTCGGCTCGACACCAACGCCAGCCTTACCGATGCCATCGCCTTGTACGAACGAGCCGGCTACCGCCACATCGCCCGCTACAACGACAACCCCTACGCCCAGGTATGGCTCGAGAAAAGGCTGACCATCGAGCCGGTGTGAAAGCACATCGATGGGGTGGCGGAGTTACTGCATGGGAGACCGCATGACATCCGACGCCGAGTCGATCGATTTCAGGCCCGTGGGGGCCGATCTTGTGGCGCGCCCGCTGGGCGTCCACTGGATCCACGGCTCGGTGTCGGCAAAGCACAACACAGACCCCGACATCCAGGTCCACTGGTACGACGAGCACACCGTGATCCTGCGACAGAACATGGCGATCAACTACGAGGCGCCGTTCATGTTCCTGCTGTTTGGCGGCGCCCGCGCGGTGCTGATCGACACCGGTGCCACGGCGTCCTCCGAGTTCTTCCCGCTGCGCACCGTGATCGACGACCTGGTGACGGAGTGGCTGGCGCGACATCCGCGTGATGACTACCTGCTCCTCGTCCTGCACAGCCACTCGCACGGCGACCACGTCGCTGGCGACGGACAATTCGCGGACCGCCCGCACACGACGGTCGTTGACGCGAGGCTCGCAACCGTCGCCGCACTACCTGGGACTCACGGCCGACGTGGATCGACCAGCGCGCCTGGACTTGGGCGGACGGATGCTGGACTGCATTGCCAGTCCTGGCCATAACGAGGCCGCGATCACTTTCTATGACGCGTACACAGGATTCCTGCTGACGGGCGACACCGTCTACCCGGGCCGTCTGTATGTCGAGGACTGGCCTGCGTTCCGCGCAACCATTGACCGGCTGATCGCGTTCGCGGAGACCCACCCGGTGAGTCACGTGCTGGGCTGCCACATCGAGATGAGCACCACGCCTGGAGTCGACTACCCGATCCGGACGGTGTACCAGCCCGACGAGCCGCCGCTGGAGATGACCGTTGACCATCTGCGGGAGATCCGCCGCGCGATCGACGAGATCGGCGACCGGCCCGGACGTTACGTCTACCCTGAGTTCGTCATCTACCACCAGGGCTCTTGACTCAGTGCCGTGGCGTGCATGACTTCCTGCGGTGACAACGCTGGTTAGGCTCGCCCCGATGCATGGACCTCCGACCGATCTTTCCGAAGCCGAACTCCGCACCGCGCTGGTCGCGGGGTGGCGGATCGAGCCGAGCTCCATCGCGTACGCGCCGGTTGGTTTCGGAAGCCATCACTGGATCATCGTCGAGTCGGCATCGCGGCGATGGTTCGTTACCGCCGACACAGTCGACGACTCCTCGACGCGCCTCGCCGACCTGAGCGCCGCACTGCGTACCACGCTCGACTTTGCGACGCGACGCCGGACTCGAGTTCGTACGGGCACCTGTTCAGCAGATCAACGGCGGCCTGCTGCAGGTGTCGGGGCGGTACGCCATCGCCGTCTATCCCTATCTGGACGTGATCGCTGAGACGACTGATGATCACGCGGGGGATCGAGTGGTTGACCTGATCATCGCTTTGCACGCGGCGACTCCGGTGGTCGAGAAGATCGCCGGCGTGGAGGATTTCGCGTTGCCCGGACGATGGAGCGTGCAGCACCAGCTTGACGCCGGTCATGTTGACCTGCCGGCAGGTCCCTACGCCGCTAGCTTTCGCGACCTGATCGCCGACCACCGCACAGTCCTCAGCGAGGCGCTCCTGGCGTACGACCGAATGGCCTCGCTACTGGCAGCCGATCACACCGGTTGGGTGATCACGCACGGCGAACCGAAGATCAACAACATCTTGATCACTAGCAATGGGCCGGTCATGATCGACTGGGACACCGTTCGGTTAGCCCGGCCGCACGCGACCTCTGGATGACGGGCGGATATCAGCGATACGCCGAACTCACTGGGCGGCAGCTTACTTCCGAACAGCTCGACTTCTACAGGCTGCGTTGGGATCTGGCGGACTTGTGCAGCTACGGCTCGTGGTTCTACCGCCCCCACGAAGCCACACCCGACATCCAACTCGGCTGGCGAGGGGCAGTCGCCATCTGCGCTCGTGTGTCCGCTGGAACGCCGGGGCCACCCTGGGCTCAGCAGAGCGAATCGCCGGCCTCGTCCACGGGGTCAGCGGAGCCTGCCGAGAGTACTCGCTCTCACCCCTTGTCCCATGGTGATGTGCTTCTGCGCCGTGGTTTCGTAGAGTCGTGAACGTTTGGTCCGTCGAGGCGGACCCAGCAGTCTCGACCGTGAGCTATCGCCTTTTCGGGTCGCTGGTCGTCACGGTTGACGGTGAGGACCTGCGACTGAGCCAGCGCCGCGGGCGAAACGTGCTTGCCATGCTGCTCGCGAGCCACGGCCACCCGCTATCGGCCGAGCGACTGACTGATCAGTTGTGGGCGGGCCAGCCCCCTTCTCGGGGCACCAGCGCCCTGCAGGTCGTGATCTCCCAGCTACGAGCGGTGGTCGAGCCCGGACGTCCCCCGCGAGCCCCGGCGACACACCTGATCAGCAGCTCGGCGGGCTACGCATTGCGGGCCAGCGATGACAGCGTCGATGTGTGGTGCTTCGAAGCAGAGGCGCGGCGTGCGCTCGCCGCTTCGCCACTGGAGTGTGTCATGTCAAGCGCGGCGGCCCTCGCTTGGTGGCAGGGCATGCCTTACGCCGACTGTGCAGAGACCGACCTCGTCCAGGCCGAGGTCACCCGGCTGCTTCAGCTGCGTTTGGCGATGATCGAGGCGCGTGCTAACGCGTTGCTGCACCTGGGCCACCCAGGCATGGTGGCAAGCGAGCTCATAGAGCTGGTCGAGCAACACCCCTTCCGCGAGCGCCTGTGGTCGCAACTGGCGATCAGCCAATTCCAGACGTTGCGCCAAGCGGACGCTCTGGCGACGCTGCGAACCCTGCGCGAACGACTGGCCGACGAGCTGGGCGTGGACCCGTCTACCGAGCTCCGAACCCTCGAGTTCGCCATCCTCAACCAATCACCCGAGCTGACCGCACCCTCGGCCGTTCCCCTCACGACCGAACCGCGTCCATCACCGAGTGTCCCGGCGACCCGGCCCGAGTTGATCGGGCGGACCACCGAACTCGCCACCATGACCGGCGCGATCGACCGGCTCCGTGCGGGTCATGGGGGGTACATGATCATCTCCGGAGATGCCGGGATCGGAAAGTCTCGGCTGGCG
The DNA here is from genome assembly GCA_963845915.1 of uncultured Actinomycetota bacterium. Classification (GTDB taxonomy): domain Bacteria; phylum Actinomycetota; class Actinomycetes; order Propionibacteriales; family Propionibacteriaceae; genus Microlunatus. The sequence goes on from CAWJUB010000022.1 coordinate 89,046, forward strand.
GCCACGGCGATCACGTACGCGACCAAGCACGGAGTCGCCGTCGCAACCGGGCGTTGTCATGAGGCCGACGTGGCTCCGGCGTACTGGCCATGGTTGCCCGTGCTACGGAAACTTGTGACGCCCGACTCGCCGCCGGAGGTCCTGGCGTTGCTGGATGCCGCCGCTGAACGGCAGCTCGCCGAATCCGGAGCAGCAACCCTGCGCAGCTACGACGCCGTGGGCCGGCTCCTGGACGAGGCCAGTCAACGACAGCCTTTGCTTGTGGTGTTGGAGGATCTGCACTGGGCCGACGCCTCATCGCTGCGACTGCTGGCCTTCATCGTGGACACGTTGGCGGCGAACGTATTGCTGCTCTGCACCCGCCGAGCCGTCGAAGCTAGCGCACCAGAGGCCTTGAAGACGGCGCTCGCCGCACTGGCCCGGAACGGCGCAGAACGGATCCGGCTCGAAGGCCTCGACATTGATGACGTGTCCAGCTTGCTGGCGGTCGAGGTCGGGCCACATCCTCGTCCGCTGGCGGACGCCATCGCCGAGCGGACCGCTGGGAACCCCTTCTTCGTGATCGAGTTCGCCCGACTGCTCCGTAGTCGGATGATCACGGACCCAGAGTTGATCAACGACCTGGCCATACCAGAAGGGATCCGTGACGTGCTGCGATTGCGGCTGCAACGACTGCCCGCGACTGCCTCAGCTGTCCTCGCCGTCGCTGCCGTCCGCGGCACCATCGATCCCCAGCTGATCACAACGGTCTCCGAGGTTGCCACCGCGGAGGTCTTCGGTGCCCTCGATGCGGCGCTAGCTGCCGGTCTGCTCACCGAACGCGATGGGCGCTACCGGTTCAGCCACGCCCTCGTACGGGAGACGATCTACCGCGACCTGCCTGTGGGAGAACGGGTCCGACTGCACGCCGCGGTGGCCGAGGCGTTGGCTGGCGGACTCTCCGTCGACCCCGAGATCCGTACGGAGCTGGCACACCACTACTGGCTGGCCGCGCCACTTGATTCCCGCTACGCCGTCGAAGCCGTTCGGCATCTTCGGGCCGCCGCTCAGCTCGCCGACATCCGTCATGCCTACGTCGAATCGACTGGGCTCTGGGGACAGGCCGCCGCCGCCAGCACGTTGACCGGCGCAGCCGATCCTCTTGATCGCTGCCGGCTACTCGTCGCGCAAGCAGCCGCAGAGATCAGAATCGGCGCCTTCGCCGGCGCTCGCGACCATGTCGGCGAGGCAATAGGCATTGCCCGGGACGCGCGGCGCTGGGACCTTGTCGGCGAGGCGGCGTTAGCGATCGGCAACGTGGGTGCGTGGCGCTGGCGGGACGATGGCGTCGCCGACGACGAGATCATCGAGGCGCTGACCGAGTGCGTCGAGCACCTGCCGGGGGGACGCTGGCGGCACAGGTGTTGGGGAGCCTTCAGATGGAGTACCTCACCGCCAGGCGCCCGGCCGAGGCTGACGTCTGCGGACGCGCCTCGGTCGAGATGGCCCGTGCCGCCGGGGATTCGGCCGTACTGCTGCGGGTCTTGATGATGCGCGCGCTGGGCACCTGGGGCCCCGGCACCTACCACGAACGGATAGCTCTGGGAGAGGAGATGCTGACCCTGCCACTGACCGGAGAGCTGGAGGTGAGCGCCCTGTGGCAGTACGGGAGCGCTCTGCTTCAGGCTGGGCGTACGGCCGATGCCGACGCGGTGATCGAACGCTGCCAGGCGGCGGCTGCACGGCTGCGCCACACAGGTGCGGACGTACCGCTTGGGTGGTGGCGGTTCATGCGCGCCATCTCCCGGGACGACCCGGCGGCCAAAGAACTCGGTGACGCCGCGCTCGATCTCCACCGACGCACCAGCGTCGTCTCGCTTGAGGAGCTGACCGGCATCCACGCCATCCGTACGGCGCCGGTCGGGTCCGAGGTACCTCCCGACGTGGTCGCCAGTCCGGCGGTTCGTCGCAACCCCGCGTTCCGGTCCGAGGTCGCTTACGGTCTGCTGGAATCCGGCGATCTCGAGACCGCGGTCCGGCTGCTGGGCCACGAGCCAGCGACCGACGCTCCTGACTTCGCCGCGCTGGCCTCCGATTGCCTGCAAACGGTGGTCTACGCGGCGGCGCAACTGCTACCTCAGACGCGAGTATGTCTGGCCCGAATACAACCCTGGAGCGGCGATGTCGTCATCTGGGGCAGTGCAGACCACCTGGGAGCAGTGGATTTCTTTGTTGCCCAGGCAGTGCTGGCACTGGGCGATCGAGACGCGGCACGGGCGTACGCGGCGGCTGCAGTGGATCTCTGCGTACGCGTGGGTAATCGGCCTTGGGAGCGGCGGGCGCGTTCGCTTCTCGCCGAGCTCGGGCCAGCTCCCGGGGAGTTCAGCGGACCACATAAGCCGGAGAAAAGTCCGCCGTAAGTCCGCGAGAAGCCCTCTCTCCGATTCTTGAGCTCAGGAAGTCTTACTCAGATTCAGGAGAGAAGCATGAACGCGTACGTCAATGAGAATCAGCAGGTCGCCGGGCAACCCGTAGTTGCGTTACGGACCGCCCTAGATGCGCTGGGTCGCAGCCTGGCCGGGCGAGTGGTACTGCCTGGCGATCCGGACTGGGACGCCGCCAGGACACCGTGGAACGTGGCGGTCCCTCAGAACCCGTTGGCCGTGGTGGAGGTCGCCGACGCGGAGGACGTCCGCCGCGCCGTCCGGTGGGCCATCGACCACCAGCGGCAGATCACCGCGCAGCCTGTCGGGCACGGCGCCGGCGACTCCCTCGACGGCGTGCTGCTGCTGCGTACGAGAGCTCTGAACTCCATCGAGATCGACCTGGCCGCGGGCACAGCTCGTCTTGGCGCCGGGGTCAAGTCGGGCGAGTTGCTGGCCGCGCTCGCCGGCACGGGTCTCACCTTCCTCGCTGGGAGCAGTCCCGATCCGACCGTCGTCGGCGTGACCATCGCGGGCGGGATGAGCTGGTTCGGCCGACTCCACGGCCTCGCGGCGAACGCCATCATCTCGGTGGATCTGGTGGACGGCCTCGGCCGGGCTCGGCATGTCACGAGAAGCGAAGATCCAGACCTGTTCTGGGCGCTGCGCGGCGGCGGCGGCGACTTCGGCATCATCACCGGAATGGAGATCCGGCTGATCCCGGGTCGGCACCTCTACGGCGGGCGGCTGTTCTGGCCGATGGAACAGATGCCCGCGGTGCTGCGGAGCTTCCGGGACGTCACCGCGTCTGCACCAGACGAATTGTCGCTGTGGTATTTCAGCTACCAGTTCCCCTCTATGCCCCAGATCCCCGAACCGGTCCGTGGCAAGGCCTTCGCCGCTGTGGCCGCGGCCTATCTCGGTGCCGACGCCGAAGCGGAACGGCTGCTGGGGCCGCTACGCGCGGTCCCCGGGCTGGTGTTGGACATGATGGGCCCGGTCCCCATGAGCGACCTCGGCCAGATCACCGCCGAGCCGCTCGACCCCACGCCGGCGACGGATCACTCGATATTCCTCGACGACCTCAGTGACGAACTGATCGATCGGCTGGCCCGGGCCGTCGGAGCCGGTAGCGGTTCACCACTAACGGCGGTGCAGATCCGCCATCTCGGCGGTGCGTTTGCGCACCGCAAACCTGGGCACGGAGCCGCCGGCCATCTTGATGAGCCCTACATCCTGTTTGCCCTGGGCATACTCGCGGTGCCGGAACTAGCGGAGCCGATCGCCGCCGCCTTCGCCCGGATAGACGATGCTGGCGCTGGACACACCAACGGACGTACGGTGCCCAACTTCCTCGCTCCAGGTGATGACGTTGGCCGTGGCTGGTCAGTGGAAACGCGGCAACGGTTGATCAAGATCAAGCGGGCAGTCGACCCGCTGTTCACCATTCGCAGCAACCGCTCGGTGGTGTGAGGCCGAAGGCTGGCGACAAGGACGGTTTGCTACTGGTTGGCGGGCAGCGTACGCGGCAGGCCGAAGTACGGCAGCGTGCTGTTGTCGACGAACCTGGTCATCGCGCTGACTCGGTCGCCCTCGACGGTGAGCACCAGCAGCCCGTGCGCGTGCCCGACCGGCTCATCGTGGTCGAACACATAGCAGCCGTACGTCGGCTGGCCGTTGGCCGATGTCGGAATGAGCCGGTAGCGGCGGGTGCCGCTGCGGAACCCCACCACCCACAGGAACTCGGCGATGACGTCGTGACCCTGGTATTCCAGCGGTGCCGGCGGCATGGTCATCCAGGCGTCATCGGTGAGCAGGGCGATCATGCCCGGTACGTCGGCGCGCTCCATGGCGTCCGCGAACCGCGCGGCCAGCGCCCGCTCGCTGGCGTCGCCGACCCGGGCCGACCGTTGCCGCGGCATCGCCGCCCGGGCTCGCTTGAGCGCGCTGGTCACCGCCTCCTCGGTGGTGTCGAGCATGTCCGCGACCTCGGCGGCACGGAAGCCCAGCACGTCGCGCAACAACAGCACCGCCCGCTGTCGGGGCGGCAGGTATTGCATCGCGGTCACGAACGCCAGCGAGATCGCTTCCCGCCGCTCGACCCGCGCCTCGGGCCCAGGCGCCGCGTCCGGCACGCCCTCGAGGAGCACGTCGGGGTAAGGCTGTAGCCAGATCGGCTCAACCGTCCGGGTCGGCGGCGGCGGTGGTACGCCGAACACGGATTCGTCGCTGGGGCGGCGCGCGCCGTCGCGCAGCGCGTTCAGGCATCGGTTCGTCGCGATCCGGTAGAGCCAGGTGCGCATCGAGGCGCGGCCCTCGTACCCGTCAAGTCCGCGCCACGCGGCCATCAGCGTCTCCTGCACCGCGTCCTCGGCGTCCTGCACCGAGCCGAGCATCCGGTAGCAGTGCACCTGCAGCTCCCGCCGGTGCGGCTCGACGAGCGCCCGGAACGCGTCCCCGTCGCCGGCCCTTGCTCGCGTCAACAGGTCCCCGGTCAACGGGTCCTCGGTCACCATCGCATCCTCGCATCGCCTCCTCCTCACACGGGTAGACACCAGACCGCCCAGAAAATGGGCGGCCCGACGTCTGCTAATCCGCGGCGGGGACGTCGATGAGTACCTTTCCGACTGCGCCGTCTTGAACGGCCTGGTGCGCATCTGCCGTGTTTGCGAGCGGAAACCTGTGCAGCGGCAGGCCGGCGTTGTCCCCGACGGGCAGCGCTCCGTCGAGCAGCGCGAGGGTGATGTCGTCCGACGCGGCCTTCAGGGCTGCATCGCCGACCGTGTAGAGCAGAACGAATTGATAGCGCAGGTTCTTGATCATGTTCTGTCTGACATCGAGGGTGAACTCGCGGCCGCCGTCGTTGGCGTAGATGGCGACAGAGCTGCGCGCCTTGGCCACATCGAGGTTGAGCTGCGCGTTCGCCGCGATCGCCACCTCAACCACCAGGTCGACACCGTCAGGAGCGAGTTTCCTGATGGCCGTCGCGACATCCTCGTCGCGGTAGTTGATGACATGGTGTGCGCCAGCCGCCGCCGCGAGCGCCGCCTTGGCGGGGCTGGAGATCGTCGTGATCACTGTGGCTCCAGCCCAGCGCGCCAGCTGGATCGCGGCGTGACCCACCGCACCCGCGCCTCCGGCGACGAGCACAACTTTGCCGGCAAGGGCGCCCGGATACAGCCGCTCCGGCCCATCCTCTGACACAGTCAGGGCGCGGTGCGCGGTCATTGCTGGTACGCCCAGGCTGGCGCCAATGTCAAAGCTCGTCCCTGGCGGTAGTCGCACGATCCGACCGGCAGGCACGTTCGTGTATTCCTGCGCAGTGCCCGTCGGCCGCTGGTGGCCGGCCAGATACACCCAAACTCGATCCCCCACGGCAAGGTCCACGACCCCCTCCCCGAGCTGCGTCGACAAGACCGGAACCGTCTTGGTTAGGAGTTACCTCCGGGAACGGCGGCGCTGCACCATCGCCAGAGCCGCGCCGCGACTTCCAGTCGGTGGGGTTGACACCGGAGACGAGAATGCGGACCCGCACCTCGCCAGGCCCAGGCTCAGCCACATCGCGATCGACCAGCCGAAGAACCGACGGGTCACCGGTTCGGGAGTAGATAACAGACTTCATGCGTACGAGACCTCCATCCTTTCTCATCCTTCCAGCCCCGATCATGATCTTGTCGCCGCGAGGCCATCGACACATGATGAGCTCGTTCATCCAACGGTGGTGAGGGCGCATCAGCCACTACGAGTTCGCTACGATCAAGGCCACTCCCCTCCAGGAGATCCAATTGCCTGGCCCGACCATCGACGATGGCCGCGACGAGCGGCATCCGTCGCGTGCTGCGGCGATGATCATTGGCGTTTCCACCGGCTGCCACCGCCGACACCGCGCTACTGCCGTCGACGTCCATGATGCCGTTGACGACCTCGTTGTAGACGCCATCGCCGCTGACCGCAATGATCAGAGGTCGCCCGGTGCCTGCCGCAGCATGGGCCAGCTCGCGTGCGTGACCTGGGTAGCGAGTCGGCTGGAAGGTGACGGGCATGTCAGGCAACTGCCGACGAAGATCATCGCGCACGCTCTCCGCCAGAGTTAGCGGGATACGAGGATTCGCCGGGTTGTAGACAAGAACAATCCGGTCGAAGAGCTCCCGGTGCAAGGGCAACCACTCAACATGATCCGATCTCGACCGACCGCGGCCCTTTCTCAGACCTGCTCACAACCTATCGAAGAGCTTGAGCAGCTTTCGCGGTGCAATCTCACATCTTCGACTCAACTCGAGCGTCAACACGATTGAGGTCGTCGACCGGTCCTGGCGGCTTGGTCCACAGGCGCCGGTCAAAGACCAGGAGTCCAATCGCAACCAAGCACCAGACCAGGCAGTACAGCCATGTCATCCGGGTCGTGTCGGCGCCGGACTGCCACAGGGTGCTCGTCTCTATGGTGCCTTCGGTCGCGTGCGCGATCAGCGTGAGCAGTGAGCTGCCCGAGGCGTGGTTGAACAACCAGGCGTACCAGAAAGTCACGGCGACGGTGGCTGTGGCCTCAATCGGGCTCGACCCGAACTGGGGCATGAGGAAGAACGGGATGTGCCAGATGGTGACGCCGATTGCCATCAGTACGGTGGCGGCGAAGGGTGTCCGGGTGGACTGCAGCTTGGGCTGAGCCCAGCCGCGGAAGCTCGCCTCTTCCGGGAGTTGGGCGTTGAGAGGGTTGACGATATTGATGGCAATCGCCATCGGCAGGCTGTACCAGACGCTGAACTCGGCGATGTGCGGGGCGGGTGCGCCCATAGCGGTGTTCAGCCCGATTGACGCGAACTTGACCGCTAGGGGCACCGCGACTGCGAGGACGTACCAGATCCAGCTCACTCGCCAGCGGATCAGCCGCGAACCCATGGCTCGTAATCCGGCGACGCCTTCGGTCAGGGACACGACGATCAGTGCTGCGACCAGCACTCCCGGTGCGAAGAAGCTCTGCCAGGGAATGGCGGCCCAGCTGAGGGCATAGGCCAGGAGAAAGAAGGTGACTACGGGATGTCGACGGATCACAGACATGACAGCCTTCCTGTCTTTAGGCCGTTGTTGACCCGATCTCACGATTGCGGATTGGCACCCAAAGCCCTAGCTGGCGGACACCCAGACCACAGGTCGGGTTTCTCCCATGCCTCGGTCGCTGGGCTTCAACGGTGCTAGACCCGGCGCCAAGGCGACGAGTGATTTGAACAGAGTGCTCTCGACTGACGAGGATCAGACGTCAGGTGGGTCGAATCTCGTGAGCCAGGTGAGCTGTGACTCGCCCTCTTCAATGAGGCTACTGAGCTGCTGATTGAAGATCAGACCGTACTCAGCACCGATGTGCGCGTCGAAGCTGGGCTCATCTCGATATTGCTCGAAGACGAAGAACTTGCGCGAGTTGTCGCGTTCCCGGTAGACGGTGAACTCAGTGTTACCGGGCTCGCGTCGCACATCCTCAGCCAGGCCGGAGATCAGCGTCTCAACCTGAGACTCCGAGCCCGGTTTGGCGGTGAACTCGGCGTACAAAATCAAGGGCATGCTCGACTCATATCATGCTCGACCGTTCCTCACCATGCTCCTTGCCGTAGCGGCTCGCCGCCGGGATGCACCAACCACTAGATTGTCCGCATGAGTCGCTTCGTGGTGTGTGGAGAGACTCTGATTGATCTGGTCGAGTCCGATAGGGCCAACAGGGACTCCTTCAGCTCGACGTGGCTGGCATTGTCGGCCGGCGGACCGATGAATTCCGCGGTCGCCCTGGGCAAGCTTGGGCGCGACACGCATTTCCTTGGTCGGATCTCTCGAGATGCTTTCGGTCGTCAGCTTCGCCAACACATCCTCGAGGCGAACGTCAAACTTGATCTTGCAACCGAGTCCTCACAGGCGACCTCGATCGCGGTTGTGAGTCTGAATGAGCAGGGTGTCGCCAGCTACACGTTCCATTTCAACGACACAGCCAACTTCGGGTGGCAGATCGACGATCTGCCTGAGCTGGCCAGCGACGATTGGTTGCATATCGCATCCCTGTCATGCGTGGTGAGTCCTGGCGCGGAGGTGCTGCTCGACTGGATGCGGGGCGTGCGGGCGCAGGTCTCCTACGACATCAACGTACGACCGACAGTGATCACCGATCCCGACGCGTACTGGAGCAAGGTCCAGCCGTGGCTCCACGTGGTTGGGCGGCGTCACGGCATCGTCAAGGCAAGTGATGAGGACATCGAGTTCCTCGCGAAGGCAAGCGCCAGCGGCGGCGACAAGGTCGGCTCCGATCTCGTCGAGCTGGCAGCCCTTTGGGTCGAACAGTATGGGCTCGGGCTTGCCGTCCTTACGCTCGGGCCAGACGGTGCAGCCGCCGTCGAGCCCGGAGGAAACATCACGCGCGTACCGGGCTTCCCCACCACGGTGGTCGACACCGTCGGCGCCGGCGACACCTTTATGGCTGGCTTCCTGGATGGCTATGTGAAGCGGCTTGGGCTCGAAGCTTCCCTGATACGCGGGACCGCGGCCGCCTCAATCGTCTGCTCTCGGCAGGGACCACAGCCGCCAACGTCGGCCGAGGTGGACGATCTGATCGCCGAGAAGGCCTAGCGCGGATTGCTCTGCGCGTACCGTCTCAGTGGCCGGCCATCGAGATCGTCGGCTCTCCCTCCGGTACGTCGGCGAACCGGTCCTTCGACCTCAGGTCATAGATGGCGTAAACCAAGACACCCACGTAGCAGACTGCGGCCACGACGAAGGCCGGCGCGGTGCCGAACTGGTCGGACAGAAGGCCCTGGATCGGCGGCATGATGGCGCCACCGACGATCGCCATGACTAGGCCGGCGGCTGCGAATTTGGTGTCCACCCCTAGACCGTGCAGCGCCACCCCGTAGATCGTAGGGAACATCAGCGACAGGCAGGCGGACACCCCGACGAGCGCCCAAGCCCCCGACAGGCCGGGGAAGAACGCGGCGTAGAGACAGAGCAGAACGGCGAGGCTGGCCATGATCGCAAGCAGCTTCGTGGCCCGGATGTAGCCCATCAGCCAGGTCATGACGAACCGGGAGATGAAGAAGAGGATCAGGCTGACCTGCAGGAAGTAGGCACCCTTGACCGCGGTGCCACCGGGGACCACATCTTTGACATAGAGAACGATGTAGGTCCAGGTGCAGACCTGAGCTCCGACGTTGAAGAACTGGGCGAGTACGCCGTAACGCCAGTGGTGGTTGTGGTGCAGCCGCTTGACGGTCGAGCCGAAGTGCATGTGGTGGCTGTCCGAGGCGACCTCCTCGTGGCTTCTGGGAACCTTCTTGATGAATAGGCCAACCCAGATGATGACCAGCGCGACCGCCAGGCCCAGGTAGGGGTTCATGATTGCGTTGAGCTCGCCGGTCTGGATCGTGACCAGCTGGTCGTGCGGCATTGTGGCCCGCTGTTCAGCCGTAGCGGGGTTCATCTTCGGCAAGACGAGGACGGCGGCCAGCAGCACTCCGAGGTTGGTTCCGAGCGGGTTGAACGACTGCGCCAGGTTGAGCCGCCTGGTCGCCGTACCTTCCGGACCCATCGCGATGGCGAACGGGTTGGCCGAGGTCTCCAGAACTGAGAGACCGGCGGCCAGGATGAACAGAGCAATGAGGAAGAAGCCGAAGGTCAGCGACTTGGCCGCGGGGTAGAAGGCGAATGCCCCGAGCGCGGCGAGGCCGAGGCCGGTCAGTACGCCGACCTTGTAGCCGAACCGCTCGTTGAGGAATGCGGTGGGAAGAGCCAGGCAGAAGTAGGCCCCGAAGTAGGCAAACTGGACCAGCGACGCCTCGAAGGTGCTCATTGTGAAGATGCCCTTGAAGGCGGTGACCAGCGGGGCGGTCAGGTCCTGAGCCAGCCCCCACACCACGAAGCAGCTGGTCAACAACCAGAACGGAATGATCATGTTTTTGTCGATAAGCGGCTGCTTCTTCAACGACATCAGAACCCATCTCCTTTTGCTGGAGAGCCAGGCTCACGGCAAAGGCAGCCGGCCCCCCGGGTCGGCCAGACCCACGACCCAACCAAGATGTGGCTCCATCAGATGTACAACGCTGGCGACGGTGTCAAAACTGCGCAACCAGAGTTGCGTTGGCTTTACCCACGTTATTCCGGTGTAAACCGAAAGGCTACGGTCGCGGCCGCTTTTGGGACTGACGGTCGGAATCCGTGCGGACGGGGTGTCGGGCGACGACCACCAAGCACACGCTGAAATGACTGGTGCGATTCAGTCCTGATCCGACCTTTTGGCGGTCACCGTGCTGACCTCTCCGGCTTGGTGGCTTGGATGATGGCGCTGTGCATGCCGTCGGCGACCTGTTGGGTGAAACGGACTGTCGCGTTGGTGAAGCCGGCGGAGGTGAGGCCGTCGAGGTATTCCTGCCGAGACAGGGCTCCGGCGATGCAGCCGACGTAGGAGCCTTGTTCCGCGCGTGCCTCCGCGCTGAGGTGGTCTTCGGCCACCACATCGCTGATGCCGATCCGGCCGCCGGGGCTGAGCACCCGGAACATCTCAGTGATCACTTTCGGCTTGTCGACCGACAAGTTGATCACGCAGTTGCTGATCACCACGTCCACCGATTCATCCGGCAGCGGGATGTCTTCGATGGTGCCCTTGAGGAACTCGACGTTGCTGGCGCCGGCCTGGGCGGCGTTGGCCCGGGCAAGATCGAGCATCTCCTCGGTCATGTCGACGCCGTAGGCGAAACCGGTTTCGCCGACTCGACGGGCCGATAGCAGCACGTCGATCCCGCCGCCCGAGCCGAGGTCCAGCACTTTCTCGCCCTGCCGGAGCTCCGCCACGGCGATGGGGTTGCCGCAGCCCAGGCTGGCCGCCACGGCTGACACCGGGAGGCTGTCCCGGTCCGTCGCTGCATAGAGTGCGCCGCCGAATGTGTCGTCGACCTCCAGAACGGTCGGGCCGCAGCATGAGCCGCCGTCGCCGCAGCTGTCGTCGCAGCACGACGCCGTCCCCTGTCCTGAGGTGACGGTGATGGCGGCCGCGGCGTAGCGTTCGCGTACCTGCTCGCGCAGCTGTTCGGTGGTCGTTGTCTCCGGCATAGTCAAGACCTCTCTCGCATTGACAATTGTCGATACGAGTCTAAGCACGCATCGATGTTTGTCAATATGTGTCATGCTGGTGCGTATGCCGACTGCGCAGCTCGTCCCATCCGACCGTCCGACTTTGCCGTTGCTCGCTGACTGCTGTACGCCGGTGGTCCGGCAGGTGATCCAGGCCGGACGAGGCGGCCACGCTGGCGGCTGGGTTCAAGGCGCTGTCCGACCCGGCCCGGCTCCGGCTGATCTCGCTGGTCGCAGCTCACGCTGACCAGGAGGCGTGCGTCTGCGACCTGACCGAACCGGTCGGTCTGAGCCAGCCGACGGTCTCACACCATCTCAAGCTGCTGGTGGAGGCCGGCATCCTGACCCGCGAACAGCGCGGGAAATGGGCCTACTACAAACTCGTGCCCGACACCTTGAACACGTTAGCCGGATTGATTGCCTCTCCGTCTCGCTGAATCTTTAGCTCTGGCCTGCCGGAACGAGGTCGTCGAGCAGCGCCTCGACGCGACGTCGGATTTCGTCGCGAATGGGCCGAACGGCCGCGACATCCTTGCCGGCCGGATCATCCAGCACCCAGTCCTCGTAGCGTTTCCCCGGGTAGAACGGGCAGGTGTCACCGCAGCCCATGGTGATCACCACATCGGACTCGCGGACGGCCTGATCGGTCAGGATCTTCGGCTTCTCCGCCGCGATGTCGATGCCGACCTCGGCCATGGCCTGCACAGCCGCCGGGTTGACTTGATCAGCTGGCTCCGATCCGGCCGAGCGGACCTCAACCGCGCCGCGGGACAGGTGAGAGAGGAACGCCGCAGCCATCTGCGAGCGGCCGGCGTTGTGGACACAGACGAACAACACAGCTGGGCTTCGACATGAGACCTCAACTTCCTTCGGAGACGTGGTTGGGATGCGGGACGACGGCCCGATCCGCAGTGACTGGGGCGTCTGGAAAGAAGAACCTGACCAGGCCGAGACCGACGAGCCCACCGACAATCTGAGCGGCGATGAAGAACACAGCCGACGCCGGCGCGATGCCGGCGAAGGTGTCCGAAAAGATCCGTCCTACCGTCACAGCCGGGTTCGCGAACGAGGTGGAGCTGGTGAACCAATACGCGGCCCCGATATAGGCGCCGACCGCGGCCGCCGATAGTGCGGCCCGCCCCGTTTGGGCAAGCGCGAAGACCAGCAGCACCAAGCCCGCTGTGGCCACCACCTCTCCCAGACCGTGACCAAGGCTTATCCGGTCCTTGCCCGAGATCTGCACCGCCGGCAAGTCGAACATGATGTTGGCCAGCAGCGCACCCAAGATCGCCCCGACCAGCTGCGCGGCCGCGTAGCTGGCCACACCGAGCGGACGGACGCCGTTGCCTCGGTTGGCGGTTGAGCAGCCAGTCAACCGCCGAGATCATGGGATTGAAGTGGCCG
>CAWJUB010000023.1:0-46238 GCA_963845915.1 uncultured Actinomycetota bacterium
GATGGTGACGAGCTGCCCACCTGCGCAGCAACCATCTCAGCCGGCCGACTCATCTACCAGTCAGAATCATTTGGCATTAGTTAGGCTCGATCTGCCCGAGAGCGAGCGCAGGCGAGCGGAGCAATCTAACAGGTAGGCTCAGTCCGTGCTGCGCGTCGTGGCGGTACTGCTGGCCGGTGTCGCCATCGGGATGAGTCTGGCAGCCGTACGGTCTGTGGCCGCTGCTGCTCGTCGGCATTCCTGCTTTCACCTTGGCGATCCGGGGCACGCGGCCGCTGCCCGCCGCGGGTCTCGGCTACCTGTTCGGACTGGCGATGCTGACCGTCGCCGTCAGCTGGGTGCACGTGCTCGGCACCTGGGTCGCCGCCGCGCTGATCATTTTCATGTCACTGTTCTTCGGGCTGCTCGGGCTGATGGTCAACAGGGTGGAGCGGCTGCGCTGGTGGCCCCTTGCCATCGCCTGCTGTTGGGTGCTCATCGAGTACGCGTACTCGCGGGTCCCGTTCGGAGGTTTTGGCTGGACCCGGATCGCGTACGCCGCGGTGGACACACCGCTCGCCGGGTTCTTTCCGATCATCGGAGTCGCCGGCGTCTCATTCGTCGTTGCCCTGATCGGCCAACTCATCGCCTGGGGCGTCCTCGCGCTGCGGCAAACCTCGCCAGACGGGCGACGGCGACGCGGCCGGGTGCTGGTTGCCGTCGCAAGCGTGGTCGTCCTGGGGCTGCTTGGCTCAGCGCTGCGGCTCTATCAGGTCGAGCCCGCCGCGACCGCGGCCGGCAGCGTCCGTGTCGGGATCGTGCAGGGCAACATACCGGGGCGCGGCATTGAGGCGATGGGTCGTGCCCGTTCCGTCACCAACAACCATCTGTCCGAGACCATCGACTTAATGACCAAGGTCCGGCTCGGCCAGCAGCCGGAACCCGATTTCCTGCTCTGGCCAGAGAACTCAACCGACATCGACCCGACTCTCGATCCGCTTACCCAGCAGACGGTGCAAGCCGCTGCCGAGGTCGCCGGCCGCCCGATTCTGGTGGGCGCTGTGATGCAGGGGCCAGGTGCTGACGAACGCCAGACCGCGGCACTGTGGTGGGATCCCGATCGTGGCGTGCTGGCCCATTATGAGAAGCAGAATCTTGTGCCATTCGGCGAATGGATTCCCTTCCGCGACCAGCTGCTGCCGCTCATCCCGCTGTTGCAGCAAGTCGGAGCACAGTCGGTGCCCGGAACCCGCCCAGGCGTTCTGGACGTTTCCGCATCCGGCCGGCCGCTCAAGGTCGGCGACGTGATTTGTTTCGAGTTGGCGTATGACCAGACGATCTACCGAGCCTTACGCGGTGGCGCCCAGGTCATGATGGTGCAAAGTAACAACGCGACGTACGGTGGCACTGGACAGATCGAGCAGCAATTCGCGATCACGCGGGCGCGCGCCATGGAGAGTCGGCGGGAAATTGCCGTGGCTACCACGAACAGCGTGTCTGGTTTCATCACCCGAGACGGCGGGGTCGCGATTCGCACTCAAGAGTTCACAGCGCAGAGCATGGTCGTCGAGATGCCTCTGCGTAGCGCCCTCACGCCGGCCATCCTCCTGGCTCCATGGTTGGAACGAGGGCTGGCATTGGTGGCGGTGCTGGCTTGTCTCGCCGCCTTGGTTGGTGCGACCCGGCAAGCCCGCGCAAAAACATTGGTGGAACGGAGTGAAGCCCTAAACACCACAATCCAGAAAGAGATTCCTGTTGAGCCAACCGATGCCCCCCACGGCCCAGCCTCAGACGGAAGAAGAGCCAGCAGCGTCCGCCCTAGGACCGATCCTGGTGATCATCCCGACCTACAACGAGTCGGAGAACATCGCACGCATCCTCAGCCGGACCCGTAGCGCGGTTCCTGACGCTCACGTCCTGATCGCTGACGACAACTCGCCCGATGGCACTGGCAAGCTGGCAGACGAGATCGCCAGCAACGATGACCACGTTCACGTCATGCACCGGCTTGGTAAGGAGGGCCTCGGTGCGGCGTACCTGGCAGGCTTCGAGTGGGGTCTGAATGCGGGCTATCAAGTACTGGTCGAGATGGACGCCGACGGGTCGCACCAGCCCGAGCAATTGCCACTGCTGCTCGCAGCGCTCGGCGATGCAGATCTCGTTCTGGGATCGCGCTGGGTCAAGGGCGGCGAGGTGGTCAACTGGCCGAAGTCTCGCGAGGTCTTGTCGCGCGGCGGGAATCTGTGGACCAGGATCGCGCTCGGTATCCCGCTGCGGGATGCGACCGGCGGATACCGCGCCTTTCGCCGCGAAACCTTGCTCGGGCTCGGATTGGACAACGTGGCCTCAGCCGGCTACTGCTTTCAAGTTGATCTCGCCTGGCGGGCGCTGAAGGCCGGATTCCGGGTGGTGGAAGTGCCGATCACCTTCATCGAGCGGGAGTACGGCGACTCGAAGATGAGCCAGCGAATCGTCGCCGAGGCGCTGGTCCGCACGACACTGTGGGGGGTAGCTCACCGGGCCAAGCAGCTACGTGCGCTCGCCACGAACCGGAAAGATCATCACAGAGGAGTGGCGGCTTCATGAGGCTTCGCCATGGCTGGCCGCTGGTCCTGCTGATCGTGCTCTTGGTGGCGGTGCCGATATTCGAGGTCTGGCTGCTGATCAAGGTCGGCCAGCAACTGGGGCTGCTGCCGACGATACTGATCCTGATCGCGCAGGCGATCATCGGCGCCCTGCTGATGCGTCACGAGGGATCTCGTGCCTGGAAGGCTCTCAATGATGCGTTCAGCAACGGCAAGGTACCGACCGGCGAGCTGGCCGACGCGGCATTGATCCTGGTCGGCGGCGTGCTGCTGATACTGCCGGGATTCCTCACCGACGTAATCGGATTCTTGTTCCTGCTGCGCTGGACTCGGCCGGTTGCCCGGAAGATCATCGCCTTCTTCGTGGCGCGGCGCATCAACCGTCTCGGTATTCCGGTGATGCGGGCACGACTGGACACCGAGAACCTCATCGAGGGTGAGAGCGTCGAGCAGCCCCCGGCCAATGGCCGCAAACAAGACGGACCCGGTGGTTATCGCCGGAGAAATCGAGGAGCCCTAGCAGTTCAGGGCCTAGTAGTTTGAGGGCCACCTTCTCGAGTCTGCGCCGCTGTTCGGGGGACCAGCAGCACAGACGAGAAGGCGGCCCGTGTTCTTGGGAAGCTGCTCGCGCCATGCCGACGCTCGCAGCGTGAATTCAGTTGTCGCGCTGGCCCTTAGGCCGTTTTCTTCGGTCTGGTGCTTCTCGAGAAAGCGGTGGACCCCAATTCGCCCGAACGCAGCAAGTTCAGCCGTTCTGCCAGGAGTTCCTCCAGCTCAGCGATGGAGCGCCGCTCGCGAAGCATGTCCCAATGGGTACGCACCGGCTTCTCTTCCTTCAGCTCGGGCCGCTCACCGTCTGAGCGCAGCGACTCTGCGCCGCACCGCGGGCATTCCCACACCGAAGGAATCTCGGCCTCGGCCGAGAACACCAAAGTGAAGTGATGCTCGCGCGGGCAGTCGTACCCGACCTCTTGCCGAGCAGCGAACTCGACACCGGCCTCGTCCTCGAAGCTCTTGGCCCCGAGCCCAGTGCCCTTCAATGAACGATCAGCCATGAGCACAACCTCCGTCTACTGTTGCCTGACGTTTTTCCAACCCGACTGGTTCAACTCGCGGCCACGCCGATATGTTCCGCACTTCGATACCTACTGGCCGGCTACATAGTTCTATTCGGAGACCTGGACCTGTCGTCTTGGTGGCGACTTCACGCCGGCCATCGCAATTGCGCCGGCCAGCAGCACGAGAGCGATGCCCACGATACCGACGCGGTCGGTGAACAAACCTGAGAAGAGGGCGAAAAGTGCTGGCGCCAGGAATGAGGCGGCGCGACCTGTGGTGGCGTACAGTCCGAACATTTCGCCTTCCCGCCCGACCGGCGCGATGCGTGCCATGAACGCCCGAGAGCTGGACTGAGCGGGACCCACCCATAGCGTCAAGATCAGCCCGAAAATCCAAAACGCTGTGGTGCCGTGGGCAAAGAGCAGGATCAGCGACGTGCTGATCAGCCCGACGAGTGAGATCATGATCACCTTTTTAGGGCCGATCCGGTCCTCGACGGCGCCCATGCCCAAGGCTCCCAGCGCGGCAACGACGTTGGCGGCAATTCCGAAGATCAGCACGGTTGACTGCGCTAGTCCGTAGACGCTCACCGCGAGAATCGCGCCAAAGCTGAAGATCGCTGCCAGGCCGTCTCGATAAAGAGCTGATGCGATAAGGAAGTACACCGAGTTCCGGTCGCGTTTGAAAAGAGCCTTGATGTCGTTGACGAGTAGCCGATACGAGGCGAAAAAGCCCACCCGTCGGCGCTTGGGACCTGGCGGGGATTCCGGGACTGCCATCAGCACGGGAATTGCGAAAACCGCGAACCAGATGGCCGAGAAGACCACGACCGCCCGAATGTTGAGGCCGCCCGCCGACGTGACGCCGAACCAGCCGACATCGGGCGCAATGAATCCGACGTAACAGATCAGCAACAAGAAGATGCCGCCGAAGTAGCCCATCGCCCAGCCAAATCCCGACACGCGGCCGATGGTCTCGGGGGTGGAAACCTGCGGCAACATCGCGTTGTAGGAGACCACGGCGAACTCTTGGAAGACGGCACCGGTTGCGAGCAGGACCAACGCGATCCAGAGGTAGCTCGGATCGTTCTTCACGGTGAACATGGCCAACATGACCGCAATCACCAGCCCGCTCCAGATCGCGAGGTTGCGCTTACGGTGTCCACCGGCGTCCGCGCGTTGGCCCGTGATCGGCGCGATGGCGGCGACCAGAAAACCAGCCGCTGCAGTCGAGATGCCGAGCCAGGTATTCGCAGTGAGCCCGCCCGGTTCGGCGTCGCCGACGACCCCGCGCACCACGTACGGGCCGAACACGAATGAGGTGATCACGGCGCTGTACGCCGAGGAGCCCCAGTCCCACAGGCCCCACGCCAGCACCATTCGGCGCTTGAGCCGGCCGCCGACGGCGAGCGAAGGCCTGAGCTCGGCAGCCTCCACCCGGTCGCTATCTGTCATCGCTCCCCGATCCATCTTCAGTCCACAGACCGCGCCTGACGAGGACCTCTTTCAAGGTGTCGATGCGGTCTGTGAAGATCCCGTCCACACCGGTATCGATGAGTCTCTCCATGGTTTCGGAGTCATCGACCGTCCAGATCTGTACGCGCTTGCCAGCTCGATGAACCGCCTCGACCAGCGGCGGTGTCAAGACAATGAGCCGACGGCCAGCCATCGGGACGGAGATCGGCATCTGCAGCACCGGCGCCGGGCTGTTCAGCACACACGTAAGCCACGGCAGGAACCGATTGGCGGCAATTCCCAACGCACTCGCCGCCGATGGGACTCGCCAGCCGAGACGGCGCCGCAGCTCGTGGATGCGGCGAATTCCGAATGAGCTCACGCAGACCCGGTCGTACGCGTCGAACTCTGCGATGGTCGAAACGAGGAGCGCGACGGCCGCCTGCGACTTGGCGTCGATGTTGAACCGCGCATCGGGGAACTTCACGAGCAGCTCGGACAGTCGCGGTATCGGGTCTATTCCGTGAATCCGGGCTTCGGAGACCTGTGCGTAGCTCAGGTCGGCAATTGCGCCGGTCCGGTCGGTTACCCGGTCGAGAACGCCGTCATGAAACGCCAGCAACACTCCGTCGCGGGTGGCATGAACATCGGTCTCCAGGTACCGATAGCCGAGGGCGACCGCCTCTTGGAACGCGTGCAGGCTGTTCTCGCGATGCAGATTGGGCCGATATGTCGCACCGCCTCGATGCGCGTAGGCCGCAAACGGTACGTCGAAGAACGCGTAGTCAGCGGCCCTCATGGCCTCATTGTGCCCGCTGCGCGATCCGCGCGAGTGGAGCAATCAATCACAGACCTGGCAGGCGTTGCAGCACGACATCGACCGATCCGGGCAGCCAGCCGGGAATTCCCAACGCGAGCAGGTAGCAGTATCCGAGGAGCCCGCAGCAGGAGAAGAAAACGACCCAGAAGAGCACCTTCTTGGGCGTCGACCAGGTGCGGTAGCGGTGCAGCTGTTTCTTGAACCACAGCATCAGCTGGTGGGCCCACTCGAACTCACTTGACCACACCGCCAGCCCGAGCAGGACGAGGGGAATGCCGCCGGGTCCTGGGAGTGGGCCGCTGACGAGACCGAGGGCAATCAGGAGGAGTCCGAGGACGCCGACCGCGACGCGGTAGACGGCCAGTTGGCGCTTGTTCTGCCTGATCTTGCGACGCCACCCCCAGCGGTCCTCTTCGGGCTCGATGAGGATGTGGTGATGGTGATCATGGTGATCGTCATCCGGTCCAGAGTGGGGCCGGTGCCTGACCTCACTGCCCGCTGCAATGTCGCGGTCGGTACGTCAGCGTCGGGGGAGTCATTGTCCTCGACGCCGCGCTGACATGGCTATCACTCTAAAGTGAATGGCCAAAAGCCTGCTGGCATTGCCCAGATCAGGTCATGACCAGCGGAGCAATCAAACATGACGCGCGTGACGACGATCTTGTCGATTCAGTCATCGGTCGCCTATGGGCATGTCGGCAATAGCGCCGTCACTTTCCCGCTGATGCGGATGGGGGTGGACGTCTGGCCGGTGAACACGGTCCACTTCTCCAACCACACCGGCTACCAGACCTGGCGGGGCCCGTTACTGGGTGCGGCGGATCTTCACGATGTTGTACACGGAATCGATGAACGCGGCGTACTCGGCGAGGTGGATGCGGTGCTCTCGGGCTACCAGGGCGGCGACGACATCGGGGCGATGATCTTGGAAGCGGTGGCGCTGGTCAAGCTCCGCAACCCTGCAGCCATCTATTGCTGTGACCCCGTGCTAGGTGATGCGGACGTCGGTAGCTACGTGCTGCCCGGAATTGCCGAATTCATGCGAGAGCAGGTGGTCCCTGCAGCGCAGATCATTACGCCGAATCAGTTCGAACTGACCTGTTTGACCGGCCTGCCGGTAGCGACGATGGAAGACGTGGTTGACGCTGCGGATGCGGCCCGCGGTCTTGGACCCGACATCGTGTTGATCACCAGCGTGGTCCGCCGCGATGCGCGGCCGGGCACCATCGAGATGGTCGCCGTCGATGGGGCCGGGGCATGGCTGGTCTCGACACCGCAGCTGGCGCGTACGTTCACCGGCAGCGGAGATGTCACGGCCGCCACGTTCTTGGCGGCCCAGCTGCGGCTGCAGGACCTGCCAAGGGCGCTTGCGCACACGGCCGCAGTCATCTACGGCCTGTTGGCCATTACGGACGCACTGGGTCGCTCGGAATTGGCACTGATCGCTGCCCAGGAGGAATTCATCCGGCCGAGCCACGGCTTCGAGGTGGTGCGTCTCCGCTAGTCGCGGAAGACCTCGATGTTGGCGCCCAGGGCATTCAGTCTGTTGGCCAGGTCCTCGTAACCGCGGTTGATCACATAGACATCCCGCAGCTGGGACTCGCCACGGGCGGCGAGCATGCCGAGCAGGATGCAGACCGCAGGCCGCAACGCGGGCGGACAGACCACCTGCTGGCCCCGCCAGCGGGTCGGTCCTTCAACAATGACGCGATGCGGATCCAGCAGCTGCACGCGCGCACCCAGCCGGTTCAGCTCAGTGAGGTAGATCGCGCGGTTCTCATACACCCAGTCATGGATGATCGTTTTACCCTGCGCTGTCGCCGCGATCACGGCGAAGAACGGCAGGTTGTCGATGTTCAGCCCTGGGAAGGGCATCGGATGAATCTTGTCGATCGGGGAGCGCAGCAGCGACGGCCGGACAGTCAGATCCACAAGTCGAGCATGTCCGTTGACGGCCAGATACTCCGGTGTGAGGTCGTAGTCCAGTCCCATTTCCTCCAAGATCGCGAGCTCGATCTCGAGGAACTCGATCGGCACTCGCTTGATCGTCAGATCGGACTGCGTGACGATCGCGGCGGTAAGCAGACTCATCGCCTCGATGGGATCCTCCGAGGGGGCAAATTCCACATCGGTATTGATGTTTTCCACGCCATGGATGCGCAGCGTGGTGGTGCCGATGCCATCGATCTCAACACCGAGATGGGTGAGGAAGATGCAGAGATCCTGAACCATGTAGTTCGGGCTGGCGTTGCGCAGCACCGTCACTCCGGGCGACAGCGCGGCGGCAAGCAAGGCGTTCTCGGTAACGGTGTCACCGCGCTCGGTCAGCGTGATCGGCCGGGACGGTTCGACGGACTCGTCCACCGAGCAGTGGTAGAAGCCGTCAGTGGGGAGTACGTCCAGGCCGAAGCGGCGGAGCACCTGGAGATGCGGCTCGATAGTGCGGGCTCCAAGATCACAGCCTCCGGCGTACGGCAACTTGAAGTGGCTGTAGGAGTGCAGCAGCGGACCGAGGAACATGATCACCGAGCGGGTTCGCCGCGCCGCCTCGAGATCCATGTCGTCCAGCGAAAGTTCCGCGGGCCGTACCAGCTCAAGATCATTACCGTCCAGCGACCAGCTGGCTCGCACCCCGATGCTGATCAACACCTCGAGGATCCGGTTGACCTCTTCGATCTTGGCAATGCCGCGAATGACCGTACGGCCGCGGTTCAGCAAGCTCGCACACAGCAGCGCCACTCCCGCGTTCTTCGACGATCGCACCTCGATCGTGCCGTTGAGCTTGGCGCCGCCTTGGACGCGCAGGTGCTGGGGTCCACCGACGCCCACCGAGATCAATGGCGAGTCGAGCGCCTCCGCTATGCGGCTCACCATCTCCAGACTGAGATTCTGGTTGCCTGCTTCGATGCGATGCACAGCACTCTGACTGGTCCCGAGGACGTCCGCCAGCTGGGTCTGGGTCAGGCCACGATGCTTGCGGGCGTCACGGATGAGGCCGCCGATCCGGTCCAAGTAGGTTTCAGTCATTGTCGGTCACCAAGGCACGATAACTCATATATGAGATACTTTGTGGACAACTCACCGAATTGATGGCCAGCTGGATGGATTGGCCCACCTGAGATACTCGCTCGGTGACGGGCCACGACCATAGCAGGCCCACTGGCCGACCCCCAAGAGTGGACCCTAAAGTTGGCCCATGAGTTCGCACTTTGAGGTCGTTGTCCTTGGCGCCGGACCCGGTGGCTATGTCGCCGCTATCCGTGCTGCACAGCTTGGCCTGAAAACGGCCATCATCGAGCTCAAGTACTGGGGTGGTGTCTGCAACAACGTCGGCTGCATTCCGACGAAGGCGCTGCTGCGCAATGCGGAGATCGCTCACATCTTCAATCACGAGGCTGATGTCTTCGGGATCAGTGGCGATGTGAGATTCGACTTCGGTGCGGCGTGGAAGCGCAGCCGTACGGCGGCCGATCGAATGGCCAAGGGCGTGCACTTCTTGATGAAGAAGAACAAGATCACCGAGATCGACGGTTGGGGCACGTTCACCGATGATCACACGATAAGTGTGAAGGGGCCGAACGGCACCGAGACCGTCACCTTCGACAATCTGATCATCTCCTCCGGAGCGACGACGCGCTTGCTGCCGGGTACCTCGCTGAGTGAACGTGTCGTGACCTACGAAGAACAGATCATGACCGACAACCTCCCGGAATCGATCATCATCGCCGGGGCGGGGGCGATCGGTGTGGAGTTCGCCTACGTGATGGCCAACTACGGCGTCCAGGTGACTCTGGTCGAGTTCCTTGATCGCATCGTGCCCTTGGAGGAACCGGAGGTCTCCAGAGAGCTGGCGAAGGCGTAC
Organism: uncultured Actinomycetota bacterium; assembly: GCA_963845915.1. Taxonomy (GTDB): domain Bacteria; phylum Actinomycetota; class Actinomycetes; order Propionibacteriales; family Propionibacteriaceae; genus Microlunatus. The sequence continues at coordinate 9,760 of CAWJUB010000023.1, forward strand.
AAGAAGCTCGGCGTGACGGTGCTGGCCGGCACCAAGGTGGAGTCGATCGACGACTCGGGCGACAAGGTGAAGGTCACCGTCTCTCCCTCGAAGGGTGGGGAGAGCACGGTCCTCGAAGCCGACAAGGTGATGCAGGCGATTGGATTTGCACCGCGTACGGAGGGCTACGGGCTGGAGAAGACCGGGGTCAAGCTTTCTGATCGTGGCGCGATCGAGATCGACGACTACATGCGCACGAACGTGCCGCACATCTACGCGATCGGCGATTGCACCGGCAAGTTGCTGCTGGCGCATACCGCCGAGGCGCAGGGCGTGGTCGCCGCCGAGACCATCGCCGGCGCGGAGACCATGCCGATCGACTACGACATGATTCCGCGGGCCACCTACTGTCAGCCGCAGATCGGTTCGTTCGGGTACTCCGAGCAGCAGGCCAAGGACAAGGGTTACGACGTCAAGACGGCGAAGTTCCCCTTCACTGCCAATGGCAAGGCTCACGGGCTGGGGGAGGCGACCGGCTTCGTCAAGCTCGTCGCCGACGCCAAGTACGGCGAGATCCTCGGTCTGCACATGATCGGCCCCGATGTCACCGAACTGCTGCCTGAGCTGACTCTCGCGCAGTTATGGGACTTAACGGCAGAGGAAGTGGCGCGCAACGTACACGCGCACCCGACGCTCTCCGAGGCGCTCAAGGAAGTAGCGCACGGCATTTCGGGTCACATGATCAACATGTAACGTCACTGATCAACATGTAACCCGGATCGCGCGCCGCCGTGCTGAGGAGAAGCGAGCGGACGCGCTTTTTGTCCGGGAGTGCCGACGAAGTAGGCGGACTCCACGTGCGATCCGCGCGGAGCGAGCGCAGCGAGCGACGCAATTCAGCTGTGTGAGACGTAGCCCTCGAGCTGATCGCGTTCGAACTCGATCTGAGTGATGTGTGATTTCACGACGTCACCGATGCTGACCAGTCCTGCCAGTTTTCCAGAGTCGTCAACGACTGGCAGATGACGGATGCGTTGCTCCGTCATGGTGTTCATCAGCGACTGCACCGACTCGGCCGGTCGACAGGTGAGCACCTCACTCGTCATCACGGCGGAAACCGGTGAGTCGAGAAAATCGGTTCCATCGACGAGGCGACGCACCACGTCGCGCTCGGTCAGGATCCCTGAGATTTGCATTCCGTCGTTGGATACTACGACGGCCCCGAGGTTGTACTTCTTGAGCAGCGAAATGGCTTCGGATACCGGTGTCGCCGGCCGGACGGTGATGACATCGAAGCCTTTGCCGCGAAGCAGTTCATAGATTCGCATCGCCAACCTCCTGACGCAGAAGGTTAGCCTGACGGCCCATGCTTTGGGTAGGTTGAGATCTAAGCCTCGGGGATGTACGTGCACGACGACGAACCGTCAATGACAATTCTCGGGGGTGACGCCTGTGACGATCATCCGCTACACCATGGCGCTTCTCCTGGTACTGGCTTGCACCGCATGCGGCATGGGTCAGGACCCGATGGCTTCGCCCGGTCTTGGCTCAGCCAGTTCGGCGCCATCCGGAGCCAGGCCGTCTGCCAGTCCCGCACCAACGCGTGCCCGCAACACCCGCTGCCAAGCCACCCAACCAACCGGCACCGGCCATGTTGCCGCGGGGCGGGCGGGAGATCTTCCCGCGCTATCGCCTGGTGGGCTATGCCGGGGTGACTGGCGCCTCAGCCCTTGGCCGGCTGGGGACCGGCCCCCTGAATCAGCGCGTCGCCGAGATCGAACGCATGGCCAAGCCGTACGCCGCGGGGCGGGAGATCTTGCCCGTAGTCGAGGTGATCGCGACGGTCGTGCAGGGCAGCCCAGGCGGTGACGGGAAGTACCGGGTGCGTCTGTCGGACGCACAGATTGCCAAGTACCACAAGGCTGCTCGTAAGCATCGCGCCGTGTTGTTGCTCAATCTCCAGCCGGGTCGATCAGAGTTCATCACCGAGGCGAAGGCATTTCGGAAGTGGCTGAAGGAACCGGACGTCGGCGTCGCTCTTGATCCTGAATGGGCGATGGATCGAGGTCAGCGACCAGGTGGGGTGTTCGGGCATACCACTGGGGCAGAGCTGGATGAGGTTTCAGGTTATCTGTCCGGCATGGTCAAGCAGTACAACCTTCCGCAGAAGGTGATGGTTTACCACCAGGTCGCACGCAGCGTCATTCGTCGGGAGTCAGGGCTCAAACAACACGCCGGCGTAGTCGCGATCAAGTCCGTGGACGGACTCGGGCATCCCGCGCCCAAGAAGAACACCTATCGGGTGGTCAACAAGTCGACACCCAAGTTCGTGCACGCCGGCTTCAAGCTGTTCTTCACCGAGGATCGGCGCCACGGTGGCCGGCTCATGACGCCACCGGAGGTGCTCCGTTTGAAGCCGCAGCCCGAGTACGTCATGTACGAATAGCGCTGGCGCATGATCATTAAGCCGCTCTGTCTGACAGTTCCCTGATTTCGCATCACGGCTGCGGTGATTTGGGTACTTTCGAGCCTGTTCTGGCTCACTGGCGATGCAGATTCAGGGACATGAAGGCTTACCCAGCTAAGCCTCAAGGTTCGCGCCTATCAGAATGACGCTATGACCAACGCCCCGCTTCGGCTCACCGGCAATCCGGAAGCCGATCAGCTGCTCACCGACGACGACAACGCGCTGCTCATCGGCATGGTGCTCGACCAGCAGGTGCCGATGGAGAAGGCGTTCAGTGGCCCGCTGGTGATCGCGCAACGAATGGGCGGCAGCTTCGACGTCGCCAAGATCGCTGCCATGAGCGAGGAAGATTTTGTTGCGCTGTGCTCCGAGCGACCTGCCATTCACCGATTTCCCGCCGCCATGGCCAAGCGCATCCATCAGGTGTGTCTCGTACTGACCGACAAGTACGACTCTCAGGCGGCGAACCTCTGGAACCAGGCGCGGTCCGGCGAGGAGGTGAGGGCCAACTTGGCAGGTCTGCCGGGATTCGGCGCTGACAAGGCGGCGATCTTCACTGCAGTGCTCGGCAAACGGCGTGGCGTGACGCCGGACGGCTGGCGTACCGCAGCCGGCTACTACGGCGAGCCCGACACATACCGTTCCGTCGCCGACATCGTGGACGACGACTCGCTGCAGAAGGTTCGGGAGACCAAGCGCTCGGTCAAGGCCGCCAGGAAGGCGGCTGGTAGCGACATCGACGGCTCTGCCAGCCAAAGCGAAGCGTGATCATGCTTTCGGTGGGTAAGACGTAGTCGTGGCGGGGACTAAGCAAAAGGAGAAGGTCGCGGAGGTCAGACGCAGCCGCCCTTACCACGTGCTGGTTGGAGTCGGTCTGGTGAGTTATGGCGTGCTGCATCTCGTGATTGCCTGGATCGCCCTGCAACTGGTCTTCGGGAAACGTGGAGACGCCTCGCAACAGGGCGCGTTGAGCCAGTTGGCGAGGCAGCCGCTCGGCGCCGGTCTGCTCTGGGTGATGGCTTTGGGACTCTTCACGCTCACGGTATGGCAGGCGGTCGAGGCCACGATTGGTCGCGATCAAGGCGACCGAGATGGCCGGATGCGTCGTCGACTGAGCTCAGCGGGGCGAGCTGTCGTCTATCTAGCTCTAGGCGTACTCGCCATAGGCGTTGCCGTCGGGTCAGGATCGAAGTCGGGGAAGGGTGAGGAGACTCTCAGCGCGAAGCTGATGAGTGTGCCGTTCGGGCAAGTCTTCGTGGCCGCCGTAGGCGCAGCGGTGATCGCCGTCGGCATCGCCCAGATCGTGAAAGGCGTGAAACAGAAGTTCACCGAGGATCTTGACCGCGGGGTACGGCCAGCGATCAAGCGATTGGGCACCGTTGGCTACTGCGTCAAGGGCATCGCGCTGTGCATCATCGGCGGGCTGTTCCTGTGGGCCGCGGTCACCTACGATCCAAAAAAGGCGGGCGGTCTGGACGCCGCGCTGACGACCGTCCGGGACCAGCCGTTCGGCACAGTGCTGTTGGCGATCATGGCGGCCGGCATCGCATGCTTCGGGGTGTATTGCTTCTTCTGGGCGCGGATGGCGCGCTACTGAGCCTGCGCCTCGAACTCGCGCCGCAACTTGGGCGGCGCCTTGATCAGCCAGGAGTCGGTGATCAGCTCACGAAGCTCGTTCCGGTCGATCTTGTCCAGATCCACCAGCACAACGGGCCAACCGTCGTAATGCGGCGTGGTGTAGAACGCGTCTGATCCGGACGTCAGTAGCGCCTCCTTCTCGCCCATGTCCGACACGAAGACGACGAGGCCGCCTTCGGCCTCGGTGCGCAGTCGTAGGAATCCCTTGCCGGCGACTTTGTACCCCGGCGTTTGGTACCACTGCTCCTCGGTCGTGCCCGGCAAGGACAACGCGATCGCCCGGACGTCGGCCTCACTCGCCATCAGCGGACCCCTGCCGAGCTGCTCGCGCCTGCTCCGTTGGGGCCGCGAGATTTCGCCGGCGACTCGCCCCGCGCGTCGTGGCTGCCTCCGCGGCTGTGCTCACTACGATCTCGGTGGGCGGTGCCGGCAGATGCGCTAGTGCGCAGCAGAAATGTCTTGCGTAGCGCCATGTCTGGACCTTACGACAGCGCAGCGTGCCCAGCGTTTCCGGGCTTTGGACGCGCGCCCGAGTTGCCGAAGGGGGTTCGGCTGGGTGTGACCAATGTCGAGGCACGCGGCCTCTGGGAACTTCCCATTGATCTTGACTGGGTCGCGACGGTGCTCGAAGGTGATCCGATGAGAAGCCAGGGCGCATTTCTGGATCTGACGACGGGCGAGGTCATCCATTCATCCATGATCGACTTCGTCGCGGCAGACGGCGAAGGCTCGGCCACAATGCTCGCTGAGCCGGATCGTTGGCTGTTCTTGCCCAGCCTCGGTTCCCGAGCAGTGCGTCAGGACATGGCCGACTTCGCGGCCATGATCACCTACCTGCCGTTGCGGAAACGCGTCACAGAGGCCATCGAGGGACTGGGAGCGTTTCACCGGTTTCGTGATCTGATCCATAGCGAAGGACTTGTCGAGGAGTGGCACGCGTTCTCCGACTACCGGCGCATCGCCCGGGCCCGGGAATTCCTCGCCGACCTCGGCGTGCAAGTCGCTGCGTACTGAGCCCTCGTACCGGATTCATGACAGCATTCCAAGATCAACTTGTGGGGGAGTGGGGGAGATCATGATCGACACTGCGGCCGAGCGGCCGATCGGTTACTGGCTGAAGACACTGGATCGTCTCATCGACGGGCAGTTTGAGAGTCGGCTTGGGGATGCCGGCCTGTCACGCCGGCAGTGGCAAATACTCAACCTGCTTCACGACGGTGCACGATCGATGCCTGAACTGCAGGACGAGCTCGAGCCCTTCCTCCAGGACGCACCAGACGAGCTGGACGACGCCGTCACTGGGCTGCTCTCCCGTGGTTGGGCCGACTCGCAGAACGCCGTCATCAGTCTGAGTGAGACCGGCGAGGCACAGTTCGGGCTGGTCACGGCCAATATCGCCGAGCTTCGCCAAGACCTGGCTGCCGGAATATCGCCAGAGGAGTACCGGGCAACGATCGACGTCTTGGTTCGGATGGTCGCAAATCTCGAGGGAAATGCGAGATCCGATTAAGCGGGTGGTTCGAAACCGATCAGGAACCGAGAAGCCAGAGTCGCGGAGCCGCAACTAGCCTGACCGCGATGGACATCACCACGACTTCAGGAGGCACGATGAGCACGGCCACGAGGACGGACCCGCAGTCGGCTGCGTTGCATGTTGCCGATAGCCACGATCTGATCCGCGTGCAGGGCGCGCGCGTCAACAACCTCAAGGACTTACACGTCGAGATCCCGAAGCGCCGACTGACGGTATTCACCGGCATCTCCGGCTCGGGCAAGAGCTCGCTGGTGTTCGACACGATCGCCGCGGAGTCGCAGCGGATGATCAACGAGACCTACAGCGCGTTCGTGCAGGGGTTCATGCCGACGCTGGCGCGCCCCGAGGTCGACTTCCTCGATGGCCTGACGACGGCCATCATCGTGGACCAAGAGCGGATGGGCGCCAACCCCCGCTCCACCGTCGGCACCGCCACGGACGCTAACGCGATGCTTCGCATCCTGTTCAGCCGGCTCGGGAAGCCGCACATCGGGCCTCCGACCGCCTTCTCGTTCAACGTACCGACCAGGATTGCGAGCGGGGTGATGACCGCGGACAAGGGTCAAGGCGAGAAGACCATCGTGCGCAAGGCCGTCTACCAAGGCGGCATGTGTCCGCGCTGCGAAGGCATGGGCTCGATCAACGACTTCGACCTGACCGCGCTGTACGACGACACCAAGTCGCTCAGCGAGGGCGGCCTGACCATCCCCGGCTACAGCATGGACGGCTGGTACGGCCGCATCTTCAGCGGTACCGGCTACTTCGACATGGACAAGCCGATCGGCAAGTACACCAAGAAGGAGCTGCACGACCTGCTCTACCGGGAGCCGACCAAGATCAAGGTAGAGGGCATCAACCTGACCTACGAGGGCGTGATCCCCAAGATCCAGAAGTCGATGCTCTCCAAGGATGTCGATGCGATGCAGCCGCACGTCCGCGCCTTCGTGGAACGCGCGATCACCTTCACGACCTGCCCCGACTGTGACGGCACTCGCCTCAGCAAGGAAGCTCGGTCGTCGAAGATCAAGGGGAAGAACATCGCCGACGTCTGCTCGATGCAGCTCACCGACTTGGCGGACTGGGTCCGGGATCTCGATGAGCCGTCCGTGGCACCTTTGCTCGGCGGGCTGCAGCACCTCCTCGATGCGTTTGCGGAGATCGGCCTTGGCTATCTCTCGCTCGACCGCTCGTCAGGCACGCTGTCTGGAGGAGAGGCACAGCGCACGAAGATGATCCGCCACCTCGGTTCGTCGCTCACCGACGTCACCTATGTCTTCGACGAGCCCACGATCGGCATGCATCCTCATGACATCGAGCGGATGAACAACCTTCTCCTGCAGCTGCGAGACAAGGGCAACACCGTGCTCGTGGTGGAGCACAAGCCCGAGACCATCGCCATCGCCGACCACGTCGTCGACCTCGGTCCCGGCGCCGGCACTGCGGGAGGCACCGTCTGCTTCGAGGGCACAGTGGAAGGGCTCAGGCAGAGCGACACCATCACCGGTCGTCATATCGACGACCGGGCAAGCCTCAAGGAATCGGTGCGTTCGTCCTCCGGCGCGCTGGAGGTCCGCGGAGCGTCAACGCACAACCTCCAGGACGTGGACATCGACATTCCGCTCGCGGTTCTCTGTGTGATCACTGGCGTCGCCGGCTCCGGCAAGAGCTCGCTGATCCACGGCTCAGTCGCCAACCGCGACGGTGTAGTGGTGATCGACCAAGGTGCGATCCGCGGTTCGCGCCGGAGCAACCCGGCGACGTACACCGGCCTGCTCGACCCCATCCGCAAGGCGTTCGCGAAGGCCAACGGCGTGAAGCCGGCACTTTTCAGCTCCAACTCCGAGGGCGCTTGCCCGAGCTGCAACGGCGCGGGCGTCATCTACACCGAGCTGGGCATCATGAACACCGTCGAGTCCATCTGCGAGGAGTGCGAGGGAAAGCGATTCCAAGCGTCGGTGCTGGAGTACACGCTCGGTGGCCGCAACATTGCCGAAGTGCTCGCGATGCCGGTGACCGAGGCTGAAGAGTTCTTCGACGACGGTGAGGCACGCACACCGGCGGCCCACAAGATCCTCGACCGGCTGGCCGACGTCGGGCTGGGCTACGTCAGCCTCGGCCAGCCGCTCACCACCTTGTCCGGTGGCGAGCGGCAACGGCTCAAGCTGGCCACCCAGATGGCCGAGAAGGGCGACGTCTACGTCCTCGACGAGCCGACCAGCGGCCTGCACCTCGCCGATGTCGAGCAGCTGCTCGGGCTGCTCGACCGGCTCGTCGACTCGGGCAAGTCAGTCATCGTCATCGAGCACCACCAGGCGGTCATGGCGCACGCCGATTGGATCATCGACCTCGGGCCCGGCGCCGGCCACGACGGCGGCCGGATCGTCTTCGAGGGAACACCGGCAGGCGTTGGTGGCCGCCCGCTCGACCCTTACCGGCGAGCACCTCGCGGCGACTGCGGCTGACCCTACGTCGCTGCCCAGCTGCAACTTCGACAATAACTCGACGTGGCACTCACTGAGCAACGCGAGATTCGAGTGCGTGATCGGAGTGAGCGACCATCTGTAGCTGACATCCTGTACAGTTTTCTGTACAGGAGGTCAGCATGAAGACTATGAGCTACACCGAGTCACGAGCAAAATACGCCGAGGTTCTTGATGCCGTTGTCAGCGACCGCGAAGAGATTGTCATCACCCGAGCTGGTCATGAGCCCGTCGTGATCGTGTCGCTTGAGGATTTCGAGTCACTCCGGGAGACGGCTTACCTGATGCGTTCGCCGGCCAACGCGCGCCGCCTTCTGGATGCCATGGAGCGCCTGGAAGCAGCGCAAGGCGAGCATCATGATCTGATTGACGCCGACTGAGCGGTGAAACTCGTCTGGGACCCGAACGCTTGGGAGGACTACCTGTGGTGGCAGGCCCAGGACCGCAGAGTTCTCAAACGGATCAACCAATTGATCCAGGACGTGATCCGCAACGGCAATGAAGGCATTGGCAAGCCGGAGCCGCTCAAACACGACTTCGCGGGCTACTGGTCTCGACGGATCACCGAGGAACATCGGCTCGTCTACAAGATCGCCGAAGACGAGATCAGGATCGCTGCCTGCCGCTACCACTACGGGCGTTGACGCGAGTGGTCAAGGCAAATCGCTGCCTCACCACCTCCGGCCCCGCGCCCTTGTGTCCGATAAGTGACATTATGTCATTTGAGATCCAGCAGGTAGTTCGCCGCACCAAAGGCCTCCCTACCGGGGCTTCTTCGTGTGCAGATTGCATCTAACGCAATCGTTTGAGTCCGTCACGCTGGGCCGCAAACATCACCCTCGGCGAACTCGGCGTCGCCGGGATGGTCGCGAGATCGAGCGTCACCTCTCAGTTGTCGACACGATTCGAGGTCTTGACGCAGTACTTGTTTTTTGCAAGTATCGACACCGTCCACCTACCCGGACCGACGAGATCGAACGAAAAGAGAAGGACACGGAGTGGCTTCAGTTCGAAAAGTCGTCGTGTACGAGTTCATGACCCTCGACGGTGTCGCCGAGAATATCGCTGGCTTCTTCACCGAGTGGGACGACGACGAGGTGGACGCTGCCGGTGCCGCTGTGATCGCAACGCAGGACGCTGTCATCCTGGGTCGTCGCAGCTACGACGAATGGGCCCCGTTCTGGCCGGGTAGCGACATCGAGCCGTTCGCGACATTCATCAACACGGTTCCGAAGTACGTAGCGACATCCACGCCGCTCGACACCGAGTGGGCAGGCGCGAGTGCGATCGACGGTGGCCTGGTCGACTTCGTGCGAGATCTGAAGAACCGATCCGGAGGCGACATCGGCGTCCACGCCAGCATCTCGGTCGCGCAGACACTGCTGGCCGCAGGCGTCGTCGACGAACTCAGGCTCGTGATCGCGCAGGCGATCGCTGGCGTCGGGCGAAAGCTTCTCGACGGATTGCCGCCGATCCGCCTCAGCCCGATCCGAAGCTTGATCTCGCCGACGGGCTTCCTGATTCTCGAGTACGGCGTCATCGGGTAGGCGTCGCTCGCAACCAACCTCTACATACCGGACCCACGAAAAGGGAGACCACGATGACCGCGATGTTCGTCAACCTGCCGGTGACCGACCTGGAGCGCGCGAAGGCGTTCTACACGGCGATCGGATTCACCATCAACCCGGCCTTCACCGATCACAACGCGGCCTGCGTCGTCGTCGAGGAGGACCACAGCTACTTCATGCTCCTGACGCGCGAGTACTTCCAGACCTTCACCGACCTGCCGATCGGCGACCCGGCCGTGAGCCCGTCGGTGTCGACCGCGATCTTCCTCGACACCCGGGAGGCGGTCGACACGGCGGTCGCCGACGGCCTCGCCGCGGGCGGCTCGGAGCCGCACCCCGCCTCGGACTACGGCTTCATGTACCAGCGTCAGCTCAACGACCCCGACGGCAACATCCTCGAGTTCGGCTACATGGACCCGGTCGCCGCCGAGCAGGGCCCCGAGGCGTTCGCGAACCAGCAGGCCTGAGGTCGATGGCCGCACGCGACTACGGGCAGTACTGCGGCATCACGCGGGCCCTGGAGCTCGTGGGCGAGCGCTGGGCCCTGCTCATCGTCCGCGACCTGCTCGTCGGGCCGCGCCGCTACGGAGAGCTCGCCGCGGGGCTCCCCCGAATCCCGAGCAACATCCTGGCGGCGCGGCTCAAGGAGCTGCAGGCGGCCGGCGTCCTCCGCCGGGTGCCGCACTCGCGCGTCATCGTCTACGAGCTGACGCCCTACGGCCGCGAGCTCGAGCCCGTCGTGCTCGCGCTCGGCGCCTGGGGCTTCAAGGCGATGGGCGATCCGCGGGAGGAGCAGATCATCACCCCCGACTCGATGACCATGGACCTCCGCACCGCCTTCCGGCCGCAGGTGGCGGCGAACCTGCCCGGCGACCGCCTACGCGGCGCGCTTCGGTCCCGCCGAGCTGCTCATCCGGGTGGACGGCTCCACCCTCGACGTGACGCGCGGGGACGGACCGGTCGACCTCGCCTTCGCCGCGGGTCCGGGCATCCGCCGGCTCATCTCCGGCGAGCTCGCCCCGGATCGCGCGATCGCGACCGGCGTGGTCGAGGTGCTGCGCGGTCGCGGCGACCTCCTCGACCGCTTCGCGAGCACGTTCCACCTGGCCGCCTGATCCGAGCGCGATGCGAGTGCGCTGAGCTCGCCAGTCGGATCTTGAGGTCCATCAGACGGCTCGACCTCGCGCGCGATCAGCTCGATGCCCCAGATAGTGGGAAACGGGTAACGCGTTTCCCCACGAGTTCATGGGTTCAGCGCTGCGCACCGCTACGACTTTTCCACGCCGCTGGAGGATCCCGTACGTGTCCGTGGTGTCGAACGTAGTGCAGCAGCCAGATCTCCTCGGCTACGGCATGCTCGACGAAGCCAAGATCAAAGAAGGAGTGCGGCGGCTAGCGACCCACCTTCCGACACTCATCCGATCGCAGGACTGACTCTTCGCTACCACTCCCCTGCTCGACCGACAATGGAGCATCGTGTCGGCTCCGCGATTTACCGGCGGTGCATCCCGGCGACCCCTACGATGAACCTGCCTTCCCGCACAGCACCCCGTAGCGGCGGACGGAGAACTTTCAGATGGCGCAGATCAGCCGCCGCGCGGTCCTGTTGGGCGTCGTCGGCGTTGGGCTTGCCGGCTGTTCGAAGCCCCCTGCTCAGCCGAGCGTCCCCCCGACACCACCACCCAGTCCCAGCCCGATATCCAGCGCAACCCCCGGCCCGGCGCCCTCGATCGACGCGCGGCCGCGCTGGCCGCTCACCGGCAAGCTGCTGAAGAACGAGCGCAAGGCGCGGCACGCCGCGGTTGCGGTCAAGGTGCCCGACAATCGACGCGAGCATCCGCAGACCGGCATCGACAAGGCTGACATTGTCTTCGTTGAACTCGAGGGCTACCGGGACGTGTCGGGCTACAGCGGGACTCGGCTCGTTCCGGTCTTTCACTCCCGGATAGCCGACAGCGTCGCGCCAGTGCGCTCCATTCGGCCGGTGGACATCCCGCTGCTCAGTCCGATCCACGCGCTGATCGGCAATACCGGCGCTTCGCCGTGGGTGGTCAACTACGTCAAGCACTATCGCGCCTACCTCGAAGGCCTGCTGTCGTACATGAACACCCTCCGCACCGGCTCGTACGGCATCGATCGATCCCGGGTATACCAGCTGAACGGTGACAACTACTACGACAAGGCGGTCATCTGCCATCCGGCGACGCTCGCCCGGCAGACCAAACGCTTCCGTACGGGGCCGCCGCAGCCCTATTTCCCCTTTGCCTCGACCCGCCAAGAGGTCAGCGCCAGGCAAGGCAAACGCGGCCGCTCGATCAGGATCCCCTACAAGGGCGACAGCTACTTCATGGGCTACGACTACGACAAGAAGACGAAGCGCTATCTGCGCAGCATGCCATGGGGTCCACATGTGCTGACCGATGGCCATCGAGTGTCGACCGACAATGTGCTCGTGATCAAGGCCAAGCAGCACTACGGCAAGATCTTCCACGGTGGCGGCCATGACGAGCCGCTGCACGACATCATCAAGACCCGCGGCAAGTTCTACTACTTCAACCGCGGCCGCTATGTGAAGGGCACCTGGCGCAAGGGCAAGGTGCAAGAGCCGTTCGAATTCACCCTCAAGGACGGAAGTCCGCTCAAGATGGCACCCGGGCAGACCTTTGTCGAACTGCCCGACATCGGTGCCAAGCTACGCATCGAGGCCCGATCCGCATCGACGTGATCTCTCTACAGACCCATGATCGCGAGCCGTTCCGGCGAGGAATCCGGCGGATGTTGCGACTCTGAGGCGAACAAGCGGGCAGCAGCTGGATCGCAACGGCACCCTCGCCGACGGCGGAGGCGACCGGCGCTTACCCGAGCCGTAGCGAACGTCGCCGGCGGCGAAAACCGCGGCATGCTCGTCTCAAAAAGGAATGGACGACGTTTGAGCGGCCAGGTGCGGGTGGCGGGAAGATCGGTTCCGGTGAGGATGAAGCCTTGTTCATCTCGATCTACTTCGGGCGGCATCCACTCGGTGTGCGGACGGTCGCCGATCATGAGGACGACTCGGCCTCGCATCGGGATGAAGGTGGTGTGCTTCGTTCAACAGGACGCTTCCGGTCATCCCCGAGAGCCACTGCCCGGCGAGATATGCGTTCGGAGCCGAACAAGCGGTGCAGCAGCTGGATGGCTACTGCACCCTCGCCAACGGCGGAGGCGACCCGCTTCCAGAGCCGTAGCGAACGTCCCCGGCAGCGAAAACGGCCGGCATGCTCGTCTCTAAAAGGAGGTGACGCCGTGTCACTTCGTCACCCGCCGCCGACAGCTCATCTAGACGACGCCTTCCGGACGGCCCCCTCGACCTGGACGCCCTGGGCGGTGATGCGTTCGATTTCGGCCATATCGTCATCGCTGAGCTCGACGTCGGCCGCGGCCAGACTTCGCTCGATGTTGGCCCGGCTACGGGCACCGACGATCGCGACATGTACGCCGGGCCTGGCCAGCGCCCAGGCGATTGCGAGCTGGCTGACGTGCAGCCCGCGCTGCTGGGCGAACTCGGCGAGCTCGGCCACGACAGCCAGGTTCTGCTCAAGCTTTCCTCCTGTGTAGGCGCTGGCACGACTGCGCCAGTCGTCCTCCTCGAAGGTGGTGTCCTTGGTCATCCGCCCGGTCAGCAGCCCACTTCCGAGCGGGCTGTAGACCAAGACGCCGATGTTGTGCTCGATGCAGTACGGCAACACCTCGGCCTCGATTCCGCGGCGAAACAGGTGATACGGCGGCTGCAGCGTCTCCACTGGCCGGACGGTCGAGAATGCCGCCATTTGTTCGACATCGAAGTTGGAGACGCCGACGTGCCGGATCAGCCCTTCAGCCACCATCTCCTGGAGATATCCAGCGGTGTCCTCGAAGGCTGTCCGCTCGTCGGGCCAGTGCACCTGATAGAGGTCGACGTAATCGACGCCCAGTGCCGCCAAACTGGAGTGAATGCCTTTGCGGAGCCATTCCCGGCTGCTGTCGCGAGCGGGGTCCTTTCCGGGATTGATACCGCCCTTGGTGGCAATGATCACGGAGTCGCGGTTGCTGTCGAGTTCCTGACGAAGGGCCTCGCCGAGCATCCGTTCGGAGGCTCCGAATCCGTACGCCTGGGCGGTGTCGAAGAAGCTGACCCCGAGATCGATCGCGTGCCGGATCGCCGCCTTGGCCTCGTCGGCGTCGACGGAACCCCACTCCCCGCCCAGCTGCCAGGTGCCGAACGCGATCCGCGAGACCTCCAATTCCGACCTGCCCAAAGTAATCGTCTGCATGCCCCTACCCTCTCCGGTACCGGTTTGTGCTCGCCAGCCGGGGTCGGCCAGCCATTAGATATCACGGTCCGCATCGAGCTCCGATGGCGGCATCAGCTCGTCCACCGTCTTGAGAGCCGGGAGCTGAAAGAGCAAGTTGACGCATCACGGCGACATCGCGTGGCGGGCCGCGCACTGCGCGGCGCGGCGCTGCATCGTCGTCCGCTCCACGCTGTTCCGGGTCATCGCGGCCGCGCGCAGGAAGTGCTCGCGGGCCTGCTCGTGCGCACCCGAGCGGCACAGCAGGTCGCCGGCGACGGCGGGCAGCAGGTGGTAGTCGCGCATGCTCGGGACGTCGAACAGCGGCAGCACGATCGCGAGCCCCGCCTCCGGCCCGAAGGCCTGCGCGGTGGCGACCCCGCGGTTGAGCTCGACGACCGGCGACGGGCTGATCCGGGCGAGGCCGTCGTACAGCGCGGTGATCCGTTCCCAGTCGGTGTCCTCGGCGACCGGGCCCGCGCGTGGCAGGCGGCGATCGCCGCCTGCAGGGCGTACGGACCGACCGTGCCGCCGAGCTGCTCGATCCGGTCGATGTTCGCCAGGCCGCGCTGGATCAGCAGGCGGTCCCAGCGGGTGCGGTCCTGGTCGAGCAGCAGCACCGGCTCGCCGTCGGGTCCGGTGCGGGCCCGCAGCCGCGACGCCTGGATCTCGATCAGCGCGAGCAGGCCGAGCGTCTCGGTGTCGGACGGCGTCAGCGCGGCCAGCATCCGGCCCAGCCGGAGCGCCTCGGCGCACAGGTCGCCGCGGATCCACTGGTCGCCGCTGGTGGCCGAGTAGCCCTCGTTGAAGACCAGGTAGATGACCTCGCGTACGGCGTCGAGGCGGGCCGGCCGCTCCGGCTCCGGCGGGCAGCTCGAACCGCACCTTCGCCGCGGCCAGCGTGCGCTTGGCCCGCACGATGCGCTGGGCGATCGTCGGCGCCGGGGCCAGGAACGCCCGGGCGACGTCCTCGGTGCTCAGGCCGCAGACCAGCTTGAGGGTGAGCGCGGAGCGCGCGTCGGGCGACAGGATCGGGTGGCAGGCCATGAAGATCAGCCCGAGCAGGTCGTCGGCCAGGTCGCCGTCGACGATCTCGTCGAGGTCGTGCTCCAGCGCCTGCGGCTGCGACGCGGCCACCAGGTGGTACTTGCCGCGCTGGGTGTCGCGGCGGCGGATCCGGTCGACGGCCAGGAACCGCGCGGTCGTGTTCAGCCAGGCGGCCGGGTTGTCCGGCACGCCGTCCTGCCGCCACTTCTCGATCGCCGCCACGAAGGCGTCCTGGGCGAGCTCCTCGGCGGTGTCGAGGTCGCCGACCTGACGCATCAGCCGGGCGATCACCCGCGGCGACTCGACCCGCCACAGCGTCGCCAACCGCTGGTCGAGCTCGTCCTCGCGGCCGGTCGCGAGCGTCCCGGATGGTCGGTCATCGAGCGCTGTGGCGGTCGAGTCGGCGCTGCTACTGAGGGTCCTGCTGGAGGTCTTCGAACTCGATGACCCGGCGCACGTCGACCCGCTCGGTGCCGACGAGCAGCGCGAACTTGCGCGCGTGCTCGACCGCCTCGGCGAGCGAGTCGACCTCGAGGATCGCGAAGCCGGCGATCAGCTCCTTGGCCTCGGCGAACGGGCCGTCGATCACCCGCACGGTGCCGTCGGT
The DNA here is from genome assembly GCA_963845915.1 of uncultured Actinomycetota bacterium. Lineage (GTDB taxonomy): Bacteria > Actinomycetota > Actinomycetes > Propionibacteriales > Propionibacteriaceae > Microlunatus. Next base: position 25,387 of record CAWJUB010000023.1, read on the forward strand.
GACCTCGACCCGGGCGCCTGCGAGCTCGACGCGACGCCCTCGCCCGACGAGCAGCACGCCGGACATCGCCGCCTCCTGCATGTACTCGCCGATCGCGGCCTGCTGCTCGGGCGACGGCAGGACGCCGTCCTCCATCTCCTGGGTCTGGTAGTGCATCACCATGTAGCGCATGGTCGTCTCCTCGCGTGGTTCGTGGCGGTCAGTTGTCGGCTGCGTGTCGCTGGTCTCGGCGTCGTCCGCGCGCGGCGTAGACGAGGTGCAGCACGCCGGTGTCGAACGTAGTCGACGAGACCAGCTTCAGCGGCACCGTCGCGCCGTCGGCGAACAGCTTCTTGCCGTGGCCGACGACGATCGGGTGGACGAGCAGGTGCAGCTCGTCGACCAGGCCCTGCTCGAGCAGCCAGCGCACCAGGGTGGCGCTGCCCGTCGTGCCGAGGCGGGTGTCCGCCTTGAGCGCGGTCAGCTCGGCGGCCACGTCGCCGCTGATGACCGAGGAGTTCTCCCACGTCGCCTCGGTCAGCGTGGTCGACACGACGTACTTGCGCGCGCCGTTCATGACTCCGGTGATCGGGTCGGCGGGGTCGGCGTTCGGCCAGTAGCCGGCGAACTCGTCGTAGGTCTGGCGGCCCAGCAGCGTGGCGTCGTTGCCGCTCATCAGCTCGCCGACGACGGCGCCCATCTCGTCGTTGAAGTAGGGGAAGTGCCAGGTCTCGGGCGACTCGATGACGCCGTCGAGCGAGATGAACAGGCTGGACTTGATGAAACCCATCGCGATGCTCCTTGGTCGGTCGGGCGGGTGCCCGTGGGTTGCTGTCACCCCGTATGCCGAACGACGACCGGCTGGATCGACATGACCTCGAAACTTTCTTGATGTTTCGTCCGCCGAATCGGGTACGGCCTGCGGCGAACTAGTGGCGGGCCATTCGGATGAAAGGATCCAGCGAATCAGGGTTGGACAACGCGTCCCGGCTGACGGCGCGATCTGGGTCGACGCCTGCGAGGATCCGTTTCACTGGCACCTCGCATTTCTTCACCGTTGAGGGTGTGCGGGATCGCATCGACGGCGATGAATTGGTCCGGCACATGCCGCGGCGACAGCTCGTTGCGTAGTGACTGCCGCAGCTGCGGCTCGACATCGGCCAGCGTGGCACCCGCCGCGAGTACCACGAAGCAGAGCAGCTCACCTTCGTCTGTGGCGCCGAGTTCGGTGGTATCGACCACCAAGGAATCGATGATCTCCTCAAAGCCTTCAACCACGGCATAGAAGTCGGCCGTTCCATCCGCACTCCCCCACGGTTGAGGGTCGAGTCGCTGCGTCCGTAGATGACAAATGATCCACGCGGTGTCTTGCGGACCCAGTCGCCGTGCCGCCAGAGCGCTGGGAAGTCCGCGAAGTAGGCCTTACGTAGCCGCGAGCCGTCAGGATCCTTCCAGAACGACACTGGCATGGACGGCATCGGCTTCGTCAGGACCAGCTCGCCGACCTCGTCGATCACCTCGGCACCGCTGGCGTCGTACGCGGCGACGGATGCGCCCAGCGTGGCGCACGACGGTTCCCCCGAGCCATACCGGCACTGTGGGAGCGGACTCGAGGAATGCGGTGCACAGGTCGGTTCCGCCAGACATCGAGCAGATCTGGATGTGCCTGCCGACCCCATCGGCGACCCAGCGAAAGCCGTCGACGGACAGCGGCGCTCCTGTCGAACCCAACGCTCGCATCTGGGATAGCTCAAGCTCCTCGGCCGGACGCAGCCCGGCCTTCAGACACGCGTGAATGTAGGGCGCCGAGACACCGAAATAGGACACGCGGTGTTTCTCAGCGAGCCGCCACAGCGTACGAAGATCCGGGTATCCAGGGCTGCCGTCGTACAACACAACCGTCGCGCCAACGAGCAGGCCCGAGATCAGCAGGTTCCACATCATCCAGCCTGTCGTGGTGAACCAGAAGAATCGTTCGCCGGGTCGAAGGTCGTGATGCAGAGCAAGGGTCTTGAGATGCCGAGACGATGCCGCCGTAACCGTGAACTATGCCCTTCGGCAGACCGGTCGTGCCGGACGAATACAGCACCCACAGCGGATGATCGACCGGAACGGCCGCGAACTCCAACGGACCGAGCTCGGCCGTCAGCTCCGCCCACTGCACGGTTCCGGGCAACTGGGCACCTTCCCCGAGGTACGGCAACACGATGGTGGCGCTGAGCGTCGGCATCTGCTCCCGCAGAGTCTGGATTCGATCCCGGACATCGAATGCTTTCCCGCCGTACCGGTATTCATCCACGGCAAGGAATACTGACGGCTCCAACTGCGCGAACCGGTCCCGTACAGCACGGGTTCCAAAGTCAGGTGAGCACGACGACCAGATCGCGCCGAGGCTCGCAACGGCCAGGAACGCGGCCAACGTCTCGACACAGTTCAGCATCAGCGCGACAACCCGGTCACCGTCTCGTACGCCGAGCCGCCGCAGGCCCGTACGCACCCGTGCGACAAGGTCCCGCAGTTCGGCATGGCTGACCTGCCGTTCCAGGCCGTCCTCTCGGACGAAGATCACGGCGAGATGCTCGCCAGCACGTCCCGGACCGTCGCTCAGCGCGTGCTCGGCATAGTTGAGGGTTCCGCCGGGAAACCACTCGGTGCCGGGCATTGCTCGTGATCCAAGCGTCGCTTGGGGTGCGGCATGAAATCGCACGCCGAGGAATTCCGCGGCAGCCGCCCAGAACCCATCAAGATGATCAACCGACCAGGAATGCAGCGAGGGGTAGTCCAGCTCGTCGACATCGGCCAAGCCCTGCTCGCGTACGAAGCGAGCGAACTGCGCCATTGCGCTAGCCCGCGCGGTCGCCGGATCAGGCGTCCAGAGCGTCTTGGGGACCTCAGTTTCCATTGGGAGCCTTCCCCTCAAGTGGCAGGCGCCCGGTGTGCCGTTCGAAAAAGCTGGACCAACTGCTCGGTGGTGGTGGCGTCCTGCGGCTCTTTGTCGTCCCGCCAGCGGCCGGTGAAGCGGGGAAACCGCATCGACAGCCCGGCGTCATCCTTGAGCTGGCCCCAGCCGGCGGTGTGGTTCGGCGAGAGCGTGAGTTCGGCGCTGAGCACCTCCATCACCAGGCTTGGCTCGAACCACACGTCAGCAGGAACGCGGGAGTCGACCCGCGCGGGCCGCTGTGCCCGGGTCAACGGCGCCAGTCTCGCCGGGCAGCGCGGCCAGTTCGGCGTCGGAGAACCCGGTGCCGCATTGCCGACCGTCTGGTAGAGCTCCTCGTCCGGGTTGTAGGCGGCCAGCAGAACCGCCCCGTACGTGCCTCGTGCGCCGGCCCCGGCCGGCGTACGCGCCGACAACAACAAGGTCGACTGTGTCGGCGAGCTCGGTGCGGTAGTCCCGCTTGAGCTTGATCCACATCCAGCCGCGGGCGCCTGCCTGATAGATCGCGTTCGAGCCGATCGACTTACACACCAGACCCTCGGAGCCGTCGGCAACGGCCTGCTCGAACGCCGCATCCAGAGCCGGCGCGGTCGTCACCTCATGCGCCGTGGTCAGCCGGAGCCGGTCCGACAAGGTGAGTGCCTCGGCGAGCCGCGCCCGCCGGTCCAGATAAGGCAGCTCGGTGAGATCCTCCCCATCGGCGTACAGCAACTCGAAGCAGAACAGTCCGACGGGCACATCGCGGGCGGCTTCGGCGATGCCATGCTTGCGGCGGCGGAACATGACCTCCTGGAAGGGGCGCAGCTCGCCGGCGGCGGCGTCGTACGCGACCACCTCGCCTTCGAGGATCGCCTCCCGCGGACCAAGGCCGGTCTGCAGCAGCTCAACCACGTCGGGAAACTGGGTGCTCACCCGCTCCTGCCGCCGGGTGAACAGCTCGATCTGGCCGTCTGCCGTGCGATGCGCCTGCAGCCGCATGCCGTCGTACTTGTACTCGGCCATGCACTGCCCACCCAACCTGGCGAGAATCTCGTCGGCCTCGGACAACCGCTGGGCCAGCATCACTCGCACCGGGTTGCCAGCCCGCACCCGCAGCTCCTTGACTGCAGTCAGTCCGCCTGTCGCCAGCGTCGCCGCGACGAGGCCCAGATCGCAGCAGATGTTGTACGCCCGCTCCAGCACCGGCCGGTCCTTGCGGCTGCCTGCGTACACCTGTGCCAGCGCATCCAGAATCGTCGGTGTGCCGATTCCCAGCCGCAGATTGCCGGTGACCAAGCGGAGCAGGTAGCGGGCCTCCAGCGGAGTGGCCCGCGTCAGAAGGCCGGCGAGCAACTCGAGCTTGCGGCCTTGCGACCCGGATCCTTCGGCGCCGGCGATCTCGTGCAATGTGTCGACGACTGCGGCAACCTGCAGACTTGGCTTTCGATCTGCAGCGGTGGCTGCCAATAACTGCTCGGCGGCCTGGCCAAGATCACCGCTCTCCCGCACTGCGGCGACAACCACCTCAGGCTCGACACCGGTCGCCGTCGCGACGGCGCGCAGCGCCATCTTCTCGGCTAGGCCCAGGTCTACCCCGGCGAATTCGGGCGCCACCAGCCCCTGACAGAGATAACAAACGGTGGGCAGTAACTCCTGCGGAGTCTCGGCTAGCAGTGTCGCCAGCCGGTCGATCAGCATCAATCGGCCAGAAGCCTGCTCCAAATCCCGGTACGCCTCAGCGACAACCTCGTACTCCACCCCGCCATCATCGCCTACCCCGTCACAGCTCGCCCGCATCGAGCCGGGACAGCACCTCGCTCGCCCTCGCCCGTACTGCGGCGACGTCGGGCAGGCTCGTGCGACCCGCGGCCGCGGCGCGCAGCTCGCGCTCAGCGGCGCATCCCGCCAACAGGTGCAGCCGCTGGCGGTGATAACGGCGACCGGTGATCTGCTCGGTCGCCTCGACGAACAGAATGCGATGCGTCTCCGGGCGGGCCATGCCGAGCGCGCCGATGCGCCGATTGAGCTGGTCGCCGAAGACCCACACGTGGTCCCGGCCGGCAGGTTGTCGTCAGTCACTACTTGTTGGTGCCTGCTGAAACCGAACCCTGGAGTTGTCGCTGGAAGATCAAATAGATGATCAACACCGGTACGACGGTGATCACCACGGCAGCGAAGAGCGCGCCGAAGTCGACCGAGTAGCCGGCCTGGGACGCGAAGGACGCCATGGCCTGGGTAAGCACGTAGTTGTCCGGGTTGGTATTCAGTGCGATCGGCAGCAGGAACTGGTTCCACAAGCCCACGAAGTTCAAGATCGCGACGGTAGCCAGACCCGGCTTCGCCATCGGCAGCATGATCTGGAAGAAGGTCCGCCACTCCCCCGCCCCATCCACCGCGGCCGCTTCAGCGATCGACTTCGACAGCGACCGGAAGAAGGCATAGAGGAAGAACACGGTGAACGGGAAAGCGAACGCCGCGTAGGTCAAGATCAATCCGGGCAGCGTGTTGAGCAGACCGACCCCCCGCAGTACGAAGAACAACGGCACGATCGCCAGGAAGATCGGGAAAGTCAGGCCGGCGAGCATCAGGTAATACAGCGCCCGGCTGCCGGGAAAGCTGAACCGGGCAAGCACGTACGCCGACATCGAGCCGAACAACATGGTGAGAATCAGCGCGCCGAAGACGACGATCACCGAGTTGAAGAAGAAACTTCCGATCCCCGCATCTGTCCAGGCATTGACATAGTTGTCGAAGCTCCAGCGCTGTGGGAGGGCGAATGGCGAGGCGAAGATCTCCGAGCTGGTCTTGAACGAGGACATCAAGACCCAGATCATCGGCAAGATCACCAGTATCGACCAGATGATCAAGATCGCGTGAGAGAAACCAGTCACTGCCTTGTCGCCGGCGGTGCCCGGAGCTTCGCCGGCCTCAGCCGGCTCGAACGGCACTCGCTCCCCCGGTGGCGCGGTGGGGACGCCGCCAACGGCGTCCGAGATCTGGGTCATTCGGCGACCTCACTCTTGCCACCGAAAATCCGGTTCACGGCGAATACCAGACCCGCGTACGCCAGCGTGATGATGGCGAGCACGACACCCATCGCGCAGGCGTAGCCGAACTGCCCCTTGGTGAACGCGGTGGTGAACAGCTGTTGGGCCATCACGAGGGTCGTATTGTCAGGGCCGCCGCCCGGTTCCAAAGCAGCCATGTAGACGAACGCATCCAGCGCGAGGATCCCGATGTAGATGAAGGCGGTCTGCACGTTCTCGCGGATCAGCGGGATGGTGATCGAAACCGACGTTCGGAAACGTCCCGCGCCATCGATCCGGGCGGCCTCGAAGACCTCGGCCGGAACTCCCTTGATGGCGGCGATGAACAACACCATGTAGAAGCCGACCAAGCCCCAGATGATCACGAACATCACGGCCCACCGCGCCGTACGCACGTCCCCCAACCAGGGAAACGAGGTGAATTGCTCAAGACCGATGCGGGTGAGGATGCCGTTCAGCAGACCGCTGTTGGGGTCGTATATCTGCGACCAGATGAGGCCGATGACGATTGCGGGGATGACGTAGGGGAAGAAGGAGATCACTCGATAGAAGCTCGAGTTGCGCAATCCTTTGACGTTGCCGCGGGTCGAGCCGCCGACCGTGACGAGGGTGGCGAAGAACATCGCCAGGCCCAGCGTCACGATCGGGACCACGATCGCCATGAGAATGTTGTTGCCCACGGCTTGCAGGAAGGTGCTGTCGGTGAACAGCTTCGCGTAGTTCGAGAGCCCGATGAAGTTCATCGCAGGCGTGAAGCCCGTCCAGTCGGTCAACGAGAAGTAGGCCGCCTGCACGAACGGGGAGACGACGAAGGCGATGTAGAACGCGACCGGGATCACCAAGAAGACCAGGAAGAAGGTGATCTTGTCGAACGTCAGGTTGCGCTTGCGCCAGCGGGCAGAGCCGAAACGCCGCAAGCCACCCGGCGGGGCGCTAACCCCGCTAGTCAGCCCCCCGCTGGTCAACGTGGTCACGACACTTGCACCTTCTTGATCGAATCATCCTTGGCGACCTTGTCGGTGATGTCCTGCAGACCCTTGGTGAGTTTGGCCACGTCTGAGTCGCCCGAGAGGAAGCTGTTCCACACCACGAGCTGATCAGTGTTCATGCCATAGAGGTCGACGAATTGCCACGAGAAAATGTTCGACCCTGCCGCCTCGAGCATCTTGATCTGGGATTGCAGTGCCGTCGACCCGAACCCGTCGGCAGGCACGGTGCCCTTGACGATGGTCGAGGAGAGCTTGGTCTTGGCGAAGTTCACCGCGGCATCCTTGGAGAGCATCGCGCGCAGGAACTCCTTGCCACCGGCGACATTCTTGCCCTGCGACGGGACAATGTAGCCCTCGCCAGCTGTCGAGTGCAGCGCCTCCCACGGCAGCTTCGAGTTGCTCGATACGGTCGGCTCCGGCGCGCCCGTCATCTTGAACCCCGACTTCGTCTGGTCCTTCATCTCGTTCTCGATCCAGCCGCCCGACGGATACAGGATGAAGTCCTCGGCGTCGCTCCACTGGGCCTGAGCGGCCGTGAACACGGTCCCCGATCCGCCCGGCTTCATGTAGCCGGCATCGATGATCTTCTTCAGCCCGTTGAACACGTCCTGAACCGGAGGGAGCGACCAGCAGCCAGGCTTGAGATTCTCCAGCGCCAGCCGGACCTCGTCGCCACCCTCTTTGATCGCGGAGCCGATGGCCATCGTCTGGTAGTAGGTCGCCGCCTCCTTGCCCCAGCCGAGCAGATATTTGCCCTTGCCCTTGGCCTCCTTGCCGAGGGCCAGCATCTCGTCGTACGTCTTCGGAACAGTCCAGCCGTTCTGTTCGAAGAGCGAGGCCGAGTACCAGAGCGCGTACACGGTGAGGGCGTAGTTCAACACAATGAACTTGCCATCGAACGTTCCTGGCTCGGTAACGCCCGGGTAGAGCGTGTCCTTGATGACTGTGCCCTCGTAGTTCTTGGCCTCGATGACGTCGTTCAGCTCGGCCAGCTGATCGCGGATGGTATTGATCCCGATCAGGCCCGCGCCGCTGTTGTCGATGACGTCCGGCGGGTTGCCCGCAACGAAGCGGGGCTGCAGCGTCTGGGCGACCTTGGTGGTAGGCGTCACCTTGACCGTCACACCGGACTGCTTGGCTTCGACCTGCTTGCCAGCGAACTCCGCGTAGTCGATGCCGTACCCACCCTTGAAGATCACGGCGTCAACGGTCGAGCCTGACTGCACTCCGAAGGGATTGGTGTCGCTGACTTGGCCTGCCGGCGCGGAGCTCGACGAGGTGCTGGTGCCGGTACCCGAGGTGGCGCACGCCGCGAGCGATGATCCAGTGGCGGCCAAGGCCGCAGCGGCGAGTGAGCCGCGCAGGAAGTCGCGCCGCCCGAGCGGCCTGGAGTTGATGTCCATCTGATGTCCCTTCCGATTGATCCCTGTGGTTAATGTGACTTCTTGGCCGGCTGTTGTGTCTCAGACTCGCCGGATCCGTCCCTGGTACTTCTTTTCAAGCGCATGGTTGTGCTCGTCCCCGCCAGGAATATTGGCCGACAGGTAGAGCGGCGGCATCTGGCCGTCGCCGTGCATCCGCTCGGCGACGCCGATAGTCAGCAGCTGGGCGATGAACGCGCTCGTAATGGAGGAGACGGCGCCAACGGCAACGCCTCCGTCCAGCCCGAGAGTCGCATCACCGTACGGCGCCAGGTTGTCGATCACCACGTCGGCGATCTCCGATAGCCGTCGGCCGCTGGGATGCTTTGGTTGCACCTGTGCGGTGTGCTGGAGTGATGTCACGGCGATGACATCATGGCCCCTCTCTTTGGCCAGCAGCGCCATGCCCACCACTGACCCGTTGACCCCGGAGTTCGAGGCGATCACGAACACGTCCCCGCGATGTATGGGCGAGATGTCCCACAACTCTTCAACGATGGCCGGATTACGTTCCAAGCTCGACCCACTCAGCTCCTGCACCGGCAGGCTGCCGTGCAGCGCGAGGTCGCGAAGAGCAATCTTGTTGGTCGGGATGAGGCCGCCGGCCCGGCCCGCGATCTCCATGGCGAAAGCCTCCGAATGGCCCGTCCCGAAGGCCTGAATCACTGCGCCGCTTTCGATGGCCGTCGCCATCTTGCCGATCGCCTCGTCCAACCCTCCGTCGACCGCCAGAGCGAGCAGCCGTTCGAGTCTTTCGCTCACTTCCTTCGCGAAGTCGGTCACTGCCGGGGCAACGGCACTCTGCGTCATTCGTCGGCCTCCTCGCGGGCGGCGGCGGTGCTGCCAGCAGTCACGGCGCCCGCCATGGCGACCGTCGCGCGCGGCGGCGTACGACGAGGGCGCCGGTGCGAGGAGACGGCGCGGGCGGAGGCAGCAGTTTCGCGCTCGATCGGTCGAAATTCTCCTGGGCAACGAGCAGGTAGAGCAGGTCGAGCACGAGGAGCTGGCCGTGCTTGGCCGATAAGTCGTCGGGCTGAACGAACTGCTCGTAGATCGACGTCACAATGCTCCGGTCAGCGAGCTCAGCTAGCGAGGATGTGGGGTCGTTGGTGATCGCCACTGTGAACGCACCGCAGCGACCTGCCTCGGCCAGCATCTCGATCGTTTCTTCCGTACGCCCGGTCGCCGAAATGCCGATGGCGACGGTATCCGAGTCCTGGATCGCCGCACTGGTCAGCCCGCTGTGGACCTCCGACCACGCGTACGCCGGAACCCCGACGCGGTAGAGCCGGCCCTGCAACTCCTCGGCGAGCATCGCGCTGCCGACAACGCCGTAGATGTCGACGTGCGAACTCAGCGCGATCCGCCTCGACACCTCCGTAATGACGGCAAGATCGATAGCAGAGGTCGCCTCTCGCAATGCCTTGGTGTGGCTGCTGATCAGCATCCGCAGCAGGTCCTCCGGAGAGTCGTCGGGGCCGAACTCCCCTCCGATCTCGCTCGACCATGAGTCACGCGAGGCGCTGCGTCCCACATCGGTGGCGATACCGACGCGAAGCTCGACGTACCCGGGGTAGCCGATCGTCCGGCAGAAACGAGTGACCGTCGCTGCCGAGGCTCCGGCTTGCTCGGCAAGCTCGCCGATGGACAGGGTCAGCGGCGCCTGAGGGTGTTTGAGCAAGTACTCGGCCACCCGTGCGACCGCGGAGGGCATGTCAGCCAACAATGACCGGATGCGGTCTTGCACGGCAGGGTTCTGCTCCCGCGTGTGGGCGGCGCGCGCCGGGGTGAGAATCACTATCAGCCTGATCCAAAGTTCGTGAAATTCGGTATTACGGTAGCGTCTAGCTCTCTTCCCTGCAACCGATGAAACCGAACTGAAACCCTTCCGATGTCGCTGCCGAGATTGCTTGCCCTCGACGCCGGTGGCACCAGCACCCGCGCGGTCGTCGTCGACGCTGCTGGGCGCGCGTACGGCTACGGTTTCGCCAGCGGTGGGAATCCGACGGCAGCCGGCATCCGGCGAGGCTGCGGCTGCCATTGGCATCGCGGCGGAGCAGGCTTTGGCGAGTTCGACCAGCTCCGACCGACCGGCCTTGGCCCTGATTGCGATGGCCGGCGAGAAGACTGCCGCCTTTCGTACGGAGGTCTCTCGCAGGCTCGCTGCATTGGGTGTTCGCGATCGTCGTCCTGGAACACGACCTGCTCGGTGTCTTCCACTCCGGGACTGCCGCGCGGGACGGGTATGCCCTGATCGCTGGGACGGGGACGGTCGCGGCGCGGATCCGCGCGGGCAGGCTTGACAGGGTGGCCGGCGGCAAGGGCTGGCTTCTTGGTGACGCCGGCGGCGGTTTCTGGATTGGACATGCCGTGGCCCGAGCAGTGGTCGCCGCACTCGACGGCCAGCAGCAGAACACCGCGCTGACCGGCCCGGTGCTGGAGGCGATGGGGATCGAGGCCGACACGGACACGCTCGCCGGGCGCGCAGCAGGCGCTTCGGCAGCTGGTCTCGGGCGTGTACGCCCGTCCGCCCATCGCACTGGCCGACTTTGCGCCGCTTGCCTTCGCCGCCCATGACGATCGTGTGGCTCGCCCGATTCTGGTTGCCGCATCAGCGGCCCTAGCGGATCTCCTCTCTGCCGTACGGTCGCGCGATCTGCCGGGCCCCGTCGTGGTAGGCGGCAGCGTCATGGTTCTCGGCATGTTGGCGGCGCCGCCCAGCCTCCGTACCGAGCTGGTCCCGCCCGCGGGCGCGGATCCCGTGATTGACGTTTCGGACGGCCTGGTCGGCGCGGCGGTGCTGGTCCTCCGCCATGCAGGCCATGAGGTTGACGAGACTCTATTTCGTACGATCCAGGCCGAGGTCTCAAGCGTCAGAAAGAGCACATAATCAAGCGACGGGCCACGTAGACCCGTGGGTCAGCTCATATCGAGGGAGATGGACGATGGCGAGTGTTGTCGTGACCGGCGGTGCTGGCAAGCTCGGGCGCGCCTGTGTCGATGAGCTGGTACGTCACGGCTGGGATGTGATCGTGTTCGATCGCGCGGCTCCGCCGTCGCAGAGCGGAGCGGTATTCGTTCCGATCGATCTGACCGACTACGGCCAGGTGCTGGACGCGATGCTCGGGGTGGAGGAACGCTACAGCCAGCCGGAGGCATTGGTCCATCTCGCCGCCGTCCCTGCACCGGGGATCGTGCCGGACCACCGAACCTTCGTCAACAACATCGGTTGCACCTGGAACGTCATTCAGCGCGGCGCGACGAGCCGGCGTGACGAACATCGTGTGGGCGTCGAGCGAGACCGTACTCGGGCTGCCGTTCGACACCCCGCCGCCGTACATCCCGGTGGACGAGGGCTACGCGCCCCGGCCCGAATCCACCTATTCGCTCGTCAAGACCCTTGAAGAAGCCATGGCTGTTCAGTTGTGCCGCTGGAACCCGGAGCTGAAGATGATCGGGCTGCGCTTCTCCAACGTGATGGAGCCCGCCGACTACGCACGCTTCCCCTCGTTCGACGACGATCCGAGTTCGCGGAAGTGGAATCTGTGGGGCTACATCGATGCCCGCGATGGCGCTCAGGCCGTTCGACTGGCCCTTGAGTCGGAGCTCACCGGGACCGAGGTCTTCATCATTGCGAACGCCGACACCGTGATGTCCCGACCGAACGCTGCCCTGGTGAAGGAGTTCTATCCCGACGTCGAGGTGCGTGGCGACCTCGGAGAACACGACACACTCCTCTCGATCGACAAGGCCAGGCGGTTGCTCGGCTACGAGCCCGCGTACGGCTGGCGCGCCGATCGAAAGTAATCATCAGCGTGGCCGGTATGTCGGCTACCCGGCTCAGGTCTCCACGAGAACCTCTCGAGCCGGTCGAAGTCGGAGGCGTCGAAGGCAGTGACGCTGGCGCCCAGCTCCCGACCGACACCGTCGGTCACGTTGGCAGCTCTGTCCCGGCCTGCTCCGCCACCATGTACGCGGCATACCACTCGGGCCAGTTCTCGTCCGCCTCGCCGGTGCGCTTCTCGTGCTCGCCGTGGGCAGCAGCCGCCCGCCGGAGCGCGCCTTCCAGGTCCGCCCCGGACGCAAATGACGTTTCGGCGGCGTCGATCCGACCAGGTAGCCGGGTCGTGATTTCCTGCAGTAGCCAGTCGTTGCCGTCAGGGTCACTGAACGTCACGAAGGTGCTGTAGCTGGCGTGATCTGGCGCGGAGCCATTGACGCGGCCGCTGCTGCCATTGGACTGGAACTGAGCGCCCGGCTCGCCGGGATAAAACACCTCGCTGGGCGTGACGCCGTGGGCGATCAGATCCTCACGTGCGGCCCCAGCGTCAGAGACGATCAGGTAGTTGCCGTGGGCCGAGCCGGGCGTCGCCGATGTCATCTTCGTGCCGAATTGGACCGAACATCCCGAGCCTGGCGGCGTGAACTGGACCACCCGAAAGCCGTTGTCGAAGGGAAAGTCGGCGTCGAGCCGCCACCCGAGACCACCGTAAAATTCCTTCGCGCGGTCGACATCCGAGACCGGAATGACGACCACCTCGAGCTTCATGTCGACGCTGGCGATCCCGCTCGCTCGCTGCTGCTGACATCGGTGCTCACTGTGACCTCCTCGGTTGTGTCTAGGTAGATCCAGACTCGCGTGAAGATCGTCACCGAGGCAACAGGTCACGGCGTGTCAGTCGCCTCCCAACCCGAGCCAGCTCAGCAGCGCACGACCCATCAGGGCCGATGCTCCGAACGTCGCCACGTCGGCGTAGCGACGGTCGTCAGACGGCCAACCCATGTCGACGACCAACACGTCGACACCGGCCGAACGCAGCCGGTCGACAGCATCTCTGGCAAAGGCATGCCGATGGATATCGCGGCCGACCACGAGTACCGGTTCGTTGGACTGAAAGGACGGCAGCGTCGATTGCTCAGGGGAAATCACAAATCCGGACGCTGGTCGGCCCCCACGGTATGTGGCCCGCAGCGATATTGGGAGCAGCCTCAAGGCGTACGACCGAGTACCGGCCGGCTGCCCTGCTGCGCCAGTCCGATGCTCCGGGTTGGAGATCGAACGTGTCAGCCAGCTCGACCTCGCGTCCCGGCCGCCAGCCGGGTACCAAATCCGGAGGCTGCCTGGCTGCCGCCTGCGCGGCTGCGAGATCCCGCCCAAGCCCAAGCACCCGACTCGCCGCGTCCGACACCCTGTCGCTCGCGAGGCTGCTCTCGGCGATCGCATCCTGGACGGCCTGCTCGATATCGGCCAGCTGCGCATCTGTGTTCTCGGTCCCCAGACACAGCAAATCGCAGCCTGCTCGCAGCGCAGCGACAGCCGCCCCTGCCATTCCGACAGTGCCAGAGGCACCGGCCATATCCAAGGCATCGCTGACGACGACGCCGGAGAAGCCCAGCTCTCTGCGCAGTAGATCATCAAGGACGATTCGGCTCATCGTGGCCGGGTGCTCTCGATCAAGTTGCGGCAGCAGAATGTGCGACGTCATGATCAACCGGCAGCCCGCATCGATGGCGGCGGCGAACGGCAGCAACTCCCGCCGGCGGAGTTCATCGAGGGAGCGGTTGACCACGGGCAACGAGACGTGGGAATCCTGCGCCGTGTCGCCGTGCCCCGGAAAATGCTTGGCCGTCGCCGCCACGCCCGTCGACTGCAGGCCTGCCACCCAGGCTGCCCCATGCCGCGCCACCAGATCGGCGTCGCTGCCAAAGCTGCGAACGCCGATCACCGGATTGTCGGACCGGGAATTGACATCCACGCACGGCGCGAAGTCGACGGTGCAGCCAGCACGACGCAGTGACCAGCCGATGGCTGCCGCGGTGTCGCGGGTGGTGTCGACGTCGTCCAGCCGGCCCAGCACAGCGTTGCCAGGGAACGGCGCGCCGGTCGCCGCAAAGAGCCGTGTCACATCACCGCCTTCCTCATCCACAGCGATGATCGCGTACGGGTTCGCGGCCATGATCGAATCGGTCAGGGCCCGCAGCTGCGTCGGTGAGGAGATGTTCTCCGCAAAGAGGCAGACACCTCCTAATCCCGCGCTGAGCCGCTCCCGTAGCCAGCTCGGCAGTACCGTCCCGGCGAACCCAGGCAGCAGAGTTTCGAGCAACGTTAAAAGCCCTGCCAGCTCGGTTTGCCCTGATAGGTCTCGATGTAGTACGAGGCGAGCTGAAGGCGCGAAGCCGCTCCGGTGTCCAGCAACACGGTGACATGTGGATGTAGCTGCAGCGCGGTGGCGGGCCACATCGCGGAGACGGATCCCTCGACGAGCTGATGGACGGCTTCCGCTTTTCCTCGCCCCGAAGCCACGAGCACGATGTGGCGAGCCTCGAGAATGGTGCCAATGCCTTGGGTCAGGCAGTGCTGTGGAACGGCGTCCACGTCCCCGCCGAAGAATCGAGCGTTGTCCCTCCGGGTCTGGCTGGTCAGTGTCTTGATCCGGGTTCGCGACGCGAGCGAGGAGCCGGGTTCATTGAAGGCGACATGCCCGTCGGTGCCGATACCAAGAATCTGGAGGTCAACACCACCGGCGTCAGCTATCGCGTGCTCGTACGCGTCACAAGCCGTCGCCAGATCCTCGGCCAGCCCATCCGGCCCCGATACCTGAGCCGGATCGATATCCACCTTGTCGACGAACTCGGCTTGGATGACATTGCGGTATCGCTGCGGATGATCTGCCGGCAGCCCGACGTATTCATCAAGCATGAATGCTCGCGCGCTCGCCAGCGACAAGGAGCCCTGCGCCACGCGGCGGCCGAGTTCGTCGTAGATGATCAAGGGACTTGATCCGGTCGCGACGCCAAGCACAGCTTCCGGCCGCGCCCGGACGAGCTCATCGATCGCGTCGGCAGCCAACTTTCCTGCCTCGTCGGGGGTCGTAGTGATGACGACTTCCATCGCCTACTGCTCCCGCTCCCCGACCAGCTGCCCGCCGATCCAGACGCTCCGTACCTGCCAGTCCTTGTCGAAGAGGACGGCGTCGCCGACATACCCCGGCTCGAGGCGTCCGAACTCATCGTCGACTCCCAGGATCCGAGCGGGGACGACTGTTGCTGCTTCGATGACCTCGAGCGGTGTCAGGCCTACGGTCTGTACGCCGTAGGCGACCGCAGCGTCCAAGGTCAGTGTGGAACCGGCAATGGAAGTTCCGCCGATGACCCGCGCAACGCCGTTCGGCAACCTCAACATCCAGGTTGCCCAGGTGGTATCTCCCGTCCCCGACGCCTGCGGCTGCCATCGCATCGGAGACCAGGGCCACTCGTCCGGGAGCCAGCCGGTAGAGCATCCGAACAACCTCCGGTCGCACATGGATACCGTCATTGATCACCTCCAGCCAAACACCGGAGTCCTCGACGAATGCGAGCACTGGCCCGGGCGCGCGATGATGCACGCCGGGCATCCCGTTGAAGGTATGGGTGAGGAGGGTTGCCCCCTCATCGATCGACGCCCGCGCTTGCTCGTACGTCGCCGCGGTGTGACCGGCCGCGACAACCACACCCGCTTCCCGGAATATCGCTCGCCGACTTCGCGAAGTTGGTCCGCTCCGGTGCCATCGTGACTTGGCGCAGCGTGCCGTCGGCCGCGCTCAGCAGCTGCTCAACCAGGTCCGGATCGGGGTCGCGAAGCAGGGCCGGATCGTGCGCCCCGCAGTACTTGCGGGACAGAAAGGGGCCTTCGAGATGGATCCCGAGGATCGTGGGGTCTCGTCGGGTCTCGGCCGCTGCGACCTGGATCTGAGAGATCAGATCCTCCGGTGTTGCCGTAACCAACGAGAGCAGCTGACGGGTCACACCGTGCTCCCGGTGCAGCCGGCTTGCCGTACGAATGGCCTCGCCGCCGTCGCCGTCACCGTACGTGGCTCCGGCGCCTCCGTGGTTGTGGATGTCGATCAGCCCTGGGGTAAGAATGTGGCCCGCGCCGTCCAGCACATCCGCGTCGACGCCGGCAAGCTCACGCCAGCCGTTGCCGGTTCCGGTGGCAAGCACGCGACCGTCTGCGATAGCCACAAAGGCGTCGGAACGGTCCACGGCTGCGCTGATCAACCGGACCGAGTGAATGATGGCGGTGGCGACGCCCATGGCCCTGGACAATACGCTGACGACCGGGAGGATCGCGCGCCGCTGTCCTGGACGAGCGAGCGAGCCGACATGCTTTTCGTCGGCGAGAGAGTGAGGAAGGCAGTGGCTCCCGAGCGCGATCCTCGCTGAGCGAGCGCAGCGAGCGAAGCAATCAAACAAGAGCGCTCGGGACCGGGTACGGCCATGCCAGACTTCGGCCTATGGCCTGGCATGTCTCAACGGAGATTGCCGACCAGCCGTCGGCGTGGGCGCGGGCCGCGATGCTCGCTATCACCCAACCCATCCGAGATGTCCTGCCAGAGCCTGGTCAGCGGGTTGCAATCACAGGATGCGGGACCTCGTTCTTCATGGGCCAGAGTTTCGCCGCCCTGCGGGAAGGTTCCGGCCACGGCGAAACCGACGCGTTCCCCGCGTCAGAATTCCCGACCCACCGCTCCTACGACGCAGTCGTCGCGCTGTCCCGCAGCGGCACAACTACAGAGGTGCTCCGGCTGCTCGAGACCCTGCGGGCCGGAACGGGGCCGCGTACGGTCGCGATCACCGCCGGCCCCGAAACGCCGGTCGTCGAGCTGGCGGATCATCACGTGATCTTGGACTTCGCCGATGAAAAATCCATAGTGCAAACCCGATTTGCTACCACGTCCCTGGCCTTCTGGCGGGCCTGGCTGGGCGAAGACCTCACCGATGTCATCGATCAGGGACGATCCGCGCTGACCGCTCCGGTGCCACCGCGCGCGCTCGACTCTGCCCAGTTCACGTTCCTGGGCAGTGGCATGTCCGTCGGGATCGCGAACGAGGCCGGGCTGAAGCTGCGCGAAGCGTCCCAATCCTGGACGGAGTCCTACCCGGCCATGGAGTTTCGTCATGGTCCGATCAGCGTCGTTGGTCCGGCCTCGACAGTGTGGGTGTTCGGCCCGCCTCCATCAGGGTTGCTCAAAGACCTGGAGGTGACCGGCGCGCACGTGGAAGACAGCGATCTTGACCCGATGGCGGACCTGATCAGGGCCCAACGGCTAGCGGTGGCACTCGCGGAGACCAAGGGCCTCAATCCCGACGAGCCTCCGCACCTGGCTCGGTCAGTCCTGCTTTCCTGACATGACCGATCTCGTCATGGGCGTAGATGTCGGAGGTACGACGGTCAAAGCCGCGCTCCTCGATTCGGACGGACGCGAATACGGTCGCTGCGAGCAGCCGACGCCCAGGCACGTCGGCCCGGACGCCATCGTCGCAACAATCATCGACACCGTCGTCGAGCTGCGAAACCACGTCCCTGAGGCCGGCCGGCTGCGAGCGGTGGGCCTTGTGGTTCCGGGTGTTGTGGATGCGCAGCACGGTATTGCCGTCTATGCCACCAACCTCGGCTGGCAAGACCTACCCATCCGCCAGATGGTGGCGGAAGCAGTTGGTCTGCCGGTGATCTTGGACCACGACGTACGGGCGGCGGGACTGGCCGAGCTGGAATTGGGCGCCGGTCGCGGGATGCGGGAGATGCTGTTCGTCGCGCTGGGCACCGGCATTGCTGCGGCCGTGATCACCAGAGGCCAGGTGTCGATCGGCGCAACCGGGATGGCCGGCGAGCTCGGCCACCTGCCAGTCTTCCCCGACGGAGAATGGTGCGCCTGCGGGCAACGCGGATGTACCGAAACCTATGCCAGTGGGGCCGCCATCTCCCGCCGTTATTCCGCCATCAGCGGAATCAGCGGCGTCCCTGCCAGCGATGTGATGAGCCGGGCAAGCGCCGGCGACGACCTGGCCCAGCGAATCTTCAGCGATGCCGTCACTGCTCTGGGCCGGGCCTTGGTGAACTACGTACTGATCATGGACCCCGAACTGATCATCATCGGTGGCGGCTTCGCCGACTCCGGCGCGGCCCTGCTCGACCCGCTTGCCCGCGAGGTACAAGGCGGTCTCGCATGGCGGTCGGCCCCAACGATTTCGGGTGGCAGATTCGGTGCTGACGCCGGGCGCCGCGGGGCTGCGCTACTTGCCTGGCGCATGCAGAACGAGGCAGCGCTGTAACGGGGTGGGCCGGGCTGAGTTTCGGTGCACTGGTACACCAGATGTGAACACCGTTCTTGGAGGTGGTAAATCGATGCGAGCGTCCATTTCGCTGGGCCGCATTGCCGGCATCCGTGTCGGGATCAATGCCAGCGTCTTTCTCATTGTGGCGATCTTGGTCGCTGGGCTGGCCACAGGGCAATTGCCCAATGCTTTTCCGGGGCGCAGCATCGTTGCCTACGTCATCGCGGCCATCATCGCTGCCGTGCTGTTCCTTGCCTCATTGCTTGCCCACGAGCTTGCGCACTCGTTGGTTGCCCGCCGTAACGGCATCGAGGTCGAGAGCATCGTTTTGTGGCTGCTGGGTGGCGTCGCGCAACTGAAGGGCGAGGCCAAAACCCCGGGCGCGGACTTTCGTATCGCTATCGTCGGCCCGTTGACCAGTTTCGCGCTAGCCATCATCTTCGGTCTCGCAGCTGGTGGCGTCAGCTGGCTTGGCACCGCAGGCTTGCCGTTCGGCGTACTCGCCTACCTGGCTGCGACGAACGCAATGCTCGCGGTCTTCAACCTCATCCCCGCTGCCCCGCTGGACGGCGGTCGGGTGCTGCGGGCGGCCCTGTGGCGCTGGCGAGGTAACCGCCAGGCCGCTGCGGTGAGTGCGGCCCGCGCGGGTCGGTTTGTCGGCTTCGCACTAATCGCTCTTGGCGTGCTCCAGGTGGTGACCGGTTTCGGATTGGGCGGTGTCTGGCTCGCGCTGATCGGCTGGTTCGTGGTGAGTGCCGCAACCGCCGAGGAGCAGCAGGCCCGGCTCAGCGGCCAACTGGCTGATGTCTCTGTGGGCCAGGTGATGACGGCAACGCCCGCCGTTGTCGATGGCAATCTCACTGTGGAGGAATTCATTGCGCGAGTGGCATTGGCTCAGCCTTTCTCCACGTACCCGCTCGTTGATTTTCAGGGTCGGCTCACCGGCCTGGTGACCCTTAACCGAGTACGCGCCGTGCCGCCCGAATCGCGTGCCAGCACTCGACTCCGGGATATCGCTTGTGCGCCGGCAGAGGTTCCTGTCGCGCGCGCTGAGGAGCCAATCGTTGAGCTCATGGAGCGGATGCAGGGCTGCAGTGACGGCCGCGCAGTAGTGGTAGACGCCGAGGGTCGCGTGATCGGCGTAGTGTCCCCCACCGACGTCGCCGGCGCCTTGCAGGCGGCCGACTTACGCTCACTTGATACTCCCGCAGCCTCGGGTGCAGACCTGACGTCGATGCCTCCACAGTGGGACCCGCCCCGACGCTGACCGCATGAGCCTTGCGGTTTGTCGTCACGGTGACAGACGCATGCGGCCTTAGTGTCAGGTCATGATCAGGGTTTGCTTCGCCGGAATCACCGGCTGGACCGCACCACCAATTCTGAAAGCCATAGACGCCGCAGACGACCTCCGTCTGATCTCCGGAGTATCCCGATCCGCGGCAGGCTGCAGAGTTGCCGAAGCCACGCGGTCACGGTCCGATGGATCGATCTACGCCTCAGTTGCTGAGGCGCTCGATGCTGCGGACGCCGATGTGCTGGTCGATTACACCGGCGCATCCGCCGTACGCCAGAACGTGTGGACGGCGGTACGAGCCGGCGTCCATGTGGTCATCGGCTCGAGCGGTCTCACTGCGGATGACTACACCGAGCTCGACCACGTGGCACGCAACACAGGCGTAGGCGTCGTGGCCGCAGGTAACTTCTCGGTTATGGCGGCGATCCTGCAACGAGCCGCCGCCCTGGCTGCCGCTCATCTGGACCAGTGGGAGATCCTCGACTACGCCAGCGCTGGAAAGCCTGACGTACCCAGCGGCACCGCCCGAGAGCTTGCCGACACCCTGGCACAGATCCGTACGCCGGAGGTGGGGGTGCCGGTCTCAGACGTGGCCGGTCCTCGCGAGGCGCGAGGGGTGGAGGTTGCCGGCACCCGAATCCACTCGGTGCGGTTGCCGAGTTTCGCGGTCAGCACCGAAATCGTCTTCGGCGGCGCCGGAGAGCGGCTGATCATGCGCCATGACCCGGGTGAGAGCCCTGAGCCGTACGTCCGCGGCACACTGCTCGCCATCCGGAAGGTAGCGGAGGTACCGGGCCTGCGCCGAGGATTGGACACGCTGCTCTTCGGCCCGAGGAGCGAAGCACATGGCTGACACCGCCCCGCTGGCGAAAGAACCGAGCGTTGATCGAGTCATCGCGTTCAGCGACGGCGTCGTAGCAATTGCGATCACATTGTTGATCTTGCCGCTCACCGACATCGAAGCTCGCCCTGGCGCCAGCCTGGGCCAGATCATTGGTGAGAACCAGCCGGCACTGTTTGCGTTCGGCCTGTCGTTTTGGGTGATCGCGAACTACTGGACCATTCACCACAACATGTTTGCACCGGTTCGACACCATAGTCCGGGACTCA
>CAWJUB010000024.1:0-67551 GCA_963845915.1 uncultured Actinomycetota bacterium
GCTGAGAGCTGGTGCACCGTGAGCAACCCGTTACTGGTCTTCTGGGCTCAGCTGTTCAGCCGGCGCGAGCCAGTGAGCCGCGTCCCGTCTCAGGCGCATATCGAGTCAGCCGCCCAGGCGTCCTCGGCCATCTTTGTGGTGATGCGCCGCATGCGGGCGCCGCTCATCATCCTCATCGTGATCTTCTCCGTCAGCGTCGTCGGCCTGACGTTGGTCCCTGGCATCGGTCCGGACGGTCAGCCGGCGCGCCTCAATCTTTTTGAGTCGTTCTATTTCATGAGCTATACGGCGACCACGATCGGATTCGGCGAGCTGCCGTGGCCGTTCAGCAATGCCCAACGGCTCTGGGTCACGTTCTCGATCTACCTCTCGGTGGTCGGCTGGGCGTACGCGATCGGCTCATTGCTGACGCTGCTCCAGGACCGCTCGTTCCGGCAGGCGCTGGCGCTGCGCCGGTTCACCGGCAAGGTGGCGCGGCTACGCGAGCCGTTTCTGTTGTTGGCCGGTTACGGCCGCGCCGGCGAGCTGCTCGCCAAGTCCTTCGACGCGCTCGGACAGCAGCTCGTGGTGATCGACGAGTCGTCCGAACGGGTCGACGCCCTCGATCTGGCGTCCTATCACTCCGACATCCCTGGCTTGCGGGCTAACGCCGCTAATCCGCATCACCTGACCGCAGCCGGGCTCGACCATCCGTTCTGCTCCGGCGTGCTGGCGCTGACCAATAACGATGAGACCAACCTCGCCGTCACGATGACGGCGGCATTGTTGCGTCCCGACCTGCCCGTTATCGCTCGGACCGTCTCGGCCCCGATCGCGGAACGGATGCGTGCCTTCGGGACGCCGGCCGTGGTCAACCCCTTCGACCGATTCGGCGATCATCTGCGGCTCGCGCTCAACGCCCCGGCCTCCTACCAGCTGCTCACCTGGCTTGAGGCCGGTCCGGGCGGAGAACTGCCCGAGCGCGGCCATCCGCCCACCGACGGGCGATGGGTGATATGTGGGTACGGACGCTTCGGTCGCGAGGTCACTGCTGACCTGCGGGCAGCGGGCCTCGAGGTCACCATCATCGAAGCCGGTGCCACAGATATGGGCGAGCGAGGCGAGCCGGAGCCAGGTGTGATCGTCGGGGACGCCTCCGATCCGGGAGTGCTCGCAAGGGCCGACCTCGCGAGCGCCGTCGGGCTGGTGGCCGGTACCGACAATGACACGACCAACCTCTCGATGCTTGCCACGGCCCGCAGGTCGAACCCTCAGCTCTTCCTCGTCGCGCGACAGAACCAGCCGACCAGCGCTGCCTTGTTCGAGACCATGCGGGTGGACGCCTTGCTGGTGCCGACCGAGGTGGTCGCCCACGAGGTGTACGCCCAGATCAGCACGCCGATGCTGTGGCGCTTCATCCGGGAGATGCCGGCGCAAGGTGACGAGTGGGCGGCCGACCTCATCCAGCGGCTGCGGTACAACTGCGGTCGCGAGCTCCCCGCCCTCTGGAAGGTCAAGCTGGATGCGGAGCAGGCGCCGGCTCTCGGGCGGCTGGCTGGCCGACGGCAAGGTGACGCTCGGTGACCTCCTCCGGAGCCCCGAGGATCGGAAACGGCGACTCCTGGTAGTGCCCTTGCTGCTGGTCCGCGGCGGCGAAGCGGTCCTCACACCCGACGGCGAGACGATACTGAACCCCGACGATGAGCTGTTGTTCGCCGGGCACGGCTCCGAGAGACGAGAACTTGAGAGCACCCTCGAGGTCGACTCGACCGGAGCGTACGTGCTGTTCGATCAGCAGATTCCATCGAGCTGGATATGGCGCAAGTTGTCCCGGAAGAGCCGAACGCCGAGCACGCTCGACGACCGCAGCGACGTGACCAGCAGCCATGTCTAGCGGGCGGCTGGTTTCAGCTCTGAACGGCACCACCCTGGGCATCGGATCCGCTAGACGATCAAGCGGTTGGCGACCTTGAGCCGATCATGGTCGATCAGCCAGCGGATGCCGTCCAGCACCGCGGCTTCAGGTTCGTACGCCGGGGTGTAGCCGAGCAGCGTGCGCGCCTTCTCGATCGAGGCGTACTGGCTGCGCGAGAGGTGCTGCCAGCTGGAGTCGGCGTACGCCGCGGTGGTGCCGGATCGGAACTCGGCCCAGCTCACCGAGCGGATCCGGGCGGTCTGCCCGAACCAGCCCGCGGCGATCTCTAGGAAGCCGCGGACCGTCAGCGCCGACGGCGCCACCACATTGAACGACTCCCCGCTCGCCGCGTCACGCTGCTCAATCGCGAGCTGGAACACCTGCGCCACGTCGTCGGCATGGACATGGTGCATGAGCTCGGCGCCGAGGCCCGGGACGGCGATCTCCTGGCCGGCGGACAGCGCGTACCAGATGTCCGGGTCGAGATTTCCCAGCGGTCCGATCGGCGGCCAGCCCGGACCGCTGATGTGGCCGGGCTGGAGCACCGTGGTGACCAGCCCGCCGGATCGGGTCTCGGCAGCCAGCAGCTCGGCGATCGCGGCCTTCTGGGTGCCGTAATCGCCGAAAGGTGGCGAGGTGTCGTCCTCCCGCATCGGCTGCTTGAGGCTCACCCCGTACCGCCAGATCGTTCCGCAGTGGACCAAGTGCCCGCTATGTCCGCGCAATGCCTCCACCAGCGCGGCCGCCGACTCGGGCGTGAAACAGATCATGTCCACCACCACGTCGGCCTCGAGCGCCGCGACCCGCTGCCCGAACGTCCCGGCCGCGTCCTCGGCCGCCCGGTCCACCTGGATCTGCTCGACCTCCGACCAGGCCTCGTCGTCGACGTAGGGAGCGCGGGCGCCGCGGGTCAGGTTGATCACCTCGTGCCCGGCGCGGACCAACCGCGGAACCAGGAAACTGCCGACGTGTCCGCTACCGCCGATCACTACGATGCGCACGATTCCTGACCCTAGCCATCAGCGGACGGGTAGCGAACGCAGCCCCGATTCACCGGGCCACGCCGCAGACGAACACGTTCCCGCGGGAACGTCGGAATGCAATCTGTGGACAGCTGAGTGCGAATTCGTGCGCACTTCCGGACGGGTTCTGGCCGCAAAAATAGGCCAGGACTGCGCAGTTACGCGTGGACACGCTGTGCGACTCATCGACAGCCGCTTGTCAACGAGAAGTCCCCTTGCGGCGTCTCTACGATTGTGCATAACCAATCCCCACGCGCGCTCCTTCGCCCAGGTCCGTTTACTGGCCTTATGAGGGACGTGGCATTCCCGCTGATGGAGAAGTTGTTCAACGAATATCCGCACATGGCGCAGCCACCGGAAGAATGGTTGCCCCTCCAGATCCAGCGGACCCCGGGCCTCGACAAGTGCATCTTTCCTGTCTGATCCTGCGCCGCTGACATCGAGGACACCGAAATAGGTGATGCGTCCATCAACCTTGCATGTCTAGCAGGCATGGTCGCGGATAAGAAAGATCTGTGATCACGAGCGAGACAGAAACGAAGGTGGCTCTATTAAGGCGTCCATCGATCTGAATGTCGACCCGCTGGATCAGCTGCATCGGCGACGCAGCGAGAAGTGGACCGGTCACGGTCCAGGGGTGATTTCATCGACCGTCGCCGAGATGGACTTCCCGCTGGCGCGCCCGATTGTGGAGGTGCTGCGGAGCGCGATCGAAAGGGATGACCTCGGCTACACGCCGGGTGCAAACCCGAAGTTGGCCGAGGCGTTCGCACGTTTCGCGGGGCGCCGCCTGCACTGGACGGTCGATCCCAGCCAGGTGACTGTGGTTCCCGACGTCATGATCGGCCTACTCGAGCTTGCCCGCCTGCTGGCCGGACCGGGTGGCTCGGTGGCCTTCTCCACGCCCGCCTACCCACCGTTTCTTACCGAATTCCCTCAGGTGAGGTTGTTGGTGGACCAGATTCCCCTTCTGCCTGATGGCACAACTGACCTCGTAGCCTTGGCCGCCGCCTTTGCGACCGGTACGCGGGTGTTCATCTTGGCCAACCCGCACAATCCAACCGGCCGCGTGCTGCCGCGGATGGAATTGGAGCAGATCGCCGAACTTGCTGTTGATCATCAGGCGTGGGTGCTGGCCGATGAGATCCACGCACCGCTGACCTTGCCCGGTGCGCAGCATCTGCCGTTCCTGGAAGTGTCGGACGCCGCCCGCGACTGCGGGTTCGCTCTCACCTCCGCCTCCAAGGCCTTCAACCTCGCCGGGCTCAAGGCCGCGTTGATCGTCACCGCCGGGGATGCGCCGCGTGCCATCGCAGCGCGGATGCTTCCGATGACTGATCACACCGGACTGTTGGGCGTCCTCGCGGCAGAGGCGGCCTTCACTGACGGGGACGACTGGTTGGATGCCGTCCTTCACCAACTCGACACCAACCGTGGGCTACTCGTAACGCTCCTCGCCGAACGGTTGCCCGAAGTCATCTGGACGCCACCGGAAGCCAGCTACCTTGCATGGCTGGACTGCCGGCGGTTCGGACTCGGCGACAATCCAGCTGAGCAGCTGAGCGACCGGGCGCGGGTAGCGCTGAGTTCCGGTCCGCTATACGGTCCACCCGGTGCCGGGCATGCTCGATTGAACTTCGGCACTAGCGCGCAGCTCGTCGAGCAGATGATCGATCGAGTTGCGAGCGCCATCGGTGAAGCGTGACCGTGATGCCCGACGTACCTCGCCGCGTCGACGGCCTGCGGTTCAAGCTCGACTCGCAACTGCCTTCGCAAGCTTCGTGTTGGCCACGCGGTCGGGGATGGTCTGGAGCCGCTCCACCGGCTCAGCGCTGAACACGAATCGGACGTACCGCGCCCGCGACCTCGTCGCCCCAACCGGTCATTGCGGTGGCGGCGATTTTCGCATCGTCGAGGAGGATCCGCGATGCCTCCGCGGGCTCGAAGCCCAGGGAAGCGACGTCAAGAAGGAGCGACCAGCCCCCAGCTGGGCTTACGAACGGCCAGTCGGGTAGGCCGGAGAGCATCGTGTCGCGGCGGCGCGCGAGCTCGGCTACACACTCGGCGACATGGCTCTGGTCGCCACGCAGGACCGCTGTCGCCGCGAACCGGGAGATCGCCACCGGCATCGTCGTGTTGTAGACGTGCGCCCAGCCAGCGTCGGTCATCGTGTCCGCGGGGCCTGCGACCCAGCCGACACGCCAGCCAATCATGCGGTGCTCCTTGGAGAGCGAGCCGACGACGACTGTCCGCTCCGCCATCCCCTCCATGCGCAGCGGGTGGACAAAGGGCCGGTCGTCGAAGAGGAGACGCTCCATGGCCGCGTCGTAGATGAGGAAAAGGTCGCGCTCGCGGCAGAGCTCGCAGACCGCAAGCCAATCGCCCTCGTCGAGGTAGCCGCCCGAGGGCATCGAGGGGCTCATGAGGAGAAAGCCGGTGGTCCGCGGTCCGACGACGTCGCCGAGCCGGTCGCGGTCAAAACGCCAGCCGTACTCCTCGGCGAGGAAGGGAACGAAGCGCGGGACACCGCCGGCAAGCCGGATGCGGTTGACAATGCCCGCGTACGTGGGATCGGTGACGATCACTTCATCTCCGGCATCTACGGTGCAGAGGACAGCGTTGAGAAGCGCCTCCATTCCGCCCGCAGTGATCACGATCTCGCGCTCGGGGTCATAGCGATGACCGCTCCGCTCGGCGGTGAAGTCGGAGATCGCCGCGCGCAGGTCGAGGTCGCCGGTGAACGGAAGCCAACTGTTCGACTTGGGGTCCTCTAGTTTGCTGCGGGTCACCTCCAACGCCTCGGGCGGAAGCGGTAGATCGGTGTCGAGGTTCTCCATGCGGAGAATGGGGCCGCCGTGGCTTCCTCCCGTTTCCTCCGCCACAGCCGCGACTCGGTCGATTCCAAAGCCGCGGATCGGCTGCATCCGCTCTGCGCGCTTGATCACGAATCCGAGCTTATTGCCGGGTCAGGGCTCGCCATGAGGCGAAGCTCGCCGGCTACGGGGCGAGTTCGCCGAACCGGTAGGCGGCGGTGACTCCGCCGTCCATCAGGAAGTCGCTGCCGGTGATGAACGCGCCCTCGGCTCCCATCAGGAGCGCCCCGACGGTTCCCACCTCATCCGGCGTGCCCGCGCGGCCCGCCGGGCACAGCTCGATCATGCGCCGGTAGCCCTCACCACGCGGCCCGGTCAGTTCGTCCTTCGCCAACGGGGTGATGATGATGCCGGGGCTGATCGTGTTGATTCGAGCACCACGCTTGCCCCACCGCACCGCCTCGGCCATCACCCGAAGCGCGTTCCCGCGCTTGGACAATTGGTACGCGTGCAGCGAGTCCTTCACCTGGTCCGGCTGAAGCATCGGCAGCGTGAGCAACTCGTCGGCGGGCGTCATCGCGAGAGCCGCGTCTGCTTCGGCCGTCAGCGCGCCCAGCCGGTGCCCGGACTGCGACGCGATGACGACCCCGGCACCACCTGAGGCGATGACATTGCCGAACTCCTCCAGCACCAACGCGGTGCCGTACAGATCGACCGAGAGGATGGTTGACGGCGATGCCTGGCTGGGGGAGACGCCGGCGGCGTGGATGAGGCCGGTGACGTCTCCGAGCGCGGTGGCGGTTTGGACGAGCGCGTGCACCGACTCGCGTGACGACACGTCGACGGTCGCGGTGCTCACCTCGAACCCCGCATTGCTCAACACCTCGGCGGCGGCGTCTGCGTTCTCCTGGCGCAAGTCAGCAAGCAGGACATGCTTGCCCGCGCTCACCCGCCGCGCGATCGCCTGGCCGATCGACCCCGGTCCAATGACAACGACGACATTGCTCATCACGATGCCCTTTCGTGAAGTGGGGAGAGCGCCGAGATCTGCGAGGCTACAGGTCGCATGATGGCGGCGTGACATTGCCAGATCTCGGCATCGCGTACGCCGCTCAGCACGCCGCTGAGGCGCTGAGTCCGCAGTGGTCGATCGCGATCAATGCGAGGGCGCGGGTCGCCGTCAGTAGCTCGTCGGTAGGTACGCGCTCGCGAGGGCCATGTGCCAGCTCAGCGTCCCCCGGTCCGTAGTGAATGGTGGGGACATTGCCGATGCCCTGCATGAGTCGCAGGTCGCTGCCGTACGGGGTGGCCCACATTTTCTGCGGTGCGCCGGCGACGTCAGCGTGGCAGCGCTGCACTGTCGAAATGATCGAGGAGTCGAGGTCGGTGCTGCCCGATGCGAACTGGCCGCCCCACCATTCAACGGTCGCCGGGTGGTCGCGAAGCCAACCGTCTTCCTGACATGCGGTGTCGACAGCTTTCTCGAGCGCGCGACGGGCGGTCGCGGTGTCCTCTCCGATGGCGACGCCGATCCGGCCGTCGGCCTTGAGCGTATCCGGCACGCTCGATGCCCAGTCCCCAGCGGTGATCGTGCCGATCTCAATCGGAATCGGCAGCTCCCAGCGCGTCGCCAGCGGGTGCTTGATCGCATTCCGTTCTCCCTCGAGGCGACGCAGAGCCGAGAAGATCGGGATGAACTTCTCAATCGCGCTGACTCCCGAGAGCCGGCGCGAGGCGTGGGTTGCGGCGCCCGGCACCGTGATGCGGAACGTCAGTGCGCCGGCGCTGGCCGGCGCAATATCGAGTGATGTCGGCTCTGGGATTACGCATGCGTCCGCGCGCCAGCCGCGCCTCAGCAGCGCGTAGGTTCCCAGTCCGCCATCCTCCTCGCCGACGACCGTCGCGAGGACAAGATCGCCGCGCAGGGGCACCTGGAGTTCGGTGAGGCCGCGGACCGCCCACAGCGAGGCGACGAGTCCCGCTTTCATGTCGCAGGATCCCCGACCCTCGACTGTGTCGCCCGTAACTCTTCCGCCGAACGGGTCTGCTCCCTCCCAGCTGAGCACGTCACCGGGTGGGACGACGTCGACGTGCGCATTGAGCATCAGGGACGGCCCGCTCCCATAGCCCGGTACGCGTCCGACAACCCCCCAAGCCTCCGAGCGATCGACCTCGACACCCGGAAAGTCGGGTTCCGCGAGCGTCTCATCGAGCGCGATCTGCCAGGTGTCGACGTCGAGGTTCATGGTGCTCATGCGATCGGCTAGCAGGTGCTGGATGTCAATCTCGCTGTTCGAGCCCGACACACTCGGTATCCGAACAAGCTCGGCGAGATCGGTGATGATCTCTGTCGCGTGCTCGTCGACGTAGTTGAGCAGCCGGGACCGCCAGGTGTCATAGTCCGGAAACTTGGAGGAAGCCACATCGGTCATGATCTCGCTGCTTCGCTTGGGGTGGTGACGGACGTTCCCGCGGGAACCGTTCCAGTCCGCTCCGAGCGTCGCTACCGCTCCCTCGGAAGGCGCCGAGGAGATGTTGATCACCACAAGCTGGCCGGTGTGAGCCGGGCTCCCGTCGGGTAACGAGATTCATAGGCAATTTCGCATCAGGAGTGGGCGATGGCAGCGGCAGTAGGCATCGATCTTGGAACGACGAACTCGGTCATTGCGGCAATGGAGGGCGGACAGCCCCAGGTGATTCCCAACGCCGAAGGCGACCGGACCACGCCCACAGCGGTCGCTTTCCTCGACTCCGGCGAACGACTGGTAGGACAGATGGCGCGGCGGCAAGCGATCTTGAACTCAAAGGGCACCGTCTACTCGGCCAAGCGGTTCATCGGCCGTAAGTACCACGAGGTCAGCAGCGAGCTCAATGCTGTCTCCTTCGATGTCGTACCGGGCCCCGACGATGCAGCCCGGTTCGAGGTCAACGGCAAGCAGTACGCCCCCGAGGAGATCTCAGCCCAGGTGCTGCGCAAGCTCGTCGATGACGCGGGCAAGCACCTCGGCGAGAGGGTCACCGAGGCCGTGATCACCGTGCCCGCGTACTTCAATGACGCGCAGCGCAAGGCGACCAGGGATGCCGGACGGATCGCCGGGCTGGACGTCCTCCGGATCGTGAACGAGCCCACAGCTGCCGCCCTCGCGTACGGCATGGACAAGCTCGAGAACGAGACCGTCCTGGTCTTCGATCTTGGTGGCGGCACGTTCGACGTCAGCATTCTGACCGTGGGAAAAGGAGTCGTCGAAGTCATGGCGTCCGCCGGAGACACCCATCTAGGTGGTGATGACTTTGATGGTCGGATCGTGGACCATCTCGCCGACGAATTCAACAAGGCCAACGGCATCGATCTACGCGAGGACCCGCAAGCACTGCAGCGCTTGTTCGAGGCCGCCGAGGAGGCGAAGGTCGAGCTATCGGTGATGACTCAGACCACGATCAACCTTCCCTTCGTCGCGGTGGACGAATCAGGACCGAAGCATCTCAACCTCGATCTGATGCGGTCGACGTTTGATCGACTCACGGCGGACCTGGTTGCGCGATGCCTCGGTCCCGTGCAGCAGGCCATGGGTGACGCGGAGGTCACCGCCGACGACATTGATCAGGTCATCCTGGTTGGTGGATCGACCAGGATTCCGGCAGTGCAGGCCCTGGTACGCCGCATGACCGGTGGCCGGGAACCGAACATGACCGTCAACCCCGACGAGGTGGTGGCCATCGGCGCGGCCGTCCAGGCAGCGATCATCAAGGGTGACATCAACGACGTGCTACTCCTCGACGTCACCTCGCTGTCGTTGGGACTGGAAACGCAGGGCGGCGTGATGACCAGGGTGGTCGAGCGCAATACGACCATCCCTGTGCTGCGTACCGAGATCTTCAGCACCGGCGAGGACAACCAACCAGCGGTGGATGTCGTGGTTCTCCAAGGAGAGCGGGAGCGCGCCAGTGACAACCGAGTACTGGGCCGATTCCGCCTGGAGAATGTTCGGCATGCACCGCGCGGGATGGCGCAGATCGAGGTGACGTTCGACATCGACGCCAATGGCATTGTGCATGTCTCAGCGCGCGACAAGGACACCGGTGCCGAGCAGGAGATCACGATCAGCGACTCGTCGAACCTCAACCAGCAAGAGATCGAACGCATGGTGGCCGACGCCGAGGTGCACCACAGCGAAGACGCGGCGCTCCGCGCGCAGGTGGATGCCCGTAACGAGCTGGACACTGTGGCGTACGAAGTCGGACAGACCCTGGAGGAGGACGCAGGAACAGCGCCCCATCGCGAACGGAGCCTCGCCAAATCGCTGCTCAAGGACGCGAGCCGGGCTCTGGAGGAACAGCCCGACGTCAACCGACTCCGCGCTCTGACCACAGAATTGCATCAGGTCTTGCAGTCGCTGACTGCCTCGGCATCTGCCGATGCAGCGGCTGGGGCTTCCGCCGACTCCTCGGCAACCTCGAGTCAAGAAGCCGGCGGCGATGCCGGCGATGCCATCAATGCCAAATTCACCACTCACTGATCCGCCATGTCCGCCGTGATGGTGGCGACCAGGAGCGCGTAATAGCCTGGAACTTTCATCACCCCCGGAAGAGCGGCAGCTACGTGAGCACGAATGCGAAAAACTCCACAAGCCATGTGGTGGTCTGCGCCAACTGCGGCACCAAGAATCGCGTGCCGGCTGCAGCCGACGGCGTGCCTCGATGCGGAAAGTGCCATCAACCGCTTCAGTGGATCGTGAACGGCTCCGACGCGGATTTCGCCCCGGTGGTGGAGGCGTCGACGATCCCCGTACTTGTCGACATGTGGGCGCCCTGGTGCGGTCCGTGCCGGATGGTGAGTCCCGCCCTCGAGCAGATCGCCGGCGAGTTTGCCGGTCGTCTGAAGCTCGTCAAGGTGAACGCGGACGAAGCGCCGGTCTTGAGTCAACGGTTCAACGTGATGGCCATCCCGACCCTGATCCTCTTCAGAGGCGGAGAGGTCATTGCTACCCAGGTCGGGGCAGCGCCAGCGGCCGTACTGCGGTCTTGGGTCACCAGCGAGTTGGGCTGGAAGAAGTGAGCAGCGGCGACGAGCATGATGCCCGCGGCGGCAATAACCACTTGCCCTTGTCCGCCGGTGGAAGGAATTCTCAGACGAACACATCGAGGTGAGGAGGGCGGAGCGAATGAGCACGATCAAGCCCAGCGTCGCTGAGCGGTTCGCCCAGCATGTTCCCTACCATCGCCCGCGCGCCGAAATCGAGCGAGCCGCGGCCGCTCTGGGCAGCTCCCCGACCGAGAACGGCGTCGTCGAGATGATCATCTGCCGACCTGCCAGGTACGAGCGCATGGTTCTCGACGAAGGCATGCTCGAGGTCGCCCATGGGCTCCTTGGGGACACCTGGGAGGCCAGAGGCGCCACCAACACTCCAGACGGCCGCTCCGATCCACTCCGACAGGTCACGGTGATGAACAGTCGGGCACTCGCGTCCGTCGCGGGTGAGCGCGGACGTTGGGAGCTCGCCGGGGACCAGCTGATCGTCGACCTCGACCTGTCCATGGTTAACCTGCCGGCAGGCATTCGACTGCAGATCGGCGAGGCGGTCGCGGAGGTAACTGAGCCACCACATACCG
This sequence comes from uncultured Actinomycetota bacterium, assembly GCA_963845915.1. Classification (GTDB taxonomy): domain Bacteria; phylum Actinomycetota; class Actinomycetes; order Propionibacteriales; family Propionibacteriaceae; genus Microlunatus. Next base: position 11,340 of record CAWJUB010000024.1, read on the forward strand.
GCTGCGCGAAGTTCGCTGGCCGCTATGGTGTCGACGCGTTGGCCTGGGTGAGCGACCGTGCAGGTCGGCAGCAGCGACGCCGCGGCATGCACGTTCGGGTGCTGAGGTCAGGCACCGTACGGCCAGGCGATTCCATTCGCAAGCTTGACGCGGGCGGATGATCGACTCAGCCCGGGTCTGGCGAGAACTCAGCCACAGCATGGCCGGACCGCTGCTCCTTCCGGGAGACGATCAGTTTGAATCGCTGCGAATGCCGGCAATGAATCGGTACCCGAGTTCGCGTCCGCAAGCGATCGCTCGCTGCGCCGGTCCGACCGATGTTTCGCAGGCGATCATGTTCGCGCGTCGGCTGGGGCTCGAGACCGCGGTCCGTGGCGCCGGCCATTCATTTGCCGATCATTCTTCAACGTCGGGGCTGCTACTCGAGACCGGACTGATGAATACGGTCACGGTGGACGGTGATCTTGCCACGATCGGCAGTGGTGCCCGCCTCGCCGAGATCTACCGAGTCCTCCATGATCACCGCGTCACCATCCCGGCCGGGTGCGGCCCGACAGTAGGCATTGCGGGCCTCACCCTGGGCGGCGGGCTCGGTGTACTCGGCCGAACCTACGGCCTGAGCTGCGACCGCCTAACCAGTGCGGAGATCGTTCTCGCCGATGGCACCATGATCACCTGTGATGCCAGCATGGATCATGATCTCTATTGGGCTTTGCGCGGGGCCGGGGGTGGAAGCTTCGGCGTGGTGACCGCTCTGACTTTTCGTACGGTGCCAGAACCGCAAGCCGTCGCCTTTCATCTCAGCTGGCCTGGCGACAGCGCAGTCGAGGTAGTGAATGCGTGGCTGGGGTGGGCGCCGACCGCCGCCGATGCCATGGCGGCAAGCCTGACTGTCCGGGCTGCTGCTGATCTTTCGGTCCCCGTCACAGCGCACCTGGTTGGCGCCATGATTGCCGATGATGAAACTGCCGCTGACGCTCTTACGGACTTCGAACAACTGGCGAGCGCTCCCGTAGGGCAGCGGCAGGAGTTTCCTGCAGCACCGATCAGCGAGGTAAAAACACGCCTCGCGGAGGTTGGGGCCAACATGGGTGCAGGTCCGGCTACGGCAGTTGATCACAGCGCCTCGGAGTTCTACCGCGAACCGCTTCCGTCCGCAGTCGCGTCGGCCGTCGTCAAGGCCGTTACCACCAACCGAATCCCAGGGCAGGCGCGCGAGCTGGCATTCACACCGATGGGCGGCGCGTACAACCAAATGTCAGCCGACGCGACTGCCTTCGTGCATCGCGATGAGCTGTTCCTCCTCGAACGGACAGCGACCTCCGATCCTGGCGAGCCTGCCGCCACTCGGGCGGTCGCAGCCCAGTGGCTCAGCCAGGTGCGCGATGTGCTCGCCGGGTACGGGACTGGCCGCGCGTATCAGAACTTCCCCGACCCCGAGCTCGCCGACCCATTGCCTGCCTACTACGGGACGAACCTGCCGCGGCTGCGTGAGGTCAAGGCCCGCTACGATCCTGACGATTTTTTCCACCACGGGCAGTCGATACCTCCGACCCGCGCAGGCATCGCCCGGGACGATCGAACGATCGAAGGGAAGCCCTCATGAGGCCGATCATCAACGCCACCTTCGTCAGTCTGGACGGGGTGATAAATCACATGGATAAGTGGCACTTCGGCTACGTCAACGATGAGACCGCGCAGATCACCTACGACCAGCTCGCCTCATGTGACGCCATGCTGATGGGCCGGAAGACCTATGACATCTACGCAGCCACCTGGCCCACTCGGGACGGCGCGTACCCAGAGTTGATCAACTCGATGCCGAAATATGTCGCGTCGACGACGCTGGAGTCGCCGACGTGGCAGAACACGACCGTCTTGGCGGGTGACTTGGTGCCCAGCGTTCAGGCGTTGAAGGACTCACCCGGCACAGGCATCCTGATGCACGGCTTCGGTCCAGTCGCGAAGTCGCTCGCGAAGGCAGGGCTCCTTGACGAGCTGCACCTATGGCTGAATCCTGCATTCGCCGGCGTCGGAGACGCGGAGGACCTGCTCTTGAGTCCGGGCCTGAACGTCGATCTCCAGCACCGCGCGACTCGTACGCTCAGCAACGGTGTCGTCGTGATCTCGTACGCATTCCAGGCCGCAGAATGATCGCCCGGATGTGGCGCGGCTTGGTGCGGAGCGAGAAACTGGCGGAATACGTCGAGACTGCTGCGGCCTACTTCTTCACCCTGTAGCGCAGATGCGTGACACCGGTGCCCTCGACCACCGCGACGGGCCCCTCGAACTGCACCGGCGTGACGGAGAGCTCAGCGAACAGCGGCGTACCCCCGCCCAGGACGACCGGCACGAGCTCGACGCCGACCTCGTCAAGCAGACCGGCCTCCAGGCACTGTCGGGCCATCTGCCCGCCGTTGACAGCGACGTCCTTGTCCCCGGCCAGCTCCTTCGCCTTTGCCACCGCCGCCTCGATGCCGTCTGTGACGAAGACGAAGTTCTCGTCGTCCTCAGGACGGTCGTCGGGGCGCCGGTGGGTGAGCACGACCGTGGTCACGTTCATCGGGTGGCGCCCGCCCCAGGCGTTCGTCATGTCGTAGAGGTGCCGGCCGACGACCAGCGCGCCGGTGTTCTCCCACTCCGGCCTGATCAGCTCCGCGCTCGCCGCGGAGATGCGGGGCGGCGGCACGTCTGGACTGGCCGATGGGATCTCGACATCGCCGTTGCCGTACCACTGGAACAACAGATCGAAGCCGCTTTCTTCTGGTCCGGCGATGTAGCCGTCGAGCGACATCGTGCCGCCAGTGGTGACCTTGCCCATCTCGTTGTCTCCTTCGCGGTTGCCTCACAGCACGAAAATTCTCAGAATCGCCCCCAAGCGGAGGAGTATGCCGAGGATTTACGCTCAATCGGCGTGGGCTCGCCTCCGCTCGGGGGCGATTTTGAGAAAGTCGCCGTTCAGTGCCTCTGTCTCGATGACCTCGTAGTGCCCGATCCAGGTGTCTTTGAGCAGGTGCTCCTCTTCAGGGGTGATCACGGCCTCCTGCCAGCGTTCGCCGGCGAAGGCTCGGATGGACTCCACATCTTCCCAAACGGTGACGTAGACGAATTCAGTTGAGGATGGGTCACGCGGCTTACCCACGTGCTGCGCCACGACCCCTTTCTGCTGCGATACCAGTGGTATGGCCGTGTCGCGAAGAAACGACTCGAACTCACTCTCTTTGCCGGGGTGGATCGTCGGTCGAAAGACGCGAATGATCATGGCATTCTCCTCGCTGGCGTGTTTACGGACAGACTTAGCGCGGTTTGGGAGCGTTCTCCAGCGTCTTGCCCGGATCGCGCTGAATCACTGGATCGAGGACCTTGTCGATCTTGTCCATCAGGTCATCCTCGAGCGTGACCGCAGCGGCTGCGACGTTGTCGTGAACCTGCTCGGGGCGCGAGGCCCCGATGATCGCACTCGCGACATTGTCGTTCTGGAGCACCCAGGCAACAGCGAGCTGCGCCATGGACAGGCCTGCCTCATCGGCGAGGGGTACCAGCTGCTGAACTCGCTCCAACACGTCGTCCCGCATCCATCGCTTGATCATGTCCGCGCCGCCCTTGTCGTCGGTGGCCCGGGAGCCGGCTGGCGGCTGCTCACCCGGCCGGTACTTCCCGGTGAGCACACCTTGGGCGATGGGAGAGAACACGATCTGAGACATGCCGAGTGAGACGCAGGTTGGCACGACCTCGCCCTCGATCACTCGCCAGAGCATCGAGTATTGCGGTTGGTTGGAGATCAACTGGATGCCGAGTTGCTCAGCGAGGTCGTGGCCTTCCTTGATCTGCTGCGCTGTCCACTCGCTGACGCCGACATAAAGCACCTTCCCCATTCGGACCAGGTCGGCGAACGCCTGCATGGTCTCCTCGAGGGGAGTTCCGGAGTCATAGCGGTGCGCCTGGTAAAGATCGACATAGTCGGTCTGCAGTCGGGTCAGCGATCCGTTGATCGACTCCATGATGTGCTTACGGGACAGCCCGACATCGTTGGGCCCACCTGGCCCGGTAGGCCAATAGACCTTGGTGAGGATTTCCAGCGACTCGCGTCGCTCGCCTTTGAGTGCTGCACCGAGTACGGTCTCAGCCTTGGTGTTCGCATACACGTCCGCCGTGTCAAACGTCGTAATGCCAGCGTCGAGCGCGGCCCGTACGCAAGCCGTAGCTTGATCGTTTTCCACCTGCGAACCGTGCGTCAGCCAGTTGCCATAGGTGATCTCTGAGATCTTGAGCCCAGACTTGCCGACGTATCGAAATTCCACCGTGTCCACCTGTCCTATTGGCTGCCGTCAACGATGGATGCGTTATCGCCCATCGCGTCGATCGTTCAAGAACATACCCAGCGCGCGCTCAGATGTCGCGCCAGATCGCCGACTTGCGAATCTCGAACTCGGCGGCACTGATCACGCCGCTGTCCCGCAGTGCGCGCAGCTCGGCCAGCACCTCGAGCGGGTCGCGGCCGGACCGCGGTTCGCCGTGGATCGCCTCTCGTGCGTCATCGGCGAGCATCTCGCCTTGGGTACCGAGAATCTGGTCGATGGTGAGACGGCCGTCGGAGGTGAAGATGATGACGGTGCCAGAGACTTTGTGTGTGGAGGCCTCAATGGCAACGACCTCCCGCAGCGGCACGCTGAAGGAAGATCTGCTGTCGCGCCGGGAGCGGAAAAGCAGCCGCTCGCTGGTCAGCACCAGCAGGCCCATCCCTCCGGCGTAACGCCCATCCATCATCCGCAGCACCGTTTCGGTGTCGGTGAGCGAGGACTGCATTCGGGCTACGTGCACATCGGAGCGCTGGTCAGATGCCATGGCAGCCGCCGCGTTCAAGCACATCAGCCCGGAGGTTGTACGCAGCCAGGCGGTCACGAACATTTGGTCGAAACAACCGGAACCATGACATCGTCGCGCCCTCATCATTGAATGATCATCGATGATGACACCCCGAACTCGCGTCTCCAAAGTTGTGCCCTTCGACAGGCTCAGGGCACATGCGACAGGCTCAGGGCACGCTGCGACAGGCTCAGGGCACATTGCCGCCAGCTCCACCCAGACCGGCGTCGCGCGCCCGCAGAATGGCTCCCGACCGGTCCGACACGTGCAGCTTGGTGATGATGTTGGACACGTGGTTGCGTACCGTCTTCGGGCTGACCCCCAGGCGCCGCGCCACACCGGCATTGTCCCGACCTGCTGCGAGCAGCCCGAGCACCTCAGTCTCGCGCTCGGTGAGCTGAGGGAACGGCGAGGCGACGGCTGAGCGGCCGAAATGCTGCAGCATCCGAGCCGCGATACCTGCACCGAAGAGCGCCTCGCCGCGAGCAACGGCATGGACCGCCGCGACGAGCTCGTCGGGTCCCGCACCCTTGAGCGTGTAGCCGTACGCCCCGGCGCGGAGCGCGGCCAAGACGTTCTCGTCGTCGTCGGACATCGTGAGGATGAGGACGCGTACGCCGAGTCCGGCGGCGCGCAGTTGGTCACAGACCCAGAGCCCGTCGCCATCGGGCATGGTGATATCGAGTACGGCGACATCCGGCCGGTGTTCTGTCGCTGCGCGCACCGCCTCGCGTCCCGTGCTTGCCACCTCGAGCACGGTCAAGTCCGACTCCGCATCGAACACAGCCCGCAGCCCGGATGCGAACACCGGATGATCATCAGCGAGGATCAGCGTGATCAACTTCACCTCTCAAGCTCAATGGCAACCGCGCAGTGATGACGGTGCCCTCGGCAGCCGAGGTTACCGACAACGTGCCGCCCACCTCGGCTGCGCGCTCCTGCATGGATCGCAGTCCGACACCTGGCTGTGCGATCCGCGACCAAGCCATGGCCATCGTCCCGGACGACCACCTCGACGGCGTCGTCATCGACCATGATCAAGACCGCGCAGTGGGCCGCACCGCTGTGCCGTACGGCGTTGGTCATAGCTTCGACCACGATTCGGTACGCGGCGGTTTCGATCGCTGCGGGCAATGCGGCGGCCGGCTCCGGCCCGGACACCTCGATCGTGACGTCGCCGGCCAGTGCGGCTGCGCGGGACCGTACGGCACCGAGCAGCCCGAGTTCGTCGAGGGCGGGCGGTCGAAGCGCCTCGACCAGTCGCCGGATATCGCCGATGCTCGCCTTCACCTCGGTGTCGATCTCACCCAGCAAGGCCCGTGCGGCCGAATCGGGGGGTACCTCACGCGCCGCCAACCCCGCCTTGAGACCGATGGCTGCCAGCGTGGGACCCAGCCCATCGTGGAGATCGCGTCGCAACCGGCGCCGCTCGTCCTCCCGCAAGGCCACGACCTCGGCCCGGGACCGCAGCAGATCCTGATGCAGTCGTACGGCTTGCACAGCCGGACCTATTTCGCCGGCCAGCGAGCTCACTAGCTCCAGATCGGCCGGCTCGAGCGGGTCGTCGCGGCCACGTTCGGAAACCCGCAGCCGGCCAACCTCGGCTCCATGGTGGCTCAGCGTTTCCGTGTGAACTGTTCCGATCGGCGCGCCGTGCTCGGCAGCGACCCGAAACGTGCCGTTCCCATCCGCGAGGTCGATCGCGACGTACGGCAGCCGCAGCGACTGGGCAACGGTCTCCACGACGGCGGGCAGCACCTCGTCGGGCAGCATGACTGCCTGCATCCGCGTTCCGAGCCGGGCCAGCACCCCGGCCGGGTCGTCCCGTTCGCCGTACATCAGTCGGTTCACGGTGCGCTGTGCCACGTTTCGTAGTGGTGCAAGGGCCAGTGCGGCGGCGGCCGCGGCGAGTGCGGCGGCAGTGGTTCCGGAGAGACGGAGCCCGCTGACGAGCAGGGCGACCAGTGCGGCATAGCCGGCAACGAGAATCGCGACCACGGTCACATACACCAAGGACCGGTTGGCCAGCCGCTCGATGTCGAACAGCCGATGCCGGCGCAGCGCGACCGCGATGCCCAGCACGAAAGGCAACCCGGACAGCCCGAGCGCACCGGACGGCAACAACTGATGCCCGGTCAGGATCTCGGGCAGATGCCAGACCGCGATGCTGATCACCGCGGCCGCGATGCTTCCGCCGGCGATCCAGCGCAGCCTGCTCCGGGTCAGCGCATCCGTGCTGCGTCGGTACGCCACGACGCCGAGCACCGCGCCGGTCACCAAGGATCCCGCCACCATGACCGTCGTGCCTGCGTAGACAAGATCGAACCAGCGCAGACCGTTGGGTGCGAGGATCGCCGCGATCGCCATCCAGGCCAGCATCAGCAGCGGGGGAGTGGCGTAGGCCACCGCTCGCAGGTGGCGCTGTCGCCACCGATCGTTACGCGTCAGTTCCAGGGCGAAGGCGAGCGCTGCCCCCCAAGCGATCGTGTACGAGCCAATGATGTTCAGGTTGTACAGCCACAACTGCGGCCCACCGGTGGCCAGCGCGAGAGCGGGCAGGCCGGCCTCGTGCGCCAGCGTGCTGCCGAACAGAGCGGCGGCATTGATCAGCAGGGGCGTGGTCGCCGGCTCCTCCGGTCGCCGAAAGTACAGCGCACCCGCCAACGCGGCGAGTGCGACGACGAAGATCAGATTCCCCCAGCCAGCCAGCAGCAGCGGGTAAGGATCGACATGATCAATACCGACTGGCACCTGAACTGGGCGCGGCGTTGCGGACGATGTCGTAGCTCAGTTGGTCTCCGGGGACCGGTGCAGGCAGGCCGCCGAGACCGTCGGCCAATCGATGTCCAGCGATCACGGTCACGAGGTCGCCGGTGTGGAGCTCTGGGCTCTCCGCCGGGTCGGGCACGTCGATGATCACGCCGTCGACCTGCCAGAACGAGACGACCGTACCGTCGCCAGGAGCGTCCAGCCGGACCGCGACCCCGATAACGCCCAGCAGCACAAGTACCGCCGCCAGGGCCGGTGCAGCCCGGCGAGCGAGGATCCGACGCCATGCAGGACGCGCCGGAGCACTCACCAACGCCGAGGCGCACACGGCCCATTCTGAAGTGTGTACGCGTGGTCGGCAACGGCCCGAAAATCCTGGCCGGCTCGGGACATCGTCCCGTGACAGCAGGATGACTCCCCACAAATCCTGGCGGCGTGCTGACCACAGTCCATCCTTCGGAGCAGCGGATCGCCTGGCCCAGGCGGTGGGCGTTGACATCTGGCATCGCCGGGTTGGTGGCCAATGTCCTGCTGGCGTTGTTCTACCTGCTGGCGCGGCCGTTCAGCGACGTTCAGAACAGCTTCGGCTGGCTCGGTACGGCCAATGACTGGGTGATCCCGGTGCAGTTCCTGGCCATGATCCCGGTTGCCCTGGCCTTACGTCGCCGGCTGCCGCCCAGCCGGTTGGTCTTGATGAGCACCGCAATCGCTATAGCAGCGATGATCGCCGTCGCCGCGCTCCAGCTGCTCGTTCGTTGCCGGTGTTGTGGACTTCGACGTCGAGGTGGTGCTGGTTGTGGCGGCGTTTCTACTCGTCTACGCGTGGGTCTTGGTCGTCAGCTCGGTCGGGCATCGTCATGGCACGCTGCCCAGATCGGTCACTCGTTTCGGCCTCTTGCTCGGGGCGAGCTTCCCGGTTGCGCTGTTGATCACGGCGGCGGGCTATCTGGTCGGTCGGGGATTCGGGCACCCGCTGGCGTTCGCAATACCGGGAACCGTGCTCGGCGCGATGAGCTGGTTGGCATTTCCGGCCTGGCCTTTGGTACTTGCCCGCATGGTCTTCGGTATCAAGCCCTCAACAGTCAACTCCGACAGGGAAAAGGAAGGGGCGTCATGAAAACTGCGTACAAGGTGCTCGCGTACTTGGTGGCCGCCGAGGTGGCCATTCAGGCAATGGCGATGGTCTGGGCAATTGCCGGCCTGGGGAAGTGGGTCGATGGTGGCGGCGTGCTCGACAAGGCTGTGATGGAAAGCGACGCTTCACCGTTTCCTGAGGTGTTCGGCTTCATCGTGCACGGTATCAATGGGACCTTCGTGATACCCGGGATCGCGCTGCTGTTGTTGATCACCTCGTTCTTCACCAAGGTCCGTGGCGCGATCAAGTGGGCCGTGATCGTCTTCGTGTTGGTGGTCGTCCAAGGCCAGCTCGGATTCCTCGGCCACGAGATTGCGGCAGTCGGTGCGCTGCATGGTCTCACCGCGCTGGCGCTACTCGTCACGGCTCTTTACGCCGGTCTGCGGATGCGCCGTGCGCAACTAAGCAACGTTTCACCATCCGAGGAGCGGGTGACGGCGCCGGTCTGACCGGCGCCGAGGCGTTTTTTGACGAAAGAGATTTGGAACATGCAGACGGCTGGTCGATCATGAGCTCGGCTGGTACCCGACGCAGGGTTCGGGTCGTGCTTCCCGTCCTCGCCACCGTGGCCATCGTGGCTCCGCTGGCCTGGATGTGGTTGGCCAGCCTGATGCCTCCGGCGTACTCGGTGATGGACATGGGCTACGCCGACTATGGCGGCGTGCAGCCTGATCTCACGATGGCTGGGCATGATCACCACCAGCTGGGGCACCGCTCGATGCCGACTCGCTCTATTACCGAGCTGGTCGCCGACCCCAGTCGTCCGGCGGACGTACGGGTCGATCTGGTAGCACGTCAACAGCAGCCGACCGGCGGTCCGTCGCTTGCCCGGTACACCTTGAACGGCACGTCGCCGGGACCCGAAATCCGTGCCGTACAGGGTCAGTTGGTGGAGGTCCACCTCCACAACGAGTCGGTCGGCGCCGGTGTCACGCTGCACTGGCATGGTGTCGACGTCCCGAATGCGATGGACGGCGTTGCCGGGGTCACGCAGGATGCGGTGCCGGTGGGCGGCGAGTTCACCTACCGTTTCGTTGCTGATCAAGCAGGCTCTTTCTGGTACCACTCCCACCAGGTCTCGAATCCTCAGGTGGCTGGCGGATTGTTCGGGGCGCTGGTGGTGACGCCGAAGCTAGGCGTCGCCCAGTCGCTGGATGTGTCGGCGCTCGCCCACACGTACGGCGGCGTGCACACCGTCAACGGCAAGGCCGAGGATCTGCATGTGGAGGGACGCCCGGGTCAACGAGCCCGGGTCCGAGTCACCAACACCGATAACGGGCCGATGGAGGTCTGGTCGAGCGGCCCGTACCGGTTGTTGGCCACTGATGGCACTGACGTGCACGAACCATCCGAGGTTTCCGGCCGCTCGCTCACCCTCACCGCCGGCGCTAGGGCCGACCTCGAGGTCCAGGTACCCGCTGATGGCTCCGGGGCGAGGATCCAACTCTCGAAGGCGATCGCGGTCATCGTTGGACCGGGCGGCGGCAACGCACCGGCACCCCCGCAGCCTGGCGAGAAGCTGGACCTCTTGACGTATGGAACACCGGCACCGCTCGGGTTCGACCCCACTCGGCCAACCCGCCGGTTCGATTACGTGATCGGACGTCGACCCGGATTCGTACGCGGTCGGCCGGGAATGTGGTGGTCGATCAACGGTCACATCTATCCAAACGTCCCGATGTTCGTGGTACGCGAGGGCGACGTAGTCGTGACGCACATCGAGAACCGCAGTAGCGAGGTGCATCCGATGCACCTGCACGGCCACCATCTGGTCGTGCTCGCTCGCAATGGCGTACCGGCGACCGGAAGCCCGTGGTGGGTCGACTCCCTCAACGTCGCCGCTGGGGAGAGCTATGACGTCGCCTTCGTGGCCAATAACCCTGGCATCTGGATGGACCACTGCCACAACCTGAAGCACTCAGCTGACGGGATGGTCGCGCACCTGATGTATGAAGGACTGGACACTCCCTATCGGATCGGTGGGCCTGTGGACAACCAGCCAGAGTAGCGGCGGGCAGCCTCGGTCCAAGCGTCAAAGGCAGAGAGGACAAGCGCAATGAAACGGGCCGCACCACCGGCGCTCCTGCTGCGCAAGATCGTGCAGAAGCTGGGCCTGCATCCGGACGATCGTGACCATGTCGAGGTGGATCTGACCGGCCACCGTGCGCTTGTTGTTGCGACCAATCATTCGATGCTCGACATCGGCAAGCCCACTGGCGTCTTTGCGAGCGAACTGACTTCCGCCTACTACGCCTTCTCAGACGCCGGCATGGACGTTGATGTCGCCAGTCCTGCCGGCGGTCTGATTCCAGTCGATCCACTTTCGGTGAATTCGATCATTCGCACCTCAGCCGATGATCGTTTCCTGGCCGATCAAGACTTGCGGGCCAAGATCACCAACTCGTTGCCGATAGCTGCCGTGGACATCGACCGGTACGAGATCGTATATCTCGCCGGCGGCTGGGGAGCGGCCTTCGACCTGGGATTCTCTGCCGCACTCGCGGGCAAGATCACCGAAGCGAATGCCGCCGACAAGATCATCGGCGGAGTGTGTCACGGCCCGCTCGGGCTGATCAATGCCACAGGTCCCGGCGGACGACCGCTCATCGAAGGCCGACATGTCACCGGAGTAAGCAATCGCCAGCTGCGCGACCTCCGGATTACCGACACACCGCAGCATCCGGAGACCGAACTCCGCCGCAAAGGCGCGCTGTACGAGTCCAGCACCCGCATCACCGACATCCTCGCCAATCATTGGGTGATCGATGGCAACCTGGTTACCGGCCAGAATCAAAACGCTGGCCCGATGGTCGCTCGCGAAATGCTCCGCCTCGCTCAGCAGCGCAGCCGTGAGGCAACTGATTGAGCGCCGCCTTTCGCGTTATTGCATCACAAGGCCACGAATATCGGCCTTGATCGGCATTTCGGGCTGCATTCGTGACTCTGTGAGGAGAAACGCCCGCGAGCACCGTCTCAAGCGGGTGGAATCGTCGAGTCATGGGCGCCAGAGCCATGAGGTTCACTTCCGGTTTGGCAATACGAATTCGATCGGATCCGCAGAGGCGACGGAGGACATCCAGCAGTGAGCGGGCAGGTCGCAAGCAGCGAAAGCATTGATCACGCCCGGATCGCCCACCCGGAAGTTGAGCCGACCGGCATCGTCGAACACCATTTGCGGTCCGACCGTGGCCTCTGGGTAAACTCCGAGCGCCACTTGGCCGGTGCCTAACTCCATGATGCCAATGCCGCCAAGCTTGAGACTGCGACCTGCACCAAATCGACCGTCGGAGGACAACGCGCGGATTTCCCAGTCACAGCTCCGCCACACGAGCGCAGCCGTCGAGCCATTGAGGACCGCCTGGCAGCCCTGATCATCGATCACGACTACACGATCTGCGCGAGGGTCACCGACGACCACCTTCCGCCATTGTGGATAGGTCTGCGCCTTGAACGAGCCACTCTCGAGGTCAGCCATCTGAACACGCAGCACCCGCCCGCCGTTCTCTACCCAGATGTCGTCGGCTGCGGCAACCATGCGGTTGGTGCGCAACTCCGGCCGGGACGGTGCGCTGAGCGTCCCGCCGCTTGTGAGGAACACCGGACCGGCCTTTGTCCGTACCATGACCGATCCACTCGGACCTGGCTCAGCGCCGGTCACCTCGCGTCCGTTCGTTGCGCGTGGCAAGCGCTCAGCTGACACATTGAGCCGGACCTCGCCTCCGGTCCGAGTCAGCCAAGCGAACCTGGAGCCATATTCAGCGATCGAACCGAACTGCCCGTTCGGTAGCTTCACGGTCTCCCCAGACGGCAGCCGAACCGACCCTTGGCGCACGGTGCTGACTTCCGGAGCAGCGCCCAACCCGCGAAGGTCGAGGACCGCCATGGTCTGTGGGGTAGATGTCGGAGGTGGCGGGCTGGTGGGGCTGATCACTGGCGGTTCCTCGGTACCAGTCGCAAGTCGCCACAGTCCCGATGCGGCCGGGATCATCAAAAGGAGGACTACGGCCAGAACGGCAGCTCCAATACGACGGCGTCGGATACGCTCGCCGAGCCGTACGCTCCGGATACCTAGGTCTGGAATCTCTTCCGGCAGCGGGTGTGCCTGGAGCCGCTCAGCCAATTGACGTTCGAAGAGATCGGTCATGACTCACCTCCGTCGGCCAGCGTCTCTCGCAACTTCGCCAGGGCCCGAGACGTGTGAGTTTTCACCGCACCGACCGAGCAGCCCATGATCTCGGCAGTCTCGGCGACGCTGAGATCGGCGTAGAACCGCAAGGCCACCGCAGCCCGTTGCCGCGATGGCAGCGCTTGCACCATTTCCCACGTCGTGTCAATTGACGTGGGATCGAGCGTGCCTGCTTCCGGTACTGAGTCAGTGGATCTCTCCAGACGCCGCCAGGCGCGCCGCCACAGCGACGCGTTCTCATTGACGATGATGCGTCGTACGTAGCCCAGCGGGTGCTCGCCGCGAGCGCTGATCTTGGACCACTTGAGATAGGCGCGCGCCAGCGCGATCTGCAGCAGATCCTCACCGGTCGACGCATCACCTGCGATCAATCGGGCGAAATCCAGCAGCGGGCGGTGATGGTCGCTCACCCACGCCGTGAAGTCAGTCACCGCTCGAGCACGGACTGCGGGATCGGGGGCGATGAGCTGTTCACTCGCCATGATCACCTCGTTTCGAGGTCCCGGGTCGCCCACGAACCTAGAACGCGCTCAGCAAGTGATCCGGTTGACAACAACCTATTCCGTTGTTCTCGGGGGCACACCCTTGAGCCTCAGCGGACGGACACCTCAATACGCCGACTTGTCAGAGTCTCAGCACCCTATATGGTGCTGAGACTCTGACAAGTCGGCGTTTGTAGCATGATCAACCAGGAGGTCGATCATGAAGGTGATCATCGTCGGCGCCGGCGTCAGCGGTCTGACACTGGCAGCCGCGTTGGCTCAGCTCGCGCCGCAGCATGACGTGGAGCTGTACGAGCGCGATGCCTCAGCCGCCGATCGGCGCAAGAGCTACGCGATTGGGCTCAAGGGCGAGACAGGGCTGGCCGTTCTCGAGCGACTCGGGCTGCGAGATGAGGTGGTCGCCGGTGGCGCGCAGCAGGTGACGAATTTCGTGATCACTGACCGTCGGGGCGCTACGCTGCTGGCCCTCCCGTCCGGGAATAACGACTCGCGCCAGACCTATCGCGTACAACGTGATCATCTGCAGTCGGTGCTTGCCGAGGCGCTGCCTGACGACTCGGTGCGCTACGGGTTCCAGGCTCTCGGTTTCGAGATGATGGACAACCGCATCCGAGTGATCTTCACCGGCGGTCGGCATACCGAGGGCGATGTGGTGGTGGGCTGCGACGGGGTGGGCTCCGCGCTGCGCCGCCAGCTCATCGACGACGCACCCCACTTCCTCGGACTCTCCGCGATTACCGGAGATGCCGCTCTGGCATCGGAGGATCCGCTACTCAGCGGCGGCTATTTCATGACCCTAGGTGATCATGGTGACTCCTTCTTCGGCTACCGCCAGCCCGGCGGAGTGCACTTCTCCTATACCTCCGCTGTCGAGCCGTCCGTGCTGGAGTCGATGAGCCAGGCCGAACTGCTCCATCGCGTACGGGAGGCGACAGCGGACTGGCATCCGTTGATCGGATCGATCGCTGCAGCGGCTGATCAGGAGTCGATCAAGCCCCGCGGCTACTACGACCGGAATCCCAGCAAGCAGATCCGGGACGGCAACGTCTGGCTGCTTGGTGACGCGGCGCATCCAATGAGCCCGTTTCAGGGCCAAGGCGGCAACACGGCGATGATCGACGCGTTGGCGCTGGCCGAGCTGCTCGGATCGGGATACCTTCCCGCCGACGCTGATCGCGTGGCAGGCGGCATCGCGGCTCGAGGGCGGAAGGCCGTGCTCGAGTCCCGGCGTGCGGCGAAGCAGTTCCACGCCACGAGTCGTTTCGAGATACTCAGCCGAAATCTCGGCTTCCGGATGGGCAACGCAGTGATCAACTCGCGGCTGACGAGGCGGAAGACCGCTCCGGCCGAATCCTCGGCAACATCGTGACCGCGAGGCCGACACAGCACGCGCGTACCACATCGGTGCTGGTACGAGTGGGTCTAGGGATTCTCGCCGCGTTGCAAGCACTCGTTGGCGTCTGGGCCATGCTGGCGCCTGCGGGCTTCTACCGCAGCTTCCCGCTGCCCGGACACCCGTGGGTGTCGCTGCTGCCGCCGTACAACGAGCACCTCACTCGCGACGTGGGCGAGTTCAGCCTCGCTCTCACGGTGGTGCTCGCGGCAGCAGCGGTGACCGGTCAATGGCTGCTGAGCGTGGTCGCGATCATTGCGGCTGCCGTGTACGCCGTACCGCACGCGGTCTACCATGCGCTTCATCTGGAGGGCTTCCCCACCGGCGACGCGGTGGCCCAGATGGTCGGCATCGCACTCCAGCTCGTCTTGGTGGCCATCGTGGCCTGGTTGTTGTGGGGCGAGCGAGCACATCAGGCATGACCGCTCGGATGGTCAATCGCTCTGTGTGACACATAGGTCGGGAGATGTGCGGTCCGCAACCCGCGGGGCATTTCTCAGCACGCGCAGCACGACGCTCGGATGCAGCAGCGACTGGGGCGGTGCGACCAGCCCGGAGACGCGGATAAAGGCGGTTGCAAGACGGGCGTCCTCGGCCGCGGCGGCATGGAGCCTGGCCAGGTATGCACTCAGCAGGCGAACCTTGACCGTTTTACGTCCCGGGACGCCGGGAAAAGCCAGGTCGCCGCCCGCTGACATGTCCCACGGCACATCGACAACGCGAGCGAGGTCACGGAACCAGCGATCGGGCTTTGGTGCAATCCCCCGGCCGAGGTGACTTCGCAACGTGAGCGCCTCCAGGGCAGCCACGCTCATGCCCTGGCCGTAGATCGGATTGAAGCTGCACACGGCATCCCCGGTTACGAGGAGGCCCGCAGGAAAGCGCGGCAGTCGCTCGTAGTGATGTCGAACGCTGGCCGGAAAGCGGAAGCTGACCGGATCATCCAATGGTTCAGCGTCGCGAATCGCCTCGTAGATGTCGGGAAACCGGAGCGACCGGGCGAAGTCGAGGAAACCTTCGGGGTCGGTGGGCGGATGGTCACCGAGAATGCCGGCCAGCGTCACCATCCACCGATCGCC
This sequence comes from uncultured Actinomycetota bacterium, assembly GCA_963845915.1. GTDB lineage: Bacteria > Actinomycetota > Actinomycetes > Propionibacteriales > Propionibacteriaceae > Microlunatus. Next base: position 27,271 of record CAWJUB010000024.1, read on the forward strand.
CTCGAGTGCCAGCAAAGCACCAGTCCGCGGCAGCTGGGGCGTGGCGGCGTCCAGAATTGCCAAGTCGCCGTTGAGGGCATCGGTCGGAAGCCGGTAGATCCGGGTGGCGTAAGCCAGCCCGATCCGCACCTGCTCCAGGTCCGGCCGGGCGTAGCCGAGCGAGTCCAACCACGTTGGGGTGCGTGAGCCGCGGCCGCTGGCGTCGATCACGAGGTCGGCGAGCAGCACCTCCTCGGCACTGCTGTCTGCCCGACGCAACACCCGCACGCCTGTTACCCGACGATTGTCCGGGGTGGTGGCCAGCCCGACGACGTCGCAAAGATCCAACAGAGCCACGTTGGGGTGGGCCCGTACTCGGGCGCGGATATGTGCCTCCAGGAACGGTCGGCTGGCGCAGAGCAGCACCAGACCGGTGTCGGTCTGCCGAAGCCGGTGGCTGCTGAGGTACATCCGCGCGTCGGCCAGCAAGCTACCGGCCTTCGCTCCGTCAGCGACCATTTCCGCGGTGAGCCCGGGAAACAGCTCCTCTAGGGCTTGCTGCCCCCGCGCGGCCAGCGCATGAAGGTGCCGGCCGTGCGGGATACCTCGCCGGTGCATGGACGTCTCCGGCAACTCGTCTCGCTCGATGACGATCACCTGCCCGTAGCTTTCGGCGAGGACGTGAGCGGCCAGCAATCCCGCCATGCTTGCGCCGAGCACGACTGCACGGTCTCCAATGTGGTTGTTCATCGCAGCCACCTCCTTGGTAGGGAGAGACTGCACCCACAAATTGCTCGGTTCCCAGACCGGATGCTGCTCGGTTGTGCTCAGTGATGCTTGCCGTAGATCTCCTGATCCCACAGCCAAGCCACGACCCGATCCATGCCCTGGCTGAGGTGGCGGCGGTATGTGCTAAACGGCAGCCCCAGTGCCGCGGCGGCTCGCTCTTGGGTGGCGGCCGGACGTACATAGGTCCGCTCGACAGCCCGCCACAGTTTGTCGTCGCGCGGGTGCTCCCGCAGCGTCTCGACTGCCGCGGATAACAGTGTCTTCAGCGTTTCCGCGGTCGGTTCCTCGCCCCCGGCTCGGTCGTGGACCAGGCGGGTCCGCAGCAGCGAGTTGCGGGCCAACAGATCCGGTCGGCGCAGATCGCGCATTGCCTGCCGCACGGAGTCGTCGAACTCCGGTTGGGAGAGCACCAGCAACGCCGGCATGCTTGTCGATTGGGACGGCGTGATGTCTTGCGCGAGTGCGCGCTCCGTTATCCGTTCAAGCAAGGCGCTCATGGGGACCTGTCGGAAGTCGTGGGCGAACAGCCCGTATCGGCGGCCGTGCACCCAGAAGTCGGCACCCTCCGCGCGTGGCTGGTCGGCTGCCGCGAAGTAGGCGTCCCATCGCTCGGGGTCGGCCAGCGTAAGGAAATCCCAGGCCAGGTTCGGCGTCCCCAGGTAACGCTGCATCGCCAGGATCGCCACGGCGTTGAGTGCAGGGGACGGGCCCTGGTAGGCGTCCCGGTCGATGATGAACCGAGATTGGGTGATGGTCTCAGTTGGTCGAGGCGCACCGTGCCGCTCCGCGTACGCCCAAGCTGCGCGGGCGCCCGGGTCGGCCGCGATGTCCTCGGCGGATGCTCGGGTCAGGTCCAGCACCGCGACGAAGCCATTAACCACGCCGTCTTGGTCCCGGACCGCAAAGAAGCCCTCAGGTTGCCGCTCCCACCACCGCGCAGTAAGCGTCGACGACTCCTCCCCCTCCCAGGCGAGGACCAGGCCCATGATCGATTCGCGGTCCGCCGGTCGTGCTGGCTCAGGATGCTGCTGCCCCCAGGCGGCCCAGTCAACAGGCGACGGAACGCCGGGAAGCCGGCGGAACATGTACTTGGCGTCGGCGATCGCGCGCTGCTGTTCCTGGCCGCGGGATGTTTGAAGGCGGCGGTTGATGTAGTCACGGAGCCCGCGGACTAGCTGCCGGTAGCCGTCTGGGTCCCGCCAACGAAGATCCGCCTCCAGGGCGTCGCGAGCCAAGTCGTGCGGGTAAACACCTTCCGGCCCGGAGTCCACAAAGGCAAGCTCGCGTAGCCAAGCGAAGAGGTCGTGTGCATCGTCCAGCCCGAGCACCTCCCGCAACAACGTCTCGGTGGTCACTCTGGCGAGTGAGCACATCTCGAGAGCACGGCGATGCTGCCCACTCGGAACGATCTCGACGAAGCGCCGGAGCAGGGTACCCACAAGGTCTGGGGTCAGTGGATCGGCGGTCGCTTCGCCGCCACGAACGACCACATCGGCCAGTAGTGACAGCCCCAGCGGGTGGCCATGGGCCAGCTCTACCAACTCGTCGACTCGAGCAGTGTCGACGCCACATGCGTGCAGGTATTGGCGGCTGTCGTCAGGGCTCAGATTGCGCAGCGACACCACACGCAACAGCTCTCGCCAGGCCGGATCTGCCCGCCAGGCCGAATCCGGTGCCGCCCGACCGGCCAGCACCGTTAGTGCTGTGGCCGGCAGCCGCGGCACCAACCAGGTCCGTACCCATTCATCCAGCTGCCCCAGCCGCTCGTAGGTGTCGAACATGATCACCAACCGGCCCTCGTGGGACAGGCTGGCGAGATGGCTCTCCGCCTCTGGCACCTCGAGCACACCTAGCGCCTCAAGCACGGCGGGTGGCGACGGCACGAGGTCATGCCCGTCCAGAAGAATCACCTTCGCGCCCGCGTCGGATGCCAGCTCTGCACAGACTTCCAGCAAACTGGTCTTGCCAATGCCTGGTGGTCCATGGATGTGGAGTACCAGGAACGGCGGTTCGGGCGACTCTAGAGCCACCCGAAACAGCTCGACTTCGGATGCGCGGCCGACGAAGCCGTGCCGCCGGCGAGACGCCAAGAGGTCGCCGACTCTGTCGACAGACCCGGTCCCGGTCATAGCGGCAGCATAGGACTCAACCGGTAGCTCGCTGAGCCACCATTTCCATCGCCTTCGACGTGTAGACGCGGTATCCGAGCGCCGGCTGGTAGCCGTGAATCTCGGGTGTATCGAGGCTGCGCATGAAGGACAAGATCGCCTTGCTGAAGACCTGCCCGGGTACCAGCACGGGGAAGCCTGGCGGATAGGGCGTCACGAACGTCGCGGAGACCACGAGCTCACCGCCATCCATCTTTTCCTCGACCTCCTCGGCCGGCAGGTACTCGCACATGGTGTGGTCGTAAGACAGGAAGAAGGCCCTGCGGACATCACCTTCCGGAGTCGGTGGATCACCCTGGCTGAGAAAGGCCGGGTGGAATCCGCTGAAATCGGGCAACGGCGCGGTCGGATTCGTCATATGCATCACGGCGCGCTCGAACGCCGCGCGCTCCGCGAGATTCATCTCCGCGGCCCGGTTGTCGATATCGCGGGCGATGCTGACCAGAACCTCGATCAGGTAGGCGACCGAGCTGCGCGTCGTCCCGATGTTGGTCATGAACAGCACGGTGTTGCGGGAGGTCTTGTTGATCTGAATGCCGAACTTGTCCATCAGCTGTGCGCGCTTGAACGTTGCTCCGTCGATGCCGGTAAGACCGACGTAGACAGTCACCCGTGAGGGATCGAGCACGAACTCGTCGTGCTCCCAGGCCGTCACCATGTTGTTCAGGCCGGTACGCAGCGGCTGGGCGATGCCGGAGGCGCGGTACCGCTCGGGGATGAGCTCTGCCGTACTCAGGCAGTGCATGTACCTGCTCAGCAGCGGATGATGATCAATCGCATCGCGCAGCTTCATCGCGTACTCGAGCTGGCGTTGCACCAGCTCGAAGCCCTCCAGCGCGGCCTGCCGCCGACCAAGATCAAGAGAGGCCAAGATCTGATAATTGGGGGAGGTCGAGGTGTGCGCCATGTAGGCCTCATGGAACCCCTCCGCCACCTTCAGGGCAAAGTCTTGATCATAAACGTGGATCATCGAGCCCTGCCGCAGCGCCGTCAGGGTCTTGTGCGTGGAATGCGTTGAGTAGACCCGCACCCGAGCCCGCGCCGGGTCAGGGATGAGGCGTTGGCTACGCATGGCCGCTGCGCTCTCATCGCGCGGCAGGCTTGCCTCGTACTGCGCCCGGTACTCAGCCGAGCGCAACTTTTCGGCAAGCGTGCTGGCCGCCTGCATTGCGGTGCGCGGGCGGTACACAGGATGGAAGCGGGCGAAGGCGAACCACGCCTCGTCCCACAGGAACACCAGATCGGGCTTGATCGCGAGGCATTCCTCCATCACCCGGCCGACGTCGTACACGATGCCGTCGAAGGTGCAGTTGGTCAGCATCAACATCTTGACGCGATCAAGCTTGCCTGCGGCGCGCAGCGCGAGGAGTTTGGACTTGATCTCGTGCAGCGGTACCGCGCCGTACATCGAGAATTCATTGAGCGGGTACGCGTCCAGGTAGCTGACCTCGGCACCGGCGAGCATCAGCCCGTAGTGATGCGACTGGTGACAGTTCCGGTCGACCAGGACGATGTCGCCGGGCGCCACCAGGGCCTGGGCGACGATCTTGTTGGCCGTGGAAGTTCCGTTGGTGACGAAGTAGGTCTGCCGCGAGCCGAAGGTCTCGGCTGCGAGCTGCTGAGCCTCCCGCAACGGCCCGGTCGGCTCGAGCAGGGAATCCAGGCCGCCGGTGGTTGCCGAGGTCTCGGCCAAGAAGATCTCGAGGCCGTAGAAGCCGACCATGTCGCGGATCCAGTGCGAGTTCACGATCGACTTGCCTTGCGAGATCGGCAAGGCGTGGAACACTCCGGTCGGTCGCTGGCTGTAGGCGCGGAGGGCCTCGAAGAATGGCGTACGGTAGCGCGCGGCGACCCCGGCGAGGACGGTCAGATGAAGCTCCAGTGCGCCTTCCCGCGCGTGGAATACCCGTCGGAAGTGATGGCTCACCATGCCCGCAACTTCTTCAACGGCGATCTCGGTCATCAGGTAGAGGTCGACCTCGGGACGGATCTGGGCCAGGCGAGGCGCCAGAATCTCGGCGCGCTCATCGGGAGAGTGGTCGGCAAGATCATCTGCCAGCGTCGCGTCGGCGAAGTTTGCGAGGCTGCTGAGATCACGCAACGCCTCGTGTGCAAAGCGTCTCCTGATCACGCAGGCCTGGATGTTCGCGTTGAGTCGCATCGCTACGGCCGCCTCGACACCGCTGCCGACCACGACGAGCTCGTAGATGAAGGGGTCTGTCGGTCGGCGCCAGGTATGTACCTCCTCACGAAGTTGCTCTTCCTGTGCCGGCGACATGGTCTCGACGACGAGCACCTCGAAGTACGGTCTTGCGAGAATGATCATGGATGCCGGTAATGATCAGGTCCTCGGTGTCGTCGCGATGCTCGCCGTAGGAAATGTCGTCAAGCGACCCGGACCGGTAGGACTCAGTGACAAGCGCACGATTGATCCGAGCCACCATCCGTGCCAGCCGCTCCCAGGCTCCGCCTGCCGCCAACTCCTGGACCACACCGAAGGCAGCATGGCCCGGAAAAGCCCAAAACTGCTCCAGCGGCGCCAGCGCGGCGCATTGCGCATGCACTGCATCGGTCATGTCTTGGTCGATCGATTTGCTGCGTCGCAACGAGGTGACGATCCGCCCGGCTGCTTCCTCCAGCCGTGACCACGAATCAGCCCGGAACTGCCACCAGCTGTTGTAGGCGGACGCGCTGATTCGATCGACCATGATCAACTCCTAGAGCGAATGCCCCGAATGTCTCATCTAGCGCGACCTTAGACCGCGCCTTCAGTGCTGATCAACACCACAATGCTGTCCGCCTTCGTTGCCAGAGCGTCGCGCTGGCTGGTATCACCCAGCGCCACCCGTACGCCGGCCAGCGATGCGGCCGCGCTGGGACCGGCCGGAACTCCGAGCTCGTGCAGCCGCTGCATCGCGGCATGAGCCTGGTCATCGGTGACGACCACGGCGGCAGCCAGCGTGTCGCGGATGGCCGGCCAGGCGATCGTGGAGACGGTGCCGCAGTTGAGCCCGGCCATGCTCGTGGGCCGCGAGGTGTCGACACTGATCGGCTTGCCCGCCGCAAGGCTTGCGGTCACGCAGGCGGCCGTCACCGGCTCGACCGCGAGGACGGCGGGCGACCGCGGGTGTGCCCTGAGCTGGTCGAAGGGCCAACTGGCGGGCTTCGTCGAGGGGCGCCGTCCTGAGCCTGTCGAAGGATAGTGCTGCAACGCGGCCTGCAACAGCGAGCCGACGCCGGTCGGCACGGCGATGAGATCTGGGGCACGGTCACTGAGTTGGGCGTCGATCTCGCCGAACATCGTGCTGTAGCCGTCAACGATCCATTGCGGGATTTCCTCATAGCCAGGCCAGGCGGTGTCTTGGATGAGGATGTCGGCTGGCCTGTTCGTTGTTGAACTCGCCGCGGCGCGTACGACGTCGTCGTAGCGAAGGTCGGTTTGAACGACCTGAGCGCCCTCATTGGCGATGGCCTTGAGCGTCTTCGCGGTCGTTCCCGCGGGAACGTAAACGCGTGCTGCCAATCCGAGGAGCTGGGCCATCCGGGCTACGGCACGACCGTGATTGCCATCCGTCGCGGTGACAAGAGTGATCGCCGCGTTGCTGACGCGTTCGCGTAACTCCGGCAGGTCTGTCGCTGGCGTGTCGAAGCCGCCGCGCCTGCTCAGGGCGCAGTTCACCGCCCAGGATGCGCCGAGGATCTTGAAAGCTGGCAAGCCGAGACGGTCGGATTCGTCCTTGACCAGCACGGCGCCGACGCCGAGCTCCGCCGCGAGTGCTGGTAGCTCCACGAGCCGGGTCGCGTAGTAGCCGGGCATCGAGGCGTGAAAGGCGCCGACGCGCACGACAGGCCTAAGCGTCCGGTGTCCGGAACGCCAGTGAGCTGGGCCGCCCAGCACGCAGGTTGTCGACGTGCTCAGTGAAGTTCAGCTGCTCGAACAGCGAGCTGCCGTCGAGGATGTCCGCTCTGATCGCGGCCTCGCGCTGCTGGATCGCTTCGGCTGCGTCCAGCGCCGCATCGAGTTCTGAATCGCTGAGCACGACGATCCCGTCGTCGTCGCCGATCAGAATCTCGCCGGGGCGGACCTCGACATCCCCTAGCCGTACAGGCTGTTGGGTGATCGGAATTCTCCTCGCCCCGACGGCGCGTGGAATCGTCCCAAGGCTGTAGATCGGCAACGGCAGCTCGGTCAGGGTCGCCGTGTCGCGGCACAGACCGTAGACGACGATGCCGGCCATGCCACGCCGTACGGCTTCGGTTGCGAAGAGCTCACCGAGCACCGCATGCTCGGTCGTACCGGCGTCGACAACCAGGACGTCGCCGGGGCCGGACTGCTGGAGGCCAGCGAGTACGGGCATGAGATCCGCGTACGCCGCAACCGTGACCGCTCGACCGACCATGCGCAGGCCGCGCCGGTACGGGCGGAGTTCCCGCGGCAGGATGCGCAGCGCCTTGTTTGCGTCGGAGAGGCTTGCCGCGTCGAGCTGCCAGACCTGCGGAGGAATCGCGGGCGTGCTCACGGGCAGCCTTCCGTCTCGGGCATGATCACTGTGCCTGCTTGATCTTGCGCCACCCGCCGGCGCGGTTGTTGGCGATGATCTGCCGGAACATCTCGCCAAGGGCTTTGGTGTTGATCTTCTCGTGCTGGCGTACCCCGACGGTGCGAGCCGTCTGATTGTCGTGGCCCGCCGTGATGATGCCCTCGGGATCGGGAACGATCGCGCCGTCGTAGAGGAAGACATTGACATGATCTTTTGCGGCGAGCAAGGCGCAGATGTTTCCTTCCAGCACGAAGTAGGGCTGCACGCGCCGCTTGATAGTCTCGACAACCTCGGGATCAGCAGCATGGACAAGATCACGAACCCGCTGACAGATCTGCTGCTGCCACTCGGGCAGCGCCTCGATGTAGGAGTCCACCCGCGGATCCTTCTGATACGTCACTGTTGCAACATATGCGAAGCGTCTCCGCAACCGGCGCTATGACAAGCTGTTCGCTCCGACGACTGCAGGAGGCTTGCCCGTGTCAAGGCTTCGTGTCCACAACTTCAGCGTCTCCCTTGACGGATACGCGGCGGGGCCTGATCAAGGTCTCGACAATCCCCTTGGAGTAGGCGGAATGCAGCTCCACAACTGGGCGTTCGGCACCCGAACCTTCCGAGAGATGTTCGGTGAGGAGGGCGGCGACGAGGGCATTGATGATCGCTTTGCTGCCGCGGGCGAAGTGGGCTTGGGTGCGACGATCATGGGCCGCAACATGTTCGGACCCATCCGGGGAGACTGGCCCGACAACTCCTGGCAGGGCTGGTGGGGCGAGGATCCGCCGTACCACCACGACACGTTCGTCCTCACCCACCACCCGCGCGAATCAGTCACGATGGAGGGCGGAACCGTCTTCCACTTTGTCACCGACGGGATTGAAGCGGCCCTGGAGCGGGCTGTCGCTGCGGCCGATGGGCAAGACGTACGGCTGGCCGGCGGCGTCTCCGCGATTCAGCAGTATCTCCGAGCAGGCCTGGTCGATGAGATGCATCTGGCGTACGCGCCGACCCTGCTCGGTAGCGGCGAGCGGCTCTTCGACAATCTCACCGACGCTCCACAGGGGTATGAGATTGCCGAGTTCGTCGGTACGCCCGCCGCGCTGCATGTCCGTTTCGCGCGGAAGTCCTAGTCTCCCTTGACCCCTGAAAACGCGACGCTCACGGGCCAAACAGTCGCCAATACGGCCCCTGGGCCGGCGTGAGTGATGCAAAATCAGGGAACTCAGGCGGCGCCCGACATTGGCGCGTCGAGGAATGACGTGATCATCGGGATCAGCAGATCGGCGCGGTTGACCAAGCTGACGTGTGAGGTGCCGGGCAGGACAGCGAGCTGTGAGTTCGGGAGGCCGGCCGGGGTGTCACCGAAGACGCCGCCGCCGAGCAGCCGGAACATCTCCACCGCGTGCTCGGGTCTCACAAGATCAGAATCTCCGATGATCAGTAAGGTGGGCGCCTTGATCGCGCGGACAGTCTCCGCCGGGACGTCCGCGATCTGCTGATCCATCTGTGTCTTCTTGGCGAACAACCTTGGGAAGTCTTCTGGGCGCGGCGCGATCCTCAGATATTCCTCGTGCCATGGCGAGCCGTGCATCATCTCCGGGCTCATCTCGCCTAGTCCCTCCATCAAGCCGGGATGGACGCCCTCGAGGGTGTAGGTAACCGACGCGAGCACGAGCTTGCGCACTGCCTCCGGATGCCGGATGACCAGCTGCAGGGCCACTGCGGCACCCATGCTGTAGCCGAACAGGTCGGCTGGTCCGAGACCCAGCTCTTCGATCGCGGCCGCGACGTCGTCGGCAAGGCCTTCGATGGTCAACGGGCGATCGATGTCCGCGGTGTGTCCGTGGCCTTGCAGCTCGAAGCCGATGACCTGCCGGTTCTCGGCGAGTCCGGGGAGGAGTTGCCCAAACGACGTGCCGATGGCAGAGAATGCGCCGTGCAGCAGCACCAGTGACTGACCCGTGCCGTGCATCTCGTAATACATCTGGAGACCGTTGACATCGACATAGCCAGCATCTGCATTGCGTTCTTCCATAGCGATGCCTTCCGGATAGCGGGCGTCGTCGGCGGCTCCCCCTTGGTCGCCGTTTCCAAACTATTGGATGCCGTCCCAGCCGGTTTGAGGGCGGTCTGCCGAACGCGGGTTAGGGCACAGGTGGAAGCAGGAGGCGCCGCAAACTGCGGCCCAGCCAGGTAGCGAGTCGCTCAACCGTCCAGCCGCGCTCCACGAGAAGACGCCTTTGCAGCATCGGGTCGATCAGCACAAGCACGGTCTCCACTGCGTCGTCGGGCGTGAGGTCAGGCACGAGCGCCGAGCGTGACGTCAGGTTGGCGACTACCCAACGCGCCATCGTCGTACGCTGTCGCCGCAACCGATTCGCAAGCTCCTCCAGCGCGGGTTGCCGCGCAGAGCCCTCATCGAGGGCCGCGAGCACGGGTGCGACTCTGCCCGCGCCGGCGGCGAACCCGGTCGCCATGGCATCCAGGAAATCGGCCGCTGATACATCGGCCAGCGCATGCACCCAGCCGCGCTCGAGCACCGGAACTGGCTCGTCGTCTCCGGCCAGAGCGACATCGACCACGGCATCTAGCAGGGCGGCCTTGGTACCGAACACCAGTTCCACGGTGGCGGGTGACACTCGAGCCGCCTCGGCCACCTCACGGATGGTCGCGGCAAAGCCGCGCCGAGTGAACGCCTCGTGCGCTGCTGCGACGATCCGCGCCCGGGTACGCCGTGCCTGCGCCTCCCGACCTGGTGCGGAGTAGGGACGGGGCTTGCCGCTCAACGGCCCTCCTGATAGCTTCAAGAATTGGCTAAGGATAGACCATAGCCAAAGAGAGGCGGCGTTCTTGTGACCGTGCACGGCAAGGTTGTTTATCTTGAAATCCCCACAGCTGACGAGGAAGTTTCGGCGGCCTTCTACCGATCAGTCTTCGGCTGGCGCACCCGTACCCGCGGCGATGGCGCCCTCGCCTTCGACGACGCCACTGGCGGCGTGAGCGGTGCGTGGCGACGGGACCGACCTCCGCAGTCGGAGGCCGGCGTGCTCGTCTACGTCAATGTCGACGATGTCGCCGCCGCGATGGCTACCGTCGAGGCTGCGGGCGGCAAGATCGTCCAGGATGTCGGCGGTGACCCGGGCGAGTTGACGTCCCGGTTCCGCGACCCGTACGGCAACCTGGTCGCTCTTTACCAGGAGCCGATCACATGACAACGATCGCGCCCTGGCTGTCGGTCGCTGATGCAGCAGCCGCAGTCGGGTTTTACGAGCGGGCCTTCGCGGCCACGGTGGGAGAGTTGATGGAAGCGGATGGACTCGTTCAGGTAGCTGAGCTCCGAATGCATGATGCGCAGTTCTGGGTGCAGCAGGACGACGAGCTGCCACCCGACTTCGACCCTGGACGCGCGGTACGCATGATCATCTACGTAGATGATCCCGACACCACGCATGCTCGAGCTCTTGCCGCTGGTGCGACCGAGGTCGCCGCCGTCCACGAGGAACACGGTTGGCGTACGGGCCGTCTGGTCGATCCGTTCGGGCACCAGTGGGAGGCCGCGCGCCGTACGGGCTGATCGTGTTCATGGGCGGTCCAGTCCACATTCGAGAGCGCAGTAACCGCCCACTTCGGACGCGACGCGGTGGTCGATCACCGCGCATTCGAGTCAGGCACGGAAGGTGCCGGGCCTCGGTTGCGATGGGGCCGAAACCCTAAGGGCTGTCCTGCCGAACCCCGAGGCCAGCATCCCGAGCTCGCAGGATTGCTTGGGCGCGGTCCGCGACCTGGAGCTTGGTGAAGATCGACGACAAATGGTTGGCCACGGTCTTAGGCGAGAGACCGAGCCGCGTCGCGATCATGGAGTTCGGCATCGCCGCCGCGAGTAGGTCGAGGATCTCGCGTTCCCGCGTCGTGAGCTCTGGAAACGGGTTGGCTGCGGGCGCGGGAGTCGCGAAGAAGCGGAGCACCCGCTGCGCGACACCCGGCCCGAAGATCGCCTCGCCAGACGCAACCGCTCGGATCGCCCGGCCGATCTCCTCCTGCTCCGCGCCCTTGACCACATAGCCACGCGCGCCGGCGCGCATGGCGGCGAATACCGAGTCGTCATCGTCGAACATGGTCAACACCAAGACGGCGACATCGGGTGCTGCGCGAGTGATCTGCCGCGTAGCGGCGAAGCCGTCCTGACCGGGCATCTGGAGATCGAGCATTGCCACGTCCGGACGCTGCAGCACCACCTCGCGTACGGCCTCGTGCCCGTCCGCCGCGACGCCGACGACCTCAATTCCAGCCATGGATCCGAGCAGCGCGGCTAGGCCCGCGCGGACCACCGGATGATCATCGGCCAGGACAACCCGGATATCGCTCATGACGTCGGCAACGGAGTCAAGGGAAATGAGGCCACCACCTGGCCGCCGGCCGGCGTCGGTCCTGCCTGGAACGAGCCGCCGAGCTCCGCGGCCCGCTCCCGCATAGCGTGCAACCCGACACCCGGCGCCCAACGGCCGTTGGGAGGTCCGTTGTCGGTGATCGACACCTCAAGTCGCTCGGCGCATCGGAGCTGGACCAGGGCGCCCGTCGCCCCGGAGTGGCGTACGACATTGGTGAGGGCTTCGGTGGCGATCCGGTACGTCGCCACCTCTATGGCGGCAGGCAGCGCCGGCACCTCGTCCTGTACGTCGAGCCGGACCTTTACCGACGCCCCATCGGCCCGCCAGGACAGTTGATCGGCTCGCTGTCGCAAGGCTCCGACCAGCCCGAGTTCATCCAGCGCGGGTGGCCGCAAGTTGTCAACCAGCCGGCGTACGTCGGCCAAGGCAGCCCGAGTATCACGCCGCAAGGTGGTGAGCAGTTCCTGCGACTGTTCGGGATCATCGTCAATGGTGTTCGCCGCTGCGTCGGCGGCGAAGGCGATGCCCGTCAGTGTCGGGCCCAGGCCGTCGTGTAACTCCCGGCGCAACTTGCGTCGCTCCTCCTCTCGTGCTGCGACGATCCGCTCCCGAGACGCCTGCAGCTCCTCGGAAACCACTGTCGAATGCACCGAGACAGCGACTGGATCGGCCAGCATGGCCAGGGCTCGACGATCGGCAGCAGCCAGCTCTCGTTCGCCGGGGCGCAGCCCAATCGTCAGTTGTCCCTCCGACTTGCCGCCACGGTTCAGCGGCCAGGGATGCACCCGCTCTGGCGGTTGGCCGTCGCTAGCCAGGATCTTGTTGTCGCGTTCGATCGCAAGATAGGGCAACCGGAGAGCCGAACGGACTGTGGTGACCACGTCCTGCAATCCCGCGTCCGGGGACGCCAGCTGTTCGTCGAGCCGGGACACCACACTTGCCGGATCCCCCCGCTCGCCATAGACCGCACCGTCCACGAGCCGTTGCAGCCGTGGCAGCAAAGGCGCGGCAAGCAAGACCAGAAATGCCGTGATCAGGGCAGACCCGGCAAGCCGTGGAGTGGCGAAGCGACCGACCAGCGCCGCCAGCCCTGTGTAGGCGACTATGACCGCCAGCAAGAGAATGAGCCAGGCGAGGAGTCGGGAGACAACGAGCCGTATGTCTAGGAGCTGGACTCGCACAATGGCTACGGTTACGGCGATTGGAATGAGCGGGATGGCGAAGAGAACTTCCACAGGCGTGTTGGCAACTAAGCCCCAGGGCAGCAGCACGATCAGGGCGACGAGCACAGCGAGCACCAGCCAGAGAAGCTGCCGCCGCTCGACGTCTGACCCGCGGCGATAGCGCACGACCACGGCAGCTAGGCCGAGGAACATGGCAAGTGTGGTGCGCAGTTCAGTTGCGGTCCAGAGCGGCTGCAGAAGGTCATAGAAGGGGATTGTCAAATAGCCGGTCGGATAGCCCGGCTCAGTTGGGCCGGGAAACGTGCCCATCTGCAGTGGGAAGAGGGGTGCAGTGATTATCACCGCGATCACCACCCACCGCCAGCCGCGAGAGACGGGGCGCCCATCGGGAAAAAGCAGAAGTGCAAGCGGCAGAACGAGTCCGATCGCCCAAGGCCAGGACCAACTAAAGATCGTGATCAAGAGTCGCTGCACGGCAACGGGTGCGGCGGCCTGATGCAGCAAGGCGCCTAAGGGTGCTGCGAGTGCCGAGGTCGCTTGCGCCACCCCGCCGGCCACAAACAACCAGCCAATCGGATTGCGTGGTCGATGCCACGCCAAGATGGCACCGCAACTGCCCAAAGACAGTCCGATTGCTGAGTTGGTGACGACAAAGGCTTCGAGGGCGTCCTGCCATGACCAGCCGAGGACGATGCACAAAACCCCTGCGGCGATGACCTCGAGCAACACGAAGACACCGAGAGCGGCGGCCGACACCCGGATCCCTCGGCCAGAGCGCTCGCGCAGTGTCATAGCCCAAGTTTGCGCCGAAGAACCTCCCGATGTCCCGGGAAGACTTCCCGATCGCGCCGGGGAACCTCCTGCCAGGCGCGGACGATCGGCTCATCCGCCGAGCCACCCTTCGCCTCGACAGTGGAGACGTCCGGCCAGACAGGTCGGAATTACTCGAGGAGGTATCTGGAGATGACTCGTCTCTATCGCGCAGGGTTGATCCTGCTCGGCCTGTTGTCGCTGGTGAGTCTTACTTCGCCGCTGACCACTGACGGTCAGCATCCGCCGATGATGATCGCGCTGATCGATGCCGGTGTCGGTTTGATCGGCATCATCTTGGTGATCTTGGCGTGGCGTGGCCGGATGGCGGCCGCGATCGCCCTCATTGTCGTGCGACTGCTGGCGGCCCTGACTGCTGTGCCTGCATTTCTGGTGCCAGGTGTGCCGACCGGTCCGATGATCGCGGCGGGCTTCGGCATCGGGCTCACCGTGGTCGGTGCTGCGCTGGTGCTGGCTGGTCTCCGGCGTCCGGCACTGGTGAGTGCGCCATGACAGCAGTCGAGCAGAGCGCCATGCGCCCTGAGCCCGTCGAAGGGCGCGTTTCGACGAGCTCAGCGCACATGACAGGACGCGTACGCCAGGTGGGCGGTGCCATGGCCCTCGTCCTGGCGCCGTGGGGATTCGTGATCGCCAACGCAAGTTATGGCTGGATGATCCGCAATGGCGGTAGCGACGAGACGGGAGCCCAGGCCCTTGCCCTGGCGGCTACCGGCCCTGGAATTCTTCGGCTGGGCATCGTGGCCGGAATGATCGCCTGCCTGCTGATCATTCCGGCAGTGCTGACGGCCTTACGCGTGGCTCCGCGATCTCGACTCGCCTTCGTTGGCGGGTCGCTGATGATCGCCGGCTACGTCTGCTACTTCGGCGTGCTGCTCAGCAACATGATCATCATTGCGATGGCTGAGCGCGGCGGACCACTGGCCGACTTCGCGGCGGTGATCGACGCCAGTCAGGCCGACCGGTGGGTTGGTTGGGTATTCCCGATCTTCATTGTGGGCAACTGCTCGGGACGCTGCTCTTCGCGATTGGTCTGCTGCGCAGCCACACAGTGCCGATCTGGGCGGCGATCTTGATCATGTTGTGGCCACCACTTCATGTCGCCGGGCTGTTTGTCGGTGGTGAGGTGCTCGAGGTCATTGGCGCTGTGCTGCAAGCAATCGGGTTTGCCGGGGTGGCCGCCGCGGTGCTTCGTCAGTCCCGTCAGGAGGTGTCCGTAGGGTAAGGGATGTGGAGGAACGCGTACTCGGTCGTACTGAACGTCCGGTCTCGGTGATCGGGCTGGGCACTTGGCAACTCGGCGCGGACTGGGGCGAGGTGAGTGAGACGGCGGCGCTGGATGTGCTCAGCGCCGCCGTCGAATCCGGTGTGACGTTCTTCGATACCGCCGATGTCTACGGCGACGGCCGCAGCGAGCGGCTGATCGGCCGTTTCTGCGCCGAAAACCCCGAGGTGCCGATCATGGTCGCGACCAAGATGGGCCGGCGCGTTGATCAAGTACCGGAGAACTACACACTGCAGAATTTCCGTGCCTGGACCGACCGATCGCGTCGCAACCTCGGCGTGGATCAACTTGATCTTGTCCAGTTGCATTGTCCGCCGACCGCCGTCTACTCCAGTGATCAGATTTACGATGCGTTGGACGCCCTCGTGTCTGACGGCGTGATCGGCGGCTACGGCGTGAGTGTGCAGACTTGTGATGAGGCACTGACTGCGATATCGCGGCGCGGCACGGCGACGGTCCAGATCATTCTCAATGCCTTCCGCCGCAAGCCGCTAGAAGTCGTGCTGCCCTCGGCGATCACCAACGGTGTGGGGATCATCGCCCGCGTGCCGTTGGCCAGCGGCCTCCTCAGCGGCGGATACACGACGTCGACCCGGTTTGCCGAAAATGATCATCGAACCTTCAACCGAGCCGGCGAGGCCTTCGACGTTGGCGAGACGTTTTCCGGTGTGGACTATGAGACCGGCGTACGCGCCGCGAAGGAGTTTGCTGATCTTGTCGCCAAGCTGCCTTTCGAGGCTTCGCCGGCGCAGGCTGCGCTCGCCTGGGTGGCGCAACAAGAAGGCGTCACCACGGTAATTCCGGGGGCCAGAACCGCCGCGCAGGCGCAAGCGAATGCTGCGGCCGGTGAGCTGCCGCCGCTGGGTCCTGACTTCATGGCCGGCGTAGCAGCGCTGTACGACCGCGAGCTGCGGGCGCAGGTTCATGATCGCTGGTGAGGCGCGATGAGCTCTCGTCACCATGGCGCGGAACTGAGCGGTCATCAACTGAGTCCGATCCGGCCCAGACAGCTTCAGACGGCCGATCGGTCGGTCCGCTGGAATCGACGCGAGCGTCGCATCTGCCGGTGAGTCCACCAGATCCTGCTTTGTGGACCGGGCCACCAGATGGCGGCATCGCTCGGCTGGCATGCTACCGTCGCACTCGCACTGCCAGCTTGTCGAGATTGCTGGTGCTTGATCCGACAGGACCGCTGCCCTAACGGTCGGAACGACTCCGCTGCAGCTCTGAGTTCCTTGCCGCCGCCTTCGTCCTCATTCGGGTTGTCGCCGGTGGCCGCTCCGCGTTATCGGCCTCCCCCGCGAAGCAGGCCACCCATGCCTGAGACCGGCCTGTACGCGGGCTAACCGGTGTCTTTAGCAGCCGTTGATGTCCGAGACACCCGGGTCAAGCGGCGAGTACGACGGAGATTGGGCTCTTCTTGCTGATCGGGATCTCGAGCCTCAAGGGCCGCGACCTCAGGTGGGCCACTCAGCGTGTCCTGGAGCCTCCGACGCAGCCGCGTGCTCTGAGTCGGTGCTCAGCTTCTCGACAGCTGACCGGGCACCGGAGACTGCCGACGCCAGGCCGCTGTTGTTCTCCAGGTATCGGAGCAGCTCTACCGGGAAGGGCAGCACCAGCGTGGAGTTCTTCTCGGCAGCCACCTCGACGATGGTCTCGAGCAGCCGCAGCTGAAGAGCGCCAGGTGTGTCGGCCATCGTTGCGGCAGCCTCTGCCAGCCGATCCGAAGCCTGCAGCTCGCCCTCCGCCGAGATGACGCGCGCTCGTCGCTCCCGCTCAGCTTCGGCTTGCCGGGACATCGACCGCTTCATGGTTTCCGGCAAGGCCACGTCCTTGATCTCGACCCGGTCAATGTGAATGCCCCATTCAACCGCCGGGTTGTCGATCATGAGCTCCAGCCCTTCATTGAGCCGCTCCCGGTTGGTCAGCAGATCATCAAGATCACTCTTGCCGATCACAGAGCGCAGCGACGTTTGGGCCACCTGCGAGACAGCGAAGGGATAGTCCTGGACGTTGACGATCGCTCGCACCGGATCGATGACCCGGAAGTAGACCACCGCATCCACCTTGACGGTCACATTGTCCCGCGTAATGCCCTCCTGGGCAGGCACGGCCATCGTCACGATCTGCATATTGACTTTGTGCAGGCGATCCGCGATCGGCACGATCATCGCCAGTCCGGGCCCGCGTACCTCATCAAGAACCCGACCAAACCTGAAGACGAGGGCTCGCTCGTATTGCTTCACCACGCGGAGACTGATTGCAGCCGCTGCGAGTGCAACTCCGCCCGCGACTGCCAATAACTCAAACAGCATCGCTACCTCCAACGGTCAACGCCCGGAGCCGTAGGGGAAGTCCTTACATCAGACCGGTCCGAGGTTGCTCGCTAACTCCACGGTAAGTCCGGCATGGCTGGATCAAGAGGTTAGAAGCCACATTTCCCCGATGCCTGGGTGGCTCCAGCGCCTGCCTGCGCTGAGCCGCCAGGTCGTCCATCGACGCTCCACAATGTGGCGCTGGTCAGGAAGGTGGGCGATCAAAGAGAAGGTGCCGCGCGTCAATGGACCTGGCTTGTTCCGCCTGGGCTTTGGACGAGCTGCCGACCCAAGTAGCAACGTGGTGCCTCAGCTCTTAGCAGTCACATGTTCTCGCAGCACCGGCATGACCGACTCGCCATAGACCCGCAGTGTCTCTTCCTTGTTGTCATGCTGCAGGTAGCCCGCGAACTGGTCTACGCCGATGTCCTTGAGCTGCTTGAGCTTGGCGATGTGATCATCAGCCGTGCCCAGCACGCAGAAGCGATCCACGATTTCATCCGGTACGAACGCGGTGTGGACGTTGCCGACCTGGCCGTGCTCGTTGTAGTCATAGCCTTCCCGACCCTTGATGTAGTTGGTCAGCGCTTGCGGGACCTCGCCCGTATCGCCGTACTTGGCGACGATGTCGGCCACATGGTTGCCGACCATGCCGCCGAACCAGCGGCACTGATCACGCATGTGCGCCCAGTCGTCTCCGACATACATCGGCGCGGCGACGCAGAACGTGATCGCCTCAGGGTCACGACCAGCGTCGGAGGCCGCGGTACGTACGGAGTTGATCATCCACGCCGCGATGTCGACATCGGCCAGCTGCAGGATGTAGCCGTCGCCGACCTCCCCGGCCGCCTTCAGGGCCATTGGCCCGTACGCTGCCACCCAGACCTCCAGCGCCGAGGTATGCGCCCACGGGAACTGCAATGTCGAGCCCTTGTACTCCACCGGCCGGCAGTTGGCCAGCTCGCGGATTACGTGGGTCGCGTCCCGCAGCTCGCGGATCGTCGTTGGCTTGCCGTTGGTGACGCGTACGGCGGAATCTCCACGGCCAATGCCACAGATGGTTCGATTGCCGTACATCTCGTTGAGGGTCGCAAACAGCGACGCGGTCACCGTCCAATCCCGAGTTGCCGGGTTGGTGACCATTGGACCGACCATCACCCGATTGGTACGCGCCAGGATCTGGCTGTAGATCACGTACGGCTCCTGCCACAGCAGGTGGGAGTCGAAGGTCCACACGTAGTCGAAGCCATGTGCCTCCGACAGCTCAGCGAGCTGGACCGTACGCCAGGCGGGCGGATTGGTCTGCAAGACGACACCGAAGTCCACGACTGATCAACTCCTTAGCTCAGGTATTGGCTCAAGTCGCGCTTGAGGTACTGGCCGTGGCCCTTCGTACCGACGAAGCCTGAATCGTTGATCAGCACGGTCCCTCGAGACATCACCCAGTCCACGTGACCGTCGATCTCGAAACCCTCCCAGGCCGAGTAATCCATGTTCATGTGGTGGGTCTTCTCGTAGCCGATCGAGGTGTGTCCGGCTGGGTCGTAGATCACCAGATCGGCATCGGCGCCCGGCTGGATGACGCCCTTCTTGCCGTACAGCCCGAACATCAGCGCTGGGGTTGTCGAGGTCAGCTCGACCCAACGTTGCAGCGAGATCCGGCCAGTGACGACGCCTTGATACATCAAGTCCATGCGGTGCTCGATGCCGCCGATGCCATTGGGAATGGCGCGGAAATCATTCAGCCCGAGCTCTTTTTGTTCCTTCATGCAGAACGGGCAGTGATCAGTGGACACGATCTGCAGATCGTTGCTGCGCAGCGCCTGCCACATGGCGTCTTGATGACCTTCGGCGCGCGCCCGCAGTGGTGTCGAACACACCCACTTCGCACCCTCGAAGCCGGACGCGCCGAGTTGATCTTCCAGGGAGAGATAGAGGTATTGCGGACAGGTTTCGCCGAAAACGTTCTGTCCCACGTCACGAGCGGCAGCTAACTGCGCAACCGCCTGTTTGGCGCTCACGTGCACGACATACAGTGGCGCGCCGGTCAGGTTCGCGATCATGATCGCACGATGCGTGGCCTCTTCTTCCATCTGCCAGGCCCGGGCAATGCCGTGATAGTAGGGCGAGGTCTTACCGGCGGAGTACAACTGCTCAGCAAGAACATCGATCGCCGGGCCGTTTTCGGCGTGCATCATGGTCAGCAACCCGGTCTCGGCCGACTTCTGCATCGCTTTGAGGATCTGTGCGTCATCGGAATAGAAGACGCCCGGGTAGGCCATGAACAGCTTGAAGCTCGTCACGCCCTCGTCGATGAAAGAGTCCATTGCTTTGAGGGAGAACTCGTCGACGCCGCCGATGATCTGATGAAAGCCGTAGTCGATGCAGGCGTTGCCGGCGGCTTTGGCGTGCCAAGTCGCTAGACCGTCCTCAACCCGCTCGCCGTACCGCTGCACCGCGAAGTCGATGATCGTCGTCGTACCGCCCCAGGCGGCAGCCCGGGTGCCGGTCTCGAAGGTGTCCGAGGCCTGGGTGCCACCGAACGGCAGTTCCATGTGGGTGTGCGGATCGATGCCGCCGGGGATGACGTACTTGCCGGCGGCATCCACGACCTCATCGACGTTAGCCTCAAGATCAACTCCGAGCAGGGTTGATCCGGGTTTGAGTACGGCGGCAATGGTCTCGCCGTCGACCAGTACGTCCGCCTCTCCGATGCCCGCGGCATTGATCACCGCGCCACCTTTGATCAGGACTGTGCTCATGCTCAACTCCTTCCGAAACCGGTCGCGTGCAACCCGGCCAACCTCGCGAAACCGGTTGTATCCGACCGGTTTTGCAAGGGAGCGAGCCAGCCGAGCGAACCAGCCGATGACGTGATCATGGCTGGGTGATCGCGGCGTACGAGTCGGGCCGCCGATCACGATAGAACTGCCAGGCGTTGCGTACGTCTCTGATCATGCCCAAATCAAGATCGCGTACCACGACGTCTTCATACTCATCGCTGCCCATCGCGCCGACCACGTTGCCCTGCGGGTCGCAGAACTGACTGGAGCCGTAGAAAGTGACAGCCAGTTCGCCGTACTCGTTGTCCTCGCGACCGACCCGGTTGGGTGCGGCAATGAAGTAGCCGTTGGCCGCCGCGGCCGCCGGCTGCTCGATTTCCCAGAGTCGATTGGACAGGCCCGGTTTGGTGGCGTTGGGGTTGAAGACGATCTGCGCGCCATTCAGGCCGAGCTCGCGCCAGCCCTCAGGAAAGTGCCGGTCGTAACAGATGTAGACCCCGATAGGACCGACGGCAGTCTGGAACACCGGGTAGCCCAGATTGCCTGGGCGGAAGTAGAACTTCTCCCAGAACTTGTCGAGGTTGGGGATGTGGTTCTTGCGGTACTTTCCGAGGATGCTGCCGTCGGCATCGACCACGACCGCGGTGTTGTAGTAAACGCCGGGCTGCTCCTCCTCATAGATCGGCAGCACTATGACCATCGACAACTCTGCGGCTAGCGTGGCGAAGCGCTGCACGATCGGCCCGTCGGCCGGCTCGGCGTACTCGTAATACTTCGCGTCTTCGGTGATGCCGAAGTAGGGCCCGTAGAACAACTCCTGGAAGCAGATCACCTCGGCTTGTTGGGCCTTGGCCTCGCGAGCGAACTGCTCGTGCTTGTCGAGCATCGATTGCTTGTCGCCGGTCCAGGTCGTTTGGGTGATCGCCGCCCGGATTACTGTCACGTTGCCGCCTCCCGTGGGTGTCATTCATTCTGATGCGATGAAGGAGCGGGGCCTCCGCTCCTCGTGGACACCCGGGTAATCATCGGGTTTGTTCACAGATCCGTTCGACGAAGGAGGCCCCTTGTGAACGAAGCGTACGACGATAAGCAGTTCGTGGGCATCGACGTGCATCGGCGACGGTCGGTGTTGGTACGGATGACTGAGTCCGGGGAGTTGTTGGGCTGGGAGCGCATCCTCAACGATCGGGACGGGTTGGCGGAGGTGATGGCGCAGGCCGGCGAGCACCCGGAGGTGGTGTTGGAAGCGACCTACGGCTGGTACTGGGTCGCGGATGCGGTGGCCGGGATGGGCGCGAATGTGCATCTGGCCCATCCGTTGGGGGTGAAGGCGTTCTCTTATCGGCGGGTGAAGAACGATGTTCGCGACGCCGGCGATCTGGCCGACTTGTTGCGGATGGGCCGGCTGCCGGAGGCCTGGATCGCACCGCCGGCGACTCGGGAGCTGCGTGAGCTGGTCCGGCACCGGGCGAAGCTGGTCCATGCCCGGACCAGTCTGCGCTGCCAGGTCCACGCGGTGCTGGCCGGTCAGGGTGTGCCGGTGCCGGTCAGCGATCTGTTCGGCGTGGAGGGGTCCAAACTGTTGGATGAGCTGGAGCTGCCGCAGGTGTATCGGTACCGGATCGACTCACTACGGCGGCTGATCGACGCGTTCGATGTCGAGATCGATGAGACCGCCCGGCTCAGCAGGGAACGCCTCGGCCAGGATCAGGGGTTCGCGGCGGTGAAGACCATTCCCGGGGTTGGCCCGATCCTGGGCGCGGTGTTCGTCGCCGAGATCGGCGACGTGCCCCGGTTTCCCGGGCCGGCGCAGCTGGCCAGTTGGGCGGGGTTGACGCCGAAGCACTACGAGTCCGACACCACCGTGCACCGCGGCCGGATAACCAAGCAGGGCAGCCGGCTGGTCCGTTGGGCAGCGGTCGAAGCGGTGCAACGCACCGAGAAAGGTACCCGGCTCTGGGTCGTGCGGGAACGGGTGGCGGCCAGGCGCGGCCGCAACATCGCCACCGTGGCCGCAGCGCGGGAACTAGTCGAAATGGTCTTCTACGCGTTACGTGATCACACCGTCCGGCGGTTGTCCCGGCCGCTGCTGGCGGCGTGATCACCGCACTTTCACGGTCGGCGCGGGTCGTAATTGTCATGACCCCCGCTGGCGTGGTCGCCGCTTCTGATTGACCCCGCCGATCGTGCTGTCGCACCGCACTCCATGCCGCCCCGCGCGGCGAAGGAATGACTGACACCCACCGAGGGCTTGTCCAGACCGGGGAACCGGCGATGGAGCAGCAACACAATCCGCCTCAAGGAGCTTCTCCGCCCGGGCCAGCATGCGCCGAGCCGGGCCGGCGTCAAGGACCTTCGGCCGCTACGCGGTCGGCCTCCGGCCGATCCTTGACCCCGACCCTTACCTCGGCGCGCCCAAAACCTCGGCGGAGAACCCGAAAGAAGATCAGCCAGGCTCAACAGTCGGGTTGACACGGCCCCGCTCCTTCAGGAATGACAAGTCGATTGGCGGGGTCGTTCGGCCGGTCGTTATGACGGCTGTGCTGGGAAACGGCCTCGCGCTGTGCGGGTTGGCCGGTCGTTGTGACGGCTGTGCTGGGAAACGACCCCTCGTGGCGCCATTCGGAGACGGGAAGTGTGACCGGTTAGGCGAGCCTCTAGCTTTCTTGATCTCCCAACAGGGTGGCGGAGTGATCGGGTACGTAGCTGTAGTTCTCCCGAGGCGGTCTCTCGTAGTCCGAGTTCGCGGTGAGCCGCTTGGGAAGCTCAACGTCAGGCGGGGGTACCTCGGTGTAGGGAGACGCTCGACAGCAGATGCGCGATCATGTTGAGCCGGGCGTGCTTCTTGATGTCGGACTCCACCACAAACCACGGGCTGCTCGGGGTATCGGTGTGAATCATCATCTCGTCCTTGGCGCGGGAATAGTCCTCCCATCGGTTGATCGACTCGAGGTCCATCGGGCTGAGCTTCCAGCGGCGTAGCGGATCACGATCCCGGGACTTGAAGCGGCGCAATTGCTCGCTGTCGGAGACCGAGAACCAGTATTTGCGGAGCATGATGCCGTCGTCGATGAGCATCTGCTCAAAAATCGGGGTCTGCCGCATGAAGCGGGAGTACTCCTCGGGCGTACAGAAACCCATCACTTTCTCCACGCCGGCACGGTTGTACCAGGACCGATCGAAGAGCACGATCTCGCCCTTGCTCGGCAGATGAGCGACGTAGCGCTGGTAATACCACTGGCCGCGCTCTCGCTCGCTGGGTGTGGGCAGTGCCACGACCCGGGCGATTCTCGGGCTCAGATACTCCGTCATCCGCTTGATCGCACCGCCCTTGCCCGCCGCGTCCCGGCCCTCGAAAATCACCAGGATGCGAGCTCCGGTGTCGCGCGTCCATTCTTGAAGCTTCACTAGCTCGGTCTGCAACCGGAAGATCTCGGCTTCGTACACCTCGTTGGAGATCTTGGGCGGCTTTTTCTGCTTCTTTGGCATGCGCCGACAGTAGTGCTGATCCGATCCATGCGACCAAGAAAATCCGGTTGGGGAATGTCAGTGGCGGGTCATAGCGTTGTCGGGTCTGATTGGTGTGCAGCGATGAGTTTGGCCGCGACCGTGGGTCAGATCTCGTGTACGGCACCTGCTCAACGGCAACAGGGCCGTATGCCGAAGTCGACAAACTAAGGATGGATTTGGTGTCAACCACAACCAGCCAACAGCTGGCGGCCTCCCAGACGCGGCTGCCAACGCGAGACCGGCAGATCATTGGCATATTGCTGGTCGCCACGTTCGTCGTGATCCTCAACGAAACGATCATGAGCGTGGCGCTGCCGCGCTTGATGCTCGATCTTGATATCAACGCGCGTACGGTGCAGTGGCTGACGACGGCATTCATGCTGACCATGGCGGTGGTCATTCCGATGACGGGTTTCCTGCTGCAGCGGATTTCCACCAGGACGGTCTTCATTCTGGCGATGGGATTGTTCTCTACGGGCACCTTGCTCGCTGCGATCTCGCCGGGGTTCTGGATGCTGCTGCCTGCCCGGGTCGTGCAGGCCTCAGGCACCGCGGTGATGATCCCGCTGCTGATGACCACTGTGCTCACGCTTGTTCCGGCCGAGCGGCGTGGCGTGGTGATGGGCAACCTGAGTATTGCGATCTCGGTCGCGCCGGCCATTGGCCCGACGTTGTCAGGGCTGGTGCTGCAGTTCTTGTCGTGGCGCTTCATGTTCGTGCTGGTGCTGCCGATCGCGCTTGCCTCGCTCATCTACGGCTCACGCCGGCTGGTGAACATCGGTCAGCCGGGCCACCAAAAGCTCGACGTGCGCTCGGTGCTGCTCTCTGCTTTCGCTTTCGGCAGCCTCGTCTACGGGCTCAGCCAGTTGGGCAGAGGAGATTCCGGATCGCAGCTTGCGCTGGGCTTCATCGGATTCGGCCTGATCTGCATGCTGCTCTTCGGCTGGCGGCAGCTTCGACTCATCCGCAGTGGCAGTCCACTGCTGGATCTGCGCGCCTTCCGTTTTCCGATGTTCAGCGTGAGCGTTGCTTTGCTGTGCCTGGCGATGCTGGCACTGTTCGGCATGGTGATCTTGCTGCCGCTGTACCTCCAGACGGTTCGTGGCATCGGATCGCTCGCTACCGGGTTGATGCTGTTGCCCGGTGGCCTGTTGATGGGCCTGGCTGGGCCTTACGCCGGCAGGATCTTTGACAGGTTCGGGCCGCGAGTGCTGACCGTTCCCGGTGCCCTGCTGCTGACCTTCACGCTATGGCGATTCAGCGCAGCGGATGCGACGACCCCGATTTGGATGCTCGTCGGCCTGCACATGCTGCTCATGCTCGGACTTGCGTGCTTGTTCACGCCTGCCTTTACGGCTGCACTGAACCCGCTGCCGCCCTATCTGTACTCGCACGGCAGCGCGATCTTGGGCACTCTGCAGCAAGTGGCAGGTGCGGCTGGAACCGCATTGCTGGTCGCGATCATGGCCACCAGAACGGCTACCCTGAGCCAAGCCGGGCTGCCACCAATTCCTGCCCTGAACGGCGGCATCGAGACTGCTTTCAGCGTCGCGGCACTGATCAGCATCGCCGCAGTGATCTTGGCTTTCTTCATCCGCAACAGCAAGCCCCCGATGGAGGAGCAGTCGACGGGGCACGCGACCGCCGACAGCGAGCAATCGGCTTCCGATCAGCCCGCCACCACCCACTAACGCCGAGTTGTCAGAATCTCAGCACCAAATAGGGTGCTGAGATTCTGACAACTCAGCGTATGAGTTTGATGTTGAAGTTCGGGTGGCCGAGCTGAACGTACATCCGTACCCAGAGCGGAATGAACATCTCCAGCCCGCGTGCGGCGGTCAGGTCGCCTAGATCGAATACGTCGGTCCAGCCAAGATCAGCGGCCAGCGAGGCAGCGGTCTGCCGCGCGGCGGCGTCGTTGCCGGCCACGAAGATCGTCGAGTCTTCGCCGAGCCCGCGCGGATTGACCATGACCTCGTTGGACATGGTGTTGAACATCTTCACCAACCGAGCCGCCGGCAACTCGCGCTGCAATTGTTCGGCAAGTGAGTCGGTGTTGCTGACAGAACAGTGAGGGTGGGAACCCCTGCGAGAAGTCCAGCGGATTCGAAGTATCGATCACGACTTTGCCGTTGAGTGCGTCCCCCACCGTCTGGAGTGCGGCAAGCGAACCACTGCCGCTCGTCGCATTGATGAAGACGTCTGCGTCAAGATCCTGATACGCCGCAAGCGGCAGGTCGACTCCGGTCCACTGCTCCCGCGCCTTGGTCTGCTCGGGATCACGCGTACCGATCGTGACATCGTGGCCCGCCACGCGAAATGCCTTACCCAGTGCGGGTCCAACGGCGCTTGTTCCCAAGATGGCAATCTGCATGACACCACATCATTTCCGACTTGTCAGACTCTCAGCGTCGCTTTTCGCGCAATCTGTGTCGAGATGCGGCCAACTGAAGACGCCCGTTTCTGATCACCGACGTTATGCATCTCGAACGTGTCAGGTCGGCAGGTTTTGGCATCGTGCGTACCGGAGTCATCGCTGCGGGGAAGCCCCCGGTGCGCACGATGCCAAGGGAGGCGTGTGACGTCACCCATGCGAACGAGCAGGCGAGGTGCCGGCGAGGTAGGAGTGGACGGCCGAGATGACCACGGATCCCTCGCCCACCGCTGATGCCACCCGCTTGACCGACCCGGCGCGCACGTCACCGACGGCGAACAGCCCGGGCACCGACGTCGCGAAGCCATCGCTGGGTGACCACGAAACCCTTGGCGTCGAGCTCGACGCCCACCTCGTGCAGCCAGGTCGTGCACGGGTCCGCGCCGATCATCAGGAACAGCGCGGCCGCGTCGAGCCGTACGTCCCGGTCGAGGGCGTGGTCACGCCAGGTCAGCGCGCTGAGCCGGCTCGTGCCATGGACCCCGGACAGCTCGCGAACGAGGGTGGACGGTGACCCGCTCGTGGTGGGTGAGGCGCTGCGCCAGGTAGTTCGACATCGTGTCGCGGAGGTCGTCACGGCGGATCAGGACGTGGACGTGGCCGGCGTGCCGGGCCAGGAAGAGGGCCGCCTGGCCGGCCGAGTTGGCGCCCGCCGACCACGACGGCGTTCCGGCCGGAGACCACCTTTGCCTCGAGCTGGCTCGCGGCGTAGTAGACGCCACGACCCTCGAGGTCAGCGAGGCCGGGCAGGTCAAGGCGCCGGTACCGGACGCCGCTGGCGATGATCACGGCGGAGGCGACGACGTCGTGCTCGTCGTCGAGCCGGACGCGGAACCCGCCGGGCACCTGCGACAGCCCGGTGACCGAGCGGGGTGACACCAGCCTCGTCCCGAACTTGACGGCCTGCAGCATCGCGGCCCGCGCCAGCTCGACTCCGGACACGCCGCGGTAGAAGCCGAGGTAGTTCTCGATCCGTGACGAGCTGCCGGCCTGGCCCCCGATGGCGACGTCCTCGACGACGACCACGTCCAGTCCCTCCGAGGCCCCGTACACGGCGGCGGCCAGCCCCGCTGGCCCGGCGCCCACGACCAGCAGGTCACACCGGGAACCGTCGGAGATGCCCCACAGGTCGATCCCGAGCGCGGTCGCCAGGTCGCGTGTCGTCGGTGCCGTCAGCACCCGGCGCTCTCCGGTCACCACGGCCGTGCCGGCCTCGGGCAACGCGCAGGTCTCCGCCAGCTCCGCCCACGCCGACGGGTCGGAGCGCAGCACCGTCCGGTAGGGGAGCTGGTTGCGCTCGGCGAAGTCCTGGAGCCGGTGCAGGTCGCGGTCGTCATCTCCGGCGAGCACGAGACCGCCCTCGCCCGATCCGGTTCAGCAGGCGCCGGCGGGCGTCGAACGCGGAGAGCAGGACGTCGCTCAGCTCCCCCGAGATCTCCACGAGCCGGCGCGAGCTCCTCGACCCGCACGCGGAGCACCGTCGGTCCCCTCCATGGCCACCCGGGAAGGAAGGCCCGCTGCCCCATCAACATGCCCAGCTCGCCGACGAAGTCGCCTGCCTCGACCACGAAGACGACGCGGTCGTCCCGGCGGTCGAGGAGAAGGACGCCGCCGGCGAGGACGAGGTGCAGGTCATAGGGGTCACCGGCGTCCCACAGCAGCTCGCCGGGCTCGGGGTGCAGCACCTCACCGGCCGACCGCAGCAGGTCCAGGGCGTGCTCGCTGAACACCGGCCAGGCCAGCGTCGTCAACACCGTCCTGCCGGTGGGACGAGTAGATGGTCCGCTCGTCCGGCGCTGGGATGCTGCTCATAGCTCGTCTCTCCGGTCCTTCCCTCACGGGCATGCTCGCGGCGCCCTCAGCGACCGGAACACCCGACCAGCACCGTGGCGCTGATGACGAGCACCTACCCGGTCGACGGGGCCTCTTTCTGGCGGCCTCCGCGCCGACTTCTTGCCCAATGACCATAGGCAAGAGCGCAGACCAACCTCGCGGGGCGTGGATCCTCACGACGCTCGGGCCCCAGATGGGGGCAACATGTCGTGCTGACAGTGGTGCAACCTTGCCCGTATCTCGAGAGCGGGCTATAGCCCTTTGAGAGTCTGACAAGTCGGAAGGGATTGGGGTAGCGATGGGTGACAAGATCGCAGTGGTTACCGGAGCAGGGAGTGGCATTGGCGCCGCGGTCGCAACGGCGCTCGGCGGCGACGGCTGGACAGTGGTGCTCGCCGGCCGGCGGCGTACGCGCTTGGAGGAGCTGGCGAGTGCCCACCCCGACCTCTCGCTTGATCCGGTCCCAACAGACGTGACCGACGAGGAGTCGGTGCGGAGCCTCTTCGATGTCACGACAACGCGCCACGGTCGGGTCGATCTGCTTTTCAATAACGCCGGCATGGGAGCGCCGCCTCGAGAGCTCGACGAGATACCGCTCGAGGAATGGCAGGCGGTCGTCAATGTCAATCTGACCGGCGTCTTTCTCTGCACCCGAGAGGCATTTCGCGTCATGCGGCGGCAGCAGCCGCAAGGCGGCCGCATCATCAACAATGGCTCGATCTCGGCGCATTCGCCGCGCCCTCGATCCATCGCCTACACCGCGACCAAGCACGCCATCACCGGCCTGACCAAGTCGACCGCGCTGGACGGCCGTCCTTACGACATCGCGTGTAGCCAGATCGACATCGGCAACGCCGCCACCGACCTGACCGCCGAGACTGCACAAGGCGTCGCGCAGGCCGACGGCAGCATCGGCCCGAACCACGGATGCGTGCCGAGGATGTGGCGCGCGCTGTGGTGTACATGGCGAGTCTCCCGTTGGACAGCAATGTCGCAACCATCACAGTGATGGCGACCAAGATGCCGTACGTGGGTCGCGGCTAACTCACATCCTTCACCTACCGTCGATGCGCTAGATTCGTAAAGTGCCGATGATCTTCATCAAGCAGTTTGACGAGCTGGGCCGGGACGATATCGATCAGGCGGGCGGGAAGGGTGCGAACCTCGGCGAGCTGACCCGCGCCGGCCTCCCCGTACCGCCAGGCTTCGTGATCGTTACCGATGCCTATCGCAACTATGTCGCCGACCACCACCTCGGCGGAAAGATCGCTGAGCTGGCGACGCCAAGCGAGGATCGGGCTGAATACGACGATGCGTCCGAACAGATCCGCGCCCTCTTCGCCGATGAGGTCTCCGAGACCCTCCGAGCCGAGATCGCCGACGCGTACGCGGCTCTTGGTGACGACGTCCCGGTCGCCGTCCGATCCTCGGCAACGGCTGAGGATCTTCCGGAGGCAAGCTTCGCTGGGCAGCAGGACACCTATCTCAACGTCCGCGGCCTGGAAGACCTGCTGGCCGCGGTCCGCGATTGCTGGGCCTCGCTGTGGACCGCCCGCGCTATGGCGTACCGGGCGCGCCAGGCCATCGATCCGGCCAGCGTCAGCCTCGCTGTCGTGGTTCAGCAGATGATCGACGCCGAGTCCGCAGGCGTGATGTTCACCGCCAACCCGAGCAATGGGCATCGTGACGAGACGGTCATCAGCGCCGCCTGGGGCCTCGGCGAGTCCGTCGTGAGCGGAACAGTCAATACGGACAACATCGTCGTCCGGGAAGCTGATGGCTCCGTCCTGTCCAGCGAAACGGCCGACAAAGCTGTGATGATCGTCCCGGCCGAGCACCGTACGGAGGAGCGCCCGGTCCCTGACGAGCAGCGCAGCCAGCCGGTGCTCAGTGAGTCTGATGCCGCGGTACTAGCCGCGTACGGGAGCCGCATCGAAAACCACTACGGCGCACCACAGGACATTGAGTGGGCGCGCGCAAACGGCCAGTTCTACATCGTGCAGGCTCGCCCGATCACCGCATTGCCGGAGATTGAGGCGCCACCGCCGACGGATTGGACCGTTCCCGAGCCCACCGCCATGTACGCCCGGGCCAGCATCGTCGAGCAATTGCCCGACCCGCTCTCGCCGCTATTCGCCGACATGATCGACCCTGCGGTCACCCGCTCACTTCAGAGCCTGTTCCGAGAGTTTCTGGATGAGGACGTCATCAAGGACAGCGATGTCGGACTGCCAACCATCAACGGGTACGCCTACTACCGCTACAGCCGTTCCGGGATGGGCCGGCTGATGTGGAAGAGCCCGCGGGCCTTTCGGATGCTGTTCACCCGCGGAATCATGACTGATCGCTGGCGCAATAACGCTCATCCGAAGTATCGCCGGATCGTCAGCGACTGGACCGCACGCAATCTCAGCGAGATGAGCATCGAACAGCTGATGGGCGGCGTGGAGGCGTTGGTAGCAGCGGCCACGGAGTACTACACCGCGGTGCAGACGATCATCCCAGTGGCGGCCAGCAGCGAGGTGCTGTTCACCCGGTTCTATGACGCGGTCGTTCGCAGCAAAGATGATCCGCCCGCTCAGGTGTTCTTGCTGGGATCGGACAGCGAGCCGATCAGGGCGGAAAAGTCCCTTTACGAGCTCGCGACCTGGACTCGCAGTCATCAAGAGCTGGCAGCGTCGCTGCTCGCCCTGCCGCCGCAGCAATTCCTGAACCAAGCTGCTACGTCGGACGATCCGGTCTGGCATGAGTGGCACACCCGATTCGAGGCCCACCTCGCGGCGTACGGGCACACGGTCTACAACCTCGACTTCATGAATCCGGTACCAGCCGATCAGCCGGTGCCGCTATTGGAGACGATGCGGTTCTTCGTGAGCGGCAAGGGTGCTGATCCCTACGAGCGACAGCGGCGCCTCGCGCGCCGCCGCGACGAGGCCACAGCCACTGTTCTGGCCCGACTGGACCCGGCACGCGCCAAAGCATTCAGCCGGCTCGTACGGTGGGCGCAACGCGTGGCACCCATGCGGGAGGATGCGCTCGCCGATGTCGGACTGGCCTGGCCTGAGCTGCGCCGCATGCTGGCCGAGGTCGGGCGGCGACTCCAGCGAGCCGGTGTGATCAACGAACCCGACGATGTCTTCTGGTTGCAACGCTCGGAGATCAACGAAGGTCTCGGCAGCCTCGCTGATCAAGTGGAGCAGCGTAAGGAGCTATGGCGGGGGCAACGGCGGGCCACGCCGCCACAACTGTTGCCTAAGGGCGGCTGGGGCGACATGTGGAGTAAGTGGATGCCCGCCGCATCTGAGGATCAGACCGGCGACGTGATCAAGGGCATCGCGGGAAGCGCCGGAACCATCACCGCACCGGCTCGAGTACTCGGCGGGCCGCAAGATTTCGGGCAGATGCAACCCGGCGACGTGTTGGTTGCCAGCATCACTACGCCCGCATGGACATCGCTGTTTGCGATGGCCTCGGGGGTCGTCACCGACATCGGGGGCCCGCTCAGCCACAGCTCGATCGTGGCGCGGGAGTACGGGATTCCGGCCGTGCTCGGCACCGCCGTCGCGACCCGGCGGATTCACAGCGGCCAGCTGATCCGAGTCGACGGCGACGCAGGGACCGTCAGTCTCCTCGATGGGACCGAGCCAGCACAGATCGAACCCGCACGCAAAGACCGCACCGCGTCGCAGAATCATCGCTGCGACCGCCGGCGCTGCCGCTGCCGTTGGACTCACCGCGTGGCTGGTGCGCCGCCGCAGGTCACACAAGCTGAGCTGAAGCTTCTCAGCGAGGTGCCAATGCGCTTTTCGACAGCGCTCACGGCGCAGTTCGGACTAGGTCGGGCACATTTCGGACAGGCTCAGGGCGAAGCCACACTTGTCGGACTGAGCGCGTCGAAGCCCGTGAACAGCAGGTCAGGAAAGGCTGCCGATCTCGGCTACTTCCAGCTCGTTGGCAATGCGCTTGGCGATCTCCAGCGAGGCCGTGGCTGCCGGGGACGGGGCGTTGAGTACGTGGACTTGGCGTGCCTTTCGCTCGTAGTAGAAGTCGTCGACCAACTGCCCGTTACGCCTCAGCGCCTGCGCGCGTACGCCGGCGTGGGTCGGCACCAGACAGTCGTCGGGAAGGTCGGGAACGAGCTCACGAAGGCTCGCGAGAAACCGCTTCCTGGAGAGCGATCGTGCCGCCTCGTCGAACCCGGTCCGCCAATATCGCTTGCCCAATCGCCATAGGCCGGGCCAACGGAGGCTGTCGGCTACGTCGCGGGGATTGATCTTGAGCTTCGTGTAACCCTCCCGCGCCAGTGCGAGGATCGCATTCGGACCAGCATGGACCGAGTTGTTGATCATGCGAGTGAGGTGCACACCTAGGAAGGGAAACGCCGGATCAGGCACCGGGTAGATCAGACCCTTGACAAGCAAGGAGGCCTCCGGGGTCAGCTCGTAGTACTCGCCCCGGAAGGGAATGATTCGGACATCAGGCGTCAGCCCGGCCAGTCGCGCCAGCCGATCGCTGTGCAGGCCGGCGCAGTTCACGAACTGGTCGCCACGAAACTCCTCGGTCGCGGTCGTCACAGTGACTGCGTCTGGACGCGATGCGATGCCGACGATCTTGTGGCCCAATCGGATTTCGCCGCCAGTCTGCTCGATCTGTTGTCGAAGTGCCTCACAGACGCCCCGAAAGTCGACGATCCCCGTCGAGGAGACCCGCAACGCCGCTACGGAGGAGACGTGCGGCTCGTACGCCTTGGCTTTTTCGGAACTGATCATCCGACATGGCACGCCATTGGCCTGGCCGCGTCGGTGGAGCTCCTGGAGGGCCGGCACTTGCGACAGTTCCGTTGCCACGACGAGCTTGCCGCAGATCTCGACAGGGACTCCGTTCTCTTCGGCGAAGCGTCGCATCGACGTCGCTCCGGCCGTGCCAAGCTTCGCCTTGAGGCTGCCGGGCTTGTAGTACAACCCCGAATGGATGACGCCGGAGTTGTTGCCGGTCTGGTGCTGGGCGATGCCCGATTCCTTCTCCAGCACGGTGACCGTGTGTCCGCGCCTGATCAACTCGGCGGCGGTCGCCAGCCCTAGAATTCCTGCCCCAGCGACAATGACGTGACTTCGCATTGGCTTATGTCTACCAGCACTGCGCGGCAGCTGGGGACGATTCACCCTTGGGGAGTGATGTGGGGCGGGTGCTCGCAAACGATACTCAGGCCAGTCCTACTCGACACGGAGGTTGACATGGGCTTTTCGAGCTTCTTTTGGCTGTTGGTGTGGGCGTTTGTTTTCGCCTGCTATCTCATCGTGCTGTTCCAGATCGTCTCCGATCTCTTCCGAGATCGGGACTTGAGCGGCTGGTGGAAGGCGATCTGGATCGTCTTCCTGATCATCGCGCCCTTCTTGAGCGCATTGATCTATGTGATCGCGCGGGGCAGGGGTATGGCCGAGCGTCACCAGGCTGCGATGGGTGGTGGCCGCGACACTGACACCTACGTGCCGCCGCCGATCATGAGCATCCCCAATCCAGCTGATCAGATTGCGTCAGCGCAGAAGCTGCTGGATCAGGGTGCGATCAACCAGGCTGAGTTTGATCAGCTGAAGCAAAAGGCGCTTGCCTGAGCGCGGGTGGCTGAAATGACGATGTCAGGGGACGAGACACGGGGCATCACCAAGCGCCGATCCTCGGCGAGGGCACACCGCGGCACGAAACGACGCTTCTCGCGGCCATCGTCTCGGCTGGCCGAGCGGTGGACGACCATCGATGACGTCGATGTCTTCTACCGCGAGTCGCCTCACCCGCCCAATGCGCCGGTCATGATGCATCTGCATGGGTTCGGGCTTTCGGGCCGCTATCTGCTCCCGACGGCGGAAGTCCTATCCGATGAGTTTCATACCTTGGTGCCCGATCTGCCCGGGTTCGGGAGGAGCGGTAACGCCATCGAGCCCTTAACGGTCGAGGAACTCGCGCACGCGGCGGCCGCATTCCTCGACACCCAAGGGATTGACAAGGTCACCTTGGTCGGAAACTCCATGGGTTGTCCGGTGATTTGTGAGTTTGCCTACTCCTATCCACATCGGCTGGAGCGGGCCATTCTGGTCTCACCGGCCGGCGGCATCAACAATCAGCCGCTGCCTCGTGCAGTGCGGCAGCTCAGCCGCGACGGCCTCCGCGAACCAGTACGGATGTTGCGCGTCGCCGTGCCGGACTATCTGCGTTTCGGCGTTCCCAGCACGTTCCGGATGTTCCGGGCGCTCATGCGGTATCCATCGTTGGACCGGCTGCTTGCCTTGGATGTGCCAACGCTGGTGGTTGCCGGCAGCCGCGACCCGCTGATGCCGGGTCCAGCACGCATCGAGGAAGTCGCGAAACAGGTAGAACACCGCGTCGTCTTCGTCGCCATCGACGGCGCGGCCCATGCGATCAATTTTTCGCACCCCGGAGAGCTGGCCAACGTCATCCGACAGTTCATGGCCGATAAGCCGATCGTGGATGATCCAAACTCACCCGGCAACGCCCGCGCCTACGAGATCCATCGTGGGATCCACGCTCCAAAGCTCCGTTACGACACTGATGTCTTAGCCTCGTGGAGTCCGCGGAACTTGGACTCCACGACACGAGATCACGAGCGGCTCAGTCCTGCCGTCAGCGCGGCGAGCTCGTACGTCGCCCCGAGCGCCAGCTGTGCCGCCTCCACCGTCAGGTCGCGATCAGCTCGCTCAGCCGCCGGGACAGCCGCTTGGATGTCCGCTCTCAGTCCGTCCGCGGATGCGAGCTGGCGCGCGGCTTCGGCCGGGTCCTCGCGAAGCATCGCGAGCGCGGCCAGCTCGTCGCGTACGCTCGCCTCCCGCCAGCGGTCGCCCAGCTTGTGATGTTCGGTGAGGCTCGCAAGCTGCATTCCGAGGGCGCGTTGGGTTTCGCCGCGCAGCCGGGCTACGACACCGAGCTGGTTGAGCGTCCAGGCGATCCCCTCCCGAAAGGACAGCTCCTCGCACAGGTCAAGGCACTGACTGAGCAGCAACCGGGCGCCGATCAGGTCACCCCGGTAGCGCGCCGTGGTACCTAAGTTGATCAACGCCCAGATGACGCCTTCCTGGTCGCCGAGCTCGTTCATCCGGCGGAGCACATCGGGGCCCAACGTTTCGGCCGTGTCCAGGTCGCCGCTGAGCCACGCCAGGAAGCACAGATAGTTGAGCTGAACTGCGGCGTCATGATCATCTCCGGCCTCCTGGGCGAGCCGCAGCGCTTCGCGATGCAACTCTGCCGACTGCTCGTACCTGCCAAGCTCTCGAGCAATTGAGCCCAGCCTGCCGATCGACCACACCAGGCCGGCCCGATCGCCCATTGCCGCGAAGAGCGCCTGCGCCTTCTCGACCAAGGGTCTGGCTTCGGCGTAGTCGCATTGCAGAAACGCCAAGGTGCCGGCGAGTACCAGGACTGGTGCTCGAAGCGCACTGGGGGCATCCGCCCACGCTCGTAGTGCGCTCGAAGCCCAACGCCGGCCGTCGGTGTAGCGGCCCCGCAAGTAACACCAGCGCCCCAAGGCGGCGACGGTGCGCATGGCGATCTCAGGCTTGTGCTGGATCGACCACGTGATGGCGGGGCGGAGGTTGCCGACCTCGCGGTCGATGATCGACAGCCATTCGTGTTGATCACGACCAGTGAGCTGCGGCGCCGCTCGCTCAGCAAGATCACGGTAGTACTCGGCGTGCCGGCGCTGGGTGGCAGCCCGGTCGGGGTGTAGCGCAAACTTGCTCCGCGCGTACTGCCTGATGAGTTGAAGCAGCCGGAAGCGCGCCTGGGTGCTGCCCTCATCCTCGCGTACGACCAGTGACTTGGACACCAATGAGGACAGCACATCGACGACCTCGATCTCGCTCAGGCCGGCTCCGCATACCTCGGTAACCGCGGTCCGGCTGAAGCTGCCCCCGAACACCGAGAGCCGTTCGAAGATCAATTGCTCGGTGCGGCTCAACCGCTGATAGGTCCAGCCGACCATGGCGTCCACGAGCTGCTGCGCACCGCCAGGGCCGGGCGCCTGCAGGATGCTGAGTTCGGTCTCCAGGGTGTCAGCCAGCTCGTGAACGGTGAGCACATTGGTTCGAGCCGCGGCCAGTTCCAGAGCCAGGGGCAGTCCGTCCAGGCGATGGCAGATCCGGATGACAGCCTCGGCAGCTGGCTGGTTGAGTCGGTTGTTGATCAACGATCGGGCGAGGAACAGCTGGCAGGACGGAATCGTGCCGAGCTGGTCAGCGGGCATCCCCGGAGGAGGTAGCTGCAGCGGAACGATGGGAAAGGCCTGCTCGCCCGGCACACCGGTGAGATGGCGGCTGGTGATCAAGATGGTGAGCTTGGGGGCACCGGCCAGAATGGCGCGGCAGAGCTTCGCACAGGTCGTCAGATGATGTTCAGCGTTGTCGATCACCAACAGGCTCGACAGCGGGCGTACGTGGTCGATGATCTCCTCAACGGTTGCCTTCGGGGTGCTGCGTACGCCGAGCGCGCCAGCCAGTGCGCTGAGCACCGTCGATGGATCGTTGAGTGTCCCGATGGGAAACCAGTGGACTCCGTCCGGGAAGCGCGCCGGCTGGGTGGCGGCGTACCCGACAGCGATCCTGGTCTTGCCGACTCCGGCTGGTCCAAGCAGCGTCAAGAGCCGGGTGTCGTCGCGTTCGATGAGCTCGGCCACCTCGCGGAGTTCCTTGTCGCGGCCGACCGGATGGTCGGCAAACACCGGAAGCGACGGGGTCGCGGGCTCGTGCAGGTTGGCCGCGGCAAACAGCGCGGCGCGGTCGGCTTCGGCGAGACGCAATCCCTCGGCCAACAAGCGCATGGTGGTCATTCGTGGTGAGCGGCGACCGCGTTCCAGCAGCGATACGGCCTCCGGGCTTAGCCCGGCACGAGCAGCGAGGGTTTCCTGGGAGAGACCAGAGCGCTTCCGAAGCCGCCGCAGCTCCTCACCAAATAGGGTCATCTTTTCCTTGCTAGCTTGAAAAAGCGCATTGCCAGACCCTCGGATCTGGGCTACCTCAGCGGCCTGGATGCGTACCGATTGTTCGTCTGCTGTTCGTGGTCGCGCAACTGCCGCACTGTTCAAGATATGTGAGGCGGGTCTGAGGGGGATAGACCGGCTGTCGGGGGAATCCAGTCGATCTCGCGCCTCTGGGACGGGCGCGTTAGCGGCATGGAGCGTGGAGGGTGTTGGTCAATCGGGGGCCCGCGTGGCGTAGCGGGATGACCTGCACCCTCCGACTAATTTGTGATTGCTCGCGCATCGCGAGCTCGATCCGCAGTTCGTCGTCGCTCGAGGAGGAAAGACGCCTCGTTTCCTCCGCGGGCGGCGATCGAGCTCGCGATCGAGCGCGCTGCGATGACCGTCGAGACGCGCAAAGAAGGGGCGGCCTTAGCTTTAGGGCGTGACTAGCCCGTTCGCGCCTGAGTTGTGGCATGCGGTGGATGGCTTTGACTTCACCGACATCACCTATCACCGGGCCAATGACGCCCCCGTCGTGCGGGTCGCTTTTGATCGGCCCGAGGTACGCAACGCGTTCCGGCCGCACACCGTTGATGAGCTCTACGCGGCGCTGGACCATGCTCGGATGTCCTCCGACGTAGGCGCGGTGTTGATCACCGGGAATGGGCCG
Organism: uncultured Actinomycetota bacterium; assembly: GCA_963845915.1. Taxonomy (GTDB): domain Bacteria; phylum Actinomycetota; class Actinomycetes; order Propionibacteriales; family Propionibacteriaceae; genus Microlunatus. The sequence continues at coordinate 64,940 of CAWJUB010000024.1, forward strand.
TCGCCCAAGGATGGGGGATGGGCGTTCTGCAGCGGCGGCGACCAGCGGATCCGCGGGCGCGCCGGGTATCAGTACGACTCGGCGGCGGAGGGCGGCGCCGCCACCCCGGGACGACTCCACATTCTTGAAGTGCAGCGGCTGATCCGTTTCATGCCCAAGGTGGTGATCGCGCTCGTCAACGGTTGGGCTGCCGGCGGCGGACACAGTCTTCATGTGGTCTGCGATCTCAGCCTGGCTAGTTCCGAACATGCCCGTTTCAAGCAGACCGACGCCGATGTCGGTTCGTTCGACGGCGGCTTCGGCTCGGCGTACCTGGCACGGCAGGTCGGCCAGAAAGTGGCGCGGGAGATCTTCTTCCTCGGCGAGACCTACTCGGCCGAGGACGCGTACCGGATGGGCATGGTCAATCGCGTCGTGCCGCACGCCGAGCTGGAGACCGTCGGCTTGGAGTGGGCGAAGATCATTTGCGGCAAGAGTCCGACTGCGCAGCGGATGCTCAAGTTCGCGTTCAATGCGATCGATGACGGGCTGATCGGCCAACAGGTCTTTGCCGGAGAGTCGACGCGGCTGGCGTACATGACCGAGGAGGCCGTCGAAGGGCGCGACGCCTTCCTCGACAAGCGCCCACCCGACTGGTCACGCTTCCCCTACTACTACTAACTCTCCTACATCACCGACTTGTCAGAATCTCAAAGGCACAGCACATGGGGTGCTGAAATTCTGACAAGTCGGCGTTAGACGACGCCGTACAAGCGATCACCGGCGTCGCCAAGGCCGGGGAGGATGTAGCCGACATCGTTGAGCTTCTCGTCCAGACCGGCAAGCACCAGGGTGCAGGGTACGTGGAGCTGGTCCACCACGTCCTCGAGTCGGGCGATGCCCTCGGGTGCGGCGATCAGACAGATGCACGTGATGTGGTCGGCGCCGCGCCTGACGAGGAATTCCACGGCCGATGCGAGGGTGCCGCCCGTCGCGAGCATGGGGTCCAGGATGTAGCACTGACGTCCGGTCACATCGCTCGGCAGCCGTTCGGCGTAGGTGGTCGCGACCAGGGTTTCCTCGTTGCGGGCCATGCCGAGGAATCCGACCTCAGCCGTCGGAATCAGGCGGGTCATGCCTTCGAGCATGCCCAGACCAGCTCGCAAGATCGGCACCACAAGCGGGCGTGGTGGTGACAACTTCACTCCGACCGCAGCCTGCAGCGGCGTGTGAACCGTGCGTGACACGACGCGGACATTGCGGGTCGCCTCGTACGCGAGGAGAGTCACGAGCTCTTCGGTGAGCCGCCGGAAGGTGGGTGAATCGGTGGTCTCATCCCGTAACACGGTGAGCTTGTGAGCGACAAGGGGATGGTCGACGATGCGTAGTTCCACGCTGGAACCGTAGCGAGGCAAAGGCCTTCAGATTGGGATTGGCCTCGTATCCGGTCAAGGCGTCTGACACGATGGTGCGGGTTCGCGATGCTGCGGAGGAGGGGAGTCATGTCAGAGTTCGACGACGAGGAGTACGAGTCGTTCGAGCTGGATGGCGCGGGCAGGAGCGCTGAACCGGTGAAAAAGACGACCGGCAGCGGTGCGGGGGGCGATGACGATCTAGAGGACGACGACGATTTCGACGAGTCTGATCTTGAGGACGCCGCCGACGACGAGATCGATTTCGTACTCGCCGCCTATCGGGAGGACGGCCAGCCCTACGTGCAGTCGCTCGGTAAGGATCTCGCCAACGACCTCGACGAGTTGATCATCCAGCTACGCCGATTGCCCGGCGATGCCGGTGCGCTCGGTTTCGTCAGCTTGGTCGAAGAGGTATTCGTGATCACCCGGGTGCGCGGTCAGCACGTCCAGGTACTGCTCTCCGACGCTGCGGCGGCGGCTGACTGGCCGATCGCGCGAGACGTGGTGGACTATCTCGGCGAAGAGCCTATTGATGAGGACGAGGAAGAAGGCGAGCCGATCGGTGATCTTGGCATTGTCGCTGATCTTGGACTCAGTGACTTTGACATGGGTGCCATCATCGACAACCTCGATCTGAGCAGCGTTGAGATGTTGGTCGAGGTGGCCGACAAGATCAAGCTCAATCCCCAATTCCGCAAGGCCGTTGAAGCAGCCGTTGGGTGAGCGAATACAGCGGGCTGAGCCAGTGGGAAGATCCGATGCGGCTGGCTCTCGATCAGGCGCGAATGGCGGCAAGGCACGGCGATGTGCCCGTCGGTGCGGTCATTGTTGATCAGGCCGGCAGCGTGTTGGCGGCGGCCGGCAACGAGCGGGAGATCAGACATGATCCCACCGCGCACGCGGAGATCTTGGTGCTGCGCGAGGCGTCCAGGCGGTTGCGATCCTGGCGGCTGACCGGCCTCACCCTCGTCGTTACCCTCGAGCCATGCACGATGTGCGCCGGCGCACTGGTCCTGGCTCGAGTCGCCAGACTCGTTTTCGGTGCCTTTGACCCCAAGGCCGGGGCGGTCAGTTCACTGTTTGACGTAGTACGCGATCCCGGCCTCAACCATCGCGTCGACGTACGCAGCGGCATCCTCGAGGACGAATGCGGCGCATTGTTGAAGGAGTTCTTCGCCAGTCGCTGACCCTCGTTGGAAAGATCGTGCGCGTTTGACC
>CAWJUB010000025.1:0-58903 GCA_963845915.1 uncultured Actinomycetota bacterium
CGGCGCGGCAGGATCTGGCTGCGGAGCGCGACCTCGTAGCGCACCATCGTCGTCGGCTTCAGCTGCACCTGAAGTGCCAGCCATCGCGGTAGCCACTCGCCCACCGTGATCTTGGCCAGGGTCGGGTCCACCCACTCGCCACGGGCAATAGCGACCTCCTGCGAAGCCAGCCATTGCTCGGCGTCACGCTTTCGCGGGAAGTGCCGGGCGTGCTCGCGATGGTTTGCGTCGCGGTAGCGTGCCCGCCACTTCCCGTCGGGCGTCGCTGGATGTTACCGGCCATAGGCGTCCTGTGTGTTCAGCCAAGTACGCACCGCTGCGGGGTCGTACCGGATGTGTCGGCCCACCCGGTAAGCAGGCGGCCCGACCCGCATGTACCGCCACTGGTACAGCGTGCCCACCGGCACACCGAGGAACGCAGACACGTCATGCACGGTCCATAGGCGGTCCGCCATCCCGCCGCAGCTCGCTGTTCTGCATCAACTTGATCACCGATCTCTCGCGACTTGCGCCCGACCTCATTAAGGCAGCCATTTCGCTTCCTGACTTCTCTCCAGCCCACCTGTGGAGAACTCGCCAGCCCATGATGCGAAACGACCTCGCTTGCCCTAAGTGGCGCGTAACGCCGGCAGCGGTCACCGCGGGTGCGTGGATTTGAAAAAGACACACCGCGGCGCCCACGGGTACCGGTCAAGTCGGCCGATCCAGAGGAGCCTCCATACGGCCGTCGAAGTCCCCGAGGGGGCAGCATCGGGCGACCGATCAGATACGCCGCACCTCGACCGCCATTGCAGCTTCCAGCACGGCAACGACCTCGGCCAATCGGCTGCCAGCGCGGTCATGCCGTCGACTGACAGGACCCGCCCTCATCCCACGGATGCGCTGGAAACAGTTCGACGGCCGGCCAACTCAGCCTGCTCGTCGTACCCCACCCGATTTCACAGAATCCGATGTGCCACACAGACCCGTGAATCCCCTGTGTGAGGGCAGGCTGCGGCGGCGTCGGGGATGGACGTTTCGAGCTGGGTGCACGGCCTGATCGACGAGGGACTTGCTCCGGCAACGGTCCGGTACGCTCACCGCGTCCTGTCGCTGGCCCTCACAGCGGCCGTCCGCGATGGACGGCTCGTCCGGAACGTCGCCGAGGGCGTACCCCTCCCCCGCATTGTGGCCACGCCCAAGCGCTTCCTCACTCATGATCAAGTACAGGCGTTGGCCGAGGCCTGCGCGCCGTACGGCACCCTCATCCGAGTCCTGGCCTACGCCGGCCTGCGCTGGGGCGAGCTCGTGGCCCTGACCGCCTGCCGGATCGACCTGGCCAGGCGCCGGATCGAGGTCGTCGAAGCGATCACCGAAGTTCACGGTCGGGTGGTCGTCGGCACGACCAAGACCCATCAGCGACGCTCGGTTCCGATCCCCCGCTTCCTGGCCGACGAGTTGGCGGATCGCCTGACCGGGAAGGCCCCCGGCGATCTGGTGTTTACCGCTCCAGAGGGCGGGGTGCTGCGCAATACGAACTTCCGGCCGCGGTTCTTCGATCCGGCTGCGGAGAAGGTCGGACTGCTTGGACTGACGCCGCACGAGCTGCGCCACACCGCAGTCAGCCTTGCTATAGCCGCTGGCGCCAACGTCAAAGCGGTACAGCTGATGCTCGGGCACGCCTCAGCGGCCATGACCCTCGACATCTATGCGGGCCTGTTCGCCGATGACCTCGACGCCGTTGCGGACCGGCTCGACCGGGCGGTCGTGAAATTGAATGCGGACCAGATGCGGACTAAACGGCGCACGAGCCGTTCAGACCAGACCGAGCTGCCCTTCGAGACTCCGCCCGAACAGGGCACTGGTTAGGCCAAACGATCTCAGAGCCGCCTCGGGGAATCGAACCCCGGACCTACGCATTACGAGCGGGTCCAGTATGAGATGGTTGCCGATGATTGGAGCCGTCCAGTGCTGGAGCCTGCTTCGCTGTCCACGGCTAGCGACGGCCAGCGACGGCCAATTTCGAGAGTTCGGGGGCACGTCGGGGGCGTGGGACTACGGCGCGCAGGACGAAGCCTGCAGCGTTGGCGATCTTTCTCGTGAGCTGGCCGGACTCCCCCACTCAGCAGAAGGCGCGGCCAAGATAGGGGCGGATGGGTTGAAGCCCTTGAACGTCATCCACAGGCGGAGGGACAGCTCCCAAAAGAAGATCGGTGCGGTCCCGACGACCTCCCACGCGGACCCCTCCCGTTGACGCCGAGCCTCATTCCGAGCGTGGACGAGGCGAGCAGCGGAGCTCCGATGAGCCCCATCGCCGGAATGAGACGCGGAACGAGTCCAGACCGGTACATCAGGTAGCCCAGCAACGCGGCGTTGAAGGCCGGCATCAGGCCCGGGCCCAGCAGGAAAGTGGCATCACGGACGGCGCCCGCGCCCGGCCCACGGCTACCAGGGAGGCCGCATCTGCTTCGGCCGCGGTCTGCCGCAATGTCACGACCGCCATGATGCTCACGACGCCGATGACGATGACAGCGGCTTCGAACATGCGAGTGGTAACAAAGCCCAGTGCGAAGCCCTCGTGCTGCCGCTTGACCACTGAGAACAACGCCACCGCAGTGCCGATGCAGGCGAGGGCGTCGAGCACCACCCGCTCCCCGGCTGAGTGAACGCGTCTCTTGCGGCTCTCACTGAGCGGTGTAGACATCTCGGTCCCGATTAACGGACTCGTACATTGTACGGCTACAGTCGTATTAGGTGCGGTGAGCGATCGCGCCCCAATCAGCCTTACGGGCAGGACTTGCACCGTATGTCTCAGTCTCGGGTTGCCCGGGACGTAGCCCACCGTTGTGGATGACAACGGATGGAGCAAGAGATGGACGAGACGACAAGAACTGCGGTGTCGGTGGCCGAGGTGCCTGCCGAAGCCCCCCGGCTGCGGTATGACGATGGGCGGGAAGCCGTGCAGGAGGAGCTGAGCTCAACTAGACGAACCGCACGAGTGGTTGGAATGTTGGTCCTCGGTGGATACCTGACCTACGGCGTAGGGAGCGCGATCGCCACGGGCATCGCGGCAGCCCCGGATTATCTGTCAAGTGTTTCGGCGAGCACCCTGTTCACGGCTAGTGCGGTGTGGATGCTGTTGAACTCCGCCCTGGTGATTGGCATCGGGGCGCTGATGTTGCCGATTCTGAGGCCGCACAACAAGAACATCGCCTTGGGTTACTTCGCCACCAGGGTTTTCGAGGGGATCATCCTCGCCGTGGGCGTGATCAGCCTCCTGTCGCTGGTAATCGTTAGTCGGAGCTACACGGAGGCGGGCGCTGCTGATGCCTCCTACTTCGAGACGCTGGGCGCCCTTGCGATCAATGGGAACTTCATGGCCTACAACGTGGCGATGGTTGGGCTCGGCCTGGGCAGTCTGTTCTTCTGCTATTTGCTGTTTCGGTCGAACCTCGTCCCGCGGTTTTTGGCGGTCTGGGGCCTCGTTGGATATGCAATTTTTGCAACGGGATGCGTGCTGGAGATTCTCGGCTTCGCCGGCACCGGCCTTGTAGCGACAATCCCGGGCGGTCTGTTTGAGATATTCTTCGGCATCTGGCTGATCGCCAAAGGTTTCAACCCATCGGCAATCACCATCGGAGCAGCCAACACAGCTGGCGTCGTGACCCCGTAGCGCCTGTTTACAAGTAGCCTCCTGCTAGGGCGGCGAGCGTGCACGATCTCGACACGCCGCCTTAGCACCGTGGGCGTGGCTGGCGGCGATCGTCTGCGGTCGTTGGGTCAGGTCTGCTCCATACCGTATCCCTGGGACGCGATCCACCTTTGCGCCAGGCGACCCAGCCACAGCATGCTCTCGGAAGACTAGCGATCAAGCTAGGCCACTAGGGCGGATGAACAGAGTAGGAGAACCAAGCCATGGGGAAAGTCCGTACAGGGCACGCAACGTCACTGGATGGGTTTATTGCTGGGCCGAACGACGGTCCTGAAGCACCTATGGGTGAGGGCGGCGAGCGGCTTTTGGCTTGGTATTTCGGCGGCGACACCGAATATAGACTGCCTGGCACGGAGATGGTGTTCAAGGTCTCGCCACAAACCGCCGATTACCTTCGGGAGACGAGTACAACGACAGGGGCTTTGGTGACGGGACGGAGGACATTCGACCTCACCAATGGGTGGGGTGGCGGACATCCTTTGGGAGTACCGGTCTTTGTTCTTACCCATTCGGTTCCACAAAAGTGGGTTTACGAAGGATCGCCTTTTACGTTCGTTACGGACGGCCTCGAAAGCGCTGTAGCGCAAGCGAAAGCGGTCGCAGGTGACAAGGACGTCGGCGTGATCGGTGCGAACCTGGTGCAGCAGTGCATCCGATCGGGACTTCTCGACGAGATACACCTCGATCTGGTGCCTGTCCTACTCGGGGACGGCGTCCGATTGTTCGACCAAACCGCGGAACCGATCGAGCTGGAGAGCACCCAGGTGATCGAGGGCGCAGGGGTTACGCATCTTACATTCCGCGTCGTGAAGTGATGGCGGGGTCTTGCGAGCCTAGTGACCAAGCGGTGGTCGAACAACATAAGCGAAGTAAACTCGCTGGTCGAATCCGTTAGCACGGTGAAATTCGGTGCCGTCCGCTGACATAAAAATGGACAACACAATGTTCACCGACATCTATGTTGGAGACGGTCCAGGAGAATTCTGCTTGTTCGTTACCTGGTTCCTGACGGTTCCGGCGATTCCTGAGTAGAGATCGCGTTGTTGCGTCCTGCCATCCCCGTAATCACCAAACTCTACGGCCCGCGGGACTGCATGACGGTCCCTGGAGCACAGATGCAGACAGGTCGCGGCGCGGCCCGCTGCGCAGCGAGGACACGCGCCGCTTGGCCGGCGAAGCCCGGCCCTTGATCTGAGAGAGCCAGATTTCGGCAGTGTGCTGCCCTGCCATCTTGCCCTGCCATCGCCGCGTGGAGAGCAACCTCATGCTCAGAGCGCCGCGGTTTGACGACTGAGGTGTGCTATCGGCTGGGCGCGGACGGCCCGCTCGGTCGCCGTTCGGGCTTTTGGTACGGGCGTTGCGTGTCGTCGCTTGGACTAAGTGCGGTGCGTGCTGCCTGTCGCTCGTCGGCCCTCGCATCGGCTGGCGGGTGGGTGGCGCGCGCGATATGCCGGTCGAGGTGTTGTTTCCAGAGGGCCGGGAGCGTTTCGAGTTGGCCTCCTCCTCCGGTTGGTCGCGGGTCTTGGGGATTGATGCCGTTGGCGGCGCGCCACACGGCGATTTCGCCGATGAGGGCGGTGCTCGGGTGGCTTCCCGGTGCAGCCCAGACTGGCGTGCCGTCGCCTTGGCGGGCGTGGTCTTGGACCTGGTCGGCGAGGTCGGCGACTAGCTGGGATCGCTTTGCCAGGTAGTCGCCCCAGACGGGATCGGCATGCAGCGCGGGTGGAATGCCGGGGAGCCAGGGCAGCGGACCTGGGTTGGTAGGTGTGAGCTCTGGGAGGCGCCAGTAGAGGACGGCGGCCATGTCGCCTGCGGTTTGGAGGTCGCGTCCAGCTGGCGGCTGTCAGCATGTGGCGGAGTGGGTGCTGTCCAGTTTCGGCCGCGAGGGCGAGCAGGTGGGCTCGCAGGGTTGGCCAGGCGGGTTCGGTGGTGAGTCCGGGAACGTAGTGGTCGGCTTGGTCGAGCTCTGCGACGGTTTGGGGTCCGAGGAGCTGTTCGGCTGCGACGTGGAGGCCGTCGGTGTAGCGCTGGACCGCGTGGAAGAGCCGGGCCGCTGGGTTGTTGAGCTCGCGCAGCACGGTGCTGGCGGAGACGGGCGCTTCATCGCGGGCGAGGATCTGCTGCAGCGTCTCGGTCGGCGTGCGCGGTGCGATGGTGTCGGGTCGGATGAGGGTGTGGGGGTCGCCGTCGCCGACGACTTGGAGGTAGAGGTGGTTGGCATGCCGGCCGCGGGTGAGCATGGTGTACAGCTGCTGCCGGGACTCCTGCCCGGTCAACAGGCCGTGCATGGTGTCGGCGGAGACGCCTTGGGCCGAATGGATGGTGCTGGCGTAGCCGAGACCGGTCGAGGCGCGCACATAGTCAATGGGCAGCCGGACGGTCAGCTGGCTGCGGTTGTGCCGGACCGTGAGGTCACCGCGCCGGCCGATGCGGGTGATGGTCCACCGGTCGCCGTTCTTGACCCAGTCGGTGGCGGTGAGTCGGAGTCGGCGGTCGTTGCGCGGGTGATGATCACATCGCCGACACTCGCCTGATTGCCGTCGCCCAGCCGCACCACCGACGCCGCCACATTCCCGTCGAGGCGATGATCACGGGCGCGGCGGTTGAGTTCGGCGACCAGCTCGCGGGTGGGGGCGAGCATGATGGCGTCGAGTCCAGCCGATCGGTCCGCGACCCAAGCGGTGAAGGCATCCTCAGTGGTTTTGGCAATGTCGCCGACATGGACGCGTCCGTGATCGAGATAGAAGTCGAGCGCCGTCGAGTTCACCTTCGCGGAGGGCGAGTGATGCTGCTGCTTCGGCGGGGTTGGTGAAGCGGTGCAGCTCGGTCAGGCGGAGGGCGCCGTGGGTGTGGGTGATGTCGCGGAGGACGCCGCCGGCGCCGATCGCGGCGAGTTGTTGATCATCACCGATCAGGCGGACACTCGCACCGCGATCCGATGGCGAACTGGACGGCGGTGTCGAGGGTGAGGGTGTCGGCCATGCCGGCTTCATCGATGATCACCAAGGTCGACCGCCCGACCGCTGCCGCCCAGTCGGGCAATTCACCGTGCCGCAGCGACCAGGTGAGCTTGGCGAGGGTGTCGGCGCGGATGCCGGTCTGCTCGCCAAGAACAGCGGCCGCGGCAGCGGACGGGGCGAGGCCGAGCACCTGGCCACCGTCTTGGGTCCAGGCCAGGGTGAGGGCACGCATGGCGGTGGTCTTCCCGGCGCCGGCCGGGGCGATCGCGAGCTGCAGCCGGGCACCCGAGGTGCACATCTGCCGGACCAGTGCCGCCTGCCCAGCATCGAGTGCGGAGCCGTTCGCCGCCATCTCGAGCAGGGCCAGATCCACCGCAGTCGATCGACGGACGCACCGCCGCGCTGTCCGGCCGCGGTGACGAGACGCGGCTCGGCGTCGAGGATCCGCTGCGAGGTGTAGAGGTCGGCGCCGGCGACGGTGTAGACCGACGACCCGTCGACCCGCCGCAAAACCTCCGGTTCCTCGATGTTGTCAGCCGGTGCGGCCAGGGCAACACACCGGCGATCGAGCACCTCATCGACCAGCAGGTCCACCAGCGCCGCGGCCCGCTCGACGGGCACATCGACAGTGCGGACCTGGCGTTGTGCCTCGGCCCGGACATGCCACATCTGCCAGGTGGAGCGGCTTTCCTCCATTACGGCCAAGACGTGATCAGCCGTCTGTGCAACCCAGCGGGCGTCGGCGATCGTGGCGGTCTCGGCGGTCGGGGTGAGCGCTGTCTGCACCATCGACGCGACGGCGTCACGGCCGCCCAGCACTGCTGCGGCTTCGTTGAGCCAGGTGGAGCGTTGCTCGGTCAGGGATCGGGGTTCGTGTTTGGCGTCGCGGGTCTCCAAGGTCGCCTGCTGTGCCAGGTGCAGCGCTTCGACCGGGGTCGGTGGCCGGCCATGATCTTGTTGGAACTGGATCGCGAGCTCGCCGCGGCGGGTGTTGATGTGGGCGCGGCGGGTCGACCAGCGTTGGTTCAGTCGGGGGTCGACACCGACGATCTCCCGGATCGGCCGCTTCGCCGGGTCGGTGCCGGACCGTTCGGCGAACCGCACCCCCAAGCGTCTCGCGGAGGTGCTGTTCGAGCGCGGTGTTGTAGGTCTCCGAGGCGGCAACGTTGGCTTTGAACAACACCCGGCCGTCGATGGACAGCCAGCGTCCATCGAGGGTCTGCACCTTGTTCGCGACCGCGACGTGGGTGTGCAGATCCGGGTCGCCGGCCCGGCTGTCCCGATGGGTGAACGCGGTCGCGACCAGGCCTCGGACGTTGACCTGCCGGATGCCTTGTGGCCCGGTCCGGGTGAACAGGGCATGCTTCTCGATGAACGCCAACGCGTCCTGGACTGCGGCCTGATGGGCCCGTTCGATCACAGCCGCCACCGCCGGTTCGGCGACCGCCCACAAGGTCGACACCGACTTCACCGGCGAGAACGTCAGGTCATACCCGGCAACCGTCTGTGTCCGCGGCCGCGAGTCTTTGGCGATCTGCCCCGCCAGCTCCCGGGCATCCATCGGCTCCCGGCCATGCTCGGCCAGGAAGAACTCCCGGGCCACCTCGGTCCGCACCCGCGCCCGATCAGCCGCCGGCAGCGGCGCGTCGGCCGGCAGTCCGGCTGCCGTATTGATCGCCGCGATGCGTTTGGCCACCTCGAGCCGGAACGGGCTGACGATCACCATCAACGATCCTGAACGGCGCTCCCAGCCGGGCCGCATCCTGAAAGTCGCGATCGGTGAGGTCCGGTCCTTCCAGCTGCTGCTGGCGGAGCTCGGCCAACGGATGCAGACCGCAGCCGAACAACGCTCGCATCTGCTCCGCGGTCACCGGGTCGCCGGCGGTCAGGCCGTCGATCCCGTCCATGCCGGACCCGATCCACGCCCCGGGCGTCTCACCCCGTTCGGTGTAGTACGACGCCAGGCCGGTGTGACCTTTCTCGGTCGCATCCAACGCCGCGACCTGCCGGGTCAGGTAGTCATACCCTGACCCGGCAGTGAGCTTGTGGAGGCTCATCGTCACACCCACCCGAAGGGGGTACATGCCGCCGGGGCGGTCAGGCCGACCCGAGCTACTTCCGACGGTGCATCGGGTGTGTCGAACTCGGGATCATCTGAAATCAGTGGGGTACGTGAAACAGATTCTCGACCGTCAAGGTGACCGAGATCAGACCATCGCGCCTTAGGTCAGATTCGGAACGGGCCAATCAGAGAGGTTCTCGGACGGGTCAGCAACTGCAGCTCTGCTGGATCAGGTTGACCAGCGAGCCCGTCACGGTTTTGAGTACAGGCGACAGGCGTGGGCCGGCCGGCGCACCAGAACCGGGAACGCATCGGTGCCTTGAGAAACGTCGGCGGGCCAATGAACCATTCGTTGCTGCGCCGCTTCAACGGTGTCGATCACCGGCATGTCGATCTTCGAATCCCGGCCGTCCAGGGTCGTCCCTCGGTGCGAGGTGACGCCGGCTTAGTGGGCACAATCCAGCACGACGAGCAGCCCGACATGCATGGGGCATCATCCGTCGGCCCGAGAGCCTTGGGCTCGCTCACCCTGGAGCTCGATGAGCGTCAGTTGGCTCTGGTGATAGGCGAAGTGCTGAGTTCCGTAGTGGTAGACGTCTTGAAGCGTCATCTTTTCCCGGAAGAACGGGTCCCAGCCCGGCGGGAAGTGCATCTGACGCTGGAGGGCTACCTCGCTCTCGGCCGTGAGGTGGCGTTGCAGGGCCCTGATGCTGTGATCCATCATCAGGTGCATCCGCCGGCGAGTGAGCGCAGTGCCACCGCCCCAGGACCCGAGATAGTTCACGAGGTGGAACGGCTTGGTTGCCGAATTGAGCACGGTTGCGAAGGTTTGGCTGACGCGGCCGGGTTGACGGCCAAAGAAGCGGACCAACGGCAAGAGGCGGCGGACGATCATGTAGCCGAACAGCATGTGGAACAACAGCTGACGGTTGTTCCAGCGCGTGCCATCGGAGCGGCGGCGTAGGTCGGAGGCCGTGGCGCTCGGAGTAGGACGTGGAACGTCTCGCACGCTAGATCCAACTCTCGATGGATCTCCGACCTGCTGGGCGTCGCCAGCAGGTCGTCCGCTGAACTCATTGGCCTCCGCCCTGATCGACTGAGTCCATCATTCCGTCGGCTGGTCAACTCGCAATGATCGAGATGTCGCCTATCTATCTCTGCGCGCGGAGGTGACCGGTAACAGCTTTCGAGTCCGGCTTGCGGAAGCTAAGCCGGCGACCGCTAGTCGGACCTCAAGTTTGTGAAGGTGTTGGCCGCCGATGAATCGACGGCCAACTGTCGGGTCACTCGTCAGCAGCCGCAGGGGCAGCCGGGGTCGTCACAGTCCGGATCGCAGTCGCACGACACAAGGTCTCGTTTCAGCAGGGTGCTGGACATGGCACAGTCACCTCCCTTCTTCGGGTGGGCACCAGCGGCCTGGCGAGGGCGGGGGACAGTCTCCGGCTGGCAGTGCTTCAACCATGGCGACCATCTGGTCCCGCAGCGCAGTCAACCGAGCCAGCTCTGCATCGAGGTCGGCCAACCGCCGGCGCAGGAGTGTTTCGGCTGGTTCGCATGGGCATTCGCCGGTGTCACGGATGGCCAGAAGGTTCTTGATATCGATCAGCGTCAGGCCGAGCCGCTGGGCTCCCTGGATGAACTGCAGCCGGTCCACTACTGCTGGGTCGTAGATGCGATAGCCCGCCGGCGTCCGCTCTGGCGGGAGGAGCAGGCCGATCTTCTCGTAGTAGCGAATTGTGTCTGCGCCTACACCGACGGCAGCGGCTAGTTCGGCCACGCGCAGTCCCCGGCTAGGGAGCGAAGACGCTGCAGTGAGTCGTGTGTCTGCCGCTGTAGCCATATAGCAACGCTAAACCTTGGAGTCGACTCCAAGGTCAAGTAGGAAGAGCAAGGGATTTGAGACTCGGTTTTGGCACCGTGTCCGGTCAGCCCCGACCCCGGGGCGTACACCGACTTCGAGTGGGCATGAGCCAACTAGGCGCCTGACGGCACCCTAGCCTGCGGTGGTAGCTCCGTCAGAAGCTCCCGCACTTTGGTGTCGATGTAATCACGGAGCGGTCGGATGCCATCGATGTCCCACTCGGCTGGATCGGGTAGCGGCCAAGTTTCGTAGCGAACGCCGTCGCGGTGGGGAAGATCGAGGCCGGGCTTGAGCGCTACCACGACGTCGGCTTGGGCCACCATGTCGTCGGTGAGTTTGGTGGGGGTCTGATCGGATCGGTCGATGCCCGCCTCGGCCAACGAGGCCAGGGCCACCTCGCTGACTCTGTCATCGGGGTCAAGGCCCGCCGACAAAACGTTGACTTGATCGCCGCCTCGCAAGGCGGCGAGCCCGGCGGCAAGCTGGGAGCGTCCGGCGTTGTGCACGCAGACGAAAAGCAAGGTTGGCTTGGGTTGGTCATCACAATCCCGCGGGGCGTAGAGCGCTTCGCTGCGCTGGTAGTTGGTGATCTCGAACCCAAGCCTGGGTGGCCATCTGCACGGCATCCCACGGCGAGCCGAGAGGAGGCGTGTACGACAGGTCGAGTTCCGACATGCCGTCGACGGTCATGTAGTGAAAGAGAGCGGTGGCGTAGGTATCAACCCGTTTTGCTGTCTCGGTGCCCATGGGGCCTATCAGCTGCGCGCCGAGCAGCCTGCCGGTGTAGGCGTCGCCGGTGATGCGGATGTCGATGGGCTGCGCGCCGGGATAGTACGCCTTGTGATCGTCGGGGCTGGCCTGGCTGGTGAGTGGCGAGTAGCCGGCCGCCACCGCTTCATGTTCACGAAGCCCAGTGCGGGCGGCGACGAGATCGAACACCTTGACGACCTGAGTGCCGAGGCTGCCAGCGAATCGGGCTTTGCCGCCGAGAGCGTTTTCGCCTGCGACTCGGCCTTGTTTGTGCGCTGTTGTCCCGAGCGGAAGGTAGGTGACGCCTAGGAGGCGGTGATGAGTGACTACACAGTCGCCGGCCGCCCAAACGTGCGGCAGGCCGGTCGCCATGGACTCGTCGACCACCACGGCCGCTCGGGCACCAACTTGCGCCCCCGCCGCAACGAGCAGATCGGTGTCCGGGCGAACACCGACCACGACCAGCACAAGGTCGACGTCCCAGCCGAGGGCCTCCCGGTCTGGTCCCAGGCCATCGACATGAAGCCGGCCGCTGCCGTTGCCGCTCCGGCTGATGCGAGTGACCGTTGCGCGGGTGTGAACCGCAACGCCGTGGCGATCGAGTTCGGCATGTACCAACGCGCCGAGCTCAGGATCGACGGTCGGCAATACCTCGGGGAGCATCTCCACTTGGGTGACGGCAATGCCTCGAATGGTGAGTCCCTCGGCCATCTCCAGCCCGACGTAGCCAGCGCCGACGATGAGGGCGGTCTTGGGTTTGATCCGATCGATGCTGGCGGTCAAGGCAAAGGTGTCGCCCATGGAATGCAACAGATGCACTCCGTCGTCGACGCCGAGAGTGTCCAGGCCTTCGATCGGCGGCCGCACCGGCACGGCGCCGGTCCCGACCACAAGCTCGTCGTACTCGATCACCGATTCACTACCGTCCTTTTCCCGCACAGCGAGGCGCCGACCGCCGACGTCGATCGAGGTGGCGTGGGTGTCGAGGCGCAGTCTCATGCCGGTGGCTTCGAGGTCGGCGTAGGTGCGGTGCGCGAGGTTGCGCCAGTGGGTGACTTCGCCCGAGACGTAGTAGGGGATGCCGCAGATGGAGAAGTTGGGGTAGGCGTCTGCGACCACGACAGTCACCCCAGCCGAGAGGTCAAGTTCACGGGCTCGCAGCGCAGCGGAGATTCCGGCGTCGCTACCGCCGATCGCAACCAAGTGCACGGAGGACTTTCAGGACTTGGGGTGTGTGAGCTCGGGCAAGGCCAAGCCGGGGAAAATGCTGTCGAGCAGTTGGCGGACTCGACCGTCAATGTCGTCCCGGATGGCCTCGACGCCATCTGCGTCGGTCTCGGCGGGATCAGCGATAGGCCAATCCTCATATCGGCGGCCGGGGATGAACGGACACGTGTCGCCGCAGCCCATGGTGATGACAACGTCAGCGGCGGCGACGACTTCATCGGTGAGCGGCTTGGGGAACTCCTCGTCGAGGCTGATGCCCACTTCCTTCATGGCGTGGCTGACCTCGGGCTGGATGCGCTCACCCGGTTCGGAGCCGCCGGTACGAATGTGCACATGTGTCTGGCCGTAATAGCGGGCGAAGGCAGCCGCCATCTGCGAACGGCCGGCGTTGTGGACGCAAACAAAAAGAATCTCCGGCGCGCGTTTGGCTTGCATGCCATGAGCTTGGGCATAGGCGTCAAGGCGCTCACGGGTGAAGCGTTCAGCCAGGGTCGGCAAGAAGGTCGTGATCCGAGCGGTCTTGGCCAACAGGGCATAGGAGTCATGGAAGGTGGCGATGACCTGCCCTCCGGCGAAGCGGTCGGAGTAGTCGTAGACGAGTATTTTGGTCAGTCGGTTAACCAGGGGTGATGCGGGCGCTTGGGTCGGCGATGGGGGCGCTTCGGCCGTCTCTTCTGGTTCGGTCGTTGGATCGATCATTGGAAGCTCCTTTCACGGTCGGCTCCGACCGTGGCTTCGTTGGGGACGATGGCGGCCGAGGCTTCGGCCGGGCCCAAGTGGGGGTAGAACAGGCGCACCAGCACGAAGCCAACGGCGCCGCCGATGAGTTGAGCGGCGATGTAGCCGGGTGCTGAGGAGGGGGCTATGCCGGTGAAGGTGTCGGAGAACATGCGCCCGACCGTGATCGCCGGGTTGGCGAAGCTGGTGCTGCTTGTGAAGAAGTAGGCAGCGCCGATATAGGCGCCGACGGCCGCCGGGGCATATGCGGTGCGGCCCGTACGAGCGAGGGCGAAGATGATCAGAACCAGCCCCGCCGTCGCCACGATCTCGGCGACAAAGTGCGGCCCGGTCATGCGGTGCTGCGTGCTGAACGAGACGGCTCGGCCACCGAACATGACATTCGCCAGCACGGCGCCGGCGATGCACCCGATGACCTGGGCCGGCAGATAGGCAGCAGCGGTACGCCGATGCACCCCACCGAAAGCAGCGTCCACGAAGGACACCACCGGGTTGAAATGCGCTCCGCTCACCGGCCCGAACATCAAGATGATGGCGAACAGTCCAAGCGCCGTGGCGCCGGCGTTCTCGGCCAGCTGAAGGCCGACCTCGTTCGGGGACAACTGCTGAGCAGCAATACCCGAGCCGACCACGATCGTCGCAAGCAACAGGCTACCGACGAACTCAGCACCGAGTTGTCGACCTAACGACGGTCTGAACGTCATGCGGCTGGTTTGACAGCCTGCACGATCGCCGAGTGCATCCCCGACGCCGCCTGGTGGGTGAAGCGGACCTCACCGTCGACGAAGCCTGCGGCCGCCAGCCCTTCGAGGTATTCAGACTTCGACAGCGCTCCAGCAATGCAGCCGACGTAGGAGCCTCGCTCGGCCCGATCGGCCGGGGTCAGATGGTCCTCGGCGACGACGTCAGAGATCCCGATACGACCGCCCGGGGTCAGGACCCGGAACATCTCGGCGATGACCGCCGATTTGTCGGTGGACAGGTTGATGACACAGTTGGAGATCACCACGTCGATCGAGGCATCGGGCAGGGGAACAATCTCGATGGTGCCCTTCAAGAACTCCACGTTGGTCAGCCCCGCCCTGGCCTGGTTTGCTCGAGCCAGTTCCAACATCTCGTCGGTCATGTCCACGCCGTAGGCGAAGCCAGTGTCACCGACCCGGCGAGCCGACAGCAGCACGTCAATGCCGCCGCCAGAGCCCAGATCCAGAACTCGCTCGCCCGGATGCAAGTCCGCCACGGCGATCGGGTTACCGCAGCCGAGGCTGGCAATGACGGCCTCGACGGGCAACTCATCCTGCTCGGCGGCGGTGTAGAGGCCGGCGCCGAAAGCCTCATCAACCTCACCACTGCTGCCACAACACGAGCTGACCGCCGGGTCCACGGCGCTGGCTGGGCCACAACACTGGTTACTCTCGACGATGGGCAGGGCACTGGCTCCCGTAATCTGTACGGCGGTCGCAGCTGCCGCGTAGCGCAAACGAACTTGTTCACGGATGTCAGCAGTCGTGGTCACGAGGAGGCCGCCCTTCATCAAATCTATGGCTATCAATGCGTAGGCTACTCTTCCATTGATCAGAGTCAATACGTGGCACACTTGAGCCATGACGGCGTCTGCAACCGAGAAGCTGGCCAAGGTGGAAACGGCCTGCTGTTCGCCCGTGACCAGCGGCATCCTCACCCACGCTGAGGCCGACCAGCTTGCTCGCACACTGAAGGCCATAGCCGACACGACACGGCTGCGCCTATTGTCGATCGTTGCCTCCCATGAGAACGGTGAAGCGTGCGTGTGCGAGCTCATCGACCCCGTCGGATTGAGCCAGGGGACGGTATCGCACCACATGAAAGTGCTAGTGGAAGCCGGGCTTATGACCCGAGAACAGCGAGGAAAGTGGGCCTACTACGCCGTTGTGCCCGAAGCCCTCGCGTCGCTGGCCCTAAGCATCGCCAACCCCACAGGTCCGGTGGACTGACGTACCCACCCGACCGTCGAGCGATCACCTAACCCATACAGGAGGACCACCCATGGCCGACAAGCCCTCAGTCCTGTTCGTCTGCGTGCACAACGCCGGCCGCTCGCAGATGGCCGCTGCCTTCCTGACCCACCTGTCGCAGGGCGCCGTCGACGTCCGCTCAGCTGGTTCGGAACCCGCGGACCGAGTCAACCCTGCCGCCATAGCCGCTATGGCCGAGGTCGGCATCGACATCGCCGCCGAGCAGCCGAAGATCCTCACCACGAAGCAGTCAAGGCCTCCGACGTCGTGATCACCATGGGCTGCGGCGACACCTGCCCGTTCTACCCCGGTAGGCGCTACGAAGACTGGGTGCTCGAAGACCCCGCCGGCAAAGGAGTCGACGCCGTACGGCCGATCAGAGATGAGATCCGGCGCCGGGTCGAGAGCCTCATCAGCGAACTGGTTCCAACCAACGCCTGATAGCCGCCGAGGCCGAGCCCGGGCAGCAGCTCCTGCGGGCGAGATGACGGCAACAGCCGAGACCAACGAAAATGTGCCTGTAGTCGCTGTTGGCCAGCCGGAGCCGCTCGATGGGTGGCCGCATGCCACATGCCCAAGCGCTTGATGCGCGCGCGTATTGACGAGCGGCTCAGTCAGGTGCCCCTAGTGAGCGGATTTGGAATGCGCGACGAACCGTGTGCACCGTGCCCAGAGAGACCTCGGACCAAGATCAGAATGCACACAATGCACCTGAACTGACGCTCACCAGACCGCCGCGTGGGCCTGTGAGTTTGTCAACCCTCAGTTGGCCCCGTCGTGACGGTGCAAATCGGCCCAGCCCCGTCCATCTGCTAGTGGCGGAAGAGCTTGGCGGCAGAGATCAGGAGCAGCAGAGCGAGGGCTGGGATCAAGATCAGGTTAGGGATGACGCCGAGAAGGAGGGCGCCGGCGAGGGCTCCCGTGATGGAACCGGCGGTCATGGTGATCACGAAGCGGCCGTTGCCGCGGACGACGGTGAAGGCTTGGTCGCGGCTGTAGCGGGCGAACGCGACCAGCATGGTGGGGAGGGAGACTGCGAGGGACAGGCTGCCGGCGATCTTGATGTCGATGCCGTAGAGCAGCACGATCGTCGGGATGAGCAGTTCACCGCCGGCGACACCCATGACGGCTGCGACCACGCCGATCGCGAAGCCTGCGACTAGTCCGAGGACAGCAAGGACTGGTGCGGGCAGGTCGATGCTCTGGGTGGCTGGTGTGAAATGGGTCCAGACCAGGGCGGCGGCCATGAGTACGAGCAGGGCGGCGAGGACCTTGCGCAGGCTGGCGGCCCGCATCCGGGTGGCCCAGGAGGCGCCGGCCCAGGCGCCGACCAAGCTGCCGCTGAGCAGATTGACCACCACGGGCCAGTGAGGGGCAAGTGCCGGGAAGGGGACGGCGACGAGGCGGGCGGGCAGCGCGGTGATCACCACGGCCAGACTCATCGCCTTGTTGAGGATGACGGCTTGGAGGGCGAGGAACCCGAACAGGCCGATGAGCAGCGGGAGTCGGAACTCCGCCCCACCCAAGCCGATCATGCCGCCCAGCAGGCCGACTGCGCCGCCACCCATGAACGCGGCCGGCGCAGATCGACGCCACTCACGCGCCGTGTCGGCCGCGCCGGTCATCGCCGGATCGGGGCTGGTCACCGGGTAACCGTAGTCCGGTCCGGCCCGCGTCCTGGTTCAGCCGGTCTGGCGAGCCAGGTGTGGCGAGCCGGTAGGACTGGATCCCAAAGTGAGTCGGTCCACAATCGCACGCAGAAGCGGGGTCGGTGAATTGTTGGCCGGGACCACACCGGAGGCCACAGTCGTGATCGCCGCAGCGAGTTATTCGCCTTTAGTCATAGCGGAGGTCCGCTTATCCACAGGTACGGCGAGCTTGGTGCGAGCCTTGCCTAAACGTGGGTCGATGAACTCGCCACTGATTGGCACGGCGGGCCGCCCCCGTGGTGCGGACCCCCACACCATCGCGGATCTGGGGTGAGGAGGAGCTCGATGGCTGACAAGACGGTTGGCGTGCCGGTTCGGGCGCTGTACGCAATACCGGAGGCGATGGTGCTGCTGAGCCTGAGCCGGACACAGATCTACGAGCTGATCCGGTCCGATCGGCTGCTGACGGTGACCCAGGGACGGCGGCGGTTGGTTCCGGCGGAGGCGATCTCGGCCTACGTGGCGCTGCTGCTGAGCGAGGCGGGGTCGGGTCGTGACCGAGCGGCGTAGCCGGGGCGAGGGCGGCTTGTCGTGGAGCGAGTCGAGGCAGCGCTGGATCGGCCGGGTTTCGGTGGGCTTCACGGCGATGGGCAAACGCCGGGTCGTCACGGTGTCCGGCCGGACCAAGACGGAGGCGAAAGCCAAGCTGCGTGAGGTGATGCGCGACCACCAGGACGGGTTTCCGACCGAACGCCGTCACCGCACGGTCGCCGAGGCGGTGGAGGACTGGCTGGCGCACGGGATGGGTCTACAGGAGCCGAGCACCGTCGTGAACCGGGCCATCCTGGCACGCACCCATCTGGTGCCGGTGCTGGGTCGGCGGCGGCTGGTTGAGCTCACCGTGCACGACGTCGACGCGTGGCTCGCGGACCGGGCCACGATGCTCAGCACCGACACGGTGCACCGGCTTCACGGGATCCTGCGGGCGGTGCTTCGCCGGGCGCAGGCTCATGATCATGTCAAGCGCAACGTCGCCCTGCTGGTCGACCCGCCTCGGGGCACCGCCGGCCGCCCGTCGAAGGCATTGACGGCGGACCAGGCGGCCCGGCTGCTGGCGGCGGCCGAGGCCGATGAGGCGATGCGCGCGTACGTGGTGGTCTCGCTTCTCACCGGCGCCCGGACCGAGGAGCTGCGGGCCTTGACCTGGACGCACGTCGACCTCGAGGGGAAACCACCGACCGTCGCGCTATGGCGCTCGGTGCGGGCCGGCGGGGAGACCAAGACGCGGCAGTCCCGCCGCACCCTTGAGCTGCCGGCGCGGGCGGCCGAGGCACTCCGGGTGCACCGGACGAGCCAGCGGCACGTCCAACTGGCGGCGGGGGACCGGTGGCAGGGAGCGGGTCTGGTGTTCTGCACGTCGGTGGGCACCGCACTGGACGCGGCGAACGTCCGCCGCTCGTTCCGTCGGGTGGCCGCGGCCGCCGGCTTGGACGCGCAGGCGTGGACGCCGCGCGAGCTGCGGCACAGCTTCGTGTCGTTGCTATCGAGCACCGGGATGAGTATCGAGGACATCTCCCACCTGGTTGGCCACGCCAGCAGCCGCGTCACCGAGCTGGTGTACCGCAAGGAGTTGCGGCCGGTGCTCACCCGCGGTGCGAGCGCGATGGACGCCCTCTTCCCGCATGAGAAGCCGGGGGCTTAGGTAAGCAGTTAGGTAAGCAACCGTCTCGGGACCCGCGCCGGGGACGGTCTGGGAGCCAGGGATCTGGCTCTGACCAGGTGTGATGCTGGTGGGCGATACTGGATTTGAACCAGTGACCTCTTCCGTGTCAGGGAAGCGCGCTCCCACTGCGCCAATCGCCCGAGGTGGAGACGGGATTTGAACCCGTGTACACGGATTTGCAGTCCGTTGCCTCGCCTCTCGGCCACTCCACCAGGAAACACTTCTCCCCATTGGGACTGGGCGAGACTCGCTCCGAGCGGACGACGGGATTCGAACCCGCGACCCTCACCTTGGCAAGGTGATGCTCTACCAGCTGAGCCACGTCCGCGCATCCTGCAACCACCGCCGGGTGCGATCAGAAACCTTAGCCGAGGCTAAGGCGGGAATCCAAACGTGTCCGCGGTGGCACCCGGCGGTGTTGTCGATCAGCCAGCCTGATCACGGCAGCGCGGATAGCCTGACCGGGTGCAGCTCACCGCATCCGCTCCGCAACTCCTCTCCGGACAGCTCAGAGTCTGGTGCAACGGTCGCCTTTACGACGATCCGCACCAGGCCACTGTGGCCAGTACCGACCATGGCTTGATTGTTGGCGATGGCGTGTTCGAGGCCCTCAAGGTGACCGAGCGCGGAGCGTTTGCCGTACGCCGGCACCTGGACCGGCTCACTCGTTCCGCGGCTGCGTTAGGCCTTGTGGCACCTGATCATTTTCAGATCCGTGACGCGATCGACGCTGTGCTGGAGGGCCGCGACTTTCCGCTGGGCAAGCTCCGGATCACCTACACCGGAGGACGCGGACCGCTGGGATCCGAAGCCGCGTACGGCCCAACCACCCTGATCGTCGCGCTGGCGCCGGCGGATCCCGCACCACCAATCAGCTCGATCGTGACTGCGCCCTGGACCCGCAACGAACACGGTGCCCTGGCCGGTGTGAAATCCACCTCGTACGCGGAGAACGTACGCGCCCTCGGGTATGCGGCCGAGCACGAGGCAGGTGAGGCGATCTTCCTCAACACCGCAGGTCATCTCTGCGAAGGGACAGGTACCAATATCTTCGTGGTGTTCGATGACACGGTCGTCACACCGCCGCTGAGCTCCGGTCCGCTTGCCGGCATCACCCGCGAGTTGATCATGGAGTGGAGTCGGGTCGAGGAGCGGGACCTAACCCTGCAGGAGGCTAAGCAGGCTGACGAGGTCTTCCTAACCTCTTCGATGCGCAACATCCAGGGCATCGAGCGTTGGGATGATCACACATTTGGCCCGTCGCACTCGGTTACCGAGGCACTTGCCCGGCGGTTCGCGGAGTGCTCTGAAGATGATCTTGACCCGTAGCTAAGGGCCTAGCCGAGGATCCAGGGCGCCGAAATCGCCATTGGCAGCAGCCCTAGCAGAACCCATGGGCTGTACGGCCGACGACGATTGACCAACAAGATCGTCGCGGCCGTTGCCAAGCCCATCACGCCGGTCATGATCCATAGGCCCGTGACACTGAATGACGGCAGATCTTGATCGCCTCGGATCGCGAGATACGCGGCGAGTACCGCGGAGAACGTGCCGAACACGATCCCGACGAGGGCCGAGACGATGGCTCGCTGGGTGACATCGAGACTTCGCGCCTCATTCTCTTGCCTCGTGCGATGGTCAGGCGACTGCGACATTGTCCGGCTGCTCTTTCCTACATCAATTCGCCCTACCGTTTTCGGCGCGAACGGCTAGCTAGCTGTCTCCTCAGCTGAGCTTTCCGCCCCGACGGACTTGCCTTGCTGGAGTGCCTCGATGAGCTCACGTTCACTATCGACGCTCAGGTTGGTTTGGATCACGGTCGGGTTGTAAGGCTTGATGGCCTCGATCACCCGATCAACAGTGGCATTGCGAGCGAGGAAGAAGACGGCCGCTTTACCCGGCTCCAACGTCTGCCCGATCTGGCGGATCAGATCGTCATTGACTCCAATGTCGGTCAGCGAGCCGGTTACGGCACCCGTCCCAGCACCGACGCCGGCGCCGACGGCAGCCCCAGCCAGCGGGTTGAGGAACAGCAGGCCGATCAAGGTGCCCCACAACGCGCCGGTGACTGCGCCGGATCCAGCCATCATCGCCGTCAGGTTCACCGACTGGTGCATCTTCACCTTGCCATCCAGCATGCGTTCCACCCACGCGGCATCCGCCAGCTCCAGCAGCTGCTGCTTCGCCAGATCGCCGGCCAGGTCGAGCACCTTCTCCGCCGTTTGGGGGCTATCGACCCCGAATACCAGCAACTTCGACATGGAGTCTCCTTTCTTCAAGCGCCGCCGCCGTAGCGCGACCTTCGCTCCATAGTTTCAGGACCGCCGGGCTCGCGCCGACTCCCGATCGTTCGCCTTCTGCAGTGCTTCGACCAGCTCTGCTTTGGTCATAGCGGACCGGCCCTTGATGTCGAGCCGGGTGGCCAGCTCATACAAATGCTTTTTGGAAGCGTTCGCATCGACCCCGCCGGCCGTCGGGCGGTCGGTGTCGACCCCACCCTCGGCCTGCTCATCAGACGGCCCCCGGCTCTCCTTCGGCTCCCAATGGTCGCCGACCTTCTCATGTGTGTGCTTGAGGGCGCTGAAGGCCACCCGGTGCGCCCGTTCCTCGTCGCCGTACTGCTCCGCGGCAGAGTCGTGAGCCTTGGCAAAGGTCCGTTGGGCCTTGGCGTCTGATCGTTGCAGCGTGCTCGGCAACTCGTCTTGAATGACTTTGTCAGATTTCGTGGTCTTAGGCATCTTCCCTCCTTAGCGGGGCCGTACCCCAAGGCCGAGTCACGAAACCTGGGGGCTGACGCATACCAGCTGGCCGTGACGAATCGGCGCGAGCGAGTGGTGAAGCTCGCCTGCAGGCTGGGCCGAGGGCGCCCCCTGCCGCGGTTAGTTCCGGCCGGTTTGCGAGTCTGTTCTGGTAACCGTCATAGGACGTACGACGGTGCCCGGCACGAGACACCATGGAGGACACCATGACAACCACGCCAAACGACCTGACCACCGCGCTGCCCGGTCGCCCGCCCGTCGTTGACCTAGCCACCTGGCAGACCGCCCGTGACGAGCTTCTGGTCCGCGAGAAGGCCCACACCCGCGAGGGCGACGCCCTCGCCGCGGCCCGCCGCCGGCTCCCGATGGTGGAGCTCGACGGGACGGTCGAAGTGGTCGGAGCCGACGGCCCGGTTCCGTTCCTGGACCTGTTCCAGGGTCGCGACGAGCTCGTGGTCTACCACTCCATGTGGTACGACGGCGCGCCCCACCAGGGGCAGTGCGAGGGCTGCACCTTCAACGTCTGGAACATGAAGGACGCCGTCTATCTCAACGCCCGCGGCGTCTCGTTCGCCGTTCTGACCTCGGGCGCCTGGGACGAGGTGGCTCCTTACGTCGAGTTCATGGGTTACCCCCAGCCCTGGTACTCGGTACGGGGCGTGGAGGCGCCCCTCCTCGCAGAAGAGGGGCACATCATCTGTTTCCTGCGTGACGGCGACCGCGTGTTCCTTACCTACTCCACGACGGGCCGTGGCAACGAGCCGGCCGACGGATCCATGGGCCTGCTCGACATGACGCCCTACGGCCGCGGCGAGGCGTGGGAGGACAAGCCCGAGGGGTGGCCTGAGGGGAACAACGCGTGCTGGTACTGGCGTGCGGACGCGGACGGGAACGCCACTTGGGGCCCGACCAGCCGGCCCGTGCCGCAGTGGACCCGCCCCGGCGCGACCTCCGTGAAGACCCTAGGCCGGCAGGGCGACCCTCACTGACGCGCTGAGCTCATCGGGAAACGACGTGCTGCCACGTCCGGCAGACGCCGGGCGTTGCTCAGTGAACCGGCTGGGACTCATCGACCGTCCGCTGCACGCCCGGGTCTCCGACGTCGGCGAAGTAGTCCGACTGGACGGTAATGTCGGTGCCGTTGCCCACCTTCACTGCCCGCAGCACCAGCGTCAGCAGCACCGCGACGACAATGTTGACCGCCAGCGCGGTCAGCGCGATGTAGCCCGAACGGCCGAGCAGCGGAACGACCGACAGCGAGTTGCCGAACGGCCGGGTGCTGCAGAGCGTGCAGTAGCCATACGCGACAATCGTGCCAAACGCCATCCCGACCGCCCAGCCGGCGAGGAGTGCCCAGCGGTGGAACCACCGGGTGAACAGCCCGAACACAATTGCGGGCAGGGTCTGGAGGATCCACACGCCGCCGAGCAGCTGGAAGTTGAGGGCGTTCTGCCGGTCGAGGAAGAAGACGAACAGCAGGGCCCCGAACTTCGTGACCAGTGAGGCGATCTTGGAGACCTTCGCCTCCTGGGCGTCGGTCGCCTCGGGCTTCAGGTAGGCCTTGTAGATGTTGCGCGTGAACAGATTGGCCGCGGCGATGGACATGATCGCGGCGGGGACCAGCGCCCCGATGGCGATGGCGCCGAAGGCAACGCCGGTGAACCAGCTCGGGAAGTAGTCCTCGAAGAGCTGGGGAATCACCAGCTGAGGATTGACCTTGCCGTCCAGCCCGATCGGCTTCGTGCCCGCCTTGATCGCGACGTAGCCGAGCAGGGCGAGCAGCCCGAGCAGCAGGGAGTAGGCCGGCAGGATCGCCGCATTTCGACGTCCCGTGCTGCGGTCCTTCGAGCTCAAGGTGGCGGTGACACAGTGCGGGTACATGAACAGGGCCAGCGCGGACCCCAGGGCGAGCGAGGCGTACGCCCAGTAGGTGAGCTCGGTGGGGATGAAGATGCCGGTCGGCGTCCCCGCGGGCGGTCTTCGTCGCCATCTTGGCTTGCGCGGCGTCGAAGATGCCGAGCCAGCCGCCGAGCTTGAGCGGGAAGTAGATCACCGCCACCGCGATCACGAGGTAGATCAGCGTGTCCTTGACGAACGCGATCATCGCCGGCGCGCGCAGGCCGGAGGAGTAGGTGTACGCCGCCAGCACGGCGAAGGCGATCAGCAGCGGGAGGTCGCGGGCCAGCGGACTGGTGCCCCCGATGCCGACGACCTCGAGCACCGCCTGGATGCCGACGAGTTGCAGGGCGATGTAGGGCATCGTCGCGAGGATGCCCGTCAGCGCGACCGCGAGGCTGAGGCTCCGGGTGCCGTAGCGGCCCTGCACGATGTCGGCGGTCGTGACGTAGCCGTGCCGGTGGGCGACCGACCACATCCGGCCCAGGAAGAAGAAGATGATCGGATACAGCACGACCGTGTACGGCACGGCGAAGAACCCGGAGACCGCGCCCGTGGCCCACATCGCCGCGGGCACGGCGATGAACGTGTAGGCGGTGTACAGATCGCCACCGAGCAGGAACCAGGTGGTCACCGTGCCGAAGCTCTTGCCGCCCAGGCCCCACTCGTGCAGCGAGTCGAGGTCCTGCGGCCGGCGCCAGCGGGCCGCCATGAACCCCATCACCGTGACCAGGGCGAACAGCAGGATCAAGACGATCAGGGCGACCCAGTTGATCCCGGTCACTTCGCCGACTCCTGCTCGCCGCGCGGATGCGAGCGCGCGTAGGCGTCATGCTCCCGCTTGAGTAGCAGGAAGCTGAGCGCACACAGCCCAGCCGCTAGGAAGACCCAGGCCAACTGGTACCAGTAGAAGAACGGGAACCCGAACAGCCTGGGCTCGATGCGCGCGTAGGTGGACACGAGCAGCGGAACGACGATCGCGATGAGGAGGATGCCCACGACGATGAACTTGGTCGGCGTTGGTCGCCATCGCGGATCGCCCGGATCGACGTCTGGCGGTGGGGGAGTGTCTGGTCTGGTCACCCGCGACCTCCTGGCTCGGCAGTCGTTGCAAACGCTACGCCCGCGGCCAGCGGCGACGCGTCGACACTCCGGCGGTTGGATCAAGTCGATCTTGATCGAGTCGCCAGATTGGGTGATAGTGCCGCTGGCGAGGAGCGTGGGTGGGTTCCTTAGGCAAGGCGTGCTCCGTTGCCGTCCAGACCCGGGAGCGGTTACGACGCAATCCGGGGCCGACCTATTTCGTGGTCCCACGAGGAGGAGCGTCCCGGCTCAGATCTTGCGCCTATGTTGCGCACAACTCCGGCCGATGAGGCTGAATATGACTTTGACTAGGCTCGATACTGGTGGGCGATACTGGGTTCGAACCAGTGACCTCTTCGGTGTGAACGAAGCGCGCTACCACTGCGCCAATCGCCCGCTTGAGCGACGCCCACCATATCTCAGCGACGGCGGAGCGCATGACGATCCACGTGGAGCGGATGCACCTCGTCGCGTCGAAAATGTACTACTCAATCGATCAGCAGCGTTGGATGTGACCACTTTGCCAAGGCCGTCCAACAACTCCGTCGAGCCGGCGGATGCGGAGGTCTAGGCTTACCCGAGGCCTCAACCCGGCAACCAAAGCAAAGAAGGGAATCCATTGTGTCCAGCATGTCCATCACCATCGCAGCGGACGGCGTCAGCCAGCAGCGAGTGACGGACACGACCACCACCGGACTCGATCTCTTCGGCGACGACCGCACCATCGTGGCCGTACGCGTAAACGGCGAGCTGCGTGACCTGAATCGCACGCTGCCTGAAGATGCCCTGGTCGAGCCTGTCGCGATCGGCAGTCCTGACGGGCTCAATATCTTGCGGCATTCCACGGCCCACGTCGCTGCCCAGGCTGTGCAGTCTCTACACGCCGAGGCCAAGCTCGGCATCGGGCCGCCGATCACCGACGGTTTCTACTACGACTTCGACGTGGCGGCGCCGTTCACGCCTGATGATCTTCGCGAGATCGAGAAGGCGATGATCAAGATCATCAAGGAGCGGCAGCGGTTCCGCCGGCGAGCGGTCAGCGATGAGCAGGCGCGGACCGAGCTCGCCGCCGAGCCGTACAAGCTGGAGTTGATCACCGACAAGGGCTCGGCGAGCAACGACGACGAGGCGGGCGCCGAGGTCGGCGCTGGTGAGTTGACGATCTACGACAACCTACGGCGCGATGACACGGTTGCCTGGAAGGACCTGTGCCGCGGCCCACACCTGCCGCACACCGGATACATCCCGGCCTTCGCGCTTACCCGGAACTCGGCGGCGTACTGGCGCGGTGATCAACGCAACAATCAGCTACAGCGTCTCTACGGGACGGCGTGGCCCAGCCGCGAAGAGCTCAAGGCGTACGAGACCCGACTGGCCGAGGCGGCGAAGCGTGATCACCGCAAGCTCGGTGCCGAGCTCGATCTGTACTCCTTTCCGGACGAGATCGGCTCCGGCCTGGCGGTCTTCCATCCCAAGGGCGGACTGCTGCGCAAGATCATGGAGGACTACTCCCGGCAGCGCCATGTCGAAGCCGGCTATGAATTCGTCAACACCCCGCACATCAGCAAAGCCGAACTGTTCAAGATCTCCGGACACTTGGGCTTCTACGGCGACCTGATGTACCCGCCCATGCACGTTGATGAGGAGCGGCATGCGGACGGCAGCCTGAAGCGGCAGGGCCAGGACTACTACCTGAAGCCGATGAACTGCCCGATGCATTGCCTGATCTTCAGGTCTCGGGGACGCTCATACCGCGAGCTGCCGCTGCGACTCTTCGAGTTCGGCAGCGTCTACCGCTACGAGCTGTCCGGCGTCATCCACGGACTCACCCGCGTCCGGGGCATGACTCAAGACGACGCCCATATCTACTGCACTGTCGACCAGATGCAAGACGAGCTGACCTCGCTGCTGCAGTTCGTGCTCGGTTTGCTCGCCGACTACGGGTTGACCGACTTCTATCTCGAGCTCTCGACCAGGGATCCGGAGAAGTCGATCGGATCCGATGAGGATTGGGAGCGGGCGACCGAGGCGCTGCGCCAGGCGGCAAATACCTCCGGTCTGGAGCTGGTGATGGATCCCGGCGGCGCTGCTTTCTACGCGCCGAAGATTTCGGTCCAGGCCCGCGACGCCATCGGTCGCAGCTGGCAGATGTCCACCATCCAAGTTGATCTGATGTTGCCGGACCGGTTCGACCTGGAGATCACCGCACCCGATGGAAGTCGACAGCGGCCGGTGATGATTCACCGTGCGCTGTTCGGCTCGGTGGAGCGATTCATCGCTGTGCTGGTCGAGCACTATGCAGGCGCGTTTCCGCCGTGGCTTGCGCCGGTGCAAGTGATCTGCGTTCCCGTAGCGGGGGAGTTCAACGACTACCTGATCAACGTCGCCGAGCAGTTGCGCGCGGCTGGCGTACGGGTCGAGGTAGACACGTCCGACGATCGGATGCAAAAGAAGATCCGCAATGCGGAACGGGTCAAGGTGCCCTACATCTTGATTGCCGGCGGCGAGGACGCGGCCGAGGGTGCCGTCTCGTTCCGCTACCGCGACCGGAGCCAGAAGAACGGCATTCCCATCGACGCGGCGATCGCCGAGATCACCGGCGACATTGCGGCGCGCCGGCAGGTGTGATGACTGAGGACGCAGCCGCTCATCCGGGTACTCCCGACGGCTTTGAGCGGCTGTGGACTCCGCACCGGATGATCTACATCCAGGGCGAAAACAAGCCGGCCAGCTCCGACGAACAGGAATGCCCGTTCTGCGCTATCCAATCCGGAGAGGACCGTGAAGGTCTCATCGTGCATCGCGCCGAACTGGCGTACGCAGTGCTCAATCTGTACCCGTATTCACCGGGTCACCTGCTGATCTGTCCCTACCGGCATGTTGCCGATCTCACCGAGCTCGATCGTGACGAGTTGCTCGCGCTCGGCGTTCTGACTCAGGACGCGATGCGGGTGTTGCGGTCGGCGAGCGCGCCGCATGGCTTCAACCTCGGCATCAACCAGGGCGCCGTCGCGGGTGCCGGCATCGCGGCCCACTTGCATCAGCACGTGGTGCCGCGCTGGTCGGGCGATGCCAACTTCCTTCCCGTGGTCGGCCAGACCAAGGCTTTGCCCCAGCTCCTTGATCAAACCTGGGAGATCTTGCGTAGTAGCTGGGACTCGTACGCCGCCTCAGGCACGAGCTAATGCTGGAGCGTTTCCGCGGGCTTTCGCACACTGTGCTTGGTCCGGTCGCGCGACTGCTGGTCAAACTGGGAGTTTCGCCCGATCTTGTGACGATCATCGGCACTCTCGGCGTTGTGCTGGGCGCGTTGATCTGTTTTCCGCAAGGCTGGCTCTGGCAGGGTGTCGTTGTGGTGATCATCTTCGTGATCTCCGACATGATCGACGGTCTGATGGCCAAGATCACCGGCAAGTCGAGCAACTGGGGTGCCTTCTTGGATTCCACCTCCGACCGACTCGGTGACGCGGCCGTTTTCGGGGGGATCTTGCTCTACTACGTCTACCGACAGGACTCAACCCTCTGGGCAGGTATCGCGCTGGCTGGCCTGGTCTTTGGGCAATGGACCTCCTATGTGAAGGCGCGAGCCGAGAGCCTCGGATTCGCCTGTACTGGCGGGCTGGCCGCGCGGGCGGACCGGTTGGTGATCATCCTCGCCGGTGCACTGCTCGCCGGCCTCGGCGTGCCATACGTGCTGAATATTGCGGTGGCGGCGCTGGCGGTGACGAGCATGATCACCGTGATGCAACGCATCGCCCAGGTCCGCAGACAAGCCAAGGCAGCAGATGCTCGGTCGGCCTGAGGGGGTCAGTCCGGTGCCGCATACCCGGCAGGCAGGTGAGCTGAGCCCTTCGACGAGCTCAGGACGGCGCCTATGGAAGCGCGCATCTCATGCCCTTCGACAAGCTCAGGGCACAAGCGAGGAGTTGCGGAACTGGCTGTTGCGCGGGATCTACCGCAGTGGTTGGCGGCTGGCCGCTCGGCTGCCAGCGCGGTTGATTGCAGTGATCATCTCAGTGATCAGCTGGTTAGCGTTGCGGCACAACGGTCGGCATGTCCGCACGCTGCGCAGCAACTTGATGCAGACCACCGGTGCGCCGGTGGGGGAGGACCTGGTGCGCGCTGCCTTGGCCTCCTACCTCCGCGCCTTCTATGAAGTGCTCGCTCTGCCTAACTGGTCGGAAACCGAGATTCGGTTTCGTGTCACCGCGGTCAACGAGGCGGCCGTTCGGGAGGCTCACGCGGGGCCCGGAGCCATTGTCGCGCTGCCGCACAGCGGGAACTGGGATCTGGCAGGTGCTTGGGCCTGCGTCACCGGAATGCCCGTCACCACGGTCGCTGAGCAGCTGCCGGATCGCGAATTTGCAGACTTCGTCGCCTTCCGCGAAGGTCTCGGTCTGCAGGTGCTCTCCCATCGTGACCCAGGTGTCCTCGCCGCGCTGGTCGAGGCCATCCAGCGCCGGCGAGTGGTCTGTCTGCTGGCCGATCGGGATCTCACGGGAACCGGCGTCCCGGTGGCCTGGCGGGGCTTACCGATCACCATGCCAGCCGGACCTGCAATTCTCGCCCGGCGTACCGGAGCGACCCTACTGCCAGCGGTCTGCCAGTTCACCGAGCGTGGCATGGTGATCATCATCGGAGATCGGGTCATGCCGCGTCCGGGACGCGCTGGCTTGGTGGCCATGATGCAGGAAGTGGCCGACTTCTTTGCCGAAACGATCGCCCGGCAGCCAGAGGACTGGCACATGATGCAACCGTTCTTCGTTGATCATGCGACCCCTGCCGAGGAGGCTCGGTGACCGATACCCCGAACGGACTGCGCATCGGACTGGTATGTCCGTACTCCTTCGATGTGCCAGGCGGCGTTCAAAACCATGTCCTGGGCCTGGCGCGTTACCTGCGCCAGATCGGGCATCAGCCCTCGGTGCTTGCTCCGGGCGAGCTGGACCCAGCTGCGGCTCGGCTGGACATTGACGACTTTGCCAGCGTCGGCGCCGCGGTGCCGGTTCGTTACAACGGGTCCGTCGCCCGGGTGAACTTCGGACCGCTCAGCGCCTCTCGGGTACGCCGCTGGTTACGCAAGGGCAAGTTCGACCTGCTCCACATCCATGAACCGATCACGCCGAGCGTCTCGTTGCTGGCGCTGTGGGCGGCAGAGCAGCCGGTGGTGGCCACGTTCCATACCGCCACCCCTCGATCACGATCCCTGCAATTGGCTGGCGGAGTGCTCCGCGCAGCGGTGGAGAAGATCGACGCGGGCATCGCCGTGTCAGAGTCGGCGCGCAATGTCGTCGTACAGCATCTGGGCCGCGACGCTGTGGTCATCCCCAATGGGATTGAGTTCGACGGCTTCGCCAACGCCAGCGAGCCGCACGCTGATCATCCAAAGCTGATCTTCCTGGGTCGGCTCGACGAGCCGCGGAAAGGCCTCGATGTGCTGCTGGCAGCGGTTCCGTTGATCGCCAAGATTCATCCTGATCTTGAGGTGATCGTCGCAGGCGCGGGCAGCCGACAGCTGCCCAGCTGGTGCCACAACGTGGGCACGATCAATGAGCAGACCAAGATCGCACTGCTCAGCTCCGCGGACGTCTTCGTCGCTCCGAACCTCGCCCGGGAGAGCTTCGGGATTGTGGTGCTTGAAGCCATGGCGAGCGGCGTTCCCGTAGTGGCCTCCGAGCTTCCGTCGTTCGTCGACCTGATCGGGTCATCCCATGACGAACGGCGACTGGGCGAGGTGTTTGCCGCTGGCGACCACCGTGCTTTGGCCGCCGCGGTGCTCCGCGTCCTGAACCAGCCCAACGGGGTACGCACCTCGAGGGCGCAACAGGCGGCCCAGCGCTACGACTGGTCGAAGGTCGGCGCAACCGTCCTTGCTGTCTATCGAGCGGCGCTTGCTGCCGCGCCTGATCGATGCGATCGTGGCGACCCCCCTCGACCGCGCGCAGGCCCGAGCGGCACGGACCTGGGCCGCCCTCGATGCCGCATTGGTGCGACGTGCACAGCGGGCCCTCGAACTGATCGCGATTCCTGGCGTTGACCCCGCCACGGCGCTGCTGCTCTCAGATGCCGCGGCCGCGGCTCTGGAGCCCGACCTCTCTCGGCGTGATCGGGAACGCGCTGAGAGCGATCTCAGCCACGTGCTGGACGCGGTCGGTGCCACGCTTCCGGGCAGTCCGGACACACTGGACTCGGAGCGATCGCGAGCCAGCATCTGCCGGCGATTGCACAACGACGCGGTGGCCACCGCCCTCTCGATACGCCGCCGCTACGGCGTAGGAACGCTGCGATCGGCGGGCGGTGCAGCCGAGCCGCGTCCGTTCGAAATGGCGGAATCTGACGTGCACTCTGACTGGTAGCCCGCCATGCAGTCGGCGAAGCGGGCTAACCGTCATTGTGCGAGCGGCCGAGAACTAGGCTGGCCACGTGACAGGTAGCGAGCAGCCGATTTCGGTGGCTGGCGCGCCGCAAGATCCTGACGCATCACGTCCACTCCGCGGCACCGGCTTACCGGCTCATGCGCCCACCGGGCGTGGCGCACCGCTTTACGACACCGACCGCGCATGGACGCTGCCCAATCTGCTGAGCCTGCTGCGGTTGGCCGGTGTGCCGCTGATGCTGTGGCTCATCCTTGGCCCGCAGGCCGACGGACTCGCTGTCTTGGTGCTCGCCGCGGGCGGTTTCACCGACTGGCTGGATGGCTACCTGGCGCGTGCCTGGCACCAAACGTCCCGGCTCGGTCAAATGCTGGATCCGATCGCTGATCGCCTCTACATCCTCGCGGTGCTGATTGGATTGGCGTTGCGGGAGATCATCCCCTGGTGGCTGGTCGTCATCGTGGTAGCACGCGATGTCATGATCGCCTGCCTGGTACCTCTGCTCAAGACCAGAGGCTTCTCGTCGCTACCCGTGCATTTCCTCGGCAAGGCTGCGACCTTTAGTCTGCTGTACGCGTTCCCGTTGGTGCTGCTCGGCTCCGGCGAACAGGGCTGGCTACAGCTGGCCTGGGTGTTGGGTTGGGCGTTCGCGATCTGGGGCACCGCTTTGTACTGGTACGCCGGAGGTCTCTACGTTGCGCAAACCGTCAATTTGCTCCGGACCGTGCCACCACTCGACCGCCGTCAGCACCGCGGAGTGACCGGCTAGCGGCCGGAGAAGGCAATACCGCGCGGCGGATGACACAACCGGGGGATGACACGGGGATGACTGTCACGTCCGTACGTCGCCGAGCCCAACGCCGCGGTCAGGCGGCCAGCTCGACGGCCGGGCAGGCAGCGGCGCCCGCGACCTCTCAGGCGCCCGACGCCAGCATGGACTTGCTCAACCAGATCATCCGACAGCCAGTTGATCCGGACTACGCCCTCGCCGCCGCACGTGGTGACAACCTCCTCCGCGTGGACGCTGGACGCTGGGCGTGTTGGCGTTGATCATCGGTGCCCTCTTTGCTGTGGCCGCCCTGCAGACCACCCGCACCGCGCCGGTCTTGCAGTCCGAGCGCTCGGAGCTGATCAGTCGGGTACAAACCGCCGAACGGGAGCAGGACGAGTTACGCGGCAGAGTCACCACGTTGACCCAGGAGATCGCCACGCTGCGTGCCGCGGCGTTAGGCGACGATGACACAGCACGGTTCGTCGAATCCCAAATCAATACCCTCGACCCGGTGGTCGGCAATGTTGCTGTCAGCGGCCCCGGCGTGCTGATCGTCGTTGACGACTCACCCTCGGCAGCCGCGGATGCCCGCGACCGGGTGCTCGACATCGACCTCCAGGTGCTGGCCAATGGGCTCTGGGAAGCCGGCGCGGAAGCCGTCGCGATCAACGGACACCGGCTGTCCAATCTGACCGCGATCCGGAGCGCCGGGGATGCGATCACCGTCGACTATCGCTCACTGACCCGCCCCTATCGGGTCGAGGCGATCGGGGATCTGCGTACCCTGCAGGCTGGCTTTGTTGAGTCTTCTGCAGGCGCGTGGTGGAATGACTTGGCCCAGAACCGGCGGATGAGATACGAGATCAGTAACGTGAAACAGCTCGATCTGGCAGCCGATCCTGGCATCGTGCTCCGTCGCGCGGGGAAGGCGAGCTCATGATCCCGCTGCTCGGACTGATCGCCGGGATCGTACTCGGCGTGGTGCTGGAGCCATCGATTCCCCAAGCTCTCCAGCCGTACCTCCCGATCGCCATCGTCGCGGCAATGGATGCGCTGTTCGGCGCGTTCCGGGCATACCTGGAGGGCACGTTCACCGACCGAGTTTTCGTCGTGTCGTTCATCTCCAACGTCTTGATCGCGGCCGCGATCGTCTACATCGGCGACCAGATCGGCGTCGGCTCACAACTGGCGACCGGCGTCGTGGTCGTCCTCGGAATTCGTATCTTCACCAACGCCGCAGCGATCAGACGGGCGTTGTTCCATGCCTGACGAGGCCTACCTCGAGACGCAACCGCCGGAGCAGCCCGTGCGGCATCGCCCTCATCATCCCCGCCGACGCAACGCCGTGTCACGACGAATCAGCTCGCTGCGACGTAGTCAGCGACGACTGGCAGGAGAGGAGACGCCCGCCGCCTCGGCAGCTACGGCACCGACCGCGGCTGCCGCCGACCCGGCTGAGCCACGCGCAGAGCCCGCCGAGAAGACGCGCGGCCGACTACGTGCAGCACTGTTGCATCCGGGGCGTGGCCAGATCCTGGCGGCAGTCATCTTGTTCGTGGTGGGCGCTGCTGGTGTCATGCAAATCAAGAGCAACGCCGCGGGCGACACCTACGCGTCGGCGCGGCGTGAGGATCTGATACAGCTGCTCGACGGACTGAGCGAGGAATCACGACGGCTGGAAGGTGAGATCGCCCAGCTCGAGCAGACGCGGAGCAATCTGCAGTCAGGCGCCGATACCCAGCGGGTGGCCCGCGAAGAGGCGCAAAAGCACTTCGACGAGCTATCCATCCTGGCTGGCACAGCCCCCGCCCAAGGCCCAGGAATTCGGATGCGGATCGCCGATCCCAAGGACGCTGTGGACGCCGGGGTGCTCCTCGACGCTGTCGAGGAGATGCGTGACGCCGGTGCCGAGGTCATCGAAGTCAACAACACGATCCGCGTTGTCGGCTCGACGTGGTTCGGTTCCGATAACCGCGCGCTCGTTATCGACGGTAAGCCGATCAGCCGCCCGATCACATTCGAGGTCATTGGGGATCCGAACAGCTTGGAGGAGGCGGCACAGTTCCGGGGCGGGATCGTTTCCGAGATCACGGGCCCCAAGATCGGTGGACAGGTCTCGATAGAGCGGGAGAATCGGCTCGTGATCGAGTCCTTGCACACCACGCGCGAGAATCAGTACGCTCACCCCGCGTCCGCGCCGCCAACGCCTCGGTGACGAGGAGATTTGAGGAGCCTGATGTCGGACTATCCCGAAGATCTGAAGTACTCCACCGAGCACGAGTGGGTTCGCAGTGGTAATGGCAATAGCGTCCGAGTAGGGATCACGGAGTACGCGGCCGAGCAGCTCGGAGACATCGTCTTCGTTTCGCTGCCAGAGGTGGGCGACGCCGTGGCCGCGGGAGACGCGTGCGGGGAACTGGAGTCCACCAAGAGCGTGTCGGACATCTTCTGTCCTGTGCCAGGCGTAATCACGGCAGTCAATGCGTTGCTGGACCAGCACCCGGAGACCGTCAACGCCGACCCGTACGGGGATGGCTGGCTCTTCGAGCTCGAGCTTGCCGAGAGTGCAGACGTCGACGACCTGATGGATGCTGATTCCTATGCGGAGCAAGTGGGAGGGTGAGTTCACCGGTCCGCCGCATGCCGGCTTGCGGTTGGTCCTAAACTCTCCATCACGTCTCGAGCCTTCGAGGCTGTGAACGAAAGCCGACGCAATGCCGTTCTGTACCAACTGTGGACACGAGAACCCCGAGGGGAGTAACTTCTGCGGCCAATGTGGCTCGGCGCTCGTGCCCGGCGCGGCCCGAGCTGCGACTCCCGAAAAGGTGCCGACCGGCGACACGACCAAGGCGATGCCAGCGATGGTTGAGGAGCGTGACACTGACTCGCTGACGGCCGAGGACGAGGCCGCCGTCAATGCGCTGCCGCACGGTTCAGCGTTGTTGATCATGCAGCGAGGCGCCAATGCTGGCAGCCGGTTTCTGCTCGACACCGATCTCGTCACCGCCGGACGGCACCAAGATTCCGACATCTTCCTCGATGACATCTCGGTATCCCGCCGGCACGCCACATTCACCCGTACGCCCGAGGGCACCGTCGTCAGGGACGTAGGAAGTCTCAACGGCACCTACGTCAACAAGGACCTCGTCGACGAATCCTTGCTGCGCAACGGCGATGAGGTGCAGATCGGTAAATTCCGCCTGGTCTATTTCGGGAGCAATCGGGCTTCCGACTAGCCCGCGCGCATGATGCCGAAACCTGCCGATTCTCCGGTAACCGCGGCCGCCGACCCGCGCCTTCGTGGGGTGGACGACTCACCGTCGCCTGCGTCTGAAACTCGCCTCCGGCATCCGACCCGGAGCATCGGACAGGTGATGGCGATCTTGCACACGGAGTTCCCGGAGATCTCGATTTCCAAGATCAGGTTTCTGGAGGCGGAGGGGTTGATCACACCGCAGCGGGCGCCGTCGGGATATCGCCGCTACACCGAAAGCGATGTGGAACGGCTGCGTTATGTGCTCTCGGTGCAGCGCGAGCATTACCTTCCCTTGAAGGTGATCAGGGAGCATCTGGAACAGATCGATCGTGGTCAGACTCAACTTGGGCTGACCCAGGGCGCAGCGCTCGGCGCCGGATCCGCAGCCGGTGCTCAGAGCCAGAATTCGGTGACCGCAAAACAGCCGATCAGGCTCACCAGACAAGAGCTGCTGGATGCCAGCGGTCTCACCGAGGCTGCGCTCAGCGAGTTGGAGCGCACCCAGATCCTGCACACCCGACGAGGAACCGCCCACTACGGCAGGGACGCCCTCACGTTGGCGATCGCCGCGCGCCGGCTTGCCGAGTACGGCATCGATGGGCGACATCTGCGGGCGTTCAAGCTATCCGCCGACCGCGAAGTCGGGCTCGTGGAGCAAGCAATCGCGCCGTACGTACGACGGTCAGGCAGCAACCGCGATGTGCCGGGGGACGTCACGCAGCTGGTGATCAGCTTTCATGCGGCGCTGGTGCGGACCGCCATGGAGCGCAATGTTTGATGGTCGATTGCCGGCGAGGGGTGATCTTGTAGCGGGCCGCCCGCGAAGTAGTGTTGTCGCATGCGCGAGCTCGATGTGGTGGGTGTTCGAGTCGAGATGCCGTCGAATGCGCCGATGGTCTTGTTGCGCGAGGTTGGAGGGACTCGCTACCTGCCGATTTGGATCGGAGCCGCTGAGGCTGCTGCCATAGCGAATGCGCAAGAGGGCATCGTCCCGCCCAGGCCTCTGACGCACGATCTGATGGTCGATACGCTGACGACCTTGGGCCACCGGCTGACCGAAGTCCATATCACCGAGCTGGAAGGCGGCACCTTCTACGCGGTGCTGCTGGTGGACGGGATCGAAGTCAGCGCCCGACCTTCTGACGCCATCGCGCTGGCGCTTCGGGTCGGCTCCGACATCTATTGCGCCGAGGATGTGCTCGATGAGGCCGGCATCGAGATTCCCGAAGCCGAAGATGACGAGGTGGAAAAGTTCCGGGAGTTCCTCGATCAGGTCAATCCCGATGATTTCGTCACAGGTGAAGAGCCAAAGTCCTAGTCAGAGGCAACACTCAAGCTCAACTTGAGACTGATAATCGGCTCTAGCGGCCATCTCATGGCACTGTCGAGGACGCCTCGAGACTTCAGTTCGCCGGCCGGACCTAGCGCGGCGGTCGTTGACCCGATTGGTGCCCTCGTCGTAGCGTTCGTAAAGTAATGCCGACCGTGGAATTACGCGTAGAGAACTTTGCGCAGCTCTTTCTTCCCCAGTTCGACTCTGAAATCGGAGGCAACACGTGAGCAGCACCGACGCATCGGCAGATCCAGCGGACTCGGCAGCGACTGAGTCAGCGGACGCCCAGGGGCTGCTGTTCGACGGCGACTTTTCTCCGCTACCAACCGACCTGGGTTTTCGGGGGCCGGTCGCTTGCAGCGCGGCTGGCATCACCTACCGGCAGCTCGACTACTGGGCGCGTACCGGCCTGGTCGTGCCCGAGATTCGGAGCGCATCCGGCTCCGGCTCCCAGCGGCTCTACAGCTTCCGGGACATCTTGATCTTGAAGGTGATCAAGCGGCTGATCGATGCCGGTATTTCCCTGCAGCAGATCCGTACTGCTATTGAGCATCTGCGCAGGCGCGGCGTACAGGACCTGACCCAGGTGACCTTGATGAGTGACGGAGTGTCGGTTTTCGAATGCACCTCCGACGACGAGGTGATCGACCTACTGCGTGGTGGCCAGGGCGTTTTCGGCATCGCCTTGGGCGGCGTCTGGCGCGACATCGAGGGCACTCTGTCCGCCCTGCCGGCCGAGCGTGCTGAGGCTGTCGAGTCCGAGCCCTCCCACGACGAGCTGTCTCAGCGTCGCCGGGCTCGCTACCACCGGCTGAACGCCAAGCCCGTCGGCAAGATCTTCGATCTGTGCTCTGAGCGGCTCACCCGCTGGACTGCTTGACATGTCGGTGATCGTCGATCTGGACCGACTCTGTCAATTCGGTTGATTACCGTCGTTGAGGTGTGAGTTCGGAGTAGTCTGGGCGCTGCCGAAACGGCGGCGCGGGAGAGTCCATCACCTTCGACGATTGAGGTTGGTGGCGCCGAAGGTGCAACATCCCCGGAACCTCTCAGGCAGCAAGACCGCGTAAGCCATGGCAACTCTGAAGCCGCGGGTAACAGAGGGGGAGTGCGAGAGCACTTGACCCCGGTACGCGCAAAAGAGGAATCGATGACCGCCACCCTTCCAGACACCACGACACGTGCGCTTCCGTCGCAGCGGTTCAGCAGTCGACACATCGGGCCGCAGGCCGATGATCGCGAGAAGATGCTGGCTGCCCTCGGATTGACCGATCTCGAGCAGCTCGTCGAGCAGTCGCTGCCCCGCTCGATCCGCAGCACGGAGCCGTTACGACTCCCGCCAGCATTGTCAGAGTCGGAGACATTGGCTGAACTCCGTGAGCTCGCGAGTCGTAATCGACCGCTGACGGCGATGATTGGGCTTGGATATCACGGGACGGTGACGCCCTCGGTGATCCGCCGCAACGTTCTGGAGTCGCCGGCCTGGTATACGGCCTACACGCCGTATCAGCCAGAGATCAGCCAAGGTCGGCTCGAGGCCTTGCTCAACTTTCAGACCGTGATCTCGGACCTGACCGCGCTACCGGTAGCCGGAGCCAGTTTGCTCGACGAGGCGACGGCCGCCGCGGAGGCGATGACACTCGCTCGTCGCAGCGCCAAAGCGGGTGCAGCCATCCTGCTGGACAGCGACACCCTGCCCCAGACCATCGGGGTCGTGACGACCAGGGCAGCTGCACTCGGGATACCGGTCGTCGTGGCCCACAAGCCTCTGGTCGAGGCGATCGAGGACGTCGACGTGTTTGCCGTCTTGGTGCAAACCCCTGGCGCCAGCGGACGGCTCGCCAGCACCACTGAGCTGCAGACGATTGCCGATCGGGCCCACGAACGCGGCGCCATGGTGATCGCGGCATGCGACCTGATGGCGTTGACGTTGACAACTCCGCCGGGGGAGTGGGGTGCAGATATTGCGGTCGGATCCAGTCAGCGGTTCGGCGTACCACTGTTCTACGGCGGACCGCACGCCGGGTTCATCTCGGTGCGGTCTGGCCTGGAACGGACCCTTCCTGGGCGGCTCGTCGGGGTGTCCAAGGATCGTGATGGCACGCCTGGGTTCCGCCTCGCGCTGCAAACGCGTGAGCAGCACATCCGCCGGGAAAAGGCGACGTCGAACATCTGCACCGCGCAGGTACTGCTCGCGGTGACCGCCAGCATGTACGCCGTCTACCACGGGCCGAACGGCTTGCGGGAGATCGCTCAGACCATTCATGCGCGCGCCACGGAGCTGGCCGGTGATCTTGAGACGGGCGGGATCCGGGTAGTCCATGGCGCGTTCTTCGACACAGTGCTCGCCGAAGTACCGGGCCGAGCTCAGGCTGTGGTCGCTGCGGCCCGGAGCGCTGGGGTTCACCTGCGGCTGGTCGACCATGACCATGTCGGTGCTTCGGTGGGTGAGGACGCGACCCCGGCCCACCTGCGTGCGGTACGCACCGCCTTCGGAGTCGAGGGGAGTGACAGCCGGCAATTCGCGGGCAATCTGGCGGGCAGTGAGCGTGCCAGCAGCTATCTCACCCACCCGGTTTTCAACACTCACCACAGCGAGACAGCGATGCTTCGCTATCTGAGGGCTCTGTCGGATCGGGACCTAGCGCTGGATCGCGGCATGATCCCGCTCGGTTCGTGCACGATGAAGTTGAATGCTACGACCGAGATGGAGCCGATCTCTTACCCAGGCTTTGCCAACCTGCATCCGTTTGCACCCATCGAGGATGCCCAGGGCTATCTCGTCTTGATCGAGCGACTGCAGTCCTGGCTCGCCGAGCTCACCGGCTATGCCAAGGTCTCGATCCAGCCGAATGCCGGCAGCCAGGGCGAGCTCGCGGGACTGCTGGCGATTCGCGCCTATCACGAGTCGAGGGGCGATGATCAACGCCGGATTTGTCTGATTCCGTCGTCAGCACATGGCACGAATGCGGCCTCGGCAACCATGGCTGGCCTCAAGGTCGTGGTCGTCAAGGCAGCCGGAGATGGGGCGGTGGACTTGGACGATCTTCGTACCAAGATCAGCGAGCATCGTGATCAACTGGCAGCGATCATGGTGACCTATCCATCGACCCACGGGGTCTTCGAAGAAGGAATCGTCGAGCTGTGTGAGCTGGTGCATGCCGCGGGCGGCCAGGTTTATGTGGAT
The DNA here is from genome assembly GCA_963845915.1 of uncultured Actinomycetota bacterium. Taxonomy (GTDB): domain Bacteria; phylum Actinomycetota; class Actinomycetes; order Propionibacteriales; family Propionibacteriaceae; genus Microlunatus. Next base: position 39,316 of record CAWJUB010000025.1, read on the forward strand.
GGCGCCAACCTCAATGCGCTGCTCGGTCTGGCGCAGCCCGGCGGCTTCGGTGCAGACGTCAGCCATCTCAACTTGCACAAGACCTTCTGCATCCCGCACGGTGGCGGCGGGCCGGGTGTCGGTCCCGTTGGCGTCGCAGCACATCTGGCGCCGTTCCTGCCCAACCATCCGATGCTGGACGTGGCCGGTCCTACGACAGGCATCGGCCCGATCTCGGCGGCTCCGTACGGGTCGGCGGGCATCCTGCCGATCAGTTACGCCTACATCGCGATGATGGGAGCCGACGGATTGACCTCGGCCACCGAACATGCCCTGCTGGCCGCCAACTACGTCGCCCAGCGACTCCATGATCATTACGCGGTGCTTTACGCCGGACGCAACGGACGGGTCGCCCACGAGTGCATTCTTGATCTGCGGGCGCTGACCAAGGCCAGCGGAATCACCGTCGACGACGTCGCCAAGCGGCTGATCGACTACGGTTTCCACGCACCGACCATGAGCTTTCCGGTCGCGGGCACGTTGATGGTCGAGCCGACCGAGTCCGAGACCCTGGAAGAGATCGATCGGTTCTGCGATGCCATGATCAACATTCGGGACGAGATCGCCAAGATCGAATCGGGGGAGTGGCCGCGACAGGACAACCCTCTGATCAATGCCCCGCATACCCAAGCTCAGCTGACGTCGGAGGAGTGGAGTCACCCGTACACCAGGCGGGTCGCGGCGTTTCCGGCGGGGCTGCACACCGGCCCGCTCTACGCGCAGGGCTTCGACAAGTACTGGCCACCCGTCGGGCGGATTGACGGCGGCTACGGCGATCGCAACCTGGTGTGCATCTGCCCGCCGCCGGAAGCGTTCGGCTAGCTCATTCGTCCTGACCGGCGACGTCGTTGATGCGACGTGCCAGCTCGATGTCGTGCTCGGTGAGTCCGCCCTCGGAATGGGTGGACAGCACCAGGGTCACGGTGTTCCAGCGGATGTCGATGTCTGGGTGGTGGTTCATGAGCTCGGCCTCATGGCCGACCTGATTGACGAAGTCCAGGGCCGCGACGAAATCGGTCAGCTCGTACGTCGCGATGATCGCCGGCTCAGCTGTTTCGGCGCGCTGCCAGTTCGGCAAGCCTGTGAGCTGCTGGGACACTTCGGAATCGGTCAACAGAGGACTCATAGCCCACAGCCAACGGGGTATCCGCGACAGGTGTCAAGGGCGCTCTCGAGTGGCTTCCACGACACTAGGGTGACCTGGTGCAGTGGGAATCCTTGCTCCTCCGCGTGGGGCCGATCTTGGCTTTTCTGGTGTGCGTCACCATCGTCGCGGAGCTCGCCGACGGGCTGGGCGTCTTCTCGACCCTTGCGCAGGGTGCTGCACGACTGGCCCAGGGCTCGGTGCTCGGATTGTGGCTGCTCATCGTCGGGGTGGCTGTCACCGCAACTGCCGTGCTTTCTCTCGACACCACCGCAGTGCTGGTGACCCCGGTTGTCGTCGCTTCGGCAGTTGCAGCCGCCATCCTCGCAGTCGGCTGTGCGATCGGCGCGTCGCTCGCTGCTCTCGGCCGAGCTGCTGGGCACGGTTCGTCCGGGGTGGCACTGGCGCAACTCTGCGGGGTGGGCGCCGTCGGGGCGAACCTGGTGGACAACCTGCCGAGTTACCTTGCCCTGGAGCCGGCCGCCGATGCCTCGCCGCTACGGCTGGCCGCCCTTCTGGTGGGCGTCAACGCCGGACCTCTCATCACGCCCTGGGCGAGCCTCGCGACCCTGCTCTGGGCGGCGCGCTGCCGCTCCGCCGGCGTTGCGGTGTCCTGGAGGCGTTTCGCCGCCCGCGGTGCGGTCCTCGTACCGTTGCTCCTCGCGATGTCGGTGACGTCCTTGTGGCTCGCGCACGGCTAGCGGAGCGATAGCGTCGGCGGGAAGGCTGGGCTGGACAGAAAGGACATCAATGGTTGCGGTGCCGGAGAGCGTCGAGCGGCTCCAGCAGCGGCCCTGGATCGCACACCTCATTCGTACGGTAGAGCGCTATCTCAACAGGCTCGGCTCACAGTTTGCGGCGGCGACCGCCTATTTTTCGGTGCTCGCAATCGTGCCGGTCTTGATGGTGGCCTTTTCGGTCACTGGCTTGGTGCTCACCGTGCTTCAGCCCGGCCTGCTGGACAACGTCGCCAATGCCGTAGCAGACGCCCTGGGCAGGGCCGAACCAGCCACGCGGCAAAAGGTCCTCGATCTGGTCAATACCGCACTCAGTCAGTTCTGGACCATTGGCCTCATCGGCTTGGTGGTGGCTCTCTACACCGGCGCCAAGTGGATGGGCCATCTGAAGAATGCGGTTCGGACTCAGTGGCGACCCGGATTCGACCTTCGGCCTCAGAAGATCAACATCGTGCGCAAGACACTCGGCAACCTTGTGCTGCTACTGGGCCTGCTGGTCGGGATGGCGGTGATGTTCGGTCTCTCCTCACTGTCCACCTCCCTCGCGAACATAGTGGTCGGATGGCTGGGACTCAGTGATCAGCCCTGGATAGCGCCGCTGCTTCGGGTCACCTCGATTGTGGTTTCGATCGGCGCCGGGTGGCTGATCTTCATGTACCTGTACACCGTGTTGCCGGAGACTCGTGAGCCGTGGTCCGTGGTACGGCGCGGGGCACTCTTGGGTTCCATAGCCCTCGTTGCTCTGCAATTCGTCGCCAGCTACCTGATCAGTGCTTTTCGCGGCAATGTCGCCGCGGTGATCTTCGGGCCCGTGATCGTGGTCATGCTGTTCTTCAACATCTTCGCTCAGCTCGTCTTGTTCATCGCAGCCTGGATCGCTACTGCGGACCACGAGGCCGTTCCGGTTCCTGCCGAGGAAGAGCCCGTCATTGCACCCGCGTCGGACGCTGCGGAAAACCTGGAGGAGCCGCCGAATGTCGTGCCGGAAGAGGTGGCGGTTCGATCCGTTCGTGTTGGCATGGGCGCCGGGTACGTCACTGGAGCGGCCACCGGAGTTGGCTTGGGCGCAGCGCTCGCGTACGTGTTGTCCGCGGCCATACGCGGCAGGAAGAAGCCCAAGTCCTGACCGGACCGTCAGTGGCGGTCGCAAGCTGGGTGCTCGGCTGACCGATGCCGTCCAGCAACGCCGAGAACCACGGCGCGTCGATATCAAACGGTTTGCCGCCTCGTACCCTGTCGAATTCGATGGCACGAAGCTCGTCGCCGCGCTCCTCGTCGTGCCCGATCAAGCCGGGCTCACCTCGCAGGGCGCAGTCAACCGCCAGGTCGGTCATGGACTTGATCAAGGCAAGATCACGCGGATTGGCGGCGGCTGATCGGGAGAAGTATCCAGACTTCTGCACCATCACCTTGTGCGCGTCGAGCCGCTCCGCGAACTTGCTTCCGAACCATGCACCCGGGTTGATCTGGTCCATCTTGACGTGGCCAAACGGATCTCGCGGAACGTCCGCACCGGATCGTTCCAGCTCGGCCAAGATCGTGTCCAGGCCCGCACCCTCGGAGACGAAGAGGTTGACCGAGCCGATCCGATCCATGGCTTCCTTGAGCCGCAGCGCTTCCCCGTCGAGATCGAAAACGGCTTCGGGAATGTACACGCCGTGTACGTCCCAGGCCTCCCGACTGAGCCCGATCTCGGGTAGCCAGGCGCGAGAATCCAGCCATTCCCGGTACGCCTGCGCCGTGGCCGCGGTCAGCCATCCGCAGTTGCGGCCCATTACCTCGTGCACGATGAGCATCCGTGACCCGGAGTTGTGTTCGCCGATGACGTTCTGCGCGAAACGGGAGGCCTGCTCCGCGGCTGTCCAGGCGCCCAGCGACTGGCGTACCGGAATGATGTCGTTGTCGATGGTCTTGGGGAGCCCGACAACGGTCAGCTCGTGACCGTTGCTGGCGAGGAACGCCGCGAGATCGGCCGCAGTGGTATTGGTGTCGTCGCCACCGATGGTGTGCAGCACATCGACACCGTCGGCGGTGAGCTGGTCGGCCGCCGCCTGCAGTGGGTCGACTCCATCGGCAACCAAACCCCGCTTCACAAGGTCGGATGCGTTGGTGAGCTTGACTCGGGAATTTCCAATGGGCGATCCGCCGAAGGCGTCGAGGCGTGCCGCGTGTTCGCGGACGATCCGCGTAACGGGGATCGAGTCACCTTTGAGCAGGCCCTCATAGCCGTATCGGTAGGCGATGATCTCGACATCCGGAGCGACCGCCGTGTAGCGCTCGATCAGCCCGCCGATCGCTGCTGACAGGCACGGCGCGAAGCCGCCCGCAGTAAGCATTGCCACCTTGTTGACCATGCTCGTAAACTTATCCGAGCCGCATCAGCTGCCGGGCCGTCGTCTCCTCAGCCGGTCAGTCCTTGGACGGATCGAGATAGACCGCACCTGGCCCGCGAGAGCTCACGTAATCATCGGGATTCTGCAGCGTGCACCGTTGCAGACTCAGACAGCCGCAGCCAATGCAGCTGTCCAATCGATCGCGCAGCCGCTCCAGCCTTTCGATCTGCTCGTTGAGCCGACCACGCCACTGATGAGACAGCCGCGTCCAGTCGGCCTTGGTCGGCGTACGACTCCCAGGTAGCGTCCGCAGCGCCTCGGTGATCTCGTCCAGGGACAACCCGACACGCTGCGCCGAGCGGATGAACGCCAAGCGGCGCAGTGTGGCTCGCTCGTAACGGCGCTGGTTTCCCGGAGGTTCGCGTCGAGGTGATCAAGCCCAGATTTTCGTAATATCGCAGCGCTGACTGTGCGAATCCGGAGCGTGCTGCCAACTCGCCAATCGTCAGCAGGTCTGTCCGGTGCAGCACGATGATCAGTCTAGTCTCTTACCTAAACTTCACGTTAAGTTTCATTTTGCTTGCGACAATCGGTCCAAGCTGTCTGAGGTTTTGCTGCGCCGCTCTCGCCGCGCGTTGGTTCGCCCCATGGGGCGAGCAATACTAGGCTCCCTCTCGTGGCCCGCTACTTCGACGTCCACCCAGACAACCCTCAGCCGCGCACGATCGGCCAGGTGGTCGAGCTGATTCGCGCCGACGGGCTGGTCGCGTACCCGACAGATTCCTGCTACGCGCTCGGCTGCCAGCTGGATAACAAAGAGGGCCTGGACCGGATCCGGGAGATCCGACAACTCGACAGCCAACATCACTTCACCTTGGTGTGCGCAGACTTCAATCAGCTTGGCCGATTCGTCCACCTCGACAATGTGATCTTTCGTGCCCTCAAGGCATCGACACCCGGGCAGTACACCTTCATCGTGCCGGCGACTCGCGATGTGCCGCGCCGGATGCTGCACCCCAAGAGACGCACGGTCGGAGTCCGAATTCCTGATCACGCAGTTGCCCAGGCGATCTTGGCTGGGCTAGGTGAACCTTTGGTGTCCAGCACCTTGATCATGCCTGGCGAGCAGCAGCCACTGACGCAGGGCTGGGAGATCATGGAGCGCCTTGATCATGTGATCGATGGAGTCGTGGATTCCGGGCAATGTGGCGAGATCCCGACTACCGTGGTTGATCTGTCCGACGGCGAAGCCTTGATCGTACGCCGGGGAGCGGGAGATCCCTCGCGTTTCGAGTAGGAGGAGGCCGATGACGACAAGAGCAGATAGGTCGGCGCTGGCTACTCGAGAAACCGTCGTGGCCCGGTTGCTGCACAGCAAGGCGGCTGCTGGGCTCGGATCGATAGCGCCAATACCGCTGTTTCTCGTGAAATCGATCCTGGTGCGTGACAACGCCAAAGAGAACCGGAAGGACAGCTGGCAGCGACTTCGGGAAAGCAACGAAGCGGCACGCTACCAAGCTGTCCGGCGCGTGACGGAGCGGTACGCCCGAGACGGCTTTGTTCTCGATGTCGGCTGCTCGCAGGGAATCCTGCAGGAAGGCCTGACCTATGGCCGATACCTCGGCGTGGACAACTGTGAGCAATCCATCGCGCTTGCCGCACCCAAGTCAGACGTACGCACGCACTTCGTCTGCGCAGATGGGTCGACGTTCGTCGCCGACCAGCCACCCGATGCCGTCGTGATGAATGAGGTCATCTACTACCTGCCCGACCCGATCGGAGCTGTGCTGCATTACGCGCGCCAGCTCCCGCCGGACGGCGTAGTGATCATCTCGATCTACGCCAGAACGTGGTCCTCGCGACGGCTGCTGCGAGCCATCGGGCAGCGGCTGGACCTGGTGGAATCCAGCCTGGTCAGGTCAGGACATCTGGCGTGGACCGTTGCGGCGTACCGGCAGTAGGCCTTACTGCAGGTATCCCTCCACCTGTTGCCGAGGTCTCGTCCGCGAGTCATTGGGATCCTGCGCAAACTCCCGATGGGCGCGCCGCTGACGCAACAGGTCCCAGAACTGGTCGAGGGACTCTTCGAGCTCATGAAGCCGCTGCGCGGCATCGGTGACCTCGCCAGGGTTTTCCTGCATCTCGTGGCGCAGCTCATGTTCAGCATCGACCATTTCACGAATGCGCGCGAGGATGTCGGAGTCGTCCATGCGCCACAGCCTAGAGACGCTACGAGGTCGGCGTGTCTGCGGGTCGGCCTGAGTTAGCTGCGACGCGCGCGGGCGTACAGGATGGGTGCCAAGATTGCGCCGATCAATGCTCCAAGGCCGGGTAGCGAGCCGAGGAAGCGCCAGGAGAACCTCGCCGGATGATCAGCGCTGAATGCCGTCCCGGCGATGAGGCCGACAATGATCTCGATCAGCAGCCCACCGAGGAAGCCCAGGATTGCGCCAGCGGGGATGAGGGCAATGATCATTGCTGGACGTCGCTTGACTGGTGCTTGGTGCGTGTGATGGCAGATTGCCGGTGGACATAGCTGTGGCTCCTTGCTGGAGTGGTTGGAAGTCTGAAGATGATCAGCCGTGATCATGGCCGGCTGCCAGGTGATCGTGATCGACATCAAGGGTCCGCGGTGCCGTGTCCACCTGATCGGGATCGACCACGGTGAACTGCGCCATCATCCCCTCGTCCTCGTGCCACATCAGGTGGCAGTGATACATGTACGGCGTCAGCGGGTCCCGGTACGGCGGGAAGGCGATCGGCCAGCCGCACCGACTCGCCGGCGGCGAGCAGCACCGTGTCCTTCCAACCGAGTCCGGGATCGGCACTGGTCGCCCCATCCGGGACGATCTGGAAAGCCAGACCGTGGATGTGGAAGTTATGCGGCTGGTTGTGCGTGTTCTGAATCGTCCACAGCTCGGTGGTGCCGGCGCCGACCACGGTGTCGATTCGCGACATCTCCATCTGTTGACCGTTGATCTCGCGGCCGTCGAGCTGAAAGGTCCGGCGAGCCACCACATGATCAAGGGTCACCGCGGAAGCGGTATCCAGCTGTTCTGGAACGCGACCGCTCGCAGTCAGGCGAGGGGCCAGCCCGGAGCTGCAACAGATCAAGATGATCATTGCCGCCGGCACCATTGGTCAGTGGGGTGATCATGTTCAGGTCCCATGGCACCGAGCGGAGCACCAGCCGCTCGCTCGGCCGCACCTCGACGAGGACCTCGGCTCGTTCGGCGGGGGAGAGGAGCAGGCGGCGGGTCCTCCTGGGCGCAGGTAGGAAGCCGCAGTCGGTCGCAATGACGGCGAACTCGCGTTCGTCGGCGAAGGCCAGGTGGTAGATGCGGGCTGTCGAGGCGTTCAGGAGGCGGAGCCGGACCCGACGGGTCGTGACAGGCAGATGCGGGTTGTACGTCCCGTTCACCAAGATCGTGTCGCCCAACAGGCCGGTGACAGCGCGGTCGCGAAGCAGGAATCGCCCGCGCGAGTCGAAGCTGCGGTCTTGCAGGATGATCGGGATGTCGTCGATCCCGTACCTCCGCGGCAGCTCGGGATTGCTGCCGTCGTCGAGATAGAACAAGCCGGTCAGCCCACGAGTCGTCTGTGCCTCGGTCTCGCCATGCGGATGCGGGTGATACCACAGCGTTGCCGCCGGCTGCTCGATCGACCACTCGGGCTGCCATCGCTCTCCAGCGGCGATGGGCTGATGCGGGCCACCGTCACTGCGTGCGGGAAGGTGCATGCCATGCCAGTGCACGGTGGTGATCTCGGATAGCCGATTCTCGATCAATGACCCGGACGCGCTCGCCCCGGGCCGCCCGCAAGGTAGGACCGAGATAGCCGGCGCCATAGCGACCGTCGGTGTATCCCCAGGTCGGCGTTGCCATACCGGGGAGGAACTCGGCCGATCCAGCGGTAACGCGCTCAGCTGGAAGACGCGGACACCGTCGGCATCGACTTCAGACTGAGCCAGTGGGGTATCCGGAGCCGGTTGGCGAAATCGAGGGTGTCGACGGTAGTGATCGAATCAGCGGTGGTGCGGTCGTACTCGCAACCGAGCAAGTGCAAGGGTGGGCAGCGCCGCCATGCTAGCCAGCAAGGTGCGGCGGCTGAGACGGGTAGACATGAGTTTCTCCGTGCTCGGGGATCAGAACGCCCACCACGGTAGAAATCTGGTTCGCTCTTCCCCACTCGCTGAAAGCGACGAATACGGTCGCTTGTCGACGTACGCCGGCTCAGGGTCAGCTAGGTGTTTCCAGGTGTCGCCCGGGTTTCACGAGGCCTGTCTCGTACGCGATGACAACCAGTTGGGCGCGATCCCGCGCTCCCAGCTTGGTCAACATCCGGCTGACGTAGGTCCGTGCAGTCGCGGGGCTGATGTGGATTTCCGCAGCGATCTCGTCGTTCGACAGGCCGCGGCCGACACCAGCAAGCACGTCGCGTTCCCGTACGGTCAGCTCGTGCAGCCGGCCATGATCCGCCACACCCGCAGGCCCGGAGACGATGCCCTCCATCACCTTTCGCGTCACCGATGCCGAGAGCAAGGCGTCCCCGGCGGCCACCACCCGGATCGCCTCGCGCAGGTCGTCCGGCTCGGCGTCCTTGAGCAGATAGCCGGAAGCGCCGGCCCGGATCGAGGCGAAGATCTGATCATCCTCATCGAAGGTGGTCAGCATGATGATCGCTGCGTCGGACAAGTGCGGATCCGCGGTCAGCTGCCGGGTCGCCTCGATCCCGTCGAGCCCGGGCATCCGGATATCCATCAGCACGACGTCAGGCTGGGTACGGGTCACAACCGCGACGGCCTCGCGTCCGTTGCCGGCCTCGCCGACCACCTGAATGTCATCGCTGTTCGCGAGCAGGGCGCGCAACCCACTTCGCACCAGGGCCTGATCATCGGCCAATACGACCCGAATCATGTGTCCGACCGCGCCGCTGCGGAGGGCCAGGGCAATACGGCGGTCACCATCGTGCCGGCACCACCGCCGGGGCTGGTCACCGTGATCTTGCCGCCCCACTCGGCGGCTCGCTCCTGCATGCCTCGGATGCCGTTGCCGGCGCGGAGCTCTGCTGCACCTTGCCCGTCATCGCGAACAGTGATGATCAATGCGTCAGGACCGTGATCAAGAATCACCTCCGCCTGCGCGGCGTTCGCATGTCGAATGACGTTGGTCAGCGCCTCCTGAACAATTCGGTACGCGGCCTGGCCCAGCGCTTCGGGTATCTCGGTACTCTCATCGCTCTGGACCATCCGCACATCCAGACCGTTGCCGCGGGCCTGCTCGGCAAGCGTTGGGAGGTCCTCGAGGCCGGCCGGCAGCTCGACGGCTGCGTCCAGTGATCGGAGTCCTCGCACGGTGCTGCGTAGCTCTGCCATGGTGGCGACGCTGATGCTGCGGATTTCAGCGACGGCGCGCTGCGCCTCCGGCACTTGTGCCGGCAAGGCCTCGGCGGCGACGGCGGATTGCAGCGAGATCATCGCGACATTGTGGCCGAGCGCGTCATGCAGGTCCCGAGCAAGCCGCAGCCGTTCCGCGTTGCGCTGTTCGGTCGCACGACGCTCCAGCTCCACTCTGGCTTGGCGTTCCTGAACACGTTGCGATTCCTTGAGCAGTTGTCTGGACCGCACTCCGTCGCCCAACGCCAGCGACGCCCCCATCAACGCGATCACTGGAGGGAGCTCATAGCCGAGCAGCGGGGCGACTTCTCGCCCGCCGGCGATTTGGAAATAGACGGCCAATCCGACCAAGCCCACCGAGACAACGATGCTGATCCGCAGGAAGCCAGCTTCTGCGGCTGAGAACAGCGCCGCAGCAATCGGTAGAGCCAGTCCGATGGGCGGGTATTGCAGCGCGTAGTACGCGCAGATGCCGATTGAGGTGATGATCAACACCTGCACCGGATATCTCCGCCGGATCAGCAAGATCAATCCGAAACCCAGGGCGAAAACGTACGCCGGCCAAGAGTCCGGCCGGCCGTCACCGGCTCGGCTGAAGACAGCGACTCCGACCGCCATGGCCACCGCGTACCCGAGCAGGCCGTCGATCATTGCCGGTGACTTCCACCATGGTCCCGGCGATAAGAGGATGGCTGCCCTCGTCGCCATTCACTCACTCTAGGCGGCTAGCCCGCGCGAGCGGTTGGAGATAGCTCACTCAGCCTCAAAGGAGCCGACTTTGAGGACTGTTGTAAGCGGCCTTCCGTGAACAATTTCCGATGTCCGATTTCCGCTAGTGCATGAGCTCGTTCTTGGGGCACAGTTGGAGGCGTGCTCGACCACGAAACCTGCTATCGGGCGGTAAGCAGCCGCGACGAACGCTTCGACGGGATGTTCTTTACTGCGGTGCGGACTACCGGAATCTATTGCCGGCCTAGTTGCCCAGCGCGTACGCCGAAGCGTGAAAACGTACAGTTCTACCGCTCCGCGGCGGAAGCGCAGACCGCCGGCTACCGCGCTTGTCGGCGATGCCGGCCCGACGTCAGCCCCGGCGCGCCGGAATGGAACTTGCGAGCCGATCTCGTGGGCCGGGCCATGCGCCTTGTGGCGGACGGGATTGTGGATCGCGAGGGGGTAGCCGGACTCGCAGCGCGACTGGGCTATAGCGAACGTCAGATCCACCGCGCCCTCTCCCAGGAGGTTGGCGCTGGGCCGCTCCGACTGGCCCGCGCCCAGCGTGCCCAGACCGCGCGGATCCTCCTGGAGACCACCGACCTAGGGGTGACCGACGTCAGCTACGCCGCGGGTTTCGCCAGTATTCGGCAATTCAACGACACCATGCGCGAGATCTTCGCCTCGACGCCCAGTGACCTGCGGCGCCGCTCGCGACGCGGTCCTGGCGCCCATCGCCTTATCGCCGGTCCCATCGAGCTCCGGCTGCCCTACCGGCGGCCTGCCGACCTGACAGGCATCGTGGCATTCCTCGGGGCGCGAGCGGTGCCCGGCGTCGAGGAGGTCGACGGCGGAACGTATCGGCGCAGTCTTGTCCTGCCGCATGGCACCGGTGTCGCCGAGCTGACCCCGGCTACTGGCCATCTGCGGGCCACCTTGCGACTCTCTGACTTTCGTGATCTGACGGCCGCTGTTGCTCGCTGTCGCAGACTGTTCGACCTGGACGCCGACAGCGTGGCCGTCGACGAGGTGCTGGCGGCCGATCCGGCTCTGGCGCCGCTGGTCAGAGCAGTACCTGGCATCCGGGTTCCGGGTGCGGTGGACGGGGACGAATTGGCCGTCCGGGCCGTGCTCGGTCAGCAGGTTTCCGTGGCAGCCGCCCGCCGGGTAGCAGCGCGCCTCGTTCAGGCGTACGGCAAGCCTCTTGATACTCCGGTCGGAGGGGTCACCCATGTCTTCCCGACCTCCGATGCACTGGCCGCGGTGGATCCGAGCGATTTCCCTATGCCGGCGCGGCGTCAGCGCACCATGCACGAGCTGACCGCCCGGCTCGCTGACGGCCGAATCCGTCTCGACCCTGGCGCTGACCGGGCCGAGGTCGAACGCGAGCTGACTGAGATTGCCGGCATCGGGTCGTGGACGGCAGGCTATGTCCGGATGCGCGCGCTGGCTGATCCCGACGTGTTTCTGGTCGGTGACTTGGGTGTTCGGCACGGCCTGGTGCGGGCCGGTCTGCCAGATGATTCCGCCGCTGCGACCAAAGTTGCCGAGGCGTGGCGACCGTGGCGGTCCTATGCGCAGATGCATCTTTGGACGTCGACGACTGCCGAAGGGATGAAAGGAAACAATGAGAAAGGAAACCGAGCATGACTGATACGACGACTTATTGGACCATGATCGACAGCCCGCTCGGGCCGCTGCTGCTGACGGCCGACGAGGAAGGCATCTCCGGCGTGATCATGGACGCCGACCTAGACGAGCAGACCGAGCCGAGCGCCGGTTGGGTCGAGGATCCCGCGCGTTTTGAGGAGGCGCGCCGGCAACTCGAGGAGTACTTCGCGGGGCAGCGGACCGAGTTCGACCTTCCGCTCAGCGCGGCGGGAACACCCTTCCAGCGTGAGGTGTGGGCGGCGTTGCAGACCATTCCGTACGGAGAGGTCCGCAGTTACAGCGAGATTGCGGCACAGATTGGCCGACCAGGAGCTTCGCGTGCTGTCGGCCTGGCCAATGGGCGCAACCCCATCGCGGTGATCGTGCCGTGCCATCGAGTCATCGGGGCGTCCGGCGCACTTACGGGCTACGGCGGCGGCCTGCCTCGCAAGCGTCTACTTCTTGACCTAGAAGCCGGATTGGCGCAACCTGCGTTGGCCACGCCATAGCGAGTTCGCACTTCAGGGCCTCATCGCTTCCTTGACGTCCTCGCTCCGCGTCGTCCGGCAATGGCCTGAGCAGGAAAGAGCAGGAGCAGCGCCAAGATCCCGGCGCGGGGAAAGAAGAGCGAGACCACTGCGGCGGCAACGAGCACCCCAATGACGACAGCACTTTGCGCAGCGTGATCGCGGCTCTTATCGGTTTCCTGGCGATCGGTCAATTCCGGGTGGCGGACGAGATAGTTGGCGATGAGAAGGTTCAGCACAGAGACGACGAGCAAGGTGCCGATGTAGAGCGTGCCGAAGCCGCCGTCAATACGGTCCGCGATCAGTGCTGTCGGAAAAGGCAGGAAGACGATCGCGGCAAGCCATAACATGTTGAGCCCGATGAGTCCCGGACTATGGTGTCGAACCGGTGCGAACATGTTGTGGTGAATGGTCCAGTAGTTCGCAATCACCCAAAACGACAGGCCGAACGCAAACAGTGCGGGCTGGTTCTCACCAATGACCTGGCCCAGGCTGGCGCCGGGGCGAGCTTCGATGTCGGTGAGCGGCAAGATCAACAATGTGATCGCAATTGCTACGACGCCGTCGCTGAACGCGATGACTCGATCAACGCTCGGTTCTCGTTCTTTTACCCACGGGGCGTCGTCAGCCATGTGATTCACTCCTCGGGCCGAAGAGCAGCGTATCCAGTCCTCGGCGCAGCCCCGGTACCTCCGCTACCTTCCGGATGGCGAGCAACGTGCCGGGTACGTATGGCTCAGGGCTCTCACCCGGGTCATGGCGCATGATCAGCCGCTCTCCGGCGCCGCCGAAGACGATTTCGGTGCTGACCGCGAAACTCGGCAACCGCACCGAGTGGATTTGGGTGCCGGCAACGTCCACTCCACGCGCTTCGCGAGGACCAACCACGTCTGAGACCGGCACTGCCACTTCCGGCGTACGGATCTGTGCCAGGGTGTCGGCTAGCTCTCGGGCGGTGCCGCTGGGTACGTCAGGCTTTCCAGCGCTGGCGTAGTCGAGGATCTCCCAATGGTCCAGATGAGCGGCAGCCAGGACGGCGGCTCGTTGCAAGATCGCCGCCATCACCGAGAAGTTACCTGCGGCCACGACGCCTACACCTGTGTTGCGTGCCAACTGGTCGAGCTCTGTGTAGTCATCGGCGGTGAGACCGCTGGAGCCGACGACCACATGGACGCCGGCTTGTACCGCCGTCCACACGTTCTGACGTACGGCGGACGCGCTGGTGTAATCGACCAGCACATCGGCCTCCGCAGCATCGAGTGCCTCAGCAACCGAGGCGTAGATCAATCCCTCGGACCGTGATCGCGTGGCGTCGGCAACTCTGCAGCCTGCCGAGGATCGGGATACTCCGGAGATCAGACGGAGGTCGTCTGCGGCATCTACGGCTTTCAGAATTGGTGGTGCGGTCCAGCCGGTGATCCCGGCGAAGCAAACCCTGATCATGACCTGACACTAAGGCCGCATGCGTCTGTCACCGTGGCGACAAACCGCAGGCTTCTGTCGTCAGCGTCCAGGTGGGTTCCACTGTGGCGGCATCGACGTCAGGTCTGCACCTGAGGCCGTGGGGTAAGTATCCAGTGAGCGTAAGTCGGCCACCTGCAAGGCGCGGGCGACGTCGGTGGGGGAGACCACGCCGATGACTCGTCCCTCGGCGTCTACCACCACTGCGCGGCCGTCGCTGCAGCCCTGCATCCGTTCCATGAGCTCAACGATTGGCTCCTCGGCACGCGCAACAGGAACCTCCGCCGGCGCACAAGCGATGTCCCGCAGTCGAGTGCTGGCACGCGATTCGGGTGGCACGGCGCGTATCCGGTTAAGGGTCACCAGGCCGGTGAGTCGACCCTGAAGATCAACGAGCGGGTACGTGGAGAACGGCTGAGTCAACGCCACTCGCGCAATGAATTCCTCCACGGTGAGGTTGGCGTCGACAACGACGGGCGTTGCCGTCATCACCTGGCCCACAGCGACACCAGCCAGCTGGCCGCTGAGCCGGGCCTGCTGCTCCTCGGCGGTTGCGGCACTCACCACGAACCAGCCGATCAGCGCGAGCCAGACACCACCCAGTCCGAAACCGGTCACCACCTGGAGCACGCCGAGGGCGATCAGTGCGAAGCCGACAAACCGACCCGCGCGGGCAGCGCTCACCGCAGCGGCCTGGCGGTTACCTCGCCAGCGCCACAAGGCCGCCCGCAACACCCGACCGCCGTCCAGCGGGGCCGCCGGGATGAGGTTGAATACCGCGAGCATCGCGTTGGTCGCAGCCAGGTAGGCGAGTACGCCGAAGGGCAGGCCTGCGGTGCCAAGCCAACTGACGCCGCCAGCTGCGAGACCGAAGATGACGGCCAGCGCGAAACTGGTCAGCGGGCCGACGATAGCGATACGAAAGTCCGCGCCCGGGGTTTTGGCCTCGCCTTTCAGCTGCGCGACGCCACCCAGCAACCACAACACGATGCTCTCGACCTCGATGCCGTTGCGGCGGGCAACCAACGAGTGCGCGAGCTCGTGGGCCAGCAGCGAGGCAAGGAACAGCACGGCCGCGATGATGGCCGCGATGACGTAGGCAACGATGCTGCGCCCCGGAAAAGCATTGGGCAATTGCCCGGTGGCCAGCCCAGCGACCAAGATCGCCACAATGAGAAAGACGCTGGCATTGATCCCGACGCGGATGCCGGCAATGCGGCCCAGCGAGATGGACGCTCGCATCGATTCACCACCTCCAAGAACGGTGTTCATATCCGGTGTACCAGTGCACCGAAACTCAGCCCGGCTCGCCCCTCACGGTGCTGCCTCATTCAGCATGCGCCAGGCAAGTAGCGCAGCCCCGCGGCGCCCGGCGTCAGCACCGAATCTGCCACCCGAGATCGTTGGGGCCGACCGCCATGCGAGGCCGCCTTGTACCTCGCGGGTGAGCGGGTCTAGCAGGGCTGCGCCGGAGTCGGCCAAGCCACCACCGATGATGATCATTTCGGGGTCCATGATCAATACGTAGTTCACCAACGCCCTACCCAGGGCTGTGACGGCATCGCTGAAGATTCGCCGGGCCATGTCGTCGCCGACGCTTGCCCGGCCGATCACATCGCTGGCAGGGACGCCGCTGATTCCGCTGATGGCGGAGTAACGGCGGGAGAGGGCGGCTCCGCTGGCATAGGTTTCGGTACATCCGCGTTGCCCGCAGGCGCACCATTCTCCGTCGGGGACGACCGGCAGGTGGCCAAGTTCACCGGCCATCCCAGTTGCACCGGTTGCCAGCTGACCTCTGGTGATCACGGCCGCAGCAATGCCAGTGCCTAGCGCGACGAAGAGCATCTCATGCGCCCCGCGGCCGGCACCCAATTCGAGCTCGGCCAGTCCCGCCGCCCGTACGTCGTGGTCCAAGATCACCGGCAGACCAACTGCCTCCGACACGATCTGGCGGATGGGTAGGTCCCGCCAGCCGATGTTGGTGGCATAGACGGCAATACCGTGCTGCGCATCCACAACACCAGGAACTACCAGGCCCACCGCCCGCAGCCGGCCGGCCTCAGGGACGTGGTTTCGCAGCTCGACGACGGTGTCGATCATTGTTGCGACGACGGCGTCCGGGCCTTCGTCTCTGGGCGTTGGTTGCTCGCAGCGACCGTAGTCGCGCCCGTCCGAATCGAGGAGCGCGGCCTTGACCGTCGTACCTCCGACATCGACGCCCATGACGAGATCGGTCATGTCAGGAAAGCAGGACTGAGCGAGCCAGGTGCGGGGGCTCGTCGGGATTGAGGCCCTTGGTCTCCGCGAGCGCCACCGCTAACCGCTGGGCCCTGATCAGGTCCGCCATCGGGTCAAGACCGCTGTCTTCCACGTACGCGCCGGTCACCTCCAGGTCTTTGAGCAGCCCTGATGGAGGCGGGCCAAACACCCACACCGTCGAGGCCGGACCAACCACACTGATCGGACCATGACGAAACTCCATGGCCGGGTAGGACTCCGTCCAGGACTGGGAGGCTTCGCGCAGCTTCAGTGCGGCCTCGTTCGCGATCCCGACGGACATGCCGCTGCCCAGGAACGTGAACTGGGCAGAGTCGAGCGCGCGCGGCGGCAACGGAGCGGTCAATGCGGATCGTCCCTGATCGATGACATCGGTGAGGTCTTCGCCCAGCCAGGCCCGCCACAAGGCCAGGGACGTGGTAGCGAACCGGGTTTGCACGATGGATTTCTCGTCGGCGAAGTCCAAGATCACGTGATGATCCGCCAGCTCGACGACCGGTGCTGCGGGGTCGGCGGTGATCGCGACCGTACGCGGGCCGGTTCCGTTCCGCAGGGTCTCGAGCAGCCGGAGCACCTCTGTAGTTGTGCCGCTGCGGGACAGTGCGACGACGGCGTCATAGGAGCGGTGGGTCGGGAATTCTGACGCGGGGAACGCGTCGGTTTCGCCGTGGCCGGAACGTTCCCGCAGCGCGGCGAAGCTCTGGCCCATGAAGAACGAGGTCCCGCACCCTATGACGGCCACCCGCTGACCAGGCTCAGGAAAAGCGTCACGAGTGGGTTCGGTGATTGCGAGACTTGCGGCCCGCGCCCACGCCGACGGCTGGTCAGCAATCTCTGTTGAGACGTGCCAGGCCATAGGCCGAAGTCTGGCACGGCGTTACCCCGGCCGAGAGCGCTCTCCCACCCGTCAGCGTATTGTCCAGGGCCATGGGCGTCGCCACCGCCGTTATTCACTCGGTCCGGTTGATCAGCGCAGCTGTGGACCGTTCCGACGCCTTTGTCGCTTTCGCAGACGGTCGGGTGCTTGCCACCGGAACCGGCAACGGCTGGCGTGAGCTCGCCGGAGACGACGCGGATGTGCTGGACGGCGCGGGCCACATTCTCACCCCAGGGCTGATCGACATCCACAACCACGGAGGCGCCGGAGCCTCGTACGGTGACGGCCGCGAGGCCATTCGTACGGCAAGCCGGCTGCACCGCGAGCACGGTGTGACTCGTCAGTTGCTCTCGTTGGTTACGGCAACACCGGAAGATTTGATCTCTCAGATCCAGGTCGCAGCGGCCGAGACCCGACGAGACCCCACGATCCTCGGGATCCATCTCGAAGGCCCATTTTTGTCCCGCAAGTACTGCGGGGCGCACGACCCATCGCTGCTTCGCGACCCCGATCCGGACCTGGTTGAGCAGTTGCTGAGCGCGGCCGACGGCACGCTGCGCCAAGTCACGATGGCACCGGAGCGGACCAATTTCGCGAAGTCGGCGAGCGATGTTCCGGGAAGCGGGTGTGGTCGTCGCGGCTGGTCACACCGCGGCGACGTACGAACAAGCGCGGGCGTCGATCGATGAGGGGGCAACCCTCCTCACCCATACCTTCAACGGGATGCCCGGCGTGCATCATCGCGCGCCCGGGCCAGTGCTTGCATTCGTCGAGGACTCCGGTGTTCGGCTGGAGGTGATCAATGACGGTATCCATGTGCGACCGGAGGTTATTCGGATGCTCTACCGGCTGGCTCCCGGACGAGTGGCCCTGGTCTCCGATGCAATGGCAGCCGCAGGCGGCGGGGACGGGAGATACCACCTGGGCAACCTGGATGTTGAGGTTGCCGGCGGCGTTGCGCGGGTCATCGGAGGGACTTCGATTGCTGGTTCCACACTCACCTTGGACGCTGCGGTCGGCTACGGCGTACAGACCGTGGGCCTGACACCTCTCGAGGTCATCGAAGCCGCAACAGTCATCCCCGCTCGGATCCTGGGAGTCGACGATGAGTTCGGACGCCTAGAGCCGGGATATGTCGGCGACGCTGTCCTGTTCGACAAGGACTGGCAGGTACGGAGTGTCTGGATCGGCGGGCAGTTGGTCGGGGAGCGGGAGCAGTAGGCGATGGAAGTTGTCATCACTACGACCCGCGACGAGGTAGGAAAGTTGGCTGCCGACGCGATCGATGAGCTCGTCCGGGCGCGGCCGGAAGCTGTGCTTGGCGTCGCGACCGGATCAAGTCCCTTGATCATCTATGACGAACTCGGCCGCCGCGTGGCGCAGGGTGCCTTGTCGCTGGCGAGCGCGCGAGCATTCATGCTTGATGAATACGTCGGGCTGCCGGCAGATCATCCGCAGCGATACCGCAATGTCATCCAAGCCGAGTTCGTCGACAAGGTGGATATCGATCCGGCTCAGGTATCGGGGCCGGATGGACTGGCCGAGGACCTGGCGACGGCTTGTGACGCGTACGAGCACGCGATAGCTGACGCCGGCGGTGTCGACCTCCAGATTCTTGGCATCGGCACCGACGGTCATGTCGCCTTCAATGAACCAGGCTCCTCGCTCGCGTCGCGAACCCGGATCAAGACACTGACCAGCCAGACCCGCAGGGACAACGCTCGATTCTTCGGCGGGGACGTGGACGCTGTTCCACAGCACTGCCTGACCCAAGGTATTGGCACCATTCTCGAGGCTCGCCACATCGTGCTCGTGGCTTCGGGGCGAGGAAAAGCGGAAGCCATCCATCAGCTCGTCGAGGGATCCGTCTCCGCGATGTGGCCCGCTACGGCGCTGCAGCTACATCCACATGTCACGGTGTTGCTGGACACCGCAGCGGCTTCGCGCCTTCAGCTCGCCTCGTACTACATCGAGACTTATCAGGGCAAACCGAGCTGGCAGGGCTTTTAACGTTGCTCGGAACTCTGCTGCCTGGGTTCGCCGGGACAGTACTGCCCAGCTGGCTACGGGAGCGGCTCAGGGCGGGATTAGGAGGTGTCTGCCTCTTTGCGGAGAACATCTCCTCACCCAAGCAGCTGCGGGCCCTGACCGATTCGATCATGGCCGCGAACCCGTACGCGATCATCGCTGTGGATGAGGAAGCCGGTGATGTGACACGGCTCTTTGCGGCGACTGGCGCGCCGTTCCCTGGCAACGCTGTGCTGGGGCGGCTGGACGACGTTGACACCACCCGCGACACCGCGGCAGCCATCGGCTGGTCGCTGCGTGAGGCCGGCTGCACTGTCAACTTCGCGCCGTGCGTGGATGTCAATTCCCGGTCCGACAATCCAGTGATCGGCGTCCGCAGCTTTGGCAGCGACGCCGATCTGGTGGCGCG
>CAWJUB010000026.1:0-95366 GCA_963845915.1 uncultured Actinomycetota bacterium
GACCAGCCACCGCGCTCGACCAGTCAGCGTCTGCCGCGCGAATGGCGGGGTACCGAACGGGCCATGGACGACCAGACCGATCAGACCGATCCCACCCAGCGGTACGACCGCTCGGGCGGCTGCACGTGCCTATGACGGTGCAGCTGGACGAAACCGACCGGTCAGGCGAGACGCCATGCTCTGCGTGGTCGGCCACGTCGGCAAGCTGCGGCGCAACGTCACCCTGAGTCCGTGCGCGCGTCCTGACGACGGTGTCCTCGACCGCAACATCGCCCCTCCACGCAGGTTCTGGCATTGGATCAAGCTGGCTTTGCGGTTGATCGCCTCAGCCGAAGCGGGATGACCAGGTTGGCCAACACTCCGGCAGACGGGTGGGAATCAGCATCGATGGCAAGGACAACTATTGGCTCCACGGCCACGTCGGCGGCGAATTCTCCACCTCCCGAGCGAAGCTAAATCCACCACTGGCTTGTCGGGAGCTCAGCTCCTCTGCTGCTGCACCGTCTCCTTTGAGGCCTGAGCTTGGTCCTTGACCTCCGCGGCCGCCGACTGGCCTTCCTGCTTGACGTTCTCGAGCGCCTTCCTGAGCGGCTGTCTTGACCGACTGGGCAGCTTCCTGCGCTGCCGGCTTCAGGCTCTCGCCGACATCTCTCGCCACTTCAGAGGCCTTCTCCTTGACTGGCTCCAGGTTCTCCTGCAGCTGGGACACCGCCTCCCGCTCCTTCTCGGTGGAAGGAATCAGCGAGGACACCAGCATTCCGAGGCCGAAGGCGATCACGCCGGCGGCCAGGGGATTGCCCTGCGCCTTCCGCTTCATCCTCCGTCGGCGCCTGCCTGACGGCGTCGCGTGCCTCGGAGGCTTTTTCGCTGACGGTGTCCTTGGCCGCATATGCCTTGTCGGCTACCGCATCTTTGGCGGCGTAGGCCTTGTCGGCTACCGCATCCTTGGCCGAGGAGGCCTTATCGCCGACCGTGCCAACTGCGGCGCCGCTGTAATCGTCATCATCGGAGCCCATCACTCGCTCCTTGATGTTGCTCGCAGCCTCCTTGACCTTGCCGACCTGACGCTCTGCCACGTTCTTGGGCTTGACGCTCTCAGCCAGTTCGTCGACATCGTCGCTCAATGCCGCGCGCGTCCGTTCGATATCCGCCCGGATCTCATCCGGGTCGTTGCTGGTAGTCATCGATTTCTCTCCTCATGTCCTTTGAGTGCGTTCGGAACTTGGCGCACAGTCTCGGTCGTCTGCGGCAATCCCGCTGATCTTCTTCATTTGGGCGCGGGCGACCAGGAAGAGCACCACGCCGGCCACCAGCCAGATGACAGCCACGATGACCGCCCCCCAGGCAGGCCCAGTGCTGTCGCTGATTGCCACCCATAGGGCGATCGACAAGAAGACCACGAACAAGAACGCGGCAACTGCGGCACCGGCAAACATTCCAGCGGTTTGGCCGGCCCGGGTCGCGGACTGGCGGACTTCGGCCTTTGCCAGCGCCAGTTCTTGCTGGACCAGAACCGACAGGTCGCGCGTCACATCGCCAATCGCCTCGCCGATGCTTTTGTTTCCGCCGGTTGTTTCTGGCATGTCTTGATATTGGCGTCGCGGGGGGCCTGATCTGCGTAATCGGTCATCGGCGTACCTCGCCCTCTGTTGGCGGCGGGTAGTACGGCTCATCAGTAGTGGGCGTCACGTTGGGATAGGCCGGGCCCGAGGCGGGGTACTCACCGAAGCCGTTGTACCGCCGGCGTACTCGCCCGTGAGCCGCTGTGCCGCTGGCGTACTGCTGCCCAGGAGCCGGCATGCCGCCGCCCTGGTAGCTGGTCTCGCCCGCGACCTCGCCGTACCGCGGGTCGTAGCCGCTACTCTGGTACGGCGGGTGCCGTACGGCCGCCGCCTTCCAGGCCGCCGTCATAACCGCCGCGATCGTAGACATCGCTGTCGTATGCCCGGGCTGGAGTCACGTCTGTGTCGGAGTCAACACTGGTGTTCGCGGCTACCGCACCCCGAGTCAATCGGCCTGCTACCACGCCGGCAGCTGCTGCCAAAGCCAGGAAGGTGCCCGGTCGACGACGGGCGAACCGCTTGACCTCGTCGAGCAGATCAGCGGGCTCATGGTTGTCGAGCCAATGGGAAATCTCACCGACGCGGCGTGACGCCTCCTGCGCGAGATCGGTCATCGGCCCAGAATCATCAGACTTCGAGGCCATCGAGCCCAGCTCAGACGCCCAGCTGTTCAGCTTTGATGCGAGTTGCGACTGCTGGTTACTCACTTGGCCCCGCAGCTCGGATCTCGTCTGGTCCACCAGATTCCTGGTTTGGTATTTGGCCTCATCGGCCACGTTCGAGACCTCGCCCTTGGCCACGTCTTTTACGCCGGAGGCGGCACCGGCGGCGGTGTCTTTGACGTTGGCCGCCTCGCTCTTGGCGGTGTCGACGGTGGAGCCTCCCTCGGACCCGGAGGAGACCGGCTGGTCGTACCTCGCCGCTCCTCTCGGTTCTGGGGATATTCCAGCTCGGAGTCGGCGAAGGTGCCGGTCGGCGGCACGGCCTCACCGAGGCGCGGGTCAGGTTGCTCGACGCCCGGGTCCACTGGCCGGCTCGTCGGATCGTAGGTAGGGCTCGTCACGACATTCTCCAATCGGATGGATTGTGGATGGACGTCAGGCGTACCCGCAGGTTCGAAAATTAAAACAAGTTCCGAATGATCACTGACGGATCGCGGTTGGATCATGACCACGGCTTGAGGATGATCTTGACCGCGCCGTCGGCCTTCCGCTGGAAAATGCCGTACGCCGCCGGGGCCTCGGCGAGCGGCAACCGATGCTCACCCGCGGCCGGCATGCCAACCACCTCTACCTACAAGTCGTCGGCGATGGCGACCCCCGCAGCATTATTCGACCCGACACCATCTCACCGCGCACCCCGACCGAGAAGCTTCAGCAGATTCTCGCCCGCGATGAAGCGCCCGTCTCCGCCAGCACCCTGCTGGGGGAGCTCAACGATCCGGCGGCCCGGCTCTTCCAGGCGGTCCAGCGCTACACCGACAGCCTCCACGTGGCGGCCGAACAGCTCCTCGGACCACAGGCCGTCGCAGAGCTCGACCGAGCCGACCAGTACATTCCCGGACTCACCGTTGAACTCGCCTGGCCAACCCTTCGAGCCCGCCTGCTCGCTTTGGCGGCGGAAACCGGCGAGCATCCACTCCGTCACCTGCTGACAGCCGCCTGCGGAGGCGACCTTCGACCAGCAGACGATATTGCAGCCGTCCTCGACTGGCGCCTCACGGCGCTCATGCCTACCCACCGAGGTCCGCTGCCCTGGCTCCCAGGCATTCCAGCAACGCTGCATGCCGATTCTGCCTGGGGCGGCTACCTGGCAAGGCGATCCGAACTTGTCGCCGACCTTGCCGATCAGGTCCAAGATCACGCCTGCCAGGGTGGCGGTCCGCCAGCGTGGGCTGGAGCGGGAGGTCGTCACAACGCCCTCATTCGCGAAATCGCAGTGTGGCGAGCCGCCAACGGCCTCAATCCCCAAGACCCGCGACCAACGGGTGAAGGCGGCCAACTCGATACAGCCGCTGCCCTGTGGAAGCAGCGACTCGACTGGTAGATCGCCCGTTCAACGTCAGGCAGCGAGAGATTTAACGAACGACAAGCAGCACTTAGTCGCTCCTACCGCGACCGCCAGCGCCCGTACCAAACACCGTCAGCGTCCGAACGGGCCAGCCGCACCCCGCCGCTAACGCCGGTCGAGCTGCCCGCGTCGGGGCTCCGGTTCACCCAAGCCAGTGATGGCACTCAGCCACTTGCCGAATCCGCCTCTAATGGCATGAACTCTAGGAGACGGGCAACGATTCGGTGCAGGCGGAGGCGGTCCGTAACGGAATCGCCATCTGCTCATGCCAACGGTCTCCGCGGCGGCAGTGAGCAGCTTGGCGGGGCGAGCCGTTCAGCGACAGCGCGGGCAACCGCCGGGGAGGTGATTTCCTCCAGCGGCCGATCCGACGCATGTACCGCAAGCCGTCTTCCGCCAGGACACGGGCGCATGCAGTACCCATCCCACCGTTACCCCCGACGATCCATGCGGTTCCGCTCGTTAAAGTCGTTCACCAAGCCCGGCGGACTGTCACAGCTTTGGAATGGAGCCCGCGTAACGAGTTGCGACATCCTCGATCGAACGGGTTCTGCCACGGCGAGCCGGGCTCGATGAAGCTGCGGCCGGAGCGCTTTGAACGGGTCGCACGCAGGCTGTATCGATCCTTGGGATCGGGGGACAGCTCGTCGGCCTCCCGGATTCTGCGCCCATCATTCTCGTCTTCGACAAGACTCCTCGTTACATGCCACTCGACGGCTCGGAGTAGCGCCGGGATGCCTCAGACGGTGCGGGGTCGCCATGGCTCGTGCTGGTGCGCGAGCCAGACCAGCTCCGGGTCGCCCGCCAGTCTCAACGACTACCTGCGTGCCGCGTGTGTGGCCCGGCGCCGGGACGAGTCGGAGCCCAGGAAACAGCTCGAGTTCGCCGTCAACCGGCACGTACCGCACGCCGGGCACATCGACCCACTCCCGAATGGCGTAGTCGTTCTCGCTGCGCGCGTCGTCGAGCTCCCGACCCTGGACGTAGATCGGCTTGCCGGCGAAGAGGTGGTTGCCGCCGCAGCGGTCGAAGTGAAGGTGGGTGTTGACGTCGATGTCGATGCCGGCGAGATCGAAGTCCTGCTCGCTTAGTGGACAAAGTCGGGGATCCATGTCGGCCACCGCGGGTGCAACTCCGTCATGCCGGTGTCGACCAGCACCCGCGCATCGGGATGGTCGATGACGTGCACGTAGACCGGCATCCGTTCGCCCTCGGCGAGAAGGTCGGCAACGCGGACTGGCGTGACGGTGATCGAGGCGGGGGCGTTCATTGTGTACCGACCGCCGCGGTGGTGGTTGACATATGAGTCATGATGACCTTTCTTTACCGGTTACTGGCTGACGCGCGGCCAGCCGCAGTGCCTCCCGCGCTGGGCGAGCAGCTCCATCAGTCGTTGGCTGGTAGAGCAGTGAGCCGGGTGACGGGCCGCCGTTTGTCGGTCCAGCCGCCGCTATGAGAGTTGGGGTCGGTTGTGCTGGGCTCCTTCCGTCACGGTAGCGGCGAAGGCGGCAGGAGTGCCACATCGAGCTGAGGGCGGTTTAGTTCAACCACCCAAATCGTTGGCCCTCCTGACCTGCTGGGGTGCCAGAGTTCCTGGCCAGAGCAGCGGCGACCCGTTGACCCTGGCCACCATCGCACTGGTCAGAGGATCCCGCCAGATTCTGGTTACCTGACCGTCGGCCTCGGGGGCGCCGTCCTACTTGATCGGTTGCACGATGCGGTGACGCCACGTCGCGCGGTCGGGCAGGCTGGCGTGCCCCTCGAATCGCTCGAGGTCAACGAAGTAGTAGACCTCCCAGGCCGGGCCCGCCGGCTCCTCCCCGTGCTCCTGCAGCCAGGCACCAATGCGCGCGTATGCCGCACCGAGGCCCTCCGGCACCCCGATGTATACGGTGGTGACGACGGGGCCGCCCGGCAGCTCTCCCGACGCGATGCGTCCCTCGCCCGGCAGCGCCTCCGCGACCGGGACTCCCTCCTCCACGTCGGTCTCCAGGTCACCAACCCCCTCCGTCTCAGGCCCGATGTCGGGGAACGTGTGGTAGCGCACGAACGGCACGCCCGCCAGCCGCACGCCGCCGTGACGCTCGAGGTACTCGCGCAACGCCGACAGCCGGTCGTCCATCGTGGCCACGAGGTCGGCGACCTTCACGGTTGCCCCAATGCTGATCACGGGCTGCGCTGGGAGCAGACGGACCTCCACACCATCGCTGTCCGACTCTCGCTCCTCGACCAACTCCGCGAGCCGGTCGTACCCGTCCGCGCCGCTCGCGCCAGGCTGCGTCTCCATGAAGTTGAGCGTCTGGTCGCGCACCTCCTGCGAGGGGAACGTCTGCGTCATCGTCATCAGCGTGCGCGCGCCCTCCTCGACGAGCACGACCACCGAGACCGTCGCGTCCTCGGGCCGCCACCCCACCTCCTCGAAACCCACGAACGCGATCGTGCTCACGAGGCGTTCGGGTCGCAGCACCTCGCGGTACTCGCCCTGCATCGTGAACTCGCCGCCGTCGTCCTGGCGCATGACGTAGCGGTAGCTGCCGCCCGGCCGCACATCCATCTCGAGGACGGGCACCGTCCAGCCCGGCCGCACGAACCAGCGCGCGAACAGCTCGGGCTTGGTCCAGCAGTCGAACACCAGCGCGCGAGACGCCTTGAACCTCCGGGTGATCACGATCTCGCGCTGGCCCTCGGAGCGGACCGCGACCTGCGGACTATTCACCGTCGTCACCTCGGGCACCCCCCTTCTTCATCTCTTCGCTCTGCAATTCATCGAGCAGGTCGTCCAACCGCTCGAAGGTCTCCTGCCAGTACTCGCGGAACCCGTACGCCCACTGCGCCACCTCTTTAATGGGCGACGCATCGAGACGCGCTGGGCGCCATTGCGCCTCACGCCCCCGCGAGATCAGCCCGGCCCGCTCGAGCACCTTCAGGTGCTGCGAGACCGCGGGCAGGCTCATCTCGAATGGCTCAGCGAGCGCCTTCACCGACGCCTCGCCCTCGCGCAGATGTGACAGGATGGCACGCCGGGTAGGGTCGGCCAGCGCCGAGAACACCCCGTTCAAGCGTTCATCGGTTTCCGGTCGGTCATCGTACTTAAGAGTCATCTTAATTAAGAGCCTACTTAAACACACTGCGTCTGTCAACCGGCCTCATGGGCCTGTTGGAATCAGATATGCCAGGTCTTCGACCCGACTTAGTACGGCGAAGCGGATCGCCGAGAAGTCGATTCACCCCCTTTGAAGTGCAGGTAGCCAGTGGGTCAGCTGCCAATGACGCGGCGGCCTTGATAGTCGAAGTCGACGGCGGCGCGCCAATGTGACGAAGTCCGCGGCCGTCAGCAACACTTCTAGCTCCGCACTAGGTCGACTCCAGCGAGGTGTGACCCACCGGGTTATCCCAGCTCAGCCACGCCGCCCAAGCCTGGCGGCGGCAACTCGACAAGCGACTCGCGACGGACACCTCCTGAGACCGGCAATGGCGGCAACTTCTTGTCAAAGAAGTCTCCAGCGCCGCGGCGGACACAATGCCGGAGCTTGTAGGTGCCGGCTACGACATTTCGGTGAGAGACGGCTCGGCAAGGAGGTCCGGACAACTTTGGGGGATGTCTCTGACCTGCGCAAACACGACGTACCCCAAGGGGGTACACCCAGAGGGGTACGAAGGCGGTGATGCCTCCTCCTCACCATTGACCACAGGGACCTGTCCACGGTCCTTGTGGAGAAAGAACGACACCCGCCGGACAACCGCGAACGACGACCGGCAACCCGCCAGGAGGAACGCCATGAGTAGCATCCAACGGGCCACTGTGCCCGACACCACGCGCGTCGACGACGAACTGCTGACCATGCAGGAAGTCGCCGACGTTGTCCGCGTCCCGGTCGCGACCCTGCGCTACTGGCGCCACCTCGGCACCGGCCCGCGCAGCTTCCGCATCGGCCGCAGCGTCCGCTACTGGCGCACGGAGGTCTTCGCCTGGCTCGACGACCAGGCCAATGGCGACTGCCAGAGCGTCGTCTGACATCATGCCCCTTGCCGACGTGGCGCCAGTATCTGACCGTCTCGACGGGCGCCCGGACCAGCTCAGCCAGTTCATTGGTGCTGCGGCTGTTGAGCTAATGAGGCGAGGTGAGGATGGCCAGCGCTGAGAAGCGGGTTCGGAACGGCCGGGCCCGTTGGTATGCCCGCTATCGCACTCCCGACGGCCAGCAGCGAACCAGGACGTTTGCCCGCAAGGTTGACGCTGATCATTTCTTAGTCGAGATCGAGGCAAGCAAGCAGCGCGGCTCGTTCGTCGATCCGCGGCGGGCGAGTCCCACGGTCGGCGATTGGGCTGACGACTGGCTGGCAGCTCAGGCCGACCTCTCCCCCACGACCCGCAACCGCTACGAGGGGATCATCACAAGGCACATACGGCCGCGCTGGGGACGCGTGCGGCTGGGTGACGTGACACATGCGCAGGTGCAGCGTTGGCTTACCGGACTCCACCTGGCACCGGCCACCGTAAGGAAGGTGCACCGGGTGCTCTCGATGGTGCTGGCGTACGCCGTGATCGGACGGCCGGCTGGCGGTCAATCCTGCGGCCGGCGTAAGCCTGCCGCGCGTCCAGGCGGCCGAGAAACGGTTCCTGAACCATCGGCAGGTTCACGAACTAGCCGATGCCTGCGGCAAGGAGTATCGGCTCTTAGTCCTCTTCCTGGCCTACACCGGCTTGCGGTGGGGTGAGATGGCTGCCCTACGCGTGGGGCGTGTTGACTTCCTGCGACGACGGGTGCTGGTCTCAGAATCGGTGACCCCGGTGAAGGGCGTCATGACGTTCGGGCCGACGAAAGGTCACGAGCGGCGCGAGGTGCCGCTCCCCCGCTTCCTGGTCGAGCGAGCTAGCTGTGCACGTAGCCGGCAAGATCGCCTGATGAACTGCTCTTCACTGGCGAGCGTGGGGCCGTCATGCGGTCTCAGACATTCCAGCGCGCCGCACTGACACGAAGCAGCCGAAGCGTTGAAGCATTCCCGGCTTTCACCCGCACGAACTGCGCCACACGGCCGCGAGCTTGGCCATCGCGTCCGGCGCGGATGTGAAGGTCGTTCAGCAGATGCTCGGCCACAAGAGCGCGACCATGACGCTCGACCTGTACGGCCACCTCTTTGGCGATCGGCTCGACGTTGTGGCCGACGCAATGGACTCGGCGAGGGCCTCAGCGCTCTCTGGTGTGTACCCAGTGTGTACCACGAGGGGAGGTGGTCGAATTGAGACGCGACGCGAAATAGCCGCTGACTAGCTACTTCACCTGGTAGCCCCGACGGGATTCGAACCCGCGCTACCGCCTTGAGAGGGCGGCGTGCTAGGCCACTACACAACGGGGCCCTAGCTGAAGATCATCAGTCTGAATGAGACCGCGAAAGCCTACCAACTCCCCTTGTAGTACGGCGAATGAGAAGCTTCTACGTCGCTGGGGTACTAGGACTCGAACCTAGACTAACTGAACCAGAATCAGTCGGGCTGCCAATTACCCTATACCCCACTGGGCTTGCTGCAGGGCTGGTCGCACCGGCCCTGGCACAAGGACAAACTTTACTGTAAGCCGAGTTTCAGCCCCAAACCCGTTCAAGGCTAAGCGGAGTCTCAGGCCTGACTCTCCGCTTCGCTGAGGGACACGCGGGTTCGCAGTTTCATCAGCCGCGAGAGCAGGTACGCCAGCACCGCGAAAAGTGCGAAACCGCCTACGTCGAACGCAGCGTCGACCCAGCCGAGCCCCTTCACCGCCTTGATAGTGGCCACTGAGGTGGTCAGCCCGGCGTACAGATAGGCAAACACATTGTTGATCACGTGCGCCGCGATCGAGGCTTCCAAACCACCCGTACGCCACACCAGCAGACCGGCCAGCAGCCCGAAGATGAGCCGATCCGCAAACAGCGGCAGGTTCTGGGTGCCATGGAGCAGTGCGAACACCACGGACGACACGACTACGCCGAACCACGCCCGCGATACCAAGCTGCCGAGCGCCTGCAGCAGGTACCCACGAAAGAAGATCTCCTCGGCGGCCGCCTGAAGCGGCGAGGTCAGCACGATCACTGCAAGGAAGGCCCAGAAACCTTCTTGTGGGTTGATGGAGAGCGGCTTGCCCACTGTCGTGGAGAGCAGCATCACCCCGTTCAGCACGACGACGGCGATCGCTAGCGATCCAAAAAGGTAGCGCCAGCGGAGCCGCGGCTGGACCGAGGACAGCCATCTCGGCTTCATCTGATGGATTGCTGCCATCAGCCCCCAGGCGACGGGGATCAGAGCAGCCAGCCCGAGGTTCACCGACAGCATGCCGATCGGCAGTTCGAACGCGAAGGCCTTTGCGAAGTACTCCCGATACGACTGATTGCCAGCCGTGGTTGCCCAGAACAGCGTCACGAGAGCCTGGCTCACGACTGAGGTGATGAGCACGAAAAGAGCGAGGCCCACGACCACGCCGAGCACCGAACGCCACCAGACATACGATTCACCGCGCAGAATCTGCGGGTACGTGGCGCCGTCTGGCGGCAGCGCTGCCCCGTCCACGTCCATGGGCGCCGCAATCGACGGCGACTGCTTCGATTGCCTGCGGCTCTCAGCCGGCTGCGGCTTCGTGCGTGGCAGCGGCTCGACGCCCCCAGTTCGCACCGCAGGATTGCCGGACCTGCTCCGCATTTTGGAGCTGGTGCGATCCGGGACAGCCGGCTTCTTCTGCTTGGTCACGATCTCAGTGTTCTGGTGTTACTGCTCCGAGTGTCGCCCCGACCGGGACTCGATCCAGCGATCTCCGGCTCACCCAGTTCGGCGAGCGCTGCCGCGATCCGTGCGAGCGTGGACACTCGGCCAAGCAGCTCGATGGACTCGAAGAGCGGCGGTGAGATTCGGCTTCCCGTGATCGCTGCCCGCACTGGACCGAACGCGAGCCGCGGCTTCAGTCCCAGGTCCTGGACCAGCGCCGTACGCAATGCCGCCTCGACACTGGCATGATCAAACTCCGGTACGGCAGTCAGTGCGTCGTACGCCGCGCGAAGCGTTGGTATGGAGTCGGCCGCCAGCCCGGCATCAGCCGCGATGGTGATCTTGTCATCGGGCAGGAAGAGGAAGGCCAGCAGACTCACTGCTTCGGAGAGTGTGTTGATGCGCTCCTGAATCAGTGGGGTAGCCGCCGCAAGCCTGTCATGCTCTCCAGGGCGCGCCGGCTCACCGATTAGTCCCGCCGCAGCGAAGAACGGTATGAGATTCGCGGTGAGCTCGTCCGGAGGGAGCAGTCGGATGTGCGCGGCATTGATGGCCTCGCACTTCCGGGCATCGAACCGGGCCGGATTGGCGTTGACCCGCCGGATGTCGAAAGCTTCGACCATTTCGGCAATGGCAAAAACGTCGCGGTCCTCAGCGATCGCCCAGCCGAGCAGGGCGAGGTAGTTCAGCAGCGCTTCCGGCAGGTAGCCCTTTTGCTGATATTCGGCGAGGCCGGATCCCTTGTCTCTCTTGGATAGTCGCCGGTTGCCCTCGCCCAACACCGTCGGCAGATGGCCGAAGGCCGGGGTGCGTCCGCTGCCGACTCCAATTTGGGACAGCGCGTCGTAGAGCACGATCTGGCGTGGCGTTGACGGCAGTAGGTCTTCTCCCCGGAGCACATGGGTGATCTCCATCAACGAGTCGTCGAGGGGGTTGACCAGCGTATAGAGCGGTTCACCATTGCTCCGCACAATGACGTAGTCGGGCACGTGCGCGGCCGCAAACCGCACCGGCCCACGGACCAGGTCGTCGAAGGCAATATCTGCATCGGGTACCCGCATCCGTACCACCGACGGAACTGACAGCGCATCCAGTTCCGAGATCCGCTGCTCGCTGAGGTTGCGGCAGAACCCGTCGTAGCCCGACGGCGCGCCCGTCGGCCGAGCCGCCTCCCGCGCCTCGATCTCCTCCCGGGTGCAAAAGCATCGATACGCCAGCTTGGCCGCGAGCAGCTTGCCGACGACCTCCCGGTAGATGTCTCCCCGCTCGGTCTGGATGTAGGGGCCGTACGGGCCGCCAACCAGCGGTCCTTCGTCCCAATTCAGGCCCAGCCAGCTGAGCGAATCGTAGAGGCCCTGGTATGACTCCTCGAGATTCCGCCCCGCATCGGTGTCCTCCACCCGCAGTACGAAGGTTCCCCCGTAGTGCCTGGCGAATACCCAGTTGAACAAGGCGCTGCGTACGTTGCCGACATGCAGATTGCCCGTCGGAGACGGGGGAAACCGTACGCGCACCTGACCGGGCGCCAGGTCGCCGAGCACCGCAAAGTCATCACGGGCCGTGGTCTCGCTGTCGTTCACTGCTCCGCCTCGTTCGATGCCTCATCCGGTGCCGCGCTTACGACGGGGTTGGTGAGAGTGCCGATTCCCTCGATGTCGACACTGACCACCTGTCCCGGCAACATCGGGCCGACACCGGAGGGCGTGCCGGTCAAGATCACATCGCCCGGCAGCAGCGTGGTGTAGGAGGAGATGTAGGCCACCAGCTCGGGGACCGTGAAGATCATGTCTTTGGTGTTGCCGTCCTGGCGCTGCTCGCCGTCCAGTGTGGTGCGAATCGCAAGGGCTGCAACCTCATCGAGCTGCTGATGTGTGGTGATCCAGGGCCCAAGCGGACAGAACGTGTCGTAGCCCTTGGCTCGCGCCCATTGCCCATCGGTCCGCTGCAGATCACGAGCGGTGACGTCGTTGGCGACGGTATAGCCGAAGATCACCTCGGGTACCCGGGCAACCGGCACCTCCTTGCAAATCCGGCCGATCACGACGGCCAGCTCGCCTTCATAGCTCACCTCTCGGCTGGCCGCCGGGTAGATGATGGGCTCTCCCGGCCCGATCACCGACGTGTTCGGCTTGAAGAACGTGAGTGGAGTTTGCGGTACTTCCTCGCCCATCTCGGCCGCGTGCACGGCATAGTTTCGACCGGCAGCGACGATCTTGCTCCGTGGAATCACTGGAGCCAAAAGACGAACGGCATCGAGCTCCCTGCGCTCCCCCGTCAGCTTGACCGTCATGGCCATCGGATCGCCGGTCAAGACCGACACGGTGTCGGGATAACGCCCACCGTCCTCCGCAAGTTCGACGACTCCGTACTGCGGGTCTCCGCCAGCGGCGAAACGGGCAATGCGCACCGGCCAAGCGTAGCGATCCCTGCACGGCATACTTCGGTGCATGAGCGCCGCGGACATTCCGAGCGAGGCGGCGGCATTCCACGCGGTAGATCTGATTCGCACCAAGCGCGACGGCGGCGAACTGAGTGATGCGCAGATCGACTGGTTGATCACCGCGTACACCGCAGACCAGGTCGCCGATGAGCAGATGGCCGCGCTCGCCATGGCGGTGCTGTTCCGCGGGCTGAACGGACGTGAGCTGAACCGCTGGACCCAGGCCATGATCAACACCGGGGAGCGCCTGGACTTCTCTGATGTCTCCAGGCCGAAGGTCGACAAGCACTCCACGGGCGGTGTGGGCGACAAGATCACGCTGCCACTAGCACCGCTGGTTGCCGCTTGCGGAGTGGCGGTACCGCAAGTCTCTGGGCGCGGACTCGGCCATACCGGCGGGACGCTGGACAAGCTTGAATCAATTCCTGGCTGGCGGGCCTCGCTGACCTATCAGGAGATGCGGCGTCAGCTGAGCGATGTTGGTGCGATGGTCTGCGCGGCTGGACCCGGGCTGGTGCCCGCCGACATGAAGCTCTATGCACTCCGAGACGTGACGGGCACTGTCGAGTCAATCCCCTTGATTGCTTCCTCGATCATGAGCAAGAAACTTGCGACGATCTGCGACGCTCTCGTGCTGGACGTCAAGGTCGGGTCGGGCGCCTTCATGAAGACGCTCGAGTCGGGCCATGAACTCGCACAAACGATGGTCGAGATCGGCGAAGCCGCCGGGGTGAGCACTATGGCGCTGCTGACCGACATGTCGATTCCGCTCGGGTTGACTGCGGGAAACGCCTTGGAGGTTACCGAATCAGTCGAGGTGTTGGCCGGCGGTGGCCCTCCCGACGTGGTTGAGCTCACTATCGCCCTGGCCCGGGAAATGATCACCGTGGTGGGACGGGATGATCATGACCCGGCAGATCTGCTGGCATCTGGCGCGGCGATGGACGTCTGGCGTTCCATGATCAAGGCGCAGGGTGGCGATCCTGACGCGGACCTGCCGACTGCGCGCGAAAGCGACGTGATCACCGCGGAGCGGGATGGGGTGCTGCAGTCCCTAGACGCGCTGGCAGTGGGCGAGGCGGCCTGGCGGCTCGGAGCTGGCCGCGCGCGTAAGGAGCACGCCGTGCAACCGGGAGCCGGGGTGGTGCTGCACGCCAAGCCCGGCGCACGCGTACGGGCAGGTCAGCCGTTGCTCACCTTGCATACCGATACGCCGGAACGCTTCAGTCGGGCGCGCGAAGTCCTAGCGAATGCCTACACGATTGGTGACACTGCGCCAGCCGAGCGGGCGCTGATCCTTGATCGCATTGCCTAGCCCGACTTGTCAGGGTCTCAGCGGGCTATAGCAAGCTGAGACGCCGACAATTCGGGTTCGTCGTCGGCGTGGATCAATCCGTAGAGGTACGCATCGCAGAGTGCTTCCCAGGAGGCCTCGATGATGTTCTGACCGACCCCGACGGTGGTCCAGGCGCTGAGACCGTCGGTGGTCTGGATGAGCACCCGTACGGTGGCGTCGGTGCCGTGGCCCTGATCAAGGATTCGGACCTTGTAGTCGATCAGTTCGAGCTTTTCTACCGCCGGGTACGCCGGGCGCAGCGCATTGCGTAGGGCGTGATCGAGAGCGTTGACCGGACCGTTGCCCTCGCCCACCACTCGCTGACTCTGCCCCTTGGCGGTCAGCCGCACGGTGCACTCGGTGTCGGTCTCTTGACCATGTGTCGACTGGGTGAAGACGCGCCAGGAATGCACCTGGAAGTACTCGAGCAGCTGCCCAAGCTCCCGCCGCAGCAGCAGCTCGAAGCTGGCATCCGCTGCCTCGTAGGTGTACCCGGCTGCTTCAGCATCCTTCACCCGGTCGGTGATCCGAGCCGCAAGTTCGCGGTCGGACAGGTCGAATCCCAACTCCTCACCCTTGATCTGGATGTTCGCCCGACCCGCCATTTCGGAGACAAGCATGCGCATGTCATTGCCGACAAGGGCAGGGTCGATGTGCTGGTAGAGGTTGGGATCCACTTTGATCGCGCTGGCATGCAGCCCCGCCTTATGGGCGAAGGACGACAAACCAACATAAGGCTGACGAGCGCTCGGTGGAACGTTCGTCACCTCTGCGATGGCATGCGCGAGGCGGGTTGCCTCCCGCAGCGAGCCGGCCGGAAGCAGCGGCCAGCCGTACTTGAGTTCGAGATTGGCGATCACTGACAACAGCTCGGCATTGCCGGTGCGCTCGCCGTAGCCGTTGACTGTGCCTTGCACGTGCATGACGCCGGCGTCCACTGCAGCCAGTGCGTTGGCAACGGCGCAGCCGGAGTCGTTGTGGGTGTGGATGCCCAACGGGACGCCGACCTCGTTCGCCGCTGTCACGATCTCCCCGATCCACGGTGGCAACATGCCGCCGTTGGTGTCACAGAGCACCACGACCTCGGCACCTGCCTCTGCTGCGGCGCGTACGGCCTCCAATGCGTACGCCGGATTCTCGCGGTATCCGTCGAAGAAGTGCTCGCAGTCGACGAAGACTCGCTGGCCCTCGGCGCGTAGATGCCGCACGGTGTCGGAGATCATCGCCAGGTTCTCGGCCAGGGTGGTGCGCAGCGCCTGCTCGACATGCCGGTCGTGGCTCTTGGCCACGATGCACGCGATGGGCGCTCGCGAGTCCCGGACGGCCGCCGTCATTGGGTCATCGGCGGCTTTCATACCGACCCGTCGGGTGAAGCCGAAAGCCACCAGCTCGGCATTCCGCAACCGCAGAGCTCCGTCAGCCATGGCGGCGAAGAAGGAGGTGTCGTTCGGATTGGCGCCCGGCCAACCACCCTCGATGAACCCGACGCCCAGCTCGTCGAGCAACGCCGCAATCGTGAGCTTGTCCGGCACCGAGAGGTTGAGACCCTCCTGCTGCGAACCGTCGCGCAGCGTGGTGTCGAAGACATGAAACTCGGCGGGTTTAGGCCTTAGCTGGGAAGACATTCGATCCTCTTAGTCGATTTGGTTGGATGTCCTGGTTTGTCCTGGCATGAAAAAACCTCCCGTGTATGGACAGGAGGTTGCGCGCGCCGGACGGTGCTCAGCGCGCTAACAAATAATCACCACCAGGAACCGCATGCCCACAGTGTTCCCCAGATCTGGCGAAATTGCCAGTCGGTACGCCGAGTTGTCGGCGTCTGTGGTGGCCAGGGCAGCTACCGACGCTGACAAGTCGGTGGTGTCAGAGGACGCGGCGGAGCCAGCCGTACTTATCCTCCGCACGGCCGTACTGGATGTCCTGCAGCCGCTGACGAATCGCGAGGGTGGTCTCGCCGCTCGCACCCGAGCCGACCTGGTAGCTGCCGGTCTCGTTTTTCAGCGTGCCGATCGGAGTTGCGACGGCGGCTGTGCCGCAGGCAAAGAGCTCGGTCACCTTCCCCGATCCGATACCGTCCAGCAGTTCGTCGATACCGATTCGGCGCTCGATCGGAGTCAGCCCGAATTCAGCGGCTAGCGTCAAGATCGAATCACGAGTGACGCCCTCCAGGATCGAGCCGGTGAGCTCGGGGGTGATCAATTCGTTGTCGCGTGGTGATCAGATAGACGTTCATGCCGCCCAGCTCTTCCAACCAGCAGTGCTCGGCGGCGTCTGCAAACATCACTTGATCGCATCCATGGTCGAACGCCTCCTGCTGCGGTAGCAGGCTCGCCGCGTAATTGCCCCCGCATTTCGCCGCGCCGGTGCCGCCCGGCGCCGAGCGTGAATACAGCGTCGAGATCCAGATGCTGATCGGCTGCACGCCGGAGGCAAAGTAGGAGCCAGCAGGGCTGGCGATGCAGCAATAGGTGACTCGCTTCGCGGGGCGTACGCCGAGGAAAGCCTCCGTGGCGAACATGAACGGCCGCAGGTAGAGGGTCTGCTCAGGGGCTGTTGGCACCCACTCGATTTCGGCGGCGACAAGCTCATCAATGCTGCACAGAAAGTCTTCGGGCGGCAGCGTCGGAAGGGCGAGCCGTTGAGCCGAGCGAACCATTCGTTCGGCGTTCTGGTCAGAACGGAAGGTCCAAATCGTGCCGTCGGCGTGCCGGTACGCCTTGAGCCCCTCGAACACCTGCCTGGGCGTAGTGCAGCACGGCGGTCGCAGGGTCGAGTGAGAAAGGCGCGTACGGCACGATCGCGGAGTCATGCCAGCCATCGGCAGCAGTCCAGGTTGCTACCGCCATGTGATCGGTGAAGTACATCCCAAATCCGGGGTCGGCCAATATCGCGGCGCGTTCGCTCTGGCTACGCGGGTTCGGGTTGGCCCGGAGTTCGAAATGAAGGCTCACATCTGTCGCTTTCCGTCGTGGTGTGGGCCAAGGCCCGCACCTGTGCTTTTGGCGGTCACGCTACCGGCAGTCCCTGAGATCTGATCGCAGCAGTGATTCCGCGGCAGCTACGATGCGCCGGTGACCCACGTAAGTACCACGCCTGATGCCGATGTTCGTCCCAAGGTCCGGCCGCAGACTGCCGGAGCCTTCACCTTGGCAGTGATCGGCGGCGACGGGATCGGCCCCGAGGTAGTCGCCGAAGGGCTCAAGGTGCTCGATGCCGTGACGGGATCGGGCGTCTTCGCACCGACCAGCTACGACCTCGGAGCCAACCGGTGGCAGCGGACCGGCGAGGTGCTGCCGGACTCGGTTCTGGATGAGCTCGCCGATACGGACGTGATCTTGTTCGGTGCCGTCGGCGCCGCTCCCGGCGCGACCGATGTACCCAGCGGACTGCTGGAACGCGGTCTGCTGTTGAAGCTGCGCTTCGCGTTCGAGCACTACGTGAATCTCCGGCCGAGCCGGCTCTATCCCGGCGTAGCGACCCCACTCTCCGCTGAGATGATCACCGGCAAAGACATCGACTTCGTCGTCGTACGCGAGGGAACCGAAGGCCTCTACTGCGGCAATGGCGGCCTGGTGCGCGCTGGAACTCCGCAGGAGATTGCGACCGAGGTGAGCGTGAACACCGCGTACGGGGTGGAGCGAGTCATCCGCGACGCATTCGACCGCGCGACAAAGCGCCGCAACAAGATCACATTGGTCCACAAGCACAATGTCCTCGTCAATGCCGGTGGGCTGTGGAACCGAGTATTCAACGCGGTCGCGGCTGAATATCCCGGAGTCGCCACCGACTATCTGCATGTTGATGCCGCGACGATCTTCCTCGTCACCGACCCGGCACGCTTTGACGTCATCGTGACCGACAACCTCTTCGGCGACATCCTGACTGATCTTGCTGCGGCGGTTACTGGCGGAATCGGGCTCGCGGCAAGCGGCAACATCAACCCAGACCGTCGCTTTCCTTCGATGTTCGAGCCCGTGCACGGGTCGGCTCCCGACATCGCCGGGCAGGGCATTGCCGACCCGACGGCGACCATCCTCTCGGTGGCACTGTTGCTGGATCACTGTGGGCTCTCCGAAGAAGCGAGGCGGATCGAACGAGCCGTCGTCGCGGATATCGCGGCGCGTACGCCCGGGCAGATCCGAACGACGAGCGAGATTGGTGACGCCATCGCGGCAGCCGTTTGATTGCCTCGTTCGCCAAGCTCGCTCTGTCAAATGCTCGCGCGAAGCATCGCGCGCGGCAAGCTCAGCTGAGGACGGCGGCCTTGTGGGCGCGAGCCTGGAGAATTGCAGGTACGACCGAATGTTCCTTGCGGGCCCGCCGCCGAGGCCGGTCGGCGTGCACCTGATGCTGACGGTCAGCTGCGACCGTCCATGCGTCCGGATACATCTCGTACATGCAATGTCCTGAGCTTGTCGAACTGAGCTTCTTGGATGAGTCGATCAACCAACGAGAAAATAGTAGGACGTCCGACTATCTTGTGCCCATCTATTTAGCTCGTCTATTCCACATCGTGGAACTAGGGACCCCTGTGAGCATTACTGCCAGACTGTTGAAGTGAGCGCCCCTCCCGAGTTGCCCGAGCTGGTGATCAGGGCACTTCGCCTGTCGTTGGAGCGCGGCTACATGCAGGCATCGCGTACCGAGACCGGCCGATTGCTTGCTGCATTGGCAGCTACTCGGACCGGAACGATCGCGGAATGCGGGACGGGATGTGGAGTTGGCGCAGCCTGGTTGCGGAGCGGAGCGCCGAAGACTACTCGGGTGATCACCGCCGAGCTCGACCCGGAGCTGGCGCACGGGGTGATGGATATGTTCGCCGGTGACGACATCGACGTCATGCATGCGGACTGGAGCAGCCTCGCCGAGCACGCGCCGTTCTCGCTGATCTTCATGGACGCCACCAGCGCGAAAGGCTGGCCGCGAGAACGGATCGTCGAGCTGGTTCGGGAGGGGGGCATGATCGTTTTGGACGACTTCACCCCGTGCCCGACGTGGCCACCTCTCGAGGGTGGTCGAGTGGATACCTTACGTCTGGACTGGCTGTCCGACGACCGCTTCACCAGCGTTGACGTGATGGTCGCCGAGGACACATCAGTGGTGATCGCCGTCAAGAAGTAGCCGGCGCCGCGGCCGTGACATTTGTGATCAAATCGATGCCGCAGGTTTATATACGGCGACTACATGCCTCGGGCACCCTTAGCCTATGTCCAGGAGACGCCCTCGGCCTGGAACCGTCCGGCCGCACAAGTTCTTACGGGTGCTTGCTGGCACGGGCTTGATGCTTGGATCGGTGGCGGTCGCTTTGGCGATCCTTGTCCAGTACGCCGGCGGGTGGGGCGTGCCCTATTTCAGCTTCACGACAGATCGCGGCTCGACCTGCAAGAACGAACTCGCTGGCTACACCTGCTCACCGATGACCCTCGCCGACGTGGAGTACTTCGGCGACGTCAACCTTCCCGACGACAGTTCTGTGGTCGCCGGACGCTACCACGCAACCCACGACTACCAGATGGAAGCAGTGATCGAGGTACCGTCGATTTCCTCTGATCAAGCAATGACGGAGCTGAATCAGGCGTTCGGCAAGTGCATCGATGAGCTTCCCGCGCCCATCAATACCGAGGGGATGCGTCACCAATGCGTGATGGCGAACGAGGACGCGCTCGACGAATCCGATGAACCGAGCGGTCGGCTCTACATGATCGGCACCGCCGTTCGCACCGACGGCTCGCGCATCATCGGCATAGTGATCAAGTCCCGTTGATCGCGGCGCTCGCCGGCGTGCTGCTCAGCGTTCGCGACTGAAGCGATGTTTCAGCGGGCGGCTGTGCCCTCGACGTAGTCATCGTCGTGACTCTTGACCCATGACATGAGGTCGCGGAGCTCACGACCGACACCCTCGATCGGATGCTTCTCCGCCGCTTCCCGGAATGCTGTGAACTCCGGCGCGCCGGCATCTTGATCACTGATGAA
This sequence comes from uncultured Actinomycetota bacterium, assembly GCA_963845915.1. GTDB lineage: Bacteria > Actinomycetota > Actinomycetes > Propionibacteriales > Propionibacteriaceae > Microlunatus. The sequence goes on from CAWJUB010000026.1 coordinate 20,115, forward strand.
GCGAGCGGCGAACGAGCCATCCTGGATGTCGGCCAGCACGCCCTTCATGCTCTCCCGGACATGGTCGTCGATGATGCGCGGGCCGGAGACGTAGTCCCCGTACTCGGCTGTGTCGGAGACACTCCAGCGCTGCTTGGCGATGCCGCCTTCATACATCAGGTCCACGATCAGCTTGAGCTCGTGGAGGCACTCGAAGTAGGCCACCTCGGGCTGGTAGCCGGCCGCCGTGAGGGTGTCAAAACCAGCTGTGACCAGTGCGGAGACACCACCGCAGAGCACGGCCTGCTCGCCGAACAGATCTGTCTCGGTCTCTTCGGTGAACGTCGTCTTGATGCCACCGGCACGCAGCCCACCAATAGCTTTCGCGTACGAGAGCGCTAACTCCCACGCCTTGCCGGAGGCATCCTGCTCAACCCCGACGAGCACCGGTACGCCGCGACCTTCGGAGTACTCGCGACGGACCAGGTGACCCGGACCCTTGGGTGCGACCAGCGCGACATCAACACCCTCCGGAGGCTTGATGTAGCCGAAGCGAATGTTGAAGCCGTGGCTGAAGAACAGCGCATCGCCGGGCACCAGGTTCGGCTCGATCGCCTCGGCGTAAACCTTGCGCTGCGCCGGATCCGGCGTCAGTACCATGATCAGGTCGGCTTCCTCGCATGCCTCGTACGGGGCCAGCACGCGAAGGCCCTGGGCCTCTGCCTTCGCACGGCTCTTGCTGCCTTCCGGCAGACCGACGCGTACGTCCACGCCGGAGTCGCGCAGTGACAGTGCGTGAGCATGACCCTGGCTGCCGAATCCCAGCACGGCGACATTGCGCCCCTGGATCAACGACAGGTCGGCATCTCCGTCGTAAAACATCTCTGCAGGCACTTCGTAGTTCTCCTTGAGTGAGTGGGTGCTGGTGAAAGCTAGCGCACGGCGGTTGCGGCCTAGAAGGCGCCCTTCGACAAGCTCAGGGCACATGTCACAGGCTCGAGGTGCCTCTAACACAGGCTCGCGGTGCGGCTAGCCAGTGCGAACGGCCTTGAGGCGCTCGGTGCGCTGGTTGCGATCGGTGAGTGATCGATTGCCCCGGCCTAAAGCGACGAGGCCGGACTGGACGAGCTCACGAATCCCGTAGGGCTCCAGCAGATCGAGTAGCGCTGCCAGCTTGGGCGGGCTTCCGGTGGCTTCGACGGTGATGATCTCTGCAGTGAGGTCGACCGCCTTGGCACCGAAGAGTCCGATGATCTCGATGAGCTGACTGCGCGTCTCCGCAGTCGCCCTGACCTTGACCAGCACGAGCTCGCGGCGTACCGCGCTGTCCTCCAGCTCAACGATCTTGAGTACCTCGATCAACTTGTTGAGTTGCTTGGTGATCTGTTCCAAAACGACGTCCTCGACGTTGACCTGGAGGGTCATCCGCGACATCTCCGGTGATTCGGTTGGTCCGACCGCGAGGGACTCGATGTTGTAGCCGCGCCGCGAGATCAGGCCAGCAATTCGGGCCAGTACCCCGGGCTTGTTCTGGACGAGAACGCTCAGGGTGTGCGTGCTCGGACTTGTGGCCATTACAGCTCCTCCTGGTCCCACTTCGGCGCCATGTCGCGCGCAACTTTGATCTCGTCGTTGCTGGTGCCCGCGGCAACCATCGGCCAGACCATGGCGTCCTTGTGCACGACAAACTCCACTACGACAGGCACATCGTTGATCGAGTTCGCCTTCTCGATCACCGCGTCGACATCCGACGGATCCTCGGCTCGCAGACCGACGCATCCCATCGCTTCGGCGAGCTTCCCGAAGTCAGGGATCCGGTTCGTCTTCAGGTCGGTGTTGGAGTAGCGGCCTTGGTAGAACAGGGTTTGCCATTGCCGGACCATACCGAGACTCTGATTGTTGATCACCGCGATCTTGATCGGAATCCCTTCCAGGGCGCAGGTGGTGAGTTCCTGGTTGGTCATCTGGAAGCAGCCGTCTCCGTCGATTCCCCAGACGATCTTGTCGGGTACGCCGACCTTGGCGCCCATCGCCGCGGGCACGCAGTACCCCATGGTGCCCAGGCCGCCTGAATTGAGCCAGCGACCCGGCAGTTCCCACGGCAGGTAGTGCGACGCCCACATCTGGTGTTGCCCCACGCCAGCCGCATAGTAGGCGTCCGGGCCGGTAATCTCACCGATCCGCTTGATCACGTGCTGTGGCGACAGGCTGCCGTCCTCGGGCTCGTCATAGCCGGTTGGGTAGCGCCGCTTGAGATCTTGTAAGTAGTTGGCCCACTCGTCGATCGCCAGTGGATGCTCCCGCTTGAGCAGGCTGATCAGCTGCGAGATCACCTCTTTGCAGTCGCCCACGATGGGCACATCCGCGACCCGGTTCTTGGAGATCTCGGCTGGGTCGATATCGGCGTGGATGACCTTGGCCAGCGGAGCAAAGGTGGACAACTTGCCGGTGACCCGATCATCGAAGCGGGTGCCAAGCGCGATCAGCAAGTCACTGCGCTGCAAAGCCCCGACCGCGGCGACTGTGCCATGCATGCCTGGCATGCCCAAATTCTGCGGGTGGCTGTCGGGGAAATACGCCGCGGGCCATCAACGTCGTGATCACGGGTATTCCGGTGAGCTCCGCAAGCTCCTTCAGCTCCGACCAGGCGCGCGCCTTCACCACACCGCCACCGACATACAGCACTGGTCGGCGTGACTCGGCAATCAGCTGGCTGGCTTCGCGGACCTGCTTGCCGTGCGGCCTGGTCACGGGGTGGTATCCCGGAAGATCCAGCTGCCGTGGCCATTCGAATCGTGTCTGCGCCTGCAGAGCGTCCTTGGCAATGTCGACCAGCACGGGTCCCGGGCGGCCAGTCCCGGCAATATGAAATGCCGAGGCAATTGCCGACGCAATGTCCGCAGGGTTGGTGATCAAGAAGCTGTGCTTGGTGATCGGCATGGTGATGCCGCGGATGTCGGCTTCCTGAAACGCATCGGTGCCGATCGCCGCGCTGGCCACCTGGCCGGTAATGGCCACGATTGGCACCGAGTCCATGTGCGCGTCCGCGATCGGCGTCACGAGATTGGTTGCGCCGGGACCGGAGGTTGCCATGCACACCCCGACCTTTCCGGTCACCATCGCATAGCCTTCGGCCGCGTGGCCGGCGCCTTGCTCGTGGCGCACCAGGATGTGGCGCACCTTTTCAGAATCGAAGAGCGGGTCGTACGCGGGAAGGATCGCCCCTCCTGGAATCCCGAATACCACGTCTGCCCCTACGCGCTCGAGCGACCTGACGAGAGACTGCGCTCCGGTCAGCTCATCGGCTCTGTCGTTGTCAGACATCTCGGGTCTCCTTGCCCTGATGAAATCCCGCCCGTTGATTTCTTTCCCTGGGGGGCATCCGTTGTGGATGTTACGCCTGCGACTGCAGGTCTCCGCGCCAACAAAAAACCCCCGGCTGCTGATGCAGACGAGGGAGCGTGTCGGTGATTGAGCTGTGCTCAGCCGACACGCTTGCGTACGAGGAGAATGTTTCCTGCAATGTGCACGCCGTAACAATAGCTGCCCGCGCGCGGCAGACCAATTAGCCGTAGCGCTGCGTCTTGCGATCCGGAAGGACGCTCGGACGCCCTAGTAAAGGCGGGCTGCTCGGCGACGTAGTGTCGGGTGAATGGGCCGTGCCCTGCTCGCCGCACTCTCGTTGATCGTTCTCGGTCCCTGCTGCTCTCCCCCACCGCCAGGCTCGCCAGATGCCGACTCCTCGACATTGGCGAGGACTACGCCATCGGCGGCAACCGGCCATACTCCTGCTCCCTCACCAGGCCGGACGGCAGCTTCCACTCCCCAACAGTCCGCTACTCCGCGACCCGCCATGGACGCCCGGGCCGCGATGCGGGACATCGTCCACTTGGCTGAGGACATCGGCCCGCGGGAAGCAACCTCTCGCAACTTCGCCGAAGCGGCGGCATTTGTCGAGATCCGCTTCGAGCGTCTCGGCTATCACGTCAGACGGACCAATGTGCGGGTGCCCGCTGGCAATTCCTGGGGCACGCCGGTACGCCGCGGGACCTCAGTCAACGTGATCGCCGAACCGAGAGGGCTTCGACGCGAGCGAGCCGTACGTCGTGGTTGGCGCCCACCTGGACACCGTGCCGGTGGCGCCGGGCGCGGAGGACAACGCCTCCGGAATCGCCGTCATGCTCCAGCTGGCCGAGATGGTGAGCGAGCAGCCTGCGGCACTGCCGGTGCAGTTCATCGCGTTCGGCGCGGAAGAACCCCGTGGCAGCGGTGATGCCCTGCACCACTTCGGCTCGCGGCAGCACGTGGCCGACCTGAGTCGCTCCGAACGTCGCGCGGTCCAGGCCATGGTGTCCCTGGACCGAGTCGGCGTACGCGCTAGCTATGTACCGGTCTGCACCGCGAACGGCAACGGCAATCGGGTTCGCGACGCTGTACGGGCGGCGGCGCGCCGCGCCGACATTCCCACCAGAACCTGCACCAACTACACGAGCGACCACTGGTCGTACGCAAAGGCTGGGATTCCGGCTGTCCGGCTCGGCAGCATTCCGTACGCCGGCTACCACTCTCCAGGCGACGTGCCACGTGTGGTGGACCGGCGTCAGCTCGATCGGGTAGGCCGGACAGTGTGGGCGTGGTTGCGATCACTCAACTAGCGCAAGGACTTACGAGGTCCGCGCGAACGGACCGCGGCTGGTCTGCCAGACATCGCCGAGGATGCGCTCCGCGCGACTGCCGCGGATGAGCCTTGGGGCGAAAGCCGCGTCGATCACGTACGGCACAGGTTCGACCGCTCTCACGGTGTCTCCCCAGAGCACGATCTCGAGGAAGATCCCCTCCCGGGTCTTGGTCTGGAAGTCCATGTCGAAGACAAAGTTGCCCAGCGAATGCACGACCACCGCAGACCCAGCCATCTCCCAGCCCTGGACCCAATGCGGATGCCCTCCGATCACTAGATCCGCTCCGGCCTCCGCGAACGCCTGGGCGGCCAGTCGCTGGCTTGACTCGGGGCGATGGGTGTACTGAGTGCCCCAGTGGGTCAGCACGATGACGACGTCAGCCTGCTTGTCGAGCGCGCGGATGTCGGAGGTGATACGCCGCAGCGCCGCCCTGTCCAGCGGGCCGGTACGCGGTGGCATATTCAGCCGATTGGTGCCTGCCTTTGCGCGCGTGGCCGCCGGGCTCTCGCCGATCGAGTCGACCGCCACGAAGCCGACGCGTACACCGTCGCGTTCCATGATCACCGGACGGCGTGCCTGCGCAAGATCGCGCCCCGCTCCAACGGTGTCGATCTCGGACTTGGCGAAGCGGGCCAAAGTCTGGCGCAATGCTCGGTCGCCATAGTCACCGACATGGTTGTTAGCCAAGGAGAGCAAGTCGAACCCGGCTGACTCGTAGCCCAGCGATGACCCGCGGGCTGGCTGCGAAGGAGTCGCCACCCTGGGTGGGTGAGCCGGCGGTAGACAGGGTCGACTCGAAGTTGCCGACCGTGATCTCGGCACCGGCCAGCCGCTTGGCAAGCGGCTTGAGTGGCGCAGCTGGAGCGGCTCGATGCCGGTCGCCGACCCGGCGCCCCAGCATGATGTCGCCAACGGCGGCGATCGTGGTGACTTCAGGCACCGAGTCCACGGACCGCGTATGGAGCGGATAGCGCTCAGGTTCTCGGAGCGGATGGCGGCCGCCGACCGTCAGCACGCGCACTCGCGGATCCACAGCGCCGGCCGGGACGAGACCGAGCACGTTCGCGTTGCTCCGCACCGCACGCAGCACATCATCTGGCCGCCGGTCCCTGGTGGTGAGAACTCGCATCTGGCCACCCGATTGCCCAATGGCTGACCAGCGGGTAGCTCCCGACGCAACCACTCGGCGTGCATCGGCAAGTCGTACGTCAGCCGTCGGGCGGGTGGCGTTCACTACCAGCGCCAATGGCATCGAATTGATCGCCGAGGGCTCGCGCCCGCCGGGTGTCGGCGTTTGCTCGGGTGAGCCAGGACTGGACATCCGCGAGGAGGCAACCGACTCCGGCGTCCGCTGTTTTGCCTGCTCCGATGCCTGACAACCGGTGAGTATCGCCACCACCAGGGCGGCCGCTCCCGCTTGCGCCCTCATCCCGCCAGCGTAGGTGGGGCTACCTGCGGTCCCGGGCTCGTGGCTCGCTCTCTCAGGTTGCCGCGTCTTTGTCAGCACGCCTCGCCGGCGCCCCCCGCACTGTTCGGGTTCCCAGTAGGCGAGCGTGGATGTCGCCCGGGAATCGCATGGAAAATCGGGTGTCGCCGATCCAGGACTTCAGCTCGGCAATTCGCTCGTCGATCTCGCGTCGGCGAGCGGCCGCGACCCGCTCGAAATAGTGGCTGTGGATGCTCCCGTCCTTGGTCTGCGCCCAGGCGCCCACCACGCGCCCATCAATCCACAAACTGGGGCCGCCGTTTCCAACGCTGTCAAACACCTCCGACGATGTGCTTGGCAGGTACCAATCGCGTTGCTTCCAGCCCATGATCGTCGGGTCGAGCCCGGGCAGCACCGCCACCCAGGACTCAACTGCCCCGAGCGGCGGCATCGTCGGCTGCCAGCCAACCAGTGCCACCTTCCAGGTCGACCTCCACCGCTCCACAATCGGTCAGCGCCTGCTTCGTACGGCGCAACGTCCAGCCCATCCACCACTGCAGATCGAGTGTTGTCGCCGGACCGAATCTCTGTAACCATCGGGCGGCCAGCTCGGCTGCCGCCCGCTGCGGGTCCAGATCTCCAAGCCCGCCTGGCAGCCAGGACTCGGCCGCCACGTACCGGTAGGCGCCATTGATCCAGTTACTCGGCTTGCCTCGGAACATCTGACCGGCGAAGCCGAGAATGTTGAGCACCCGGGTGTGGGCCGACTGCGCCGCGGCGTAGGACTTGCCGGGTGCCAGCTGCAGCCGCTGCCGCAAGGCCTCGACCCGCTGGCCGACCTCGCGGGCGGTGCTCGGACCATGCTCTCGGAGATCCGCCAACACTTGCTCCTCCGCATCTGCCAGCCATCGTTCGGGATCCTCGACACCACTCGCGGCGAGAAGCTGGGAGGTGCGCCGACGCTCGTTGGCGAGCAGGTCGCGCGTGGCCGAGGCGTGCATCAGCCGGACGACGGGTGGTGTCGCCACCCAGAGGGTGCGGCGCATGCCGTGGTGGCGGATCAGGCTGCGATCGACATACAGCGCCTGCTCCACCGACGCAATCGAGGGATGAGCCATCCGTGCCATGGCCGACAAGAACACGGTGACCGGGTCTGAAGAGTGCAGGGCTACCAGGTCATCGGCTATCTGGGGGAGGTCATCTGTCCGGCTACCCGGCAACAATCTGTGCCGCTCGGCCAGTCGAGCCCGTCGCTCCTCAACGTCGATTCGCGAATTCACGCATTGACCGTAGCGAGGGGTGGCGACGTTCTACCCTCGGGCGTTCCTTGGAAGCTTCAGACCAGAGAGCGCTGTCGGCGAGATGCCAACGCGCCCGCGCGATCTAGAAGGCCGCCTGCCGGGAACCACAAAAGCGCTAGAGAGTTTCGAACGGATGAGCGAAAAGTGTCAGTGCTGATCCGTAGTGTCTGAGACATGACAGCGGCTGTGGCTCCCGAGCCGGTTACGGATGCGGTTGTCGATCCACTGACCGGGTGGCTCGATGACATGCTGGCCGGCCTAGCTGACGGTGTTGCCGAGTGCGCCAGCCAACGGGACGCGGGCGAGGTGCCCGACGTTGTGCCGTTGGATGCGGTGCGAATTGATCGGATCGCGTTACTGGAGAAGATCAAGGCGGCGGCTACGGCATTGCAGGTGGCCGAATCGGTCCGGTTCGCCCAATCACAGGCGGAGTTGCAGCTGGCCGCCGGTGTGCATCCGGAGCGGATCGGACGCGGGGTCGCCGACCAGCTAGGCCTGGCCTGCCGAACGTCGGGATTCGCGGCATCTGGACGGCTGGAGGTGGCGCGGGCATTGTGGTTCGACTTGCCAGAGACATACCGGCTGCTGACGACGGGCGAGATCAGCGAATACGTCGCCGCCCTCGTGGTGAAAGAGACCCGGCATCTCCACGCCCAGATAAGACGCACCGTGGATGCGCAGGTTGCTGCGGCTGGGATCGCACGGATGGGTCCGCGCGACGCCGCAGCCTGTGCCCGCACGCACGCCTACGAGGCCGATCGGGAAGGCTATGTACAGCGCGGCAGGACCGAACGGAAGAACCGCCGGGTCGGCCTGCGGCCCGCGCCCGACACCATGAGTCTCCTCACCGGATATCTGCCCGCCGAGCAGGGTGTGGCGTGTCTGAAAGCGTTGCGGCAGCAAACCGATGCGGTGAAAGCGACTGGTGATGCGCGATGCCGGGATCAAATCATGGCCGACACGCTCGTAGAACGGATCACCGGACAAGCCAGCGCACCCGATGTAAGCGCCGAGGTGCAGATCGTGATGCCGCTCGACACGCTGCTCGATGCCAACGATCACACCTCGGCCCAGCTAGACGGCTACGGACCACTGCCAACCGATATCGCCCGCGACATTCTGGCCGCAAGCAAAGGCCGGGCATGGTGGCGCCGCTTGTACGCAGCACCAGCGGGTGGGCCGCTTGCCGGCGGTGATCCAGACCGCCGCCAATTCGACGGCCACCTCAGGAAGCTGATCATGTGGCGCGATCGGCACTGCCGAGACCCGTACTGCGAGGCGCCGATCCGCCACATCGACCACATTCAACGCTACTCAGACGGAGGTTTGACCATCTACCCCAACGGCCGCGGAGAGTGCGAACGCGGAAACTACGCCCGGGAGATGCCCGGCTGGAAAGTGGAAGCCGTCTCCAGCGGGCTAGACGGCAAGCAACACACGATCACCATCACCACACCAACCGGCCACACCTACCTGAGCCGCGCACCATAGCCAGGGTTGGCAGGTGCAGGTTGACATCAATCGACGGACGGCAAGCGCTGTGTTACAAGGACTTGCTCAGGACTGTCGCGGTTGGGCGGCGGTCGCGTTTCAACTATCTGTCGTGCTCCCACACCCCCGGGGTTCACCTCAGGTGCACAGCGCATCAGCCACAGATAGCGCCGACATTTGCTGACCGAACCAGCTTGACGTACTTGGCCAGGACTCCGCGCGGTGCCGGCCTGGGCGTTGGACTCCAAGCGTCGCGCCGGCGCTGCAATTCGGCCGGGTCGAGCGTGACGTCCAGCCGGCCGTTCGCGACATCCAGGACAATCTCGTCTCCATCTGCCAGCAATGCGATGGGCCCGGCATCGGCCGCCTCGGGTGCAATGTGGCCGACACAGAGGCCGGTGGTACCTCCGGAGAAACGACCGTCGGTGATCAACATGACATCCTTGCCCAAGCCCGCGCCCTTGATCGCGGCCGTGATCGCCAACATCTCCCGCATCCCAGGACCACCTTTGGGACCCTCATAGCGGATGACCACGACATCGCCGGCGGCGATGGTGCCGTTCTCGAGAGCGTCCATCGCCGCTCGTTCGCCATCGAAGACCCGCGCCGTACCCTTCCACACCTCGGTGTCGAACCCGGCGCTCTTCACCACAGCACCCTCGGGCGCCAGTGACCCACGAAGGATGGTGATGCCACCCGTCGGGTGGATCGGGTTGTCCAACGCGCGCACGATGGTGCCGTCCACATCAGGCGGCGCAATATCGCTGAGGTTCTCCGCCATGGTCTTGCCGGTCACGGTGAGGCAGTCTCCATTGAGCAGGCCCGCGTCGAGCAGAGCCTTCATCACCACCGGCACTCCCCCGACCCGGTCCACGTCGTTCATCACGTACTTGCCGAACGGCTTGAGGTCACCCAGGTGCGGCACCTCGCGCCCGATGCGTACGAAGTCGTCGAGGTCGAGATCCACCTCGGCCTCGTTGGCGATCGCCAGCAGATGCAGCACGGCATTGGTCGAGCCGCCGAACGCCATCGTGACCGCGATGGCATTCTCGAATGCTTCCTTGGTGAGGATCTTGCGCGCCGTGATGCCCTGCCGCAGCATCTCCACTACCGCCATGCCACTCTTGCGCGCAAAGCCGTCGCGGCGGCGATCGACCGCTGGCGGTGCGGCGGAACCAGGCAGCGACATGCCCAACGCCTCAGCGGCACTGGCCATGGTGTTGGCGGTATACATACCGCCACAGGCGCCCTCGCCCGGACAGATCGCCTTTTCGATCTCGGTGACGGCGTCGCGACTGATCAAACCCCGAACGCAGGCACCGACCGCCTCAAAGGCGTCGATGATCGTCACCTCTCGATCGCCGACCCGCCCCGGCATGATCGAGCCGGCGTAGAGAAAGACCGAGGCAAGATCAAGACGAGCGGCGGCCATCAACATCCCGGGCAGCGACTTGTCGCAGCCAGCAAGGAGCACTGAGCCGTCCATCCGCTCCGCCAACATCACCGTTTCCACCGAGTCGGCGATGATCTCGCGGCTCACCAGGGAGTAGTGCATGCCCTCGTGGCCCATGGAGATGCCGTCGGAGACCGAGATCGTGCCGAACTCCAGCGGATATCCGCCCGCGGCGTGCACGCCGTCCTTGGCAGCCTTGGCAAGCCGGTCGAGAGACAGGTTGCACGGAGTGATCTCGTTCCAGCTGGAGGCGACGCCGATCTGCGGCTTCACCCAGTCCTCATCACCCATGCCAACTGCACGGAGCATGCCACGGGACCCAGTGGCCTCCAGACCATCGGTGACGGCCCGCGACCTGGGCTTGATGTCGACACCGCTCCCCGAAGTCGGCTGGATCTGTTCGCTCGAAGGACTCTCCTGCGTCATGGCGGTCAATCTAGCCGCTTGGCGCGAGCCGTACGGCTGCGGCCCGGCCTGCTCACACCCGCGAAAAGCTCCAGACTCAACCAGCTGTGGCCTTGGCAGGTTGTAGTCGCGGTGTGGCGACCAGCTGCCAGGCGAGACCAACGACCAAGATCACGCCAATAATCGGGCCGAGGTTGGCGACTAGCTGTTGCAGGAAGTCGAACTGCCGTTCTCGGCCGCCGCCGTACGGTAGGACCGCGAGTGGCAGACACACACAGACCCAGACCACCCAGAAGCCGCCGAGGTATCGAGCCCAGCGCGGCACGCCGGGCGACAGTACGGCCATACCCAAGGGCAGAATCCACACATAGTGGTGGGTCCACGACAGCGGGGAAGCCAGGCAGGTCGTAAGTCCCACGATGGCGACCGCAAAGACCTTCTCGTCATGCCGCCACCAATGAGCAGCTACCAGGCAACCGAGCACAGCCAAGATCGCGGAGACCGCAAGTCCCACCAGAGCGGTAACGCGTGAAGAGTCGCCGAGTCGGAAGAACACCCCGAGCAGCGACTGGTTTCCGGTGTACAGCGGTGATGCGGTACGCGTGTCGCCGCCGGACAGCCCGCCGAAGAACACCAACGTCTCACGGAACAGCAAGATCGCGCCGATCCCGGTGAACACCGCAAAGCTGATCATCGCGGTGATCGCCACCCTGGTCTTGCCGATCAGGAATGCGAAGATCACGAACAGCGCCGGGGTGAGCTTGATCGCAGCGGCCAGGCCGATCAAGGTGCCCTGCGGGATTCGTCTCCGCTCCCCCGGTGCGTCAGGCAGCAGATCGGCGATCACCAAGGCCATCAGGATGGTGTTCACCTGGCCGTACCCGAGCGTGGTACGGATCGGCTCCACTGCCAACAGCACCGCAATGCCGATGAGTCCAAGCTTCCAGCCACGCGGTGCACCGCAACGCTTCAAGACCGACTGCTGAGCCCATACCAGGCCGCCGGTCCAGACCACCTGCCACAGCGCGTAGGGGCCAAAGGCCAGCGGCGTCATCAGGATCGCCGCGATCGGTGGATAGATGAAGTAGAGATTCCAGAACGGCGTGGTGGTTGCGAAGATGTCCTTGCCCGCCAACATGTCCTTGACGGCGTACACGTAGACCTGCAAGTCGATCGTCGACGGTTGCCAGGGAATCAACTTCCCGTACTGGATGATGAAGGGCAAGATCAACAGCGCAACTGCGAAGGGCGGCAGAAACTCCAGGGCGGCACGAGACAGCCGCCGGCTGATCGATAGCGATGTTGCCGGTGCCGAATGTGTCGGCAGGCTCACGCGCCCGCCTGAATCTGGCGATACACCGAGTCCAGTTCACCATCGGGCACAACACCGCTATTGACCAGCATGCGGAGACCAGGCTCGTCGGCGTAGCGCGGAATGACATGCACGTGCAGGTGGAACACTTCCTGACCGGCCGCCTGACCCGATGACGACAAGATGTTGATCCCGTCTGCTGCCAGCCGCCGCATGAGCAGCCGTGCGACGGCGTCCACAGCCGGCGCGATGTCGGGCAACGTAGCCGGGCCGGTCAGCATGTCGGGCACATGGCGTTTCGGAACCACCAAGCAGTGCCCACGGTGCCACGCACCGATGTCGAGAAAGGCGACAGCTTGTTCGTCCTCGTAGATCTTTCGGGACGGCAGCTCCCCGGAAATGATCTTGCAGAAGATGCAATCGGGATCGATGCCTTGGGACTCAGGCGTCTCAAGGGGCGTCATGTGATGATGTTCTCCAGTTCCGTGCCAGCGGCGAAGCGACCCAGCTGGGCCGCGATAAGTCGGTCGGCGCGCGGGAAGAAGGCGGTGCTCGGGCCGCCGACGTGAGGTGAGATCAGCACACCCGGCGTACGCCACAGCGGATGCTCGGGTGGCAACGGCTCGGGATCGGTCACGTCGAGTGCCGCGCGAATCCGGCCAGTCGAGGTTTCGGCGAGCAATGCGTCGGTGTCGACCAGCTTGCCGCGGGCGACGTTGACCAGCACCGCTCCATCAGGCAGCGCAGCGAGCTGGGGACCGGAGATCAAACCTTCGGTTTGCGGTGTGTGCGGCGCCACCAGGAAGACGACATCCGCATCGTGCAGCAGCTCCGGGAGGTCCTCGATGGCGTGCACCAGGACCGGCTCGGTACGCGGCCGCCGAGCGACCCTGGTCACCGACGCGACCTCGAAACCAGCCAACCGGCGCTCGATGGCGGCGCCGATGTGACCGTAGCCGATGATCAACACTCGTTGATCGGCCAGTGAGATGCCGAGCTGGAAGTCCCAGATGCCGGCGAGCTGGTTACGCGCATAGTGATCAAGATGTCGTCCACTGGCAAGCGCCAGCGCGACCGCAAGTTCGGCAGTGCTCGTGTCATGCACGCCGGCTGCATTGCACAAGATCACGCCATCCGGCACGTGCGGCAGGAAGTTCTCCACCCCTGCGGTCAGGGTCTGGATGACCTTCAGCTGCTCCATCTCGGCGACTCGGTCGAGAACCTCCTCGCCCTTGAGGTAGGGCAACACATAGAACTCGACTTCGGCGATCGAATCCGGCCAGCTGTCACCGTCCGCACGATAGACGTCGATGTCGATGCCTTCGGGAATTCCACCCAGTCGTTGCTCGGCCTCCTCGACGGTCGCGTAGGGCAGCCAAGCGAGTCTTCTTTGTCCAGGCACGGAGTTCAGTGTCTCGCCGTCGGTGCGAGTACGGGGCGGCGTACCGGAAAACCTGCGGCATCGAGTGCATCCTTGACCTCGGCGATTCGTAGCGTCCCGAAGTGGAAGACGGTCGCCGCCAGCACCGCATCGGCGCCCGCAGCGATCGCCGGAGGAAAATCTTCGGCACGACCCGCACCGCCGGAGGCGATCAGTGGCACATCGACCACCGCGCGCACGGCCCGAATCATCTCCAGGTCGAAGCCCGTGGTCGTGCCGTCGGCATCCATCGAATTCAACAAGATCTCGCCCACGCCCTGCTCTACTCCGCGCCGCGCCCATTCCACCGCATCCAGGCCGGCGGCGGTCCGCCCGCCGTGGGTCGTCACCTCGAAACCGGACGGTGCCCAGTCCGCGCGGCGCGCATCCACCGAGAGGACGAGCACCTGATTGCCGAATCGACGGGTGATCTCGCCGATCACCTCGGGACGTCTGATGGCACCCGTGTTGATCGCCACTTTGTCGGCTCCGGCTCGCAACAGCGTGTCGACATCATCGACGGATCCGACGCCGCCTCCGACGGTCAGCGGGATGAAGACGCTCTCCGCGGTTCGCCGTACGACGTCGAGCGTGGTTTCGCGGCCCTCGGCAGACGCCGAGATGTCGAGGAAAGTCAGCTCATCTGCCCCTTCGGCGTCATACCAGCCAGCAAGCTCGACCGGATCACCCGCATCGCGCAGCGCCACAAAGTTGACGCCTTTCACGACGCGGCCGCCGTGCACATCGAGGCACGGAATGACACGAACAGCGACCGTCACGACGAACAGCCTAATTTGATTGCTTCACTCGCTGCGCTCGCTCAGCGCGGATCGCGCGGTGGACCCGCCTACTTCGTCGTCGCTCGCAGACGATAAAGCGTGTCCGCTCTCTCCTCCTCAGCACGCGGCGCGCGATCCGAGTTTGATTGCTTCACTCGCTGCGCTCGCCAACTTCGATCCGGGGTTCGTCCTTGAGCCAGCCGTCATCCCATTACGCTGCGATCATGCCCCAGCTCGATGACAGTTTTCTTGCGCTGCCGCTGCAGGCGCTGACTGATGCGGCGCTCTCCAAGGCCAAGGACGTGGGCTGCAGCTATGCGGAGGTTCGCGTCGAGCGGATCCGCGCCGCGTACCGCAGCTTTCGTGATCATGCCATTGACACCACGGCCGACAACCAGGTGCTGGGTCTGTCGGTCCGTGTCGTACACAACGGCGTCTGGGGATTCGCATCGGACATCACCTTGTCTCCCGATTCGGCGGCCCGATTGGCCGAGCGTGCGGTTGCCACTGCGAAGGTTTCGCGTCCGTTGACTCCTGCGTCGGTCGAACTGGCCGATGAGGAGGTCTACGGCGATGCCGATTGGGTGTCGGCGTACGAGGTGGATCCGTTCGGCGTCGACGAAGCGACCAAGACCGGTCGGATGCTCGGACTGAACGAAGCGCTGCTGGCGGCGCCTGGTGTCACTCATGCCAATGCCACGCTCGGCTACGTCCACGAGAACAAGTACTTTGCGAACCTCGCCGGAACCAGTACCACCCAACAGCGCGTGCGGATCCAGGCCCAGCTGACCGCAGTCAGCGTTGGTGATCTCGGTTTCGCGACCATGCGCACCCTGGCTCCGCCGACCGGGCGGGGCTGGGAATTTCTCACCGGGACCGGCTGGGACTTCGATGCCGAGGTGGCAGAGATTCCGGAGTTGCTGGCCGCTCAGGTGGCCGCTCCTTCAGTGGAAGCCGGCCATTACGACTTGGTCATTCACCCCAGCAACTTGTTCCTCACGATTCATGAGTCGATCGGCCATGCCACTGAGCTGGATCGAGCATTGGGCTACGAAGCCGCATACGCCGGCACTTCCTTTGCCACCTTCGACAAGCTGGGCACCTTGCAGTACGGCAGCGAGGTCATGAACGTCACCGGAGATCGACTAGTTGATCATGGTCTGGCAACGATCGGCTACGACGATGAAGGCGTCGGACAGCAGCGCTTCGACGTGATCGCGGACGGGATTCTGGTGGGATATCAGCTGAACCGTCAGATGGCCGCTGAGAAGGGATTGGGTCGCTCCAACGGTTGCGCGTTCGCAGATTCGCCTGGCCACATCCCGATGCAACGGATGCCCAACGTCTCACTGCAGGCAGCGCCGGAAGGCCCGAGCACCGAGCAACTGATCTCCGGTGTCGACAAGGGCATCTACATCGTGGGCGACAAGTCGTGGTCGATCGACATGCAGCGCTACAACTTCCAGTTCACCGGGCAACGGTTCTTCAAGATCGACAAAGGCAGGCTCGCCGGCCAGCTGAAGGATGTCGCCTACCAAGCCACCACCACGGATTTCTGGCGGTCCATGGAGGCCGTCGGAAATCCAGACACCTACGTCCTGGGCGGCGCGTTCAACTGCGGCAAAGGACAGCCTGGCCAGATTGCGCCGGTGTCCCATGGCTGCCCGTCCGCGCTGTTCCGCAGCGTCAACGTGCTGAACACCCAGGCCGAAGGAGGCAGCCAGTGAGCATCGCGCCGCAGGATCTCGTGGAAGCGGCGCTGAGCGTCGCGACTCTGCCCTGTGTCAGCTCGGTGCGTGAACGTACCGAGGCCAATCTGCGCTGGGCCAACAACGGCTTGATCACCAACGGCGAGATGCGCAGCAGGACGCTCACCGTGACCGCGACCGCTGACGTCGAGGGTGGGACAGCGGCCGGCACCGTCAGCCAAGAGATTGCCGACGTGGCGGAGGTAGCCGCCGTCGTGGCGGCGGCCGAAGGGCTGGCACGTACCGGACGGCCGGCCGAGGATGCCGCGCCGATGGTGCAGAACTATGCCCACAACGACGTGTGGACAGACCCACCGGAGACGACGAGCATCGAGGTGCTCGACGATCTCGCCAAGGGACTCGGCGACGCGTTCGAGCGGGCGGAAGCCGCGCGGCATCTGCTGTACGGCTTTGCCGAGCATGCTGTGGAGACCACCTACCTGGGCAGTAGCACCGGCCTGCGGCGACGCGGCGTACAGCCGACCGGCCGGCTCGAGCTCAATGCGAAGACGGCTGATCGTGAAGCATCGGCCTGGCTGGGACGGACCACCCGGGACTTCCTTGACGTCGATGTCGTCGAGGCCGTCGACGAACTCAGCACCCGACTGGGTTGGGCTTCGACCAAGATCGACCTGCCGCCGGGACGCTACGAGACGCTGCTGCCGCCGGGGGCCATCGCCGACTTGATGATCTACGCGTACTGGACGGCCAATGCGCGCGACGCGGAAGAGGGTCGCAACGTCTATGCCGCCGGAGACGGTGCGACCAAGATCGGGCAGCGGATCGCGGAACTCCCGATCACGCTTCGGTCGGATCCGCTGTATCCGGGTCTGGAAACGGTGCCGTTCGTCGACTTCACCTCCTCTCTCGATGACACGTCGTGGGCTTTCGACGGCGGTCTGCCGATCAAGGAGACCACCTGGATTGATCGTGGCGTGCTGCACGAACTCATCCGCAATCGCGGGCATGCCATGCGAACCGGCACCGAGCCGACCCCACCACCAGACAACTTGATCATGGACGGTGGCGGCACAGCCAGCCTGTCGGAGATGATCGCGAGCACCAAGCGCGGGCTGCTGCTGACCTGTCTGTGGTATATCCGCGAGGTCGATCCGGAGCGACTGCTACTGACGGGACTGACCCGCGATGGGGTCTATCTGATCGAAGACGGTGCGGTGGTCGGCGCGGTCAACAACTTCCGCTTCAACGAGTCGCCCATCGAACTCTTGGGCCGGATCAGCGAGATCGGGGTGGCCGAGCTGACCCTGTGCCGAGAGTGGAACGACTACTTCAACCGCACGATCATGCCGACCATCAGAGTGCCCGACTTCAACATGTCGACCGTCAGCCAGGCTTCCTAACGCGTTAGGGGAGGTCGGCGCCGGTCAGGTCGTCGCCCTCGTCGGCGTCCACCTCTGGGGCGTAGCTGACCACGCCGCGCCGCATCGAGTGCACCAGTAGGCGAGCGGTGTCGCGAAGCTCACCCGGGCCGGCGGCGTCGGCGATCTGTCCAGCGAAATCGGCAACCTGGCGGATCCAGCGCACGAAGTCTCCAGCAGTGAAGTCGCTATCGTGCAACACCATCGGGAGTGACCGGCCAGCCGCCCAGCCGTACGCCGCCTCGCTGAAGCCGATATCGGGTTCGGGCCCCCGCTCCAGCCGGGCGTCGCGCTCCACCAGCGATACCTCGTGCCAGATCCGGCGTACCTCGATCATCGCGGCGTTGCTGCGCGCGTCGGGCATCCGCGGATGGCGCCCTGCCTCATCGCTGCGCCGCGCTTCGAAAACCAGCGATGCCAAGATTGCCGCCAGCTGCGGATGGGTCAGGCCAGCAAAGACCCCGGCACGGATGCATTCGGCTGTCACCAGATCCAGTTCCGCGTAGATCCGGGCGAGCATCCTGCCGTGCTCGCTGACGTTCCGCCCACCATCCCCGGTGAGATAGCCGAGCGACTCCAGCACCAAGCAGATCTTGTCGAAGTGTTTGGCGATGGTATTGCTACGAGACTCCATCCGGGCGTGCAGGCGGGCGCTCTCCCGCTCCAGCCGCAGCGCCCGCTCGGCCCACCGGGCGTGCGCCTCCCGCTCCGGGCAGCTATGGCATGGATGGTGCCGGACGGCTGTTCGACGTTGCTCAATCTGTGACTGGATTTCCGGGTCGCCGACCGACTGACGACGCCGCTTGGCATCAAGATCGACATCGTTGAGCCGGGCGCGTAGCGCGGCGGCCAGGTTACGCCGAGACGAGGCATCCTTCGGGTTGAAGTGCTTGCCGATCTTCATTCGGCCGGCGACCAGAGGTGCTGCGGGAAAGTCGGTAACCGACAGCCGCCGGACGTGGCGCTCCTCGGTCAGCACCAGGGGCCGCGGCGATTGATGATCATGACGAACGCCAGGATCGATGATCACCGCCCAGCCTTGGTTCTTGCCGCTGGGCACGTGGATGATGTCACCCGGCTTCAAGATCGACAGCGTGTGCAAGGCCTCGGCGCGGCGATCCGAGCGACGTTCCCGGGCTGACGACGCCTCGAGCTCGGCGATCTCCGCCCGCAGCCGCGCGTACTCTCTGAAGTCACCGAGCTCGCACTCTGCCGCCGCCCAGTACGCCTCGATGTCCTCCTCGTTCTTGGCCAGGGTGCGCGCCACCCCGACCACCGAACGATCGGACTGGAACTGCGCGAAGGACTGCTCGAGCAGGGTACGCGCCCGCTCCCGCCCGACGCTGGCCACCAAATTGACGGCCATGTTGTAGGTCGGAGCAAAGGAAGACCGCAGCGGATAGGTACGCCGAGACGCGAGGCCAGCGACAGCGCGAGGATCCAGGCCCGGCTGCCAGAGCACGACCGCGTGACCTTCCACATCGATACCCCGCCGTCCCGCGCGGCCGGTCAGCTGCGTGTACTCACCCGGCGTGACATCTGCATGGGTTTCGCCGTCGAACTTCACCAGCTTCTCCAGCACCACGGACCGAGCCGGCATATTGATGCCCAATGCCAACGTCTCGGTCGCGAAGACGACCTTGATCAGCCCGCGGACGAAGGCCTCTTCAACGCATTCCTTGAAGGTGGGCAACATGCCCGCGTGATGCGCGGCCACTCCCCGGCTCAGGCCCTCGGCGAAGACGTCGTAGTCAAGCGCACGCAGATCGCCGTCTGACAGTCCGACAACGTGCCGCTCCAGGATCGCCGCAATCTCCTGCTGCTCCACCCTGGTGGTGAGCCGGACCCCTGACTCGAGCAGTTGCCGCACGGCAGCATCGCAGCCAACCCGGGAGAAGATGAACACAATTGCCGGCAGCAATGCGTCGTCGTCCAACAGCTCGACCAGCTCGGGCCGGCTCGGCGCACGAAGCGAACGAGGACCAGGACCTGAGCCGGCGTAGCGGGATCGGTGAGCGGCACCGCCATAAGCTCCGCTGCCGTAGCTCACCGTCCGCCTGCCCCGACCCGTCCGGCCGCGCGGACGCCGCGCATCGTCTCGGACCAGCCTGGACTCCTCATGCGCAATCTTGATCAACATCGGGTTGACGTCTGGCTTTCCTACACCTGGCAGCTCACGTGCCGTGGGAGCCAGCTCAGCGAAGAGGTCGTAGAGCCGATGACGGACCAAGACGTGCTGGTACAGCGGTACCGGCCGCCGTTCGGAGACCACCACGGCCATCTCGCCGCGCACCTCGGACAACCACTCGCCAAACTCCTCTGCGTTGCTCACTGTCGCCGAGAGCGCGACGAGCTGAATGGCATCAGCCAGACCGATGATCACCTCTTCCCACACTGCACCCCGAAAGCGGTCGGCCAGGTAGTGCACCTCATCCAGCACGACGTAGCCGAGATTGGTCAGCGTGGCCGACCTGGCATAGATCATGTTGCGCAGCACCTCGGTCGTCATCACCACAATGGGCGCCTCGGAATTGACCGACGTGTCCCCGGTAAGCAGCCCGACGTTGCTGGTGCCATGCCGGCGCACCAGGTCGGCGTACTTCTGGTTCGACAAGGCCTTGATCGGTGTCGTGTAGAAGCACTTGCGGCCGGTGCGTAGCGCGAGAAAGACCGCAAACTCGCCGACGATGGTCTTTCCCGCCCCGGTAGGGGCCGCGACAAGCACACCCGAGCCTGCTTCTAGTTGGCCGCAGGCTTCGCGCTGATAGTCGTCCAAAGCAAACGGGTAGCCGTCGGCAAAGGCCGCGAGCAGCGGTGAGCTTTGCCTGTGCCGGAACCGCGCGTACGCCTCGGCCGGGCTGAGTGCCTCGGCTGGGTTGAGCGCCTCGACATCGGGCGTGTCGACGTTGGGCGATTCAGAGCTGGGTGTCTCGGGATCGATCGAGGGGTCGGCCATGATGCGCCCAAGTTACCCAGGAACGAAGACAGGCAGCGCGCGTGGCACCGAGCAGACCTGCAACGGCGCCGCACCGAGCATCTCGCCGTCACCAAACCCAACCAGCCCCGGACCCTCGACCGTTGCCTCGCGAACCCGAAGCTGCTCAACACAGGCGTCTCGAACGAAGTTCCCCGAGTACATCTCCGGAAACAACCTCAGCAGCTTCAGTCGGCCGACGGGATGAATGATCGTGACGTCGAGCAGACCGTCATACGGGTCGGCCTGAGGACAGATCAGCATGCCACCGCCGTAGGAGCTGGTGTTGCCAATGGCCACCAACATGGCCGGCAGCTCCCGGATCTGACCGTCCAGGGTGAGCCGGTAATGCAGCGGAGAGAACACCCGCAGCTCGGCCATCACGGCAAGCGCGTACCGCGTCGATCCGCGCGGCCAAGGCATCTGGTTGGCCCGACGATTCACCAAAGCGTCGAAACCGGTGGCAAGCACCGCCGCGACATAGGTCTCGGCCACTCGAGCAAGATCGATTGAGCGGCTGTGGCCTGCGGCGATGACCTCCGCCGCAGCCACAGCGTCTTTGGGCGGAAGGCCGATGCCGCGGCACAGGTCGTTCCCGGTCCCGGCGGGAATCAGGCCCAGCGTGGTACGGCTGCGTCCTTCCGTGTGCGCCGCGGCCGAGGTGTTGACACCGAGATGCATCATGCCGTCGCCACCCATGACGGCGAGCACATCGACGCCATCGGCAATCGCCTGATGGGCCATCGACTTCGCTTCGGCGAAGTCACGACTCAGCAAGATCTCCAAGTTGGCGCCACCATCGCGTAAGGAGCCGGCGACATCCGGGAGGATTTCCAGCGCGCGACCCTTTCCGGCCGAGGGATTGACCAGCAGCCTGATCTGGCGAGTCACCGGGGCGGCTCGAGCTCGTCGTTCTCGCCTTCGGAGAGCTCACGCAGCGCCTTGTCGTCGGCAACACTCCGCCGGACCAGCCAGTCGTCACCGGCAAGCGCAACAGCACGCTCCTTGCGGCGGTCGAGAATGTGCGCGATCACCTCTGCGGCGAGAAAGAGCACCGTCATGGGCAACGCCAACGCAAGCATGGAAAACGGATCCGTCGACGGCGTGGCTACGGCGCCGAACACGAAAGTGCCGAAGATCACCAGACTGCGATACTTCGCGAGTTGCTTGGCCTTGATCACTCCGACGATGTTCAACATCAACACCACCAGAGGAATCAGGAAGGCGATACCGAAGACCAGCATGAGCCGCAGCAGGAAAGACAGATAGGCGTTGATGTCTTGCAGGTTGCTCACGCCGGACTGAGTGAAGCTGAGCAGCACCGTAATGGCTTTAGGCAAAACGATGTAGCCGACGACCACGCCTCCGACGAACATCGGAGTGGCGGCGCCAATGAAGATCAACGCCCACTTCTTCTCCTTCGCCAGCAGGCCAGGGACGATGAACGCCCACAGCTGGTAGAGCCAAAAAGGTGCGGTAATGAGGAGCCCGGCCAGTGCGGAGACCTTCAAGGCCAAGGTCAGGGGGGAGGTCAGGTTGATGTTCACCAGAAGCGTGGTGGCGTCGGGGTTCTTGGCCTTCAGGGCATCAATGGCCTGAAAGTATGGCCGCTGCAGGATGTCCATCAGGTCGTAGCGAAAGAACCAGGCAACGACCATGCCCACGATGATCGCGAGCGCCGACACGATCAGCCGGTACCGCAGTTCGCGCAGATGCTCGAAAAGAGTCATCGTGCCATCGGGTGGTACAGGCGGCGGCTTGAGCCACTTCAGACTGAAATGGATAGGCCGGCCCTTGATCGTCAAAGACACGGCAGCCTAGGCAAAGGCCTCAGGCGTCGCTGCGTCGGTCGGTGCCAGAGGGATCCTGGTTGGCACGTGGCGGCTGCTGAAAGCTGGCGCCGTTCGGGGGTTGCGACGGGATGTTGGCCTGGGGCGGTTGCTGGTACTCGGTCGGAGCCGGCACATTCGAGCTCGGTGCCGGGTTGGGTGGCTGCGGCTGGCTCTCCTCAGACCGAAGACCCTTGGTCTCTTCCTTGAACTCCCTGAGCGCACGCCCGGTGCTCTTGCCCAAGCCGGCGAGCCGCGCCCCGCCGAACAACAGCAGCACGACAGCCAAAATGATCAACAGCTCGGGGACGCCAAGGCCCAATACCAGCGGAGTCATCATTCCTCTTTTCCTGCACATTGTTGAGCCGGGGGGACGGCCCCCTGCACCCCCCGAAGTGAGCGGTGCTTCGGTGTCATCCTACGTCGCGGATGCCTGATCAATTTTGTGAAGCGATGGTGCGATCACTGTGCCTATCGGGCTGGAAAGCTCGTTCTGGAACATTGATCTGACCGACCAGCCCCGCCAGCTCATCAGCCCGCACGGCGAGCATCTCGAGTTCGCTGAAGAGATCGCTCGCCTTGTGCGCGAGCCACACCGCGTAACAGATGAGCATGATGGCGCCCGCCAGCCCGATGCTCCCGAACACGATGACCCAGATCACTTCTGAACGATATCTCCCTCCGTACGCATCACGCGCTAACTGGGGTTGACGTAACCTCGCGCAGCCCAGACGCGAGCTTGGATAGTGAACGGCCCAGAACCGAGCGTGGCCAGGCAGCCAGCCCGTACGGCGGCCTGACGATCGAGGTCGATCGAGGTGAGGTAGGCACCTGCAGGGCCGACGCCGAGAGTGAACGGCTCCCACCACTCCACGAAGCTGTCGTGCTCGACGCGAACGGGAATCGCTTCCTCCACGACGTCTGTCAGGCCCGCCTCGCTCAACAGCTCGGTGAGGTGCCCCTGGTGTCCGCCGGCCAACCGGGACTCATCGGGCGCCGTCGGGTCGAGCTTTTGGACCGTATCCCAGAACGGCGCGAGTGGGGATTGTTTGCCCGCGTGATCCCACACGCATGCGGCAACCGTTCCTCGGTCGCGGGTGACACGCGCCATCTCGGCCAATCCCCGTACGGGGTGCTCCATGAAGTGGACGACCAGCTGGGCGAGCGCAGCATCGAACTCGCCGTCGCTGAACGGCAGCCTCTCCGCAGCAGCGACCTGCACCTCTACGCCTGGATGCCGCTCTGCAGCGGCGGCGACAAATTGCTCCGCCGGATCAACCGCAGCGACCAATGACGTTCCGAGGCGTTTGACGAGTTCGGTCGTCAGCGCACCAGGGCCGCAGCCGACGTCGAGTACGCGTTGGCCAGGTGAGACGTGGGCAAAGTCGACAAAGGAGGGCGCAAGATGGACCGAATATCGGCCCATGAAGCGGTCGTAGGCATCGGCTGTTGCAGCAAAGCGCATGAGGACGCTCCTCAGTCGTTGGCTAACGGGCGCCAGCAGGAGAGCCCAGGAGCACGGCGTATTGATCGAGGGCCTCGCGCGCTGCTTCGGCAGCCGAGTCCCCGGCGCCCTCCGGCGCGAGAACGCGCGCCCCGCCCTGCAGCCGCAACAGCAGGCCACGTAACCACGCTGGATCTGTCACGTGTAGCGAGACGATAAGGCCACCGCCGGGCCGAGCAGAGACTGACTCGGTCGGGTAGTACTCCGCTACCCAGGCAGCCCACGGCTGCAACTCGAGGGTAACCAGCGGCGCGTCCTTGAGGGCCTCCCACCAGCCGGTCGACAGATCCTTGAGCTTGACGTCGTGTGCTGCGACTTCGATCGAGGTCACCTCGACAGCGGCGATCCGATCAAGGCGAAAGGTGCGGAGCGCATTGGCGGAGTAGCACCAAGCCTCGAGGTAGCCGTACCCCTCCAAGACGAAGACTCGCAAGGGGTCGACCATGCGTCGGGTGGTCTCCGCCCGCGAGGCGACATCGTAGGTGAGGTCCAATCGCTTCCCGCGTTGCAGCCCGTCATTGACGCGGGCCTGGATATCGTCACGGGCGGCGGTGATTGCGACGGAGGCCTGGTCGGTAGCCGGCACGTTTCCGGCGACTGCCTCGAGCTTCTTCATCGCGCGGTCGACGGCGTCCCGCTTACCGGGTCCGGCAATTTCACGCAGCGTACGCAGCGCCAGCACGAGTGCCAGCGCCTCGTCAGTCGAGAGCCGCAATGGCCGCGTGAGGTAATCGGCGTTGCTGAGGTGGATCACACCCTCGCCGTCCACCGCGTCCATGTCGATCTCGATCAAGTCGCCGGGAGTAAGCCCGGGCATGCCGCACATCCAGAGCACGCTCAGATCTTCGCGCAGAGTCTTGAGGCTGATTCCGAACGCCGCAGCGACATCGGTCATGGCGATGCCGTCGTGTTCGCGGAGGTAGGGCACCAAGCTGAGCAGCCGCCGCACCTGGGCTCGAGAGGTCACGCTGCACTCACCGATTCAGCGACGGCCGTGAGGCCGCGGACTACGAAATCGCGCAGCTCGGCTGGCTCCAGAACGACGACGTCGGCTGCATATTGGGTGATCTCCTCCGCGGCTGAGTGAAGATCACCGAAGGCCACCGCGTACACCACAAAGCCTGCTGGAAGCTTGACATCAGTAGCCGCCGGCTCGCCGCGTCGAGCCAAGGCGGGCGCTTTGCCGGCGCGGATGGCCAGCAGCACGGTCTCGGTCGGCTCCCGAGGCACCAAGGCGCGAGCCAACGTACGCAGGTCAAGGTCAGCTGGTACCTGGTACGAGCCGGCTCGCGAGACCCTCCTGGGCAACGTGGTCATCCGGGACAGCTTGAACATCCTCGTCGCCGCGCGGTCGACGTCGCGGCCGATCACATACCAACGACCCTTGTACGAGGTGAGGCCCCACGGCTCGAGAGTGCGCGGGCTGCCGTCGCGGTAGGTGAAGCTGACTCGCGCGCGGTCCAGCACCGCGTTCCACAAGGCGTCGAATCCGGGCTCGGAAGCCTGCACCGACGGCTCCAGGGAGGCAAGTTGCGATGTGTCCGGCTCTACCCCGGCCGCGCGCAGCTTGGTGAGTGCGCTTCTGGTGGACTCGGCCACGCTCGCGTGCTGCCAGACTCGCGCTGCCACACCTACTACCGCGGCTTCCTCCGCGTCGAGATCGATCGCCGGCAGGGCGAATTCCGAGGACAAGATCCGGTAGCCAGGTTCGTCGTCGAAGAGGGGGTCGAAGCTGCCGACCTCGATGGGCACCCCGAGCGAGCGGAGTTCATCCTTGTCGCGCTCGAAGGTGCGCTCGAATGCAGCGTCGCTGAGATGGTGGTAGCCCTCGACCGCCTCCCGGATCCGGCTCTTGGGAAGATAACGGCCTGACACCAGTAAGCAGATGGTGAGGTTGAGAATTCTCTCGGTCTTGCGGGGTGCCATGGCGTGCGATCACTTTCTCACCGGAGCATCGATGAGCACGGTACCAGCAGATGTTTGATATCCCGGCGAGCTCAGCGAGCGCGGCGGCAGATGATCGCGCGCACCCCACCGAAAGAATCGGTGCGGGCCGTTACGCACCGAGCCCTACCGGCGACTTGCACCTGGGAAACCTCCGTACGGCGCTGCTTGCGTGGCTGTTTGCGCGATCGACGAGCCGGCGATTCCTGCTTCGGATCGAGGATCTCGACGCGGGCCGAGTGCGGCCAGGTATCGCCGAGCAGCAGCTCTCCGACCTGACAGCACTGGGGATCACCTTCGACGGTGAACCAGTCGTGCAGTCGCGACGCCTCGCCGCGTACGAGGAGGCGCTGCGGAGCCTGGCCGAGGTGACCTACGAGTGCTTCTGCAGCCGGCGGGAGATCGCCCAGGCCGCATCCGCACCACACGGGGCCGTGCCGCGCTATCCCGGGACCTGCCGAAATCTGACCGAGGCTGATCGCAGGAGTCGGCGGCTAACGCGGCAGCCAGCGCTCCGGCTGCGGGCCGACGGGGCGTGGCAGACCATCCACGACGTATTGCATGGGGAGATCACGGCCGAGGTCGATGACGTCGTGCTGCGGCGTAATGACGGTGTTCCGGCATACAACCTGGCGGTCGTCGTCGACGATGTTTTCTCGGGCATCGACCAGGTGGTGCGTGGCGAGGACCTGCTGCCCGCAGCAGCCACCCAGGCTTATCTCACCAAACTCCTCGGCCACCGCCCCCCGACCTACGCGCACGTGCCGCTAGCGGTCAACGTCGAGGGCCGACGACTGGCGAAACGCGACGGCGCCGTGACCTTGCCCGAGCTGGCTGCCTACGGCATGACACCGGACGCCGTGCTGAGTGTGATTGCGCAGTCACTCGAGCTGGCAGAGCCGGGCGAGCCGGTATCCCTCGACGGCATGCTCGAGCGCTTCGATCCTGGTCGGCTGCCCCGCGAGCCATGGGTGGTCGTTCCCTCCGGCGGTCTAAGGTCAGGCACGTGATCATTTGGGCCGATGGGACCGTTACTGGCCTGCGTGGCCAGTGGAGAGGAGCCGTGGAGCTGACTGTCGCGCGGCGTGACACCGGTGCTGCCCCCTCCGAGGTACCGGCTCTCGCCTACACCGATCTCATGGCAGTGCCAGCCGTCGGCGACCGCGTGCTGCTGAACGTCGCCGCGCTGGAACGCGGACTTGGCACCGGCGGTTACGCCCTGGTCATCGCCGTGCTGGACGCGGAGGGCCGCGTCACTGCACAGCCGCCGCAGCCCAGCGGCCACCTGGTCAAGGCGCGTTATCTGCCGCTGCAGGCGATGGTTGCTGGAGCCGACGAGCAGGGCTCGGCGTTTCACGAACTGTTAGCCGACGCCGATTCCATCGACGCGATGCCGGTCGTAGTCGCCGACCTGCACTCAGCGCTGGCACCGATCCTGCTCGCGATCGAGTACGACCGTCCCGGCACCCGAGTCGTCTATGTGATGAGTGATCAAGGCGCCTTGCCGCTGGCCTTCTCGCGATCGGTCGCTGATCTGCGGGCGGGTGGCCTGCTCGCGGGGACGGTGACTGTCGGTCAGGCGTTCGGCGGTGACCTGGAGGCAGTGACCTTGCATTCGGGCCTTCTTGCAGCCCGACTCGCGCTGGACGCGGACGTTGTCGTAGTGACTCAGGGCCCAGGGAACCTCGGTACGGGAACCCGCTGGGGATTCTCCGGTGTGAATGCCGGGAGAGGCCATCAACGCAGCCGCCACGTTGGACGGCCGTCCCGTCGCCACTTTGCGAATCTCCGGAGCTGACGTACGCGAGCGACATCGTGGCGTCTCGCATCACAGCCTGACCGCGTACGGGCGAGTGGCGATGTATCCGGCCGATGTCGCTGTGCCGGATCTTGCTGGTGGTGACCCGTCGCCAGCGATGGCTGAGCTAGCCCAGGCGGTTGCTGCCGGCGTAGCGGAGTTGTCGCGGCACCACCTGGTGATGGTCGAGCTGACCGGCCTGAGGACGGTTCTTGCTTCCTCGCCCATCCGGCTTTCCAGCATGGGCCGCAGCCTCGACGACGATCCCGGCTACTTTCTCGCCGCCGCCGCCGCGGGCCGGCACGCCGCCACCTTGCTCGATACCGCTACTGACTCTGCGCAAAGAGCAGATCGACCAAGATCACCAGGGTCTCGCCCGGCTTGAGCGACGGTGTCGCGTTGCCATCCGGATAGCCGTCGGCCGGCGGAATGACGAGCAACACTCGACTGCCGACCGTCTGCCCTTGAAGCCCTTTCACCATTCCGGGAAGTAAGCCGGAGAGCTCGGCGCTGGCCGGCTTGCCGCCGTACGACTCCTCCAGCACCTTGCCATCACTCCATCGCACCCAGACGTAATTGAACG
The DNA here is from genome assembly GCA_963845915.1 of uncultured Actinomycetota bacterium. Classification (GTDB taxonomy): domain Bacteria; phylum Actinomycetota; class Actinomycetes; order Propionibacteriales; family Propionibacteriaceae; genus Microlunatus. The sequence goes on from CAWJUB010000026.1 coordinate 48,119, forward strand.
TGATGACGTCATTGGCGCCGATCTTCTTGCCCTTGCCCTTGATCAGCGGCTGGGCCTCGAGCGCCGTCGGCGGTGTGGACTCCGGAATAGTGATCTCGGGTTTGCCAGCCTTGTCGGCAACGGTCGGGAGCCCCGCCTTGGGCGGCACCTTGGTGCCCTCAGGCGCGGAAAGCTGCACGTCGACCACATCGACGACGAAGATCAAGGTGTCACCAACCTCGATTCCGGCCTGCGGGCTGCCGCCCGCCGCGTCATAGCCGTCCTTGCCGGGCATCGCGATCAGCACGCGGCTACCCTGGCGCTGGCCTACCAGGCCCTTGCTGAAGCCGGGCACCACCTGCGCCAGGCTGAACGCGATCGGCTGTCCTCGCGTGAACGACTCATCGAACTTCTTGCCAGTTCGCCCATTGACTCCGTAGTAGTTGACCTCGACGCTCTGGCCTTCGCCGATCACTGGGCCTTTACCTGGCTCAAGGACCTTGGTTCGGGTCTTGTCGATCGCCCAGGGTGAATCGACCTTGACCTTCGGCTCCTTCCCGTAACTGCCCGTCACGCTGACCTTGTCGAAGTTGTTCGACGCCTTGATCGACTTGGGCTTCGGCGTCTTTGAGGCCGAGGCCGAAGGCGTGGCCGACGGCGCGGAGGGCGAGGCAGCAGGTGTGGAGGGCGATGCAGAAGCAGGTGTCTCCGCCGGCTTGTCCTTGGCGCATCCGAACAGCAACAGAACTGAGGAGGCGAGTCCAAGAGCGACCGCGACCCTGAACGGAGAAGAAGGCACCGGAGAACCTTACAGGCTTACGCCATGCGTCAGATGTGCGTACTAGCCGCGCATCGAGGCGATGAGCCGCTCCACCCGATCATCGGTGGCGACAAACGGATCCTTGCAGAGCACCGTACGCTGCGCCTGGTCGTTGAGCTTCAGATGGACCCAGTCGACCGTGTAGTCGTGCCGGCCCTCCTGCGCCGCGCGAATGAAGTCGCCGCGAAGCTTCGCCCTGGTCGTCTGCGGCGGCACCGCCTTGGCCCGAAAGATTGCCGGGTCGGTGGTGACCCGCGCGGCCAGTCCGCGCTGCTCGAGCAGGGAGAACACCCCTCGCGATCGCCGGATGTCGTGATACGCCAGATCCAGCTGCGCGATCCGAGGGTCAGCGAAGCTGAGCTTGTGCTTGAACGCATACCGATCGAGCAGCTTGAGCTTGATGGCCCAGTCGATCTCGGTGTCGATCAAGGCGAGCTTGTCCTCGGCGACGGCCCGCAGCGTCCGCTCCCAGAGATCCAGCACGCGATCGACGACCCGGGTACCGAGGCTCTCGCGGCGGACGAATTCTGACACCTTCTCGTAGTACTCGGTCTGCAACTCCAACGCCGAGATCCGTCGGCCGTTCGAGAGTGCGACCTTTACTTGCCCGGACCGATCTCGGCTCATGTCCCGGATAGCCCTGATGGGGTTCTCCAAGGTGTAGTCCCGCATCGGGACGCCGGCTTCGATCAGCCTCAGCACCAGCTCCGCACTGCCGACCTTCAGCAGCGTGGTCGTCTCGCTCATGTTCGAGTCGCCGACAATGACGTGCAAACGTCGATAGCGCTCGGGATCGGCGTGCGGCTCGTCGCGGGTATTGATGATCGGCCGGCTCCGGGTGGTCGCCGACGACACGCTTTCCCAGATGTGCTCGGCGCGCTGGCTGACGCTGTACTCCGCCCCTCGGGCCGTGTGCAGCACCTTGCCGGCGCCGCAGATGAGCTGCCGCGAGACGAGGAACGGCACTAACACATCAGTGATCTTGGAGAAGTCCCCGATCCGGGAGATCAGGTAGTTCTCGTGGCAGCCATAGGAGTTGCCGTGGCTATCGGTGTTGTTCTTGAACAGGTAGATGTCGCCGGTAATGCCCTCGCTCGCCAGTCGGTGCTCGGCGTCGACGATCAGGTCCTCCAGGATGCGCTCCCCGGCCCGGTCGTGGTTGATGAGCTGGACGAGATCGTCACATTCAGCAGTCGCGTACTCCGGATGCGAGCCCACATCGAGGTAGATCCGGGATCCGTTGCGGAGGAAGACGTTACTGCTACGCCCCCAGGTCACGACCCGGCGGAACAAGTAGCGCGCAACTTCGTCAGGAGTGAGTCGTCGCGTGCCGCCAGAGGTGCACGCGACGCCGTACTCCGTCTCAAGTCCGAAGATTCTGCGGTCCACTGCCCTCCTTTGCGTACTCGGCCAGTCCTTCCGCCCGTTCAGCCGCCGGTGAGGTCCAGTAACCCGCCAAGCTCTTCGCGGGTCAACTCCCGGTACTCCCCGAGCTTCAGGTTTCCGAGCCGGACCGGTCCGATTCCGATCCGCGACAGACGCCGGACCGGATGGCCAACTGCCTCCATCGTACGGCGCACGATGCGATTCCGACCCTCTTGCAATGTGATCTTGATAAGGGTACGCTCCGCGGCGCTGGACACGATCTTGACTGATGTGGGACGCACCGGCCCATCCTCGAGGGTGATGCCGTGTCGCAATCGCTGCAAGGTTGCTGCGTTCACCAATCCGGTTACTTCGGCGATATATGTTTTCGGCACCTGATACGAGGGATGGGCCAGCTTGTTGGCCAACTCGCCGTCGTTGGTCAAGATCAGCAAACCCTCACTGTCGGCGTCCAACCGGCCGACGTGAAACAGCCGCTCGTTCTTGACCAGCCGGCTGCCACCTTTCGCGATCACGTCGGCGACCGTGCGACGGCCCTCGGGATCATCCATCGTGACAACGACGCCGCGGGGTTTGTTCATTGCGAGATAGAGATGCCGCCGCGGCGGCGGGATGCGTGCGCCGTCGACTCGAATCACGTCACGTTCTGGATCAACCCGGCGTCCTTGCTCCACCACGACTTCGGAATTCACCTCGACGCGACCCTCGCTGATCAGCGCTTCGCAAGCGCGACGAGACGCGATGCCGGCCTGGGCGAGGACCTTCTGCAGGCGTACGCCTTGAGCAGCCTCGCTCACTGAGGTGGCTCGTGGACCGGTTCAGGGTGCCGCGCCGCAGCTTCCGCCAGCTGGCCAAGCTCAGCCTCCAGCTCCTCCACCTCAGGCAGCTGCGGAGCTAGCGGCGGCAGATCATCCAGCGATTGCAGACCCATCCGTTCCAGGAAGTAGCTGGTGGTGGCGAACAACAGAGCACCAGACTCGGGATCGTGACCGGCCTCCTCGATCAAGCCACGGGCCAGCAGCGTTCTCATCACGCCATCCACATTGACACCCCGAACCGCCGACACCCGGCCACGAGAGATCGGCTGGGTGTAGGCGACCACCGCCAGGGTTTCCAGGGCCGCCTGCGACAGCTTCGACTGCTGACCCTCGGTGACGTACCGAGTGATCAGGTCCGCATGCTCCTCGCGCGTGTAGTACCGCCAGCCACCAGCGACCTGCCGCAGCTCGAAGCCACGGCCCGTCTCTTCGTAGAAGGCCACCAGTTCCGCCAAGGTCTCGGAGACGACCGACTCGGGCACCCCAACCGCTTGCGCCAGCTCAAACTCGGTTACCGGCTCGGCCGCGAGCAGCAATAGTGCTTCCAATGCCCCTGCCACATTCGCCGAGTTGTCAGACGTCGGCGGTTGCCTATAGCGAACTCAGATGCTGACAAGTCGGGGTAGTCGTCACTCATTGATCCATCTCGCGTGTGTCGTTGGTTTCGTCGAATTCATCGGAAATCATCCAGTCTTCGTCATCGCCGCCGGTCCATCGAACCGTCAGCTCGCCGAGCGGAGTCAACTGTTGGAATGCCACGGCGCCGTCGCGGAACAACTCGAGCAACGCCAGGAACCGAGCCACCGTGGTCAGCATGCTGGACGAGTCGCTGGTCAGCGCCCGAAATGTCATGGTGCCCTGTTGGCGTAACCGGTCGACGACAACCGTTGCCTGCTCACGAACGCTGACCGCCGGTGCATGCATGTGGGCCAGCGACAACACGCTCGCCTGCTTCGGTGTCATCGCTTTCGTTGCGAGCGTCGCAAAACGGGCCGGACTGATCGAGATCGTCACCTCAGGCAACAGCCGGGCGAAGCGCGGCTCGATCCCGACGTCACGGGGATATCGCCGGCCTTGCGCCTCCAGCGTTCCAGCGATGTAGCTGGCCACGCGCTGGAACGCGCGGTATTGCAAGAGCCGCGCGAACAACAAATCTCGTGCCTCCAGCAACGCCAGATCCTCCGGATCTTCGACCTCGCCGGAGGGTATGAGGCGCGCGGCCTTGAGATCCAACAGTGTCGCGGCCACCACCACGAATTGGCTCGTCTGATCCAGATCCCAGGCGCTACCCGCCGCCTTGATGTGGGCAATGAACTCATCGGTCACCTGAGAAAGCGCGACCTCGGTGATATCCAGCTTGTGCCGCGAGATCAGTTGCAGCAGCAGGTCAAAGGGGCCGTCGAAGTTGTCCAGATGGAGGTGGAAAGCACCATCGGACGGCCGCGCAACGTCTGGGAACCTTGCGTCCGGCTCTGGTCGCGCCGACATCGTCAGTGTCACGAGGCCGACAGCCGCCGGACCAGCTCCGAGTCTTCTCCGCGTGCCTCAAGATCAGCGAGCATGGCGGCGATCGCCTCACGTACGATGCGGCCGCGGTCCACCGCCATACTGTGCCGAGCCCGCAGGTTGAGCCGTGCCTGCTCCAGGGCTAGCAACTCCTCGGCGCTGACGTAGACAGTGATCTTCTCGTCATGGCGGACCCGGCCCGAACTACGACGGCCGGCTGACCGATCAGCTGCAGCCACCAATGGCGGCAGCTCCTCGCTCCCGGCGCCTTCGCCGTTGCCCGGCGGCAGGAGTTCCGAGGCAGCCGCCAGACCTACCGAACTCGACATCGATCGAGCACCTCGCGAGCCAGACTGCGGTACGACTCTGCTCCCGGTGATGTCGGGGCATAAGTGGTGATCGGCTCCCCCGCCACTGTTGTCTCCGGAAACTTCACGGTGCGGCGAATCACGCTGTGGAAGACCTGATCACCGAACGCCTGAACGACTCTCTCCAATACCTCACGGCAGTGCAGCGTACGCGGGTCGTACATCGTGCCCAAGATGCCCAAGATCTCCAGCCGCTGATTGAGCCGATCTTGCACCTTGGCAATGGTGTCGGTCAGTAATGCGATGCCGCGCAAGGCGAAGAACTCGCACTCCAGCGGCATGATCACCCGATCGGCCGCGGTCAGTGCGTTGATCGTCAACAGACCCAGCGACGGCGCGCAATCGATGAGGATGACGTCGTAGCGGCTGCGCACCGCCTCCAGCAGCCGAAGCAGCGTCTGCTCTCGTGCGACCTCCGAGACCAACTGAATCTCGGCCGCCGACAGGTCGATGTTGCTGGGCAGGATGTCCAGCCCGGGCACGTTGGTGTGGCCGATCACCTCATCGATCGAGGTATCCCGCCCCATCAGCAGGTTGTAGATGCTTGCCGGCAGGGTGTGCGGATTCACCCCCAGACCGACTGAGAGCGAGCCCTGCGGATCGAAGTCCACCAGCAGCACATGCCGGCCCAGCTCGGCGAGTGCGGCGCCGAGATTGATCGTCGTCGTGGTCTTGCCAACGCCGCCCTTTTGGTTGCACATCGCGATGATCAGCGCCGGCCCGTGCTCACTCAACGGCGGCGGTGTCGGTAAGTCGGGCCAGGGTCGACCGGTCGGACCGATCACCGGCTCGCGTTCAACCGGCTGGGCAACCCCGTTAGCTGAAGGGCTGGCATCGGGTGGAGCGGATACGACAAAATCCTGGTCGTTGGTGTGCTCCTCATCTGCCCGAAGCAACGACTCGAGATCGCGTGCGTCGAGATAATGCTCATCGGTGAGGTCGGCCACAACACTGTGCGAGGACGCGGTGATATTCGTTGCACGGACGTTGGGCGGGGCCCCGCCACCTTCGTCGAGTTCCTGCACTCCTGCCTCCTCCTTGTGCCTCCTCCTTGCCGGACGGCGCGGCATCACGGCGGGTGCGTTCCGCCGCAGCTTAATGCCACCACGCGGCGATTTGTCGACACGACACCATTAATGCGCCCGAGGATGTGAGGTGAGAAAGACCTCTCGCAGGTGGTCGATGGTGACCAAGGTGTAGATCTGCGTCGTGGTGACCGAGGCGTGGCCGAGTAGCTCCTGCACGACGCGGATATCGGCGCCACCATCTAGCAGATGGGTTGCGTAGGAGTGCCGCAGGGTGTGCGGTGACACCTCGGCTGTGATGCCGGCCTTCTCCGCTACCGACCGCAGGACTGCCCAGGCGCTCTGCCTCGAGAGCCGGCCACCGCGGGTATTGACAAACAGCGCCGGAGTTCCTCGTCCATAGGCCGTGAGCCCCGCGCGACCCCGTATCAGGTAGGCATCCAGCGCCGCCCGCGCGTACGAGCCGACCGGCACGATGCGTTCCTTGTTGCCCTTGCCGAGCACCCGCAATCCTGGTGGCCGCTCACCATCGGGCGTCCGCAACAGCCGATGCACGTCATCCACGTCGAGCGCCACGGCCTCGGAGATTCTCAGGCCGGTGCCGTAAAGCAGCTCGAGCAGCGCGGCGTCTCGAAGCCCGAGGTCCGTGTCGGCGGCCGGAACCTCGAGCATGGCCTGCACCTGCTCCAGGCTCAACGCCTTCGGTAGCCGGCGAGGCGGCTTCGGTGGCCGGATGCTCCGCGCCGGATCCTCATCGGTCAGCCCCTCGGCGGCGGCGAAGCGGTGCAGGCTACGCACCGCAATGACGGCGCGAGCGACACTCGCATTCGCCAGCGGTGGCTCAACCCAACCATCACCGTCGGGCGTTGCGATGCCTTCCCGCAACCGTGCCGCGTAGCCGCCGATCATGGTGCTGCTCACCTGGGACGAATCGGTGACGCCCAGCTCGGCCAGATAGTCGGCGTAGCGATGCAGGTCACGGCGGTATGCCGCGACCGTGTGCGGAGACATGCCGCGCTCGACGGTCAGGTGGTCGAGATAGGTGTGGATCAGCCCCACCATGGTGGAGGCATCAGCCGAGGACGTCGGCCAGCTCCCGGTGCTCCAGCCCGTGCGCTTGAGCGACTGGGCCGTTGGTGATCATGCCGTCGTAGGTGTTCAATCCCAACGCCAGCGCCGGATCAGCCGTGAGTGCGGCTCGCCAGCCGTGGTCGGCCAGGCTGAGCGCGTACGGCAACGTGACGTTCGTCAGCGCGTAGGTCGAGGTGTTCGGCACCGCACCCGGCATATTGGCCACGCAATAGAACACCGAGTCGTGCACTCGGAACGTCGGCTCAGCATGAGTGGTCGGCCGGCTGTCCTCGAAGCAACCGCCCTGGTCGATCGCAATGTCGACCAGAACGCTGCCGACGCGCATCCGGGAGACCAGTTCGTTGCTGATCAAGGTCGGCGCCTTTGCGCCTGGCACGAGCACCGCACCGATCACCAGGTCCGCGTCCAGCACCGCGCGCTCGACCTCGTAGGCGTTGGAGGCGACGGTCTGCAGGTGTCCTTGGTAGATCCGGTCCGCCTCTCGCAGCTTGTCGATATTGCGATCCAGCAGCAGCACCTCGGCTTGCATGCCGAGCGCAATTGCCGCGGCGTTCATGCCCGACACGCCCGCACCGATCACCACAACCTTGGCGGCGTACACGCCTGAGACGCCGCCCATCAGGGTGCCGCGACCGCCGCCCTGCCGCATCAGGTGGTAGGCCCCGACCTGCGGCGCAAGACGCCCCGCAACCTCGCTCATCGGCGCCAGCAGCGGCAAGGCTCCGTTGCTCAGCTGTACCGTCTCGTAGGCGATGCCGGTGACTTTCCGCTCCAGCAATGCCCTGGTGCAGTCCCGGCTGGCTGCCAGATGAAGGTAGGTGAACAGCACTTGACCGGGCTGCATGCAGTCGTACTCGATCGCAATCGGCTCTTTGACCTTCAAGACCAGCTCCGCGTCCTGCCAGACGTCATCGCGGCTGGAAACGATCTTGGCTCCGGCATCGGCGAACTCGTCGTCGGTGATCGATGAGCCCATCCCGGCCCCGGCCTGGACGAGTACGTCGTGGCCGTGCCTGGTGAGCTCGTTGACTCCGGCTGGTGTGATGGCGACCCGATATTCGTGGTTCTTGACCTCAGTGGGCACGCCGACTCTCATGGATCCTCCTGACCGAACCTGGGCGTCCTCCCGACCGAACCTGGGCGCTCACCTTGATCATGCCACGCAGCAATACGGTTTCAGCTGGATAGGTGGTTGGGCGCGGATTGCCATCCCGATTAGGCTCAACAGCGAGCAAAGCGAGCAATCAATACGGGAACCAATGTGACGAGTACGCGACAACCTGCCCGCGACTGGGTGCAGGTCTACGCTGAACTCTCCACCCGTGAGGACGACCTCTCCCCCGAGGACCTGGAGCGCTATTCGATCGCGGCCCATCTGCTCGGCAAGGACGAGCAGGCCTACCGACTGCTGGATCGCGCCCACAGCGGCTACCTCGACCAGGGCGCGCCCGAGAAGGCGGCGCGGGCAGTTTTCTGGCTGGTCTTCCACCTTCGGAAATGCCCACCAGACCGCCCGGGCGGCGGGTTGGCTCGGTCGGTTACTCCGCATTCTCGACGACTGCGACCGAGGAGGCCAGCAGTCCTATCTGCCGCTTCTTCTCGATGGCGTCCCGCTGATGCAGGCCGGCTCAGTGAGCCAGGCACTGCCCATGCTCGAGCAGGCCGCTGCTGGAGCCCGCGCTGCTGGAGATGACGACGTGTTCGTGCTTGCCGGCCTGGCCAGCGGACGCTGTCTGGCGGTGCAAGGACGGACAGCGGAGGCGCTCACCACGCTGGATGAGGTCATGGTCTATGTGGTGGCCGATCGAGTAGCTCCGCAAGTGGTGGGCCTGGCGTACTGCATCGTGATCTCCCTCTGCATGGAACGGTTCGACATTCAACGTGCCGCCGAATGGACCCAGGCGCTGACGGGTTGGTGCGACGCGCAATCGGGGCTGATGCCCTACCGCGGCGAGTGCCAGGTGCATCGGGCCGAGATCTTCCAGCTGCACGGCTCGTGGACCGAAGCCACTGAGGAGGCGGTTCAGGTCAGCGAACGTGTCCCGACCGCGGGCTACATTGCGGGCGGCGCGCATTACCGGCTTGCCGAGCTACATCGACTGCGCGGTCAGCTCGACTTGGCCGAGCGCGAGTACGCCGTCGCCGCAGCCTGCGGACGTGAGGTGCAGCCCGGGTTGGCGCTGCTCCGGGTGGCGCAGGGAAACCCGACCACAGCGATCGCTGGGTTAGATCGTGCGCTGGCCGAGAGCCGGGATCCGGCCAGACAGTCCTTGCTGCTGGCTGCCAAGGTCGAGATCACGCTGGCTGCCGGGATCATCGACGGGACGCCCGCGGCGCTGACCCAGCTGGAAGACAACGCAGCCACAATCCAGACCCCTTACCTGGCAGCGCTTGCCGCCCATGCAGGTGGGCACATTCGGCTTGCCAAGGGTAATCCGCAGGCCGCCCTGCCGCTACTTCGGCAGGCGTGGACACTGTGGCAGCAGGTCGACGCGCCGTACGAGGCTGCGCGTACCCGGGTTGTGGTCAGTGCGGCATGTCGGGAGCTCGGCGACGACGACGCCGCGAGGATGGAGCTCGATGCCGCTCGGATGATCTTCGAGCAGCTGGGCGCCCAATCTGATCTTGCTGCGCTGGCTCCTGGCGACGGCGCTGCCCCTGGGCACCCGTTGACTGCTCGGGAGTGTGAGGTGCTCGCTCTGGTGGCGCAGGGGCACACCAACCGAGGGATTGCCACGATCTTGTTCCTCAGCGAAAAGACGGTGGCCAGGCACCTCAGCAATATCTTCACCAAGATCGACGTCAGCAGCCGCGCGGCGGCCACGGCGTACGCGTATGAGCATGGACTGGTGTGACACGTAGCTGACGCCCGGAATCACGGATTCAGGTGCAGCGGATGCGTATTTCTACCCATGCCCGCTGGCACAAGATGCACAATCTGCTCGATGCCGCAGGCCGGGTGCGCTTCTACGGTCAGATCATGACTACACAGCGCATGCATCTTGTTGAGCCTTCGACCGATGCCGACGGCATCGAATCGATTCCCACAGTGATCGTCGGCGGCGGGCAGGCAGGCCTCGCGATGGGTTACTACCTGCGGGAAGCCGGCGAACAGTTCGTCATCCTCGATGCCGAACGGCGTATCGGCGACGTTTGGCGTCATCGCTGGGATTCGTTGAAACTCTTTTCAACCCCCAAGTACTCCAGCCTGCCGGGATGGCCTATGCAGGTCAGCAGCTTCCCCACTCACAACGAAATGGCGGATTACCTCGAGGCGTACGCGCAGCGGTTCGACCTTCCCGTGCGCAGTGGCGTGCGCGCTACCCGCGTATCGCGCAGCGGCAGCGGCTTCCGCGTGGAGACCTCGCATGGTGTGCTGCAGTGCGATCGTGTGGTCATCGCCACGGGTGGCTATCAACCGGCCGGTGGTGCCACCCTTCGCCACCGAAGCTTGCGCCTGGAATTCGGCAGCTGCACTCCTCCGCGTACCAAAATCCCCGCCAGTTGGAGGGAACCGTGCTCGTCGTGGGCGCGGGAAATTCGGGTGCCGAGATTGCCCTCGAGGCCGTCAGGTCCGGCCACCAGACGTTGCTCTCAGGACGTCATCCTGGCCAGGTGCCATTCCGCATCGAGACCCGCAGGGCGAAGCTGCTGGTACCGATCGTGATGTTCGCATTCCGGCGGGTGTTGAACCTCGATACGCCGCTGGGACGCAAGTTCGCTCGCCAAGCGATCGAGCACGGTACTCCGCTCGTCCGCACCAAGCAGAGCGACCTCGAAGCTGCCGGTGTGCAACGGGTCGGCCGTATCGCAGCAGTGCGCGACGGTCTGCCGATCACCGAGGATGATCAGGTTCTGGAGCCACAAACCGTGGTTTGGTGCACCGGGTACCGGCCGGATTACAGCTGGATAGAGCTGCCGGTGGCGGATGAGGACGGCCACCCGATCACCGAGCGCGGCGTATCACCTGAAGCCGGTCTGTACTTCATTGGTGTTGAGTTCCAGTACGCAGCCGCGTCGTCAACCATCCAGGGCTTGGATCAGGATGCCCGCTACTTGATGCGTGCCATGGCGAAGCAGCGCGCTGTCCGGCCAGTGTCGGTGGAGGAGCCAGCCGCAGCCTGAGGAAGCGAGCTCATTGACGACCCAGCTTTCTCGCTGACGCCCCACCAAGTTGGTGACGCCCGCACTTCATTGGTGGGGCGTGGCGACGGAAGGTGGCGCGTCAGCGAGCCTCACGCGATGAGGTCGCGCGCAGCCCAGTCAGCATCAGCAGGGCGGAGACTCGTGAAACCGTCCCGCTGCCGGGCTGTCCAAGCAGCGAGTACTCCGGAGACAACGGTCGGGTTGTGCAAACGGCCGCCGAGCACTGCCTCGACCAGATCGTCCAAGGACGCCCACACGGTATCCATGTGAGCCTCTTCGCCCTCCCGGGTGAAACCGTCCGGATGATCAACATCGGTCAGGTCGCGGGCGAGATAGATGCGCAGTGATTCGCCGAGGATTCCCGGCGTGGTGAACAGGTCGACCAGCACAGCCCAGCGCTGCGCCGCGAGTCCCACCTCTTCGGCGAGTTCCCGCTCGATGGCCTGCAGGTAGTCCTCCCCTCCGACATCGAGCAGTCCGGCGGGCGGCTCGATGAGCCGGTGTCGTACGGGGTGCCGATACTGCCGGACCAAGGCCACCCGGTCATGATCATCGAGCGCGATCACCCCGACAGCGCCTGGGTGCTTGAGGTATTCCCGCGCGATCAGCTGCCCGTCGGGCGTCCGTACCTGATCTTGCACGTAACTGGTGATCTTGCCGCGAGCGAGCACGGTCGATGAGACCACCGGCCAGGCGAGCGGCACATCGACCAGCTCGTCCGGACCGAGAATGATCATCGATGGTCGCTGTCGACCGGCAACCGGGTCGCCAGCTTGCGATCAAGCGCAGCCTCAATGAGACCGATGAAAAGCGGATGCGGCCTGGTCGGCCGGGATTTGAGCTCGGGATGGGCTTGGGTGGCGACGAAGTAGGGATGAAGATCAGTTGGCAACTCGATGAACTCGACCAGCTTGGAGTCCGGCGACATGCCGCTGATCACCAGACCAGCATCCTCCAGCCGCTCCCGATAGGTGTTGTTCACCTCATAGCGATGCCGATGCCGCTCTGCGACCTGGGATTGCCCGTAGCGCTTGGCGACGATAGAGCCGGGCAGCAGTTCGGCTGGATAGGAACCGAGCCGCATGGATCCGCCGAGATCGCCATTGCCCTCGACGATCGCGACCTGCTCGGCCATCGTGGCGATCACCGGATGCGGCGTGTCCGGGCAAAACTCGCTGCTATCCGCACCATCCAGTCCAGCGAGATGCCGGGCCACCTCGATGACCATGCACTGCAGGCCGAGGCAGAGGCCCAAGATCGGGATCTGATTCTCGCGGGCGTAGCGGATCGCGCCGACCTTGCCCTCCACACCCCGGATGCCGAAACCGCCCGGGATGACGACGCCATCCACCTCGCTCAGCACCCGGGCCGCGCCCTCCCGAGTCTGGCAATCGTCGGAAGGCACCCAGCGAATCACCACTCTGGCGTGATTCGCGAAGCCGCCAGCACGCAGCGCCTCGCAGACGGAGAGGTACGCGTCAGGAAGATCGACATACTTGCCGACGAGGGCGATCGTCACCTCTTCCTTGGGATGGTGTACGCGATCAAGCAGGTCGTTCCAGCGCGTCCAGTCCACGTCGCGGAAACGGAGGTCGAGCCGGCGCACCACGTACGCATCCAGGCCTTCGGAGTGCAACACCTTCGGAATGTCGTAGATGCTGGGCGCATCGATCGCGGCCACGACGGCCGATTCGTCGACATCACACATCAACGAGATCTTGCGTTTCACCGACTCCGGAATGTCGCGATCGGAGCGACACACCACAGCGTCCGGCTGGATGCCGACCTGGCGCAGCGCAGCAACCGAGTGCTGGGTCGGCTTGGTCTTCAACTCACCGCTCGGACCGATGTAGGGCACCAGCGAGACGTGCAGAAAGAAGACGTTTTCCCGGCCTACGTCGTGTCGCACCTGACGTGCTGCCTCCAGGAATGGCAGCGATTCGATGTCGCCGACCGTGCCGCCGATCTCATGAATGACGACGTCGATGTCCGGCCCGCCCATAGCCATCATCGAGTCTTTGATCTCGTTCGTGATGTGGGGAATCACCTGCACGGTGTCACCGAGATAGTCTCCCCGCCGTTCCTTGGCGATCACCGATGAGTAGACCTTGCCGGTGGTGATGTTGGCCTCGCCCGAGAGGTTGACGTTGAGGAAGCGCTCGTAGTGACCGACGTCGAGATCGGTCTCTGCGCCATCCTCGGTGACGAACACCTCTCCGTGCTGGAACGGGTTCATGGTGCCGGGATCGACGTTGAGATATGGGTCCAGCTTTTGCATGGACACACTGAGCCCACGAGCAACGAGGAGGTTGCCGAGGCTGGAAGCCGTGAGCCCCTTGCCGAGTGAGGAGGCGACGCCTCCGGTCACAAAAAGGTGCTTGGTGAATTTCTCGCGGTATCCCACGGGCCTCCAGCTTACGTCGTGAAGTGCTATCGCACGGTGAACCCGCCGGAGGAGTTCCAGAAGCCCTTGTAGCGTCGGTCCCGAGCGACGCCGTTATAGGCGCGGACCAGATCATCGGCGACATCGTCTTCGTCAGGCCAGGTGGCCGCCTGGCGGAGACCGGCTTCACTCAACCGGCCTCGCTCGCTCGGGTTGTCGGCAAGCGCGACAATCTGCCGCGCCGCCTCCTCCACATCACCCGGAGGGACCAGTACGGCGGCCGAATCGACCAGCTCTTCGATCCCTCCGACCCGAGTACTGATCAGCGGCACACCGGCCAGCAGCGCTTCCTGAGCGACCAATGCACGCGCTTCCCAGGTCGACGTCAACAACGCGAGGTCAGCGGCCCCAAGCAACGAAGCGATGTCATCGCTTCGACCCAACAGTGCGACCTGAAGACGGTCGCTGGTGATGCGACGCTGCAGCTTCTGATGTTCGGGACCCTCGCCGACCACGACGAATCGCAGGTCGGGCCGGTCGCGTACGGCCGAGGCGATGTCGAGCACCATGCCCAGGTTCTTCTGCGGGGCCAGCCGGCTCACCGTCACACTGACCGTGTCATCAGGTGCAGCACCGAGAACCCGGCGCTGCTCTTCGCGACTCGTCTTGGCTTGCGGCAGAACTGGCGCCGCAATCGGGGAGAACCGTACGTTCCGAGCTCCCAGCCGCGTCGCGAGGGCCACGAGATCGCGGCTTGCGCCCAGCGTGAGATCAGCTCCCATCGCCACTGCTCGAAGCGTCTGGCGTGCTGCCGCTGGCGCGATCCCGTCACCCAACACCGCGTTGTGCCACGTCACCACCAGCGGCAACTTGTACATCCAGGCGATGGGGAGTCCCAGCCAGCCCGCTTTCAGTCCATGGGCATGTATCAGATCGGCGCCGATGAGCCGCCGTGGGCTGGTCAGCGGCCCGACGTCGAGGCCGAGCTTGGCGAAACCCTGTGCCTCCGCCGTGGCCTCCGGGCAGAACACCCGGACTTGGTGCCCACGTTGCTCCAGTCTGGGGGCGATGCTCGCGACGTGTCGCCCAATGCCGCCGGTGCTCCCGGTCAGTAGTTGTGCCACCTTCACGACGAACCCACCTCAGCCGATGGCGTACGACGGCGCAGGGCCCACATCTGAGACAAGACCGAGGGTGCAAGGAGTCTGAGCATCGCTGTGAACACTAAGACACACACCAACGCCACGGCGCACGCCCCGAGCACCGCCGCCAGAATGCCGACATCGCTGAGCAGTTGTGACCCAGCTGCACCGAGCCCGCCCGCGAGCACGGCAGCCGCAAGCCCGACCAGCATGGGCCGGGTCAGCCCGATGGCGGGCATACCTGATCGCCGCAGCAGCAACCAGCCTGCCGCGGCCCCGACAACCATTCCCAGCGACACGCTGCCCGCCATGATCGGCACCAGCCACGGGCCAGGAACTATCTGCCGCAGCACTGCAACGCTGATGATCACTGCAGCCCAGGCGCTCGCATTGGCGACGCCGGACGCCTTGCCGAGGTGTTGCGCCAGCAAGGTACGCGATGCCAGGCCCAGCAGTGTGAACCCGACGACAGCAGGCGCGAACGCCACAATCGGCCAGGCCAGCGCATTCGTACGCTCCGAACCCGGGCCCAGGACGAACACCCGTGCCACCGGCACAGCCGTCGCCACCAGCAACGCCGCGCCCAACCATGCCATGACCACGGTGGCCGGACCTGTTTCGGCAAGCACATTGCTGACGTCGTCGCGGCCCTGCTCGGCCGCGGCGGCCAGCCTCGGGAAGCTCAGCTGCAGCAACGGTGCCGCAAGGACCGCGTACGGGAGCAAGTAGATGGCATTTGCCCAGGTGAATCGGGTCAATGCACCTTGATCACCAGTTTGCTGAGCCGACCAGTTGATCAACAAGACACTGAGCTGCTGCAATACCAGCCCAACGATCCCGGCAGCGGCGATAGTGATGATCACCGATCGGTCGCCATCGGCAAATCGCAGCCGGGGCCTGAGCCGCAGCCCGATCCGGCCGAGTGGTAGGAGTGTGCAGGCCGCCAGCGCCAACACGCCCAAGGTCGTACCCCAGCCCAAGGCAGCAAGCGCCTCGGTCGTCAGCTGGGATGGGTCCTCATTCGCTGCTGGAGTGGCGAGAGCGGCGTAGCTGAGGTAAGCGATGATCACAACGACGCTGGACAGCAGCGGTGCGGCTGCCGCCGCCAGGAATCGATGGTGAGCCTGCAGCACTCCGGCGCTGACCACCGCCAGGCCGTACAGCCACACCTGTGGAGCGAACATCACGACAAGCGCGGCAAGGGTTTCAGCACTCCCGGCACAGTCAGCCTTGGCGAATGCGTTCGCGAACAGATGCGCCCCGGCTAGCACGGCCAGCCCTGCAGGAGTCAGGATGAGCAGAGTCCAGGTGATCAACGCCGAAGTGGTACGCGAGGTGTACTCCGCTCGGCCTGCCCCGACGTGCCGCGCGACTACCGGGACGACCACCCCCGCCAGTACGCCGCCCGCGACGATCTCGAACAACACGTTGGGCAAGCTGTTGGCGGCGTTGTACGTGTCGCCTAGGCAGGTGTCGCCGACTGTCTTGGAGAAGACCAGCGACCGGCCGAACCCGACGAGTCGGGACGCGAGGGTCAAGCCTGCGACAGCTGCGGCGACCGAGGCAAAACCGGCCCTCACGCGCATTGTCTGTCGTCAGTCCTGGGGCTTACGGGGACCGGACGCCGCCCCAGCTGATCAAGCCGGCGCAGCAGCGGCGTGCGCTCGATCACCGCCGTGAAGCTCACCTGCTCGCTGGCGAGGTTGAGTGCCACCGCGGCAGCACAGGCAAGCAACCGAAGCTGCCACGGTAACGCTTGAACGGCAGCGGTCCCGACTGCAGCACCCAGCGCGTTGGCCCCGCAGTCGCCGAGCATGGATCGGCCTCCCAAATCGGTTGGCAGGCTGCCCACGGCAGCACCGACAGCTGGCGCGGCGCCGACACCGGACAGACCCGAGCCGAGCAAGATGATCACCTTGGCCGCCCGACCTGGCCGCAGGTCGAGCAGATTGGTGAGGTTGGCAGTCGCTGCGATCAGCGCAGTATCGAGCACTCCACCCAGCACTCGGCACACCGGCTTCGAGCAGCCAGGCCGAGAGCGCCCTACCAGCACGGCGGCCGCGGCGGCGCTGACGCCGACGCCGACGATCTTGATCATCCCGCTGGTCAGCTGGCCAGACCGCAGCGCCCGGAGGTGACCTCGGAATCCTTTGGCCTGGCCCGATCCGTAAAGGTCGTCATACGCTCCGACCAGCGCAGCTCCGGCACTGGCGACGGCCACGGGCAGACCCCGGCGCCCCGATGGGTCGAGCAGCCGGTCTACCCCTACACCGGCCAGCAGGGCGACGACCGCGATCGGACCCTCCGCGAGTGTCACGTTCTGGCCGGCGAAGTTGGTTCGCGTCCAGCGCGACCCCTGCTGAGCATCAGTCGCCCGCTGATTGGCAGCTGCTGCGACGACGGCGGCAGTCACCCCCGAGGCCGCGCAGGCCAAGAGTCGGCGCCCCACCTATCGCACCGGCAGGTCGGGCAGCGGTGCATCCGCCTTGGCCAGCGCACCGTAGTGCTGAGTTGGCCGCCCGAGCAGGCGCTCCTTGCCCGCCAGCACGACGGTCGTGACGCCGCTGCTGAGGTCGGCAACATCCACAGTGCTGAGGCTATCCACTGACGTTGGGTCCGACCGTGCCGCCAGCACGTCGGTCCCCTCGATGTCCTCACTGTTCGGGCCGGCGAGCACCACCCCAGCCCGATTGCTCAGGCCCACGTCGAACTGAACATGGGCAGCGAGTTGTTCCGGGGTCGGGCGCGGATCCGATGCCGGAGCCGTGACCACAATGATCAGCTGTGCCTGGGCTGCCGAATCCTTGCTGATCGTGACCAGGCCGCGTTTCTCGAGCGATTCCCCCACCGCGATCGCCAGCGCATCACGATCTTCGGTCTCCTTGGATCCGATCGACCTGCCTAGGGCGACGCCGAGCCGGGTTGCAGGCGTCATGGCGTCGCTGAGGCCGAGCGGACCGACATAGTTGGTCAGGGCAGCGGTGACATTTTCGGTTTTCGCTGGGTCAAAGGCCTCAGCATTGACCTTGACATCGCGTACGACGGTTCCGCCGGCCCCGACGACAGCATCGGAGATGGAGCGCAGGACATCGGTGGGAGCATCGGGCATGGCCACCATTGCGACCCGCTGCCCATTCAAGACACCGGCGGTGACAGCGGTGCCCACCTGCTCGTCGTAGTCATTGCGGTAGCTGTCCAGCGCCTTGCGTCGATCCAGCTCAGTTCGCAGATCGGTCACCTGCTTGCGGTCTTGCGCGGCCTGCTGCAGCAGTCCCTGGTCCACCGATGGGCTCAGCGACACGCCTACCGCAATCCCTACCGACAAAGCAATGAAGACCGCCATCAACGACACGATGTGGTAGCGGAAGTTGATCAAGTGACGAGTTCCTTTATCCAGTAGAGCAAGTCCCGGACCCGGGCAGCGATGACATTGCCAAATGCCCAGCCGACGTCGGTGAATAACAGCGCAGTCAGCAGCGCAATGACTCCGGACAATACGAACAAGATCAAATGCCAGGTCTTGATCTGACTGCGGTAGATCCGCGACACGCCCTTGGCGTCGACCAGCTTCGGCCCGACCCGAAGCCGAGTCAGGAACGTGGAAGCCATCCCCGCCCGACCTTTGTCCAAGAACTCCACCAGCGAGGCATGGGTGCCCACCGCGACAATCAGGCTTGCTCCCTTCGAATCCGCAAGCAGCATGGCGGCGTCCTCACTGGTGCCGAGGGCAGGAAAGACGACGGCCTGCAAACCCAGCTTCTCGATCCGCTCCATCCCAGGCGCCCGACCGTCGTGATAGGCATGCACCACGAGTTCCGCGCCGGACCGTAGCGTCTCATCGGAACACGAATCCATGTCGCCGATGATCATGTCGGGTTGATAGCCGGCCTCGATGAGTGCATCGGCGCCTCCGTCGACACCCATCAGAAACGGTCGATATTCCGAGATGTAGGGCCGCAGGGCAGCGAGGTCGCTGCGATAGTCGTACCCGCGAACCACGATCAAGACATGCCGGCCCTCGATCTGGGTCACCACGTCAGGAACCCCGACGCCTTCCAGCAACAGCTCCTTCTCGACTCGCAAGTAGGTCATCGTGTTGTCGGCGAACGCCTCGATTTGATCTGACAGACCGTTGCGGGCGTACTCCAGATGATCTTCCAAGATCTCGGTGGTGTAGAAGGTTCCCTCCGCGACGACGTTGCCTGAGGGGTCGATCAACTTACCGCCGTCGAGACTCAGCCGGTCGCCTTCGTGAACTCGCGTGAAGATGTGATCGCCAACGTTGTCGATCAACGGGATGCCGGCCTCAAGCAGAATTCCAGGCCCGAGATTGGGATAACGGCCGGACACCGATGACACCGCATTCACCACAGCCGCGGCACCGGCTTCCACGAGCGCCTCCGCGCTGACCCGATCGAGATCACTGTGATGAATGATGGCAATCTCGCCCGCCCGGAGCCGTTTGGTGAGGTTCTTGGTACGCCGATCAAGGCGCGCTACACCGCCGATCTGGGCCGGTGTTCCGCGTTTGCGCAGCAGGGTGGGAAGTCGCATGTCGCCGTCCATCCTCCCACCCGTGCAACGTGGGTCCTCAAATATCAGCGGATGGAGAAAACTCACTGGCGATGGGCAGCCGCCTCATCCGCCGCCGTCGCGGCGCAGCCGGTAACCCATCCCGCGAACAGTCTCCAGCGACCGTACGCCGAACGGCCGATCGATCTTTTCCCGGAGATAGCGGATGTAGACCTCTATGACGTTGGACCGGTACTCGTGTCCGATGTCCCATGCCGCATCTAGCAGCTGGCTGTGGCTGAGAACTTGGCCGGGGCTCCTCATGAACGCCTCGAGCAGCGCAAACTCGCGGGTGGACAGCCTGATCTCGTGCTCTCCGCGCCAGACCTGAGCAGACGCCGGGTCGAGCCGCAGCGCACCAACTGTGATGATCACCGGCCGCTCCCCCGGGTCGCGCCGCGCCAGAGCCCGCAACCTTGCGAGCAGCTCTCCGAACGCAAACGGCTTGCTGAGGTAGTCGTCCGCTCCGGCATCCAGTCCGCGGATCCGGTCATCGACGCCATCGCGTGCGGTGACCATGATGATCGGGGTCCACTCACCAGAGCTGCGCAGCCGACGACAGGTAACGAAGCCGTCCGCGTCCGGCAGCATCGCGTCGAGCACGACGACGTCGTACGCCGTATCCGCGAGCATGGCGCACGCGGCGCCCGATGTACCTGCCACGTCTCCGATCACGTTGACGCCCCGCAAAGCTCGCCTGATCGCAGCTGCCATCGGTAGGTCATCTTCGACGACCAACACCCGCATGCTGGGAAAGTTATGCAGCAGCAGATGAGAGCCTCATGAGACTGATCGCAGCGCGCGGATTGCCCCGCGTCGGTGTTGACGATAGCGATATATCCACGGCCGAGGTCGTGGGCCAGACTGCCCCTATGCGGGACTATCGGCCGTAGCTGAGAAGGAGGAAGGGATGCGAGCCGTCCGTCTATCCAGTACCACCAGGACCCGGTCGTTGAGGAGGTTCCAGAGCCGACGATCGCTGGACCGCTAGACGTGATCGTCAAGATCGGCGGCGCCGGAGTATGTGGCAACGTCCGCGGGCGGGCGATCCTGGTGCCGTAGGCGGCGCCATACCCGGAGCGCCAGATCCTAATTCGACGCTCGCGCCGATGCGGCCAACTCCACGAGCTCGCCCGCATGAGCCAACGCCGACTCCGTGGTGTCCAACCCTGCCATCATGCGGGCCAACTCCACCGCACGATCCTCATCCGCCACCTGGACAACGCCGCTCGTCGTCACCTGACCATCGTCGGCTTTCACCACGACGTAGTGCCGATCAGCGAAGGCGGCGACCTGTGCGAGATGGGTGACGACCACGACCTGACTGTGCTGGGCGAGCCGGGCAAGCCGTCTTCCCACCTCGACGGCGACCTTGCCGCCAACCCCGGCGTCAACCTCGTCGAATACCAACGTGACGGCCTCGTGACCGCCTGCGAGCACGACCTCCAACGCCAATCGGACGCGGGACAACTCGCCACCAGAAGCCACCCGGCCAAGGCTACGAAGCTCGCTGCCCGGATTGGCAGCGAAGGTCAGCTCCACACGGTCGGCACCCGACGGCCCGAGCTCGGCGCTCGTTACGTCGAAGCTCAACCGGGCATGCGGCATAGCGAGGGCGGCAAGCTCGCCAAGCACCAACTCGCTGAACCTGCCCGACGCCTCGTGTCGCGCCCTGCTGATCTGGCCAGCCAAAGACGCGAGCTCCGTCGCGAGCGCATCGACCCGCCGTTCCAAGGTTGCGATCCGCTCATCGCTCTGCTCGAGCTGGGTGAGCCGGACAGCGGACTCGGCAGCCCATTGCAGTACCTCGTCGCACGTGGTGCCGTACTTCCGGGTGAGCGTGCTCAGCTGGGCCCGGCGCTCGGCGATCTGTTCCAGCCTGCCGGGTTGGCTCTCCAGGCTGTCCAGGTAGCGCGCCAGGTCGGCGGTGAGATCGCTGAGCTGGTAGCTCGCATCCACCAACCGTTCACCCAACTGGGTTGCGGCGGGATCCCGGGAGACTGCCGATTCAAAGACTTTGCGGGCCGCGTAGAGCATGGCCAGCGCACCACCGGGCTCATCATCTGGCCCAGCGAGTGCCTGGACGGCTGACTCGGCCGAATCCCGAAGGTCGTCGGCGGACTGCAGACGCAGCGCCTCGGCTGCCAGAGCGACATCCTCGCCGGAGACAGGAGCAATCCGCTCGATCTCGTCCAGACCAAACCTCAGCAGATCAATCTCGCGAGCCCGACGCTGGGCCTCGGCACGCAATTGGGCCAACTCCGTCCGCGCCGCACGATCCTCTGCCCAAAGACTCGTGTATCTCGCCAGCGGTTCGAGTGCCGGGACACCAGCAAAGCGATCCAGGAGCTGCCGCTGACGATCCGCCTCGGTGAGGCGCTCCTGCTCTGCTTGGCCGTGGATCCGGACGAGTGCGGCCGTCAGCTCCGCGCAGACGCTGGCAGGCACTTGGGCGCCGCCCACGTAGGCACGGGAGCGCCCGGCCGAGGTGACATGGCGGGCGACGATGAGCTCGTCATCATCGAGTTGACCGCCGGCCTCCTGCACAGTCTGCGCCAGCTCAAGGTTGTCGATTGTGAAGCGGCCTTCCACGCGAGCCCGCTCCGACCCGCGACGTACCGACCGCGGGTCAGCCCGGCCGCCGAGCAGCAGGCCGAGCCCGCTGATGATCATCGTCTTGCCTGCGCCGGTTTCGCCGGTGACCACGGTGAGACCGGGATGCAGACTGATGATCGCGTCGCTGATCACGCCCAGGTCGGCGATCCGCAGCTCGGTGATCATGCAGGAGTGTCGATCACGGTGATGGCCGGGTCGGCTGAGCCGCGCCAGCCCTCCACTCGCAGGCCGAATTTCTGGACCAGCCGATCGGTGAAGGGGGCCTGAGAGAGTCGGGCTAGTCGCAGCCGCTGCCGTCCCCTGGTTACTTCGATCTCCATGCCCGTCCGCAATTCGACGGAGCGGCGCCCGTCGCACCAGACCACGCCGTGTGTCGGGGAGACGTCGAGAACTTCGACAACGACCGTCGACGTCGGGCTGAGCACGAGCGGCCGGGCGAACAGCGCATGCGCGCTGAGCGGTACCACGACGAGTGCTTCGACGCCCGGCCAGACCACGGGACCACCGGCGGAGAAGGCGTACGCGGTCGAGCCGGTGGGAGTGGAGACCAGCATTCCGTCGCAAGCCCAGCGCGACAGCGGCCGGCCATCGACCTCGACCAAGACTTCAAGCATCCGCTCCCGCGCGGCCTTCTCGATCGACACCTCATTGATCGCGTACGACGACCACGCTGGCTGGAACGTCTTGGTGTCGCGGAGTGTGACGTCGATGGTGAATCGCTCCTCGACCGTGTAGGAGCGCGCGACCACATGAGCGACGATGCTGTCGATCTCCGAAGACTCCGCCTCGGCAAGGAAACCGACATGTCCGAGGTTGACTCCCAGCAGCGGAATCTCGCTGGCCACCACCCATTCCGCCGCGCGCAGGATCGTGCCGTCGCCACCCAAGACGACCATCAGCTCGATTCCGTCCTCGAGCTTGACGGGCTTGGAGAGCGGCATCACTGCGTGCGCCAGCCGATCATCGAGTTCGGGCAAATCACCGGCAGGCAGCGCGGACACGATGCCGGCCGCGCTCAATCCCTCGACGAGTCGATTCGCTGCGGCGATTGCGGCTGGTCGGCCCATGTGCGTGAGCACGGCGACGCGGCGTACCGAATCTGCACCTGCACCACTGTGCTGGCCATCTCTCTGGGCTGCAGCCTTGGTCACCTGCCACAGCATATTGAGTATCTGGTTGCTCGCTGGATTTGATTGCTCCACTCGCTTCGCTCGCTCTGTCTAATGGCTCGCTCCGCTCGCTGCGATGTTCGCTGTGAGCTGGGCGGAGTCCGCTCTCACATCGCGACTAGAGCGGAAGATCGAGAGCAGGCGCCTCCTCGGCTCGGCGCAGAGAGGACGAAGAACTCACGGTTGCCAGCGGCGCCGGGCAGCCTGCTCGGTACCGCGGCTACGCAGGGCCAGCCGCGCGCCGCCGCTGCCTCGATCACATTCGATAGTGCGAGCACCTGATGAGCCGCCGACCGCACCACACCGTCCTTGCCCAACAGTTCCCGTCCGACCTCGAACTGTGGCTTGACCAGCAACAACAGCCAGCCGTCGTCCCGAGTGACCGAGACCAGCGGGCCGATGAGAAGCGTCAATGAGATGAAGGAGACATCGGCAACAACATGATCAACGGGAGCACCTCCGACATGGTCGAGTTGCAGATCTCGAAGGTTTGTTTTCTCATGCAGCCGAACCCGTGGATCGGCCCGCAAAACCGGGGCCAGTTGATCACTGCCAACGTCAACGGCGATCACCTCCTGGCAGCCACGGTCCAGCAGAACCTGGGTGAAGCCACCAGTTGACGACCCCGCGTCGAGGGCTCGTCCATCGACTCGGAGGTTGAGGTCGTCAAGTGCGCCGACAAGCTTCCGGGCACCTCGCGAGACGTACCGATCAACGGGTGCGTCGATGTCTGCAGACCGCGGTACGCGGTCGCCAGACCGCCTCACGATGGCACCGTTCACTACGACCTGACCGGCGCTGATCATGGTCTGGGCATGAGTTCGCGATCGGGCCAACCCGCGCCTGACCATTTCAAGATCAAGGCGCTCGGTCACTGCTCAGGCCGGCTCAGCGTTGTGCGACTGATCCTCATCCGGTCGATCCAGGGCTTCCTGCAATGCAGCATGAACGTATCCGAGCCGATCGTGATGCTCCTCAAGTGGCGCAGAAGCAAGATCAGCTAGTTCGAGTAGCGCATCGTCCACAGCGGGATTACCGGTCTGCGGTGGGGCGATCGTCGGCTCAATGTCCTCGGGCTCGTCCCGACTCTGCTCGGTCATTTCTCTCCGGACGGTCTGGTGCGCTTTGCGGTTGCTGCTGACTTGCGCGCCGGTTTCCCGCTAGTGGACTTCGCCGCGGTCGCCTTCTTGGTTGGCGTCATCGTCGGGCTCGCTTTTCGGGTGGGCGTCTTCTTTGCCGCCGCCTTCGTTGCTGGAGCGGATTGTGCCGCACGCGCCACGGCCTCATCCAGTTGTGCTCGCAATGAAGCGACCTCGGCACGTAGTGCCTCGACCTCGTCTGCGCGCGCGAAGCCGAGCCTCCCCGCGGCCTTGTCCACCTCCGCGGTCACGAAGTGCTGCATCAGCTCTCGGTTGATCCGACTCGCGTTCATGATCTCCTCGGCCAGCTTGGTGACGCGCTCGCCGGCCTCCATGGCCACATCTTCCAGGCCGGCTTGTCTGAACAACGCCCGAGCGGTCGCTGACGCCTTCGCCTGGGTGCTCTTGGTGACACCGGTCACCATGTTGATGTAGGTCTGAAATGCCTCGGACACAATGGATGCCTTTCTACCGCTGAGTATGCCGGCCGGTGGGCGCCGCAACGCCGCATTGAACGCTACCGCAGCGTCACTCGAGGTGATCATTCCTGGCAAGTTGCCAAACCGCGTTGCGGGAATCGATGACCAAACCATGATCAGCAGCCCACCACGCGGCACGGGCGGCGGCCCAGGTCGCCTCGACGTCACTCGATCCGTTGTGCTGGACGACGAGCCGACCCTCTACGACGGAGGCACTCGCCTGACCGCAGTGGAATTTGTCTCCGTTTTGGCTGATGGCCAGTGCCGGCCGTAATAGCGCACGGAGATCTTGCCCGACAAAGGTTGGTCGTTCTCCGGGTGCGGCGTCGAACAACTCCGCAGCGCGGTGGGAACCGGAGAGCACCAGCATGCTGTCGAGACCGGCGTTGACCGCCCCTGCAATGTCGGTGTCAAGCCGGTCCCCGACGAACAGCGGGTGATGAGCGCCGAGTCGGCTGACGGTGTCGTCTAGGAGCGGCCGATAGGGCTTGCCGGCCACCTCCGGCTCCGCATCTACGGCCATCCGCACGGCTGCGACTGCTGCCCCGTTGCCTGGAACCAGTCCACGATCGGTCGGGCGAGTCGGATCGATGTTCGTCGCTACCCAATGTGCCCCGTGATGGATTGCGATCGCCGCCTCGATCAGCTCCTGCCACGCCAGATCGAAGCCGTAGCCCTGCATCACCGCCACCGGATTGTCCTCGGCGGAATGCACCGGAACAAGGCCTACCTCGCTGAGTGCCACAGTTACTCCCTCGCCGCCAACCGCGAGGATTCTGGCGCCGGGCCCGAAGCGGGCGATCAGGAGATGCGCGGCCGCCTGAGCTGACGTCACGACATCGGCGGCGGTCGCCGGAATGCCGAGTTCAACCAGGTGATCAGCGACCGCGACAGGCGGGCGGGCCGCGTTGTTGGTGACAAAACCGATCTTGATACCACGTGCATGAAGCGCTGCGATGCCTTCCGCCGCGCCCGGCACGGCAACCGGACCGAGGTAGACGACACCGTCAAGATCGAACAAGACCGCATCGTAGGAGTCAATGATCAGCTCACTCGCCATCACTGGCTGTCCTGATGCGGGCCATCGTCCTCATCTCGTCGTCGTAGTCGATCACGATCCCGTCGAGTTCGTCGACTCGCTGTTGCGCGTCGGTCTGCTGATCATGGTCGAGCTTGGCCGCCGCGGCAAACCAGTGTCGGGCCTCGGAATCCTTGCCAGCCTGCAGTAACGCATCGGCATAGGCGTATCGCAGCCGAGCCACGGCGAGCCGGAGGCGCGACCTCGGGGCGTACGGCGGCAACGGCCCGCTCCAGCAGCCGTAGCGCCTCGTGATCTTGGCCCAAGTCGCGGCGCGCTCCAGCCTCGACAATGATCATCTCGATCCGCAGCGCTGGCTCCAGACCGACCCGCTCCGCCTCGCGCGCCAGCTTCACAGCATTATGCGGACGACCGAGCGCGCGCTCGCAATCAGCCATCACCGGTAGATAATCCTGCGTCCCCGTCATGCGCCGCAGCGCACGAAACTCACTCAGCGCAACGTCATAACGACCAGCCGCGTACGCGGTCTCCGCGGCCGCCTCGCGGACGATGGGCAGCCGAGCAGCTCGGCGCCGCGCCGCCTCGGCGTGGGCATACGCCAGCTCAGGATCGGAATCCACGAGCTGACCAGCTACCACCAGATGGGCGGCAACGATCTCTGCGAGATCCTTCGGCAGCCCTCGTAGTTCGGCGCGGACCGAGGCGTGCAAAGACCTGGTGTCCACACCTTCCGGGACGGGCGGCTCGTTCGGTCGACGGCCCAGGCCAGGTCGAGCAGCAGTCGATGGCGGCCGACGTTGGTCGGCTGTCCCGCGGCGCTGCGAATCACCGCGATCCTGCGATCGCTGCCGTTCTGCGGGACGTCCCGGAGTCTTCCGGCGCTCACCCGACCCCTTGTGTCGCGAGCGATCGGAACGCCCTTGCTCTGCCACGCGATCATTATTGCGTGCGGGCTCGCGCTCGGTCAGGCTCCACAGCTCCTGTCTTCCTCCCGCGCTCGCACGACGACAGATGTGCGGATCGCGATCGGTTCTTCCACGGGTCGTGCTCACTCAGTCGTCCAGACAGGACCCGTCGCCCTCCCTACCCGACGCTCGCCAGCAGTATTGCCTACGAGCTCGCGGCCGGTCGTGCTCCATTGACTTGGGGGCTGAGCCACCTGGAGCTATGTCGCGATCACGACCTCAGGACCTGCCGCAGCGAGCTCAGCGACGATCTCGGGGTTCGCTGCCGCATCGGTGATCACCAGGTCGACTTCATTGATCGCCGCGAAGGAACAGAACGAGTTTCGGCCGATTCTCCCCGAGATCACCGGCACGATTCGCCGCCGTGCGGAAAGCAGCATGGCTCGCTTGGTCGCCGCCTCCTCCGGGTTGGTTGTTGTCAGGCCATGTGTCGGTGTCATGCCATTGACACCAATAATTGCAAGATCAACAGTCAACGTACTCAGCCGCCGGACCGGTCCATACGTCGACCGCAGCGGACGTCAGGCCCCTGATCGTTCCGGGAAGGGTGAAGATGCGCAGGTTGTCGCAGTCAGCGAGATATTGAGCCGCTGGCAGGTTGTTCGTCACGACGGCAAGCGCCCTGTCCTTGGGCATCGCCTGAGCGCAGACCAATGTCAGAGAACCAGAATCCAGCACCACCACACCGTCCTCGGGAAGCTCGTCGACGACTCTGCGCGCGATCACGAGCTTGTCCTCGAACTGCTCCGCGTGCCGCGCCGCCAAGGCCTGCTCAAACGGCGTGGAGTCCAGCAGCTCGGCGCCCCCTCGGATTCTGCGGAGTACGCCGCGTCGCTCGAGCACGTCAAGATCACGGCGCACTGTCTCGGTGGTGACTCTCAGCTGCTCACTGATTTGCAGCACACTGGCACGCCGGCCATCGTGCTGGATCAACAGATCGGTGATCGCCCGCTGTCGCTCGGGCGGATACATCGTCATAGCTGCCCTTTCCCGGCCACCATTTTCACACGGATGACCGAAACGTCGCGTCGCGAACCGTTGTTGTGCAAACGGGCATGCGAACCTGCAGGTCTCAGGACATCGGACGCTAGATCTCCTCCGATGGCTGCGCTAACCTGCCGCATAGGAAGAGATTCAAAGATCTTTTGCAGACATTCGGTCAACGCCGACGAGGTGAGCAGTGAGAGATGTTCGCCGCCAATGCGCTGCTGTTGAGGAAACATGACCGTCCAGCACGCGCAAGCCGCCGCTCGCTATCAAGCGATCGCCGATCTGCTGGCCGCCGACGGACGGGTCGACGTCGTCGACATCGCGAATCGACTGGGCGTCGCGCAAGAGACAATCCGGCGCGACCTTCGCGCGATGGAAACCGCGGGAAAGCTGCAGCGAGTACACGGCGGTGCAGTTCGGCTCGCTGCCGGTCCGCTCATCCTGCTCAACAACCAGCCCGCCGCTACCCAGGATGATCTTGCGATAGCCGCTCGAGTCTGGGATGAGCTGCCGAGGCGAGGCACGATCCTGCTTGGCACAGGAAGCCTGACGCTCGCCCTGGCACATGTCATGGTGGGCTCTCAGCCCAAGGCCCACGGGCTGACAATTGCCACCAACTCACTGGATGCTGCCATCGTGCTGTCTCGAGCCAGTCGCCTTGAGGTCTACAACATCGGCGGCACCGTTTCGCCGGTCACGCGGGCTCAGGAGGGCGACTGGGCGGTCCATGAGATGGAGCGATTGCACGTCGACGTCAGCGTGGTGTGTCCGGCCGGGATCAGCGTCGACCGCGGGCTCACCGAGGCGACTCCGGCGGCTGCCGCAGTGTCTCAGGCAGAGGTCGCGTCCGGAGATCGGGTTATTGCGCTGGCAGGGCCCCGCACTCTCGGCGTTTCTGCCTTTCTCCAGTTCGCCTCTCTTGATCAAGTCGATTCTGTTGCCGTCGCCGGCTCCCCCAGTCAGGCCGCATTGCAGCCATTCCTCGAACGCGGCATCACCATCATCGTCGGAGGGACGTCATGACACTCGTCGCAGGAGTCGATTCCTCGACCCAGTCCGTCAAGATCGTGGTCTGTGATCTTGAAACGGGAAGTATCGTTCGCAGCGCTCGTGCCTCGCACCCAGACGCTACTGAGGTGTCAGCATCCGCGTGGCTAACTGCATATCAAGAAGCCACAGCCGATCCCGCACTTCTTGACGGGGTTGCCGCCCTGGCGGTCGGCGGCCAGCAACATGGCATGGTCACTCTTGACGAGGGCGGAGATCTGGTCCGCGATGCCTTGCTCTGGAACGACAACAGGTCGGCCCAGGACGCACGAGACTTGATCGCCGAGCTCGGTGGCCCCGCCGTCTGGGCCGATGCTGTCGGCTCCGTTCCCGTCGCCTCCATGACCGTCTCGAAGATCAGATGGCTGGCTCGGGCAGAGCCGGAGAATGCCGCACGAACGACCATGGTCGTCCTGCCCCATGACTGGTTGAGCTGGCAGATCGGGGGTCGACGCTTTGCTCCGACAACCGACCGAGGGGACGCATCTGGCACCTGCTATTACGACGCGACCGCCGACCGCTATAGAAATGATCTTGTTCAGCTTGCCCTTGGTCATGATCTGGAGTTGCCTCGAGTTGCCGCTCCAAGTGAGGTGATCGGCTACACACCAAGCGGTATCGCCGTCGCGCCCGGCACCGGTGACAACATGGCCGGCGGCCTGGGCCTCGGCGTGGCCAGTGGCGCAGCCGTCGTCTCAGTTGGGACGAGCGGAACAGCCTTTACGAAGACCAGCTCAGCAGACCCACGAGCCGACCGGGACCGTAGCCGGATTTGCTGATGCAACAGGCGAATTCCTGCCCTTGGTATGTACGCTCAACGGCGCTCGGAATCTCGTGGCGACCGCACATCTCCTCGGCGTTACGCTCGACGAGCTCAGCAAGCTCGCCTTGAGCGCCGAGCCCGGCAGCCAGGGCGTCACGTTCATCCCTTATCTCGAAGGTGAACGGACACCGCCTCTGCCAGACGCACGTGGCCAGCTGGTCGGGCTAACGCTGTCGAATATGGCGCCTGCCAATATCGCGCGCGCCACCGTCGAAGGAGTGCTGTGGAGCCTTGCGTACGGTGTCGAAGTGCTGCGCGAGCAGACCGGCGAGATCTCCTCGATCACTCTGACCGGAGGCGCATCTCAGTCTGAAGCCGTACGCCAGATTGCCACGGCAGTCTTCGGCGTGCCCATTGTTGTCACCGACACCTTCGAGAGTGTTGCGGTTGGCGCCGCGCGGCAGGCAGCGTGGGCTTTGACCGGCGCGCTTCCCGAATGGCCGGTGCCGGTGCTCAGTCAGCATGAGCCGACGGCAGCTGACCAGCGCGCGGCCAGTGAGATCATGGAACGCTACAGCTCGGTGCTCGCCGCTCATTTTGGCGCATGAGCCATGTGGGCCATCCGCGGTCGTATCGTGCCGCTGACGACCGATCCCGGCGTTGCCTCGAACGAGGCAGCGGTGTTCACCGGACGCGTCTGGATCGGCGACGACGGCACGATCATCGCGGTCACCAAGGGCGCAAAGGCGGGCCCGCCGGGCTCCGCAGGTGCCCAAGTCATTGATGTCGGCAGCTCACTCGTGCTGCCCGGACTGATCGACCTGCACAACCATCTCGCCTACAACACGCTGCCGCTGTGGACCGAGCCGGCGCAGACAACGCCATTTCTGCATCACAACTCCTGGACAAGAGCCGCCAGCTACGCGGCGAGCACCACCTGGCCCGCGTACGCGCTGATCACTGCGTGCCCGCAGGAGCTGCTGGCCTATGTCGAGGCCAAGGCGATCGTCGGTGGCACGACATCGATCCAGGGATCCCCGCCCAAGAATCGACCGCGCGATGGATGGCTGGTCCGCAATATCGAGGACGAGACCTTCGGTTCGCACGACGCCAATCTGATTTACGCGTCGGTGCTCACCGCCAAGCCGGCCGCGCTCGCCGAGCGTGCCAACAAGATGCGAGCCGGCTCTGCTTTCATCTACCACTGCTCAGAGGGCCAGCGTGGCACCATCGTCGCGCGCGAGTTCACAGACGCCGAGGCAGCCGGTTGCCTCCAGCCGCGATTCATTGCAGTGCACGCCAATGCCGTTGATCCTGCGGCCTTCGCACACTGGCAGACACCCGGCGCCATCGCCTGGTCGCCGTTCTCCAACCTGTGGCTCTACGGTCAGACCACCGATGTGCCCGCCGCGCGGACCCAACAGATCAGCGTCTGCCTCGGATCCGATTGGGCACCGTCGGGGACCAAGAACGTGCTCGGCGAACTGAAGTCGGCACGGCTCACGGCAGATCATCTGGGCTGGACCCTGAGTGATCAGGACTTGGTGATGATGGCTACTTGCTTACCCGGCGACATCCTTGCCCGCGCCTGGAACCGACAGATCGGCCGGCTGCAAACTGGAGCACAAGCCGATCTCGTGGTGATCAACGCCAAGCGAGGCGCCAGTCCCTTCTCCACGATCGTGCAAGCAACAGAGGAGGATGTCGATCTTGTCGTGATTAGCGGGCAACGCCGCTATGGCACTCCGGACCTCATGTCGACGGCAACCACTGTCACCACGCTCACAGTTGCCGGCCGTACGATGCGGCTCTCCCTGAGCCAGCCGAGCGATTCCACCCAAGCCTGGGAATGGTCAGAGGTGATCGACCGGATGGAGGAGGTACGCGCTCACCCGAAGCGCGAAGTCGAGGCCGCCACTGCGATGTACGCGCGGTGGGCGGGCCGGCTTGACGATCGTGATGCCCCGTTACGCCTCGCGCTGGATATGCCGACTGGCCTGGCACCGATCGGTGGTTTGCCCAAGGATCTCAACGAGCTGGTCATTCCGCCGCTGCAGTCCTTGACCCATGACGACGAGTGGCTTGACTCCGTGATCGGGCGTGGCTTCCACTCCGGCGTACTTGATGGCCTGGCCACGTTCTACCGGCGGTAGCAAGGGATGATCATGAATGCTGCAGTACGGTCTCCGGAGGCAGTGCAGCGGGCGCGACGCGGTGTCTTGATGTCCCAAGCCCTCGCCGAATCCGGCGCCGGCGGACCAGTCGAACTCGATGGCGGGGAGCGCCTCCAGATCCTGGATGCCTTGATCACATCGATTGCGGGTGCGTACGCCCACCTTCCGGCGAAGCGCGCGGCGTACGCGAGTGATCCTGTGCAAGCTTTGACACTGCTTCGACGGCGGGCCGCCGACTTGTCCGACACGGAGTTCAATCGGGCGGTAAGCGCGATCGTCACGGGGCTCCGGGACGCGCACACCCGCTACATCGGGCCGTCGACATTGCGTGATCGGGTTGCCATGCTGCCATTCCTGGTCGAGCAATACGGCCCGGAATCCAGGCCGAGGTATCTCGTAAGCAAGATCAACACCGATGCCGTGGACGACCCGGACTTCCAGCCCGGAGTCGAGTTGGAAGCCTGGAACGGGACGCCATTCACCCGCGCTGTCGAGAACCATGCCGACCTCGAGACTGGTGGCCGGCCTGACTCCCGCCGCTCCCGCGCGCTGGAATCACTCACCTTCCGCGCCCTGGACTATGGTCCGCCGCCCGACGAGCACTGGGTCATCGTCGGCTACCGCACCAAGCGCGGCCGGAAGTCCGAGATCCGGTTGCCGTGGCGGCTGCTGACGCCCGGCAAGGCCGCCACCGCTGGAGAGCCCGGCTCGCGTGCCGCGCTGAAGCAAGCCAGCGACCCGTCGGCCGAGGCCGTACGCCGCGCCAAGAAGCTGGTGTTCGCTACGGATCTGTGGGCTAGTGATCATGAACGGCGCACGTCATCGGAGGTCCCCGACAGGGCGAAGGTCGGCGAATGGCTGGATACGCCGATGCAGGACGTGCTCGCCGCGAGGCCACTCAGCCGCAAGGTTGGATATCTGCGTATCTGGTCTTTCGACCTCGATGACGACGACGCGTTCATTACCGAGCTGATCCGGCTCCTCGGCTTGCTTCCGCCCACAGGCTTGATCGTCGATCTCCGCGCAAATCCTGGTGGCCTGATTTGGGCCGCAGAGCGCGCGCTGCAGCTGTTCACCGACATGACGATCCAGCCCACACGGTTCTCCATCATCGCCACCCCGCTGGCCCGCCAGATGGCTGACAGTCCGTTCAATCGACTCGAACTGGAAGCATGGAGCCAGTCGCTGCAAGATGCAGTGTCCACAGGTGAGCTCTACGCTCAGCCGCTGCCCCTGACGGATCCAGCCTGGTGCAACGATCAAGGACGCAAGTATCCAGGCCCGTCGGTCGCGGTTGTCGACGCCAATACCTACTCCTCCGGTGATCTTTTCGCCGCGGGATGGGTGGACCACAGCATCGGCCCATTGGTGAGCGTCGGTCAGGCCACCGGTGCTGGCGGTGCGAACGTCTGGACGTCGGCGCAGCTCCGTGACGCGCTGTCCGGCACGGACCATCAGCTTGGCCGGATGCCCGCCGGGACCGGTTTCACTATCGCCTTCAGGCGGGCAATTCGATCTGCCGCCGGCGATGGCATCCCGATCGAGGACCTCGGCATACCGGGTATCCCGTACGAGATGACCAAGGACGACCTGATGAAGAGCAACAAGGACCTGCTCGCCTTCTGCGCACGTCTGCTCGGCGGCAGCAATCAGTGAGGAGATGATCATGGTCGAATACGACCCAGGCCCGCCGCCGGAGGTAGCTGATCATCTGGACAGGGTGCCGAGCTATGCGGCTCACCAGGACCTCTTCTGGTACGACTGGGGGCCGATCTTCTACCGCGGGCGACTTGATCGATCGGCGAAGCTGCTCTGCATTGCCTCAGATCCCGGGCCAACAGAGCGAATCGCCGGCCGTACGTTGGTCGGCGACGCAGGCCAGCGTGTCCAGGGTTTTCTCAGCAAGTTGGGCCTGACTCGTAGCTACGTATGCGTCAATGCCTACGCGTACGCGCTGCTGCCGTCGCGCTCGATGAGCGCAATTCCGATCTTGTCCGAGCCCGAGCAACAATCCTGGCGGAACGAGCTCCTCTCCATGATCGTTGGCCCCGCACTGCAGGCCGTCGTCACATTCGGACTGCAGGCCCGTATCGCGGTGGAACTGTGGAGCAACGCACCGCCCGTCATGATCAAGAACGTGCCGCACCCATCAAGCCGAGACGCGACGAAGCTCATCACCGAGTGGCGTTCAGCAGTGACTGATTTGCGGACGGTTGTCACTCCGGATCCGGACGGGGACAATTCTGGGCCCAACTACGGCGCCAGGTTCTCCGAGACTGACTACGCGCCAATTCCGCGCGGTGATCTGCCGTACGGAGTTCCGAGCTGGTTGGGCGACGATTCCCGGGGTCGTCAATCCCGTCCGAAACGCCGCAACACCGTCGAACGCGACCCGGCTGACCTCATGCACACCTTGATCTGGCGGGCGCCCACGGGATGAACAACAGCGGCGGCCGCCCTCCGGCTCGTTTCCTGCTGGCCGTCGTCGATGCCGGGGGCACCGTCCCTCCTGCCCTTAGTCTCGCCGCCGAGCTCGTTCGTCGGGGCCACCACGTACGGGTGCTGGCCGATCCGACGATCGAGGACTCTGCCCGCAGGTGCGGATGTGCTTTCTCGCCGTGGCGGGAAGCACCGCACTTCACCTCGGTCGTCGGAGCAGACGGCCATGATCGCGGCTTTTGAGAGCGGCAACCCGCTCCGCGCATTTCAGGCTGCCCGGCGATTCGCAGGGAAGGCCATGACCGCCCGGTACGCGCGAGACGTCATCTCGACAGTCCGACAGTCACCGATCGATGCCATCCTGGCCGACGGATTGCCGGGAATACTGATCGGCGCCCAAGCAACCAGTCGACCCACTGCCGCTCTGGTGGCACAGACGTATGTGCGGCCCACCCCTGGCCTGCCATTGCTCGGCACCGGCTGGTCGCCGGGAACCGGCGTTCTCCGGAAAACGAGGGACAGAGTTGCGCCTCGAGCTGGCCTCCATGCTGCTGGCACCGACTCTGCCACGTCTGAATGCCGTCGTTGAGGACTATGAACTGCTGCCGCTGGACAACGTGTTCGAGCTCTATGACCGGTGTGTCCGGGTGCTGGTGATGACCAGCCCATCTTTTGACTTCAAGGCACCTCAGCTTCCCGACAATGTTCGATACGTCGGGCCGCAACTCGACGATCCGGACTGGGCAGTTGAGACCACGTGGCAGCGCCGAGGCAGTGAGCCGCTGGTCTTGGTCGCCATGAGCTCGATCTACCAAGATCAAATCGACATGCTCCAGCGAATTGCCCACGCGTTGGACCGGCTGCCCGTGAGGGCCATACTGACGACCGGCCGGGCTGTCGATCCCGCCCAGATCCAAGCCGGCGCCAACGTCGATGTCTTACCGGCTGCCCCACATGGACAGATCCTTCGCGAAGCCTCCGTTGTCGTAACCCATGCTGGTCACGGC
Source organism: uncultured Actinomycetota bacterium (assembly GCA_963845915.1). Lineage (GTDB taxonomy): Bacteria > Actinomycetota > Actinomycetes > Propionibacteriales > Propionibacteriaceae > Microlunatus. The sequence goes on from CAWJUB010000026.1 coordinate 83,183, forward strand.
ACCGTGCTGAAGTCGCTCGCAGCTGGTGTGCCGCTGGTGTGCATACCAATGGGCCGTGATCAGCGAGACAACACTGTTCGGGTGCTGCGCCTTGGAGCGGGCGTTCGGCTTAGCAAGAAAGCAACGCCGCACAGATTGCCGGGGCCATTTCGGAGATTCTCGAACGCCCACAATACAAAGCGGCAGCAGAGGAGTTTGCGAATGTGCTCGCCTGGGAAGCGAAGCATCGACCGCGCGCTGCTGATGAGGCCGAGGCATGGTGCGATAATCGGCTCCCGCTCAATCCGTTTCCCCGCATAAAGCCATGAATAGCTGAGGAATCACCTGATTTGGGCACATATTCGTGGCCTTGTGCTGAGAAACGTCAGGTGCGGAACTCGAACGAAAAACACCTCAGGGCCGGTCACGAATGACCGACCCTGAGGTGTTATATGTCCGGCGACGTCCTAGTCTCCCACACGGTCCCCCGTGCAGTACCATCGGCGCTGAAAGGCTTAACTTCCGGGTTCGGAATGGAGCCGGGTGTTTCCCTTTCGCCATGATCACCGAAACTCTATGGAGATGTCAGCGGCTGCTTGACAATAATGCAGACCGACCGTATCTCGGGAGCTGCACAGTGGACGCGAAACATGAATGTAGTAACAAGCCCTCGGCCTATTAGTATCGGTCAGCTCCATGCATTACTGCACTTCCACATCCGACCTATCACCCAGTGATCTGCTGGGGGCCTTACCAGGTTACCCTGTGGGAGCCATCATCTTGGAGCGTGCTTCCCGCTTAGATGCTTTCAGCGGTTATCACTTCCGAACGTAGCCAACCAGCCGTGCTCTTGGCAGAACAACTGGCACACCAGAGGTTCGTCCGTCCCGGTCCTCTCGTACTAAGGACAGCTCTCCTCAAGACTCCTACGCGCGCAGCGGATAGGGACCGAACTGTCTCACGACGTTCTAAACCCAGCTCGCGTGCCGCTTTAATGGGCGAACAGCCCAACCCTTGGGACCGACTCCAGCCCCAGGATGCGACGAGCCGACATCGAGGTGCCAAACCATGCCGTCGCTATGGACGCTCGGGCAAGATCAGCCTGTTATCCCCGGGGTACCTTTTATCCGTTGAACGCCGGCGCTTCCACCTGCCACCGGCGGTTCACTAGTCCCGACTTTCGTCCCTGCTCGAGATGTCTCTCTCACAGTCAAGCTCCCTTGTGCACTTACACTCGAAACCTGATTGCCAACCAGGCTGAGGGAACCTTTGGGCGCCTCCGTTACCTTTTGGGAGGCGACCGCCCCAGTCAAACTACCCATCAGGCACTGTCCCTGATCCGGATTACGGACCTAGGTTAGATATCCAGAACAACCAGAGTGGTATTTCAACGTTGACTCCACAACCACTGGCGTGGCTGCTTCACAGTCTCCCACCTATCCTACACAAGCTGCACCGAACACCAATACCAAACTATAGTAAAGGTCCCGGGGTCTTTCCGTCCTGCTGCGCGTAACGAGCATCTTTACTCGTAGTGCAATTTCGCCGAGTCCGTGGTCGAGACAGCGCCCAAGTCGTTACGCCATTCGTGCAGGTCGGAACTTACCCGACAAGGAATTTCGCTACCTTAGGATGGTTATAGTTACCACCGCCGTTTACTGGCGCTTAAGTTCAGTGCTTCGCCTTGCGACTAACACTTCCCCTTAACGTTCCAGCACCGGGCAGGCGTCAGTCCGTATACATCGTCTTGCGACTTGGCACGGACCTGTGTTTTTAGTAAACAGTCGCTTGGGCCTGGTCTCTGCGGCCTCCCACGCCGTCCGGAGTAAATCCATAGACATGGTCGGCCCCCCTTCTCCCGAAGTTACGGGGGTATTTTGCCGAGTTCCTTAACCACGGTTCGCTCGATCACCTTGGTATTCTCTACCTGACCACCTGAGTCGGTTTAGGGTACGGGCGGCTCTATAACTCGCTCACGAAGGTTTTCTAGGCAGCATAGGATTACCCACTCGACGGACTCGAAGTCCGCCCAGCCGTCATGTCTCAGGCACATGAGATGCGGATTTGCCTACATCTCTCCCTACACATTTAGCCCGGGACAACCATCGCCCGGGTTGGGCTACCTTCCTGCGTCACTCCGCAGCTTACCTAATACAAGTTTGGGTTGCAGACTTGCCGCCGACGCGCCCGAAGGCACCCCGACGACTCGCGTGCTTAGCATTACTCGCCTCGGCAGGATCGTTATAGCGCCGGTACGGGAATATCAACCCGTTGTCCATCGACTACGCCTGTCGGCCTCGCCTTAGGTCCCGACTTACCCAGGGCAGATTAGCTTGACCCTGGAACCCTTGGTCTTTCGGTGGAGGAGTTTCTCACTCCTCATTCGCTACTCATGCCTGCATTCTCACTCGTGTGCTCTCCACGGCTAGGTCACCCTGCCGCTTCACAGCGCACACGACGCTCCCCTACCCATCCACGCACCTGGATCGCTAGGCGACCGGGTATTGCGTGAATGACACAGCTTCGGCGGATTGCTTGAGCCCCGCTAAATTGTCGGCGCAGAATCACTTGACCAGTGAGCTATTACGCACTCTTTCAAGGGTGGCTGCTTCCAAGCCAACCTCCTGGTTGTCTCCGCAACTCCACATCCTTTTCCACTTAGCAATCTCTTAGGGGCCTTAGCTGGTGTTCTGGGCTGTTTCCCTCTCGACTACGAACCTTATCGCCCGCAGTCTCACTGCCGCGCTCTCACTTACCGGCATTCGGAGTTTGGCTGATTTCGGTAAGCTTGTGGGCCCCCTAGACCATCCAGTGCTCTACCTCCGGGAAGAAACGCGCGACGCTGCACCTAAATGCATTTCGGGGAGAACCAGCTATCACGGAGTTTGATTGGCCTTTCACCCCTATCCACAGCTCATCCCCCAGGTTTTCAACCCTGGTGGGTTCGGGCCTCCACGACGTCTTACCGTCGCTTCACCCTGGCCATGGATAGATCACTCCGCTTCGGGTCTAGAGCACGCGACTAAATCGCCCTATTCGGACTCGCTTTCGCTACGGCTTCCCCACACGGGTTAACCTCGCCACGTACCACTAACTCGCAGGCTCATTCTTCAAAAGGCACGCCGTCACTCGAGCACAAGTGCTCAAGCTCCGACGGATTGTAGGCAATCGGTTTCAGGTACTATTTCACTCCCCTCCCGGGGTACTTTTCACCTTTCCCTCACGGTACTTGTCCGCTATCGGTCACCAAGGAGTATTTAGGCTTAGCGGGTGGTCCCGCCAGATTCGCACGGAATTTCAGGGGTTCCGTGCTACTTGGGGTAACGCTCAACAGTGCCAGGCTTACGTCTACAGGGGTGTTACCTTCTGTGCCGTACCTTTCCAGAGTGCTTCGACTTCACCTGGCATTTATGACTGTTTGACTATTTGACAGCATAGTCAGAGCGGCCCCACAACACCACACATGCAACGCCTGTCAGCTATCACGCATGTGTGGTTTGGCCTCTTCCGCGTTCGCTCGCCACTACTTACGGAATCACGGTTGTTTTCTTTTCCTGTGGGTACTGAGATGTTTCACTTCCCCACGTTCCCTCCTACTGCCCTATGTGTTCAGGCAGAGGTCGCCGGACATTACTCCGGTTTCTTTCGAGGTTTCCCTATTCGGAGATCCCCGGATCGAAGCTCGTTTACCAGCTCCCCGGGGCTTATCGCAGGTTACAACGTCCTTCATCGGCTCTTGGTGCCAAGGCATCCACCGACTGCCCTTAGTAGCTTGTTGTTAACTACAAAGATGCTCGCGTCCACTGTGAAGTTCTCAAGATGCGGGCGATAACGGGCCGGCGCTCTTTCGTTGTTTGGGCGCCGGTTTCCGATCCGCTGGAAGGTTAGTTGCGTGTGCGACCGAACCCTCAGGACCCAACAGCGTGCTTGGGCTTTGTCGACATCTCCGTCGAGGTTCCACTCCTGATAAACAAGAAGTACTGACGACGAATCAGCCGAGAAAGCCTACTGGTCAATGTTCCACATTCCGGCGCCTGCTCGGCTCCCAATTAAATATTGGAACCCGAGTGCATGGACAGATCTGTTGATCTGCCAAATGGCTCCTTAGAAAGGAGGTGATCCAGCCGCACCTTCCGGTACGGCTACCTTGTTACGACTTAGTCCTAATCGCCAGTCCCACCTTCGACAGCTCCCTCCACAAGGGTTGGGCCACCGGCTTCGGGTGTTACCGACTTTCATGACTTGACGGGCGGTGTGTACAAGGCCCGGGAACGTATTCACCGCAGCGTTGCTGATCTGCGATTACTAGCGACTCCGACTTCATGGGGTCGAGTTGCAGACCCCAATCCGAACTGAGACTGGCTTTTTGGGATTCGCTCGACCTTGCGGTTTTGCAGCCCTTTGTACCAGCCATTGTAGCATGCGTGAAGCCCTGGACTTAAGGGGCATGATGACTTGACGTCATCCCCACCTTCCTCCGAGTTGACCCCGGCAGTCTCCTATGAGTCCCCGGCATTATCCGCTGGCAACATAGGACGAGGGTTGCGCTCGTTGCGGGACTTAACCCAACATCTCACGACACGAGCTGACGACAGCCATGCACCACCTGTATACCGACCTTGCGGGGGCTACATCTCTGCAGCTTTCCGGCATATGTCAAACCCAGGTAAGGTTCTTCGCGTTGCATCGAATTAATCCGCATGCTCCGCCGCTTGTGCGGGCCCCCGTCAATTCCTTTGAGTTTTAGCCTTGCGGCCGTACTCCCCAGGCGGGGCACTTAATGCGTTAGCTTCGGCACGGAGAACGTGGAATGTTCCCCACACCTAGTGCCCACCGTTTACGGCGTGGACTACCAGGGTATCTAAGCCTGTTTGCTCCCCACGCTTTCGCTTCTCAGCGTCAGGAAATGCCCAGAGAACCGCCTTCGCCACCGGTGTTCCTCCTGATATCTGCGCATTCCACCGCTCCACCAGGAATTCCATTCTCCCCTGCATCCCTCTAGTTTGCCCGTATCGGAAGCAGGCTCAGGGTTAAGCCCTGAGTTTTCACTTTCGACGTGACAAACCGCCTACAAGCCCTTTACGCCCAATAATTCCGGACAACGCTCGGACCCTACGTATCACCGCGGCTGCTGGCACGTAGTTGGCCGGTCCTTCTTCTGTTCCTACCGTCACTTGCGCTTCGTCGGAACTGAAAGCGGTTTACAACCCGAAGGCCGTCATCCCGCACGCGGCGTTGCTGCATCAGGCTTGCGCCCATTGTGCAATATTCCCCACTGCTGCCTCCCGTAGGAGTCTGGGCCGTATCTCAGTCCCAGTGTGGCCGGTCGCCCTCTCAGGCCGGCTACCCGTCGAAGCCTTGGTGAGCCGTTACCTCACCAACAAGCTGATAGGCCGCGAGCCCATCCTTGACCGCTAAGCACTTTCCACCTTCGGGTGATGCCACCGAAGGTCATATCTGGCATTAGCAGCTGTTTCCAACTGTTATTCCAGTGTCAAGGGCAGGTTGCTCACGTGTTACTCACCCGTTCGCCACTCGTGTACCCCCGAAGGGGCCTTACCGTTCGACTTGCATGTGTTAAGCACGCCGCCAGCGTTCGTCCTGAGCCAGGATCAAACTCTCCGTTGAAATCTATCCAAATCCGACGCAATGATTCAGCGCCGGTTTGTCGTCTCAACTCGTTCGATCGCTGACAAAAAGACCCAAGCTGGATCTTCGTCAATCAATCAAAGGAATCCGAACTCGGATTACGCCAAAGGCGTCCTCCGAGCACGGGGTTTTTTTGTGCATTATTTGGCATTGACTTTTAGCACGCTGTTGAGTTCTCAAGTTTCGGGCGCACACCGCACCGAGCTTGTTGGGCTCCGGCTTGGGGCAGCGACCCACATTACGAGGTCTGGCAAGTCCGAGTCAAACCCGGACCTTTTGGTTCATCCAGGACCATCAGAGCCCGGATTTGATGCATCTCTTGCGAGCACGCATCTATCCGAACATCTCGTTGGCCAGTGGATTCCTCCCGGGTCGGCCGCTACAGATCGATAAATCTGACGCGTCCCGCACCCCGCTGAGGCCTCACATACTTTACGCCTGCGCAACCGAACGGTCAAACCGACCTGATCGCTGTGCGTGCGCAAGCGCTGTTTCCTTGGAACGCACGGCCGGTCGTGGGTATTCCGCGGGGTGGAGCCTCGCGCGACATTCATCCGGAGGCAGTGACGGTTACGGCGCCTACCGTGCGTTTGCCGCGCCGCAGAATGGCGAATCGCCCGTGCAACAGGTCGGCCCGGGTTAGCACCGCCTCTTGATCTTGGACGCGAACGTTGTTCAGGTAGGCCCCGCCCTCAGCGATGGCACGCCGCGCCGCCGCCTTGCTGGATACCACCCCGCTGCGCTCGAAGACATCGACGATCTGCGGCAGCTGCTCGTTCGCTGTCAGAGCGACACCTCCGATCTCGGCGACGACTGCAGCGAGTGTTGGCTCGCTGAGCTCCCGCAGATCCTCCCGCCCGAAGAGTGCATTCGCGGCGGCGACGGCAGCATCGCGATCCGCCTCGGAGTGGACCAGCTCGGTAACGTCATCGGCCAGTGCGCGCTGCGCCGCGCGAAGGTGTGGCGCTTCCTTCGTCTGCCGCTCCAGATCCTCGATCTCGGCTCGGCTGCGTTCGCTGAATACTTTGAGGTACTCGATGACCTTTTCGTCCTCGACGTTCAAGAAGTACTGATGTAGGGCGTACGGCGAAGTCATCGCCGGATCGAGCCAGATGGTTCCTCTCTCGGTCTTCCCGAACTTCGTGCCGTCGGCCTTGGTGAGCAAGGGTGTGGCGAGCGCGTGTACCCGCTCGCCTTCGACTCGTCGGATGAGCTCAACTCCGGCTGTGATGTTGCCCCACTGATCGCTGCCCCCGAACTGCAGTGTGCAGTCGTAGTTGCGGAAGAGCTCCAGGTAATCCATCGCCTGCAATAGGACGTAGGAGAACTCGGTGTAAGAGATGCCCTCTTCCAGCCGGTTCCGGATCACGTCGCGAGCCAGCATCCGGTTGACCGGGAAGTGCTTGCCGATGTCCCTCAGGAAATCGAGCACTGGCATGGGCCCTGTCCAGTCAAGGTTGTTGACGATCCGTGCGGAGTTCTGCCCAGAGAAGTCGACAAAACGCTCGACCTGCCGGCGAATGCTTTCCACCCAGGCGGCCACTGTCTCTTTGGGGTTGAGGACCCGCTCGCTGGTCTCTTTCGGATCACCGATCAGTCCGGTCGATCCGCCTACCAGAATCAAGGGGCGGTGCCCGGCACGTTGCAGGGCCCGGGCCACCATGAGCTGCACAAGGTTGCCGAAGTGCAGACTCGGCGCCGTTGGATCAAAGCCGACATAGAAAGTGACCGGCCCGGCAGACAGGTGCTCGGCCAGCGCCGCTTCATCGGTGGACAGGGCTACCAGGCCGCGCCACTTCAGATCGCTGAGCACCGTATCCACGGGGCACCACAGTAGCGTCGGACTAGATGCCAGGTTGATCATCCCAGTCCTGGATAGCGCGAATGGCGTCTGAAACTTCGTCCAGTTGCTCTCTGACACGGACCAACGCGGTGCCGCCACGGCCGGAACGACTGTTGATCGAGCCGGCCACGCTGAGCACGGTTTGAACGTCTGCAGTGAGGTGAGGCGAGATCTCGGCCAGGTCATCCGCGGTCAGGTCGGTCAGTTCTACGCCGTCCTCCTCGCAGCGGCGTACGCAGGCGCCGGCGATCTCGTGCGCCTCGGCGAAAGGCACTCGGCGGCGTACCAGCCAATCGGCGATATCGGTAGCCAAAGAGAATCCCATCGGGGCGAGGAGTTCAAGCCGTTCGCGATGGAAGGCCAGCGTCGAAACCATCCCGGTAACCGCGGGAAGCAGGATCAGCAGTTGATCGATGGAGTCGAAGATCGGCTCCTTGTCCTCCTGAAGGTCCCGGTTGTACGCCAGCGGCAGTCCCTTGAAGGTGGCCAGTAGTCCGGTCAGGTTGCCGATCAACCGCCCGGCCTTGCCGCGAGCCAGCTCGGCGACGTCAGGATTCTTCTTCTGCGGCATGATGCTCGAGCCGGTCGACCACTCATCAGCCAAGCGTGCGAATCCGAACTCCTGAGTGACCCAGATGATCACGTCCTCACTCAGCCGGGAGAGATCGACGGCTATCTGTGCGCAGATGAACGCAGCCTCCGCCACCACATCGCGGGCCGACGTGCCGTCGATCGAGTTGGCGACGCTGCTCGTGAATCCAAGCTCCCTCGCCACCGCCTCGGGATCCAGACCGAGGGAGGTACCGGCGAGTGCTGCCGAGCCATAGGGGCTGATCCCGAGCCGTCGGTCAAGATCACGTATTCGATCGCAGTCCCGTAGCAGCGGCCAAGCGTGGGCGAGCAGATGGTGTGAGAGCAGCACCGGCTGCGCATGCTGCAGGTGGGTACGACCCGGCATCGCAATCCCAAGATGATCACGTGCCTGCTGGTGCAGCGCGCCAACCACGCTGCCGAGTTCGGCTGCGACCGTACGAAGGGCGTCGCGCAGATACATCCTGATCAAGGTTGCAATCTGGTCGTTACGGGACCGGCCGGCTCGCAGTCGGCCGCCTAGCTCCGCACCCACCAGCTCTACAAGCCGCCGCTCGAGCGCGCCGTGCACGTCTTCATCGGTTGATGCGGGCCGGAAGGCTTCGGAAGTCACCTCCGATGCCAGGGCGTCGAGGCCCTCGATCATCCGCGCGAGCTCGTCATCGGTCAGCAAACCAGCCTGGTGGAGCGCCCTGGCGTGCGCCCGTGACCCCATCAGGTCGTAGGGCGCGAGTCTGAAGTCGAAGTGCGTCGAGCGACTCAGGGTTGCCATGGCGTCGGCCGGGTTGCCTCCGAACCTGCCTCCCCACAATCGCCCTCGATGATCTTCGGGGGCGTTGGGTGGCGTGATCAAGACAGGCTGGCGTCCCGACGCGCCGCGAGCGTGCTCGACATGCCGTACAGGGCGATAAACCCGCGAGCCTGAGACTGGTCGAACCGGTCACCTTCGTCATAGGTAGCAAGGCTGAAGTCGTACAGGCTGGTGTCGCTGCGACGGCCGGTCACCGTCGCCTTACCCGCGTGCAAGATCATCCGAATCTCACCGCTCACGGCTTGCTGAGCCTCGTCGATGAAAGAGTCCAGCGCTCGCTTCAGCGGCGAATACCACTGCCCGTCGTAGACCAGCTCGGCCCAACGCTGGTCGATGCCCCGTTTGAACCGGGCCAGCTCGCGCTCCACGGTGACGTTCTCTAGCTCCATGTGCGCGGTGATCAAAGCGATTGCGCCCGGGGCCTCGTACACCTCGCGGCTCTTGATCCCGACGAGCCGGTCCTCCACCATGTCCAGTCGACCCACACCCTGAGCGCCGGCGCGCTCATTCAGGATCTGGATCGCCTGCAGCACAGAGACCTTTTCGTTGTCGATCGCGATCGGGTTACCCGCCTCAAACGTGATGGTGACTTCGTCGGGCTCACGCGCAACTGCGGGATCCGCCGTGTAGGCGTAAACGTCCTCGATCGGTCCGTTCCAGATGTCCTCCAGAAAACCTGTTTCGACTGCGCGACCCCAGACATTCTGGTCGATCGAGTACGGCGAGGCCTTGCTCTGGTTGATGGGCAGACCCTTGTCCTCGGCGTACGCAATGGCCTTCTCGCGGGTCCACGCGTAGTCACGGACTGGAGCGATCACCCGTAGCTGAGGTGCCAAATTGGCGATGCCAACCTCGAACCGCACCTGATCGTTCCCCTTGCCGGTGCAGCCGTGCGAGACCACCGTTGCGCCATGCGACTTGGCGGCATCAGCGAGATGCCGCACGATGAGCGGCCGAGACAGTGCGCTCACCAGGGGATAGCGATCCATGTAGAGCGCGTTGGCACGTAGCGCGGGACGGCAGAAATCCTCCGCGAACTCATCCTTGGCATCGATCACCACCGCCTCGACTGCACCACAGTCAAGGGCTCGCTGGCGGATCACCTCCATGTCCTCCCCGCCCTGGCCGACGTCGACGGCCACAGCCACCACTTCCTGACCGGTCTCTTCCGCCAAGCCAGCCAATGCACACGCTGGTGTCGAGGCCGCCGGAGTACGCCAGTACGATCCGCTCGCTCATCTAAGTTCGCCCTTCTTGCTGTGATTGGGATGGGAAGTCGTTGCGTCGTCGGGAGGCTTGCCTGTTCGGCTCATGATCAAGAACTGCTGCGCGATGTCGTTGCCACCGCTGGGGCTTCGAGTGATCAGCAAGATCGTGTCGTCACCTGCGATGGTGCCCAAGATCGACTCCCAGCCGACGCGGTCGACCGCGGAGGCAAAGTATTGTGCGGCGCCAGGCGGGGTGCGAAGGACAACGAGGTTGGCCGAGGCCTCCGCCGAGACCAAGATCTCCGCGCACAACCGCGCCAGCCGTCCCTCGAAGCTAGCGAACTCGCCCACGTGGGGTGTCCGGTCGCCGCCTTCGCCGGGTACTGCATAGACCAGGTGGCCAGCTGAGCTGCGGACCCGGAGCGCGCCGATCTCGACAAGATCACGGGACAACGTGCCCTGGGTGACTTGCACTCCGTCGTCGGCCAGCAGCTCGGCCAACTCGCTCTGTGAACGAACCTCGCGCTGCTCCAGCAAGGTGATGATCTTGGCGTGCCGGGCGGCCTTCGTCATCAAGCTTTTCGGGGGGTCCAAGGGGGGTTGTCCCCCCTCGCTGTGACGAGGTGCGCGGGCGTAGGTCGACATCAGCTCTGCACCACCCTCGCGTGCTCGTCGAGGAAGGCCAGGAGAGCCTTCTGCGCGTGGCGGCGATTCTCGGCCTCGTCCCAGACCACCGATTGCGGACCGTCAATGACCGCAGCGTCGATCTCCTTGCCGCGATAGGCAGGTAGGCAGTGCAACACGATCGCCTCCTTGTCGGCGACAGCCAGCAACTCGTTGGTTACCGCGAAACTTTGCAAGATCGACGCCCGGTCGCCGCTTTCTTGGCCCATCGAGATCCAGGTGTCAGTGGCGACCACATCGGCGTCGACTGCTGCCTCCTTGGCCTCGCCAAACACGTGCACACTGCCTCCGGACTGACGTGCGAGATCTGCCGCACGCCTGAGGACTTCAGAGTCGGGTTGGAAGCCGGGCGGAGCGCCGATCCGTACGTGCATGCCTGCCACGCTGCCGCCCAGCAGGTACGAATGCGCCATGTTGTTCGCACCATCCCCGACATAGGCCAGGCTGAGCCCGGCCAGTCCGCCCTTGTGCTGCCGGATGGTTTGCAGATCCGCCAGCACTTGGCAGGGGTGGTACATGTCGGTAAGCCCGTTGATCACCGGCACGCCCGCGTATGCTGCCATTTCCTCCAGTCGCTCCTGGCCTGAGGTGCGCCAGATGATTGCGGCAACATGTCTGCCCAGCACCCGTGCGGTGTCGCTGATCGACTCACCGCGGCCCAGTTGGGACACCGCCGCATCCATGATCATCGGGTTGCCACCGAGCTCGGCGATCGCAGTTTCGAAGGAGACCCTGGTCCGCGTCGAGGGCTTGTCGAACAGTACGGCCACCGTTCGCGGTCCCGCGTAGGGGCGCAGCCCATACGGCTCGGCTTTGAGATTGTCAGCGAGGTCCAAGATCGCCAGCTGCTCCGCTGTGCTGAGATCGTCATCGACCAAGAAATGCCTCATCAGAGGACTCCTCGGCAACCTGGTCCAGCAGCGACGGCAGCAGCCGGACAAAACCGTCGAGCTCGGTTGCGCTGATGATCAGCGGCGGTGCCAGGCGCAGCACGTCCGGGCGGGGTGCGTTGATCACGAAGCCGGCTGCCAGCGCAGCATCGACAACAGCCGCCGCGACAGGCTTGGCCAAGATCACGGCCTGCAACAGCCCTCGACCGCGTACGCCGGCAATCAACCGATGATCAAGGCCCATGATCGCCGTCGCGAGATGCTCACCGAGGGTCTTCGCGTGTGCGAGGAGATCGTCGCGCTCGATCACAGCGATCACCGCCAGTCCCGCAATAGCTGCTACCGGATTACCACCGAACGTGCTGCCGTGGCTACCTGGGCCGAGCAGCCGTGAGGCGGTTTCGGTGGCGATACATGCTCCGACCGGAAATCCGTTGCCCAGCCCCTTGGCCACCGTGATGATGTCGGCGGTAACGCCTTCGTCGACATGAACCAGCCAGCTGCCGCAGCGACCCATGCCGGTCTGCAC
>CAWJUB010000027.1:0-72529 GCA_963845915.1 uncultured Actinomycetota bacterium
TTCGAGCATGCAGTCGACGCGTGGTTGCTGCCTGAGCTGGAGCGTCTCGGTGCCGCATGGGCCAACGGAGACGTGACTGTTGCGGGGGAACACATTGTTGCCGCGGCCGTGCAACGGCGATTGAGTGCCGCATTCGACGCGGCCGCGATGGACAGCGAGCGCTTCCCGCTCTTGCTGACCGGACTGCCCGCCGGCTGCCATCATGAGCTCGGCATCCTCGCGTACGCCACGGCGGCCCGGCGGCGAGGGATGGCGGTTCTCCATCTTGGACCAGATCTTCCGGCGCGGGACTGGTTCGTAGCGGTGCAACGACACCAGCCAGATGCGGTGGTCATCGCCGTACCAACGGCTGCTGATATCCAGCCGGCAGCTGGGCTCATCAAGGGGCTGGCAGCCCATCAGGTGCTGATTGCCGTAGGAGGCCGGTACCAGGACGACACCGTCGCCGCGGCCAACCTGTCGAACAATCAATCGGTGATTGCGCTCGGCCACTCGATAGGCGGCGGAGCGGCGAAGTTGCGCGACCGGCTAGGACCTCCGCGCAGCTGATCAGTTGGTCAAAGGTTTGTACACTGTTCGCTGCGCCGAGCGTGGAGAGGCACTAGGACGTACGCCAGGCCAGTGCTTTGGTGAGTTCGGTGAGGCCGGCGACGCCGGACGGATGCAAGGCTCCGCCGTTGAGATAGACGATGGCCTCCTCGACGTGTCGAGAAATCAAGGTCTCCATCTCAGTGCGAACTCCAGCGTTCACCATCGCATCCTGAAGAACGACGACGTCGTGAGCGCTCATTGCGGGCGATCCAGCTTGCCGCAGCGTCGACGCGGCGGTGCCACTCAGCCGCGGGGCCGCCAGGCTGAGCAGCACGGTCGGCTTTCCTCGTCGCAGATCATCACCCGCAGGCTTGCCTGTTATCGCAGGATCTCCCCACACCCCGAGGACCTCGTCACGGAGCGCAAAGGCCGCACCTGCGTGATCGCCGTAGCGGCGCAAGGCACGATGCGCTTCGTCGGTGCCGCCCCCTGCCGTCGCGCCCAGGGCCAATGGGCGCGCCACCGTGTATGAGCCCGACTTCAGTTGAGCGAGCCGTTCGGCATGGGGTCGATCGCGCCGCCCGGCTGCCGCACCCGTAAGGTCACCACGCTGGCCCAACACAAGTTCGACGCACAGCTCGTGCCACAGTTCGCGAAGCCGAGGGCTCAGCATCGCCACCAGCCGATGAGCCTGCACGAGTGCAAGGTCACCCAGTAGTACGGCAAGGTTGCGTCCGAATGCTGCGCTGTCACCACGCGCGCCAGCTGCGGCGTGCCACTGCTCGGCTTGCCGGTGTGCTGCGAGGCGGCCACGGCGCAGATCCGATTCGTCCATCACGTCGTCGTGCAACAAGGCGAACTGGTGGAGCAGTTCCAGAGCCGTTGCGGCCCTGATCAGCTCCGTATGCCCGGGCTGGTCAAGCTCGGCGCCCGACGCGACGTATCCCCAGTGGCACATGGCCGGCCGGAGCCGCTTGCCACCTTGCTGCACAAGATCATCCAGCCAGGTCGGCAGATCTTCAGCCAGCACCTCGGGCGCATGCCCGTCATCGAGCTCGCGCCACAGCCGCGCCAGCTCGTGGCTCTGCTCGCCGAGCAGGCGAGTAACGCCGGCCAAGGTGATCCCCACGTCGGCGCGATGTCCAGTGGCGGCCCTCAGGCGCAGCGATAGCTTTTCGGTCCCCAGCGGTGAGACCTTGAACCTGTGCCACCGCCCATGGACTGAGCAGGCCGGGCGCCCGCTCGACGGTCGCCACGAGATCGGGCCAGGCCAGCCACTGATAGTCCATGACCTCTTCGGGGTCGGGACGCAGCACAGCGGCATCGACAATCGAGGCGCAATAGACCGGGCAGGACTCGTTCTCGACGAGACCATGCGGATCAGTCGCGGTGTAGCCGAAGTCGGGCAGCACGGCCTCGACATTGACGACCTCCACACCGAGTTCCTCATAGACACGACGGTGAATAGCCGCCACATCGGACTCTCCCGGTCGCGGATGGCCGCAGCATGAGTTTGACCACACGCCCGGCCAGGTGATCTTGCTCAGGGCCCTCCTGGTCAGGCAGCACACGACCAGCGTCATCGGTCAGGTAAACCGAGAACGCGCGATGCCGAGGCGTATTGCCGTGATGTACGGTCGCGCGCGCCGCTTGCCCGATGACCCGGCCGGCTTCGTCCACGAGGTCGACCAGGTCCCGATCCTGATCTGCCGTCGCTCTTTCCATGCGGCCGCCTCCTTGTGCCGACAGCTGTGGGCAATCCTAGAACAAGCATTGAACAAACACTAGACATCCACGAATCTTCGGATGACGGCTTGCATCCATTTAGTTCGTGCGTGAACGGCCGTTCGGATCAAGCGATCTGGTCGTCCTGGTGAGCGCCGTAGAACTCGACCTGTCGAGCCATGATGGTACGCAGCGGCGTTCCCCGTGGCACGCCATACACAGTGCCGGGAAAGTCGAGTTCGGCCTGCACCTGCCACAGCGCCTCGTGTCGGTCCGGCGAGAAGAGCTGAGCGGGATCTCCTGCCGCGACCCAACCGATCGGGACGGTCGTTTCCGGGGCCAGCCGCGAGTTGACGTGCAACACACTGTTGATGCGCAGTTCCGATCCTCGGCCGGCGACCGAGCCCGGGAATAGCGATGCTCCGGTCGCAATGAAGACCTCGTCCTCGACCGTAGCCCCGTTGAGGTGAACATGCGGGCCGATGAGCACGGAGTCGCCCACTGTTGCTGGGTGGCGCGACCGGCCGCGTACCAGGGCGTTCTCCATAATCACCACGTCGTCGCCGATCCAGATCTCACCATCCTCGGCCGTAAGCACGGCGCCATGCAGCACTCGGGCACGCTCGCCGAGTGTCACGGCTCCGCAAAGCACAGCCGACGGCGCCACGTATGCGGATTCCGGGATTACCGGCCGCTCTCCACGATGGGTAAGGATCATGGCCACGCAGCGTACTCAGCCAAGTGTTGACAGCGACCCGCGCCGGTCGGAGGGTTGGTATGAACCCCCACATCTCATCTAGAGAGGAAGATTGATCATGCGCAAGGTCGTGCACTTTGAGATTCCCGCCGAGGACCTCGATCGAGCGAAGAAGTTCTACGATTCCATCTTTGGCTGGGAACTGCAGACTATGCCGATGGGGGACGGGGACTACACGAGTGTCAAGACCACGGCAACAGACGAGCAGACGCAGATGCCCACTGAACCGGGCGCTATCAACGGCGGCATGTTCGAGCGGACCGAGCGACTCTCCTCGCCAGTGATCACAATCGACGTCGAGGCTATTGATGATGCCTTGAAGCAGATCGAGGACAGTGGCGGCAGCACGGTCGCGCCGCGTACCGCGATCCCCGGCATGGGCGCGTTTGCCTACTTCAAGGACTCGGAGGGCAATGTGCTCGGCTTGTGGGAGAACACTCCTTAGAGCTGCAGGAAGGGTAGGAGTTCCCTGATTTGCGTCGCCAGTGAGGCGGAGGGCGCCAGAACGCGCTTTCTTGGCTCACTGGCGATGCAAAATCAGGGTTGCAGAATTCAGCTGGCTCTCAGCTTCAATGAGGATCCTGGCAACGGTGCATTGACCAACCACGAACTGGACAGGCCACCGCCAGAGAGCGTCTACTGGTAGTTCGTGCGCCGAGAGGAGTACACCGTTGTCGGGGGGATCGCCGCGCGTATCGCGCAGCAGCTGCGCACCAGCTTCCGTACGGGAGAAGATCGCCACAAGGAGCCTGCCGCTGTGACCATCGACTCTCCGACTGCAAAAGCTGACGAAACAACTACCGCGTCTTCGGGCGGTCGACACCCAGAACACACCCGGGAGTCTGGCGCGCAGCGCTTGGTCGCGGATGCAGTCACTGTTCAGCCATTGGCCAGGAGTCGTGGTCGCCGGTTCCATGGCTGCGCTGGTCGCGGCGGCGTACCTGCTCGCTGCGCCGATGGGCCGTGACTTGTCGGCGCAGATGGCTCATGCTCAGCTGGCCGAGTCATATTGGCCAGAGCTGCTGAGCCTGCGTTGGTATGGCGGTTTCAACCCGCTCGGCTACAGCGTCTTGTCTCCACCGGTGATGGGACTGTTGGGCGTACGCCTCACGACGGCACTCGCCTATGTAATGAGCGTGGTGTTTTTCGCTGCATTGTTGAAGGTCACTAACGTGCCGCGACCCGTTATTGGGGCGATCACCGGAGCCGTCTGTCTTGCGGGGAATCTGGTAGTCACGCGGACCACCTTCGAACTGGCGCTCGCAGTCGGGCTCGGCGCGCTGCTTGCTCTGGCCGGAGGGCGGCTCTGGCTCGCCTCCGTGCTGTCGGTCGTGGCTGCTCTGACCAGCGGCGTCACTGGTTTGTTCCTGGGCGTGGCCGGCGGCGCGCTCTTCCTGTCGGGTCGACGACGGGACGGCATCACGCTAGCTGTCAGTGGCATGGTTCCGACGGTCGCCGTCGGCGTAGCGTTCGGCAATGGTGGGCGGCAATCATTCGCCGAAGAGCACGCCCTCGTGGGCTTGATCGTCTGTCTGGCGGTCGCTGGTCTATGTTGGCGCCGTCCGGTGGTCCGCTGGGGCGCCCTACTGTCCGCCGCACTGGTTGTCGCCGCGTATCTGCTACCAACGCAGGTAGGTACGACTGCGACACGTCTGCCCGAGCTGTTTGGTGCTCCGGTGATCATCGCGGTTTCGGCCGTGCCGCTGGCGGTGGTCATTGCGAGCACGGTGGCCACGGTCTTGCTCTTACCGCCGGTGTCCATCAGCGAGGTGCAAGAACGAGGCGATCCCGCACTCAGTGCGCAGTTCTATGCGCCTTTGCTCGAGCAGCTCACTGCTCGCGGCGTTGCCGGTCCCATTGAAGTCGTCGCAACTCAACGCCGCGGCGAGGCTGCCTTCGTACCCCCGGTGGTGCCGATTGCACGAGGCTGGTCCCGGCAAATCGACATCGGTCGCAACCCGATCTTCTACGACGGGACTCTCAACGCAGACACGTACGGAAAATGGCTGGACGACAACGCCATCTCCTACGTGGCCCTGCCCACCGGGCCGTACGACTGGGCTGCAACTGCCGAAGTGAAGCTGCTGCGCGGCGGGTTGCCGTACTTGAGGCAAGTGTGGGAAGACAGCACCTGGACCCTCTACGCCGTCGCGAACCCGCGGCCGGTCATTTCACCTCCTGGGCGAGTGGTCGCCCGCGGCGCTACCTCCCTCACCGTGTCGGTGCCCGAGGCGGGTGAGTATGTGATGCGGGTGCGTTGGTACCGCTATCTATCGGCCTCGAATGGTTGCGTGCGACCGGCCGACGGTGGTTGGTCGACGCTGGTGGTCGAGCGGCCGGGAACGGTGACGATCACGGGCAGTTTGTTGCCCCATCATTGCTGAGGCGTAAGATCCTCTCCCTAGGGTATGATTCCTGGAACAATTTCGGTTCCGGCGACCCTGCAGATCACCGGGATATCAATGAAAACTTCAATTCAGGACCAGGAGTAAAGCGGGCGCATGGCGGCTCGTAAGACTACAGTCAGCATGAAGGATGTCGCCGCGCTGGCTGGGGTTTCCTTGGGCACGGTTTCGAACGTCTTGAATTCCCCAGATATTGTTGCCGAGCCAACGCGGCGCAGGGTCGAGCTCGCCATCGCAAAGCTGGGTTGGATTCCTAATGAGCCAGCGCGCCAACTTCGGGCTGGGCGAAGCCGCTCTATTGGCATGGTTGTTATGGATATCGCGAATCCTTTTTACACGGATTTGGTTCTCGGCGCCGAAAATTGCGTACAAAAGCGTGGCTATTCAGTCCAAGTGGGAAATAGCTCACAAGAGGCGGATCGGGAAAGCACCCAATTGCTTGTGCTGATGCAACAGCGGGTTCGTGGGGTCTTGCTCGCGCCGATCTGGGGCATCGACGAGCGGGTCAGGCAGCTCAAGCTACGCGGGATCCCGGTCGTGCTTCTGGACCGAGCCGGGAACGATGCAGACTTCTGCTCTGTGTCGGTCGATGACGTTGAGGGTGGCCGGCTCGCCGTACAGCATTTGCTTGATCAGGGTCACACGGCGATCGCTGTCATTGGTGGCCCGGAAAAGCTGCAACAGGTCGCCGATCGGCGGTTGGGCGCTGAGCTCGCAAGGTCACGACATAACGGCGGATTGGCGCGGCTTTTGGTCAAGTCCACGCCGCATCTCGATGTAGCTTCAGGCGTCACAGCCGCCGAAGAAATCGCCACCATGCCGGACAGCAGAGCGGCCAACCGCGGTATTTGCGACAAATGATCTGCTGGCCATCGGTTTGTTGCAAGGGTTTGTCACCGCGGGATTGCGAGTGCCTGAAGAGATGGCAATCATCGGATACGACGACATAGCTTTTGCTGCTGCTGCCGCAGTTCCTTTGTCGTCAATCCGGCAGCCTCGGCTTGCTATTGGTTGCCGGGCCGCCGAGCTGCTCTTTGACGAAATTGAAGCGAATGAGCGCGAAGCATCCCATGATCATCAGCAGGTCCGTTTCACTCCAGAACTAGTGGTGCGCCGCTCAAGCGCCAAGAGCCGCAATCCTGCGGTGTTGCGGCGCCTAAGCCTGACATCAGCACAGCTGTTTGACGACCCGTCTCTCCCCCGTCAGGCTTTACCTGTGGCTGGGCAACCGCTCAGTGCCCGACGTCGGGTCGTGACGCTCGTCGCGATGTGCGTCGCCCAGGGCATGATTCTGCTCGACAACACGATCGTGAACGTTGCCCTGCCGTCGATCCAGCGTGAGCTCGACGTGAATCCGGGCAACCTGATCTGGGTCGTCAACGCCTACGTCCTCGCCCTCGCCTCGCTCATCATGGTCGGCGGCACCTTGGGGGACCGGTACGGCCGCAAGCGCGTGTTCCTCATCGGGCTGACGATCTTCACCGCGATGTCTGCCGCCTGCGCCCTCTCGCCGAACGAGTCGGTGCTCATCGCCGCTCGCGCCGCGCAGGGCGTCGGTGCAGCTCTCGTCGCACCGCTCAGCCTGTCGATCCTGGCTGACGCCTACCCGCCGGAGCGTCGCACTGCTGCTATCGGAATCTGGGCTGCTGCCGCCGGGTTGGGGTTCGGTGCCGGGCCGGTCGTCGGCGGCATCCTGGTCGAACTGTTCTCCTGGTCGGCCGTGTTTTGGGTGAACGTACCCATCGGGATCATCGGGTTGGTCCTGGTGGTCACCGGTGTCCGCGAGTCGCGCAACCCGCATGCCCGCAGACTGGATTTGCCCGGTGCCGTGCTCGTCGCGGCCGGCCTGTGCGTCCTGACCTTCGCGATCGTCGAGTCCGAGCACTTCGGCTGGACCTCCCCGACCATGATCGCGCTGCTCGCGACCGCAGGTGTGCTGCTGGTTTCCTTCCTGGTGGTCGAATCCAGGGTCCGCGAGCCGATGGTGCCGCTCGGGCTGTTCCGGGATTCCCGGTTCACCGTGTCCTGCGCGGTCTACGCGATCATGTACCTCGCGTTGGCCTCGACCTTCTTCTACGTCACGCTGTTCTTCCAGAACGTCGAGGGGTGGTCGGCGCTCGAGGTCGGGCTGTCCTGGTTGATCATGAATACGCCCTTCCTGATCGCGTCAATGCTTGCCGGCCGGCTCGCGGTGTGGATCGGTACGGCCACCTGCTGGCTCGGCGTCCTGCTCGGGGGGCTTGGTGTCCTCGCGCTGGCGTTCTTGACACCCGGCGCCGGTTTACTGGCGGCGTCGCCCGGCTACGTGCTGATAGGAGCGGGCTACGGGATGGCGGTGCCGACGATCTCAGCCGTCGCGGTGTCAGCGCTGCCGCTGGAACACAGCGGATTGGCCTCCGGCGTGCTGAACTCGGCTCGCCAGGTGGGTACCGCGGTGGGACTGGCCGCACTCGGGTCCGTCGGGCTAGCGGTCACCCGCAATTCCTGGGCGCCCAAATCCGCCCAACTGCCGACATCAGCTCAAGCGGGTGCCCCGGATGTCGTCCAAGACGTAAGCGGTGGACAGGGCAGCGTCGTCGCGCAACAGCTCGGCCCTGCCGCCCAACCGCTCGCGGACAGCGCCTTCGTCGACGGCCTGCACGTGGCGCTGCTGATCGGCGGCGGGCTCATGCTGGTCGCGGCCGCATTCGCCTTCGTTACGCTCCGCCGGCCTGCGGTGGGGGCATCGGCGGCTGGCATCGCCGTGCCGGCGCAAGGGGCCACCGATGGCGCCGCCTCGTAAGGCGCCGACACGCCATAACGTGGCTGATCTGAAAGATCAACCACGTTATGGCAACTCGGCGGGCGGTTCCGTCAGCCCTTCACCGAGCCGGCCGCCATCCCCTCGACGATCTTGCGATTGAAGAAGATGAACATGATCAGCGGTGGGATCGTGACGAGCAGGATGGTGGCGAACAGCAGGTTGTACTGGGTGGTGAACTGGCTCTGGAAGTTGAGCAGGGTGAGTTGAACGGTGGCGTTCTCGGTTCCGGGCAGGAAGTACAGCGGGTTCTGGAAGTCGTTATAGATGAGCACCGACTGCAGGATGATCACCGTCATGTATGGACTCCGTCAACCCTGTTCTGCGGACTTATTGTGTTGATCTGTGAATCAGCGTTGGGCGCTGCTGCGGCGCGGGGTGCGTGTCAGCTCAGTTGCTTGAAATGTTTCATTCTGATGAGTCGCTTGAGCGCAGACTGTGTGTTCGGCCTCACTCGTCGCATCGGGATTGAGTGATTGATGAGACATGATGTTGACCGGCGCCGAACTCCTCGGCTGGCGTACCGGGCAGCTGTACGAGGGCCGTCACACCTTCCGGAACAGTGACGTCGAGCTCGATCGGTCCGTCGTCGTCCCGTGACCAGAAGACCGAAATCTTGCCGTGCCTGGTTTCAAGAGAGGAACGTGCCCAACGAATGCCGCCGCCCGGCTGGGGCGCGATCAACACCCGGGAATAGCCGGGCTCCAGCGGCGCAATGCCGCCGATGTTGCGGTGCATCCAGTCGGCCACAGCGCCGAGCGCGTAGTGGTTGAAGCTGGTCATCTGGCCGGGATTGATGGTGCCGTCGGGCAGCATCGAGTCCCAGCGCTCCCAGATCGTCGTCGCGCCCATGGTGACCGGGTAGAGCCACGAGGGCACTCGCGCTGCAGCAGCAGCCGATAGGCCTCGTCCAGATGACCCGTCGTCGCTCAGTGCGTCGAAACGTACGGAGTGCCGGCGAAGCCGGTCTGGATGCGGTAGCCACTCTCGGCCACCAGTTCCGCTAGCCGCTTTCCCGGCCAGCTGCTGCGGTCTCCTCGTCGAGCAGTCCGAAGACGATCGCCAGCGCGTACGACGGTCTCGCGCGTCGCTGTGGATGGTGCCGTCATCGTTGACGTAATGATCGTTGAAGGCAGCTCGGGTGCGCTCGGCGAGCTGCTGCGAAGTGCGCGGCATCCTCGCTGCGTCCGAGAAGCTCGGCCGTCTCGGCAAGAATTCGCGCGTCGCGGTAGAGGCAGGCGGTCGCCACGACGCCGTTGTCCGCCTTGGCTGCGGACCGGCTCGTCGGGCGGTGCGGTCGGGTCCAGCCAGTCGCCGAACTGGAAGCCGGTGTCCCACAGTCCGGTGGGCGACAGCAGTGACTCCACTCGGCGAACGTGCGCCGCCATCGAGTCGTACTGATCGCTCAGCATCTGCACGATCCCCGTACGCCTGCCACAGCGCCCACGGCACCCACACGGCCGCGTCGCTCCAGATCGCAGTGCTCTCTGGGGCCGGGAATTGCGAGGGGCGCTTCGACGTACTTCAGGACGTCGGGCACGACGAAGGGCACCATCCCGTCGGCTGCCCGCTGCTCGGCGGCGAGGTCGGCCAGCCAGTCGCGGAGGAAGTCCTCGACGTCGAAGAGGTAGGCCGCGGTGGGTGCGAAGACTGCGATATCACCTGTCCAGCCGAGCCGCTCGTCGCGCTGCGGGCAGTCGGTCGGCACATCGAGGAAGTTGCCGCGGGTGCCCCAGACCACGTTGCGGTGGAGCTGGTTGAGCAGCTCGTCGGAGCACTCGAACTCGCCGATCCGCTGCAGCTCGGAGTGAGACCACGACAGCGGTAAGTGCGTCGGCGGTGAGCTCGCCCGGCCACCCGTCCACCTCGACATAGCGGAAGCCGTGGAAGGTGAATGTCGGCTCGAACACGTCATCGCCGCCGCTGAGGATGAAGCGGTCGGTGGCCTTGGCGGTTCGCAGCGGTCGCGTGCCCAGCTCGTCGTGCTCCAGCACCTCGGCGTGCCGCAGCGTGATCGTCGTGCCGGCCGGGCCCTGCACGCGGACCCGCACCCACCCCACGAGGTTCTGCCCGAAATCGACCAGGGTCTTGCCGGCCGGGGAGGTCCAGATCTTGATCGGTCGCAGCTCTTCCTGCCGGCGGACGGGCGGGCCGATGTACGGGGTCAGCGTGCTGAAGTCGAGCTCGGCACGGCGTGCACGCCGGTCCAAGCCTCGTCGGAGAAGCCGCGCTTGCAGCCATGCGTCCGAGTAGCGTCGCGCGTCGATGGTCTGACCGTCGTAGAGGTCGTTGGACAGCACGGCGGAGGGTCCGGCCGTCCAGCTCTCGTCGGTGACGACGGTCTGGACGTGGCCGTCGGAGAACTCGATCTCGAGCTGCGCGAGGGCGGCAAGCTCGTCGCCGTAGAAGGCGCTGCCGCCGCTCCAGCCCAGCCGTCCGCGAAACCAACCATTGCCCAGCGCGATACCAAGCACCGAGCTGGGCTGAAGGAGTGAGGTTACGTCGTAGCTGCGGTAGCGCAGCCGCCACTCGTAGCTGCTCCAGCCAGGGCTCAGGACGTCGTCGGAGACGGGCTGGCCGTTGAGATAGGCCTCGAAAACCCCCTGTGCCGTGGCGTGCAGGGTGGCTCGGGCGACTGCCCATGACCTTCCTCCAAGCCGAACTCGCTACGGAGCAGCGGCGCGCCGTCGAAGTCCTCGTCCGGGGCGATGGGCAGTGCAGACCAGGTGAGCGACATGAGTTCCTTTCGGTTACAAGCTGTTCTCGTGCGATCGAAGCGTGCTGCGTCGAGGGATGAGGTGAGGGTCCAGCATGACCGTTCGGTGCACGTGGCCGAGCCCTGGTGGATCTCCTCGAGAAGCAATTCGATGGCCAGCTCACCCATCCGATACCCCGGCAGACTCACAGTGGACACCGGGATGCTGCTCTCGGAGGCGAAGTGATTGTCGTCGTAGCCGACGACCATCAAATCATCGGGTACCCGGATTCCGAGATCGGTCGCCGCCTGGATAACGCCGACGGCGAGCAGATCTGAAGGACAGACCACCCCATCCACTGACTGGGACAGCAACACCTGGCGTCCGACCTCGCGACCGGCGCCGATCGCGAGGTCGGGCGCTTCGACCACTTCGAGACTGGCGCCTGCTTCGGCAACGGCCCGCTCGACACCGCCAGGCGCCGGCGGATCAATCGCAGCTCCGGAAAGCCGGCGAGGAAGACGAGCGTGCGTGCTCCTTGATCGAGGAGATGGGTGGCAGCGAGATAGCCGCCCAGTTCCTCGTTGACCATGACACTGCACGTGAGCGGGTCAGGCGACGTAGCAATCACGAGAACGACGGGGCGCCCGTGGCCAAGGACCGCGTGTGCGACGTCAAGAGGCTCTTCGAGCGGAGTCGAGCAAGACGCCCGCGACTCGGGCTTGGTCGAAGAGCTCGAGATAGTTGTCCTGTTTGGTTCGAGTGCTGAATCGCTGTTGGCGAGAAGGAGCTTCAGCTGAGCTTGCTCTGCCGCCGACTCGGCACCGCGCGCAATGTCGACGAAGAGCGAGTTCCCGATGTCGATCAGGACCAAGCCGACGTATCTGTTCGTCTTGCGGCAAGCGCCCGGGCAGCGCTGTTGCGGACGAAGCCCAGCTCGGCAATCGCTGCTTCGACCTTGAGGCGGGTCTGTTCGGTGACGATGTCGGGGTTGTTGAGCACATTCGAAACGGTGCCGATCGCAACGCCGGCACGACGAGCGACGTCTTGAATGCGCGGGCCGCTCGGCCGAAGTTGTCATCATCGGCGTGACGGATCCGAGTCGCGACTGCGCCATGCGGGCAGGGCTATACCTGATGGCCGACAACCTGAAGCGGTTCAACCATTTGGACGAGCGACCGCAGGGTCTGGTTGATCTTCGTGGTTCACGCCGGTCTTGACAGCCAGACGCCTACCTCGGTACCGTCACCATGCGACTATAAGAACGTTTCAATGCGAGCAGCCGACTCGCTCCGACATTGCTGGCCGCTGCCAAAGGCGCTGGTCGAGCACAAAATCGATGCAACGAAGGCTCACGAGTTCGAAGGCCAGAGACTGCTTCGGGTCGGGGTACCTCAGTCGTCCCGGCGCTACATCCGCTTACAACTTCTTGGAAGTGATCACATGCCAACCTTCTCCGACATCTCTGATCAGCTGGTCCATCAGGCCATTGAGCTGCCCTCATGGGCATTCGGTAACTCCGGCACCCGCTTCAAGGTGTTCGGCTCGCCGGGTACGCCTCGAACCGTGCAGGAAAAGATCGCCGACGCGGCGAAGGTGAACGAGCTGACCGGGCTCGCACCGAAGGTCGCGCTGCACATTCCGTGGGACAAGGTCGAGGACTATCGGCGCTCTGCGGGAATATGCGGCTGATCTTGGTGTGGCACTGGGCACGATCAACTCCAACACGTTCCAAGACGACATCTACAAGTTCGGCAGCCTGACCCACATCGATGAGGCCGTACGTCGCAAAGCCATTGATCACCACTTCGAGTGCATCGAGATCATGAATCAGACCGGGTCCCGTGATTTGAAGATCTGGCTCGCCGACGGCACCAACTACGCAGGACAGGGTGATCTTCGGGGCCGGCAGGACCGGCTCGCCGACAGCCTGGCGCAGATCTATGAACGGATTGGGCCGGAGCAGCGGCTGATGTTGGAGTACAAGTTCTTCGAACCCGCCTTCTACCACACGGATGTGCCCGACTGGGGTACCTCATACGCCCAGGTCGCCGCGTTGGGGGACCGGGCCGCGGTGTGTCTGGACACGGGACACCACGCGCCCGGCACCAACATCGAGTTCATCGTCGCTCAACTGTTGCGGCTCGGGAAGCTCGGCTCTTTTGACTTCAACTCTCGCTACTACGCCGACGACGATCTCATCGTCGGATCCGCCGATCCGTTCCAGCTATTCAGGATCCTGTACGAGGTGGTACGCGGCGGCGGGTACGGTCCGGACTCCGAGGTCGCCTTCATGTTGGATCAGTGTCACAACATTGAGCCCAAGATTCCTGGGCAGATTCGGTCCGTACTGAACGTGCAGGAGATGACCGCGCGAGCGCTGCTGGTTGATCGGGAGGCTCTGGCGGCCGCCCAGGAAGCCAACGACGTACTCGGCGCCAATGGGATCTTGATGGATGCCTTCTACACCGACGTACGCCCCGCGCTCGCTGAGTGGCGCGAGTCTCGCGGCCTGCCCGCCGATCCGATGAGCGCGTACGCCGAGTCGGGCTATCAGGCCAAGATCGAATCCGAACGCGCCGGCGGCACCCAAGCCGGCTGGGGAGCATGAGTGATCATGACGAATCAAGCAGTTGCTGAGCTGATCTCCCGGTCCAACAGGCTGGGCTCGGATCCGAAGAACACGAACTACGCCGGAGGCAATACCTCGGCCAAAGGCGCCGAGACCGATCCGGTCACCGGTGAGCCGGTCGAGCTGGTCTGGGTAAAGGGTTCCGGCGGCGATCTGGGCACGCTGACTGAGTCCGGTCTCGCGGTACTGCGCCTTGATCGGATGCGCCGGCTGGTGGACGTCTATCCCGGAGTCGAGCGCGAAGACGAGATGGTCGCAGCCTTCGACTACTGCCTGCACGGCAAGGGCGGTGCGGCGCCGTCGATCGATACGGCGATGCACGGCCTCGTCGACGCTGCGCATGTTGATCACCTGCATCCCGATTCGGGGATCGCGGTCGCTACCTCCGTCGACGGTGAAGAGCTGACAGCCAAGATCTTCGGCGACCGAGTGGTCTGGGTGCCGTGGCGCCGGCCGGGCTTCCAGCTCGGCCTGGACATTGCCAAGATCAAGGCCGACAATCCACAGGCAATCGGCTGCGTTCTCGGCGGCCACGGCATTACCGCGTGGGGCGATACGTCGGCGGAGTCCGAGGCCAACTCGTTGGAGATCATCCGCACCGCAGAGGCCTACATTGCCGAGCACTCCAAGCCAGAGCCGTTCGGCGCTCTGCTCGACGGGTATTCCGCACTGCCGGACGATGAGCGGCGCGCCAAGGCCGCTGCCCTCGCGCCCACGTTGCGGTCCATCGCGTCATTCGACAAGCCGATGGTGGGTCACTTCACCGATGACGAGCGGGTGCTGGAGTTCCTGTCCCACAGCGAACATCCGCGACTGGCCGAACTTGGCACCAGCTGCCCCGACCACTTCCTGCGAACCAAGGTCAAGCCGCTGGTCCTTGATCTTCCGGCGGATGCTTCCGTCGAGGACGGCATTTCCCGGCTTCGCGAGCTTCACGAGGCGTACCGCGCGGACTACCAGGCCTACTACGAACGCCACGCGACGCCGGACTCGCCGGCGATTCGTGGCGCCGACCCATTGATCATTCTCGTGCCGGGAGTCGGCATGTTCTCCTACGGGAAGGACAAGCAGACCGCTCGGGTGGCCGGTGAGTTCTATCTCAACGCGATCAACGTCATGCGCGGCGCGGAAGGCCTGTCGACGTACGCCCCGATCGATGAGTCGGAGAAGTTCAAGATCGAATATTGGGCGCTGGAGGAGGCGAAGCTGCAGCGGATGCCGAAGCCGAAGGCCCTCGCCACCCGGATCGCGCTGGTCACCGGTGCCGCTTCAGGAATTGGCAAAGCGATCGCAGTCCGACTGGCCGCCGAAGGGGCCTGCGTCGTCATTGCCGATCTAGACGCAGGGCAACGCTCAGGCCGCTGCCGAGGAGATAGGCAACAAGGACGTCGCGGTCGGCATCGCCGCCAACGTCACCGATGAAGCTGCCGTACAAGCAGCCGTTGATGCCACGTTGCTCGCGTTCGGCGGCATCGACATTGTGATCAACAATGCCGGCCTGTCGCTGTCCAAGTCCTTGCTCGACACCACGATCGCCGACTGGGATATGCAGCACAACGTGATGGCCAAGGGTTCTTTCCTGGTGTCGCGGGCGGCCGCAAAGGCGTTGATCGAGCAGCGGCTAGGTGGCGACATCGTCTACATCTCCAGCAAGAACTCCCTCTTTGCCGGGCCGAACAACATCGCCTATTCCGCCACCAAGGCCGACCAGGCACATCAAGTGCGGTTGCTCGCGGCGGAGCTCGGCGAGCATGGGGTCAAGGTGAATGGCATCAACCCCGACGGCGTGGTGCGTGGCTCGGGAATCTTTGCCGGCGGCTGGGGGGCCAAGCGTGCTGCGGTCTACGGGGTTCCCGAGGAGGAATTGGGCAAGTACTACGCCTCCCGCACGCTGCTGAAGCGGGAGGTCTTGCCGGAAAACGTTGCTAACGCTGTCTTCGTGCTCTGCTCGGCAGACCTGAGTCACACCACTGGCTCTGCACATTCCCGTCGACGCCGGCGTCGCTGCCGCCTTCCTGAGGTGAGCGACCGGGCTTCGACGCGCTCAGCCCGCATATGTGCCCTGAGCCCGTCGAAGGGCACGCGATGACCACCGGCTGGGTGGCCGCTGTTGATCTTGGCGCGACAAGCGGCCGAGTGATGCTCGGCCACCTCGGCCCAGACCAGCTGAGCGTCGCGGCGGTGCATCGCTTTCCCAACGACCCCGTACGCGTCGCAGACGGTCTGCACTGGAACATCCTCGAGCTCTACCGGAACATACTTGTTGGCTTGAGAAAGGCCGTCAGCTACGCAGCCAGATCTCGCCGGCGTCGGCATCGACTCCTGGGCGGTCGACTACGGTTTGGTGAGCGGCGACCGCTTGATCAACAACCCGTTCCACTACCGGGACGAGCGGACGGCACGAGGCGTCGACCTTGTTCACAAGATTGCTGATCATGCGGCGCTCTATACGACCAATGGATTGCAGTTCCAGCCGTTCAATTCGATCTACCAGCTAGCGGTCGATCATGACGCCGGGGTGATCGATGACACCACCAGAATGCTGATGATCCCTGATCTGCTGGGATTCTGGCTTACCGGCGAGCAGGTCGCAGAGCGTACGAACGCCTCAACCACCGGGTTGCTTGACATCACCAATGGAGCCTGGAATGCGACCTTGATCGACAAAGTGGGCCTGTCGCGCTCCCTTTTCCCCTCCTTGGTCGATCCGGGAACCCGGATCGGTTCGTTACGCGACGAGGTGGCGGCCGAGGTCGGCGCAGCAGTGGACGTGATCGCCGTTGGGTCGCACGACACCGCATCGGCTGTGGTCGGTGTGCCGATGACCGAGCCAGGCGCCGCGTACGTATCGTCCGGCACCTGGTCGCTGGTCGGCGTCGAGCTTGACCGGCCGGTGCTCACCGAGGAGAGCCGAGAGGCCAACTTCACCAACGAAGGCGGCGTCGACGGCAAGATCCGCTATCTGCGCAACGTGATGGGCATGTGGCTGCTCAGTGAGTCCATCCGCACCTGGGAGCGCGCAGGTCAGTCGGTCGAGCTGACCGCGCTGCTCAACCAAGCAGCCGAGATCAGTACGCCGGTGCCGATCTTCGACGCCAACCATCCGAGCCTGCTTCCGCCCGGCGACATGCCCAAGCGCATTGCCGCACTGTGCGCCGAAGCAGGGGCCGCTGTGCCTCATTCGCCGGCAGAGTTCGCGCGCAGCATCGTGGAGAGCCTCGCCGAGGCATATGCGACGGCAATCGACGACGCCGAGCGGCTGAGCGGATCCAAGATCAACACTGTGCACGTTGTTGGCGGCGGAAGCCAGAACACGCTGCTCTGCCAGCTGACGGCGAATCGTACGGGTCGGCGCGTACTGGCAGGTCCGGTAGAGGCAACTGCGGTAGGCAACGTGCTGATCCAGGGACGGGCAGCCGGCCTCGTGAAGGGAGAGCTCCGCGAACTGCGGTCGCTCGTCGCCAGGACCTTCCCGCCAGTGGAGTACCAGCCGCAGAGCCTGCAGGTCAGAGGCTGAAGTGATCACCGTTTCGCTCCACCGGGAACTCTTGCCAGCGCCAACAGGGGACGAGAGGATACCAAGAGAAGAGCGGCCGCAGTCACGGCTGCGTGATCGTCCGAGTTCCCATCGCTATGTCCAAAACACTGGAACATTCATCGTCGAACTATAGGGAGCAGGCATGCAAGCGAAACTAAAGATCGCGGTGGCGATCATTGCCGCGCTGGCGACGACCGTTGCTCTCGGGGGCTGCACGAAGAAGAATCAGACGGCAGCCCCGGCGGCCAGCGGTTCCGCCGCCGGCGGGACCGTCAAGGTGGCGTTCGTTCCCAAGTTGCAGGGCATTCCTTACTTCGAAGCGATGAACGCCGGCGGTAAGGAGGCCGCCAGCAAGCTCGGCAACGTCGAGTGGCTCTACCAGGGCCCCACCAGCGCGGACGCGGCGGCGCAGGCTGACATCGTCAACAGCTACATCCAGCAGAAGGTGAACACGCTGTTCATCGCTCCGAACGATCCTGACTCGATGGCGCCGTTGATCAAGCAAGGCATCGATGCCGGAATCAAGGTCGGCACCTCGGACACCGACGCCCCCAACTCCGACCGGGAGCTCATGGTGCTGATGGCGTCTGCGGAAGGCATCGGCCAGGCGGACACCGACGCCCTGATGAAGGCCATGGGTGGCAAAGGAAAGTTCGCCATCGTGTCGTGTGGTGAGACGGCGGCGCAGCTGAACCAGTGGATCGATGAGATCAAGAAGTACTCCAAGGAGAAGTATCCCGACGCCCAGTTGGTCAACACCGTCTACGCCGGCGAGGACGTTGCCAAGGCGACGCAGATGGCAACCGACATCATGAACGCTCAGCCCGATATCAAGGGATTCCTGGGCGTGTGCTCGACAGCCGGGCCTGGCGTCGCGCAGGCCGTGCAGAATGCCGGGAAGACCGGAAAGGTCTTCACCGTCGGCATGGGTACGCCCAACGACATGAAGAAGTATCTGCAGAACGGAGCGGCCTCGGCCGGCGTCTTGTGGGACGCGAAGGCTCTGGGTTGTTTGACCGCGTGGGCTGGGCAGCAGTTGGCGCAGAACAAGCAGTTCCAAAACGCACAGCCGGTCGCAGATTGCGGGCTGGACAATGTCACTTACGACCCATCAACCAAGATCTTGCTGATGGGTAAGCCACTGACCTTCACCAAGGAGAACGTCGGGGACTACAACTTCTAGGCTCAGCCAGGATCGAATGACTACATCGTCGACTGGTGACGCCGCCCCCGGCGGGGCGACGCCACCAGCCCAGGACCAGCAGCCGACGAAGGATCCCCAGCAGCCTGGATCCACCGCCGTGTCGGTGGACTCCGGCACGCCCCGGCTACAGATGACCGGTATCGCAAAGCGCTTCGGCGCGGTGCGTGCGATACGGCATGCCGACATGACCGTTGACGTGGGAAGAGTCCTGGCCCTGGTCGGTGAGAACGGCGCCGGCAAGTCCACCTTGATCAAGGTCCTGTCCGGCGCCGTCACCGCGGACACCGGGACTATCGCGTACGAGGGGCGGCAGGTTTCGATCGGATCAACATCTGATGCGATGGCCTTGGGAATAGCGACGGTTTACCAAGAGCCGCAGCTGTTCAGCGAGCTCACGGTCTCGGAGAACATCTTCATGGGCCGGGAGATCCGTAAAGGCGGACGGATTGACTGGGCCGAACAAACCCGTCGGGTGGTGGAGCTTCTCGCGCTGCTGGAACTTCCGCCGCGCTACGCCACGGCCGTCGTCGGGGACTTGTCGATCGCCGAGCGACAGCAGGTCTCAATCGCCAAGGCGCTGGCCGGCGAGGCGAACATCCTCATCCTCGACGAGCCGTCCGCCATCCTCACTGACGCTGAAATCGAGATCTTGTTCCGCGTCGTTCGGCGGCTCACCGAATCCGGAGTCTCGGTGATCTACATTTCCCATCGCCTCGACGAGTTGTTCCGCATCGCCCAGGATGTGCTCGTCATGCGGGACGGGCAAACCATCGGCACGTACCCGATCGGGGAGCTGTCGGTGCGCAAGGTCGTCGAGCTCATGGTTGGCGGCATCCTGACCGAAACCAAGCACGAACGGAAGATCGACCCCGAGACCAAGCCCCGACTCGAACTTGTCAGCCTCAGCCGACGAGGGGAATACCACGATGTCAATGTCGTCGTACGGCCCGGCGAGGTTGTCGGCCTCTACGGACTCGTCGGCTCCGGTGTCTCCGAGATCGCCGACTCGATCTACGGCATAGAGCACCCCGACGCCGGGCGGATCCTGTTGGACGGACAACCGGTCGCGCCCCGCTCTCCACGACACGCGCAACGCCTCGGGATCGGTTTGCTGCCGGCCGACCGGAAGAAACAGGGGATGTTCTCTTTCCAATCCATCATGTTCAACATCTCATCCGGGCACCTGCCACTGCTGAGCAAGCTCCGCATCTGGGTCGATCGAGCCCGGGAACGCATGGTCGCCAAGGACATGATCACCAGACTCGCGGTGAAGACGCCGAGCGAGAACCAGCCGATCGGGGCCATGTCGGGCGGAAATGCTCAGAAAGTGGTGCTTGCTCGCCAGTTGGTCGAGCGGCCTGACGTACTGGTATTGGCCGAGCCGACCCAAGGTGTCGATGTCGGCGCCAAGGAGGAAATCCACCGCATCATCACCGAACTGGCTGACGCGGGCACTGCCGTCCTGGTCGTGACAGCGGACCTCCCCGAGGCGATTCGTATCTCTGACCGGCTTCAAGTGGTCCGCAACGGCACCACGACGGTCGAGTTCGGGCCCAACGCGACGCAGGTCGACGTCCTGGCCGCTGCGGCGGGCGACGTCAGCGGTGATCATGAGGACGGGAAGGTAACCGCATGAGCATCGACGTCGCGGCCCGGGACGAGACCCCCGCCTCCGGATCCCAGCCGCCAGCGAAGCGCGGTCATCGCGTGCTAGCTCCGCCGGTGACGGGCCAGGAAATTGTGCTTATCTGCGTGATCGCCGTGCTGTGGGTCATCCTCGGCTTCGCGACTCCGGCCTTTGTGTCCGCCGGTTCAATTCAGCCGTTGCTCGGCGCGGTCGCGCCCATCGCGCTGATTGGCATCGGTATGACGGTGGTCATCATCACTGGGGGCATCGACGTCTCGGTCGGCGCCGCGATCGCGGTGTGCTCGGTCATCACCGCGAAGCTCGTCTTGGTGCAGGCAGGTCTTTCGCTGCCGGTAGCGGTGCTCATCTCGGTCGTGGTGGGCGGGCTGCTCGGGCTCCTCAACGGTGTACTCATCGCCTACGGGCGGGTGCACGCGATCATCATCACCTTCGGCACCGCCAACATCTTCCTGTGGCTCAGCCTCAAGCTCTTCAACTCGACCACGGTCAACAACATCCCCGATACCCTCGCGCCTCTTGGCAATGGCGCCGCCGGTCGTACCTTGGGCGTACCCAACTCCTTCCTCATCACGGTGGTGCTGGTCGCCATCGCCTGGGTCTATCTGCGCCACACGGCGGGTGGTCGGCACTTCTACGCCATTGGCGGCGACCAGCTCGCCGCCGAGTTGGCGGGCGTGAAGGTCCGACAACGCGTACTCACCGCATATCTGTTGACTGGGTTACTCGTCGGGCTGGCGTCCTGCATCGTGGTGGCCCAGGGATCGAATCTTGGACAGAACGTCGGCTCCGGTAAAGAGCTGGCCGTGATCGCCGCTGTCGTGATCGGCGGAACATCCATCACGGGCGGCCGCGGCTCGGTGCTCGGCACCGTGCTCGGCGCGCTGCTCGTGCAAACAGTCGCATCTGGAGTGACGCAGCTGGGCTGGCGGTCAGAACTCTCCGATCTCTTCGTGGGCGTCGCGATCATCATCGCGGTCGGCGCCGACCTCATCCGGGAGCGGGCGAGGAGGAAACGATGAGCATCCCCACGGCCGCCGCGCCCGATCTGACGGCACAGGACGACCAGTCCGGCCCACCCACGCCCGAGCGAGCCGAGTCGCTGCCCGCCCGAGTGATCCGCGCCCTGCTCACCCAGCGCATCGTGCTGCTCGCCGTGCTCCTGGTCCTTGTGGTGGTCTATTTCATGGTGCTGGGTGCGACCGGCTATCTGACGGCTGCCTATGACTTCGACTACCTGTCGGCCGCGTTGATCAATGCCGTGCCGCTGGCGATGCTGGGCTTCGCCGAACTCTTCGTCATCCTCTCCGGACGCGGCGGCATCGACCTGTCCGTGGGCGCCATCGTCTCCCTCGCGGGCATGATCTTCGGCTTTGCCTACGGGCGGTGGGGCTGGCCGTTGTGGCTGGCGATCGTGATCACCGCAGTCGTCGGCGCAGTGCTCGGTCTCGTCAACGGGCTCCTGGTCGCCTACATCGGGTTCCCGGCACTGATCGCAACCCTGGCCACCTACTACGCGTACAAGTCCCTTGCCGTAGTGATCAACAATCAGCGGCCGATCAGCACGAAGCCGATTCAGAACCTCTATGAGTCGACGGCCCGGTCGGTCGAGCTGCCGCTCATCGGTAGCTGGATCCCCAACGTTCCGAAGGGCATATTCCTCTTCCTGCTGCCCACCCTGGTGGTGGTCTGGCTGCTTCTCGCGCGCACCACGTACGGGCGGCGGGTCTACGCCATCGGCACCAATGACATCGCAGCCCAATGGTCAGCCATCGGCGTACGCGCCACTCGTGCGGGCGCGTACGCACTCAGCGGGCTGATTTCCGGCCTCGTCGCGGTGGTGACCGTCGGCCAGTTCGCGTCGGCTCGACCCGACGCCGGCGTATCGGGCAACGGAATGGCTCTGCCCGCTATCACCATCGCCGTGCTTGGTGGAGTCGCGATCACGGGCGGCATCGGCCGAGTGTCCGGGATCGTGCTCGCCACGGTGCTGATTGTGTGGATGAACGCCGGCATCCGGCTGGCGTTTGAAGGAAACGCCGGCCCGCAGTACCAGTTGCTCGCGCTCGGCGTGCTGCTGGTCTTCGCAGCGCTGCTGAACGGCTTTGCGCTGCGACGCTACGGCGGAGTCGGATAGCAGGAGGTTGCGTCGGGATGCCATCGATGATCGGTTGCCACGCGCTGGTGTTCACCGGCGAGTTCGACACCCGGGGCATAGCGAGCTCCGTCCAACGGGCCCGGGCGGCCGGCTTCGACCTGATCGAGTTCCCCCTCATGGAGCCCGACACCTTCGACAGCGCGACAGCGCGCCGCAGCGCTGAGGCGGAGGGCCTGCACACCACGGCCAGTCTCGGCCTGCCGCTCGAGGCTGACATCAGCAGTGACGATCCCTCGATCGCCGCCGCCGGCCATGCGCCTGCTCGACGTCGCCTTGGACAGGACCGCGGAAATGGGCGGGTCTCATATGTGCGGAGTGCTGTACGGGTCTATGCGTAAGCACATGGCGCCCGCCTCGGCGACCGGTCGAGCGAGCAGCGTCGACGCGCATCCGATCGCTCGCCGCCCGCGCGTCGTCGCTGGGTGTCCGGCTGTCGCTGGAGGTTGTCAACCGCTATGAGACCAACCTGATCAACACAGGTCGGCAGGCCTTGGAGTACCTGAAGGAGGTCGATCGGCCGGATGTATCGGTGCATCTGGACACCTACCACATGAACATCGAGGAGTCGGACCTCTTTCAACCGATCCTTGATGCCGGCGATCGGCTCGGCTATGTGCACATCGGAGAAAGCCACCGCGGCTATCTCGGAACTGGCTCCGTCGATTTCGGCAGCGCCTTTCGTGCCCTTGACCGGATCAACTACGACGGACCGATCGTTTTCGAGTCGTTCTCCTCTGCGGTGGTCTCGGCCACGTTGAGCAACACGCTCGGCATCTGGCGAAACCTCTGGAGCGACGGCGACGATCTGGCCGCCCACGCCAACCGCTTCATCCGCGACCAACTCGCAGCGGTTCAGACGATTGAACTTCACTGAGTCGACGTGAGAATCGCCCTGTTCATCACGTGTTTGGCGGATGCCATGTTTCCCGAGGTTGGGAAGGCGACGCTGCGAGTGCTGGGGAGGCTTGGCCACGACGTCGAGTTTCCGGCCGCGCAGACCTGCTGCGGCCAGATGCATGTCAACACCGGATACCAGAAGCAGGCGTTGCCGCTGGTCGAGCGGTTCGCGGACGTCTTTGCTCCGTACGACGCGATCGTTGCGCCTTCGGGTTCGTGCGTCGGTTCGGTTCGCCATCAGCATGCGATGATCGCGAAGCGGTTCGGATCGGCAGGGCTGGTTGATCAGGTCGAGGCCGTGGCGGCCAAGACGTACGAGCTGTCGGAGTTCCTCGTCGATGTGCTGGGCGTCAGCGATGTCGGCGCCTATTTTCCGCATCGGGTGACCTATCACCCGACCTGCCATTCGCTGCGAATGCTGCGGGTTGGCGACAAGCCGATCAAGCTGCTTCGGGCCGTCGATGCGCTCGAGCTTGTCGAGCTCCCGGCAGCTGATCAATGCTGTGGCTTCGGTGGCACGTTCGCGATCAAGAACGCCGACACGTCGACGGCCATGCTGGCCGACAAAATGCGCAACGTCTTGGACACGGGGGCGGAGATCTGCACAGCCGGCGACAGTTCCTGCCTGATGCACATCGGTGGCGGGCTATCGCGGATCCGGGCCGGCGCGAAGACACTCCATCTGGCGCAGATCCTCGCCGCGACTCGTCAAGACCCGGTGCTGTGAACACCCCAGTGATGCTGGGGTTGCCAGCCATGCCGCCGCCCGCGCCGGATGGGGTTGGAAACCTGCGTGGCGTGGAGAAGTTTCCGGCCGCCGCTCGCCGAGCCCTCGCTGACACGCAGTTGCGGCGCAACCTCGGCAAGGCGACGACCACAATCCGCGCCAAACGGGCTCAGGTCGTCGCCGAGCTCCCGGACTGGGAGCAGCTACGCGAAGCGGGCCGTCAGCTCAAGGTTCACACGATGGCGCACCTGCCGGATTACCTTGCGCAGTTGGAAGCTGCAGTGATCGCCCGAGGCGGCGTGGTGCATTGGGCTCGCGACGCCAACGAGGCCAACGCTATCGTCATTGATCTTGTTCGCGGCAAGGCCGTTGATGAGGTCGTCAAGGTCAAATCCATGGCCACGCAGGAAATCGGGCTCAACGAGGCGTTGGAAGCAGCCGGCATCGCCGCATGGGAAACCGATCTTGCAGAGCTGATCGTGCAGCTCGGTCATGACAAGCCGTCGCACATCCTGGTGCCCGCGATCCACCGGAACCGAGCCGAGATCCGGGAGATCTTTCTCCGTGAGATGGGTGATGTTGACCCGACGCTCACCGACGAACCGGCGGCCCTCGCTGGCGCCGCCCGCCAACACCTGCGGCGCAAGTTCCTTTCCGCCAAGGTGGCGATCAGCGGGGCCAACTTTGGGATTGCCGAGACGGGAACTCTGGCGGTCGTCGAGTCCGAAGGTAATGGCCGGATGTGCCTCACTTTGCCCGACACCTTGATCACGATCATGGGCATCGAGAAACTCGTGCCTCGCTGGCAAGATCTGGAAGTCTTTCTCCAACTGCTGCCGCGCTCCTCGACGGGGGAGCGGATGAACCCCTATACCTCCATGTGGACGGGCGTGACTCCCGGGGATGGGCCGCAAGAGTTCCACCTGATCTTGCTCGACAATGGCCGGACCGCCGTATTGGCCGATGCGGAGGGCCGGGATGCGCTGAACTGCATCCGGTGCAGCGCCTGCCTCAACGTGTGCCCGGTGTACGAGCGGACCGGCGGGCACGCGTACGGGTCGGTGTACCCCGGCCCGATCGGCGCGATTCTGTCGCCGCAGCTCACCGGGATCGAGGACAACGCCTCGCTGCCGTACGCGTCGTCACTGTGCGGCGCTTGTTACGACGTCTGCCCGACCAAGATCAACATCCCAGAGATCCTGGTACACCTGCGCGCCAAGCACACCGAAACGTACGCCAAGGAGCATCGCGTGCCAAGCGCGGAGGCGTCGGCGATGGCTGCAGCCGGATGGGTCATGAGTAATCCAAAGCGCTGGGCGCTTGCACTGCGTACCGGACGACTCGGCCGGATGCTCGGACGCAAGCGAGGCGTGATCGGTGAGGTGCCATTGCCGATGGCGAAGCAGTGGACTGATGCCCGCGACTTCGCACGGCCGCCACAGCAGACATTCCGAGACTGGTGGGCCGCCGAGCACGGGGGAGAGCGGTGAACGCTCGCGAGGAAGTGCTGGCGCGGATAGCAGCTGCGCATCGGATCGCGCCACCCCCGGAGCTCCGGTACGAAGACATCAGCCGGGAGTATCGGACCACTTCAGATTCGGAGACTGCTCAGCTCACCGAGCTGCTCATTGATCGTCTCGTCGACTATCGAGCGCTGGTACGCGAGTCGTCGGCCGATGATCTTGCCGCGACCATTGACACTGCGCTGGCCGAGCGCGGTAGCCGCAGGGTCGTCGCTCCAGCGGGCTTGGATCCATCCTGGACCGCGAACGTAGCCGCCGAGGTGTTGACCGATGGGGCCTTCGGTGATGATCAACTCAGCGTCTCACAGCTGGATGTGGCCGACGGTGTGATCACCGGCTGTGCCGTGGCGATCGCCGAGACTGGGACATTGATCTTGGATGGCTCACCAGATCAGGGCCGGCGCGTTCTCACGCTCATTCCGGACTACCACCTCTGTGTGGTGTTCCCCGATCAGATCGTCGCCGACGTGCCGCAAGCGCTGGCGCGGCTGGAAGCCACTCGCCCGCTGACCATGATCAGCGGGCCTAGTGCGACCAGCGACATCGAGCTGAACCGGGTGGAGGGCGTACATGGGCCGCGCACTCTCGAAGTGATCATCGTGAGGGGTTGAATAGATGCCGCGCTATTGTCTGCTCGGCCACGTGGACCCCCAACGTCGCTGGCGAAGATCAACTTCGGAGTGCGCGGGCGGATTCGTAGCCACCATCGACAGTGGTGGATTCGGTGCTGAAGACCATGATCGACTTTGACTGTCGGTAGGGCGGCCAGCCTGGATCGTGGTTACGAACGAACTTGACGAATGCTGCATGAACCTGATCAGCCAGCGCCTGCGGCGGCTCCGGACCAGCAACCCGAGTCACATCCGGGTCCTCCAGCAAATCGAAGATGAATGGCACATCCAAACAGTGCTCTGCCAGGCCGCTGACGGCCGACCGCCAGGCAAAGTCGTACGCCCAAGTCGGCGCGACGGCCTCACCGCGCAAGTCCAGCCAGTCAACGATGCGGCGACGGAACATCACGTCGGTCACGTACTGACCAACGATCTCGGCCCCATGGTGATCTTGCAGCGCTGCAGCGAAACTCCGCGCCACCTCTGGGCTGAGACCCACCTGCTCGAGGAGCTGGTGGACGTCCCGGTCCTGGCAAAGATGCCTGTTGGCAACGGCTATCGCACTGAGCTCCTGAGTCGTTGATCCCACCAGAAGCGGAATCTCTTGTACCTGCTCCGGCCCGCATTCCCCCTTCGACGGTCCAGGGATGCACGTCGCCGTCCACAACGGGCCCGATCGGCAATGAGCCGTCAACAGCCCGCACGAGCGCGATCAACTCCTCGAGTGTTGGTTCTCCTGACAGTTCCAGTCCGCCACCATCCTGGGCAGCTAGCAGGTCGGCTTCAGGAACGCGCAAGAAGCCCGATCGGTCGGGCGAAACAGTCAGGCGCTCCGCCAACCGTGCTGTCGTCTGTTTCGCGCTCTCGAGAGGAATATCACACGGCACTCCCGAAATTGACGCCGCTGCTGCGAAAAGCCCCTGTGCTCGAGGCATGGTCAACAGGGTCATCACCGCGCCTCCGCCGGCCGACTGGCCGGCGATGGTCACGCGCGCCGGGTCCCCGCCGAACTGGCCGATGTTGTCACGCACCCACTCCAGCGCAAGCAGACAATCGAGGATCCCGCGATTGGGCGGCGCATCGGGCAACCAGCCGAAGCCATCGAAGCCAAGTCGATAAGAGACTGTGACTGTGACAATCCCGTCGCGATTGAAGGCCACGCCGTCGTACCACGGGCTGGCCGGCGATCCGGCGACATACCCGCCGCCGTGAATGTAGACCAGCACGGGCAGCGGTGCTTCGGACCCAGTCGCGGCTCGTGGGCGGGGAGTGAAGACATTGAGGTTGAGGATCTCTTCGCCGGGAATGCTCGGCTCCGGGATGGTGGTGATCTCTGCGAGCGCCTTACGTTGCGGCGTGGCCCCGTAGCGCAGTGCGTCCCGAACCCCAGCCCACGAGCTCACCGGCACTGGCGCGAGGAAGCGCAGATCACCGTACGGCGGTTCGGCGAATGGGATGCCAAGGAAGGCTGCCGAGTCGGTGCGCCAGAAGCCACGCACCGCACCCGCCTTGGTCTCGACGACGACGTGCTCGCCGGTTCTGGTCGGGCGCATGGGCTATTTCTCCCAATTTCCCTGCTGCAGCAGCGCCGCGGCTGTTGCAGTGTCGGTGATCAGGACGTTGACCCACCCTCCGGTGAGTGCCGCGTGAATAGCGGCGTGCTTGCTCTCGCCGCCGGCGATGCCGACGCGCCTCGGGATCTTGCGCAAGGTGTCGGCATCGATGCCGACTACTCGGTCATCGAGAGCGCTCGGCACCAGGTTGCCTGCCGAGTCGAAGAACCGAAGGCAGACATCACCGACCGCGCCGGCCGCATGAAGTCTGTCCTGATCGGCGACGTCCGCGGCATTGCCGCTGGCACGCAACAGCGGCGACGGCGGGAGGCTGCCGATGCCCGCGAGTGCCATGGTGATGTGCGCCCATTCCCGGGCTACGGACTCCATCGCTGGGTCGTTCAACAGGCTCTCCCGCATGGTCCTATTGCCAACGAGAGCAGGTGCCGGAACGAATGTGGCGATGGCTCCAACAAGTCGAGCGAATTCGGTGAGGAGCCGATTGCCTTGGGTCTGAACTGATGAGCTTCCGAGGCCTCCCATGAGCTGAATGACACTCTCGGCACCAGGAACTCGGAGCGGCCGCATGCGATCCACAACGGCCAGCAGCGTCTGACTCCAGCTGGAGATCCCGATGCGTTCCCCGCCCGTCAGGGTCGTCTCCAAGTAGGTGGCACCTGCAGATCCGAGCGCGGCGATGATGTCTTGATCACTGCCTTCCACATCAACGACGACAGCCTCGGCAAGTCCATATCTATCCTCGAGCGCTTCTTCGACCTCGGTGAGTACGCCCGGGGCGACGGCGACGACAGTCCGCACAATGCCCAGCTCAGCAGCCCGCTTCAGCAGTCGGGACACCCGCGCCTGGGAGATATGCAACGTGTCTGCAATGTCCACCTGACGTACGCCGCGTTCGTGATACATCCGGGCCACCTTGGTGATGAGCCGGAGTTGACCGTCGGTCGGGGCTCGAGTCATGCCGCCCGACGATGCTGTCATGGGACCATCCTGCCAGGCGAGTGAATATTGATGCACTGTTCGCGTCAGCTCCGCTCAGGCAATGCGGGCTCAGGGCGCATGGCTAACCCACGCCGGCGTTGTTTCGGCGCAGATCAAGATCGACGGCTCGTAGCCGTCGGACTCGATGGGCACGTAATTCGGCGGCCGGTCCCCGAACTTCAGCACCCGCCCCGTGCGGGGATCGATCAGCCAATACTTCGACGGCACCCGGCCGTCCGCATCGAAGAACATCCAGGGTCCGCCATGCTCGGCATAGCCGAGGTAAAGCACGCCCGGATCGAGTAGGCCGCGAGTATTGGCGGACACATCCCAGCAGGGGCTGGCTTCGGTGATCGGCAGATCGTCGACGATCTTGCCCACCAGGCCCACATAGAGGCTGCCCTCGAAGTCGAGTGCTTCCTTCCAGCCGGCGCCTTCGGCTAAGAAATACTCACCGTGACCTGGCTCGTCGGGGTGCAGCCGCCACGGCCACAAACTGGCTGCTCCGTACGCGACGCCCATCAAGGCGCCGGCACAAAGGTTGCTCCAGGCCTCATGACCTTGCCACCAGCCTTCAGCGACTCCGCGACGGCCGCTGTGCTCATAGCTGGGTTCGCCGTTGATGATCGCCTTGGGCGGCCGCTGAGCCCACATTGTCGCTAGACGATCAGGCACGTGGTCACCCACATGTCCGGTCTGGCAGGACTGGAAATCCAGCCATTCGGCGGCTTGGTGCTCGTCATTGCGGTGGTGCGGCCGATAGTGGATACCGGTGGGTTGACCGTACGCGTCCCACGCTTGGATCTCCCGCCCACCCGCCGCCACCTGTGGCTCAGTTCCGGAGCCATCACCGCAGGGCAGGTAGATGGCCGGCCGAGCACCGTAACGCGCCACCAGATAGCGGCAGTAGCGTGCGTAGTCGGGCGGCGGAACGACCGGTCCGGCGACCCCGAGTCCTTTCCACCCGAATCCGTGGAAGACCGGCTGCAGCACAGGCGTAATGCCATGATCGACAAGTGAGTCAATGATCTTGTCGAAGTACTGGAAGTACTCGATGTTGATCTTGCTGAGCCGTCCCTCAGCAAGATCATGGAAGCCGATCTCGAACCCTTCGTCGACGTTGCGTCCGACCGGTCCGCGCGCGTTCATGTCCGGCTGAACCGTCATCAGCAGCACGGCATTGAAGCCCTTGGCTTGGCGGTCCGCGGCGTAGGTCTCAACATCGGAAACCCTTGCGCGGAAGGGCATCGCCCAGGCGGTGTCGATGACAAAGAATGCGGGCGAGCGGTCGGCGTAGGTGAAACTACGACCGGAGGCGTGAGCTCTGACAAATCCACGACTCAGAGCTCGGTGTGGATGATCTTGGACAGCTGGACTCGCGATCAAGGTGCCGGAAGCAGGCGTGAAGTCATGATCGGGTCGGTCTGTGTGTACGCTCCACTGCCACTCACCCTCCGGTTGAGTGGAGGCAAACCGCACGCGGTATGTGGTTCCGCCGTCCCAGAACACCGGACGCCGCACCACCCGTCCGCTGTCGTGGGTGAAGATCACCCAGGCATCAACCTCGGTGTAGGGGTTCGGCGCATCCGGGCCAGTGAGGGCAATGTCGACTTCACGCCAGTGGGGTGCGCTCTGAGGCTGCATGTTCGCTCTCCGCAGGGCTAGGAGTGAAACGGGTTCGCTTGATTTCGCCTGCCCAGTGTGAACGGCGTCGGCGACGTTGTTTCGCGTCCACGATTGGGCGATAGATCCGGCCGCCGCTGCTCGGCCAGGCGCCGGCGTGGCCAAGCGCCTGCCAAGCGAGCTTCGCCGTACCTAGAGCTGAGACCTCGGCGATGTCACTGACTTCGATGTCTCGGCCGAGCAGGTCGGCCTGCGTTTGCATGACAAGCGGTGAGCTCGTGGCGCCGCCATCCGCGCGGAAGACCCGCAGCGGAACGGACCTGTCCTCAATCACATCGACAATGTCGCAGATCTGGTGGCCGATGGAGTCGACAGCCGCTCGGGCGAGGTGACCTCGACCGGTCATCTCGCTCATGCCCGAGATGAGCCCGTGCGCGTTCCGGTCCCAATGCGGAGCGCCCAAACCGGAGAAAGCCGGAACCAAGGTGACGCCACCGCTGTCCGACACTGTCTCGGCTAGGGCCACAAGATCGGCAACGCTGCCATCAGTGAGCAGATCGGCCGCCCAAGCAAGGTGGCGCCTGAGGACAGGATGTTCCCCTCGAGGGCGTAGGTGGGCGACCCATCGATCACCCAGGCCAGCGTCACCGGAATCCGCGCATCGCCTGCTGAAAGGTCGCCGACTGGCGCCATGACTGAGGATCCGGTGCCGTAGGTCGCCTTGGCCATCCCCGCCTCGGTGCACCCCTGGCCGAACAACGCGGCGTGCGAATCTGCCATCACGGCAACAATCGGTGTGCCGTCGGGCACCAGTGGGACCCCGCTCGTGGTGCCGAAGCCTTGGTCCGAGGCCACCGCGGCCGGCAAGGTCGCTGTCGGCAGGCCGAAGATCTCAAGCAGGTCGGCGTTCCAATCCAGCGCGGTGATGTCGTACAGGAGTGTGCGGGAGGCGTTGCCTGCCTCGCAGAGATGCTCGGCTCCGCCGGTGAGCTGCCACACCAACCAGGAGTCGATCGTTCCGAGCCGCACGTCCTCAATCGGCACCCCGTTGCGCGCATTGTCGAGCAGCCACCGCATCTTGGGCGCCGAGAACATCGGGTCGACCCGCAAACCTGTACGGGCGCTCACCAATTGGCGATTTTGGTCGGTCAGTGACTGAGCACACCAGGCCGCCGTACGCCGGTCTTGCCAGCCGATCACCGGGCCCAAGGGTGTCCCAGTGCTGGCCCGCCAACCGACCACGGACTCGCGCTGAGTCGAGAGCGCAATCCCCGCGATCTCCGCGTCGGGTGCACTCTCCAAGCAGGCGGCCATCGCCTCGAGCACGCTCGTCCAGATGCGCTCTGCGTCCTGTTCGACCCATCCGGGATGGGGTGAGGTAACCCCGACTCGCGCCGTACCACTAGCGACGAGACGACCATCTGCGCTGATCAGAGCGGCTTTGGAGTTCGTCGTCCCTTGGTCGATCGCCAAGATCACTTGACCAGTCGAGGTTGCTGGCACCTGCTCCTCCTGTCGTTGCAGGAACTCTTTCAGATCACCTTGCAGGGTCTTAGCTTGACAAACGCAGTCGTAGTGACTGAATATACAGTAGTGAATGAATAGTATACGACCTGGGAGCGCGATGAAACCATGAGTGACCTACCGATCTTCGGAGCAGGTATCTGGCACTTCGCCACGTACAAGGACCGTTACGCCACAGAGGGCTACGGTCCGCCGGTCGGGCTGCTTGGAGCAGATCGACAAAGCCGGCGCCGTCGGTGATCTATCTGTTGTCGACTTGAACTGGCCGTTCGCCGGGTTCGACGGCACGCTTGGATGACGTCAAGGCCGCCCTCGAGCGAAATGGGCTCCGCGCCGTTGCGATCACCCCGGAGATCTACAACCGCGACTACGTCAAAGGCTCGATCACCAACCCCGACCCAGCCGTACGCGCCCAAGCCTTGAAGCTGCTCAACGAGGCCACTGAGCTGGCCAAGGAGCTGGGCTGCGACTACGTCAAGCTGTGGTTCGGGCAAGACGGCTGGGACTATCCCTTCCAGGTCGACTATCACGACATCTGGAAGCTGGCGGTCGACGGGCTGCGCGAGCTGATCTCGCCGCACCCTGAGATCAAGTTCGTGATCGAATACAAGCCGCGCGAACCACGTAACAAGATCATCTTCCCGAATGCGGCGCGTACCCTGCTGGGCATCCAGCAGGTCGGCTTGGACAATTTGGGCATCCTGCTCGACTTCGGGCATTCCATGTACGGATTGGAAACTCCATCCGATGCAGCGCAGCTGTGCATCGACGCCGGCCGACTGTTCGCGATCGACGTCAATGACAACTTCCGCGGCTGGGACGACGACATGGTCGTCGGCTCGGTGCACCTGGTGGAGACGTTCGAGTTCTTCTACACGCTGCGCAAGAACGACTGGGACGGCGTGTGGCAGCTTGATCAATTCCCGT
This sequence comes from uncultured Actinomycetota bacterium, assembly GCA_963845915.1. Taxonomy (GTDB): domain Bacteria; phylum Actinomycetota; class Actinomycetes; order Propionibacteriales; family Propionibacteriaceae; genus Microlunatus. Next base: position 32,476 of record CAWJUB010000027.1, read on the forward strand.
TCCGGGAGGACAGCGTAGAGGCTGCCAAATTGGCGATTCGCTTCCTCAAGGCACTGCACGGAGCTCTGGATGCTCTTGACGTGGACTCGCTGCGAGCCGCGCAAGCCTCTCATGATGCGCTCGCTGCCCAGCGGCTGGTCCAGGATGTCCTGCTGAGTTCAATGGCGCGTACGACCGAAAGTGCAAATGCATGACTGCTCTAGCTCCCGATCACATCACCATGCCGGTCTTTCACCGGCTGCCACATGCGCATCGCGACGAGCAGATCGCGCAGATTGCCGAGGCCGCGCGGCAAATCCGCATTCAGGATCTGAAGCTGGTCCACTACGCCGGAGCCGGCCACATCGGTGGCGACCTTTCCGCGATCGACATCCTCGCCACGCTCTATGGGGCCGTTCTCGATGTCACTCCCGAGAACGTCGATGATCCCGAGCGGGACCGCTTCATCCTTTCCAAGGGCCACATTGCCGGTTCGCTCTACGTCACGCTTGCTGCGTACGGGTTCATACCGGTAGAGGATCTGGCCACCTTCCTGAAGCCGCTGTCCAAGCTAAACGGCCACCCGAACCGCAACTATGTCCGTGGCGTCGAGGCCAATACCGGACCGCTTGGACACGGGCTACCGATCGCAGTCGGCCACGCGCTCTCGGCGAAGCTCGACGTCTCACAGCGCCGCACCTACGTGCTCGTTGGAGATGGCGAGTTGCAGGAGGGCAGCAATTGGGAGGCCATGATGGCCGCCTCCCATTACGAGCTTGATCGGCTCACGGTGATCGTTGACCGCAACCGGCTGCAGCAGGGGGCAACCGTACGCGAGACCAATGATCTTGAACCACTTGATCAAAAGGCGGCCGCATTCGGGTTCGCTGTCGTGGAAGTCAATGGTCATGATCATGGCGAGCTGCTTGATGTCTTGTCGGCAGTGCCGTACCGGCCGGGCAAGCCCACTTTCGTCATCGCACACACGCACAAGGGCCACCCGATCTCATTCATGAGCAACAACACGGCGTGGCATCACAAGGTCCCAACAGCGGAGCAGCTGGAGCTGGCACTCGATGAGCTGACGCGGTGAGGCAGGTGCAGCATGACCGATATTGCCTCCCGGCAGTCGATAGCCGACCGGCCGCGCTACGACTGCCGGAATGCCTACGTCGAAACTCTTGCCGAGCTGGCGCACGAGAACCATCGCATCGTCGGTGTCGTCAATGACTCGGTCGGCTCCAGCAAGCTCGATGCTTTCAAGAGGGCATTCCCGGACCGGTTGATCAATGTCGGCATCGCCGAGCAAGACATGGTCGGCGTGGCCGCCGGACTCGCCAACGGGGGTCGTATTGCCTTCGTGTCGGCCGCGTCCTGCTTCCTGACCGCACGAGCGCTGGAACAGATCAAAGCCGACGTGGCGTACTCCAACCGCAACGTGAAGTTGTGCGGCATGAGCCCTGGAATGGCGTACGGCGAACTCGGCCCGACCCATCACTCGATCGAAGACATCGCCTGGCTGCGCGCCATCGACAACATGACGATCGTCGTGCCAGCCGACCCGATCGAGACCGCCGCCGCCATGCGCTGGGCCGCTGAGGTCGAGGGCCCGGTGTTCATTCGGGTGAGTCGGATGAGCGTGCCCGAGATATATCCCGAGGACTACGCCTTCGTCCCCGGCCGGGCAGTCACTCTTCGCGATGGCGACGATGTGACCTTGATCAGCAATGGCACGGTGCTGTGGAGGACTCTCGTTGCCGCAGAACAGCTCGCCGATGACGGGATCTCGGCACGAGTGATCTCCATGCCCACGGTGAAGCCGCTGGACACGGAGGCGGTTGTGCGGGCCGCCCGGGAGACGCGTGGCATCGTCACCGCCGAGGAAGCCACTGTCGCCGGCGCCCTCGGCGGCGCGGTGGCCGAGACGGTGGTGCAGAACCATCCGACCAAGATGAAGATCTTGGGCGTTCCAGAGTTCGCACCAACCGGCTCGGCCAGCTTCCTGCTTGATCGCTACGGCATGTCCCCAGAAGGCATCGCCGCGGCAGCTCGGAAGTTGATCACTTAGAATCACGGATACCAGCCGGCGAGGATCGCCACAACGAGGACGATGAAGTAGCCCTCGACTCCGTGCACGATCACGCCCATCCAGAAACTGCGGTACCGCTTGGTGGCCCAGGCGTAGCCGAAGGAGCTTGCGATCATGCTCGGCCAGGCCCATATCTTGTGCACGTGGTAGAGGCCGAAGAGCACGGTGTTGGCAACCCAGTCCCAGCGGCCGAAGACCCCTGACATCCGCGGCAGCAGCACGCCACGGAAGAGCAGTTCCTCGCCAAGGATGTAGTTGAACAACATGCTGGTGATCGCCAGGCCGAGGATCCACCACTGACCCTGGAACTTGGGGTCGGCCAAGCCCTGAAAATTGGTGTAGGACGGCTCGTGTAGGAAGGGCAGCCAGTTGGTCCACGCGGTGTCGAGCCGGGTCGCTAGGTACCCGCCGAGGACATTCGCAGCCACGGCCGGCACGACCCACAAGAACAGCACCTTGCGTGTCTTGCCGGTCCGCGGGTCACGCGGCAGATTGAGCCAAATGCGCTTCTTGAGGGTCGGCCAGTGCAGGCCACCGAGCTCGTGGCGTAGCACCGCCAGCGAAACCACAAACTGCCACATCATTCCGACCACCATGAGCATCCAGTGCACAAGTCCGGGATGGAGCGACGTGTGCGGGATGATGGCCGGGCCGACGACCCAGGCCAGCAGTGCCATGGGGACCGTCACCGAGGCCCAGATGGCCAGGATCTTGATCAAGGAGTACTGCTTCGGGCTTGCCGGGGCGTCGAGCTGGGCCGGCAACGACTGGGTATCTGTCATGTCTCTCAGCGTCGCGAGGAAGGCCGTCTCCGCACATCGACCGCCGGGCTCGAGATCGTCCCGTCAGCTACGTCGCACGGGTGAGGCGGCTATACGCCTGCAGGGCGATGCGCGGCGTCTTGCGTCGCCGTACCGTGTTCGCATGGCAATGAACCCGGCGATCTCCAGGCGCATCGTTGATGCCCTTGTCGCGCTGGCATTCCTGGCCGTCGGCTGGCTGAGCACCGGGGCAACGACGACAAGTGATCCGTTCTACACCTACACCGCTCGCGACTGGCTCTTCATAGTCTTGTTGATCTTGATCACCGTGCCGTACGCGTGGCGTCGGCGCTGGCCAACGGCTGCCTTCCTGATCAGCATGCTGGCCACGACGGTGTTGTGGCTGCTCGGATACAACGCAGGCGCGCTGCCACTTTTGCTCATCTTCGGGGGCTACTTCGTGGCGGTCGCCCGCCCGTTCTGGGAGGTGCTGCTGTGCTCAGTGGTGGCGGTCAGCTGCTTTGCCGTGCTGTGGTGGGGTGGCGGCGCGCCGTACGGTGCTCAAGAGTTCTTCATCTCAGTACTCGCCATCGGCCTAACCTTGGGCCTGGGCCGAGCTGGCAGACTGCGCGTTGATCTTGCAAACGCGCGCGCCGCGGCTGCCGAGGAGGCGGCGGCGCGACAGTCCAGCGAGGAACGGCTACGGATCGCACGGGAGCTGCACGACATCATCGGCCATTCCCTTGGCACCATCGCGGTGCAGGCCGGCGTCGGCCGACACCTGATGGACACCGAACCCGAGAAGGCTGCCGACGCGCTGGACAGCATCGCCAAGATCAGCCGGGACTCCTTGGACGAGGTGCGCTCGGTGGTCGCAGCTCTGCGCGACGACGAGCCGCCTTACCGACCGGCACCGAGTCTGACCGATCTGCCGGATCTGATCGAGACGGTTCGCATCACTGGTCTCGCCGTAGAGCTCAAGCTGCCCGATGATCTTGAAGCGATTCCCCGCCAGGCTGGAGCGGCGGTGTACCGCATCACCCGAGAGGCACTGACGAATGTCGTCCGGCATGCGCATGCCTCCACCGCGAGTGTGCAGGTGGACCACCACGATGGCCTGGTCGAGGTTGCGATTCGCGATGATGGTGGTGGGGCGGGCAACGGGCGTGGGCCACATTCCGGAGGAGGCAATGGCATCACAGGGATGCGGGAGCGTGCCGAAGCGCTTGGTGGCAGCCTGTCCGCAGGTCCGGCCCAGGACGGCGGGTTCCTCGTGACGGCCAGTCTCCCGGTTGCCTCGGATCGGCCGCGATGATCTCCGTCGTCGTCGTCGATGACGAGCAACTCGTACGCTCTGGCTTCGCTGCTCTGCTCGCTTCAGATCCCGAGATCACCGTGGTCGGCACAGCGGGCGACGGGGACGCTGCGCTTGCGGTCATCCGACGCGAACATCCCGATGTCGTCCTGATGGACATCCGCATGCCGGGCCGCGATGGAGTCAGCGCAACTGCCGCGATCACCGCGGATCCAGCGCTGAGTGCGACCCGTGTCATTGTGTTGACGACGTTCGACTTGGACGAGTACGTCCATGCAGCGTTACGCGCCGGAGCCAGCGGTTTCCTCCTCAAGGACGCCCAACCGGCCGACCTGCTGGCCGCCGTACACCTAGTGGCCCAGGGCGAGTCGGTGCTCGCGCCGGCCTTGGTCCGGCGACTCATCAAGGCCTATGTACAAACGCCGGCTACCGCGTCGAAGCCAGCATGGCTGGACTCGCTGACGCCGCGCGAGATCGAGGTGCTGGTGGCGGTCGGCCGGGGCCTCAGCAATGCCGAAATCGGCGCGGCGTTGTACATGTCTGCCGCAACGGCCAAGACCCACGTCGGCCGACTCCTCACCAAATTGGACGCGCGCGATCGCACCCACCTAGTGATCGCTGCGTACGAGGCGGGTCTAGTCCGATGACTTGTCAGAGTTCGGCGATGAGCTCGTTGAGCTCGTCGTGGCTGAGTGCCATGCCTTCGAAGGCCGCCAGGGTCGCCATCGGCATCGTGCCGATCACCTTGATCAGTTCCGGATCCTGCAAGCAGCTTGACGCCACGCTCGGTGAGCAGCTCGCGGCCACGCTCATCGGCCAACCACTCGTGAAGGGTCGAATCGGGCCCGAGCGGCAGCGACAGGCGAGGCGCGTCGACCATGATCGTTTCGGTGGCGACCAGGTGCCGCGACGAGTTCCCCACGGCGATCGTGAACTCGCCCGGTTCAACCACCCAGCGGTGGAAACGCGAGGACCAGTACGCGAATGCTCGCTCGTCGAGCTGGCAGCTCACCTGCTTGGTTTCGCCCGGCTCGAGGTACACCTTGGCGAAACCCTTCAGCTCGCGAAGCGGCCGCGCCACCGACGCCTTGCACATCCCCCACGTACACCTGAACGACCTCGGCGCCAGCCCGCTGACCGATGTTGCTGACCGACGCCGTCACGGTCACCGCAAGATCGCTGTCCTGCGACCGACCCGGAAACCGAGACCTCGACATCGTCGATGCGGAAGCTGGTGTAGGACAAGCCAAACCCAAACGGGTAACTCACGTTCTGGATCAGCGTGTCGTACGCGCGGTAGCCGATGAAGATCCCTTCGCCGTAGCGGACGACACCCTCTTCGCCGGGAAAGTTCAGGTACGACGAGTTGTCCTGCAGCCGTACGGGGATGGTTTCGGCGAGTTTGCCTGACGGATTGGCGACGCCCAGCAAGAGATCAACAGCGGCACCGCCGGCCGCCTGCCCGGACAGCCAGCACTCCAAGATCGCGGAGACCTGGTCATCCCAGCTGGAGATCCGTACCACGCCGCCATTCGCCAAGACCACGATCAGCTGATCATGCACCTCGGCGAGCGCATACAACATCACCAGCTGGTTGGCAGGCAGATCGAGATGGGTCCGGTCGAATCCTTCTGACTCTTCATCAGCAGGCAGACCGAGGAAAACCACCACATGATCAGCTTCGCGGGCCAAATCCACAGCCTCGGACAGCAGCTGCTCGTCGTTGTCGGTGGTTCCTACGCCGAATCCGGCGGCAAACCGCACCTCGGCGCGGCCGGCGAGTGCCGACTGCATTGCCTCGAGTGCCGCGTCCACCCGAGTGGGGTTGACCTGCGAGCTGCCGGCGCCCTGGTACCGCGGCGTACGAGCGAACTCACCGATCACCGCCACCAGGCTGCCCACGTTCCGGTTGCAGTGGCAGCACCCGGCCCGCGTTCTTCAACAGCACGGCCGATTCCTGGGCCGCGCGTCGGGCTAGGGCGTGGTGCTCGTCGACATCGAATGAGACATCCTCGGCGCTGGCCGGCTGGGAACGATCGACGAGGTGCAGTACCCGGCGCGCCGACTCGTCGAGGATCGATTCGTCCAGCGAACCATCGCGTACGGCAGCAACGATCGCGGCATCGCTGAACCCGAGGTTGGGCGGCATTTCAAGATCAAGACCGCCGCGCAATGCGGCAACCCGATCATGGACAGCTCCCCAATCGGAAACAACGAGGCCCTCGAAACCCCACTCTTCGCGCAGCACCTCGGTGAGCAACCAGTGATGCTCCGAGGCATAGCTGCCATTGATCTTGTTGTAGGCACACATGATCGTCCAGGGCTGCGCGAGCTTGACCACTCGTTCGAACGCAGGGAGATAGATCTCGCGCAGCGTCCGCTCATCGACTTCCGCGCTGACGCGAAGTCGATCGTCCTCCTGGTTGTTGGCCGCGTAGTGCTTCAGCGAGGTGCCCACGCCTTGACCCTGGGTGCCGAGCACCATGGCCGTCGCGAGTTCGCCGGCGAGCCAAGGATCCTCGGAGACGTACTCAAAGTTCCGCCCGCACAACGGTGATCGTTTCATGTTGATCCCCGGACCGAGCACCACCGAGACGCCCAGTCCCTTCGCCTCCAGGGCCAGTGCCTCACCCACCATCTGAAAGAGCTCCGGATTCCAGGAGGAGCCCAAGGCGGAGGCCGTGGGGAAGCAGGTTGCCGGCGCACTGCCCTGCAGACCGACATGATCAGCTTCGCCGAGCTGGGCGCGCAGGCCATGGGGGCCATCCGAGACCATGATCGCGGGGATCCCGAGTCGTTCCACCGGTGCCGTGTGCCAGAAGTCCGAGCCCAGGCATAGCGACGCCTTTTCCTCCAGCGTCAGCTCTGAGAGCCGATTGACGAACTCGGTTGCGACAGTGGACACGACGAACCCCTCTCAATGGAACCCGGATGTCCCCATCAGATCATTGACATCTCCGACGCGGACCTCCGGCCCAGGCCCATGGTGTCAGCCGTTCCGGCGACCGCGGACCTTGCGCATTCCGATGTTTTCGATCTTGGTAAGGGCCGTGACCAGCGGCGTACGGCCGGACCGTGCCTCCAGCCGTTCCCGAAGCATATGTACGGCCGTCATCGCGATTGGCACCACGATGGCGAAAATCAACCAGGACCTCAGCCGAGCGGTAATGAAAACCCACATATTCGCTTACTCCTCATGAGACGTGTATCGCTAACTACCCGGGGTTGGAGGAGGCAAACTCAACTTCGCTCCTGGGCCAGCTTCCGTCCTCGTCGAGCCACGGCGCGTGGCCGTTCCTTGCCTGGCGAGGATGAGACGAGGGCGTTTACCCAGCTCGCCGGTACGGAGTTATCAAGCAGCACCGACTTGAGGAACAAGGTGGCGGGGATGGCCAGCAGCGCACCGAGGGGTCCGAGCAGGTACGCCCAGAAGATCAGCGAGGCAAAAGCGATAGTGGCGCTGATACCCACGGCGTCGCCGGTGAATCGGGGTTGGATGATCGTTTGCACGATCACGTTGATAGCCGTGTAGGCCGCTACTACCGCTATCGCGGAGCCGATGCCGCCGTCGAGTAGCGCGATCAGCGCCGGTGGGACCACGCCCAGTATGAAGCCGATATTCGGGATGTAGTTGGTGACGAATGCCAAGACTCCCCAGGTGATGTAGAGCGGTACGCCGATGATCACCAGGGCGATCACATCGAGCACTGCGACGATCAACCCGAACACTGTCGTCACGATCCAGTACTTGCGTACCCGACCGGCGAAGTTGTTCAGACCTTCGGCGATGTGCGGCCGGGTTTCCCGGATGACCGCGAGTCGTTCCGGCATGCTGCTTGCGTCGAACGCCAGGAAGATCACCAGAGTGACGATGAGCAAGATCAGCGACAAACCACCGCTGATGCCACTGACCAGTGCCTGTGCTGGAGCGGCCAGGCTGCTGAGCTCTACAGATGAGGCAAGCCGCTTAAGTTGATCTTGCCCGAAGCCCAACCGGGAGGCCACGCCAACCAGATAGTCGAAGATCTTCTGGAACGCGCTCGCGTAGTCGGGCAGCTTGTCGACCAGGCGCACCGCAGCGTATACCACCGACCCCAAGATCATGGCGAGCAGCGCGTAGATCGCTAGCAGCGATACGACACTTGCGAGCCACGACGGCCACCTGCGTCGGACCAGGAAGCCGCGCAGCGGAGCGACCGTGATCACGAGCGTGACGACCAAGAAGACCGGGCCAACGATGTTGGCGGCGGAGCGTAGGCCGGCGCCGATCACGATCAGGCCGGCCATCACCAAGATCGCGAAGAACGGCGGCCCTGGCCGTTGCTCGGCCAGCGGCATGGGGTCGGGACGGGCCTGCGCCTCCACGGTCTTACCCGTCATGTCGACTCCTTCGATCCGGCATCGAGCAGGACCACAGGGTTGGCGTACCCGTAAGGTATCGGCCGAAACATGGTTCGGAAGCTTTGCCCCGCGAAGCGGCGTGCCTCGGACTAGAGGAAATGCGTCTCCATTTCAGGCTCATCCTCGACGAGACGATCACACGTCGGGCAATACCATCTGGCTTCCAAAGGAGTGCCGCATGCCGGATGCATCGGGCCTTCTGCCGCGACTGCGTGCCGGGCGCCCCACTGCGCGAGCAGCCGAAGTGCGCCCACGAGCTCCATGCCCTCTGAGGTCAATTGATACGCGGCGCGTGCCGGTCGCTCGGTATACGGCCGCGATACCAAGAGCGCGTCTCGCTCGAGTCGCTTCAGACGCTCGGACAAGATGCTCGCTGCGATCCCAGGGATCTCCTCCAGCAATTCGTTGAATCGGCGCGGTCCGGGAAGCAGGGCCTGCACGATGAGGAGGGTCCAGCGATCCCCAACGCGAGCGAGGGCCTCCGCCAGGGGTGATGGCGCGTGATCGCGCGTGGCGGATTCGGGTTCACTCATGGACTAACCGTAATCATCGGTCTTGACGCACACCAAGTAAGTAGTAAATTGCAAGTTACTACTAGCCGAGAGAGGCGTTATGGGATCACTTGATGGCATCCAAGAAGAAATCCAGCGCGTGGCTGAGCGGGTCAGCAATGCGGTCGTGGGCATCGGCCAACGCTGGGGCGTCGGATCGGGGATCGTGGTCGGCAAGGATCAGGTACTGACGAATGCGCACAACGTGCGTGCCGAGGAGGTCGATGTCACCTTCTTCGGTGGACGTACCGCGACCGGCCGAGTTGCCGGAGCGGACATCGACGGAGACGTGGCGGTCATCTCGGTCGACACCGGAGATATACCTGCGATCGAATGGACTACCGAGGGTCCGCCGCAGCTCGGCACCCCGGTGTTCGCTCTCGCAGATCCTGGTGGTCGCGGACTACGTCTCACGCTGGGTTTCATCACTGGCGTTGAGCGGAGCTTCCGAGGGCCTCGTGGCCGGCGCATCACCGGAAGCATCGAGCACGACGCTCCGCTGCTTCCTGGCTCGTCTGGCGGCCCGATCGTCGACAGCGATGGACGGCTGCTCGGGCTGAACACCAACCGGTTGGGCGAAGGTTTTTACCTGGCTATTCCAGCCGACCAAGCACTGCGCGACCAGGTGGACGCGCTGGCCCGTGGCGAGTCCAAAGAGCGGGTGCGGCTTGGGATCGGGGTTGCGCCGATGCATGTTGCCAGGCGGATGCGACGCGCGGTCGGTTTGCCGGATGCGGATGGATTGTTGGTTCGGATGGTTGAGGACGACAGCCCGGCGTCCCAGGCCGGGCTCGCTCAGGGCGATCTGATCGTGCTGGCGGGAGGCAAGCCGGTTCGTGGTGTGGATGATCTTTTCGAGGCGCTCGGGACGGCCGGCGGCACGATCCAGCTGATCATTTTGCGCGGCGCCGACGAGCGTGCGGTCGACGTACGGCTGGGTGCATCAGCTGGTGATCAGTAGCGCCACGGCGTAGCCGAGCGCGGCGGCTGCCGTACAGCCGATCAGCATGCCTAGTCCATGGAAGGCCGCTGCGACGTACCGGCGATCTTCGAGCAGTCGGACGGTCTCAACGCTTGCCGCGCTGAAGGTGGTGTAGCCGCCGAGCAGGCCGGTGCCGATGATCAGCTGATATTGCTGGGGCACGAGATGGCCAGTCGTCAGACCGGTCAGCAGTCCGAGCAGCAGCGAGCCGGTGAGGTTGATCACGGTAGTGCCGACCGGGTAGGTCGATTTCAGACGCGTCCGGATCAAGCTGTCGATGACTAGCCGCAGTGCAGCGCCCACGCCGCCGGCCAGGCAGATCAGTAAAGCGGTGCCCAGATCGGAAAAGGCAGCGCCGGTCACGACTCGTGCCGTCGATTCAGCGTACGAGCGAGTGCGATACCGGCGATGCTGGCGGCTGCGCCAATGACCACGGTGCCAAGGGCGTACGCGATGGCGAGGCCGAGGTGAGCGGCGCCAAGGGTGACGGTCTCTGTAGCGAGGGCACTGTAGGTCGTGAATCCGCCAAGGCCGCCAGTGCCGATGCCGAGCCGGATCCGCCGGCTCCGGGCGTCGTCAGGGCCGTGGCGGGCGAGACGTTCCAGGAGTGCGCCGAGCAGAAATGCACCCACCACGTTGATCCCAAGCGTGGCCAGGGGTATTGCAGCCGGCGTCGGCATCGACAAGCTGATCGCGTAGCGCAAACCGGTGCCTACGGCACCGCCGGCAGCAACGATTCCGATGTTGGCCCAGGACTGCTGTGCGATCACCAATCGCACACGCTACTGGTTCCCGCGCAGGAGTGCCGCTGGTTCCGTTTCGTTAGGATGCCGATCACCGCGAGCTAGCACGAAGGACACCCATGGACATCCGCGACACGAATCGCCGCGTGATCGAGCAATTCCGGAGTGGCGGCCCGGTCGAGGGCATGAACCGCGAGGGCCTCGTCCTGATTACCACGACCGGACGAGTCAGCGGCCTTCCGCGCACGACACCGATGATGTTCATCGAAGACCACGGACGTGTCGTGGTCATTGCATCGAACGTCGGCGCAGCTGAGCATCCTCAGTGGTACCGGAATCTCGTCGCCGACCCGAGCGTGACCGTGGAGGTCGGCGACCGCACCTACGCCGCGACCGCGGTCACACTGGTAGGAGATGAGCGCGCCCGGGTGTGGTCGCAACTGGTCGAGGGGTTCCCCTTCTTCAACGACCACCAAACCAGCACAACGCGCGAAATTCCACTGGTTCGACTCGACCCTGCCGAGACTGACTGACCAAGAGGTACGTGGCGATGCAGTCAACGAGACAATTGACCCGGGCACTGGATTGGTCATTGGGCTCTCCAAGGCATCCGCAACGAAGATCTAGCCGCCCGCCCCGTCCGAGCAGATCTGGTGGATGCTCATTATGCATGAGCCCTATGCCAGGCCGGCAAGCTCAAATCTTTCGGCACGGCATGCTGATGGCCCCCACAGGACGTTCAGATGGGGCCAATGTCAGCTGAGGTTGAACAGCTCGGCGTACCGATCGACGAACATGTGCTGACCCTTGATCTGCGCGGTCACCTCCGGCCCGCCGAAGTCGGATTGACCGGGTAGCTGCGACACTCCGCCGCTCGGGCCGAGCGGGAGCAGGATGAGTGGCGGCGCCGGCTGGTAGCTGGCCAAATCGTCACCGCCCTCGATAAGGGTCCGAATGTTGCCAGCAGCGACTTCGGCGTGTCGGCCGGCGGCACCGCCGCGCTTGGCCTCGGGGATGGCCGTAAGGTCCCCAATGGCGAAGACGGTTTCTTGGCCGGCCAGGCGCAACTCCGGAGTCACTTCCAGATGGCCGTTGGCCAGCCGGGCTTTTGCTAGCTCCTCGCTCAGATAGTCCGAGTTCGGCACGACGCCGTAGCAGCGGAACCAGATGTCCGCGCTGATCTCGTCCCCGCGTGTAGTGACGGCGGTGAATGCCGAGGTCACCCCGGGCGGCGTACTGGGTTCCGCGGTAAGGCTGGTCCCGAGGAGCAGATTGACGCCTAGGTCCTCGAGCTGCCGGCGGAGGTCCTTGCGCATCGCATCGCTGTACTGCCCGGAGAGCACATCATCGATCGGATCGATTATTGTCACCGCCTTGTCAGGCCAAGCCGCCTTGATTTCGCCGCTCAGCTCGAGCCCGACAGGCCCGGCGCCGAGCAGCAAAACGTGTTCGGCCTTGATCAGCTCGGCGCGGGTGTTGGCGATCTGTGATTTGGCGGTGTTTGAGTCGTCCGCGTCCATCTTGGCCGGGAACGGGTATGCGGATCCAGATGCGAGCACGATGTAGTCAGCCTCGATGCGTTCACCCGAGCTGAGGATGACGGCATCGGCGTCTACCCGCACCGCCCGGTCGTGGATCACCCGGCCGCGGCGCAGCAGGCGGTCGTACGGGTAGAAGAGACGGTCCGTCCAATCCGGATCGACGAGGCCGCGCAGCGCGGCGATGTTGTGCACGAACGCGTCCTTGGGCTCCACAAGAACTACGTCAGCTATCTCGTCAAGGGCTTTGGCGGTGGGGACTCCTCCATACCCGCCGCCAACGACTACGACTGTTGCCACTCTTCACAGCTCCTTAGTTCGTGGCACGTACGGTAGGTGCCACGAACAAATTAGTTGGCGCCACGAACTGTGTCAAGCTACGCTCCCATTCGTGCGAGCGGAGAGTGCGGAGTCAGCCGACTTGGCGACTGCTCTGATACGGCTTTGCTTTGTGGTCCAGCGGGTGTTTGGCGAAGCCAGCCGTCGATATGGGCTGACGCCACAGCATGCTCAGCTACTTGGTGTTCTTTCCGCTGGACCGGTGGGGATGGCCGAGCTCGGTGAGGCATTGCGCCTGGAGAAGTCCAGCCTTTCGGGGCTGATCGACCGCGCCGAGGCCCGGGAGTTGGTTACTCGGGTGCGCGATTCGAACGACCGGCGGGCCTGCCAGGTGTCATTGACCGCCTCAGGCAGCGACCTGCACGGACGGTTTCATGATTACGTCTCGAGCGAGCTGAACGCGCTAGCTGTCGACCTGCCAGACCGTACAGCGCGGCAGCTGACCGCCGCGATGTGGCAGATCGTCAGCGCTCAGGACGTGTCGGCGATCTTCGGATGCGCAGCTCCGTCATTGCCCGAGTGACTGACGTGGTGTCTTCGGTTGCTGTGTTGTCGGACGTACACGGAGTGCTGCACGAGTGACCATCCGGAGTTGATGTGGGCTGCCGGGCAACTCCGAGGCGACCAGGTGCGATTGCTGAGCGAGCTTCCGCATCCCGTCGTGCTCGATGTCGACGGCTTCGGGCCGGTGGTGTTTTGTCACGGCACCCCTCGAGACGACGAGGAGATGGTGCTGGTTGATACTCGCCTGGAAAAGTGGGCCGAGGTCTTCGCCGACCTGCCAGCTGAGATTCAGACTGTGGTCGGGGGTCACACGCACATGCAGTTCGTACGCCTTGTCGACCGGCGGCTGGTGATCAACTCGGGCAGCATTGGGATGCCGTACGGCCGTCCGGGTGGAGCTTGGGCGGTGCTGCGCAACGGTCAGGTTGAGCTGCGGCACACCAAGATCGATATTGATGATGCCGTTGAGCAAGTCGTCCGCGACTCCGGCTACCCGGGCCGCCGGGAGTGGGCTGAGGAGTACATCCGCTCCGCCAACAGCGATGCCGAAGCCCTCACCGCTTTTGCCCCCCGCGATGGCCGGCAGCAGTAGTCCACGAGTCCAGGGCCCGTCGAGCGCTCAGACGGGATGTAGATAGGCGAATACCGCCAGCACCCGACGCAAGGTGTCGAGGAAATCATCGACATCAAGCACCCGGTCCTTGAGCAAGTACCCGAACGGCCGCGAATCACCAGATTCACCGAGAACGGCCGTATCGAGCTCATTGACGGTGGTCGACTTCGCTATTTGGTCAAAGAACATCTGAACAAGGACGTCCTGGTGGCACCGCCATCTCCCCGCGCCGGTATGTGGCAGCCATAGCCAACTCGCTCGATTGCATTGCACGTACCACGTGTCGCTCACACGTTCGAAAAGTGTCAGTGGTGGCTGGGAGCATGAAGTCATGACGGGGGACGATCAGGACGACACATCTGCTGCTCGGGAGGCGGTGGTGGATGCGCGTCGGGATGCGGCGATGGCGCAGGCGCGGCTGGCCGAGGCAGTCGGTGCGGTATGCCGATGCGCGGATTGCCGGCGATATCGCGGCCGGGGTCGGGTCGGGTCGGCGCAGCCGGGCTAAACCGGGCGAGTTCGCCGCCGATGAGCTGGCGCTGCATGCTGCGCGGCCAGCCCTACCAGGTGCGTTGCCTGGTCGCCCGGGCCCGCCGGATGGCTGCCGCCCTGCCGACGGTGTGGGAGGCGTTCCGACGCGGCGAGATGGACGCCGACCAGATGCGGGTCATCGACCGGGTCGCCAGGCGGGTCACCGAAACCGCCACGTTGGCCGCCATCGACGAGCAGGCCGTTGACGCGGCGGACACCCGGTCGCCGAAACAGCTGCAGGTGTGGCTGCTGCGGCTGGTCGTGCAACTCGAACCGTTGGCCTTCGCCCAGCGGCACCGCCGCGCCTTAGCCGAACGGCGGGTCACCGTGGTGCAGGGCACCGACGGCGATGGGCTATGTCACCGGCGAGGTCTCCGCCGTCGACGCCGCCGCCATCGACGCACTGCTCGCCGCCACCTCCAGAAGCCTGGGCGCGGAGGATCCGCGCACCGACCAGCAACGCCGCGCCGACCTGTTCGCCGACCTGCTCCTCGGCCGGATCGTCTTCGACCAACCCGACGACGAGAAGGAAGAAGAAGACGACGAGGACGAGGACCGAGAGCAGGAGGAGGAGGACGAGGAGGGAGCGACCAGGACCTCGCCGAGCACAGCAGGGCCTCCGCGGAGGAGGCAGACGATCAAGACGTCACCGAGCACAGCGGAGCCTCCGCAGAGGAGAGAGCCGTGGATTGGTTGGAGGTTGAGGACATCGACCCCGACACCGGGGAGTTGCTGGGCACCCATCTGCAACGCCTCGACGCTGAAGGCGAGACTGTCGGGGAACCCGTCGACGCTTCATCGACCGGCAAGCCGAGTCTTAGGCCGCGGGTGATCAAGCGGCCACGGACCATCAGGATCGGTGTCGTGGTGCCGCTGGCCAGCCTGCTCGACGCCAGCGAGACGCCGGGTGAGCTGGCCGACCGATCCGGCTTCATCCCCGGCGACATCCTCAAAGACCAGATCAGCGACGCCTTAGCCAACGCCGGGGATCAGGTGTTGTTCACCCGGCTGCTCACCGACAACGGCGGCCGACTCCTCGACGTCACCGAACTCGGCGGCCGCCCCTCAGCCAGGCTCGCCGAAGCCATCAACATCCGGGCCGGCAGCTGCCGATTCCCCACCTGCACCGTGCCCGCCAACCGGTGCGACCTGGATCACCACCAACCATTGCCGCACGGCGAAACCTCCGGCCGAAACATGGACCCGTTCTGCCGCCGACACCACCGCGGCAAAACCTTCGCCTGGCTTGCCGCACACAGAGACGATCATGGCGTCGACTGGACCATGCCCGACGCCGAACACTACCGATGCATCGACCAACCACTACCCACCGGACGAGCCGCGTAAAGATCAGCGCAAAGATCAATTACTGCAGCGGCTATTGACCCTCACACGTGCGCGGCGCGATCTTAAGAGAGAGAGTGCCGGCGAGACTGCCGAAGAGAGGAGCCGGAATGGCCGAACACCCTAATGCCGAGCCCATTCGTCGGTCGTTCGAGGCGTTCGCCAGGGGCGACATGGCGGGCATGAAATCGCTGGTCGCCGAAGACACCGTGTGGCACATCCCTGGCCGGGGCCCGCTCGCCGGTGATCACCATGGCCGCGACGCGGTCTTCGAGATGTTCGGTCGGCTGGTGCAGGCGTCGGAGGGAACCTTCACTCAACAGCTTCAGGATGCAGCCGCCGGTGATGATCATGCATTCGCATTGACGCACGTTACCGCTCGGCGTGGTGATCACGACTACGACAGCCAGGACGTGTGGGTCTTTCATCTGCGCGAAGGACAGATCTCCGAGGCGTGGTGGCGCCCAGAAGATCTCTACGGCGCCGACGAATTCTGGACTTAGGCACTCAGGCGGGTCGTCCCGCGCGCAACGCTCGGAGGGTGCTATTGCGTCGCTTCCGTACGAGTGCTCGCAACGTTCCGGCATCGCGGTAGCCGACGGCGGCAGCTATCGCACTGGTCGACATCGGCGTATCGCGCAACAGAAATGTGGCCTCGTCCAGGCGTACCTGCTGAATGAAATGAAGCGGCGACATGCCGACGACGGAGGCTGTCGTACGCTGCAGCGTCCGTTCACTGATGCCCAGATCTCGAGCGGCATCCGAGATCCGTAGCGGTCCGGATAGTCGTTGCCGGACCCACCGCTCGAATTCCGCCATCGTCGGATCTGCTCGGGCGAGCAGCGCAGGCATGGCGAACGCCGCCTGCGAGGGATGATCACCGATGAGCAGATAGCGCGCCGTGAGATCCGCCAAGCTCGGGCTGAGCTGTTGCACGATCGACAGTGCAAGATCAATATGCGCGAAGGCGGCACCCGCTGTTGTGATCCGCGCATCCTGGGCGATGATCCGAGTCTCGTCCAGGAGCACCGCGGGATACTGGCTGCGAAACGCCGGACCGAGCCACCAACTGGTCGTTGCCAACCGGCCGTCGAGGACACCGGACTCGGCCAAGAAGAAGGTTCCCGTGCACGCGCCAGCTAGCTCGGCGCCGTTCTCGTGGTAGTCCCGGATGAGGTCCAGTGCGGCGTGCCCACGAACGGTGTCGATGATCTCCTTGGGGGTCTTCACGCCCAGGGCAGGCATGACGAGCAGTTCTGGCGGCTGCGTCATCTTTGTGGCAAGGACAGGATTCACGGTCAGCCCGTTACCTGTCCGTACTTTCCTCTTGAGTCCCACGATCGTCACGGTGAACGCCGTTGGGGGTGCGGGCACCTCTTGTCGGAGAGCGTTTGCCGTGGCGAGCACGTCAACCACCGCTGACAACCCTGAATCGAAGCAGCCGTCCACCGCCAGAACCGCGACGTCCACGTCGGAAACGATACTCAACGTGGCGGCTCCGCCACTACCAATCAGTCGTTTGGATACGTACGTTAGGGACATCCTGCGAGAGTTCTGATGAGTCCGGAGGGGAGTTCTGATGAGTCCGAAATTTGGGGTACTGGCGCTTCTGGAGGCCAAGCCTGGCAAGGGTGACGACCTGGGGAAGTTTCTCGAAGCTGGACGTGAGCTAGCCGTCGCGGAACCGGCGACGGTGACCTGGTACGCGTTCAAGATCAGCGACACTCAATACGGGATCTTTGACACCTTCGACGATGAGGAGGGCCGGCAGGCCCACCTCGGCGGGCAGATTCCGGCAGCGCTTGGCGAGGTGGCTGAGGAATTGCTCGCCAAGGCGCCGGACATCCGCACTGTCGAAGTCTCGGCGGTGAAGTAACAATGCAGGTGCCGGCTCCATTCGAGTATGAGCGCGCCTCGAGTGTCGATGACGCCATCGCGCTGCTGGAAAACCATGGGGAGGACGCCCGGCTGATCGCCGGAGGGCAAAGCCTGTTGCCGCTGATGAAACTGCGGTTTGCCGAACCCGAAGCTCTGGTGGATATCAACGACCTCACGGAACTGCAGCGCATCTGGGTAGCGGGTGACCAGCTGCACATCGGAGCCCTGGTCTGCCATGCCGAACTGCTCGCGTCGGCCGTGGTGGGTGAGCACTACCGGATCCTTCACGACGCCGAGCGTGTCATCGCCGATCCTGTGGTTCGAAACCGAGGCACGGTCGGCGGTTCGCTTTGCCACGCCGACCCCGCCGAAGATCTCTCGGCCGCACTAGCTGCGATCCGTGGGGAAGTGGTGATCAGGAGCTCTGGCGGCGAGCGGGTTGTGCCAGTACGCGAGCTGCAGACGGGACCGTTCCAGACGTGCATCGGTCCGGCTGAGATTGTCACCGAGATTCGGCTGCCGATCCGGGCGGGCACCGGAAGCGCGTACACGAAGGTGGCACGGCGGGTCGGTGACTACGCGATAGCTGCGGCCGGTGCGGTCGTCAGATTAGACGGCGACGTGATCAGCGACGTCGGGCTCTGCCTCGCCGCAGTCGGTGCGCCGCACTCGGTGGCGCCCCGCACGGAGGACGCCGTACGGGGGCGTCGCGCAGACGACGAGACACTCGATCTGGCAGCCCAGATGGCGGCGGAGGAGTGCGGCCCGACTGCCGACCAGCGTGGGCCCGCCGACTACAAGCGCGCGCTCGCGGGCGAACTCACCAAGAGGGCACTGCGTACGGCGATTGCCCGTTGTCGCGGAGAGGAGGCGTGAATTCGATGCAGGTCTCGGTGAAGGTGAACGGCGAGGAGTACACCCGCGAGGTCGAGCCGAGGATGCTGCTGGTGCACTTCCTCCGCGACGAACTCGGCCTGACAGGGACGCACTGGGGCTGCGATACCTCCAACTGCGGCGTGTGCGTCGTTCAGGTTGATGGCTCACCCGTGAAAAGCTGCACCATACTCGCAGCAATGGCGAGCGGGCATGAGGTCCGTACGGTCGAGGGGCTGGAGCAAAACGGCGAACTGGATCCCATCCAGCAGGGGTTCATGATCGAACACGGCCTGCAATGCGGATTCTGCACCCCAGGAATGATGTTGACCGCGAATTGGCTCCTGGACGCCAATCCGCATCCGACGGACGGCGAGATCCGCGAAGCGATCTCCGGCAACCTGTGTCGCTGCACGGGATACGAGAACATCGTGCGCGCGGTCCGCTGGGCTGCCGAGCACCCCCAGAACTCGACGACGACCGCCGAAACCGAGGAGGTAGCTGCGTCATGACCGTCACAGCAGACCAGACGCATGTCGGATTTGGCCGCCGGCTGCGCAAGGAGGACGCTCGCTTCCTCCGTGGCGAGGGTCACTACGTCGACGACTTCGTGCTACCGGGCATGCTGCATGGTGCGGTGCTGCGCAGCCCGTACGCGCACGCCAGGCTGGTCTCGATCGACACGTCAGCGGCGGAGGCACATCCCAAAGTCCGCGCAGTGATCACCGGCGCGTTGCTCGAGACGCTGAATCTCGCCTGGATGCCGTCGCTGTCCCATGACGTCGTGGCCGTGCTTGCCACGGACAAAGTGCGGTTCCATGGCCAGGAGGTTGCCTTCGTTGTCGCCGACGACCGTTACGCCGCGAGAGACGCGCTGGAGCTGATCGACGTCGAATACGAACCGCTGCCTCCGGTCATCGACGCGCGCCGAGCCCTCGATCCCGATGCAGCGGTCATTCGCGACGACATCGAAGGCAAGGCCGACAACCACATCTTCGACTGGGAGGTCGGCGATCAAGCGGCGACGGACGCCGCGTTCGCGAGCGCAGAAGTGGTGGTCGAGCAAGACATTCTTTATCCCCGCGTACATCCCGCCCCGCTGGAGACCTGCGGCGCGATTGCCGACATGGACAAGGTGACCGGGAAGCTCACGATCTACTGCAACACGCAGGCGCCGCACGCGCACCGCACGCTGTACGCGATCGTCGCCGGCCTTCCCGAGCACAAGATCCGGATCATCAGCCCCGACATCGGCGGCGGATTCGGCAACAAGGTCGGCATCTATCCCGGCTACGTCCTCGCCGTCGTCGGGTCGATCCTCACTGGCCGGCCCGTCAAGTGGATGGAGGACCGAGCCGAGAACCTGATGTCGACCTCGTTTGCGCGCGACTACCACATGCACGCCGAGATCGCCGCCACTCGTGAAGGCAAGATCCTTGCCCTGAAGGTCAATGTCCTTGCTGATCATGGCGCGTTCAACAACACCGCGCAGCCGACGAAGTTTCCGGCTGGGTTCTTCCACATCTTCACCGGCAGCTACAACTATCCAGTCGCCCACTGCACGGTGAAGGGCGTCTACACCAACAAGGCGCCTGGCGGTGTGGCGTACGCGTGCTCGTTCCGGATCACCGAGGCGGCGTACGTCGTCGAGCGCATCGTCGACTGCCTGGCCTTCGAGTTGGAGATGGATCCTGCCGAGCTGCGCATGAAGAACCTGCTGCGTGCTGAACAGTTCCCGTACATGTCGCCGACCGGCTGGGAGTACGACTCGGGCGACTACCCGCGCACCTTGCAGATGGCGATGGACATCGCCGGCTACGACGAGCTACGCCGCGAGCAGGCCGAGAAGCGCGGGCGAGGCGAACTGATGGGTATCGGACTCAGCTTCTTCACCGAAGGCGTCGGTGCCGGCCCGCGTAAGCACATGGACATTCTCGGGCTCGGGATGGCCGATGGTGCAGAGTTGCGGGTCCACCCGACCGGCAAGGCCGTGGTGCGGATATCGGTCCAATCGCAGGGTCAAGGACACGAGACGACCTTTGCGCAGATCGTCTCCGAGATCACCGGCATCCCCTCCGACGACATCGACGTGGTCCATGGGGACACCGACAACACACCATTCGGGTTGGGCACGTACGGCAGCCGTTCGACGCCGGTCTCGGGTGCTGCGGTGGCCGTTGCTGCGAAGCGTGTGGTGGACAAGGCGAAGATCATTGCCGCGGCGATGATGGAGGTCTCGCCGGACGACATCGAGGTCGACAGAGGAACGTTCTCGATCAAGGGCGACCCGACGATGTCCAAGACGATCCAGGAGGTAGCGCTCGCAGCGCACGGGTCGATGGAGTTGCCGGAAGGTGTGGAGGGGCACTTGGACGCGGCCTGTGTGTACGACCCGCCGAACCTCACCTATCCGTACGGGGCCTACATCTGCGTCGTCGACGTGGATGCGGGCACCGGGGCGGTGCAGGTGCGGCGCTTCATTGCCGTCGACGATTGCGGCACCCGCATCAACCCGATGATCGTGGAGGGTCAGATCCACGGCGGGCTTGCCGACGGCATTGGCATGGCGTTGATGGAGGTCATTGCGTTCGATGAGGGCGGCAACTGCCTCGGAGGGTCGTTCATGGACTACCAGCTGCCGACGGCGATGGAGTGCCCGAGCTGGGAGCTCGGAGAGACCGTGACGCCGTCGCCGCATCACCCCATCGGCGCGAAGGGTGTGGGGGAGTCGGCCACGGTAGGTTCGCCGGCTGCGGTGGTCAATGCCGTGCTGGACGCGCTCAAGCCGTACGGCGTGCGCCACGCCGACATGCCGCTGACGCCGGCTCAGGTGTGGCGGACGATCCAGGGCCGGCCATTCCGTACCGACCTGGCGATCACCGACTGAATCGGTGTTGATCATGAAGCGGGTGCGGTGGCGGCGCGGCTAGACCTTGCGGGGCGGGCTGCGGCGCTCGCCTCTGGTGGTACGCCCTTTGTCTGGGCGACCGTGGTCCGGGCGGAACGGCCGACCAGTGCAAAACCGGGCGATGCGGCGCTCGTTCTCGCCGACGGCCAGGTCGACGGGTTCGTCGGCGGCGATTGCGCGGAGTCCACGGTGCGCGTCCAGGCGCTGGAAGTGCTCGCGACCGGTACGCCACGGCTGGTGCGTATCACGCCGTCGCCTGATGATCTTGGTCTCTGATGATCTTGGTAGGGCCGACGAGGATGGTGTGGTGACCGTACACAACCCTTGCCTGTCTGGGGGCAGTCTCGAGATCTTCCTCGAGCCGTCGGTGCCTCTG
Organism: uncultured Actinomycetota bacterium; assembly: GCA_963845915.1. GTDB lineage: Bacteria > Actinomycetota > Actinomycetes > Propionibacteriales > Propionibacteriaceae > Microlunatus. Next base: position 54,201 of record CAWJUB010000027.1, read on the forward strand.
CCGGTGGTGGCAGTGTTTGGTCACGCCCCGATCGCTACGGCTCTGCTGCGCGCGCATCGGCTGTTTGGGCAGCAAGTCCTTCGACTGGAGAAGCCCGAAGATCCTTTGCCGCCAGGTACTCGTGCGGTGGTCGTCGCGTCGCATGGCAACGACGAGGAGCCGATCCTCGAGGCGGCATTACGAGCGGAGGTCCCTTATGTTGCGTTGGTGGCCAGCCGACGACGCGGTCCGGCCGTCCTTTCCTCGCTGGAGGTGGACGAGCGGCTCCGATCGAGCGTACGCACTCCAGCCGGGCTCGACATCGGCGCGCGTACACCCCCTGAAGTCGCTCTATCGATTCTCGCCGAGATCATTGCGGTGCTGCGCGAACCTGGCTCTGCTCGCCAGGATGTCCCCGGACCCGTACACGAGATGACCGAACTGGTACGCGATCCGGTCTGCGGCATGATGGTCGCCCCAGTCGACGCGTCACCCCACGTCGAGACCTCGACTGGGGTCGTGTACTTCTGCGGCACCGGCTGTCGCAACGCGTACCTCGACAACCCTTTGGCGTACACGCAGTGAGCGCCGAAAACGCCAGCGTCGCAGACCTGCTGCCGGATCTCGAGTCATTGCGCAGCGCGCTCGACGATGTCGATTACCTCGCTGACGAGGGCACCGTGATGGCGCTCTTCTGCGCGTCGAGGCTGGGCCAACCGGTGCTCATCGAGGGCGAACCGGGAGTCGGCAAAACCGAAGCCGCCAAGGCGCTTGCGGCTGCACTGCAGACCCCCCTCGTACGGCTGCAGTGCTACGAGGGAATCGACGTCGCCGAGGCGCTGTACGAATGGAACTACCCCAAGCAATTGCTCGCGATCCGCCTTGCCGAGGCGCGTGGCATCGAGCTGGCGGAAGATGCGCTCTTCAGTGATGAGTTCTTGATCGCGCGTCCGCTGCTCACTGCGTTGCGGCATCCCGGCCCTCGGCCGGCGGTCCTCCTCATCGACGAGGTCGATCGCGCCGATGATGACTTCGAGGCGTTCCTGCTGGAGTTGCTCGGCGAAGGCGCGGTCACCATTCCTGAGCTCGGTACGGTCCTCGCGTCGCATCGACCGATCGTCGTGCTGACATCGAACCGGACTCGGGAACTGCATGACGCGCTGAAGCGCCGCTGCCTCTTCCACTGGATCGAGTACCCACCGGCAGCGCGGGCAGCAGAGATCGTCCGACGGCGGGTGCCGGGCAGCTCGCGAACGCTCGCCGAGCAGGCAGCCCAAGTTGTCGAGCGACTGCGTGGTCTCGACTTGCAGAAACGGCCAGGTATAGCCGAGACCATCGACTGGGTCGCGGCGCTGGAGTTGCTCGGCGTGCGGGTCGTGGATACCGATGCTGTGGATCGGACGCTGGGCTCGGTGCTGAAGTACGTCGAAGATCAACAACTTGTCCGAGCGGCCGGCCTGTCGGTCGAATGACAGCAATCGACAGCGCGACGCTGCTCGCCCACTTCAGCGAACGGCTTCGCGACGAGGGCGTTGCCGTCTCGCCGGACCAGACCATGCGGCTCGCGACACTCGTCGGACTCGACGTGCCGAAGACTGTGCAGGAGCTGTACTGGTGCGCTCGGGTGAGCTTGCTGCGTTCGACCGCCGATATTGGTGCATTCGACGCGGTGTTTGCGCTCGTGTTCCGCGGGATGGTCGATGTTGCCGAGTCACGAGGAGATCCCAATAGTCCTGCGGTCCTTCAGCCACCGCCGCAGCACAAGGATCCTCCTGGTAGCGGGCTCAGAGCGGATGGGTCATTGCGGCAGCGTGTCGCGGGGGCCGACAGCACCTCCGGCGAGGATGCCGGCCGACCCGTACCGACAATCGCGAGCCTGGAGGAAAGGCTGACCAAGATCGACTTCGCACAGCTGACGGCGGACGAGCTCAATGCGCTGGCTCCGCTGTTGCAGCGGCTGGGCGCCGATCCACCGCAGCGGCTGTCCCGCCGGCGGCGTCGGCATCGTCGCGGTGACCGGTTCGATCTGCGCTCTTCGCTGCGTCGCAGTACGCGCTCGGGCGGCGACCCAGCGGTTGCGATCCGGCGTACCCGCACGATGACGCCACGCCGCCTGGTCGCCATCCTCGATATTTCCGGTTCGATGGAGCCGTACGCCCGGGCGTACCTGCAGCTGCTGTGGGGGATGGCAAACCGCGCTCACGCTGAGGTCTTCGTGTTTGGTACGCGGCTGACTCGGCTGACTCGCGCACTGCGTTCGGCCAGCCCCGACGTCGCACTCGCGCGGGCCGCGGCGCTGATGCCCGACTGGTCAGGCGGTACGCGCATTGGCTGGGCGCTCGGTGAATTCATGGATCTTCATGGTCGGCGCGGCATGGCTCGCGGCGCTGCCGTGCTGATCGTCTCCGATGGCTGGGAGCGCGACGATCCAAGCCTGCTATCGAAACAGATGGCTGCGCTGCGCAGGCATGCACATCGGATCGTGTGGGCCAACCCGAGGGTGGCCGCGCCTGGCTTCGCGCCGCTGGCCGGCGGCATGGCGGCGGCCCTCCCGTACGTCGACTCTTTCATCAGTGGCCACTCCACCGACGCGCTGACTGAGGTCGTTTGTGCGCTCAGCATCACCCGCTGACATCAGGTCGGATGGTCGCAATGACGGGGAGGTTAATTCCTTATGATCTGCCCGTCACGCGCCCACTGCACGATCGTCACTGCAAGCAGAACGACTGCGCCTGCCTCTTCCTTTGTGGCTGGTGACTCGGGGATGGGGGACCCATGACGGTTTGGGTCTGGCCAAACGAGTTCAAGCATCTTGACGAGTGGATCGATCGCGTAATCGCGGGCTTGCCCTCGGAGTTCGAGCCTCCACTGCCCAGTCTTGAGCTGGTCGATGATGAATGGCAGCGTCGCCGTCTCCGCGTACGGACATACGATGCTCCGAAGGCTTGTTTCGAGCGCCTTGATGGAGTGGTGCCATGCGGAAGCCGGATGGGGACTCCGGCCGTGTGCGCCGGACCATGCCAGCGCAAGGTGATCACTTGCACTGTCGGAGGCTGCGGTTGCGGCGTTGAAGACCTCCGTCGCTGTGGCATCGACTCTGCGCTGAAGTCCCCTGCTGCTCGCCGCCCACATTGAGCCGCCGTACGCGAGCAAAACCTCGAGTTCGTGCCACATCTTGGGCATGCGTGTCGGGATCTGGAGGGTGTAGTGGATGACATCCAACAAGCGTTCGTCGTTGTCATCGGTCCACGCGAGGATGCCAATGAGCATCCCGAAGCCATCAGTACCGCGAAGGTCGATGCGAAGAAGAGCAGCCAGGCGCTCGAGGCCGACTTCGTCCATCTCCGGTACCAACGCGTCTGGTTTTACGGTGTACACGTTCTCAAGCCACCGGGTGAGCGGACGACGGAGATAATCCGGCACTCCCGTCGTACGGTCCATCGAGAACTGGGCGTCCCTCACGGGGCCTCGCCAGGGTCGTCACTCATGCCCCCCTCGGCTCCTAGTGACACAGATGGTGGTCAGAGTACGCGTCAATACCGGCGGAGGCGCCGGAAAATGGCAACCGTATGAAAGGCGTGATTTTTGTGCGGCGAGCCTCTCGATTGACCGTAAATGTCACGGCAAGCGGAGGTGCTAGTTACGGCTAGGCGATCGTCGGTCAGCTCAGCGCGTTGACACGCCGCCGCGACCTGGGCCGCGCCGGACGGATGCAACATGATCGTGTAGTGGTTCAGCTGCGGTACTTCGTCGATGATCAGCGCGGGCAGTCGGCTGCGCCAGCGCACCAGCTCCTCCTCGGGATAGAGGCCGGGCGGTTGGTCAAGCAGCCCGCGGGAGACCACCAAGAGCCGCGCCGGACCGGAGAAGCCGCCCAGCACGTCAGCCGTATCCGGATCTTGGAATTGGTCCCGGCCGTCCTGAACGACCGCTTGCGACGACACCGAGGATCTGAGCTCTGGTGGGCTGCCCACGAGGTCGTAGTCCACGTAGTCAGCGATGGCGTCGCTCCAGACCTCTCGCAGCGCAGGATGGGCTTGCCAGAATCGGTGGTAGGCGTCCCGGCTGGGGAACGTTCTCTGCAGTCGCTCCAGGGCTGGACCCAGGGTCTGTGCGACGACTTGATCCGCGTTGATTCCCTGGGGCAGCGGGAAAGGCAGCCCTCCGTCGACGAGCAGCAGTCCAGAGACCAGATCCGGAAATCTCCGGACCAGCGCGGTGGTCACGAATCCGCCCATCGAGTGGCCGATGAGCACTACCGGCCCTCGGCCGGAGGCGGTGATCAGCCGGGCGACGTCCTCGGCGTGCCGGTTGATCCCCCAGGGCCCCGGCAACGTACGGCTGGCTCCGCGACCCCGAAGATCCGGAGCCAGCAACCGGTGTCGGGGGAGCGCTTCGGCCAGCAGTCCGAAGTTCCGGTGGTTGGCGGTGATCCCGTGCACGGCAACGACCGTCGTCGCGCCGGACGGATTCCACTCTCCGCCGTGCAACCGGCCACCCTCGACCGTTGCACTGATCGGCCGGTAAGAACTGCTCACTGCGCTGTCCATCCGCCGTCCATGGTGTAGGAGGCTCCGCTGACCATGGCCGCATCCGGACCGACCAGCCAACCGACCAGGGCCGCGACTTCCTCGGGCTCCACAAGCCGCTTGATGGCGTTGTGCGTCAGCATGATCGTTTCCAGCACCTCAGACTCCGCGATCCGGTGAATTCGGGCCTGGTCGGCAATCTGCTGCTCCACCAGCGGCGTCCGGACGTAGCCGGGATTCACGCAGTTGCTCGTCACCCCGTGCGGACCGCCCTCCAGCGCGGTCACCTTGGACAGACCCTCGAGTGCGTGCTTGGCGGTGACGTACGCGGACTTGTACGCCGATGCCCGCAGGCCATGCACCGAGGACACGTTCACGATCCGGCCGTACCCCTGGGCGTACATGTGCGGCAGGGCCGACCGGATCAGCCGGAACGGCGCTTCCACCATGATCATCAGCATCCGGTGGAACACGTCCGGATCCAGTTCCTCCATGGGGCTGACGCGCTGAATCCCTGCGTTGTTGACCAGGATGTCCACCTTGAGCTCGATGTCGCCAAGGGCCGCTGGGTCGCTGAGATCCACTTGCCACGCCTCTCCGCCGGTTTCAGCTGCGACCGCCTGCGCCCCAGCAAGATCGACATCAGCAATCTGTACGACGACTCCCAGCCCGGCGAGCCGGCGCGCGATTGCGGCACCGATTCCGCTCGCCCCGCCGGTGATCAACGCGGAGCGGCCCTCCAGCTCTGACGAATCATCCATGACCGACATCCTTTCTTGACCTGGAGTGCGCTCCAGGCTGCACGCTAGTCATATGAGCACATCTGCGGCACTTCCGGACCTGACCGGCCACGACGACGCCGACCTACTGATAGGTGACGTGGCGCGACTCTCGGGTCTGTCGATCGACACCCTGCGCTACTACGACCGGGCCGGCCTGCTCGGCGCGGTGCACCGCGACGGCGCCGGGCGTCGCGTCTTCGACCGGGACACCTTGGGCCTGCTGGACGTGGTGCTGCGGTTGCGGCGAACGGGCATGCCGGTAGAAGACGTGCGCCACTTCGTCGACCTTGTGCGGTCGGGCGACACCGAACGCGCGGGACGGCTAGACCTACTACGAGCTCACCGTCGCCGGGTGCTGGCGCAGCTCGACCAGCTCCAAGACGACATGGCAGTGATCGACTGGAAGATTGCCGCCTACCAAGCCGGAGAGGACGGCACCGAGCCACCACCGCCGCCTCCAGGTTGGCCGAGACCGCAGGGGCACCTACCGCAGCCGGACACTTTCACCGCCGAACCATCAACTGATCAGGAGTAGCGATGAGCACGACGACAACCGAAACTCGTTCGCTGGGGGCGGGCGGGCGTCAACTCGCGGCGGTCGGCGTCGGCACGTGGGCCCTCGGCGGTCCGTTCACCTTCGACGGCCGCGACGCCGGGTGGGGTGAGGTCGACGACGCGGAGAGCATCCGCGCGCTGCACGCGGCGATCGATGCAGGAGTCACGCTGATCGACACGGCGCCCAACTACGGCACCGGGCACTCCGAGCGCATCGTCGGGCAGGCACTGGCCGCGCTGCCGGCCACCGTACGGGAATCGGTCGCCGTGGCCACCAAATTCGGCCTACGCATGGATGAGGGTCGGCGCACGGGTGGCGGCACCGATGTCCGCCCGGAAGCCATTCGGGCCGAGTGCGAGGCTAGCCTGCGTCGGCTCGGGCTGGACGCCGTGGATCTCTATCAACTGCACGGCGGTGCCGAGACTGTGGCCGCTGCCGAGGACGTGGTGGCAACTTGTGAGGATCTGCTGGCCGAAGGCAAGATCAAGTCCTTCGGCACCTCTCAGGACGACGCCGAAACGGTGGCTGTCTTCGCCCGATCGGACGGCTGCGTGGCGGTACAGACCCAGGTGAACGTCTTCGGCTGGACTGCCGCAACGCTGGACGCCGCACACAAGTACGGGTTGGCCGTATTGGCCCGGTCACCACTGGCTATGGGCATGCTGTCCGGCAAGTACGACACCAACCGCCCCCAGCCCGGCGACGTCCGCTTGGATACGCCCTGGTGGGACTACTTCGACGCCGACACGATGCCGGGCTGGTTGCAACGCCTGGACACCGTACGGGATCTGCTGACCGTCGGTGGTCGAACCCTGGTGCAAGGTGCACTCGGCTACCTGTTGGCTCTCGACCCGTCGATCATCCCGTTGCCGGGAATCCGCACCGTACAGCAGGCGCGTGAGAACGCCTCGGTGCTGGCCGTCGGGCCATTGCCGGAAGCGGAGACCGCGGAGATCACCGCGCTCCTCGCCGACTCTCCGGAGCGCCGCTGACAGATCGCGCCGAAAAAGTCGGCGGGGCGCGTCCGGTTCCCGGACCGATCAAAGCCTCTAGGCAAACGTTCAGGGTCGCGCCGTAAGGGTTGTCGGCGGCTGGTTTAAGCGCTACCGGCTGGGTACAGGTCGCCTGCGATCACACATGTCGACTCGGAAGGACCGCTGATGGATATCTGGGAGCGGATCCGCGAGGCATTCGGCGACATCCTCGACGAGGAATCAGACCCCGAGCAGTGACCCGAACAGGAACCAGGGACTGGCGCGACGTCATCGCGGCCGCTCCGGCGGTCGAGCTGCCGGAGCTGCTCGCGATGCTCGGCTGCCAGGCCGATAGGCCACGTCTCGTCGTGGTCGCCGCCCATCCCAACGACGAGACCATCGGGGCCGGGCGGCTCGTCGCCGCGTGGTCACGGAGCCTGGGTCCGGTCACCGCGGTGCTCGCCACCGCGGGAGAACGCTGCGTGGACCAGGTGGCCCCCCGACCGCCCGGCCTGGGAGTGCTGGCCGTCGGCTTCCCGGTGTGGCTCACCAACTGGGGTGACCCGAATGAGAGTGCCGACCCGCTGTGGCGCCTGGCGGCGCGCGTGGCCAACGACGTGGTGTGGTGGTCGGCGCTGCAGAGGTTCCGGACCCAGCTCGAGCCGCTCGACCGGGGGTTCGGGCCGGTGGTTTCCTCGACGATGCTGGAGCACCACACCGAGCAGCTGCTGTTGTCGACTGGGCCCGTCCGGCCGTGAGCCAGCCGCCGGATTTCGAGACGCTCTACCGCGCCAATCATGACCCGTGGCGGGTGGGCACCAGCTCGTACGAGCAACGCAAGCTGGACATCGTGCTGGCCTGCCTCAGCCGACCGCGCTACAGCCTGGCCTGGGATCCAGCCTGCGGCACGGGTCACCTCGCGGCCCGGCTCGCCGAGCGCTGCGACCGGGTGCTCGCTAGCGACGCGTCGGAGGCCGCAGTCGCGCTGACCACCACCGAATGCCGTGGCCTGGGCAACGTCACGTACCGGGTGCTGCAGCTGCCTGCCGTACCTGCGGATCTCGGCGCTCCGGACCTGATCGTCCTCAGTGAGTTCTTTTACTACCTGGCCGACGCGGCTCGGGCGAAGACGATCGCTCTGCTCGACCAGGTCGCCGGGGCCGACTGCGAGCTGCTTGCGGTGCACTGGCGCCACGTCCCGTCGGACGCATGGCTCGGGGGCTCTGGTGCTCAGCAGGAGATCGTCACCCGGCTGGCGTCCCTGGACTGGACTCACCGGGTGCACCACGACGACGAGGAATTCGTCCTCGACGTCATCGACCGTCGGAGCGGCTCGTGACCGACCGCCCGCCCTCTCGACTGAGCTGGCTGCAGCCGATTCCGGCGCCGCGGCCATTGCCGGACGGCTACGACCGGCATGACCCGAAGGCAGCTGAGCAACGGGCTGCGCTCGCCGCGGTCCTCGACGGCCTCGATGTGGTGTCGGTCGGCTATCGAGGGCTCGTCGACGGCCTGCTGGCGCTGGGGCGTACCGACATCCCTCTCGCGCGGCTCGCGGAGGGGCATGTCGACGCCCTCCGGATCCTCGCTCAGGCGGAGCGGCAGCCAGTCACCAACGTCTGGTACGGGGTGTGGGCATCCCGCTCGCAGCAGACCGGCTTGCGGGCGGAGTCCGGGCCCGACGGTCTGCGTATCGACGGCACGCTCCGCTTTGCCTCCGGGGCCGGTGTACTCGATCGGGCGCTGATCCCGGTATGGCTGCCCGACGGGAGTCATCTTCTGCTCGACCTGGACGTCACCGCTCTCCCGGTAGACCCGACGGTGTGGCGTACGGCGGCGATGCAGGCGAGCCGGAGCTACGAGCTCACCGTCGCCGATGTCCGAGTCGGGCGAGACGCCGTGGTGGGCGAACCGGACTTTTATCTTGGGCGACCCGGCTTCTTCCCAGGCGGTGTCGGGGTCGCCGCCTGCTGGGCTGGAGGTGCCGCGCGGGTCCTCGACCTGTTGCGCACCCGGCATCCGCGCCCAACCGATGCGCAACAGCTGCGGCTCGGCCGGATGCGGACGGAGCTGGTCGCGGCCGTTGCCGCCGTGCGCTCTGCGGCTGATGTTCTCGACCGGCCGGATCTGATCACTGACCTGCAGCAGGTGGCGACCGAGGCCCGTGCGGTGACGGCGGAGGCGGTCCGCCGCCTGCTGGCCGAGGCGCGGCTGGTCACCGGGCCGGCCGGGCTCGCGCTCGACGACGGCATCAGCCACGCGGTGCCCGACCTCGAGCTCTACGTCCTGCAGCAGAACAGCGACGGTGATGCCGCCCTGCTCGGCGACCCGGAGCGCCAGCCGTGACCGCTGCCAGCCGCCGCTCGGCGCCTCTGGTCGTGATCGGCAGCGGGCCGGGCGGGTTGGCGGTCGAGCGACGAGTCTTTTCGCGGAGCGACTGACGTGCGACTGAGTCCCGAGTCGCTGAGCTGATCGGAGCGCGGACGGGCGCCGTACGCTAACCGGTCCGACGGCCATCAGAGCCGGCCGCGAGAAACGCCTGCACCGCGGTCACGGCGGCGGGCAGGCTCGTCACGTAACGAACCGGCTTCGGCAATCGGGCGCGGCGCCATCCCGGACCGGCGGCACACACCGCCGGCGCCAGGCTGCACACCCCGCGCAGCAGCGCCAAGTCCGCTTGACCGCGGGCCCACAGCACAACGACGGCGCCCGGATGATGTTGCACCGCGGCGTACAACGTCGGCCCGGGCACGTCGTAAAGCACACTGCCTGCGCAGCCGACTTCGGCCAGCGCGGCCGCGAGCGCGTCTAGCGGCAACGTGTGCGCTTCGCCCGGTAGCGCCGCCGCAACCACGTGCACCGTACGCACCCGGCCGACCTGCCGCGCGGCGTAGCTCCGCAACGCTGCCTGCAGCGCGGCGGCGGCGATGTGTTCGTGCTGTACGCCGTCGCCGGTACGCTCCCACTGCCGCCCGAGCGCCTGCAGGTAAGGCACGAACACCTCGGTCCACGCCGCGACGGCGCCGCGCTCGCGCAACAGCCGCGCCGCGGCCCGGCCTGCCCGGCTCGGAGACAAGGCTTGGACACCCGCCGCAAAGCTTCCGACTGCATCGGCGGAGCGAACTGCACCCTCATGCTGCTCGGAGGTGCCGGATGTGTCCAGCGTCGCGGCAGTCGCTGTGGACATCCCGGACTCGATGAGCTGCCGCATCCGCTGCAGCTTGGCGACGTCTTTCATGCTGTAGCGCCGATGGCCACCCGATGTACGCGCCGAGGGCGCCAGCCCATAGCGCCGCTCCCAAGCCCGCAGCGTCGAGGTCGCCACTCCGATTCGCTGCGCCGCGGCGGCTACACCCAGCCCATCGACTACGTCCGGACGCACAGCGCCGCGGGCCGACGTAGTCGACCGGGACTGGACGTGCGGAGCGTGATCCATCCGGTCCAGTCTGACGCATCCAAGCCTGAGTGCCCAGCAGAGCCACAGTCGTCGAACTTGTGCAGCGAGGTGTTTGCGATGTGCAGGTTTGGCAAGCGGCCGGCTGGGTAGATAGCGCGATAACGGCCAATCGGCAACCGCGCATCCGGCGAACCCGTCCGCAATGTTCAGGCGCATCACTACGCCGTGGCCACGACAACAAATCTGGAGGCACAGCATGGTTTCGGTAACAAAGTCGGTCGACGTCGAGGCACCCCTGTCGACCGTGTACAACCAGTGGACCCAATTCGAGGACTTCCCGCAGTTCATGGGCGGCGTCGACCAGATCACCGCGATCGACGATACGCACACTCACTGGGTCACCAGCATTGGCGGTCAGCGGCGCGAGTTCGACACCGAGATCACCGAACAGCATCCTGACGAGCGGATCGCGTGGAAGAGCACCGACGGCACGACTCACGCTGGGGTGATCACGTTCCATCGGCTTGGCGACACCACCACTCGGGTCACCGCGCAGATCGACTGGCAACCCGAAGGCCTGGTCGAGAAGGTCGGCTCCGCGCTGAACTTCGACGACCGGCAGGTGAGTTCCGACCTAGATCGGTTCAAGGAGTTCATTGAGTCCCGCGGCACGGAATCCGGTGGTTGGCGCGGTGACGTGTCGGCCGATGCATGACGGCCTAGCTAGGCACACGTTCGAGGTTCCCGAGGAGTCGTCATCAAAGCGCTGACATGGCAAGGCAACGAGAACGTGCAGCCGCAACGTAAATCGAGATCGAAAGGATCATGCGATGGGTGACTACGAACAATCCCGCGATGTCGATGCGCCGGCCCAGGCGCTGTTCGACTACCTGGCCGACGTACGCAACATGCCGCGCTACTTCTCGTCCATGACCAGCGCCGAGCCGGCCGAAGGCGAGGCCGTCCAGGTCACCGCGGTTGTTGATGGAAAGGAACGCGAGGGCGAGGCGTGGTTCAAGGTCGACCGCGACCGCATGCACCTGGACTGGGGCTCCGAAGGCCCCAACAACTACCACGGCCGCCTCGACGTCACCGGTGACGACGCCGCCAGCCGAGTGTCGGTCGCGTTGCACACCGACAACGTCGAGGACCAGCGCATCGACCAAGGTCTGACCGAGACCCTCGACGAGGTGCAGCGGCTCGTCGAATCCGGTCCCGCACCGACCAACACGTGAGCGGGTCTGCCCATCGAGTGAGACGACAGGGTTGAGTGACCCTATGCGCATCGTGATCACCGGAGCATCCGGCAACGTTGGCACCGCAACCCTCTTAGCTCTCGGCGCCGAAGGACGGCATCAGCTGGTCGGCGTTAGCCGACGTACACCATCGCGGGTACCGCCCTACAGCTGGGCAGAGTGGGCCCCGATCGACATCGCCGACCTCGACGCCGCGCAGCGACTACAGCTGGGGGAAGGGTGGGAAACTTCGCACGACCGCGAGGCATGCGCGTACAACAGGACGGCACCGCCGCGGTCGTCGACGCCGCCATCGCCGTCGGTGGACATCGGGGCACCAGCCCTCGATCGGCGCGTACGCACCTGGCACGGCAGGACAGTCGACGAGAGCTGGCCGGCACGGCATAGCCACCTCCAGCTACAGCGTCGACAAGGCTGCGGCCGAACGCATCGTCGACGCGCCGAGGAACGACTGACGCTCACCCGGGTCCGACCGGCCCTCATCTTCCAAGATGCCGCCGCCAGCGAGGTAGCTCGCTATTTCCTCGGCCCCCTGGTGCCCAACCGTCTGTACGCCGCGGTCTGTGCGCTTCGCCCCGTTCCCCGACGCTCTCGCCTTCCAGCTCGTACACGCCGACGATGTCGCCGCCGCCTTGCAAATGATCGTCGAACAACGAGCCTCCGGGGCGTTCAACGTGGCTGCCGACCCGCTGATCGACCGGCCGCCTTCCGCGAGATCTTCGGCGGCGTCGGTCCCGCACTCCCGCCGAAGCTACTGGGGCTGTAGCTGCGGCGACCTGGCACGCCCGCCTGCAGCCCACCGAACCGGGCTGGCTCGACATGGCCGCCAACGTCCCGCGCCTGGACACCACCCGGCTGCGCTCCCTCGGCTGGTCACCCACGCGCGACTCGCGCGAGGTCCTCGGCCGCTTCGTCGACGCCATCTCACGTAGCGCCGGCCGGCCCGGACCGCTCCTGCACCGCCCGGCCACCCGGCAGCATGGGGGAGCGGACCGGACATGAGCTCATTGGTCGAGCGGCACGGCAGCGCCAAACATCACGACCGTCCGGTCGCCCACCGCCGCCCCGACGGCATGACCGACGACACCGTGGCCGCGCTAGGCAAACTGTCCGAGGCGCTCGAGGTCGTCGAGCATGCCCGAGGCGCCCTTTATGAGTTCCACCGGCTCTCCGGCATGGCCGACCTCACCCTGCAGCAGGCGGTCGACGAGCTGCGCGCCGCCGGGCACACTGATCTCGCCGACGACATCGACCAGACGCTCGTTGGCCGCGACGTCATCGACGGACTGTGGACCTTCCAGATCGTCGAGGCGTACGACCGGCAGTACTGGCAGGTGTTCCGCGATGTCGAACTCTGCGCCCGGCAACGCGCCGGCGACGCCCCGGCCCACCTGCTCGAGGCCGAAATGAAGCACCGGGAACAACACCCGCAGCACAGCAGTAAGGAGGGCGGGCCGTGAAGTCCTTCCGCAAGGGAGACCGCGTGACTTGGTCCAGTCACGGGGGCACCGCCACCGGGGAGGTCGTCCGCAAGATCACCAGTGACACCACCACCGCCGGCCGCACTGTGCGGGCCAGCAAAGACGACCCGCAGTACCTGGTGCGCAGCGACAATGGCGGCGAAGCCGTGCACCATCCCGAAGCGCTACGTCGCGCCTAGTTCGATCGGCCCCACACCATCAATAGGTGGTGGCGGGCGGCTCGCTGTCGCGAATCGTCAGGCCGGCGGCCTCGATAACGTCGGCGAGCGTCGAATCCCTCATCCGGAGCGACACCTTCTCGCCCTCTCGCTCCCCTGGAACGACAACGTCGGCCTCGCAGCGCTCGTCGAGGAACGCGGCCAGCCGCGCAAGCTCGACACCGTCAATGTTGATGGCCACGCGCGCTGACAACAGAACGGGCGAATGGATGACGATCGTGCTGGGACAGTCGCAGTCGCACACGCCTGCGTCGCCCTCGTCGTCGTAATATGCACCCGCAGGATTCGCCTGGACATAGATGATCACATTTGACGGTGACTGGTGGATCGCCGTAGGGGGACGCTGCCCAATCGCTAGGCGCGCAGGTCCAGGCGCCAGTCGTTGCAGGTCATGAGGCCTGCGCGGTCGCTGGAGGATCACCGTCGTGCTCACAGCTCGAGTCGCATGATCACACGTTCGGGACTCGGCCGTTCGACGCAGCTGAAGCCTAGGTCTTCAAACACCTGCTCCCGACCAACGAAGGCATCGCCTGAGCGCCGTTCAGATCCGGCCAGAGGCCAGCCTTCAATGGCGGAGGCACCTTTGCCGCGAGCCAGCTCGACCGCCGCACGTATGAGCGCGTGGATAACGCCTTGGCCGCGGCGTCCGGCCCGGACGAAGAAGCAGGGTAAAAGCCACACGATCTCGTCTTCATCGCGTGCCCGATTTCTCATGATCTTGTTTCGCGGAGCCGTGGCAGCGACATACCGCGACCGTGGGCCGCAGGCGCACCAGCCGATCGGCTCAGCAGCCTGCGAGGCCAAAATACCCATAGGTGTCGAACTAGCGGCAGCCATTGCCCCGAACCGCCGCTGGTTGCCACCATTGAGCCAACCAGCGGCGAACTGGCTGCGAGTCACGCAGAACGCCATGCACCAGCAGTGGCGAGTGGTCCTCTGGCTCTCGAACAGTCTCCTCAGGTCAGGCAGATCCTTCGGTTCCACGAGCCGAGTCTCAATGGCTGCGCCCATGGACAAGACGTTACCCAGACCTGGCCGTAAGCCGACCGGCAAGAAGGACGGGAGCCGCAGCCACGGCGCTGATGCGTCAGTCGAGCAATGACCGGGAACTCGCCGACGCCAGATCCACGTACTGCGAGAGAGGGCCCCATTCGCCTCGTCCTTGGCTTAGCCGACACCCACCAGTCGATCACAGGCCGCAAAGATCGCATCCTGCAGCGCGGGATCCCGTAACCGTCTGGGGACCGGCGTCGGCGCCCGGTTCTTCCAGTAAGGCGCCGAGGCCAGGTCGGCGGATGTGCAGCAAAAGGCGATGGTGTCGGCGGAGGATCTGACGTCGCCTGGGGCGCCGGGGCTGGCAAGTTTGGTCTTGACCCACCCCGGGTCCACGGCGGCCGACGTGACGTCCGGCAACCGACGATCCCAGGCCAGTGCCAAGGCGACGTCGCACGCCTTGCTCTCGACGTACGCGCGCCAAGGATCGGTGTCTCGACCGAGGGTCGCAGGCTGCGGGTGTCCAGAGCCCGCTACGCCCGAGCCGAGCCAGACCAACCGCCCCCGCAGTTCGGTGGACAGCAGGTGAGTCAGCAGATGCGGCGCCAAGACGTTCACCGCAAAAGTCATCTCGTAGCCGTCCGCCGAGGTGCGCGGCGTGCTGCCCCGCACCCAGACACCCGCGTTATGCACCCACGCATCGACCGGGCCGTACTCGCGGACCTGGTCAGCCAATCGATGGACATCGTCGAGCCGCGCTAGGTCTCCGACGAGCAAAGCGGCGTCACCACCGAGCGCTTGGAGGACGGGTTCCCCGCGCTCCCGACTGCGTGCGTGCACCAGTACGCGGTGCCCTTCGGCTAGCAGCACTCGCGCTGTCCGCGTCCAATGCCGTCGGTCGCTCCAGTGATCCGATGACCGCCATGGTCGTCATCCTGCCCGGCCGACGGGCCCGCGCGAACCGGGGTCACCCATTCTTGACTTGGCACCTGCGCGCTAGTTTGCGGGGATGGAGATCCGAGTGGGTCAGGTGGTGGTCCACTACGTGGAGCATGGGACGGGTCGACCCGTGCTGGTACTCCACGGCGCCGGCGTCGACCACCGCGAGGCTGAAGCTTGCTTCGAGCTGGTTTTCGACGGCGTTGCGGGGCTGCGGCGGATCTATCCTGACCTCCCTGGAATGGGCCGGACAATCGCTCCCGAAACGATGCGCAGCGCCGACGACGTCCTCGACACGCTGCTCAACTTCGCCGAGGAGGTCATCGGCGGGACTGGGCACCTCATCATCGGTCACTCGGCGGGCGCATATTACGCGCAGGCGATGGCCACGAGGCGTCCGGCGCAGGTCGCTGGTCTGGCGCTGGTCTGTCCGTTGTTGCCGGAGTGCGCGACGTCCCAGAGCACCGCGTTGTCGCCGGATCGGGTGAGATCGGTGACGACGTCTTCCGGAGTACTTCGTGATCCAAACCCCGGAGATGCTCGAACGGTACGAGCGTTACGTCGCCCCGGCCGCCGCGCTCGTCGACCAGGCAGCGCTCGAACGAATCGGCGAACGGTGGCGCTCACCCCGATCACGCCCCGGCTTACGCGGGTCCGACAGCGGTCGTGGCGGGGCGGCTGGACTCGACGGTCGGGTATGCCGCCGCTATCGACCTCGTCGACCACTACCCGCACGCCTCGCTCGCCGTGGTCGACGACGCGGGGCACGCCCTACCCCACGAGCAACCGGAACTCCTGCGCGCCCTCCTCGGTGAGTGGCTCGTCCGCGTCGAGCGCTCAAGCTGATCCGGAACGCTCGGCCCCGATCAGCATCCGCGACGGCGACCGTCATCACACTGCCCGGTTGGGCATTCGCGGTGTGGGAGTGATCTGCACGGCAACATCCTTACAAATTTGCCACCCCCCACCGACCCCACTCTCTGCAAGCGCTCTTCGATCGCTCCCCCTTACGTCGTCTCACCCTTAACAACTTGTGGCTTGTGCTGGCGGAGCTGAAATGGGTCTGGGCACCGGGAGCATCGATTCCGTACGTGCTCACCGTGCTGTCCGGTATCGCCGGTGCCGCCACGTCCCCCTAATGACAACGGCATAGGCCTTCGCCGCGGCCGCAGCTCCCTGAGGGCCAATGCTCAGGACTTCGAGCCGGTGCGGCGCTCCAGGGCTTCGATGACGGTTGGGCAGACGTCGATCTCGTAGAGCCTTTCGACGCTCTGCATCCCGCCCGGGCTCTCCGCGTTGATCTCCACCACCTTGTCGCCGATCACATCGATGCCGACGAAGTACATGCCGTCGGCCACGAGCTTCTTGCTCATCGCTTCGACGATGCCGCGTTCCACGTCACCGATCTCGAGAGGGACCGAGCGTCCGCCCGTGCTGATGTTGGCCCGCGGGTCGTTACCCGTGGGCACTCGCCGGAAGGCGGCCAGCTTCCCGTCGCGCTCGAGGATCTGTCCCTCGAGCAGGAAGATCCGGGCATCGCCGTCCTCACCGCCGTCGACGAACTCTTGAACGATCGCGTAGCCGTCCTGCAGCACCGCCTCCGTCATCTGCGCGAGGTTCGCTTCGCCCTCGTCCTCGATCATGAACACGTTCCGACCTTTGGCTCCGTACAGAGGCTTGACGACGGAGTGGCCGACCTCGCCGACGAACCGCTCGATCGCTTCCGGGTCGCGCGTCACGAGCGATCGCGGTCGGATCTTCTCGGGGAACTCCTCCAGGTAGAGCTTGCTCGTTGCGCGTATCAGGGACATCGGGTCGTTCACCACCGTTACGCCTCGAGCCTTGAGCATCTGGCCGAAGACCACACCCAGTGGACTTGCCCACGGCCGCTCCTGCAGATCGTCGATCGATTCGTTTCGCAGGAACAAGGCATCGAGGTCGTCCATGACGATCCGTTCGGCGTCGCGCTCCTTGATGCGCTCCATGAAGCTTTCGAGCGTGTCGTCTTTGTCGAACTCTGCGGCATGAGCCCGGGCCACGAGCTGCCCATCGCTCTCCCCGAGCTCGACGTCTCCGACCCCGACGTACCAAACCTCATGCCCGCCCTGGGCCGCGGCCCTCGCCAGCCGCGTCGTCGTGTACTCGTCTACCTCGGTAGCGACGTCGTTGACGAAGAAGGCAAGCCTCATGCCGACACCTCTCCTTCGTACAGGTCCGTGACCGACGCGCCCGCGCGCAGCCTGTCCAGGCGCTCCTGAGCGCCGGGCACGTCCAGCCAGCGTGGACGGACCCATGGTGCTTGGAGCACCTCGCGGTCGAGCAGGTCCTGGATCAACGGGATGTGGTCCAACGCGAGCTTGCCGACGAAGAGGACATCGAGGCTGCTGCCCTCTGCGAGGGCTTCGAGGATGCGCGTGATCCCACGGAGGTAGATCGCGTCCTTCACCGAACCGCCCCCGACGACGACCCGGATGGCGATGGACCAAGCGGTCCTCGCCGGTATCCGATGTTCTGCCCGTAACGATTCGAAGATCTCCAGGAATCCGGCGCCGTCGAGCATCTTGCCGATGGCGACGACCCTTGCCGCGAGCACGCGGAGACGCCGCGGGTCCAATCCGCCGGTCAGGTACTCGGCGAGCACGGCAAGGCCCTCTTGGGTCTCGTCGTAGCCAGGCAGTCCGATCGTCAGCAGCGTCAGTGGTTGCCTGGCGCCGTTCTGGTAGGTGACGACATGGGTGCCGACCTCGTGATGCAGCAAGGGCTCGACGCGGTCCGCCCTGAAAGCGGCGGCTTCGGGGATGAGCAGCCGGCCGAACGACACCATCAGCTCGGAGATGTCGTCGCGCACCTCGATGTGAGCCGGGAAGTCTGGATACACGGCACGGTATCGATCGAACTCCGCACGAGCCGCCTCCGCGAACGCCCCGGCCGTGACGCTCCGGGTGCTGGGAGCTCGGGCTGGGATGGTCTCGAGCAGCTCCTCCGCGGCGGACGCGAGAGGCTGGGCGATCCCTCCGTAGAGCTGCAGCGACCCGTACACGAACCGTGAAGTGTCGCGATCCTCCAAGGCTGTGATCTGTCTTGCTATCTCGTCTCGCTTCGCCCGGAAGAGTGTGTGCAGCGCAGGGTCGGTTACGTTCTCGATCTCGAGGTTGTAGAGGTCACGTCGCACCAGGTCCGGCTCGAATTCCAGCGGTCTGAGCCGGAGAGTGGGGACCGTCCCGA
>CAWJUB010000028.1:0-62454 GCA_963845915.1 uncultured Actinomycetota bacterium
GGAGCTAGTGGCGAAATGTTCGTCCAGCAGCCGGCTGGCCGCGAGTGGGTCGAGATCGATGGCCGCGGCGACCAGATCCTCAACTGATGTGCTCGTCGCCAGCGCCGCCGCTCTCGCGGGCGGCTCGATACGCCGGACGTTTCTCGGGTCAGTCTCAAAATCAGCTTCGCCCGACACTGCCGCCGCTGCCTCCTTGGGTGACCATCCGGATGCGACTAGGGACTGCATGCGGCGTAGCACGGCGATATCTCGGGCACCGTACAACCGGTAACCCGAATTCGAGCGCCCCGGATTGACAACGCCATAGCGCCGTTGCCATGCACGGAGGGTGGCAACCGGTACGCCCACCATCTCAGAGACACGCTTGATCGTGTACATGTCGCGACCTGACTCACGCCTGAACAGAAGTCGCTCAAACCTTGGACAAGGGTGATGCAAAATACTAGTCGTGCGGGTTCGCCGAGGACAAGCTCTTGAACCTGCCGCGACGTCAAGTTCTACGTTGAGGGATGGTTGAACACTCCGAGACACCCTGGCGGATCGGCCAGGTCTCGGCTCGAACCGGCCTGACCGCCCGAACGCTGCGCCATTACGAGGAGCTGGGTCTGCTCAAGCCATCCGAACGCTTGGTGAGCGGGCATCGCGTCTATGCAACCTATGATCTCCGGCGCCTTACCGCATCCCTCTGCTCCGGCAGCTAGGTCTGCCACTGTCAGACATCGCCCGGGATGTAACGGACTCTCCTGGCGAGCTGAGCGAAACAATTACTCGTCACGTCGTACAAGTTGATCAACGACTGGCCGCGCTGGGCCGCCATCGGGAGCGAATGATCACTGTTCGGGAATCGCTGTCCAATGGCGCCCCCGTCTCATTGCATCTGGAGGTGCTCGACTGCGACGAGGTTGCCGCGGCCGCCGTAACAAACGGCGCGACGCTCGATCGCGGCCCGGAATCGAGCGAGTACGGTCGAACGGCGACCTTCCATGAACCGTTCGGGCATCGCTGGATGATCAACTCCTGAGGACCGGGGGTTGGCGCGGAACTGTCCGAGCGCGTGAGTAATCTGCGACGAGCAGCCCATCACAGACTCGGAAGGAGCCACCGTGCCCTCGGTTCTCAACCCTTACATCAGCTTCCGCGACAACGCCCGGCAGGCGATGGAGTTTTACAAAGATGTCTTCGGTGGCGAGCTCAGGCTCAATACCTTCGGCGAATACGGCGATCAGAATGCGCCCGGGGCAGACAACATCATGCATGGACAGCTTGATACCGATCAAGGTTTCACACTGATGGCCTCAGACACCCCGCCGGGAATGGAATTCGCGCCTGGCGGAAACATCACCGTGAGCCTTAGCGGTGATGACGAATCGCAGCTTCAGGGCTTCTGGGACAAGCTGTCTGACGAAGGCGACGTCACCATGCCGCTCGAGAAGCAGATGTGGGGAGATCAATTCGGGATGTGCACCGATAGGTTCGGTGTGCCCTGGATGGTGAACATTACGCAGCCACAGAGCTGAATCAACTCTCGCGCGTTGCGAACTGCGATCGCAATGTAGGCGTTGTACGAGATCCCTGAGCTAGCTCGGGAATCGCGAAGAAATCGCTGGTTACACATTCAGTAGCTATGCTCGGTCATTAGCAATGGTTGTAGCAGCTATGCATGTATCTTGCAGCCCTCGTAGGGAATGCCAGCGATGAAACGGCTACGCCAGTTCGCGCTATTTGCCATCGTGAGCCAAGTGGTATTCCTGGGCAGCGCCTGGCTTCTGCCACTGGCCTCCGAATACCGTCTGGTCGGTGACAACGTCAGCGAGTTGGTGCTGGGTCGGTACGGGTGGGTCCAGACTGTGGCTTTCGTGATTTCTGGTCTCGGGATCATCGGTCTTGCTTATCCGATCTACCGGCTCACGAGCGGCGCCCGCGGATCGATCGTCGGTCCGTTACTGATCGGAATCTATGGATTCGGTGCTGTGGTCGTCGCGATCTTCCCGACCGACCGCATCGACAGCAAAGCTGATCTCTATTCACACTCGGTCTTTGGCTGGATCCACATCTTGACCGCCGCCGTCTGCTTCCTTTGTGTCGTTATCGGCATGTTCGTTCTCACCTGGACCTTCTCCCGGCTGGTGCGATGGCGATCACTCGTCATCTGGTCTGCGCTCCTCGCTAGCACCGCGTTAGCCCTGCTGTTCTTCCAGATGGAAGGACCGTGGGTCGGAATCATGCAACGACTACTGATAACGGCAATCGGCGGTTGGCTGCTGCTGGTGGCGGCCCGCGTTCGCACAATTGCTTCGAACCGAAAAGCGATTCCGGGCGAGGTCGGCGAGATCGATCACTCGGCCTCGTGAGAACGCAGCCAGTCGGACCATGTCACGCTCCCCCTGCTGCTGCCGGGACCGCTCACTGACATGGCCGTAGCGGCATTGCTGACAGCTGCGGGGAGGGGGACGCGCATCGTACGTACTGGGCGCTCCCGGATTTGCTGCCACTGATCGAACGCCTGCGAGAACGTGAGAATCTCTGGCCCGCCAAAATCGGCAAGTCGGCCGGCCGGGCCCTTGGTGACAGATTCGACGAGGTAGTCGGCGAAGTCAGTGGTATCCACTGGCTCAACCTGCAAGTCCGGCAGCGGCACAATCGGCAGCCGGGCCATTCTGCCGAGCATGCGATCAAGCAGCCAGTTGAACTGCGTCGCGCGGGCAATCGACCACGGAATGCGACCCTGACGGATTAGGGATTCGGCCTCCAGTTTGCGCCGCAAGTAGGGGACTCGCGGCTTGTCAATACCCACGATGGAGACGTAGAGGATGTGGCCGACGCCCGCGTCAGCGGCCTTGTCCAGCAGCCGCTCCGTACCATCACGATCAACCGAGGTCGGACTGGACCAGAGGTCTTTGGGCACGATGTAGCCGCGACGCGCAGCCGGGGAGAGTGTCGCCGCATGGATCACCGTCTGGCTGCCGACAACGGCCTCGGCAATGCCATCGCCGGTGGCAAGGTCGCCGCGAAACCACTCCACCTCAGGGTCTGATCCGGCCGATCGAGCCAGCACGCGTACCCGGCAGGAACGCTTGAGCCGGGTGACGAGATCCCGACCCAGGTGCCCCGTACCCCCGGTCACAAGAACGGTATCCATCGCCTCAGTTTGCATGATCGGCATAGCGCAGCGGCTACCCGGGCAGAGCTCTACGCTGTGAAGGGATGTCCGAGGCTGCGCGCAGGCCAGCGCGTGACGACGCTCTGGCCTTGTTTCTCTGCGGCGACGTGATGCTCGGTCGCGGGCTCGACCAGATTCTCCCGCATCCCGGAAAGCCAATGTTGTACGAGCGCGTCGTGCGCGACGCTCGTCGCTATGTCGATCTGGCGGCGCGGGCAAACGGACCGATTCCGCAGCCCGTGGATTGGTCATGGCCGTGGGGAGACGCAATAGGCGTGATCAAGGATGCGGGCTGCGACGCGCGGATCATCAATCTGGAAACAAGCATCACCACCAGCGACGACTACGCCCAGGGCAAGGCCGTTCACTACCGGATGAATCCTGAAAATATCAAGGCGCTGACAGCGATCCAGCCGGATGCCTGCGTGCTAGCCAACAACCACGTACTCGACTTCGGCCGCAGCGGGCTGCTCGAAACCCTCGATGTCCTCGTCGGGTCTGGCTATCGATATGCGGGAGCTGGAAGATCTCTCCGTGAGGCTCTGGCGCCCGCTGTCATTTCGATCCCCAAGACCGGCGGCCGGGTACTCGTTTTCGCGTTTGGCAGCCCGTCCAGCGGCATCCCACACGGTTGGGCGGCGGCCGGTGATCGGCCAGGTGTCCACCTCGTGACCACTCTCACCGATACGGCCGCCGACGTGTTGTGCCGCCAGGTGCTCCGGGTACGGCAGCCTGGTGACCTGGCGGTCGTTTCAGTTCATTGGGGCTCGAACTGGGGCTATCAGATCGACTCAGATCTCCCCCGCTTTGCGCGTCGCCTTATCGACGGCGGAGTCGATCTCGTCCATGGCCACTCCTCACACCATCCGCGACCGCTCGAGGTATATCACCGAAAGTTAATCTTGTACGGCTGCGGTGATCTTGTCGATGATTACGAAGGCATCGGCGGACACGAGCAGTATCGAAGTGATCTTCGTCTGCTCTACCTGCCACGGCTGGATCCACGCTCCGGTGAGCTGATTGAACTGCGCATGGCACCGATGCAGGCTCGCCGGATGAGCTTGCATCGAGCTGCCGACCATGACGCACGCTGGCTGCAAAGGGTGCTTGACAAGGTGAGCCGTCGCTTTGGTTCACGAATCGATCTTGGACCGGACGGGCTGTTGACGCGTCGTGGCCCAACGTCGTTCGCGGTCCGATAGCGTGGTCCGCACGTTGGCGGTAGGAGACGGTTCAGCACATGTGGCAAGCACTAGGCGCGCTGCTTCCGATCGCCGTCGCTGTCGCCGTCAGTTCCGTGCCTATCACGGTAACGATCTTGCTCTTGCTGTCGCCCAATCGAAGCAAAACCGCACTTCCGTTCCTCATCGGGTGGGTGATTGGGGTCGTTGGCGTGATGGGCGTCAGCGCGGTCAGCGCTCAGGTGCTACCCACGGTCCCCCGCCGAGCTCAGGAAAAGGTGACCGGAGTCCTGGAGCTCCTGATCGGCGCTGCGTTGATCGTGCTCGGGGCGGTTCAGATACGCCGACGTTCTCAGGCTTCGGCAGCAGGTATGCCGCGCTGGCTCGCTGCGGTCGACTCATTCAATGGCCTGGTTTCCTTTGCGGTCGGCGTTGTCCTGAATCTCCGGCCTAAAGGCTTGCTCCTCGGTATCACCGCCGGCCTCGCCCTCCATGCGGCGCTCAGTCAACAACGCTGCAATTTGCTGCCGTCATCGTCATCTACACCTTGATCGCGACATCGACCGTCGTGATACCGATCGTCGCCTCATTTCTGGCACCCAAAAAGGTTGAGCCAAAGCTCATCTCGGCCCGCGACTGGATCAGTGCGAATGGGCGCGTGCTGACATCCGCCATGATGTTCATGATCGGTGTCGTGATCTTCGGCGTTGGCCTCACCCAGCTGTAGCGGGAAGTCAGCCGTCGCCGTCGCGAGCAAACAGCTCGACGAATCCCCTCAGGATGTTTGGCACATCGGTAACCCCACTCGCGCGGGCGGCGGCCATCACGGCATCAGCCTCCTCCGGTTCGAAGTAGCCGGCGTACTTGTACACCTCAACCCGAGTCGCCAGGCCATCCAAGTCGAGCTCGGGGTGGAACTGCGTGGCGTAGACGCGCGTACCGACGCGAAACGCCTGTACGGGACAAGACTCCGAGTACGCCAGTATCACCGCGTGCGCCGGCAGCTTGCTGATTGCCTCCTTGTGCCCGACGTAAGCGCCGAACTGGGATCCGGCACGACTAAAGAGAGGATCTTGTTCCCCCGCTTCGGTGAGCTTGATCTGGATACCGCCGATCGGCTCGTAGAAGGTGTGATCGACAACTGCGCCTTGATGCCGGCCGAGCGTTCCGATCCCGTAGCACGCGCCAAGGAAAGGGAAATCGCGCTCCACTACTTGATCGAACAGCGCGGCCAGCTCGGCCTCTACTCGACGTTGCGTCGCAGACTTGGCGTCCTCCGGATCGCTGGCCTGAAACGGCCCTCCGCCCAAGATGATTCCGGACCACTGATCAAGATCAGTCGTGCCTAGCTCGCTCTGTTCCAGTCGGAATCGTCGCAACTGTCCTTCGTCCAGACCACTGAATCGAAGCATGGCGCCGTACTCGTCGTCGGCGGCAACATCATCAGCGCGAATCCCGAGCAGGAGGAACGGTTTCACGTCCCGCACCCTACGCGATTGCTGGCAGCCCGCTGGACCCCCTGTAGTAGAGGGAACGCTCGTCGTCAGCTACCGAGAATCTTGGCCTTCTGAGCTGCGAACTCCTCCTCAGTCAGTACCCCGGCTGACTTGAGCTCCCCAAGCTGTTGAAGCTGGGAAAGTACGTCGGTTTCCGCGGGTGCCTGAGGCGGTGGCGGCGCCTCCTGCTGTTGAGGGGCAGCCTGCTGCTCCTCGTACGCCGCATCCGCCTGCTGCTGGTCTTTCTCCGCCCATCGATTCGCTTGGCGCCGTGATACACGGTTGGAAACCGCAGTCGCCGTACCGGCAACAACCGCAGTCCGCGCCACACCACGAAGGAGTCCCATCGTTCGTCCTCTCTCTATTGCGGCGTTCTCTAGGTCGCCTGTGCCTGGGCCTCTTCGGCCTCGAGTACGTCAAGCATTGCGACCACTTCGTCGGCCGGAATCCGGCCACTGGCAATGACGTCCGCGCCAACTCGCCTCATGGCCGAGACGAAAGGAGCCGCCCAGGTGTTCTCCCACACCAGCAAGGCGACAACTTTTCCTGGATCAATGAGTGAGGCGGCTTGGCTCAGGTCGTCGTTGTCCAACAATCCCGATGAGACCCCGCGGAAAACAGCAAGGTCGAGGGTGCCGTCGCTGTCGAAGTCGGCAATCTCGATCTCGGTGAAGGTGCCGTCAGCCTCCCGCTTGACGGCCCGGAGGTCGAGAATCCGGACGAGGCCTCGGTCGACCAGATCGAGTATTGCAGCCAGGCCTTCGCCTTTCATTCTCGCTTCGGGAAACTCCAGCGCCAGGTAGTCGATCGGGCCCAGGGCCCGAGATCTTGATCAGTCATGTTGTCCAGCTCAGTCATGGTCCACCTCCCACGCCATCGGCGTGGGTCTCTCGCTGCAGTGTTCGCGTCAACCTGACGTCGATATTCTCACGACCCCGATGAGGTGGGATCACCCCTCATGGGTGATGAATGTGGCCACACTGAGCAAAGTCGCGAATCGAGGACACGAACTCTCTGCGAAGAAGCGTCAAACTCCGCAATGTGCCACGACTGATGCTCTACAGTGAATCGCGGCTGGCGCTCACCAGCTTTTTCGGGCGCGAACGGAAGGTTTGACGTAGATGAACTTCTCGGACTTCTTTTGGCTTCTTATTTGGAGCTTTTTCCTTGTTTGCTACCTCATGGTGCTGTTCCAGATCATCGGTGATCTGTTCCGGGACAAGGACTTGAGCGGCTGGTGGAAAGCGCTCTGGATCATCTTCTTGATCATCTTCCCGTTCCTCGCGGCCCTCATTTACTTGATCGCTCGAGGCCGTGGAATGGCCGAGCGGCAGGCCGGGGCGGTGCAGAGCGCGCAGGCAGCCACCGATCAATACATCCAGTCGGTGGCGAGTCGCGGCAACCCGGCGGAGCAAATCGCCTCGGCGAAGACGCTGCTGGACAACGGCACGATCAGCCAGGACGAGTTCGACAAGCTGAAGCAGAAGGCGCTGGCCTCCTGAGCTTCACGTTTTGCCTGGCTTACGGTCGCCGCTGGCGTAAGGTCGGTGCGGCAGCGTAACCGCTCGCGCGGCCAATCGGGGGAAGGACCGTGACAGACGATGCCCAAGACTGCTCAGCCACTTTCGGCTACCACGTGGATCCGACGTGTCGCAGTTCCATTAGTGATTTTGACTGCCCTGGCGGCCAGTCTGGCCCCTGCCGCCTCAACAAGCAGCTGACCGCTGGGACGGTCACGAAAGTGATCACCAGTGAGAACTTCGAGACCCCGACCACGGCAGCTAAGTTCGGTGACACCTTGGCGGTCGTGCAGGCGAAATTCGATACCGGCTTTCCCCGAAAGCCGACACGTACGAAGTCGGACTGGTCCGCGCCTAATTGCGCAGTTTCTTCCGGGCATCCGCGAGGCGGGGAGGTCAGATCCCAGCCGCACGCGCCATACCTAAGCTGTGGCTATGGAATATCGCAGCTTAGGACGTAGCGGCATGCAGGTCAGCCCGCTCTGCTTGGGCGCCATGATGTTCGGCGCTTGGGGTGAGCCTGATCATGATGTTTCAATCAAGATCATTAACCGCGCGCTCGATGCCGGCATCAACTTCATCGATACCGCTGACGTCTACTCCCAAGGCGAGTCGGAGGAGATCGTTGGCAAGGCGCTTGCCGGTGGGCGGCGGGACGACGTCATCCTGGCAACGAAAGTTCATGCCCAGATGGGCGTGCAGTTCGGTGAACAGGGCGACCCCAACAAGCGTGGCAACTCCCGACGCTGGATCACCCGTGAGGTCGAGAACAGCCTGCGCAGGTTGCAGACCGATTGGATCGACCTGTATCAGGTTCATCGTCCAGACCCAGCCACGGACGTCGAGGAGACGCTTGGCGCGCTGACCGACCTGCAGCGGCAGGGCAAGATCAGAGTCTTCGGCTCGTCGACTTATCCCGCGCACGAAATCGTCGAGGCGCAATGGGTGGCGGAGCGACGTGGACTGGGTCGGTTCGTGACCGAGCAGCCGCCGTATTCGATCTTGGTACGCGGCATCGAGGCCGACGTTTTGCCGACAGCGGAGAAGTATGGGATGGGCGTCATTCCGTGGAGCCCACTTGCCGGTGGCTGGCTGACCGGCCGGTACCGCAAGGGACATGAGGTGCCGGCTTCGCATCGTGCGCAGCGGCTTCCCGGGCGTTATGACCTGAGCAACCCCGGCAATCGGGCCAAGCTCGATGCCGCCGAAGAGCTCGCTTTGCTCGCTGAGGACGCTGGGCTCTCGCTCGTTCATCTAGCCTTGGCCTTCACTCTCGCGCATCCAGCCGTCACCGCGCCGATAATTGGGCCACGGACGATGGAACAGCTGGAATCCCAACTGGGCGCCCTGGATGTCACGCTCGGCGATGACGTTCTCGATCGCATCGACAAGATCGTGTCCCCTGGAGCCACACTCAACCGTGACGACTCCGGCTATCTACCGCCGGCGCTGCGGGAGTCGTCCCTGCGCCGCCGGATCGGCTAGTGACCGTGCCATCAGGCGGCGGCTGATTGTCGTCGGCGACCACGTGGTGCCAATCGGTGTTGGGGCGTTGAGGCGTCGGATCCGGCTGTTGACCTGTGGTCGTTGTTCTTGGTCGATCCCCCACGGCGGGACCCCTTCTGGTAACCAGCCAGCATTGATCCGGCAGGACCGGCCCTTCTGCAAGAAATGGGTGTGGTCGGCACAGCAAGGTCAAGTTGCAAATATTGTGCTAGCCGAGCGTCCCGACTCCATTCAGTTGGACCCGGGCTGGGGCAGGGTCGCGTCATCAACTACTGGTCGGCGGTCGCTGCAGCTCGATCAGTATGGCGCGAATCTCGTCCTGCTTTGCGGCAAGTTCGTCGAGGCGGTCCAGCAGCGCGGTCTGCGTGTCGCCGGTCGTGGCGGCTGCGGGCTCAGTATCCGCCGACGCGACGTCGGCGGACTCGGTGACCGGCTCGCTGTGCCGCCTGACGAACCACGCCGCCACGGTGGCGCTCACCGTGCCGATCAGTCCGACGCCCACGACCATGACGGCCGTGGCGATGACACGGCCCTCGAGCGTGACCGGTGTGTAATCGCCGTAGCCCACCGTCGTAGTGGTGACGATGGCCCACCACAACGCATAGCGGAAGGTGGTGATGGTTGCGCCGGGCGCGTTGTACTCCACGCGCCACATGAAGAAGGCGCTGACGAATACGGCTGCGACCACGAGGCTCACGATCGACCCGGCGATCCGCTCCGTGCTCACCGACGCGAGGCTGCGACGCAGGACAGGAAGATGCGCAGCAGCCGCAGCATCGGAAGCAGGACCATGAGCAGATCCAACTTGTGTGTCCGGACGAACCTCGCCTTCCCAACGGAGAACAGCGACCGCGCGACGTAGTCCGCGCGAAGCATCCCCAGACGATCCAGGCGATGACGTTCAGGGCGCTCACGGATGCCGGCGGCCCGTCCGGAAAACTCCAGATCAAGATCACATCGATCAGGAAGATGACGGCGAGCAGGTTGAGCGGACGCGTACGCTCGACCGAACGACGACCGGAGGTGGACCGGCTCGACGGTATCACACGCGGATTGTCCCCCGTGGACCCGAACGGCCGCCGCGCCGAAAAACCGGAAGGCTCGCAAGCGGACCGTCACCCAAGAATGCGGAACCGATGCCGTATCGATGAGCGCGACGACCCCAGAAGCCCAGTTCTACCCTCGGGGGCGCGCGGCGGCCCGCAGCAAAGCGGGGACCCGTGGGAGCGGCCAGCGGCGTGGAGCGCCCTCTTGATCATTAAGAGTCGGAATCAGCAACTAAATAGCGCATTGGCATGTCAAGCTGCCTGCGCCAGATGTCTTGGCGGTCTCTGAACATCGGTGGATGGATGCGAGTGGATGCGCCGACTAGCGGATCTAGGTCGGATCCTCCGCACGTGCCCGACGTGCGGCAATGGGCGAACTGGTGGTCGGCAGCGGGGTTTTCGGCTCGGCTTTCTTGAAGTCTGCGGCTCTGCGGGTCAGTAGGTAGCCTGCGACCAGCACCATGGTGATCATCGTCACCACCCCCGTCTCGGTCGTCACATAGGCCATTGCCGCCGGCGAGCTTGCAGTCGCCACGCCGGCGACGCCCGCGATCAGGTTGTTGAAGGCGCTGTGAGAGAGACTGACCGGCCAGATGCTTCCAGACCATAGTCGGAGCCACCCATACCAGACACCTGCCAGCGTAAGCGTGATCATGACCATCGGTACGACGATCCAACGCTTTCCCTCGTTCTGGTATGTGGTGGTGAGCAGCAGCAAGGGTAGATGGAAGATCGCGTGGAAGGCACCAGTTATGACCGCCGCACGCCGCCCGGAGGTGAGCTCAGCCACGCGAAAGAGCAAGTAGCCGCGCCAGCCGATCTCTTCGCCGAGGAAGACGACCGCGAAGATGATGATGGTTACGGTGAGGTTGAAGACGCCCCTGCCGAAGCCCGGAGGCAGGCCCGTAAATTGGACTACCCCGAAGGCGGCCGCGACGCCGAAGCTCACGGCGATGATTACCGCCGGCCCGAGGACGGCGATGAGCAGACCCCGGCCTCTCCGCGGGTTGAATCCGACCGCCGCCCAGACCGCGCGTCGCTGACCATGCGGCACGGTGAAGGCGACGGTGAGCGCCACTGCGATCACCGGAACCGCAATGGCGAGCAGCGGTGCGATCCCGGCGTGCGGTAGAGCGAGCGCAATGGCGAGCGTCAGCCCGTACGTGATGCATAAGAACACGACGATTTGACGTAGCGGACGGTACGTTCTCGGTGGGGTCGGCTGTTCAGCCGCTGGTTGCTGTCGCATCGGTTTCCTCCGATTCGTGCTGCTGTTTCCCCCGAGAGGAGCTTGAAGGTTCAACGCAATGACCGCTAGTAACCGCTGACCAAGTCTCGCAATGTGCAGGGTTAGAGGGCGCGGCGTTGAGCGACCATGGGGCATAGGAAAGGGTCTTTGCCGCGTAGTCCGACGGTGTTGAGGTAGCCGATGACGGCGCGGTAGGACTGCCACAGCGTGGTGCGCGTGTAGGGAATGCCTTGGGCGTCGCAGTACGCGGAAACGAGCGGCTGCGCTTTACGTAGATAGGGTCGCGCCATAGAGGGGAACAGATGGTGCTCAATCTGATAGTTCAGCCCACCCATGAACACCGAGATCGGGGTCCCGCCGCTGATGTTGCGGCTCATCAGAACCTGCCGGCGCAGAAAGTCCAACTTCAACTTAGACGACACCAGCGGCATGCCGATGTGGTTGGGCGCGAACGACGAGCCCATATAGAGGCCAAATACGGCCAGCTGCACAGCGAGGAACGCGACTGCTTTCTCCGGGGGGAGGACGAGGAACACCAGAACAGCGAATCCTGCAAGTCGGAAGGTGGTGAAGCTGATCTCGACCCAGCGACGCTGGATCTTGTCCCGACTGATGATGCGGCTGATCCCGTCCTTGTGCAACGAGAGGCCCTCGAGCAGCAGGATCGGGAAGAAGTACCAGCCTTGATGCGCCACCAGCCACCTCATCAGCCGGCTGCGGTGCCTGGTCGCTCGTTCGGGTGTGAAGGCGATCGCGGTCAGCGCGATGTCCGGGTCGGCTCCCACCTTGTTCGGGTTCGCGTGGTGGCGGTTATGTTTGCTTTGCCACCAGCCGTAGCTCATTCCGACCAGCAGGTTCGCGATGATCAGGCTGACCCAATCGTTCCACCGGCCGGATCTGAAGATCTGACGATGCGCGGCGTCATGACCTAAGAACGAGATCTGGGTCATCACAACCGCGAAGAGTCCGGCGTTGGCGAGCTGCCACCAGCTGTCGCCGATCCATATGAAACCCACGATCCAGGCGGCCAGAACGAGGACGGCACCGATCAGCTTGGCCCAGTAGTAGCCGTAGCGGCGGCGCATCAGCCCCATCTCATGGATGCTCCGGGTCAACGCGGTGAAGGAACTGCCTGCCCTGTCACGAGTGGGTGACGTCGGCGCGTCGGATCGCGAAGGCTCATCAGACGATCGCAGGGTCACTGATGGACCAGGATCCGGATGTTCCCCGGTAGAGGTAGATGTTAAAAGTGTGGTCATTGCTGGGGACCCAACTCAGATCAAAGTCCCGGTGGCTGCCTGAGCGGAAGCACCATGCTCGTGGAGTCGCGGCGTGTCCGTGAACGGCGGCTCCAGCCCCAGGCCGGCTGTCATGTACAGCGTCTCTCATGTTACCCGGTGAATGCCGCCGCGGCGATTCGGCTGTTGCTACCGAGGCGCACCTGCATGCTCTGTTAGTTAGGGCCAGGCTCCGCACTCCCACTCGCGCACGGCGGCGACGGCCTTCGCCCTCGAACACAGCCTCATCTGAGGATGGAATGGTCAGAAATGACCATTCCAGCGCAACAAGGATGGGGGATTTCAGTGATGCCGGATCTCAGCTCGACGCCTATTTTCACCTCATGGGCGAAGAAGTCGAGACTGTCATTGTCGGCGGCGGTCAGGCAGGCTTGGCGGTCGGTTACCACCTTGCCCAACTTGGCAGATCATTTGTGATCTTGGATGCAAACGAGCGAACCGGTGATTCCTGGCGGCGCCGCTGGGACTCACTGCGGCTCTTCACACCTGCGTACCTCAGCGACTTGCCGGGTCTGGAGTTCCCGGGGCCGCGGAGTCGTTGCCCGAGCAAGGGTGAGATGGCCGACTACCTTGAGACCTACGCAGCTAGATTTGATCTTCCGATCCGGAACAATACCCGGGTGCAGTCGGTCACCAAGATCAAAAACGATTTCGTGATCACCGCCGGTGATCATCGGTTCGAGGCCGACAATGTGGTGCTGGCTACCGGCGGCTACCAGGCGCCGTACGTGCCAAACTTCGCAAACCAGCTCGACGCCAGCATCGTGCAGCTGCATTCCAGCGAATACCGAAGACCGGCGCAGCTGAGCGAGGGCGCTGTCCTGGTCGTGGGCGCCGCCAACTCGGGAGCTGAGATCGCGCTAGAGGTTGCCGCGACCCACCGAACCTGGCTCTCTGGCACGCACCCGGGCACCGAGCCCGCCCGGCCATGCAGCATGTTCGACCGGATTCTGACACCACCCTTCTGGTTCTTTATCTCCCGGGTGGCCAGCGTGGCCAACCCGATCGGCCGCAGGATGCGGCCTCACATGCTGGCAACGACCCTGCCGCTGGGCCGAGTTAGGCCGAAGGATCTGGATGCCGCCGGGGTCGTACGCCTCCCCAGAACGATTGCTGTTCGGGAAGGCAGACCGGTCATGGAAGACGGGCAGATCGCAGACATCGGCAATGTCATCTGGTCTACCGGGTATCGACCATCGTTCGACTGGGTCAGGCTCGACGTATTCGATCACGACGGTCGGCCGGTTCATGATCGTGGCATAACGGCGGAGCCCCGCTGCTACTTCATCGGGCTGTTCTTTCTCACGTCGCTCGCCTCGTCATTGGTGGGTGGGGTGGCCCGCGACGCCGAATATATCGCTCGACATATTGCCGCACGCACCAGCTCAGGGCACGTCTCCGCGGCTTGGACGGCTGTGCCAAGCTGAGTCGTGGGCCGCCACAATCCGGCCCGGCGGTCGTCGATGGCACGCAGAGCGACTGCCACCCAGAACGGCGCCGCGCTGCGCGACGTCCGGACACCCCGGAGGCAGCGATGTTTGAAGAAGCTCAGCTTTATGCACCGGTGACGCGCACCGGAGATGACGTCACCGTTCATCTCGGTGACAACCATCCAGGAGCAGTGGACCCGGAATATCGGGCTCGCCGCAACGCTCTCGCCACGCTCGCCATGGATTGGCAGCCGGGTACGCCACCGCCTATCGCGACCTACACCGACGCGGAGCACGAGGTCTGGCGGATCGTCAGCAGGGAGTTGCACAACCTGCACGAGCGGCTGGCCTGCGCCGCGTATCTCGAAGGCAAGGAGCGACTCCGACTTCCCGAGGATCGGATTCCGCAACTGGTCGAGGTCAACGACATGCTCCGACCATTGACCGGTTTCCAGTACGTGCCGGCGGCAGGTCTGGTTCCACTCCTGGAGTTCTACGGCTCGTTGGCGGATGGCATCTTCCACTCCACGCAGTACATTCGGCACCATTCCGTGCCGCTCTACACACCCGAACCCGACGTCATCCACGAGGTCCTCGGGCACGGCAATTGCCTTGCACATGATCGTTTCGCCGCGCTTTACCAGGTTGCCGGCCAGGCCGCCCGTCGGGTGGAGACAACCGAAGCGCTGGAGTTCGTGTCCAAGGTCTTTTGGTTCTCCTTGGAGTTCGGTGTGGTACGCGAGCGCGGCGAAGTCCGCACTTACGGCGCGGGCCTGCTCTCTTCGTACGGGGAGATTCAGCAGATCGCTCAGGCCGAACTCCGGCCGCTCGACGTCGGTCGGATGGGGGTTCAGGGATATGACATCACCCACTACCAGCCGTTGCTCTTCTGCGCTGCGGGTTTCGACGAGATCGAGGACGTGGTCGGTGCGTTCTTCGCACAGGTCGACGACGAGATGGTCCAGCGGCTGCTGCACGACGCTTCCGCACCGGCCTGACAACAGCGATCAGAGAGTGCGATCAGCTGGACGGGCCCTCAGGCTCGCTGTCGTAGAACACCAGCCAGGCCACGTGTACGCCGTAGTTCACCAGTCCGAAGCCGACGATCGCAGCGACGGTGGTGGCGATCGGCGGCGCGAGGTCCCGCGAGCTGACCAGCATTGCGAGAGCCATCAGACAGAGGCCGATCAAGACGGCTCGGTTCGCCCGTCGTTTCCGGCGACGGATCTCCGCCATGTCTTGCACACACCGACGGTACGCGCAGTTCGTGTTGATCAGTGCGCGGTGGATGAGGAGCAATCTCAAGGCGAAATCGCCCTCGTGCTGAGCAGAATGACAGCGATGGGTACGATCTGCGAACACCGTTTACAACCGCGCGAGTTCTTAGGAAGTGGATTTCATAGCAGACGTCACGATCTTCGGGGCGGGCAATATGGGCACGGCCATCGATAGCGTGCTCAGCACCGGCGGCGCAACAGTCGATCACGTACGCAGTGACGATCCGCCCGGCCCGATATCCGGCGACATCGTGATCTTGGCCGTGCCGCACACGGCTGTCCAGGACATCCTCGACAAGTACGCCGACCAGTTGGCCGGCAAGACCATCGTCGACATCACCAACCCGCTGAACTTCGAGACCTTCGACTCCCTGGTTGTGCCCGCGGACAGCTCGAAAGCGGCCGAGCTCGCCGCCGCGTTGCCGTCCTCCAAGGTCCTCAAGGCGTTCAACACCACGTTCGCGGCGACACTCGGCGCCAAAGCTGTCGGCCCGAACAAGACCACCGTTCTGGTTGCCGGTGATGACGCCGACGCCAAAGCGGCGCTCATTTCGGCAATCCAGGCCGGCGGCGTTGACGCAATCGACGCCGGTGCGCTGACCCGGGCCCGCGAACTAGAGGCGGTCGGATTCCTTCAACTCACGCTCGCGGCGGGCGAGAAGCTGCCCTGAACTGGCGGATTCGCCGTCGTACGCTAACCGGACGGTCACACCACCAGGCGGGGACGATGCCACGCCGTTGACCGTTTCGGCCGCGTCACGGTGATCATGACTGACCCGCCTGAGGTGGCACCGAGCTGGATGTGCGGGCTCTTCGACACCCGGTCGACACGAATTGCTGCCAGCTCCAACGTCTCCGGCCAGGTGATCGGGCTTGCCCCGACCCTTCGTCCTTTCTTCAACGCCTCAACCAGCAGAACCCATTGACACTGGTCGATAGTGCCATCCGCTGATCCACCGGAGGTGCCAATCCCCTCCCGCCACAGTTGCCGAGTGTCGACAACGAACGTCAATGTCGAGCCGACCCGCGAGACCTCTGGCCCAAGCTCAACAAAGTCATCGGCACCCGCCAGCCAGGCAGCCATGCTCAGCTGAGCCGCCGGAGCACTGGGCGCCTCGAGATTGATCACAAGTGTCAGTCGACTGCGGGACAGGGAAACGTGACACAAGATCGGCTCCGCAGACAGCCGCGGCGCCCCGATCTGGCGATCCTCAGCGCTCAGCAGCCGGTCGAGCTGGGGACCGAGCGTGTAAGTCGGCAGCTCGCCCTCGCCACACTGCATCGGCGAACGCAGCACTCGGTTGAGCTCGACGAGGTCCTTCGCCTCGCCGGTCCGCGCGGTCAGCATTCTCAATCGTTGTTGATCGCCGAGATCGCCCAACACCGAATACGGGAGATAGGGGAAGACCTCCGCTCGCATCACCTCGAGAAACTCCTTTCGCTCGACCGGTCTAGCCGCCATGAACGGGCGGTTCAAAGCTGGTGGGAGAGTGCGTACGAAGACCCGTCGCAGCAGGCGATCCCGGCGTGCACCCGGAGGGGTGTTCGCCGCGACGATCTCGACCATCCGGGACGTCGTCAGGCGTTTATTGGCGAGAGTCTGCCGTTGCCGCGACAGGTTGCTGCCGTCGGTGAGCATGCGACGGTGATAGAGATCCGTCTCGCTCAGGACGCTGATCTTACGAGCGGCAAAGAGGCAGCCAGCCATGAATACCTGATCTTCGCCCTGCACCATGTCGTCCCGGAAGCGGAGCTGATGGTCCTCGATCAAGGACCGGCGGATCAACTTGTGCGGTGTCAGTGAACGCCAGACGCCGTCGTCCAGCAGGTCGGCATCGAACACCGTTTTCGTGGGCCCTGGCTCGCCCTCCGGCCGGCCGATCCAACTGACCCGGCCGGCTACGACATCCGAGTCATGCTGCTGAGCGACTCCGACAAGTCGGCGTAGCGCGTCAGCGCCGAGATAGTCGTCAGCATCATGGAAGAAGACGTACTCGCCGGTGGCCTCGGCGAGTGCGCGGTTGCGTCCGGCACTAGGCCCTCCGGTGTGGGACTGCCGGAAGATCTTGATGTTGCTGCGTCGGCCCTCTAAATCACTCAGATAGAGCCAGGTGTCATCGGTCGACCCATCATCGACAACCAGAACCTCGATCAAGTGTCCGGGTAGGGTCTGGGCCTCGAGCGCGTCCAGGGCGCAGGTCAGCAGGCCGCCGGAATTGTATGTCGCGATGATCACCGACACCGCAGGCGTTGCTTTGCCAACCCCTTGGTCTGCAGCAAATTGTGGCTGCGGCGTACGCGCCAGTGGTGCCGCTCTCATCCTCAGGCCCTCCGCCTGCGTACTCGAACAAGAACCGTGGCAGCGGCCAAGCCGATCAACAGCGGTACCGCGAGCACCACGGGCAATGCGCCTCCGGCAGTCAACGTGGTTCGTTGGGCTACGTCGACCCGGATCAGCGGACTGGTGGTGAGGTCTTCGTTGCCGTTGACCGTGTTGCCGAACGGCACGACGACGACGTAGGCGGCAAAGAGGCCGGCGTTGACGGCCTGAATCTCCCAGCTGAGCTTTCGACTTTCGCCCGGCTTGAGTGAGAGCTGCTGACTACGATCGGACGACCAGTCCTCTGGGTCGACATAGACGCTGCCCTCGATGCTGGCGACGTTCAAGTGCGCCAAGATCTCGCCGGTTGGCGCGTTCCCGGCGTTCTTGACATCCGTCGTAATCGTGAAGTGGCCGCCCAACACGGTTGAGACAACGGGCGGATCGGCGGCGACCTGGACATTCAGGGGGTCGGCGAGAGCGGGAGCCGGCATTCCGGTCAGCACTCCAGCCAGTAGCACGATCATGATCAGGGCCCTCATCCCGCATTCACCCCGGGAGTCAGCTTGACCAGCCGTTCGCCGGCGAGTACGAGTGCGCCGCCTGCGATGATCGCGGTGAGGAGTGGCGTGATCAGTAAGACCAGGTCCTCCGTCCAGCTCTGGCCTTCGACGAGTACGGAAGAGATGTAGGCCAAGGCCGAGGCCACCGGGTTTGCGCGCAGCAGCACGTCGAAGAACCCGCCTTGCGGCAGGCCGCTGGGCAGCTGGGTTGGTGCGAACAAGATCAACAGCAAGAAGATGCTGGCAGCAATGCTGGTCTTGTTCGAGTTGCACAGTCCGCTGATCAACAACCCAACCGAACCAAGGCCGATGGCCACCAAGGTGCCGACCAGAAAGCCGAGTGCCAGAGCCTGGCCCAGGATTCCTACGTCGCGAGCCAGCACCCAGACGTACGGGATAGTGATTCCGAATGTGGCAACCCACATCGTCAACGCGGCAATGAGCTTGCCCGCGATGATCGAGCGCCGCGAAACCGGCGTGACCAGCAGGCTCTCGAGGGTTCCGCGTTCCCGCTCTCCACTGATGCCGTCGGCGCTGACGACCAGCGTCACCAGCACACCGACAGCCACCGCGAGTTGCAGGACGAGGTTGACTGACTCACGCTGTTCGAGAAAGTTCAGGGCTTGGTTGGTCGAGGTCAGATACGTGACGCCGCTCAGCAGGATGCTGAAAAGGAAGAGCAAGATCAAACCACGGCCACTGGTCCACAGGTCCCGCGTCTCTTGCTCGGCAACCAAGACCCATCCGGATCGCCGATCAGCCACAGCTTGGTCTTGCGGCGTAGCCACGTCCGGAGGCGCCACTTGAAGCGTCATGCGACCGCCTCGCTGGTCACCTTGAGGAAGGCATCTGACAAGCGGGCACCTTCGAGCTCGAAGCGGAGGACCGGGATCCCTGCAGCCGTAATGGCTGCCAGTGCGGCATTCATCAGGTCGCTGGACCCCGAAGCTGAGCCAGCGCGCGGCCGGTCCACGGCAAGAGTCAGCACATCGGGCTGCTCCATGAGTTGGTCGACAGTGAGGTCGGGAAATCCCGCCAGCACGTTGCGGGCGCGCTCGACAAGATCGAGTGGCACCCGAAGCTGGGCGGATTGCTTGATCAAGACCGTACTGATCACCTCGCCCACGCTGCCGGAGACGATCACCCGCCCGTGGTTGAGAATCACGACCTTGGAGCAGACCTGCTCCACCTCCGGCAGCAAGTGAGTGCTCAACACGACCGTCGCGTCGCGGCCTTTGGCGATGCCACGAATAATCTCCAGAACCTGGGCTTGACCGGCCGGGTCAAGGCCGAGAGTCGGCTCGTCGAGAAACACCACAACGGGGTCGTTGACCAAGGAGCGTGCGATTCCGAGCCGCTGCCGCATACCGCGGCTGTAGCTCGAGATCAGTGATTCAGCGCGATCTTCGAGCCCGACGGCTGCCAGCAGCTCAGCGGCCACGGTGCGAGCGACGTTGCGGCTCAGTCCATAGAGCCGCGCAAAAAAACGGAGGTACTCGCCGCCCGTTTGATGAGCTGGGTAGCCGCTGCTCTCAGGTAATACACCGACGCAGCGCCGGATCTCGGCTGCCGCGGTCGAGGGATGTCCGGCAATGGAGAATTCGCCGCTGGTTGGGGACAAGACCGTGGTCAGGAGTCGAATCGTGGTGGTCTTGCCAGCCCCGTTTGGACCCAGAAGCCCGACGATTTCTCCCGGGATGCCGTGAAGCTGACGTCCTCGATGGCACTACGGTCCCCGTAGTGTTTGGTGAGTCGCACCGCTTCCACGGTCATGCTGGTCATTGGCCTGCCTGGTCTTATAGACCCCCGAGTGCGACGAGGTCACTTCCAATTCCATCGAAGGTGCCATGAGAAAAAGATGAGAAGCCTTCACGAGCACGACCAGTGGCCCAGACCCATCGAGCGCGCGCCAATCCCCCACCTCAGGGCCGGCGGCGTGGGAGGTGAGCGCGCTGTCAACCAGAGGTCGGCCGCATACCCGAGAGACGCAGCAGGGGCGCGTACGCCACGATAAGGACAGGCACGCATCGAGGAAGGTCACCTGACATGGAAGAACCGCGCAAGCTGTATCGCAGTCGAAGTCAACGCATGATCGCTGGTGTCTGCGGTGGCTTAGCCGACTACTTCAACATCGACGCGACGCTGGTCCGGGTGTTGTTCCTGCTCCTGGCCGTGTTCGGCGGAACGGGTCTCGTGATCTATATCGTGATGTGGGTCATCGTTCCCGATATCAGCAAGGTCTGACCCGCTGGTTTTAGGCGGCGGGCTTTCCACGGCGCGTACGCTCCGCTTGTGGCGATCGCGACACTTCCCAACCCGCGTACGACCATCGCCAAGGCCGTCCGGGAACGCCTTGACCGGTAACTTCGAGGCGCAGCATGCCGAGATCTGGCGGGACGGCCAGCGTTGGTTCAGTGAAGAGGATGCGATCTGGCGGGTACACGCCGATGCGTCGATGTTCATCGGTGCCGTACGAGCGCTGCTCTTGCAGGCGCTTCATCCGGTAGCGCTGCAGGCCGTCGTTGATCATGCCGGCTTTCAGCGCGATTTCTGGGGACGCTTCCAGCGCACCAGCAAGTATGTGGCGCTGACCACCTACGGCACGGTGCCCGATGCTGAGCGTGCGATCGCCATCGTGCGGGCCATTCATCGGCGGGTCCGAGGCACGACCCCAGATGGCAGGCCGTACTCTGCCGACGATCCGCACCTGCTGATGTGGGTCCATGTGGCCGAGGTAGATAGCTTCCTCAGGGCTTTTCAGGCTTTTGGTGACGGGGCGCTCACACCGGCTGATGCCGACGAATATGTACGCCAGGCCGGTTCGGTTGCCGCCCGGCTGGGTGTCATCGATCCTCCGGCCACTGTGGCCGAGTTGACCTCGATCATGGAAAGCTATCCGACCCGAGCTCAGTGGTACGGGACCCGCGGCCCGGGAGGCGAGCAGCCTGCTACTGCTACATCCGCCGTTACGCGGCTTCACGCGAGCGGGCTACCACGTACTCGCGGCGGGCGCAGTCTCGATCCTGCCGCCCTGGGCGCGTACCGAGCTGCGGCTGCCGGCCTTGCCGGTCACCGAACGTACCGTGATCAGGCCGCTGGGCCGTTCGGCGATGCGTACGCTGCGCTGGGCCCTCTCGGATTCCCTGGAACCCAGCTAACCGTCCGCGCCTGCGTTCCGCAGTAACAAAGCACAATCCCATCCTTCGCCGACGATGTCGCCGCGCTCTGCGACGAGCTAGGGCTCTCCAGCGCGGCGCTGGTCGGGCACAGCCTCGGTGCCGCTGTCGCGGTGGATCTGGCTGTTCGCCGGCCAGAGCTCGCGGCAGCGGTCGTTGCTCTGGACGGTGTGGTGCTCATGCCCTCCGCGATGCTGGAGGGATTTGCGCCGTTGCTTGCCGCGCTGCGCTCCCCGGCTTGGCAGCAGGCGCTTGGCGCCCTTCTCACCTCGACCTTCCTGCCAACCGACGACCCCGACTTGCTGCGCAGTCTGCTCGCCGACATCGATCAGATGCCGCAGCACGTCGCCGCGGCGGTTGCCGAGCAGATGACGGACTCGAGCGCTTTCTCTACACCGCACTCGGCCGCCGTCCGATCAATAACCTTGCGCCCGTGCACCGGTTGTTTGACGCGATCACGTCAGGTGACTTGGACATCATCGACTCGCTGGTATCCGACGACTTCGTTGATCATGGTGCGCCACCTGGCACAGTGCCGCCTGGGCCGGAGGGCTACAAGATGACGATGCGACTGTTGCGCGAGGCCATGCAGATGACCTGGACCTTGATCGACATCGTCGCCCAGGAGGAGCGGGTGATGGCATGGGTCCGTTGCGAAGGCCGACACGTTGGCAATTTCTTCGGCATCCCACCGACCGGCCGCGCGTTCTCGTTCGAGGCGATGCATGCGTTCCGTGTCGAAGACGAGATCGTACGCGAGCACTGGGCAGTCCGCGACGACCTAGGGCTCTTCCGCCAGATCGGGCTCATAGCAGCCTAATTCCGCCTCATCGCTCATCGAGCCAGCGTGGCAGAGCGTTCGATCATCCCGGCGGGTAGGACATGATTTCACCCAACACCGATGACGCCATGTGCGTGGCAACCGCCCCAAAGGTCTTCGGCGATGAGGAAGAAGACAATGAGCGCTGACGGAGAGAAACAAGCCGCTGCCGAGGCGGCGGCAGAGCTGGTTGAGAACGGGATGACCGTTGGGCTTGGCACCGGCTCGACAGTTGCCTTCCTGCTGCCGGCGTTGGCGCGCCGATCGATCGACATCTGCTGCGTCGCCACGTCCCCACGCACCGAACACGCGGCGCGCGAGTTGGGCATCAGGGTCGAGCAGTTCGGCGAGATCGAGCGCTTCGACGTCGCGATCGACGGCGCCGACCAGATTTCGCCTGACGGTTGGCTGGTCAAGGGTGGCGGCGCGGCGCACACTCGCGAAAAACTCGTCGCGGTCGCAGCGGATCGCTTCATCGTCATCGCAGACTCGTCGAAGCCAGTCGACGTGCTACGCGCGCCGATTCCTCTGGAACTCCTCTCCTTCGGCTTGCACGCGACGATGCGGCGGATCGGGTCGGTGACGCTGCGCGATGTCCCGCTCAGCCCCGACGGCGGCGTGATCGCCGATTACCACGGTGAGGTTGGCGACCCCGCTCTGCTAGCTCAACAGCTGGCTGCGACACCCGGAGTGGTCGACCACGGCTTGTTTCCGCCGGACATGGTGGCCACGGTGATCGTTGCGCGGGGGGACTCGGTTGAGCGGACAGATCTCGCATGATCAGCGCCGCGACAGCGGCACAGCGAACCGCCGACGATTGATCAAACGGCGGGCTTCTCCTCAGCGCCTTCTTCCGGAAGCAGCCCCCGCTGATCAAGGACGTACAGCAGGATGAAGCCCGGCCCCACGATCAGCACTGCTAGCACAACAACTATCAGTACTGCACCGAGCGTGCCGCTGGGCGACGCCGCCGCTGAGAATGTCAGCGTCTGCGGCAGTATGTAGGGCCACTGCGCGACGGCCCAGCCGATGATCACACTGGCGATCGCAAACACGGCAAGCAGTCGAGCTCCGCGCGGTGCATCGCGAAGCAAGAGCACCAGCGCGGCGACTCCACACAAGGTGCCGAGTATCACCAGTGGTAGTGCCCGTGACGTCAGACCCTGGAATAGATAGGGCGCGTCAGCGCGCAGCACAAAGATGCCAATGACGCCGAGGACACCAACCACACGGCCGAAATGATGGCCCGACGGCGGAAGTATTCGGTCATCTCGTTGTCGCTGAGCCGCCGAGCGTCCCACACCAGATAGACCGCGGCAAGGTACGCGGCGCCAGCTACGGCCAGGATGCCGCCAAGAATGGAGGTGGGGTTGATCCAGCTGTGCACCGGATCTCCCGCCTGGCCACCAGCTGGTACCCGGCCCGATGCGATCCCACCTGCCACGGCTCCCATGCAATAGGGCACCAAGACCGAGGCGAGGGCGAACCCGGCACCGAACAGCCGCCGGTGACGCAGCTGGACGACCGCCTTCCGGAACGCAAAACTCGCGCCGCGCAGCACAATCCCGAGGGCTGCGATAGTCAACGGCACGAAGAGGGTCAGCGTGATCGACGCGTACGCCTCCGGGAAGGATGTCCACAAGATCACGAAGATGAAGATCAACCAGACGTGGTTGGCTTCCCATACCGGCCCGATGGAATGCTCGATCGTGGCGCGCGGATGCGCACCTCGCTCAGGCCCGCCGGCGGTCAGGTCCCAGAATCCGGCGCCGAAGTCGGCACCGCCGAAGATCGCATACGCGACAACGGCCAGCAGCAGCACCACGGCGACGGCCGTGCTCACCCGACCGTCTCCTCCGCCTTCGCGGACTCCTCGGTGGAGGCTTCTGTCAGCGAGCTCGGACCGTACGGGATGTCTTGATCGGTGAAGCCGTGGGTTGCTCGGAACCTCTTGCCCATGCCACGTAAGACGAGAATCGTCGTCGTGCCGACCAGGGCGTACAAGATCACGACCGCGAAGAAGGTGATCCACACGCCTGGATTGGCGGTGACCGCGTCCTCGACTCTCATGTGCCCATAGACGATCCACGGCTGGCGGCCGACTTCGGTTACGACCCAGCCGGCCTCCATGGCGAGCACCGCGGCGGGGCCGGCCACTGCCGCGGCCCGCAGGAACCACTTGGTCTGCGGCATGCGGCGTCGGAAGATCCACGACACCGCGTACCAGACCGCCAACAGGAACAAGGCCGTTCCCGAGACCGACCATGATGTCCCAGCACAGATGCACGATGTTGGCCTGTCGGACGGTCGGCCGTTGGTCTGGCGGCACTGAGGTCAGGCCCTGTACGACTGTGTTCTTGCCGGTACTGGGGTCAGAGAGCCAGGAGGCCAGACCAGGGATAGGGAGGCCGCCGCTGACGGTGTAGTTGTCGTTGAGATGACCCAGCAGAGTCTCGGGGGCGTCGCTCTCGGTGTTGGGGAGCAGCTCGAGTGCTGCGAATTTGACCGGCTGATTTTGATACACCCAACGAGCCAGTCCATCGCCGATGCCCAACTGAATAGGCGTGGCGATTGCGCCGACGGTGAAAGCGATGACGAAGCCAAGGTAGTGATAGCGATCCCGCCGGCCTCTCAGCATGCCCACCGCGTACACCGAGGCGACCAAGAAGCCGCCGACCAGGTACGCCGCAACCAGCATGTGTGCCGCCTGCCAAGGCATGGAAGGGTTGAAGATCACCTGGATCGGATCGACGTCGACTACGTTGCCGTTTGAGTCGAGGATGAATCCGCTCGGCGCGTTCATCCAGGCGTTAGCGGCAACCACGCGAGATGCTGCCGAAGATTCCGGCGATGACGACAGGTACGCCCGTCCAGAAATGCGTCCACGGCCGCAGCCGGCGCCACCCGAAGATGTAGATCGCGATGAAGATCGCTTCAGTGAAGAAGAACAGGCCCTCGAAGCCGAACGGTACGCCGAATGCCTCGCCCCATTGGCCCATGAAGCGGGGCCAGAGCAGTCCGAACTCGAAAGTCAGCACCGTACCGGTCACGGCGCCGACGGCGAAGGTGACGGCCATGAACTTCGACCAGCGCTGGGCCAGGATCAAGGCGCTTCGGTCGTTGTGCCGTAACCCTCGATAGTTGGCGATCAAGGTCATGAAGGCCCAGGAGACTCCGAGCGGCACCAAGATGATGTGAAACCCCAGAGTGAAAGCCATCTGCGCTCGCGCCCATGGCACGGGGCTCACGAAGACGATGCCCGTCAAGACGCTGAGTGTCGTAGTCACTTCTGACGCTGATCCTTCGGTTGGAGACGTCGCCAGCAGCAGACGATCTGGAACAATCCGAGCCTGTCCGATCCGCCGATTCCAGGCATCACCCGCGCGGGGTGATGCCCGGCCGACGCCGCCGGTTGGACGATAGCTAACGACCTGCCAACCGTGCCGAAGGCGTTTTGAGAGGGCGATGACGCGTGAGTGACACAACGACGGTGCTCATTGTGGGAGGTGGGTTCGCCGGGGTTGCCTGCGCCCAGGAGCTCGCCAAGCAGGACGTCGACGTCATTTTGCTCGACCAGAACAACTACCACCAGTTCCAGCCGATGCTGTATCAGGTGGCCACCGGAGGGGAGAAACCTGCGGACGTCATCGGAGCGGCCAAACTGCCGCAGGGACACGGCGGCCGCATCGACGTGGAACCGGACCTGACGGTGGCTGACTACCCCCAGGTCTACGTGCTCGGAGACGCGGCGAACATTGCCGGCGCCGACGGAAAAACCCTTCCCCAGCTGGGATCCGTCGCTCAGCAATCGGGAGCCTGGGCCGCGCGCAACATCCTCGACGAGATCGCCGGCAAACAACGCAAACCGTTCCGCTACAAGGACAAGGGCATCATGGCGATGATCGGCCGCAACGCCGCCGTCGCCGAAATGGGTGCGCATCGGCACGAGGTCGATGGCCCGGTGGCCTTCGCAGCCTGGCTCGGCGTCCACGCCATGCTGCTCAGCGGCGTACGAAACAAGATCGACGCGTTCATTGCGTGGGGTTGGGACTACTTCAGCAAGAACCGCGCGACGGCGATGGTGAGTGCACCAGATGCCGGCCGCATCGACTGGGGAGATGACGACGAGGGCGAACAACCCCAGTTCGACCCAGCTCCAGTTCAGACTCGGGTTTGACGAGCACACGCTCGCCTAGGAGGGTTCAGGAGGTCGGCAATGGTGGGACGCAGCTCTACGTCGCGGTCGGGACAGCAACAGGCCGACATCTTTGTGATCTTCGGCATTACGGGT
This sequence comes from uncultured Actinomycetota bacterium, assembly GCA_963845915.1. GTDB lineage: Bacteria > Actinomycetota > Actinomycetes > Propionibacteriales > Propionibacteriaceae > Microlunatus. The sequence continues at coordinate 26,334 of CAWJUB010000028.1, forward strand.
GACTTGGCAAAGGTCATGACGTTCCGATCGTTGTATCGGCTGGAGAAACGCGGGCTACTGCAGTGCCCCATCGTCGGCGTGGCGTCCAGCGACTGGACAATTGATCAACTCGTGCAGCGTGCCCGCGAGTCGATCACCGGGACTGGCGAGCAGCTCGACGAGACGATCTTCGAGCGATTCACGGCGCGACTCTCCTACGTGTCTGGCGACTTTGCTGATCCCGACACCTACAAGCGCGTCGGCGAAACGATCAAGGACGCGAAGTGCCCGGTGTTCTATCTGGAGATCCCGCCGTTCCTGTTCGCGACGACCGTCAAGGGCCTGTCTGAGGCAGATCTGATCAGGAGCGGCCGCGTCGTCGTGGAGAAACCTTTCGGCCATGATCTCGCTTCAGCACGCGCACTCGCAGCCGACCTGCATCAATACGTGGACGAATCGCAGCTGCTCCGGATCGATCACTACCTCGGAAAGATGGGCTTCGAGGAGATCCTCTACCTGCGATTCGCCAACACGATGCTCGAGCCGGTCTGGAATCGGAACTACGTCAGCTGCGTGCAGATCACCATGGCCGAGAGCTTCGGAGTCGAAGATCGCGGCCACTTCTACGACCCGGTTGGCGCCCTTCGTGACGTCGTCGTGAACCACCTCATGCAAGTGATCGCGGCAGCTGCGATGGAGCCGCCGGCGGGCGGCGATCCGGAGACGCTGAACTCCTCCAAGGTGGCGCTGTTCAAGGCCATGCCGGCAGCCGATCCAGCTCACTACGTCCGGGGTCAGTACGACGGTTATCGCACGATCGACGGCGTCGCCGCCGACTCTACGACCGAGACCTTCGCAGCGCTCCGATTGGAGATCGACAACTGGCGCTGGTCCGGGGTGCCGTTCTTCCTTCGCGCGGGGAAATGCTTGCCCGTCACCCAGACGGAGCTGCGACTCGTGTTCAAAGAGCCGCCCCGGCTGGGCTTTGGCCTGTGGGGAGATCGGATGGCTGAGCCGGATCAGCTCGTGGTGAGGATGGATCCCGCTACGGGCGTCCGGTTCATGCTCGATGCTCGTCGCGCGGCAAGCATCAGCCCGGAGGCGATCACCTTGGACATGACATTCGCGCAGGAAGGTGGCGAGGGGGCCACGCCGTACGAGGTGTTACTGCACGCTGCAATGGTCGGCGAGACCAACCGGTTCATGCGCCAGGACAGCGTGGAGGAGACCTGGCGCATCATGCAGCCGCTGCTCGATGCGCCACCTGACGTGCAGGGTTACCAGCCTGGCTCATGGGGACCCGCCGCCGCCAACGACCTGATCGCCGGTGCCGGCGGCTGGCGAGAGCCCTGGACAGTCGAGTGATCACGCGCAGGTGCCCTGAGCCCTTCGATAAGCTCAGGACGCGCCTTCAGGGGCACAACTGCACGCGGCTAAGCCATCAGCCCGTGCTCATGGGCGTACGCCGCTGCGGCTGTCCGAGACGACACTTCCAGCTTGACGAAGATGTTGCTCAGATGTCGTTCGACTGTCTTCGGGCTCAACACCAAGACACTGGCAATGTCGTGGTTGCTGCGGCCCGCGGCCACTAGCCGCAGCACCTCCGCTTCCCGCTCGGTCAGACCTCCCGGAAGCGTGCGTCGCAGCATTCTGTCGATCTCCTGAACTGCCGGTGCCGCGCCAAGATCAACAAAAGCTCGGCGGGCAACGCCGAGTTCCGCCGCAGCGGAATCTTGATCACCGAGGTTGCGCAGTGCCCGCCCAATCAGAACTCGCGCCCGGGCAGTTTCGTACGGCGAACCGACGTCGTTCCACAGCCGACATGACTCGCGCGCGTCAGCGAGCGCTTCTTGATCATGATCAGTGATCAACTCAACGCAGGCTGTCGCGTACGCCGACATAGCCTGAAGTGCGGAGTTGCCGAACGCTGCCGCGATCGCGGACAGCTCGTCAGCGTACTCACGCGCCTCGTCAGGGAGTTGCGCCGCAACCATGACCTCGACAGCAGCGGGCAGCAGCCGTGACCGATGAACGGGCGTCCGCGCCTCCGCCAGCAAGCGGCGTACCGCGGAAACTGCAGGCTGCGATGCGGCCCCGGAGCGTCCATGTCAACACGAGCCCCGGCTGTGGCTCGTAGCCCAGCTCAGCCGCCTGGCCATAGGCCGACTCCGCCTCATCGAACTTCCCGCGATGCGGAGCACGTCGCCCTGCTCAGTCAGTGCCAGGGCGGCCGCTGTCGCCGTACCCTCCACTTGATAGCGCTGCTGGGCAAGGCGAAAACTCAGCAAGGGCGTCATCATAGGCTCCGCGCAATCGCATGATCTGGCCACGATGCAACGAGCACTGACCGGTATACGGGACCAGGCCGGGCTGCGCGTCGCACCATCTGGTCAAGGCACTGGTCCACGACGCCGCTCGCGAGAAGTCGGAGACCTCCTGGCAGGCCTCGATCATGGAGCAGTAGACCATTCCGGCGATGATGGGCGAGACCTCTCCAGCCGAGATCCCGATCATCGCCTCATCGAGTAGCGGCAAGCCCTTCGGGCACCCGACCGGCGTAGATCATGAGCCGGCCCTGGCACATCAAACCCTGAGCGACCAGGTCCGGATGCGGAGAAGCGGCGACCCGACGTCGACCATGCCAGCGGCCGTCTCGGCTGCCCTGCCGAAGTCTCCGCGACCGAGGTACTGGAAGAACTCGTGGGCTAGCAGGTAACCGCGTTCGACGATGTCGGTCGGGTTGGGTCTCGAGGATCCGTCTCCCTCGAGCGACCCAGCCGCCTCCGACCGCTGTCTCCCCTCGCACGTTCAAGATCAAACCGAGCCAGAAGGCGAAGCGCACGGCTGCCAGGTCGTCACCGTTGCTTGATCATGTCCTGGTACCCGGACTGCAGGGCACGCATCGCCTCATCGACGTCGCCCATGAGGTAGGCAGCTGTCGCCAGGGCGAGGGTGTCCTCCGGGCCTAGGTTGCCCACGCCGCGGAGCCGGTCCAGTGCCAGCGCCCAGTCACGGCGCTCGTAGGCTTCCCGAGCCTGCAGCAGCTCGTCGACGGTCTTGTCTCGCCCGGCACCCATCGCAGCCTCCCGCTCAGAGAGATTACGCGTGTCAGATGCTTAGGCCGCGAGAGCTAGCAAGCTGCCTAACTCGTGCGTCGATCCGCTTTGCGACGTACTCGGCGTCTCTGCCAACACCCGGCAACACCATGGAGCTGAAGGCGTACTGGAAGGCCAACCCGCAGAAGAAGAGTCCGGGAGCTTCTGGCACAACGCCGCGTATCTCCCGCGGCCAGCCGTTGGCGTCGAAGATCGGCAGGTCGATCCAGTCGAACACCTGACGGAAGCCAGTACACCAGACCACGTTTGCGACCTCGACGATCCGACCGTTGTCGAGGACTGGTCGTCCGTCGGCAACGCCGGTCACCCGGTTCAGCACCCGATCCACCGCCGCGCGCCTGGAGATCTGCGCGCTTCACTCGCAACATAGGTCCGCCGTGGAAGCGGATCTCCTCCATGGCGTGGCGACCGATGGGCGTACGCCGGGTGATCACGTGCCTACCCAGAAACAGGAAAACAGGCCAGAACAGCCGAGCGCTCCAGTGGTCCAGCCGTACCGGCAGCTGCCCGGGATCCCGACCGGCCAAGATCGTCGGGTGGCTGGCGGCTACCTCGTACGCAATGTCAGTGCCTGAGTGCGACGCGCCCACCACGAGCACCGGGCCAGGCTTGAGCTGGGTCGGTCGACGGTACTCACTGGAATGCAACTGCCGAATCGACGGGTCGAGGTCGAGGGCAAACTCCGGGATGCTCGGCGTGCGGCCGAAGGTCCCGGTCGCAACGACGACATTGTCCGCGACAAGCTGGCTCAGCACCGAGCTGGAGCAGATACTTTCCGTTGCTCGGTTGCAGCCTGATCGACGTGGGCGAGGGTTCGGACCGGAAGGTGGAACCGTTCGGCGTACGCCGCCAGGTAGTCGGCGACCTGGTCCTTGGTCGGATAAGACCATCGTGAACCAGGGAATGGTAGACCTGGCAGGCCATCGGATCCGGCCGGGGAGTACAGGCGCAGCGAGTCCCAATGGCGAGCGCCAGTTGTCGCCGACCCGGGCGTTGCTATCGACAATCAGGCAAGGCCGGCCACGCCGCTGCAGGTGATACGCGGTCGCGAGGCCGGCCTGGCCCGCCCCGATGATCGCGGTCTCGATGTGGTCGATCGTCATGGAAACCTCCGGTGGGAGAGGGGACGCCGTCGGAACGGCGCAAGCGGCTGGCGTAACGCAGATGCCAGATGAGCATCAGCCCCGATGCGACGACGTAGAAGGCGTGCAGTGCCCAAATCGGGCCGGGCGGCAGCTGCAGCACGTAGATCGTGTGCACGGCGTTCCCAACATTGGCCAGCACGAGGTTTCCCCGGCTGTAGGAGCTCAGCTCCTTGGTGCGTGCCGCCTTGATCAACATGGGTAGCGTGCTCGCGGCGAAGAGCACGGTCGAGACCGAGCCCGCGAGTACCGCCACGCTTGACATGCACAAGAAGCTATGAAGCGCAGGGCGCTTCGCACGTCGGGCCAGACACCCATTTCTCAAGAAGCGCCCGATGGGTGGATTCCCGTAGCGCTCGGCCGCTCACGCCGACTTGTCAGAATTTCAGCACCACATAGGGTAGTGAAATTCTGACAACTCGGTTGCGGGAGCGGGTGCTTCGCGCCATCGCTCGCGGGTATAGCGACACCGAGCATCAGTTGAGTGGTCTGAACGCCGAGCATCAGCTACCTGGTCTTGGCATCATCCGCTGCTGATGGCAAGACGAAGTAATTGATGCGGAAGCGAGCGAACGATGCCGGCTCATACGGCGTCAATTGGGGGTTTGCTCCCAGATGTAAGGCTGGCATGATGACCGAACTGCAGCAGGCACACAGAGTCGTGTCGACGGTGCTGCCGACCGCTCATGGGACTTTTCGGCTCCACGGGTACGCCGTTGAGTCGACCAAAGAGCATCTGGCACTGGTGTTGGGCGATCTCGAAGGCGTGACGGACAACGGCCACGTTCCGCTGGTTCGGGTTCACTCGGAATGCCTCACTGGCGACGCCTTGGGGTCGTGGCGCTGCGATTGTGGCGAGCAGTTGGACGCCGCGATGCGCGCGATCAGCCAGGAGGGACTCGGCGCCGTGATCTACCTCCGCGGCCACGAGGGCCGAGGCATCGGCCTGCACGCCAAGCTGCACGCGTACGCCCTGCAGGACACCGGCCTCGACACCGTAGATGCGAATCTGCGACTCGGGTTGCCGGTCGACGCGCGGGACTACGGTGCGGCCGCGGCCATCCTTCGTGATCTTGGTCTGCGCCGAATCCGGCTGCTGTCAGCGAATCCAGCCAAGAGCGCGAAGCTGAGCGATCTCGGTATCGAGGTGACGGCGAGGCTTCCGTTGGCGGTGACTGAGCACGCCGAGAACGCCCGCTATCTGGCCACCAAGCGCAACCGGATGGGTCACGATAACGGCCACGACTTGCCCGACGTGTGGAGCGAACTGTTGCACGGCCGGGTGCCTCAGCGGACAGTCGCTGGGTCGGAAGCGGTGCTGCTGGATCGGTACGGGCCATTGGTAGCCGCGGGCCGCGTCATCACCATCGCTCAGCTGGCGCAGAGCAGCGACGGATTCATCGCCTCCCGCACCGGCGACGCCAACTACGTCTCCGGAGAAGAGGACCGGGAGCACCTGCACCGGCTACGTGCCCTGGTGGACGCCGTGGTCGTCGGTGCCCAGACAGTCGTCGCCGACGATCCGCAGCTCACCACCCGCGCCGTATCCGGACCGTCGCCCGTTCGGGTGATCATCGATCCGCGGGCGCGGATCCCTCGGGATGCTCGGGTGCTCACCGATGGAAGTGCCAGGACCCTGTGGTGCGTGGCCACGGAATGCCGTCCTGCCACCACCTTGGCACCACATGTTGATCTTGTTTCGCTCCCGATGACAGCTGGCTGGATTCAGCCCCCCGACCTGCTGGACATGTTGCGGGAGCGCGGCCTGGGTCGGGTCCTGGTCGAGGGTGGCGGTCGTACCGTCTCCGATTTCCTCTCTGCGGGTGTTCTCGACCGGCTCTACCTGACGACCGCACCGATCCTTGTCGGAGATGGTGTCCCCGGCCTACGGTTCGCTGGCAGCGACCTCGTGGCGGATGCCCTGACAGCGTCCGTACAGCGCTTCAGCCTGGGCCAGGACATCTGCACAGTGTTCGACTTCGCTGCAACCCAAGACGACCTAGCGTCCTCCCGGCAAGCCGAGGATGTCGCAGTGGTCGAGCTCGATCCGCAGCAGCCCAGCAGCCAGCTGGGCACGTCGTAACTCCAACCAAGCCGTGGCGGTCCGGGCAAGCGCAGGGTCTTGGGCAACGGCCGCGGCCAGCCTCTCCTCAAGCATTTGATCAACAAACGCGATGGCCGCTCTCGGCGGTCAGCCGCCACGGAGTTTCCTGAGTTGTTACGGCGAACTCCGCAGCGCGCAGCAGGTTGACGGTCAGCGTGGTGGCCTCCGGTCCGGCCCGGCCGGCCCGACGTTGATGATCATTGAAGGCTGCCAGCAAGAGCTGATCATGCGCATCGGCCGGGGACAATCTCAGTCCTCCGGTCACGGTGAGGCTGAAGAAAGCGGGCACCCGGTTGTCGATCACCGCACGGCAGACGGCCTGGATCTGCTCGGTTGTCAGGACGTCCAGCAGGGCTGAGCAGGTCACCAACTGCCGATCGCCGCTTGCCCTGGTCAGCAGCTCGCCCAGCGCCTCAACACCCTCGTCGACGATCACAGTCTCGGCCGGCAGCGGTAGCGATCGACTGATCACTGGGTTGTGATCAAGATGCAGCCAGCGCTGCCGAATCGGCAACCGCGGTGCCAGCCAGCGCTGGTTGGCACCGGTTCCGGCACCAAGATCAATGATCTGCACCGTGCCGCCCGGCCCGGCCGCCTCGATCAGATACGTGCTCAGCTCCGGAAGGAGGGTGGTGACCGTGGCGGCCCGGGCGGCGTCATCGGCGGCAACGCGGGCGGCGAGCCAGTCGGGGTCGACAAGGGTTGCTGCGGACGCTCCAGATAGCTCAGCACTGCCTCCGCGGTCCGCTGCCACCCGGGCAGATTACCGCGCCGCGCGAGCGCCGATTGCTGCCAGGCGTGCCGCAGTGTCGGCTCAGTGAGCCATCTCCATAGCACCGCAGCCAGGGCTGTCGGGTCTCCGGGCGGCACTGCCGTACCCGGCATGGCGTCGGTGGGCCCTGCCGCCCCTTGCTGCAATGCCTCAACGGCGCCGGTGCCCGCGGAGACGATCGCCGGGATGCCACGAGCGAGCGCTTCGGTGACGACCAGGCCAAACGTCTCGACTCGGGACGGGAGTACGAGCAGATCGGCGGCATCCCATCGTTGATCGAGAGCCGAGCCAGTTAGCGCCCCAGTAACGCGGATGCGATCCGCCAGTCCCGCTTCGGCAACTTCATGACGAACTCGCGCCGCGTAACCCGGATCGGCTACGTCGAAGCCAACCAGGTCGGCCGACCACGCAAGGTCCGTAAGTCGTGCGAATGCGCGTACCAGCGTGAGCTGGTCCTTGGTGGGCGTCAAGGACGCGAGGGTGAGCAGTCTCGGGAGTCTCCCGAATGCTGACTGCCACGCGCTGCCGGCGCGGGCGTCACTCCCGGAATTGCCACTCCAAGATCAGAGCGCCCGTACCGTCGGCGCAGCTCGGCAGCACACCAGTGGCTCGGACAAACCACCCCGGACGCGGCGCGCACCGCTTGTCCCTCCAAAGCTGCGTACCGCTCGCGGCGCGCAGGGTCGAGACCGAGTTCATCGCTGATCGGTAGGTGCACCACCAGAGTCACTGCGTGGCCGGACTCGACCGCGGCAGCAACAACTTCTGGTGAGGCGCCGGCCAGGATCCCATCAACCAAGCAGGCAGGCTGTGCCCGTAGGGCTCGTGCGAGATTGGCCTGGGTCGATGCGTCGGTCTCCGGCCACGGACCGGCGAGCCGATGCAGCCGCATGGCGATCCCGAGCGCACGCAATTCGGTGACCAAATTTTGGTCGTAGACAGTGCCGCCGGTGGGAGTGTCCCGGTCCCAGGTCACAAACCCGAGCTGTGAAATGCCCGCTGCCGCCATCTCACTCCAGCGTCAGGGTGTAACCGGCCCAAGCGTCTGGATGCTCCCGCAAGGTCACATCCAGCTTGATCAGGTGCCGATCCGGGAGCGCGGCCGCGACCCGTTCCGCAATCAGCCGCGCGACCGCTTCCGTGGTGGTCAGGGTGCCGGTGAGATCGGGGTGTTCGTCGAGATTGCGGTAGTTGAGATCACTGAGCGCATTGCGGAGCACCTCGGTGGCTTCGCCGATGTCGATCACGATCGATTCTGGGCTGAGAGCATTGCGCCAGAGCGTGAGCTCCACAACATAGGTGGCGCCGTGCAAATTCTGAGCAGGGCCAAACGACGGGTGCGGCAGGCTGTGGGCGATCATCACATGATCACGAACCGTGAGATGGAACACGCTCAGGACTCCTTATCCGCCGGATAGTCGATCACCTGACACAGTGTCTCAGCGCCGTCGTTGAAGATCGATTCCATGGTCTGGGGCAGGGCGCCGAAAGGTGCGTGTCCAGTGATGAAGGCGTCGAAGATCGGATCTTCGAGGAGCTGCAACGCCAACCGGAGCCGATCACCAGTCGTTCGTCGGACACGCCTCGGAGGCGCGACGGCGCCGACCTGACTGGCCCGGATCGTCAGCCGCCGGGAGTGGAATGCGGCACCGAGGGGCACCCGCGGCTGAACCATGCCGTACCAGGAGAGCTCGATGAGCTCGGCCTCCTCCCCCAGCAATTGCAGGCCGCGGGCCAGGCCCGACTCGGTGGCCGAACAGTGGAAAACAAGATCATTGTCACCGGCAGCGTCATCGGGATGCACCAGGTCGACACCCAACGCAGCGGCCAGTGCAGATCGTGATGGATTGACGTCGACGAGCTGGAGCCGGTCGAGCGGGAAGCTCCGCAGCAGGGCGGCGAGGCTGCCGCCCACCATGCCGGCACCGAGCACCGCGACCCGGTCGCCGATCCGCGGCCCCGCATCCCAGAGCGCATTGACAGCTGTCTCGACGGTGCCGGCCAACACCGCACGGTCGCTCGGAACTCCGTCCGGTACCGGGGTCAGGGCACTCGCCGGCACCACATAACGATCTTGGTGGGGGTGCAAGCAGAACACGCGGTGATCCTGTAGCTGCGCCGGGCCTGTCTCCACGACGCCGACCGATAGGTATCCGTACTTGACGGGGCCGGGCCAGCTTCCGACTTGGAAGGGTGCACGCATCGACTCCGCCACCTCGGGAGGGACGTACCCGGCATGCACCAGCATCTCGGTGCCGCGGCTGATGCCGGAGCAGATGGTCCGTACCAGCGCCTCATCGGCTCGCGGCGCGCGAGCCGGTTCTGTTCGGAGCACACCGTGCCGCGGAGCCATCGTCCAGTACGCGGTCCAGCGTTCCGTCGCCATATGCAGCATTCTTGTCGTCCCGCGTCGGCTCGCTTGCGGCAGGCAGCTGTGCAGGCACGGGGTTACGTTTCGCCGCACAGCCGTGAAGACGACCCCTCGGCGCGGCTGGAACTGGTGCGTTTCGCCGCACAGCCGTCAAAAAGGGGCCTCGCAGCGACTGGAACACGTGCAGCTAGCGCGGCGATCGCAGCCCATGGCGAGCAACGAGGTCCGGCACCTCGGTGAAATCGAAGGACAGGCCGAAGCGCTCGGCGATCGGCGCTGTGACTGACGGATCCGGTCGTACGCCGCCGGCGGCTGCGGTCGCCTCGGCCAGCTCCATGAAGTACTTCTCGAATCCCGCGGGCTGATGATCTCGATCATGCGATGCTGAACGCGTGTTCCGGATGCTGGAGCTGCTGGGCGGGCTCTCGCTGGTCACTGACATCGGCACGGGATCACCTCTGGAGGAGTCGCTGAAGCGCTGCCTGGTAGCAACCCGGCTGGCCCGAATCATGGGCTGCTCGGATGCCGAGGTCAGCGACGTGCTCTATACCGCCGCCGTCGCGGAGGTTCGGCGGCGCGCCGGCACCCAGCTGGATCCGCACATTGCCGATCTCTTGCTCGAGCGAGCGGAGGAACTGCTTGGCGAGCTGGACGAGGTGGATGCCTACCAGGCCGTGCTCGAAGCCGAGCCAACCCCGCTACGCCGGGTCGAGGAGAACGAGACGGCCGGCGTGGCGCGTACCTTCGGCAACCTGGTCGATCTCAAGAGTCCTTGGTTTCATGGCCATTCTGCGGCGGTTGGTGATCTTGCAGCCGGTGCGGCGGGGACGTTGGGGTTGCGTCATGAGATGGAGACGCTACGCATCGCGGGGTATTTGCATGATCTTGGAAGGATTGGCGTCTCGAGTGCGATCTGGGACAAGCCTGGCCCATTGAGCGGCGCTGAGCGCGACCAAGCGCGACTGCACGCGTACCACAGCGAACGCATCCTCGCTCGCATCCCTCCCCTCGCCTCGCTGGCAACCCTCGCTGGCCAGCACCACGAACGCTGCGATGGCACCGGATATCACCGAGGCTCCACTGCAGCCCAGCTGTCGATATCGTCCCGCGTCCTCGCTTGTGCCGACGCGTACCGCCGCATGATCGAAGATCGCCCACACCGCCGAGCCATCGCTGCGGCGCGTGCCGTTGATCGCCTCGAGGCCGAGGCACGGGCTGGACGGCTTGATGCAGATGCTGTGAGTGCAGTCATCGAGGCCATCGGCCGCCGGCGGGCGGTTCGGCGCAGCCGCCCGGCGGACCTGACCGAACGCCAGGTGGAGGTACTTCGATTGGTCTCCCGCGGCCTGTCCAATGCCGAGATCGCGGAGCGGCTGGTGCTGTCTCGGCGTACCGTCGAGCATCACGTTCAAGACATCTATCTCAAGATCGGCGTCTCGACTCGCGCTGGAGCGGCCATGTTCGCGATGCAGCACGGCCTGCTTGAGTAGATCTGGGTAGTTCTGCCCATGCCGAAAAAGATCATCCGCGCTCAGAATGCTGATGTGACGCTCACTACATCTGGAGCAGAATCCACCCGCGAACGGCTGCTCACAGCCGCATTCATCCGGCTGACGCTTGCTGACGTCGCATACTTCACCTCCACCGGCGTCGCGATCTACACCCTGCCGCTCTGGGTGACGGGGCCGGTCGGCTCCGACAAGTCAGGCGCCGGGCTCGCATTCGGAGCCTTCGCGGTCTCCGCGCTGATCCTTCGACCCGTCGCCGGTCGGCTGGCCGACACCAGAGGGCGACGTCCGTTACTGGTCGGCGGCGCGCTGATCAGTGCAGTGGGAATGCTCGGGACCGCGTACGCCGAGAGCCTGGGACTCGTTATCGTACTGCGCCTGCTGCTCGGCGTTGCCGAAGCAGCCTTCTTCGTTGCCTCAATTGCCGCACTAGCCGACCTGGCGCCGCCGAGCAGGATGGGTGAGGCCACGAGCTACAACTCCCTCGGCCTCTATCTGGGCCTTGCATTCGGTCCGCCACTAGCAGAGTTGCTGGTGCGAGCAGGCGGCTTCAGCGCGGCCTGGTATGGCGCTGCGACGCTGTCGGTGATCGCGGCCCTGGTGGCTGCCAGCATCAGGGATCTCCGAAAGGGTGCGCCGGCTAGGCGGTCGGATGCGGCTGATCCATTGGAAGGCGGTCCCGCAGCGCTGGGCTTCTTCGCGTCCGTGGTGGCCATGGGTGCGCTGTTTGCCTTCGGCTCCTTGCAGGCCGACGCGGTGGGACTCATGCCGGTGAGTACGCCACTGTTCGTCTACGGGATCGTCGTGGTGGCTGGCCGGCTGCTGCTTGCTCGGGTTCTCGACCGATTCCGGCCGCTGCTGCTCGGGCGCTGTCGCACTCGTGATCATCGCCGGCGGCTTGATGATCATGGCACTCTGGACCACACCGCTCGGGATGGTGCTGGGCGCGGCGGTGTTCGCACTAGGCATCACACTGAGCACGCCGGCGTTCTTCTCCGCGATCTTCGCGACTGCACGGCCAGATGAACGTGGCGCGGCTTCCGGCACCGCAAGTGTGTTTCTTGATCTTGCTATGGGTGGCGGCCCGATGCTGCTGGGGTTTGCGGCGCAGGCCAGCGGTATCCCCTTTGCCTTTGGAGTGGCGGCGGCAGTCGCACTGGCTGGATCTGGGTGGATTCTGACGCTGCACTACGCCTCGCGACGCGGGGCTGAGACCATCAGTTCGTCGGTGTAGCACCACAGCCAGTCCTCACCCGGCTCCAACGATTGCACGATCTGATGTTCAGGCGCATGATCATGCGCGTGCCGGCTGGCGTGCTTGTTCTTCGAGGAGTCGCAGCATCTGACCTGACCATCGGTCATGCACATCCGCAGGTGCACCCAGGTGTCGCCGAGCTCCAGGCACTCCTGGCACCCCGACGTCAACGGGGTGACGTCACGAATTTGATCAAGATGCGTGCACTGCACCGCCGGTTCTCCGCGTACCGCGCTGCAGCGCCGCGCGGACCGTTTGCAGCAGTCCCATGGCGTCGTCTCCTGTGTGGGGCGGTTCTTAGCTGCTAACAGTCTGCAACCCGGCGACCGCGCCCTCCGCCTGGTCCGCGGGATAGCGTGTCAGGGTGCCCGACTACGGCCGCGACCTGACGTTCGGATACTTCCTTATCCCCAACGCTGCCGATCCACTGCTTGACACTGCCCGCGACATCGAGGAGCGCGGCCTGGACTGGATCGGCATTCAAGATCATCCGTACCAGCGGCGCTTCGTTGACACCTGGACCTTGATGGGCGCGATTGCGGCCGCAACCACGCCGAGTCGGCTTCTTTCCCGACGTGGCGAATCTTCCGCTACGCCCGCCAGCGGTGCTGGGAAAGGCGGCCGCCAGCCTCGACGTGCTCAGCGGTGGGCGGTTCGAGCTTGCCCTCGGTGCCGGCAGCTTCTGGGACGCGATTGAGGCTTACGGCGGGCCTCGACGTGAGCCGCGCGACGCGCTTGCCGCCCTCGAGGAGGCGATCCAGGTCATTCGGCTGATCTGGAGCGGCGAGCGCAATTTGCGCTTCGACGGCTCGCATTACCGTCTCGCCGGCGCACAGTCTGGTCCGGTACCGGCCCATCCGATCAGTATCTGGCTTGGCGTGTACGGCCCGCGGGCGCTGCGTCTGGCCGGACGGCTTTCCGATGGGTGGGTGCCTTCCCTTCGTGGTGAGACGACCTTCCTGAGTGAGGGTGCGGCTCGCATTGATGACGCCGCGACTGCTGCTGGCCGCGAGCCGGCGGACATCCGACGGGTCCTGAACGTCAATGGCCAGATCACCGACGGAGCCCGCCTCGGCCTGTTGCGCGGTCCGGTCGATCAGTGGGTTGACGAGCTCACCGACCTCGCGGTCGGTTACGGCTTCGACACGTTCATGTTCTGGGGCGAGGGCGACGACCAGCTTGCTCTTTTCGCCGAGGAGGTGGTGCCGGCCGTACGCGCCCAGGTCGCAAGCGAGCGCCGCCAGATCTAGGAGGAGCCGATGCGGCCCTCGAGCGAACGCAGCACTCCGGCTACTTCCAATGCCTGCGGACATCTTTGCGACATTCGCCGGCGGATGAAGATCGTCTCCTTCCTGCAACTCCCAATTGAGACGCTTGGCGAGCAGGCCCGCCATCGTTGACTTGGCGGGTACCTGCGACCGGTGCGGCGCCTGGCTTGCGCATTCCGGAGGCTAAGGCTCCTCGAAGTCTTGAGGACTCGCGTCTTCCGCGCCTACTCGCCGCTTTGCTCTGCATGCTCGAGGAGTTCAGTCTTGATCTCCTCCTTCGAGCTGTTGCTCGTGCCAGTGAGCCCAGCGTTACGGGCCGCTTGCTGCAGCTCCTCCCGCGTCGCCTGGCCAGGCCGCTCACCGAGGTGCTCGGTACGCGCGATGACGAACGCCTCACCGAGCTCGGCACGCCGCGCATCGCTAAGCCGCTCCTTGATGCCGGGGAGTACCTTGCTCTCCTCTTCCTCGACGTGGTGGCTGACCGCCTTGATCAACTCATCGAGCGCAGTATCGAATTCAGCCGACTCCGGGTCCATTGCGGCCATCTCTTTGAGCATGTGCTCGGCTTCGGCATGCTCACCTTGGCTGTGCGCGACCTCATCGGTCTCACCCGCCTCTTCCTTGGCAACTGGATAGACCTCGGACTCCTCGGCTCGCGAATGCGCGATCAGCAAGGCGCACAGCACGGGAAAGTTGAGGCCTCGGGTGTCCGGATGCTGCTTCATCAGATCGAACAAGCGTTCCACCTCGCGATGGTCATTCTTGATCAACTCGACGACGTCTATCGGCATGCTTCCCCTCCGTGATTTCGGTTTGTGCATTCATTGCATAGCCAGCTTCGCGTCGATCGAAACCGCTCGGGTCCAGACGGCTCAATCGGCTACCAGCAGGGCCTGCGGCGCGGCCGCCTTGAGCCGGGTCGTCAGCCACTTCTGCTGCAGCTCGGTCTGCTCGGCACACTCCGCCACCGTACGAATCAGATCCTGGTCCCGGGCACCCTTAGCGGCCTGGCCGACCAGCATCCAGGCCATATCCAGATAGCTGGCCAGCAGATAAAGATCATGAAGATCACGCAGCAGTCCGAGCCCGCCGCTCCGCGTCTCAGCCAGCCCATCGGCATGCAGCCGTTCCGGCTCACCGGATGGATGCGACCCGTACCGCGCCGTGAAGGGCTGCAACTGCTCTTCTTGATGATCACACTGGGCCGCGAATTGCTCGCAGAGCCGCCTTACGTCCGGCTCGTCGGCATGACCGGCGGCGACCTGGCGATAGGACCGCGCCAGGGTCGCGCAGCCGGTCTCCAATAGGCCCAGATACGACGACAGATGCATGATCAACCACCTTTCGACGGAAGGACCCGGACCGCGCCAGCCTTGAACTGCGGTTGCTTGGAGACGGGATCCCAACTCGTTGGAGTCAGCTCATTGGCCGCGGTGTCGGTGCCGCCGTAGTGGAAGGGCAGAAATACCGTTCCCGGCCGGTTGCCGACACAGCGGGCGGTCACCTCGACCGCGCCGCGCCCAGACTCGACGCGTACCAGATCCCCGTCGGCCAGCCCGAGGTCCGCGGCGTCAGACAGCGCCAGCTCGACCCACGCCTCAGGCGCCGCCGCGTTCAGTTCAGGCGCCCTGCCCGTCTTGGTTCGAGTGTGGAACTGATAGACGGTCCGGCCGGTCATCAGGTGCATCGGGTAAGTCTCGTCGGGAGTCTCGGGCGGCGGTTCCCAGTCCGTGGCCTTGAGCCTGGCGCACCCGTCAAAGCGCTCGGCAGCATGCTCGGTCGCGGTGACGCTGGCACCTGTGGCCAGATCATGCCCATACGTCTCGCACTGGTCGTGGTCGGTTCTGAAGTGATGATCAACATAGAGGCGCTCGGTGCCGTCCGGCGCGTCGTCGGTACACGGCCACTGAATTCCCACGCCGCCGCGTAGCTTGTCGTAGCTCAGCCCGGAGTAGTCACAGGGCCGTCCGCGCGAGCATTCGCGCCAGGCATTGTACGCCTCCTCAGCCGTCTCCCAACTCGGCAGCGGGCGGTCACTGCGATCGGTAAAACCCATCCGGCGGGCGTAATCCAGCCAGATATCAAGATCACTCCGGGCTTCGCCGGGCGGAGCAACAGCGCGCTCCGACAGATGCACCGTGCGGTCGGCATTGGTATAGCTGCCGATCTTCTCACCCCACAGCGCGGCTGGCAGCACGACGTCGGCGAAGGCTGTCGTTTCAGTCAGATAGCCATCACTGACCACTAAGAACAGTGATTCCTGATCGAGGATGCGGCGAATGCGGCCAAGCTCGGGCAGGGACACCGCTGGGTTAGTGCCGGCGACCCATAAGAAGTTGATCGAACCCTGCTCGACGTAGCGGAAGATCTGCATGGCATGCGTCGGCTCAGCCCAGTGCGGGATCACGATCGGATCCACATCCCAGAGCTCGGCCAGCGCTGCGACGTGCTGCTCGTTGTCCCAGTTGCGGAAGCCCGGCAGGTCGCCGTCGGCACCGGTCTCGCGGTTATTCTGGGCGGTTGGCTGGCCGTTCATCTGCAAGATGCCGGCACCAGGCCGGCCCAGCATGCCGCGTAGCAGATGCAGATTGTTCACAGCGACCGCCGCAGCAGTTGCTTGGTGAGATTGATAGAAGCCCTGGAGGACAGTCGATACGGCCTGCGAGGACGTACCGAAGATCTCGGCAGCGGCCTCCACGTCGCGCGCCGGGACGCCGCAGATTTCGGCGACGCGCGCCGGCGGATAGTTGGCGACTACGGCCGCTAGCGCATCGCAGCCCGCAGTGTGCTGATCGACGAAGTCATGATCAACCCAGTCATTGGTGATGAGCTGTTGGAGCAGCCCATTGACCAGGGCAAGGTTGGTGCCAGGCCGGGGCGCGAGGTGGATCTCGGCAGCCTCGGCGACAGGGGTCAGCCGCGGATCCACCGCTACCAGGTGCGGCGGGTTAGAGCCGGCCAGTCGATCAAGGATCCTCGACCACAACACCGTCTGGGTTGCGGCCACATTGTGTCCGAAGCAGAACAGGGCTTCAGTGACGTCGAGGTCGGCGTACGAGCCGGGCTGCCCATCCGCGCCGAAGGATTCCTTCAGCGAGGCGGCAGCCGTCGCGGTGCACAGCCGCGTGTTGCCGTCCATGTGCGGAGTGCCGATGCCGGCCTTGCCGATCACCGCCAGCGTGTAGTACTCCTCGAGCATCAGCTGTCCGGAGGTGTAGAAGCCGTGCGACAGCGGACCCTTGCTGTCGAGCAGTTCCCGTGAGCGGCTGGTGATCAGATTCATTGCCTCGTCCCACGATGCCTCGACCAGCTCAGTACCGTTTCTGATCATGGGCTTGGTGAGTCGATCACGAAGTTGGCCTTGCCAGCCGTACAAACCTTTGGGCCCGAGGCGCCCATGGTTGATGCGATCCTCGGCGCGCCCGCTTGCCCCGACCATTCGGCCATCCTTGACCGCGATGTCGAGACCGCAACCGTTGCTGCAGAGCAGGCAGGCGGAAGGTATCCAGGCATCGACATCGTCGGGCGTTAGCCCATCAGCCAGATGTAGGTCGACGCGCACGGGCCAGGCCTGGCCTGGCGAGTAGGGCGTTCGCTCACCCCAGATGTCGTCGCCAGTGCGAGCTGCTGTCATGCTGGCGCACTACCCGCGTAGCGGGCTGGCCAATCGCTCGGCGACGGAGTCGGCGTTTCTCCGCACAGGCCACGGATAACGGCCGAATCGACGATTCTCACCGGCATTCGTGGTCTTGTGCGGAGGGGCGAAGCTCCAAGTCTCGCCAGCGTGCCAAGCGTGGGGTTCGGACGCTCGATAGAGATTCCAGCCCGCTCCGCTAGACACGACGACTGCGCCGAAGCCCATGACGTGGGCGTGCGCCCATCGTGGTGCAGTGGAATAGTTCCACGAAGGCTGGGATTGAGGAGGAACCATGAGCGAAGGAACGTCCGGTGTCGACTCCACCCTCACCCAGGCCGGGGACGGGCAGCCGACATGGGACGAGCGGGCCGCCTGGTGGCTGGCTAACGCCGATGCGCGCGAGAGGCAGCTGCAACCGGTCTCAGATGCCCTCTTCGAGCGAGCGTCCTTGCGGCCCGGCGAGCGCGTACTCGATGTCGGAGTCGGCTCTGGACCTACCACCGGCCAGGCCTGGGAGGCGGTTCGGCCCGACGGTTCGGTGACCGGCATCGACATTGCCGCACCGATGATCACCGCCGCCCGACAGCGCATCACAGCTCACGAGATCGAGTGGATCGTCGGCGACGCAGCGACCTATAACTTCCCACCGAAGACCTATGACGCCGTCATCTCCCGATTCGGGGTGATGTTCTTCGCTGATTCTCCTGCGGCGTTTCGGAACCTGTGTGAGGGGACGCGTCCTGGCGGCCGACTTATCGTGACCGTCTGGTCGTCCCTGTGCGCCACTGGACTCTTCGGCATTCCCTATACGGTCGCCACGACGACGCTCCACCGGCTCGGCGCCGAGTACCAAGGCTTTCCGCGTGACGGGATCCTCTTCAGCCTCGGTCAACCCGAGACAATCCGCGAGGTGCTCAGCGCGGCTGGGTGGGCCGACATCGAGACTGCTGTCGACAACAGAACCCTGTACCTGCCTTCTGATCCGATGGCTGCGGCGAAGATGACCATGGGAGCTGGACCGGTGCAGGCGCTGCTGGAAGGCCAATCCGAGATGGTTCGGGCAGAGGTGGAGGCCGCGTTGACCGCGGACTACGTCCATCGCCAGAACGAGTCGGGAATCGGGCTCCCGGCGGGATTTATCGTGGTGGCCGCACGACGTCCCTGAACAAGCGGAGGGCTTACCGCTTTGCTCTGGGCGGCCTGCAGGACTTTGCTGAGGTAGATGCGCTAAAGGACGATGTTGGCATGAGTGTAGTGACGGAAGGCCGAGAGAATGAGGCTGGCGCGAAGCGTTTAAGTCGCACGGTGATCGCGCGCGCCGCTGTCAGCTACATCGACCGACACGGTCTGCCGAGGTTGACGATGCGCGGCTTGGGTCAAGAGCTTGGGGTCGAGGCAATGGCGTTGTATCGCTACGTCAACGGCCGCGAGGATCTGTTGGAGGCTGTGGTTGCCGAGTTATTGGACGGGGTTAGTGCTGGCCTTGACCGGCAGCTCACCGGCAGCTGGCAGGGCTACCTGCAGACGTTGGCTCACGCGGTACGCCGAATCGCTCTAGATCATCCGGGAACATTTCCTCTCGTCGCGACGCGACACCCGGCCGCTCCGTGGCTGCGGCCGCCGCTGCGCAGCTTGGAGCTGGTAGAAGACTTCCTGAACGCTTTGTCCGCGTACGGGATGGCCGATGAGCAGGCCGTCGAGGTCTACCGGGCCTTCAGCAGCTTTCTGCTAGGCAATCTCTTGTTGGAGGCGGCACAACGCGCGGCCGAAACCGCCCCGGTGGACGAGCCTCTGGATGAGGGGTCGGCCCAGATATCGAACGCAGACGGACAGCTCGACTTGTCCGGCAACCCTGCCATCGCGCGGTTCCGCCCCTTGCTCAGTGAGGATCACAGCGCCGAGGAATTCGAGGTTGGGCTCGAAACTCTGCTCAACCGCCTGGATCTGTCGCTCTCGCAGTGATCCTCGAGCACTGATGGGGAATAAGAAGGTGGCCAAGGCCGCTCCGCCGCTGCCGACCGACACGGTCGATAGTGTCAGGAAGGACGTCCAAGAGATCAAGGAGAGTGCCCGCCGATGAGTTCCACCACCCCCGCAGCGCCCCCCGACCCGCCCGCCGACGCCACGGCCGAAGAGATCGAGGCCGACATCCAGGCGTCCCGTGAGCGGCTGGCTTCCTCGGTTGACGCATTGACTGCCAAGCTGGACGTCAAGGCGCAGGCCAAACAGAAGGCGCGGGAAACCTCAGAACGCGTCCAGGCCGGCGCCCAGCATGCCTACGACCAGGCCTCCGAGCGGGCACGCAGCACGTCGCCAGCCGTATTGGGCGCAGTAGCCGCCGGCGTCGTCGCGTTGGTCGTGCTGCTCATCGCTTTAGGGCGACGTTCCTCACACCGAGGCTGATTGCCGGCGGCCATCTCGGCACTCAGGTTCGAGTTGTTGGAGCTCCTGCGCGCTGGCAAACCTCAGTTCGCCAGCGGCAGGTAGCGCACCATGAGTACGCCGTCAATGGCACTGATCGCCTTGATCACTGAGTCCGGCACTTCGCTGTCGACGTCCACCAGTGTGTACGCCAGATCCCTACGGGACTTGTTCGTCATAGTCGCGATGTTCAGCCCGGCCACTGCCATCTCGTGAGAGATCCCGCCGACCATGTTCGGCACGTTGGCGTTGGCAATCGCCACGCGGAATCGTGATTCCCGGGGCAAGATCACATCTGGAAAGTTGACCGAGTTCTGGATCGTGCCGTCCAGCAAGTAGTCGCGTACCTGATCAACGACCATCACCGCACAGTTCTCCTCGGCCTCTTGTGTCGAGGCGCCGAGGTGCGGGAGCAAGATCACTCCCCGTTGCCCCGCGAGCTGCGGATCCGGGAAGTCACAGACATACTTCGACAGTTGACCAGTCTGCAGCGCCTCGAGGATCGCGATCTCTTCGACAACACCCCCGCGCGAGAAGTTGAGCACCACCGCACCCGGCTTCATCTGCGCAATGCCGCCGGCGTCGATCATGCCGCGGGTGGCGTCGACGAGGGGCACATGCAGGCTGAGGAAGTTGCTGTGCTTGAGAACCTCGCCGAGGCTATGCGCTTTCTTGACCGTCGCCGGCAGGCTCCATGCGGAGTCGACCGTAATCTCTGGGTCGTACCCGATCACGTGCATACCGAGCTTGATCGCCGCGTCGGCCACCAGGCAGCCGATCTTGCCGAGACCGACGATGCCAAGCGTGTGATGAGCCAACTCGTAGCCGGCAAAGACCTTCTTACCGGCCTCGACCTTCTTCTCCAGCTCGTCGTCGTCCGGTTCGATCGTGGCCAGGTAAGACAGGGCATCGTCGATGTTGCGCGCGGCAAGCAGCATTCCCGCCACGACGAGCTCTTTGACTGCGTTGGCGTTGGCGCCGGGCGCATTGAACACAGGTATGCCTCGCTCAGACATCGCCGGGACTGGAATGTTGTTGGTTCCTGATCCGGCCCGACCGACCGCTAGCAACGATTCCGAGATGTCTATGCCATGCAGATCGGCGGACCGAACCAAGATCGCATGCGGATCGTCGACATCTGCCGACACCGCAAACCGATCCCAGGGCAACCGCTTGAGTCCCCCGGCGGAGATGTTGTTGAGAACCCTTACTCGATATTTCTCTGTCACTGTGTGAGTCAGCCCTTCTTTGCCTCGAACTCGGCCATGTAGTCGACCAACGCCTGGACACCCTCGATGGGCATTGCGTTGTAGAGCGAGGCCCGCACGCCACCGACCGAGCGATGCCCCTTGAGTTCCACCATGTTGTTCGTAGCCGCGCCCGCAAGGAAATCTGCCTCAAGCTCGGCGTTGGCCAGCCGGAACGGAACATTCATCCGCGACCGGTCGGCCTTGTCGACTGGGTTGAGGTAGAAATCAGAGCCGTCGATGTAGTCATACAACAGCCGTGCCTTCGCGATATTGCGCTCCTCGGCACCAGCGAGGCCGCCGTTGTCCAGCAGCCACTGGAAAACCAGGCCGGCGACGTAGACCGCGAAAGTGGGAGGCGTGTTGTACAGCGACCGCGCCTTTGCATGAGTCGCATAGTCGAGCATCGCAGGCGGTGCCGGCTCACCGATCCCGATGAGGTCCTCGCGGATGATCACCAGTGCCAGTCCGGCGGGTCCAATGTTCTTCTGGGCGCCGGCGTAGATCAGACCTAGCCGGCTGACATCCAAGGGGCGGGAGAGCAGATTTGAGGACATGTCGCTGACGACAGGCACGTCCCCGACATCGGGTATCCCCCCGAATTCGACGCCACCAATGGTCTCGTTGGCCGTGTAGTGCAGGTACGCCGCATTGTCGCTGCGCCGCCACGCCGATTGCGACGGCACATATGTGAACGAGCGATCCTCGGCACTCGCGGCGACATTGACATCAGCCAATCCCTTTGCCGCGTTGATCGCCTTCTTCGCCCACTCGCCGGTGTGGATGTAGTCAGCAACGGCCCGGCCCTGGATGAGATTCATCGGGATCATCTCGAACTGCAGCGACGCGCCGCCCTGCAGGAAGAGCACCTGATAGCCCTCGGGCACCGCGAGCAGCGTACGCAGATCTGTCTCGGCCGCCTCTGCGATCGAGACGTAGTCCTTGCCCCGGTGGCTCATCTCCATGACGGACTGGCCAGAGCCGTGCCAATCGAGCATCTCATCGGCCGCCCGGAGCAGCACCTCCTCGGGGAGGGTGCCGGGGCCGGCGCTGAAGTTGAAGACGCGTGTCATGAGCTTCGATCCTGCCTATCGGGTTGGTACCTGCGTCATATACGAAACTACGGTGGGCCAGCGAGGAGACTACCGCCTGGGGCCAATCTCCTCCGTGTTTTCTCGCAGCGGCTGGCAACCTGGGCAGCACTTTGCATCAACTACTTGGTCTTGGCAGCCTCTGCAGCGGATGCACTGCCTGAGTAACTGATGCGAAGTGGTGTGCCGCGCGCCCGTCGTTGAGCCGAGACTTGTCGTCATGCGGTCCACGCTCGGGCGCTACATGATCACGTTGGACGAGCCCTGTCCAGCCTCGCTTCGGGAATTGGCAGGCACGGGTTCGATATCGCTCACGCCCCGACTCTCGGCCGCCAGGTCTTGGTCGCCGACAGCCTGGACCGGGCAGCGCTTCGGGCATTGCTGATCATGCTCTGGGACGGGGCCAGGCCGTGGTCTCCATCGCCTCTGAGAGACGAATCGAGCGGGGCGAACACCGCTCGACGCCTAATAGAATATGTGTTTGAATAGAGTCAAATGCGATGGTCTGGGCAGGAGATTTCAAACGAGGCCGGCGACCCCGCAGCGCTACCGGGGCTGGACCAGCTGCACACTCTGGTGCGGTCAGTGCGTACGCCGGAATTTGCGGGCATCACCTTCCACGAGGTGCTGGCGAAGTCGGCGCTCAACCGGGTACCGAAGGCAGCAGGTCTGCCCTTCAACTGGACGGTCAATCCCTACCGCGGGTGCAGTCACGGATGCGTCTACTGCTTTGCCAGACATACCCATACTTACCTCGATCTCGATGCCGGAGACGACTTCGACCGACAGATCATTGTCAAGATCAACATTGGCGACATCCTGGCGCGCGAGCTACGCCGGACGCGTTGGACCCATGAGCCGGTGGCACTCGGGACGAACACCGATCCGTACCAGCGCGCCGAGGGCCGCTACCGCTTGATGCCGGGCATCATCGCTGCCCTGGCCGGGTCGGGAACTCCGTTTTCGATCTTGACCAAAGGCACCACGGCGCGGCGTGACCTACCGCTGCTGGCCGTCGCAAGCACGGCCGTGCCGGTCAGCATGGGCGTGTCTATCGCGCTCACCGATGAGTCCATCCACACTGCACTAGAGCCCGGTACGCCGACGCCGCGAGCTCGACTGGAGCTAGTACGGGCCATCGTCGACGCCGGTCTGCCCTGTCAGGTGCTGGTCGCGCCGATCTTGCCGATGATCACCGACAGCGATGAGCAGCTGGACGCGACGCTGAGTGAGATCGCCGCCGCCGGAGCTACTGGGGCAACGGTGTTCGCGCTTGCATCTGCGTCCCGGTGCGCGCGAGTGGTTCATGCGCTACCTCTTCAGATACCAGCCGAAACTTGTCGACGCGTACGCCGAGCTGTACCGCAAGGGCTCCTATGTCACCCGCAGCTACGCCACTGACCTGGCCGGTCGATCATCGGTGCTGCTGCGTAAGCACGGCTTGGACCGCAAGGACGCCATGCTGCGGATACCCGACACGCAGGCGGCACCGATCCCGCCGCACCTCGCGCTGAGTGAGCCCAGCCTCTTCTGATCAGCGCAACTCCCGGAAGAAGGCTCGAAGATCATCAACCAGCAACGCCGGCTCTTCCATGGCTGCGAAGTGCCCGCCTTCTTTGTGGTCGGCCCAATAAGCCATCTGGTGCTGCGGATCCATGAACCGCCGCATGATCGGCTCGCTGTTGAACGCCACCCAGCCGCTCGGTACGCCGGACGGCGAGACCCAGTCGAGGTTGGAGTGGGCAGCCTCGGACAGGAAGCGGGCAGCCGTGGCGCCGCTGCGCGTAAACCAATAGATGCTTACATTGCTCAGCAGCTGATCCCGATCCACTGCTTCGTCGGGAGTCTTGGACGCCGGGTTGGTCCAGGTCTGAAACTTTTCGACAATCCAGGCAAGCTGGCCGACCGGTGAGTCGGTAAGGGCCGCCGCGATCGTCTCTGGTCGATGGCCCTGCAGGTCGAGATAGCCTCGCTCGGCGCGCCAGGTCGTACGCTCCTGCTCGACTCGCGCAAGCTCCTCGTCAGTGAGGTGATCCGGGATCGGAAACTGCTCCCCTGCCATACCAAGCGAGCCGGGGTCGGTGACGACGATCGTGCCTACTACATGCGCAGCGTCGGTCGCGCCGAGTCGACCGGTTACGCCGGCGCCGATGTCTCCGCCGTGGGCGCCGTAATGGGCATAACCCAGTCGTGCCATCAATTCGGCGAATGCGGCAGTTGTCCGGCCCACTTCCCAGCCTGGCTGCCGGACGGGTGTGGAGAACCCGAAGCCGGGAAGCGACGGGATCACCAGGTCAAACGCGTCCCGCGGGTCGCCGCCGTGCGATCGCGGATCGGATAGCGGACCGATCAGGTCCATGAACTCAACGATTGACGACGGATAGCCGTGAGTGATCAACAGCGGCAAGGCATCCGCTTCCGACGAGCGGACGTGCAGATAGTGGATCCGCTGCCCGTCGATGTCGGTGGTGAACTGCGGAATCTCGTTGAGCCGGGCTTCCTGGGCGCGCCAGTCGTAGTCATGCCGCCAGTAGTTGGTGAGCTCCTGGAGGTAGGGCAAGGGCACACCTCGGGAGAAGTCCGTATTGGTGTCCGGCGCTGGATCGGGCCACCGTGTTGCATCCAATCGCCGGTATAGATCATCCAACTCGGCGTCGGCGATCTCGATCTTGAAGGGTTGGGGTGCGGTGTTTGTGGTCATGACAGAAACGTTAGAAGCAATCGCGGAAGAATTTGTTCCTCGATTGCTGCCAAACTTCCGATTGTGTGGCAAACCTCTACGCGATTGCTGCAGTTGCTGGCGATGCTGCAAGCCCGTCGCGATTGGTCGGGACGCGAGCTGGCGTCCCGGCTCCAGGTGAGCACTCGAACCATCAGAACCGACATCGAGCGGCTTCGCGACATTGGCTACCCGGTCGAGGCGACGCCCGGCGTCGGCGGCGGATACCGCCTCGGTCGCGGAGCAACCATGCCGCCACTGCTGCTCGATGACGACGAGGTCATCGCCGTCAGTGTCGGGCTCCGGACCGCCACGGGCTCCGGCGTTGCCGGCATCGAGCAGGCTTCGATACGAGCACTCATCAAGCTCGAGCAACTCATGCCGTCACACCTGCGGCATCGAATTGACGCCCTGCGGGCCGCGACCGTGAGCGTGGTCGGAACTGGCCCAACTGTGGATCCGGAGGTGTTGAGCGCGATCGCCGGCGCGATTCGAGG
This sequence comes from uncultured Actinomycetota bacterium, assembly GCA_963845915.1. Classification (GTDB taxonomy): domain Bacteria; phylum Actinomycetota; class Actinomycetes; order Propionibacteriales; family Propionibacteriaceae; genus Microlunatus. The sequence goes on from CAWJUB010000028.1 coordinate 51,461, forward strand.
CAGTGAGCGCTTGCGGTTCGACTACGTCGACCATCACGGCAACCAGACCGTACGGACTGCCGAGCCGGAGCGGCTGGTCGTCTGGGGTCGCCGTTGGTATCTGCTGGCCTGGGACGTGGCGCGAGACGACTGGCGCACATTCCGAGTCGACCGGATCACACCCAAGCTCTCTACCGGGCCTCGCTTCAAGCCGAGGACGCTCAGCGATGAAGAGGCGAGCGCGTACGTGCAACGCTCGGCCGGTACGGCGACCTGGCGCTATCGCGCACGCATCCGGGTCCACGCGCCAGCCGATCAGGTGCGGCCCCTTCTCCCGTTGGCAGTGTCGGTATCGACCGACGGAGCAGACCGCTGCATCGTCGAGGTCGGTTCGGATACCCCGCATCAGCTGGCTCTCTACATCGGACTACTCGACACCGACTTCGACATCTTGGATCCACCTGAGCTGGCAGATGCATTTGTACGCCTCGCCGAGCGTTACCAACGAGCCGCCAAGGTCGATTAGCGCAGGTAGATGTCGGGCATCCGCAGCGTGGCATCGGCAGGCAGCCCGAGGGCGGCGGCCAGGTCGGTTAAGTCGCGGGTCCAGCCCGCTACGGTCGCAGCACGCGGGATCGCGGTAGTTGCCCAGGTGCGCGGGTCCTCGCTGTTCTTGGCCCGTCCCAAGCGCGCCCATGGGGATATCCGGATCGCACCGAGCACAGGTGCATCGTCGGGCAGATTGGCGCGCTCTCGGGCGAGGCGAACGGCATGGCGAAGACCGCCCAGCTCATCGACCAAGCCTGCTTCGGCCGCATCCCGGCCCGTCCACACCCGACCGCGGGCCACGGTTTCGATCTCCGCCACGGGCCGGCTGCGGCCGGCGGCGACCTTGGCCACAAAGTCGTCGTAAATGGCATCTATCATCAATCCGAAGCGGGCTCGTTCGTCCTCGCTGAACCCGCGCCGGGATGAGTACATCAACGCCCGATCACCCTGCTGCACGGTGCCCGTCGTCACCCCGAGCCGGTGGAGCAGATTGTCCGTGACCAGCTTGCCGCCCAGGACGCCGATCGAGCCGGTCAGTGTCGACGGCAGCGCGACGATCACCGTCGCGGGGCATGCAATGTAGTAGCCACCCGAGGCGGCAAGGTCGCCCATCGAGACAACGACCGGCTTGCCCGATTCGCCCAGCCGACAGACTTCGCGCCAGATGACGTCCGAGGCCACAGCCGAGCCTCCAGGTGAGTCGATTCGCAAGACCACCGCCCGCGCTCGGTCATTGTCGTGTGCCGCCCGTAGCTGTGCCGAGACGGTGTCACTGCCGGCCTGACGGCCGAAAGCACCCCGTCGGGACCGGCCGGTCGCTATAGCCCCACGGACTTCGACGAGGGCAACGTGACTGCGGCGGTATGGCGGGAGCGCGATCTTGCGGCGGGGCCGCCATCGATCGGCGAACAACAGCTCAGGCTTGCCACCGGTTCGAGCGCGCATCGCCTCGTACGCCTGATCTCGGTAGCCGAGCCTGTCGACCAGGCCCGCGGCGTGAGCCTCCGAAGCCGTACGCGGGCCCGTGTCGATCAACTCACGAACTCGATCATGAGGCAGTTTGCGGTCAGCTGCGATGGTCTCAACAGCCTCGTTGTAAACCGACTCGGCGAGCCGCTCGAGTGCCTCGCGATGCGCCTCGGTGAACTCGGTGCGCAGCAACACATCGGCTGCATTCTTGTACTCGTGCCGCTGTTCGAACTGTGGCTCAATGCCGAGCCGGTTGAGCGCTCCGCGTACGAATGTTGTCTCGATGCCTACGCCGAGCAGCCCGATCTCACCACCCGGCTGCAGCCATACCTCGCCGAACGCCGTCGCCAAGACGTAGGAGGCCATGTTCCGCGAGCCCTCGGCAAAGCTCTCCGTCCACGCCAGCGCCGGCTTGCCGCTCGCAACGAAGGCCTTGACTCCCAATCGCAGCTCCTGCATCTCCGCCCACGGCCAGGTTCCCCCCACCTTGGCGATCAATCCGACGACGTGCCGGTCCTCGGCCGCATCGTGCAGCGCGCGAAGTGTCGGACGGAGCAGCCGTCGGCCGCGGGCTCGGAATCGGGCGATTGGATCGTCAGCCTCGGGAGAGAACAGGGGCTCACTCAGATCGAGTTCGAGCAAGGTCTGCGGCCGTCGGCCGGGAAAGGCAGCCATGCCGTCAACCGTAGGCCCTCGCCTGGCCTCGACCGCAGGCGCTGCGGCTAGGCGCCTAGGAGGTGACCAGCTCTGGAGTCTGCACCGTCTCGAGTCCGGCCGCTGCCTGTCGTAGCGCGCGACGCTCCCGTCGCGACAGCTTGCGCGCGTGACGAATGTCGTACACAGCATCGCGGTAGGTGGCTCGGGCGCCTCGCATCCATAGGGCCCGGCGCCGCTGATAAAGCCAGAGGAAGCTGTCTGCCTCGGTGGCATCCTCGTGCGGGCAGCTCAACCCAGCCTCGTGTAGCGCTCGCAGGCCCGGTTGATAAACCTCGGCGAGCCAGCTCGTGCCGAGTTCTTCAAGGCTGGGCACTCGCCCGAGACACCTCGCGAGATCCCACCCATGCGCCTTGATCGTCTCGAGCAGCTCGAGGTAGCCGGCTGGGTTGGAGAAGGAGATGTCGAGGTCGGGCCGTACCAGATGGAGCCCGCTTTCCTCCATGACCATCCGTCGCAGTTCGGTGTGTACCAGCTGTGGGATGTCGACGTCTGGCGATAAGCGATAGTTGGTCGCCAGCTGCACGACCTCGGCCTCAATGAATTCCTGGCCACGCTGATGTGCGAGCGCGACCCGATGGTGGCCGTCGGAGACGAAATAGGCGCCGCCTACCTCGAAAACCGAGATCGCCGGGAAGTCGCCATCGGGGAATGCGGCTTCGAGTTTGCGCATCCGCGCCTCGGAGTCACGGCGCTGCGGATGAAAGTCGCGGTGGAATTCCGACGCCCGATCGACCGATCCGATGATCTTGTCCAATGGGATGCTGCGGACCCCTACGTACCCGTGCCCGCTGACCCTGAGCCGATCTGTGACCTCGGCCAGCGGTAGCAGGGAATCTGCTCGGGTCATGATCATCTACACCTTCCCTCAGCTGCGAACTTGTGAGCGCATCAGCTGGCTGTAGCCCACCTGGCACGCTGACAAGTCGCCAGTACCTCATGCGGCGATCTACTTCGTGAACACCGCCGGCGAGGCGTTTGTTTCCCGATCCGTGAGTTTCTGGCTACGCAGTTTGGATCGAAAGCTCATAGAGCTCTTTCGCCGGATGACCCGCCTTCTCGTGGACGCGGATGACCGCCTCCTTGTTCGGGCCGGTGATCAAGCAGAAGGCCCGACCAGTCTAAGGATCAAGCCAGGCGTGGTCGTAGCTGACCCCCTCCTCGCATCGTTGCGGAGGGCAATTGCTGGATCGCCTTGGGTGATGGCGTCAAGCGGCATCTGAGCCGCGGCGACCTCGTGGTCATGCCGTACGCGGACGGCGTACGCCTCCGGATCGGAGGAGGAGGCCGAACCGATTTCCATTACCTCGCTGCTGCCGCCTCCGCCATGGACCACGTTCCCGCAGATCGACTACGGCGGCGACGGCGAGAACACCCGTATGGTCTGCGGCTATCTCCGCGGCGACGCCGTACTGTTCGACCCTGTACTCCGGGCACTGCCACCGCTATTCGTGGTCAAACCGGCGGGCCCTGCCGCTGCGTGGGTCACCGCGACCAAGTCCGGTATCACCGAAATCGCCACCCGCGTCGGCTACAGCTCGGAGGAGGCCTTCAGCCGCGCCTTCAAGCGCTGGCTCGGCAAGTCGCCCGCCTATTGGCGCGAGTCAAATGAATGAGACAAGTGCAACACAAGCGGTGTACTCGGCCGCTACCTGCTCAGGTGTCAGCGTTCCGGTGACCCGTCCGACCTCCAGAATTTCCAACCTTGCTCTGACGCCTTCGGCCTTGGAAACGTCGCTCCTCAAGATTCTGAGATTTCAGCAACTGAGTAGCAATGGCGGCCGCCAGCGAACAGAGGGCGGCGAAGGTGCACAGCAGCTGCCATACCGGCGATGAAAGTCCGAACGTTGCGGCCAACGAGTCGGACAGCGCCTGTCCACCAACAGCCGGTGCGCCAGCAAAGAGCGTCGCCAGTGCACCAGCCACTACGGCCAGGGTAAGCATGCGCCGCTGTCGTGCGCGGGCCTTGATCAAGTACGTGTTTACTTGACCCCGAGTGCCCTGAATGAAATATGACAGATCGCCAGGAGGCGGTCCGGGTTGGCCAGGAAGGTATTGAGACATCACGGACTCCTCGGGCAGCCGTCGGCTCAACTTTACGACTTCGAGGATCCGAGGCTTTCCCGCCTGATGTGACGCTAATCCATCACGTGGTCGACCGAGTACGCCGAGGCCTGCAGATGGAACAGCTCCGCGTACTGACCACCAAGGGCCACCAAGTCGTCATGAGTGCCGTGCTCGACCACCCGTCCATGATCGAGAACATAGATCCGGTCAGCGGTACGAACCGTGGAGAACCGATGCGAAATGATCAAGGCGCTGCGCCCCCGCAGTACCTCGTGCAACGAGGAGAACAACTCGTATTCTGCCCGGGCATCCAGGGCTGCGGTCGGTTCATCGATGATCAACAGCGGGGCGCTGCGATAGAACGCGCGAGCGATCGCCACCTTCTGCCACTGCCCGCCGGAGAGCTCGTGTCCGCCGGCAAAGCGCCGGGACAGCGGAGTCTGATAACCGGCCGGGAGTGCAGCGAGGAACGTGTCGGCGTCCGCGATCTTGGCCGCCTCGCGGATCGCTGCATGATCAATGTCCTCGTCCGGTCTGGCGATCGCGATGTTCTCCTCGGCGGTGAGCGCGTACCGGACAAAGTCCTGGAAGATGATCGCAACGCGCTCGCGGAACAGCTCAGGCCGGAAGCTGCGTACGTCGATACCATCCCACCGCACTGCACCGCTGCCAGGCTCGTACAGCCCAGCGATCACCTTCGCCAGCGTGGTCTTGCCTGAACCGTTCTCACCAACCAGCGCCACGACCTCGCCACGGTTGATCTCGATGTCGGCGGCCTGCAGAGCGAGCTGGCTACGGCCGGGGTAGGAGAAGCTCACCGAATCGGCCCGGATGCGATGAAACTCCGTCGGCGGTGCGATCTCGCGGGTGCCGCCCTCCGCAGCCGGTGCCAAGGTAAGGAAACCGTCCAGATCATCGATGAACGATCCAGATTCGAAGATCGCTTGGACGCCAGTGAAGCCGGAGTGCACCTGACCAGCCAGAATACGGATGGCGACGAGCGCGGCAGCGGCCTCCGCGATGCTCAGCCGACCGATGAAGATCAACCACACCAGCACTAACAGGGTCAGCGCCAGCAGCACGGCTGAGCCGAAGCTACCGATGGCACCCAGCCTGGACCGGTGCCAGAGATGTTGTGCAAGATCACGAAGGTATTCGGTGTACAAGAGGTTCAAGCGCGTGCCGAAGTTCCGCGCCAGCCCGAACGCCCGGACTTCCTTGGCCTCGTCTCGGCCTGTTTGCACCCAGGTCAGGTAGTTCCGCAGTCGCATCGATTGCGACTGCCGAGCCAGGAAATCAAACTCCAGCTGGCTCTGCCGACGACTGGTGATCAACACTGGTACGCCGCCAATGATCAGCAATGGCAGCAATGCGGGATGCAGCAGCACGATCGCGACCACCAGTCCGGCGCTCGCCGTGGCAGCCCCGATGGTTGCCACCAACCCGTAGGTGATCTGGTACGGGCGCGTCATGGCACTCGCCTGAACCCGCTGCAGGCGATCGTAGAACCGAGCTGATTCGAACTTGCGAAGATCGACACGGGTGGCTACCCGCAAAACGCGCTGCCACATGATCGCCGCGACAAGCTCGGCGGTGTAGCGGCCCAGCCCGACCTGCACCGAGGCAATGACCGCGGTCGCCGCAGTGAGCCCGGCAAGCAGCAGGACTGGCTGCGCGAGACTCCAAAAGTTCCCGCCGCTGCCGGAGATCTCCAAGACGGCAGTCAAGGCCAGTTCAATGGCAACGATCTGGAATAACAAAGCGACGGCATTGAGAATTTGCAGCCCAATGAGCGCCGCGAATGGTGCCCGCGCAGACTGCCAGACCATGGACAAGCTTCGCGCGATGAGGCGGGTGAGGCGGCCAACCGACTTTCGCTGGTCCTGCGCTGGAGTTGCGAGGTCCATCGGGTCGATTTCACTCACGGTTGCATCGTAGGGTTGCTGGAACGCGCGCGTGGCGAGTTAGCGGAAGCGGATTGGCTCTCCACGGGCGTTGGTTTGCGCAGCGGCGTACTGGAAAGGGTGAGGCATGGGCAACGGAGCCGATTCGGGCGGGCAACACGGTCCGCAGTCGCCGGAACTGATCCGCAACGTGGTGCTCGTCGGGCCGGCGGGCGCCGGCAAGAGCACGCTGTTCGAGGGTTTGATCGCGGCGCGTACGCCGGCTCGGCATGTACGCGGCGAGCCGGCGCCGACGCAGGCACTCGCTGCCGCCTCCATCGCCAGCGGCGATGTCGTGATCAATCTCCTGGACACACCCGGCAACCCCGACTTCGTCGGCGAGGTGCGCGCCGGACTGCGCGCCGCCGATGCAGTGCTGTTCGTGGTCTCGGCCAGCGACGAGATCGACGATGCCACCCGGATGTTGTGGCGCGAGTGCGAGTCGACGAACATGCCGCGGGCAATCGCGGTGACCAAGCTCGAGCAGTCCCGCGCCGACTACGAGGAAGCCGTCGCGCGATGCCGCCGGGTCTTCGGCGACGTGCAACCGCTCGGCGTACCGCTGATCGAGGACGGCCACGTGGTCGGTGCGATCAACTTGCTGCGTCGCAGCGTCACCGACTATCGCAGTGGGGAGCCGGTCAGGCGGGAGCCTGATGAAACCGAGGCCGGGATGATCGAGGAGTACTGGGATCCCTTGATCGAATCGATCATTGAAGAGTCCGAGGACGAGACTCTGCTGGATCGACATCTCAGTGGCGAACAGATCGAGCTGGACATCGTCATGCCCGACTTGCGCACAGCGGTCGGTACGGCGCGGTTCTTCCCGATCATCCCGGCGCACGCACCGACGGGGATGGGCATCGAAGGGCTTTACGAGTTGTTCGAGCAGGGCTTCCCGTCGCCGGCATCCTCGCCACTGCCAACGGTGTACAAGCCAAGCGGAATCACCTTCGGCCCGGTGAGCTGCGACCCAGACGGTCCGTTGGTCGCTGAAGTGGTACGAACGACCAGCGACCCGTTTGTCGGCCGGCTCTCCTTGGTCCGGGTGTTCTCCGGAACACTCAGTCCGGACACTCCGCTGCACGTGTCCGGGCACCTGCAGCAGTTTGCTTCTCATCATGTCGACGCCCATCCCAACCACGACAGCGATGATCGAGTTGGTCCGCTCTCCGCACCGCTGGCCGAGGAGGCGAGGCCGAAGCCGTACGCGATCGCTGGTGATCTTGTTCTGGTGTCCAAGCTCGCGGCTGCGGAAACCTCCGACACGTTGTCGAGCAAGGCCCAACCTGCACTGGTCGAACCGTGGCTGCTGCCAGAGCCGCTGCTCCCGGTTGCGGTACACGTCAGCTCTCGTGGTGATGAGGAGAAGCTGGGGTCGGCGCTGCAACGGCTCGTCGCCGAGGACGTCACGATGCGGCTGGAGCACAACGCTGAGACCCATCAGCTCGTGATCTGGGCGATGGGCCCGGCGCATGTCGACAAGCTCCTGACGGCGCTGCGGGAGTCCTGGCACATCCAGGTTGATGTCGAGCCGGTGCGTACCTCGCTCCGTGAGACCTTCATCCGTCCCATCACGGCACAGGGCCGATTGGTCAAACAGTCCGGCGGACATGGTCAGTACGCGGTCTGCATGATGGAGATCGAGCCGCTGGCACGCGGCGCTGGCTTTGAATTCACCGAGCGTGTGGTCGGTGGAGCCGTACCTCGGCAGTTCATCCCCTCCGTCGAGAAGGGAATTCGCAGTCAGCTGCCCAAGGGCGTACTTGCCGGCTATCCCCTGGTTGATCTCCGGGTGACGTTGGTCGACGGCAAGGCGCACTCGGTCGACTCCTCAGACATGGCGTTCCAGACGGCGGGGGCCATGGCACTGCGCGAGGCGGCGAACGAATCGACGGTTGCGCTCCTGGAACCGATCGACAAGGTGGAGATCACGGTCGGCGATGATTCCGTTGGCGCCGTATTGGCGGATCTGCGCGGGCGCCGCGGTCAGGTGCACGGCACGGAGACTGCCCCGGACCTACCTGGTTACGCGGTTATTCACGCCGAGGTGCCGGCACATGAGCTGTCGCGGTACCCCATCGATCTGCGTTCGGTGTCCCACGGCACGGGCACATTCAAGCGGTCGTTCGTGCGTTATGACTACATGCCCGCCGCGTTGGCCCGGGAGGTCATCACGGCCTAGTTTCTCGCCGCAAGAGATATTGCGTACTGGATAGAAATTTCGCAACAGTTGCGGTCACCCGAGGGTCTTTTAGCGATTTTCTTGATAGACGCGTGGCAGGGCTTGATCATCCATAGCGCCCGTGGTTTAGTGCAGGTGTGGCCGAGAAGCGCGCCACACCCAATCTTTCATAACGAAAGGGTGGCGCGCTCATGGCGAACTCCCTTCTTACGGTCATCCCCAATCAGTCTGTCATCCCCACTCAGTGCGCGTTCGGCGCGCGAGGAGCTGGCCGAACGTACCCGCGCGTTGCTCCTGGAAGCCGAGACAGCGGGACCCCTCCGGCGGCAACAACTCCTCGATGAGGTCATCACGTCACATCTCTGGCTGGCGGAGAAGCTGGCCCGACAGTTCCGGCACCGCGGCGTGGATGACGACGATCTCGTCCAGGTTGCCCGCACCGGGCTCGTCGAGGCATGCCTACGCTTCGATCCCCATCAAGGTTCATTTGTCGGGTTTGCGGAACCCACCATCAGCGGAGTGCTCAAGCGACACTTTCGTGATCATGGCTGGACCGTTCGCCCGCCACGCCCGACTCAGGAGCTCGCCGCGAGTATCTGGCGTCGGTGGCCGTCGCTGGTTCAGGAGATGGGCAGCCTGCCGTGCACCCAAGATCTCGCCGATGAGTTGGGCGCACCAGTGGACGCCGTGCAGCAGGCCCGCATGGCGAGCGAGGGCTACAGCGCCTTGTCGATCGACACTGCCATGTCCCGAGGAGTCTGCTTTTTCTCGAGCGAGAGCGACGATGACAAAGATCGGATGGAGACACGGTTGATCATCGATCGCGCCGTGGCACGACTGGAAGAATCCGAACGCCGGCTGATCTGGCTGCGGTTCTTCGAGCAACGTTCGCAATCCGACATCGCCGACGAGCTCGGTATCAGCCAGATGCAGGTCTCGAGGCTGCTCTCACGATTGCTGCTCAAGTTGCGCACCATGATCGGCGAACCAGAAAAAGTCGCCGCTGCTTCGTAGCCGAGCCTCAGACCCGGCCCGTAAGGACCTGGGCAACAAGATCACGCCGACTGCGTACCCCGGTCTTGTCGAAGATCGACTTCAGATGATCTTTGACTGTGTACGCGGAGAGGTGCAGCTCTGCGCCGATTGCCTTGGTGGATGCCCCTCGCAGCACCAGCAGAGCGACTTCGGATTCCCGGCGCGTCAGTCCGAGCGAGCTGAGGACCAATGGTGCGGTGCTGCTTGGATGGGCGGACTCAATGATCACCGCGATGTCATCATCCACCGAGCCATGCAAATGAGTCGCGTGAACGAGTAGCCAACCACCGTTGACGGTCCGCACCCGCGCCGTCGGCGAGGACCCAGGTGCGGCTGTCCCGCGGTCGATGCTCTGCAGGCACGCTGCTGCGGAGTAGATGGCAGTCGGCAGCCGGCCTGACGTGGCGGAGTAGTCGGCCATCGCGGCCAGCAAACGTTGAGCCTCACCAGTTATCGCGGCGAGCAGTGTGGTCGGGATGCAGTACGACGACACCGGGAACAACGGCGGCGATCCCCTCGCTCCCCGTGTGGGCAAGGCTGAGGCGGCAGCCATTGCCAAGGTCTTCCGCTAGCCGCGCGATGAGACGCACCTCGGCCGGCGTGAACCCATATGGCGACTCGGCCCGGTGCAGGCATAAGTACCCCCAACACCCCGACGGGGTAACCAGCGCGGCGCGGAGCTCATCACCAAGGCCGATCGGCGCCATGATGTCGCGAGATCGTGCGCTGCCAGCCCGCTGACCCCGTGTGACCGAGTCGAGCGTCGCCACATGGCGAGCGCCCGGTGGCCAGCGACTGGAACTTGTTGACGTCGTCCTCACCGAACTCGTTGGCGAGGAATTGATCAGCGACACCGACCAGTGGTTCCTCGGCAAAGATGCCAGTGAACAACAACGTCCCCGGGTCAGCCGTGGCCAGGAAGACGGCGTCGACGGGAAGCAAAGCATGGATGGCCCGTACCACTTCAGCGTGAAACGCTCTGCCGCGTAGTCCCGAGTAACAGCGGCGCACCAGATCATCCGCGCGCCGCGCGACCGCGCGGCTTTCTTCCACACCGCCATCCTCCCCCGCATTCGCGTCAAGAAACATCCCTCCTTGGAGGGATGGCGGAGCGGTCCGGGCGAGCCGACGATGGCGGCATGACCAATAACAAGCAGATAGTCGAGCAGTTCATCACCGCCCTGTTCACCGACGGGGACCTGACGGCCGTCGACCGTTACCTCGATCCGCAGTTCATCAACCATGACCCGCCGTTGCCGAGCTCACCGGACGGCCCGGAAGGCATGCGCCAGGCGGCGGAGATCTTCCGCAGCGCCTTTCCTGACTGGCGAAGCGACCAACAGCACATCATCGCCGAAGGTGATCTTGTAGCCGAGCACTTCGTCGCCCACGGCACCCATCGCGGCTCGGTGATGGGCGAAGTCGCCCACCGGGCACGAGGTGGTGCTCCGCGGGGTCAATATCTTCCGCATCGCCGACGGCAAGATCATGGAACGCTGGGGGCGTCTTGACGATCTCGGGCTACTCCAGCAGCTCGGGCTTGCACCACAGTC
>CAWJUB010000029.1:0-30656 GCA_963845915.1 uncultured Actinomycetota bacterium
GGCCGGTGCCGCATCCCACATCGAGAACCCGATCACCGGCGTGCAGTCCAAGATCATCGGCAAAGGTCTCGCGGAGGCGCCTGCCACGTCGGCCGAACAAACCGTTCACCAGGTCGTATGCCCGAGCCCAGTGGATCAGGCGGTCATGGCTGTGATTCATCAGATACGGGATTCGCTATCGAGGTGGGAAAACTAGGTGGTTTTGCGGATGTTGAGCCTACCGGTGACTCCTAACGTTCGGTTGAGGACCAGTACGCATAGGAGGTTGAGCATGAACGAGCCGGACTGGAAGGGAGCGCTCGGCGAAGCCTTCGAGGAGGCGGTGGCTTATCTGCAGGGCCTTCCTGCGCGTCCATCCCGAGTTATGTCGACCTCTCGACGCTTCGAGCGGCTTTGGGTGGCTCCGTGCCGGAACGGCCAATGGAGCCGCGAGAGGTAGTGGCTGATCTTGCCGCTGCTGCGGATCAAGGGGTAGTCGCCTCCGGCAGCGGACGATTCTTCGGCTTTGTGGTCGGCGGCGCCAACCCAGCGGCGCTGGCAGCCGACTGGCTGACGTCGGCCTGGGACCAGAACGCGGGCCTCTACGTTCTAGGCCCGGCGGCGAGCGTCGTGGAAGAGGTAGCGGGGGAGTGGCTGGCCGAGTTGTTCGGCCTGCCGGAGGAGTGTCGGTCGGCTTTGTGACGGGCGGGCAGATGGCCAATTTCACCGGTCTGGCTGCCGGTCTGCACGACGTCCTGCGTCGGGCCGGGTGGGACCTGGCCGCGGGGGGATTGTGGGGCGCACCTCGGGTACGGATTCTTGCCGGCGCGGGTCGCCACGGGACCATCGACCGGGCACTTCGTTTCCTCGGCGTTGGTACGGGAGCGATCGTCGAAGTCGACGCCGACGAGCAGGGCCGAATGCGACCCGCGGCATTGGCCGTAGCGCTCGACCAAACCAGCGGGCCGGCGATCGTCTGCGCCCAGGTGGGCAATGTGAACAGTGGTGCGATCGACCCCGTTGCGGAAATCTGCGCGCTGGCGCACGAACACGATGCCTGGGTGCACGTGGACGGCGCGTTCGGACTCTGGGCAGCCGCCAGCCCGCGACTGCGACCGCTTGTCGCCGGGATGGAATTGGCCGATTCATGGGCCACCGATGCACACAAGTGGCTGAATGTTCCGTACGACTCCGGGTTGGTCTTCTGCGCGCATCCCGACGCACATCGAGCGGCGATGGGAATCCGAGCCGGATACCTCATGCACAGCGCTGGCGATGAACGCGATGCTTTGGATTACGGGCCGGAGCACTCTCGGCGGGCCCGCGGGTTTGCGATTTACGCGGCGATCCGGGCACTGGGCAGGGAGGGTATTGCGGAGCTGGTGGAGCGGTGCGCTGCGCTAGCCCGCCGCTTCGCCGTACGACTGGCCGGCGCCGAAGGCGTAGAGGTACTCAACGAGGTGGTGCTCAACCAGGTGTTGGTGCGCTTCTTGGCAACCGACGGTGATCATGATGCCCGGACTCGCCGGGTGATCGAGCGCGTACAGCACGACGGTACGTGCTGGATGAGCGGTACGACATGGCGCGGCCAGGCGGCCATGCGCATCTCGGTCTCCAACTGGTCCACCGATGAAGCCGACGTGGATCGGTCGGTGGCGGCGATCCTGCGTTGCGCCGCAGAATGAGGCGTGGGCCCAGAGCTAGTCGGTGCAGAGTTGAGTCGGTGTCCAGGGTTGATCGGTGAGGAGTTGATCGGCAGGGAGCTCGAGCAGGCGCAGCTCAACACCTGGCTGGGCGAAGCCGCATCCGGCCACGGGTCGGTGATCTTGCTCGCCGGCGAGGCGGGGGTCGGCAAGACGACCTTGGCCCAGCGCACTCTGGACGGCTCGGGTCTTCATGTGCTGGAGGGCGTGGCCGTACAAGGCGGCACCTCTGCATTCGGACCGATTGTCGAGGCCCTGCGGTCCTATCTCCGCGGAGCGGGCGAGGAGCCGCTCACCGATGGGCCGCTCGCTGCGCACCTGGCCTTGCTGCTGCCCGAGCTTGGTCCGCCGGCTCCGACCAGTGATCGCGCGACGCTTTTCGAGGCCATTCGGCAGGCCCTGGTCGCTATCGCTCGGCGCCGCCCCACCGTGCTGTTTCTGGATGATCTTCAATGGGCGGACGATGCCACGCCGGAGCTACTGGGTGCACTGGCGCGTTCGGTGGACTCCGAACCGCTGGTGCTGCTTGGCGCGTTCCGAAGCGATGAGTTGCCGCGTGGGCACGCGATCCGGCGGCTGCGCAGCGAGCTGCGTCGCGCGGGCAGGCTGCGCCAGATCACGCTCGAACCGCTCGGTGCCGAGCCGAGCGCCGCACTCCTGGAGCAGACCCTGGGGATGGTCGCGCCGTCATTACGCCGGGAAGTCTTCGACCGAACGGACGGAGTTCCCTTCTTCGTACGTGAGCTGGGTTCGGCACTGGCAGCGAGCGGCCGTCTGGTACCGAGCGCCGCCGGGCTGGAGTTGCTCAAGGGTGAGGATTTTCCGCTGCCGGACGGCGTCCGTGACGCTGTGTTGCTGCGGGCGGCTGGCCTGTCCGACCAGGCTCGCGATGCCATCAGCACCGCCGCCGTGGCCGGCCAGACGTTCAATCCTGAGTTGGTCATGGCGGTTGCCGGATTGTCGGAGTGGCCCGACGAGTTGATGCGCCGCGGCATGGTGATCGAGGCCGATGCCGGACGCATGGCATTTCGGCATGCCTTGGTGCGCGACGCCTTCTACGGCGAGATCCCGTGGACTCGGCGGGTCACATTGCACCGGGCGGTGGCTGAGCGGCTCGAAGCTGCCCGGGCCACTCCCGTTCTCGTCGCTGAGCACTGGGTGCGGGGACGGCGGCCGGAGCCTGCGCGCGCCGCATTGCTCGCGGCCGCAGAGGCATCGGGTGCCGTACACGCTTATCGCGATGCCGAGCGGGCCGTCCGACGCGCTTTGGAGCTATGGCCCGATGGGCACGACGAGGCCGGCCGCCTCGACGTACTGGAGCGTCTGGCCGGTTATGCCGAGCTGGCTGGCGACTTGGCCGAAGCCGTCCCGACCTGGCGTGAGGTTGCCGACGGACGGCGGCGTGACGGTGATCTTTCCCGGCTCGGGATCGCTCATCGCCGGCTGGCCGCGGTGCTCGAGCTGCAGGGCCGCTGGCAAGAAGCGCTGGCCAGCCGGGAGCAGGCTGCCGTGGCCTTTACTGCGGCGGGTCTGCCTGCGGACGCGGCCGCGGAACGGTTGGCCTCGGCAGCTCATCTCCGATCGGCAGGCAGCTTCCGTGCCGCCATCGCCTTGCTCCAGATTGCCGGCGCGCAGGCACGGGAGGCGGGCCGGGTCGACCTTCAGGCCCGGATCATGGGGCATGAGGGAAATGCCCGGGCCCGCATGGGCGAAGGTCCTGCCGCGGTGGATCTGACCAGGTCCGGGCTGGCCTTGGCTTTGGAACATGGTCTGACCGGACCCGCCGCCGAGATCTACCAGCGACTAGCCGACGCACTCGAGCACACCGGGGACTACACGGCGGCCAAGGAAACCTACGACGAGGCATTCAGCTTCTGTGCCGCCAATGCGCTGCAGCCAACCGCGCAACTCTGTCTGGCCTGTCTGACTGCCGTTTTGCGCCAGTCGGGTGACTGGGAGCGCGCAGTCACGCTCTGCCGCCAGGTCATCGCCTCAGGCGATGCGACGCCGCATGCCAGTGCTGTCGCTACGGGCATACTCGGCTCGATTCTCGGCTTTCGCGGGCAGACCAAACGAGCTCGGCCATTGCTGCTCGAATCCTTGACAACGGCCCGGCGCATCGAGCTGGCCGCGATGGAGCTGATGTCCATGTGGGGGCTCGCCATCGTCGACGAAGTCGACGGAAACCTGGAGTCGGCGGCGAGCCAGTGCTGGTCGATCGTGGAGCGATGGAAGCAGACAGAGGATCGTCATTACGCGATCTCGCCGCTGCGTTGGGCGACCACATTCTTCGCTGATGCGGGCGACAACGCTGGGGCGCGAACATGCGCCGCGGCACTGGCCGAGATTGTCACCGACTCCGGTCAGGACGAGTCCATGTCAGCGTTGTCGCATGCGCTGGGAGAGACAGCGCTGTTGGACGGCAGCGCGGAACAGGCGGCCGGACATTTCACCCGGGCGCTGGTGCTGCTCGAGGGCGTCGATGCTCCTTTCGATCGTGCCGAGTCCCAACGCCGCGCTGCAGCTGCCCTGGCCGTACTCGGTCGGCGGGAGGAGGCTGTCGAGCAGCTGATTGCCGCCCACCGCACCGCCCGGCGGCTGGGCGCAAAGCCGACGGTGGAACGTATAACGAGGAGCCTCAGCGCGTTGGGTGAGCAAGCCGAGCGGCGTCTCGGCCCGAGAGCACTGGCCAAGGCCACCAACGGAAGCCTGACGCGGCGGGAGATCGAGGTCGTGCGGCTGGTGGCTATCGGACACACCAGTCGAGAGATTGCGCGCGAGCTGTTCCTCAGCCCCCGTACGGTGGAATCACACGTCGCCAGCATCCTGCTGAAACTTGATTGCCGCTCGCGTGCCGATGCGGCTCGGCGCGCAAGCGAGCTCGGTCTGCTCGGGGTGTCCTAGCCAACGGCTAGCGTGGGTCCGTGCGGTTGGCTACCTGGAATGTGAACTCGATCAAGCAACGCGTGCCGCGGCTGCTTCCGTGGTTGGACCAGCGGCGACCCGATGTGGTGTGTCTTCAGGAGACCAAGCTCGCCGACGAAGCCTTCACCGATTTGCTGGGCGAGCAGCTGGTGAGCCGCGGCTACGAGCTTGCCTTGCACGGTGAAGTGCAGTGGAACGGCGTAGCGATCCTGTCCAAGGTCGGGTTGGACGATGTGGTGCCTGGCGTCGCCGGGGCGCCTGGATTTCCACTGCCCGAGGCGCGCGCGGTGTCAGCGACCTGCGGCGGCATCAGGGTGACCTCGGTGTACGTGCCGAATGGCCGGGTGCCGGACTCGGACCACTACCGATACAAGCTGGAGTGGCTGGCCGCATTGGCCGAGCAGGTTCGCAGTGGTCCTTCGGAGGCCGTGGTGTGCGGCGACATGAATATTGCACCGACAGACGAGGACGTGTTCGATCCGGAGGCATACATCGGTCAGACCCATGTCACAGCGCCAGAGCGCGAGGCTTTGGCGCAGCTGCAGGCAGTCGGGCTGCGTGACGTCGTCAGAGATCGCTGGCCAGGGAAGAGAGTGTTCACCTACTGGGACTACCGCGCCGGCATGTTCCACCAGGACTTAGGCATGCGCATCGATCTGGTGCTTGCCACGGCTGCGGTCTCCGATCGAGTGCGTGCGGCGTGGGTGGACCGGCAGGCGCGTAAGGGTTCCGGACCGAGCGACCATGCCCCGGTGATGGTCGACCTGGATGAGGCTCCCGACGGCGACATCGGCCCAGTCGTTCCGCCGCCGTCAGCGCCGGCCAAGCGGAAGGTCACCCTGCCGCAGAACCGCGGACGCTGAGGGTAATTGACGGCCGGTCCAAGCGAGGAATTGTTCGGTGGGTGTGGCGTCGGCGGGTGCTTGTGCCTTGGGTGCGAATGCCCGGTTCTCGCCGCGGATGATCTCCTCGGAGACCTGGTCGAGGTGGTCGTGGGCGTACGCGATTACGGTGGCCGCGATGTCGATGACGAGGTTGGCGACCACCATGCCAGGCCTAGCGTTCGGCGCGCACCGAGCCGAGGGCATCATCGCCAGCGAGCTGCACGGTTCGCAGCGACACATCTATGCCGCCACCTACGGCGAGCCGCGCCGACCAACCCGCTACCGCCGCCTTGCTCGCGGCTCTCGCCGCCGCGGCGACCGCGCAGACCACGCGGCCGGCCACCTCGTAGGCCGCGTGCCTGAGCCCTATTGTCGCGGACATCAAAAGATTCAGCATTCCTGCTTATTGACGCGGACTTACTGCGGTCGTAACGTCCCCAAGGAAGAGCATTTCCACCTTTCCCAAACCCAATGATCGGAGGCTTCGTCATGTTCGTTCAGGTCATCCAGGGCAAGACGTCCAATCCGCAAGCGCTGGATACCGCTCTCAACACATGGGTGCAGGACCTTGCGCCGGGCGCGACTGGCTGGCTTGGCAGTACCAGCGGAGTCACCGAGGACGGACGGGCCATCGCGGTGGTTCGCTTCGACTCCGAAGATGACGCGCGTCGTAACAGCAACCGTCCGGAGCAAGATCAATGGTGGTCGGAGACAGCCAAGGTTTTCGACGGTGACGCCACCTTCCAGGACAGCACCGACGTGACGGTCGACCTTCAGGGCGATCCAGATCAAGCCAGCTTCGTGCAGGTCATGCAGGGCCAGAGCAGCGATCCGGTACGGGCCCGTCAGCTGATGGACCAAGACGCTGACAAGTGGGCAGCGTTCCGTCCCGACGTGCTCGGCAGCGTGGGCATCGGCCACGAAGACGGCCGCTACACCATGGTCATGTACTTCACCTCCGAAGCTGAGGCTCGCGACGGCGAACGCAAAGTACCTCCGCCAGAGCTGCAAGCACAGATGGAGGAAATGGGCAAGCTCAGTGTCGGAGAGCCCGAATACTTCGATCTCAAGAAGCCCACGATCATCTCCCCGTAGTGATCACGTAGCTCTCATCGCTGAGCTATTGACAGCCATTACTCGCTACCCAAGCCTGGTGAGCACGAAGCCGTAGGTCTCCAGGAGGCCCTCCGTGAGGATCGCGCTGCTGGGTCCCGTGGAGCTGAGCCATGACGGGCGACGGATTCGGCTCAACGGGTCCAAACAGCTTGCGCTGCTCGCACTTCTCGCGCTCAACGCTGCTCGACTGCTCTCGGCAGACCACATTGTCGACGCTCTGTGGGGGACGACGAAGCTGGCGACGCCATCAACGCCCTGCAGCACCAGATATCCAGGCTTCGAGCAGCAATCGGCCGGGAGCAGGTGAGCTTCCACGGATCTGGCTATTCGCTGCAGATACCAGCCGATGCTGTGGACGTCAGGCGGTTCGAGCCCACCTTGCTACGGAAGGGCGTACTGGGCTACGGCTGGGGACAGCCGAGTGGCCGCGACCACCCTGCGCTCGGCTCTCAGTCTGTGGCGTGGGCCGCCGCTGGGCGGGCTCCCCAGCTACCCCGGGGGTACTGGCCGAGTCTGCCCGGCTGGAGAATCTTCGGCTGGATGTGATCGAGGACCGGCTGGAGGCGGAGCTTGCCCTCGGACTTCATGCCGAGCTTCTCCCCGAACTGGAAGCCCTGGTCGGCAACCATCCCTTCCGGGAACGACTCTGGGGTCACCTCATGCTGGCGCTCTATCGGTCCGGCAGGCAGGCCGACGCCTTGGAGTCCTATCAGGCAGCTGCTCGGGTTCTCGCGAACGCTCATGGGTTGGACCCGGGTCCGGGGTTGCACCAAACTTCAAGCCGCGATCCTGGCGCATGATCCGTCGTTGGCCGCCGGGTACGGCAGAACAGCCATGGCGACCCTCGCCGCGGCGCCATCGCGTCCGACAGGCAGCCTGCCAGCGCCGCTCACGAGCAGCTTGCCGTCGCGGTCAGCGAGCTTGATCAGGCCTTGACCATCGCCCACCGACTCGAGCTGCCTCACTACGTCGCGTTCGCCCTCACCCAGCTTGGGCGGCTGACCATGCTCACCGGCGATGCCGAACGGGCGTTGGCCTTTCAGACCCAGGCCTAACCACGGCCTAGGCCGCCGATCGGCCGTGGTTAACCGCGCTAGCCCTAACAGCACTTGGTACGACGCTGCAACAGCGTGGCGAGGTAGCGCAAGCCGAGGCGCTGTTCCGTGACGTGCGGGCGTGGGCAGAGCGACCCGACGCCCGTCAGACCCGCGCCACGTTCTTCATCGCTCTTGGCGGCAGCCCCGTACGCACGGAGCCTGCTGGGCCTCGGGGGTGCTGGCCGCCGAGCGAGGCGATCTTTTTCCGAGGCCGAGCATCTGCTGCTGGCCGCCGTGAATCGTGCCGAGCTCGAGCACGACAACGGCACAATTGCTACCGCACTCCACTAACTCGGCGCTGTCACCCGTTAGCTCCATCTGACATCGCAATGCCGCGTGACGTCAGCGGCATGGCAGCCAACGGCGCCTTCGTGGCGGTCGCTTGGCAGTGCGGCCGTTCAATGCTCGTCGCGGTCTTGGGCTAAGACTGAAGAGACTCCCCGACGCCAACCGCGTCTCTCCGCACGGAGCCACAAATGCAGACCAAACGGCCGCACCGGCCCGCATTCGTGGATTCGTGCGGAACGGCGCGGACCTCGTACGAGATGGTCTCATCCTTCCCGGGTGATGCGGCAACTGGCTGATTTAGGTACAGCTGAAGGCGTACAGGGGCCGCGAACGACGCTGGTTCCGGAAGGTGAGCGCCATGGCGGTCAGGCCGGTCGTGCTGAACGCCACGATCGCCTGCCTCTTTGCCGTTGGCTCCGCGCTTTTCGTGCTTGGATCGGTGCCCGCGTACGCCAACGCGGTCGGAGCAACCGCCGACGGCGTCACCTATTTCATTGGCTCGATCTTTTTCACTTCGGCATCTTTCTCACAACTGGTACAAGCTCAGACACCGGCAATGACCAACGTGGATGTGAACTCCCAGCACACTCGAGCACCACTCAGGTTCTGGGCATGGTTGCCGCATGATCGCAACTGGCTCGCGGCGATTACGCAGCTTCCCGGCACGCTGTACTTCAACATCAGCACGCTGGCAGCCCTGATCAAGAACCTGAGTGTCCACCAGCAGGACCGGCGCATCTGGCGACCTGATTTCTACGGCTCGACGCTGTTCTTGATCGCAAGCGTCTTCGGCATCCTCGCTGCCGGAAGATTCCTCAGCTTCCAGCCGCGATCTTTTCCATGGCTGATCGCCTGGCTGAACATGATCGGCTCGATCTTGTTCATGTTCTCCGCGCTGGCTAGTTATGTGCTGCCGACCACGGGCGAATTCATCAACAGTCAATTCTCGCTCGCCGGCACGCTCCTTGGAGCGGTTTGCTTCTTCCTCGGTGCGATCTTGATGTTGCCGGCATGGCAGCATGCGATGCGAGCCGCAGCCCCAGCACGAAAGACCCGCAGCGAGCGACCCCTTGATCAATAAGGTCCAGCGCACAAGACCGAAGGAGACACCCATGAGCACATCACTCCGACCCAATGCCCGACTCCGTGCTGTTCGGAAATCGCTTCGCTACCCAGGAAGTGCCGAGCCGTGAATTTCCCGGAGATGGGCATGACCGCGCTGGATGCCATGCGGCTGGTTGTCGGAGGATCTCGTTCTCGAGGGCGATCCGGCCCGAAACCTTGCCACTTTCGTCACGACATGGATGGAGCCCGAGGCGCAGCGGATCATCGCCGAAAACCTGCATCGCAACTTCATCGACCACGCGGAATATCCGCGCACGGCCGAAATCGAGCAACGCTGCATCCGGATGCTTGCCGATTTGTTCCATGCACCAGGCGAGACCACTGGCGCGCGTACTCAGGGCTCGTCGGAGGCGATCATGCTCGGTGGGCTCTCCCTGAAGTGGAATTGGCGCAAGCGTCGCAAGGCGGCCGGGGGATCAACGGAGAATCCGAACCTGGTGTTCGGCGGTGACGTGCATGTGGTGTGGGAAAAGTTCTGTCGCTATTTCGACGTGGAGCCGCGCATAGTGCCATTGCAACCGGGCAAATACACCATCGGTCCGGACGACGTAAGCCCGCACATCGACGAGAACACCATTGGGGTGGCTGCCGTCCTCGGAACGACCTTCACCGGGCATAAAGATGATGTTGTCGGCATCAACAACTTGCTGCTCCAGATCAAATCGGAGCGCGGCCTCGACGTTCCCTTGCATGTCGACGGCGCCAGCGGGGGATTCGTCTGGCCATTCCTTTACCCACACTCGGAATGGGACTTCCGTCTTGAGCAGGTTCGTTCGATCAATGTGTCCGGACATAAGTTCGGGCTCGTCTATCCCGGCATCGGTTGGCTGATCTTCCGTGAGAAATCCGACCTGGCCCAAGATCTCGTCTTCGAAGAGAACTACCTTGGCAAGACCGACGCCACCTTTACGCTGAACTTTTCCACCGGCTCCTCGATGGTTCTGGCGCAGTACTACAACTTCGTGCGCTACGGTCGCGCCGGCTACGCCTACATCATGAAGAACATGCAGGAGAACGCAAACGCGCTGGCGGAGAAACTACAGAAGATGGGCCGCTTTGAGTTGATCGGCCCGGAGGAAGAGCAGCTTCCGCTTGTCGCATTCCAGCTCACCGACAACAGCGCCTTCAACGAGTTCGATGTCGCGTGGCAGCTGTCGGCCGAACGCGGCTGGATGGTTCCGGCATACACACTTCCGCCCAACGCCCAAGACATCACGATCATGCGCGCGCTGGTCAAGGAAACTTTGAGTCGTGAGCATGTCGACACGCTTGCGCGCGATATCGAGGAGGCCTGCGCCACGCTCGAAAAGAAAGGCGGAGTTCACGAATCCGAACGCAAGAAGATCGTGACCGGACCGGGCCATTAGTGCGGTCGATGATCAAGTCAATGATCATCAAACCCGCCGTGTGTAACTGATGCTTGCCAGGAAGTGCTGAGGCGAGAATGCTTTCCACATGGCCAACAGGAAAAGCAAGCCGCAGGCGCAGCTCGGCGCTCCGGCATCACGTATTCGATCAACGCCGATCGGCGACTACGGGTTTCTGAGCGATGGGGAGGTGAACGCACTCGTAGCGCCCAACGGCGCTGTGGAATGGATGTGCGTTCCTCGATTTGACTCTCCGAGCGTCTTCGGACGGATGCTTGGTCGAAACGCCGGCGTGTTCCGTGTCGCTCCTGTCGACGTGGCCGTGCCCGCAGATGTCCGTTACCTGCCGGGCACCATGATCTTGGAGACCAGCTGGGGTACTCCGACCGGATGGATCATCGTACGAGACGCTCTGCTGATCGGCCCTTGGCACCATCCGACGGACCGGTCCAAGACCTACCGTCGAACCCCCAACGACTACGAGGCAGAGCACATCTTCCTGCGGACCATACGCTGTGCCTCCGGTGAAGTGCAGACCACGGTGGACTGCGAGCCGGTGCTCAATTACGGACGCGGCCACGTGCGCTGGGAATACACCGACAACAGCTACTACCAAGGTGTCTGCTCGGCCGAGGGCGTCGATCTCAAACTGACCCTGACTAGCGACCTGCGACTGGGGTTCGAGGGTGGCCAAGCCAACGCCCGGACGCTGCTGAGAGAGGGTGACGTCCGCTATGTCGCGCTGTCCTGGGGTGGGGCGGTGCCGCCGGCGGACTACGCCGACGCCTACAAGCGCCAGGTATGGACCGCGCACCACTGGCAGCACTGGTTGGCCCGCGGACAGTTCCCCGATCATCCCTGGCGGGGCTACCTGCAGCGCAGCGCGCTTACTCTCAAGGGGCTGACCTACGCCCCGACCGGCGCGATTGCAGCCGCCGGCACGACGTCACTTCCCGAAACTCCCGGAGGAAACCGCAACTACGACTACCGCTTCACCTGGATCCGAGACGCCACATTCGCCCTCTGGGGCTCTGTACTCATTGGGTTTCGACTGGGAAGCAGTGGACTTCTTCGCCTTCATCGCCGATCTGGTCGAGGGCGAGGACGACATCCAGATCATGTACGGCATCGGCGGCGAGAGAGAGCTCACCGAGTACGAGCTCGACCACCTGCCGGGATATGCCAACTCGCGTCCGGTGCGGATCGGGAACGCCGCGTACGCGCAGAAGCAGCACGATGTCTGGGGTGCGCTGCTCGACTCGGTCTATCTGCACTTCAAGGCAGCCAACCGCCTGGACAACCGCATCTGGGAGATCTTGGACAAGCAGGTCAACGAGGCGTTGAAGTACTGGCGGGAGCCCGATGCCGGGATCTGGGAGGTGCGCGGTCAGCTGCAGCACTTCACGTCCTCCAAGATCATGTGCTGGGTCGCCGTCGACCGAGGCGCCAAGATCGCCCGGATCACCGGAGAGGACGGCAAGGCCGCGGAATGGGAGCTCGCGGCCCAAGAGATCAAGGAGGACATACTCGCCAACGGGGTTGACGAACGCGGCGTGCTGACCCAGTACTACGGCACCAAGGCCCTCGACGCGTCACTGCTGCTGGCCCCACTGGTGCGCTTCCTGCCGGCCGACCACCCGATCATCAAGGCCACCGTGTTGGCGATTGCCGACGAGCTCACGGTGCACGAACTCGTGCTGCGCTACAAGGTCGAGGAAACCGACGACGGGTTCACCGGCGAGGAGGGCAGCTTTACGATCTGCTCATTCTGGCTGGTCTCGGCACTGTGCGAGATCGGTGAGTACGAGCGAGCCCGAAAGCTCTGCGCCAAGCTGCTGTCATTCGCGGGTGCACTCGACCTGTACGGCGAGGAGATCGATCCGCATACCAGCCAGCAACTTGGAAACTTCCCGCAGGCCTTCACCCACCTGGCGTTGATCAACGCCGTCATGCACGTGATCAAACTCGAAGGGCGGCGGCACGACCACGAACCCGGCACCTGGGCCGGCTCGATCGAGGATGGGCAATAGCGATTTGACGCAGCCGCAGACGGCGGCACCGTGGGTGCCCGAGCACGCCGACATCGAGGGCTTGCGAAAAGCGGCGGAGGACTGCAAGGGGTGCGAGCTATGGCAGCCCGCAACCCAAGTGGTCTTCTCCGCTGGAAACCCTCGGGCACCGCTAGCCCTGGTTGGCGAGCAACCCGGTGACGTCGAGGATCGCAAGGGCATTCCCTTCGTGGGTCCTGCCGGGCGGCTGCTCCAGGACGCGCTGGATGAGGCCGGCGTACCTAGGGAGGATGTCTACGTCACCAACGCGGTCAAGCACTTCCGCTTCACCGAGCGAGGAAAGCGGCGCATCCACGCCACACCTCAGGTCAGCCACATCAAGGCCTGCCTGCCCTGGCTGGAAGCGGAGCTGACGCTGGTCGACCCAGCCTTGATCGTCTGTCTGGGAGCCACGGCTGCTCGGGCGCTGCTGGGCAGTACGTTCCGGGTCACCAAGCAGCGTGGTGAGGTGCTGGAACTCGCCACGCCGGTGGGAATTCGGCCGGTGCTGGCGACCGTACATCCCTCAGCCGTACTGCGGGCGACCGCGGAGGAGCGCAATGAGGCGTTCGCGGGATTGGTGTCGGACTTGCGGACGGCGCGAGAAGCTGCGATCTCGCACGAGCGATAGAGTCGCGTCGTCTTGAGGGCACCGCACGCTCGACCGAGCTCGCGGTGCGGGTCACGCTATCGAACTATTCAGCAGAGCCCGTCGTCTAACCGGATAGGTAGGTGCCCTTCCGGCCAGTCACGCCTGCGCCGACTACCACCACAGGAGTGCCCATGTTCGACAAGATCGGCAATCTTCCGCTCCACCCGCTGGTGATTCATGCCGCTGTGATAGGCATCCCGTTGGCCGTCTTATTGGCCTTCCTCTTCGCATTTCCCAAGACACGTGCCTGGGCACGCTGGCCCCTGGCCATTGTCGTCGTAGGTGCAACTGCCGTGACGTTCGTGGCAAGGCAGAGCGGTCTGGCACTTGAGACCGACTTGGGGATCAAGCCCGGCAATCCGGTCGGCACTCTGATTGCGAAGCATTACCAGCTTGGCAACCAACTGCTGTACATCATGATCGTTTTCTCTATCGTCGCCCTGCTCAACGTCTTCCTCGTCTCGCGCAGCACCGCGGGCACCACGACCGGCGGATCTACCCAGCCGGCCATTATTCGCGTCGTCCTCCCGATCGCGTTGCTGATCGTGGCGGTCGTGGCACTGGTCTGGGTCGTCCGAGTCGGCGACCTTGGAGCAACAGCCGTGTGGAACCCCACGGCGCCTCCGATGATCCCGTTCTGAATTGATGCGCCTCGGAATCGGTTGGTGCGCTGAGCTGCCGATGCGTTGAGTTTTGCTGGCACGCTGAGTCTGTTGAAGGGCTGTCCAAGCCGAGATAGCAATGTATTCGCAAAATGTGATGTATGTCACATCCATAACGGGACGGTAACGGTGGCGCCGGGCATGGCCTGACTCTTAGTCTCGGTTTGTCCGGCCCAGGCGGCGGTAATTGATCGCCTCTGGGGAAGTCTGTCGGGGTGCCGCTCGGGGGCCACCACCGATTCACGTTGTTCCTCAAGGAGCCTTCTTGCGTGCTCAGCGCGTGGCCGCTGCGACCGCGGCTGTCGCTATCGTCTCCGTCTGCTGTGCGGTGGGCATCTCGGCCGGCTCCGCCTCCACATCGGGATCGATCGACCCCAATGTCAAGGCAATACCCGATCCCGATGTCAGCCAGACAACGATTGTGGGAAAGAAGCGCCGATCGACCGCCAAGGCCGGCGAGGCCGAGGCTGGCCACGCCAAGGTGAGCAAGATCGCTGATGTCGAGTCCTCCAAGCTCCGTACCCGCGAGGTTTTCAACGTGGGCGAGGACCCGAGTTCCCTCTCGTTGCGCGTGGGGACATTCAATGTCCGCACGTCGCGTGCTCACGACGGCCGCAGCTGGCTGTCGCGCGCCAAGGACGTAGCACGCGAGATAGCAAGCCGTGATCCTGGGGTGCTGGCAGTGCAGGAACTCGGCCCGGGACGCGCGGACGGCTCCAAGGGAACTACGACGGGACATCTGCGGCAGACAATCAGCTTGGAGCGCTCCTTGAAGAGCGTCGTCGGCGACAGTCGCTACCAGCTGGTCCGGACGACGCCGTATGTCAAGCCGGGCACCAATCACGGCACGCAAGGCACTCGGATCCTCTACGACACCAGGAAGTTCAAGCTCCTCAGTCATTGCCCGGAGAAGACCGGATCGAAAAACTACAACCCCTCGTGCGGCATGAACATGCCGCTGCGGAGCTCTGACAGTGAGTCACTGCGCCGCAGCGCGGCGTACGCGAAATTCGCCGACCGCAAGACGGGCAAACGCTTCTGGGTGGTGTCGGTGCATCTCGACGACCGGCACAGCGGCTCACTCAGCAAGGAGAAGAGCTACAACGCGCTGCGCGGCAAGCAGGCCAGGGCCGTCTATCTGAAGGTCAATGGGCTTGCCAAGGCAGGCGAGAAGATCATCTACGCCGGCGACTTCAACTCCTGGGCGACCAACCGCGCCGGAGATGCGCCGCGCAAGTATCTGCTGGGCCAAGGGTTCGACGACAGCTACGCCGCCGAGTCCCGGATCAACGCCAAGTACCCGACGATCAATCACTACAAGACCACGTTGCCAGCCAAAGGCGTCCGGCTGGACTATCTGATGGTCAAGGGCTGCAAGAAGATGCTCAGGTACGAGAACGTGATGAAGCGTGTCGACTCCAGCCGTCCCTCTGATCACAACTTGGTCGTCAGCGACATCGTTCTATGAGCCCTGAGCTCGTCGAAGGGCTCATAATGCATCGATCCCGATCAGCCATTGCCCAGCGCGGCTGGGCCCTCCTCGCGGCGGATGTCGATGATGTGGCCCGTCAGGTGTGAGAGCAAGACATCCAGAGACTGACGTGCCACGTCCTCCGAGGACAACAGCGTGCCAGGAGGCTCCTCGCCGAAGGCCTTGGTCCGCATCGGGGTCCCCGTACGCTCCGGATTGACACAGTTCACCCGTACGCCAGAGGTGGCCCATTCGTCGGCGAGCGCTTGGGTGAGGTTGACGATCGCCGCCTTGGCCGAGGAGTACAGCGAATAGCCTGACCGCCCGCGCGTGTAGGACGAGGAGGTGAACAGCAGCATCGAGCCGCCCGATTTCGCGAGATGCGGGAAGAACTCCTGTGCGACGAAGATCGGCGCGAGGTAGTTGACGTCGGTCGAGGAGTAGATCGTTTCCTCCGACGTCTCGGCCAGCTCGCCGCGGACCAGCACACCGGCAGTGTTGACCACGAAGTCGATGCGGCCCGTCTCATCCAGCACCTGCTGGGCCACCTTGGCGACATCGGCTCGCTTTTCGACGTAGGTGCCGGTGGTCGATCGCGAGAAGGTCTTCACATTTGCCCCGTACGCGCGGGCGAGTTCCGCGATGTCACCACCAATGCCGTACGAGCCACCGAAAACAACGACGGTCCTGCCGTCAAGCCTGGCGTTGTATTGCTCGTTGGTCAGCGGAGTGGGCCGGTCCGCAGAGGTCAGCTGGAACAGCTTGTCGGCGATATAGACATCAATAGGCTCAGTGACCTTCATATTGCGTTCGTGTCCAGAGACGACGGCGATCGAGACCTCGGGAAGATAGCGGAGCACGACAGTGCAGTCATCGGTGGCGGTGAAGTTCGGATCCTGCGCGGCTTTCGCGTACGCGGCCTTGATCGTTGAGAGGCGGAAGGACTGCGGCGTCTGACCGCGACGGAGTAGATGCCGAGGCAGTACGTCGGCGATACTCTCCTCGCCGGGCTGGACTTGGATGACCGTATCCGCCGACGGGATCGCCGTGTCGACCGCTTCATGGGTCTGTAGCGCATCCACGTTGGCCGCGATGATCGTCTGGGACACGAGTGGCCGTACGGCGTCATGCAGCAAGACGTTGCATTCGTCATCGCCGAGCGCTGCTAGCGCGGCAGCGGTCGTGTCATTGCGCGTCTCAGCGCCTTCGAGGATCTGGGTGACCTTGGCGTACTCGCCCTTCTTGACGATCGCCCGAACGTCATCGAGGTGGCCCGGCGCCATCATCACGACGATCTCATCCACCAGTGGAGACTGGTGCATGGCGGCAATGGTGTGCTCGATGATCGGCTTCCCGGCAATCTTGATCAGCTGCTTCGGAATGTTCAGGCCGATGCGGGTTCCGGTACCTCCCGCCAGGATCACCGCAACATTGCGCAATCTGGTCACCGGCTGAACCATACTCTGTTTGATTGCTCCACTCGCTTCGCTCGCTCCGCGCGGATCGCGCTTCTTCGCCGCCTACTTCGTCGTCACTCGCAGACGAAAAGCGTGTCCGCTCACTCCGTCCTCAGCACAGCGGCGCGCGATCCGTGTCAATTGCTTCGCTCGCCAGCGCGTCGCTCTGGGTTTGATTGCTTCGCTCGCCAAAGCTCGGCGCAACGCTGACACGCTCGATCCCGCGCGTTGGTTTTTCGTCCCGCGGTTCTCGTGTGGAAGGCTCGATCACATGCTCAAGGTGAGTGTCGTCGTTCCGGTGTACAACCCGGGGGAGTACTTCGGGCCGTGCATCGAATCACTGACCTCACAGAGCCTGCCCTTCGATGAATACGAAGTTATCTGCATCGACGATGGTTCAACCGACGAAACTCCGGCACTCCTGGACGAGCTTGCTGCGACTTACCCGAACATTCGCGTCATTCACCAGCCGAACGCAGGTTGGCCGGGCCAGCCGCGCAATGTCGGCCTGGAGGCGGCTCAGGGCGAGTACGTGTTCTTCTGCGATCATGACGACTGGCTCGGCACTGAGGCCCTCGAGCGGTTGTACGACTTCGCGACCAGCTGCGGATCCGACGTCGTGCTGCCGAAGATGGCCGGGGTGCAGCGTCGTGTTCCGCGCGTCGTGTTCAGCGAAACCATTCGTCGCTGCACGATCACCGACTCCGCGATCATGGACAGTCTGACGCCACACAAGTTGTTTCGCCGGGAGTTCCTCGAGGAGAATCAGATCCGATTTCCGGAGGGCCGGCGACGACTCGAAGATCATTTTTTCGTGGTCACGTGCTATCTGCTGGCCAACGTGATCAGCATCTATGCCGACTACACCTGCTACTTCCATATCCTGCGCCGGGATCGGGCCAACGCGGGTTTTCGCAGCCCCAACTGGCGTCGCTACTACGACAACTTGGCAGACGCTATCGATGTCGTTGTAGCGCACACCGAGCCGGGAGAAGATCGCGACCGTATCCTCCGGCGTTGGCTGCAGGTGGAGATCGTGCAGCGTCTCAGTGGTCGGCGGTGGCTGAAGTTCTCCGACGCTGATGCGGCTCAGCTGTTCAGCAACGCGCACCGCATCGCATCGCACTATTTCGGGGAGGGTGTGATCACGTTGCTTCAGCCGTTGCCGCAGCGGGTCGCCCGCGCGCTTCTTGCTGCCGACTCCGACAGCGTCAGCCGCATTGCCGAAATGTCGGCACCATGGGCCGCCTATCCGCGGGTGCAGCAGGTTTGCTGGGTCGACGGTCGCCTCCAGATCAGCGGCACTGTCGAAATGTCTGATGTGACTCCGCCAGGAAGAATTCCTGCCCAAGCTCTCACCGCCACGACTGAGGGCGAGATCGCGGAAGAGGCCGAGTCGATGATCGCCGGCATGCCTGAGGAACCACTTGCTGAGCGCAGATTCGCCGCGTTGCTGGACGAGCCCCCGGCCGAAGTGTTGCGGCTGGGCATGTCCAGATCGGCACTACGAGTGGACTTGACTGAACGCCGTACTGGTGAGAGCTGGGCGGTGCCGGCCGCCATTCATCGGATGGGCCTGTCCGCATCGTTCACCGCAGACATCGATCCGAATACGATCGCCGCCGGCAGCAGACTCGCCAATGGTTTGTGGGATCTGAATGTGCATTTCGGCGTGATGGGCCTAGGTATGCGGCATCGCGCAACGTTGACTGAGGAACGACGGCCGGGCCGCATCCTTCCTGAGCCCGTCGCGAGCGGCCCGCCAACGATGGCGGTCTATTTCACGCATCAGACTTCAGGATTATGTCTCGATGTCGGGCTCGTGAAAAACCGCAAGCTCGCCGCACCTCCGAAGCCGGCACCAGGGCTGAGGTCCTTTCCCCGCCGGGTCGTCCGCAAACTCCGGCGTCTGTTATGAGCGACCCGCCCAGATTCGCCGCGCTGGCTCGCCGCGCTGCCAATCGGCTCCCAAGCCCGGTGCAGACCGCGTTGCGGCAGGTCAAGCATCGCCTGGCGGGGTTTTCCCAGCAATCGGGTGCGGCGCTGCCGCTGCTGAGCGTCGTGGTTGTCGCCACTAACGCCGAGTCTTATCTGATCGAGTGCCTGCACAGTCTGCGATCCCAAACGCTCAAGAGGATCGAAGTGCTGGTGGTTGACAACGGCTCCACCGATGGAACCGCGGTCGTTGCCCAGGAGATAGCGGCCAACGATCCTCGGTTCAGGGTCATTCGACGTCCCCGGCTGGGAGTGACCGCCTCGCGTAACGCCGGAGCACGGCTGGCGCATGGCAGGTTTCTGACTTTTGTTGACGCGACCGATACCGTGCCGCGTACCGCCTATGCCACCTTGATCAACTCGCTGCGGCAGACCGGCTCGGACTTTGCGGCCGGCAGTGTGCGGTCAGTCATCCGTGGCCGGAGGCGTCGCCCGTCTTGGACCACAATTAGCCACGACCTCGACAGATTGGGCCAGACGGTCAGCGAGTTCCCGCTCGCCATGCTCGATACCAGTGTTACCAACAAGGTTTTTCGTAAGCCCTTCTGGGACACGGTTGTCGGCGAGTTTCCGATTTCCGTGGCCGGTGCGTCCCACGCGATCATCAAGGCCATCCTTCAGGCCAGGCAGTTCGACCTCCTTCAGGCGGTCAGTTGCGTGCAGCGCGAGCGACTAGCCGCCGGACAGTTGCTTCCCGAACCACTTACCACGAGCGAACTTCGGGCCCGCTTCGAATGGCTATGGGCGACGTGGCAGCAGGTCAGGGCTGTCAATGATCCGACGATTGCAAGCGCCTGGTTGGGCGGTGTGATTGACGGCGATCTTGGCGACCTCGCCGCGAACGCGCACCGCGCCGACGCCTCGTATCGGAGCCAGTTGCAGCAGGCCGCGCAAAGATGTCTGGCATTGGCCGACGACGCTGCGTGGTACCAGGTGCGCGTCGATCGCAAACTCCGTCTGTGGCTCGTCGCCAACCGACGGTGGACGGAGCTCGAGCAGCTCATCCAGCAGGTCCTGCTCTACGGCGCGATCCCCCCGACGGTGGTGCAGGACGGCCGGGTGTACGCGGTGGCCGGGCACATGTCAGGAGGCGCCGACGCGCCACTCGGGTACCTGGAACTCGGGGAGAGCCAAACTGCGCTTTCGGGATGCATCGAACACGTCACCTGGCATGATCAACAACTTCAGGTGCATGGCTGGGCCTTTATTCGAGGACTCGATCTCAGCTCGGAGACGCCCGAGCTCACGGCCGCGCTTGTCGAACCGATAACCGGCTATTCCTACCCGTGCGACGTTACCCAGCTGCAGGCGCCGGCAGCCAATGAATGGGCGGGATTTCGCTACCAGGACGTCGCATCCGGTGGATTCGTCGTCGGTATCGACACGCAACGCATCGACTGCATGGCTGGCCGCTGGCAGCTCCGGCTGACGGTGCGAGCGCACGGCCTGGAGCGCACCGGACCCATCCAGGCCGTCGCACCAGGCGGCGCGGGTCATCTGATGTGGGGTCGCAATTTCCGGGGCGCCGAAGACACCATGCGAGTCGTTCCGAAGCTTGATCCGCAGCTTGGCTTCGTGCTCCATGTTCGTCCGGAACGGGTTCAAGCCACAGCCCTCAGCACGGATGGTGTTGGTAGGGCAGCCGGCGTGCTGCGGCTCGTTGACACCGGGCTCGGAGGACTCGCATCCGTCATCGCTGTCAGTGCGTTCGGTCGCGTCGAGGGAAACCTCGATGCCGTAGGCGCGGATGGCTCGCAGCGCTTTCAGGTTGAGCTGCCGGTGGGGGTCGGCACACCGCTCGGCTGGGAGTTCCGGGCCGTCGACGTCCATGGTCGGGAACATCGGGTCTCCTGGCCGATCAAGGGGGATCAGGGCGAACCGATTGGCGGTGGCAGCGGCGATGCGTGCTGGCAGCGATCGATTACCGGCTACTGCAACCTGATGGCCGACTGGGTTGTCGCCGAAGCCGAGAGCGTGACCGTTGCCGAGGACGAGTTGAGCATCGAGGTGCGCCTCAGCGGACTCCAGCCGTCCGACTGCGAGGATGCGCGGCTATCGAGCAGGGTGGCGGACGTAGCGGTACGCCGCGTGGAACCGGCTGGCGGTGTGGAACTAGAGGAGGGAAGTGTGGAACTAGAGGAAACAGTGGCCGGCAGCGTACGCCTGATCTTTCCGCTGTTCGCTGGTCGTTGGGGCGGACCCGAGTTACCGCTGCCGACTGAGGATTACCGGATCGTGCTGGCCTCGGGCGTACCGGTGCGCTGCTCGGCCCAGTTCGCCGGCCAGGTGCCTCAGGAGGGCGAGACCGTCAATCATCACTACCGGCTGACGCGTAACAGCCGGGGCGAGCTGGTGATAGGCCTGGCGGCGCCGTTGGCCGAGGATGAACGCAGCAGGGTCGCGCAGGAGCGGCTGAGCCGGTCGTACCAGCAATCCTCTTTCGCTCCCACCGATACCGTGCTGTTCCAGAGTTATCGCGGCGAATTCGCCACAGACAGTCAGCTGGCCCTCCATGCTGAATTGCGCGCTCGGCGACCCGATCTAGAGCTCCTGTGGGGGGTCATGGATCGGTCCGTTGCTATCCCGGAAGGCGGCCGCGCGCTCCTGATCGAGAGCCGGGAGTGGTACACCGCCCTAGGCAGCAGCCGGTACCTGTGCCCCAACATCGAATTCGAGCGGTATTTCCGAAAGCGGCCCTATCAGCGGTACCTGCAGACCTTCCACGGGTATCCCTTCAAGTCCATGGGGATCTCACTCTGGCGGGTTCAGGGCCGGCCCGAGTCCGTGATCGACAAAGAATGCACTCGGCGCAGCGGCGCCTGGGATGCCATCGTGGTGCCCGAATCCTTCTGCGTCGACCTGTACCGGCAGGAATACCGCTTCACTGGTGAGGCACTGGTTACCGGCTATCCGAGGAACGATGCTCTGGTGACTGCGGACACGGCATCGGTCCGAGCACGGGTGCTGGCGCAGCTTGGGATTCAGCCTGATCAGATTGTGGTGCTGTACGCGCCCACCTGGCGGGATACGGTGGCGACCAGCGCATGGACGGCGAAGCTGTTCGACAGTCTTGATCTTCAGGCTCTTGCCGAGCGGCTCGGCGATCGCTTTGCCGTTCTGGTACGCGGACACAATTACAACCTTCGGGAAGGCTTCGCACCGCTCACCGGCAAGGTCTGGGACGTGTCTGACTACCCAGAGATCAACGACCTTCTCCTCGCCGCAGACGTTGCAGTGCTTGACTATTCCTCCATTCGCTTCGACTGGCTGATCACCGGCAAACCCGTGGTGTTCTTCGTGCCGGACCTGGAGGACTATCTGAGCTCGCGCAAGGTTCTGTTCGACTATCCACCGACGGCACCAGGTCCGTTGCTGGGCACTACCACCGAGGTCGCTGAAGCATTGCTTGACCTGGACTCCGTCATCTCCGAGTACGCTGCCGCCCGGGAATTGTTCAACAAGGAGTTCAACAGGCTCCACGACGGGCAGGCGACGGAACGAGTCATTAATGCGTTTTTCTAGCTCAACGGCAGCCAGCCGGGTCGTTGACGTCATTCTTGACTGCCTCATCGTGTTGCTGGCATTCATCGGTGTCGTGCTGGCGCTCGGCGGCTCGGCATGGGCGCCCGCTGTGGGTGCTGCTATCGGTTCTCGGAGCGGCCGGCCAGTTCGTCCAGACTGCGCTCGAGCGGGCCGAGGAGTGGAGCCCACTGGGTCGATCGCTGGTCTTGCGAGGGACCGCTGCGGCCGCGACCGCGGTCTGCCTGGCAGCTGCCGTCCCAGGTCGGTCACAAGCGCTCGGAGCGGCGCTGGGCGCGGCGATACTGGTCGGTTCGATCGCCGTTGAGCCAATCGTTGCCCGGGCTACTCGGTTCAAGGTGCCCATCGCTACTCGGCTGCCGAACTTGCCGACGCGGCGGCCGATGCGCGATCTTGGTCCGGTCGCGGTCGCTGCCAGCGCGGTCGGCACGACGGCTGGACTGCTCCTTGCGGCGCTCGGGGCATCGTCATGGTGGTGGACGCTGATCAGCCTGCTTGCCGTGGTGCCGGTCGCGGTGCTGGCGGTCGACGGCCGGGGCAAGGTCCTCCTCGCCCGCCGGCTGCGGCGACTCGTACCACGGGCGGTTGCGGCGTACGCGCCGGACTTCGTGGTCTACACGTCGCGCCCCGACGATGCGTCGTACCAGGTGACGATGTGGCTGCCATACCTGCAGCGCGCCGGACTTCGCTTCATCATCATTGCGCGCAATGCCGCGCCTGCTGCAGCGTTGGCCGAGCTCACCGACGTACCTGTGGTCGAAGCTCGGGGCATTGCCGATCTTGATGCGCTGGTGGTGCCGTCGTTGAAGGCCGCCTTTTACGTCAACGCATCGTCCGGCAATGGTGCGTTGGTTCGTTTTCAGCACCTAACCCACATCTATCTGGGCCACGGCGACTCCGACAAGCCGCCCTCGTACAACCCGACGCACGCGATGTATGACCAGATCTTCGCGGCTGGACCGGCTGCGACCCGCCGATACGCCGCTCATGGGGTACGTATTCCGGCCGAGAAGTTCACCATTGTCGGACGGCCGCAGGTCGAGAACGTCAAGCAGAGCACGACTCCCATCGCGGACGTTCCTGAGCCGACGGTGTTGTACGCGCCAACCTGGCGCGGCCACGTCGAGGAAACGATGCTGTATTCCTTGCCGGTGGGGGAGCAGATCGTGTCGGCGCTGCTCGCCCGCGGGGCGACGGTGATCTTCCGACCGCACCCTTTCAGCTACGACTTCCCAGACGACGCCACCACGATCGCGCGCATCAAGTCGCTGCTGGAGGCCGACCGCCGCAAGACCGGAAAGGCCCATCTGTGGGGAGCTGCTGCGGAGAAGGACCGGAGCATTCTCGACTGCATCAATGACTCCGACGCCATGGTGTCCGACGTTTCGAGCGTGGTGTCGGACTACCTGTTCTCCGGCAAGCCGTTCGCCATGATCGCCATACCCGCCGAGCCTGATGCCTTTGTCGTCGAGTATCCGGTTGCCCGCGCCTCCTACGTCGTCCGAGCCGATCTGGCAGATCTGGACGGGCAGCTGAAAAGGATGCTGGGCGCTGATCCGCTGGCGCAGCAACGGGCCGACATCCGCGCCGACTACCTCGGTGATTTTCCGGCTGACAGCTACGCATCGGCCTTCGTCGATGCGGTGCACCATGTGTCCCGCAAGTCGCTGGAGGACATGGAAGATGATCAAGCCCGAGGACGCGGGTGGCGAGCAGGGCGGCAGGGAGGAGGACGACCGGCCTGCCGAGGACGAGGATGGCGGAGCGCTACCCGGGCGCAGCTGGTCAAAGTACGCGCAGCTTGTGGCACGGGTCGGTCTCGACCTCGCCGGAACGGCGATCGCGCTGCTCGCCCTCGCAGTGGCACTTCTCGGCGGGCCGATCTGGCTGATCACTGGCTTGGCAGCCGTGTCGGTGTGGGCGGCGTTTCAGTCAGTGTCCAGCACTGTCGTTACGCCCGATCGATGGTCTCGGTTGCTCACCGAAGGCGATGCGACTCGTGCTGTCTTGGTGGTGACGCTTGCGGTTGACTGCGCACAATACTGATCGGCTTTCGGGGGCCGGCGAGTTGCCGTGGGAGGTCGCCGTAGCGTGCGGCTTGTTGCTGATGGCCATATCCGTCGAGCGCAGGATTCGAACCGCCTGGACGAACGCGCTGCTGGGCCAGAATCTGCCTGGCGAGATTCGGGAGATCTCCGATCTCATCCCGCGCGGGCTGTTGCCTATTCTGGATGCCGCGGTGATCATCGTCGGCTTCCTGCTGATCTTGGTCGGCGCTCCGCCGGTGATCTTGCTGAGCCTGGTAGCTTCTGGTGTTCCTGGCCGCTGTCGAGGTCACCGTTCGAGCGGTTCGGCGGCAGAACGAGACCGAACGGGCTGAACTGCACTTACGGCCCGCGCTGGAGGCGTACCGGCCTGAGTTCATCGTCTATTTCGCATCGACTGTGGGTGCGAACTATCAGGTGGGCATGTGGTTGCCCTACTTCGTCCGGATCGGGCGGCCGTTCATCATCGTGACGCGGACGGCGCCGATGCTGGCGCAGATCGGCAGGTTGTGCGAGGAGTACGGGGTTACGGCTCCGCTGATCTACCGCCGAACCCTGCGCAGTATCGAGGAGATCATCGTCGACTCGATGGCAGCGGCGTTCTATGTCAATAACGCCGCGCGCAATACCCATTTGGTGGAACGGCGGGAGCTCACCCACGTCTGGCTCAACCACGGGGACTCCGAGAAGCCGGCCTGTTTCAATCCGGTGCACGCCATCTACGACCTGATCTTTGCAGCGGGCCAGGCCGGCATCGATCGGTACGCCCGACATGGGGTGAGCATTCCACCCGAGAAGTTCATGATCGTTGGCCGACCGCAGGTGGAGTTGATCACCCCGGCACGCGGACCTATTGGCACCATCGAACAGCCCACCGTGCTCTACGCCCCCACCTGGCAAGGGCCCTTCGCGGACAGCCGGGTCTACTCGCTGCCGGTCGGCCGCCAGATTGTCGAGCAGCTGCTGGCCCACGGCGCCCGGGTGATCTTCCGCGCACATCCGTTCAACTATCGATATCCGGACGCGAAGGAGATGATCTCCGACATCGGCGCCCTCCTCGATGCTGATCGCGAGGTGAGTGGCCGAGAGCATCTGTGGGGAGCGGCAGCGGAGCAGGAGATGAGCGTCGAAGACTGCTTCAACGCCTCGGATGCGATGGTCAGCGACGTCTCGGCCGTGGTGTCGGACTATCTACATTCCGACAAGCCGTTCGCGATGGTCTCGGTGGGGCGTACGCCGGAGCAGCTGCTGATCGACGCGCCCGCTGCCCGAGCTGCGTACGTCATTCGTGACGATCTGTCGAATTTGGCCGACGTATGCGATGACCTGCTAGGACCGGATCCGCTCGCCTCGGTTCGAAACGAGACCAAGATCTACTATCTGGGCGCGTTCCCGGACGAGAACTACGCCGACGGGTTTCTCCATGCTGCACGCGAGGTGATTGACGCGGGTCGGCGGACTCCGGCAGCTTTGCCCTGAGCGGTTCAAGGGAGGGTTTCGTGAGCGGTATCGGCGGCATCGGCAACACTCCGGTCGTTCGGCTCGATCGGCTGACCGGCGACGAGGATGCCGAGGTGTGGGTGAAGCTGGAGGCGGCCAACCCAACAGGCTCGTACAAGGATCGAATGGCGCTGGCCATGATCGAAGCCGCCGAGCGGGATGGCCGCCTGAAACCCGGTCAGTCGGTCGTCGAGTACAGCGGAGGAAGCACCGGCTCGTCGCTCGCCTTCGTCTGCGCGGTGAAAGGCTACCCATTGCACGTCGTCTCGTCGGATGCCTTCGCCAGCGAGAAGCTCCGAACAATGCAGGCATTCGGCGCTGAGGTCGAGCTGATCCCCAGCCCAGAGGGCATCACGCCGCAACTGATCCCGGCCATGGTCAGCCGGGCGCGGCAAATCGCCGCCGAGACCGGGGCGTTCTGGACGGATCAGTTCAATAACCACCGACATGCTCGACGGCTACCGGCAGCTCGGTGCAGAACTCCTCCAGCAGCTCCCCGGCCCGCCAGCCATCACGGCGTTCTGCAGCTACGTTGGCACGGCCGGCTGCTTTCTGGGCACGACCGGCATGCTGCGAACCAAGCTGCCGACGCTCCATCGCGTGGTGGTAGAGCCGGCCGAGTCGGCGGTACTGTCCGGAGGCGTAGCCGGCACGCATCACATCGAGGGCGGCGGGATCGGATCGTGGCCTCCGCTGCTGCAGCGCGAGGATTTCGACGAGGTCATAGCGGTGTCCGACGCAGACGCCTTCGCCATGGCCCGGCGGGCCGCGCGAGCGGAAGGCATCTTCTCCGGACCATCGACTGGCGCGAATCTCGTCGCCGCCCTACAGCTTGCTGATCACCGCGGTGCTGGCGGTCGCGTTGTCACTGTCCAGGTCGACAGCGGCATCAAGTACCTCAATGGACCGCTTTACCGCTGAGCGGAGGATCGAGATGACTGCGCATGCCCGTCCACCGTTCGACGCTGAGCTCGAACCCGCACTCGATGCAGTGCCCGCGTTCTTCACGACGCTCAGGCCCGATTCCATCGCGGAGTTCCGAGCGGCGACTGCTCGTCCGGCGTCGCTCGATGAGGTCATCGCGGGCCGGCCGGTCCAGGTCACTGATTACGCGGTGATCGGTCACGGTGGCGGGGAGATCGTCGTTACGGTGCTGCGACGCGATGGCCACGAGGGTGCGGCGGGTCCGGGCGTCTATCTCATCCACGGTGGC
Source organism: uncultured Actinomycetota bacterium (assembly GCA_963845915.1). Lineage (GTDB taxonomy): Bacteria > Actinomycetota > Actinomycetes > Propionibacteriales > Propionibacteriaceae > Microlunatus. The sequence goes on from CAWJUB010000029.1 coordinate 27,068, forward strand.
GGCATGGTCGGCGGGAGCCGATGGGCCGTCGTACCCATGCTCGTCGAGTGGGTGCTGGAGTACGACGCCGTCGCGGCCGCCGTGGAGTACCGTCTCGCACCCGAGTTCGGTGACCCGGTGCCTGTCGAGGACTGCTACGCGGGACTCGAGTGGTTCGCTGGCCGTGCTGACGTGCTCGGCTTCGACCCGCGACGGCTGCTGATCGGGGGCCCGAGCGCGGGCGGGGGCCTCAGCATCGGGACGACGCTGCTCGCCCGTGATCGCGGTAGGCCGATGCCGGCCGCGATGCTGCTCATGTGGCCGATGCTCGACGACCGGAATGAGACCGTCTCGGCGCAGCAGATCGACGGCGTCGGGATCTGGGATCGGACCAGCAATGAGACCGGCTGGACGGCGCTACTCGGCGATCGCCGCGGCACCGACGACGTGTCGAGCTACGCGGCGCCGGCACGTGCTACTGACCTGTCGGGCCTGCCGCCCGCCTACATCGAGGCGGGGAGCGCCGAGGTGTTCCGCGACGAGACCGTCGCCCTCGCCAGCGCGATCTGGGAGGCGGGAGGCAACGCCGAGCTGCACATCTGGGCGGGCGGCTTCCACGGGTTCCAGACGATCGTGCCGACAGCGGCCGTGTCGCAGAGGGCCATGCAGGCGCGCGAGTCCTGGATGCGTCGCGTGTTGGGATCGTGATCATGGACGGCAGTCAGGTTGGCCCCTTGATGATCTCTTTGGAGTCACCGGTTCAGATGATCTTGGTTTGTTCCTGATCTCATGGTCCGTTCACCATGCTCCAGATCCCTAGAACTCAGCACGTTCCGGGTGTCGAGAATGTGGCGCTGGCTCCGTCCTAGGTACACCAGTGGCCACGACGGGCCGCGCGACGAAGAAGGAGAACCACCATGACGATTCAGCGGATGGACCACGTGAGCATCGTCGTCGACGACCTTGAGGCTGCGATTGCGTTCTTTGTCGAACTTGGTATGGAGCTGGAGGGCAAGGCGCCGATCGAGGGACGCTGGGTGGACCGTATCAACGGGCTCGACGGCGTCCGAGTCGACATCGCGATGATGCGGACCCCGGACGGCCACGGCCGGCTTGAGCTGACGAAGTTCCACACCCCGACGGCGGTCAGCGCTGAGCCGGAGAACGCACCGCCGAACACGCTGGGCCTGCGTCGCATCATGTTCGCCGTCGACGACATCGACGCCGCCGTCGCCGGCCTGCGAGCCCACGGCGCGGAACTCGTCGGCGAGGTGGCGCAGTACGAGGACAGCTACCGGCTCTGCTACGTCCGCGGCCCCGCGGGGATCATCGTCGCGCTGGCCGAGCAGCTCAGCTAACTGGCCCGTCGCGGCCGACCTGCGACCAACCAGAACGATCCGCTTGGATCGGACCGAGAACGACAACGGGAGGAATAACCGTGCAACCGAACGAGATCACCGAGGTTCTGAACCGACCGATCAGCCAGGAACTGTTGGCCCGCGACCTGACCCGCCTGGCCTACGTCGCCAAGGACGGCACACCCCGCAATGTCCCGATCGCGTTCACCTGGAACGGCTCGGAGATCGTCATGTGCACGACGAAGAACGCGCCGAAGCTCCCGGCCCTGCGCAAGAACCCGACGGTTGCCCTGACGATCGACACCGAGGTGCACCCGCCCAAGATCTTGCTCATCCGCGGCCGGGCCGAGCTGGACTTCGTCGATGGCATCCCGGACGAGTATCTCCAGACGAACGGCACCTACGAGATGACGCCCGAGCAACGGGTCGAGTGGGAGGCGGAGGTGCGTTCGCTCTACACGACGGCATGGTCCGGATCGTCGTGACCCCGACCTGGGCGAAGCTGATCGACTTCGAGACGACTCTGCCGAGCGCGGTCGAGGAGCTGGTCCGGCAGCGGGAGGAGCGTCAGCGAGCGCGCTCGAGCGTTGAATGTCCGCCAGGAAATGTCGCGGTGGGATGTCGAGAACCCGCGCGCGGCTCCGTCCCCGGAGTGAACACGGCCACAATGGGCCGTACGCGTAAGGAGAACATGATGGCCAAGTACCTGCTGCTCAAGCACTACCGGGGTGGCCCGGCCCCCGCCGTCGACTGACGTGCCGATGGACCAGTGGACGCCGGAGGAGGTCGACGCGCACATGCAGTACATGCGCGACTTCGCCGCCCGGCTGGAGGAGACCGGCGAGTTCGTCGACAGCCAGGCGCTGTCGCCCGAGGGCACGTTCGTCCGCTACGACGGCGAGGGGCGGCCACCGGTGACCGACGGGCCGTTCGCCGAGACCAAGGACCTGATCGCCGGCTGGAACATCATCGACGTGGAGTCCTGGGACCGGGCGGTCGAGCTGGCCGGCGAGCTGTCGGCGGCTCCCGGGGCGGGCGGCAAGCCGATCCACGAGTGGCTGGAGGTGCGGCCGTTCCTGGCCGACTCGCCCACGGTCACCGAGTGAACGAGGCGCTGCTGCGGGACCTCGTCCCCGCGGTGATCGGCGTCCTCGTCCGGCGCGGAGCCGACTTCGCGTCGGCCGAGGATGCCGTGCAGGACGCCCTGGTCGAGGCCGTGCGCGTGTGGCCGGACGATCCGCCGCGGGACCCCAAGGGCTGGCTGGTCACCGTGGCCTGGCGCAAGTTCCTCGACGCCGCCCGCGCCGATACCTCCCGGCGGCGGCGCGAGGTACGCGTCGAGGGCGAGCCCATGCCCGGCCCGGGCGAGGCGGTGGACGACACGCTCCAGCTGTACTTCCTGTGCGCGCACCCGTCCCTGACACCGGCCTCGGCCGTCGCGCTCACGCTGCGCGCGGTCGGCGGCCTGACCACGCGGCAGATCGCGCAGGCCTACCTCGTGCCGGAGGCGACCATGGCCCAGCGGATCAGCCGGGCCAAGCGGACCGTCTCGGGCGTCCGGTTCAACCAGCCCGGTGACGTCGCCACGGTGCTGCGCGTGCTCTACCTGGTCTTCAACGAGGGCTACTCCGGCGACGTCGACCTCGCCGCCGAGGCGATCCGGCTCACTCGCCAGCTGGCGGCCAGGATCAACCATGAGGAGGTCGCGGGCCTGCTCGCGCTCATGCTGCTCCACCACGCGCGGCGCCCGGCACGGACCGGCCCCGACGGCAGGCTCGTGCCGCTTGCCGAGCAGGACCGCAGCCTGTGGGACACCCGCCTGATCGCCGAGGGCGTCGACGTGCTCCAGGCAGCCCTCGCCCGCGACCGCCTGGGCGAGTTCCAGGCCCAGGCCGCCATCGCCGCGCTGCACGCCGACGCCCGGACGGCCGAGGAGACCGACTGGGTGCAGATCGTCGAGTGGTACGACGAACTGGTGCGCCTCACCGACAGCCCGGTGGCCCGCCTCAACCGGGCCGTCGCGGTCGGCGAGGCCGACGGCCCGCGGGCCGGCCTGGCCGCCCTGGCGGAGCTCGACCCCGCCCTGCCCCGCTACGCCGCCGTCGCGGCGTACCTGCACGAGCGTGACGGTGACCCGGTGACCGCGGCACGGCTCTACGCCGAAGCCGCCCGATCGGCGCCCAGCCTCCCCGAACGCGACCACCTCACGCGACAGGCCGCACGGCTCAACGCGCAGCTGCGCAGTTGAGCAG
>CAWJUB010000030.1:0-17966 GCA_963845915.1 uncultured Actinomycetota bacterium
CATTCCTCCGACGAGTCAAGCAACAAGCCGAGGCCGAGGCTGCGCACGACGAGGAACTCATCCACACCTTGGAAGTCATTGGCGAATAGCGATTACAGCTGCGGCTTATCAGCAGGAGGCCCGACGAATACCGCGGTCGACCGAGGGTGCAGCACACCGACCAGAACGGCGATCGCCAACGCGGCTAGGCCAACCGATACCCAGGTGGTCCCACCACCTGCAAAGCTCAACGCCAGCGGCAGCAAGATCAACTGAGTGGCCACCGCCGGTCCCCGGCTCCATCTCTTGCCGCGGAACACGCTGCGCGCCACGAACAGGAGAAATAAGCCAAAGCAGGCCATCAGGATGGTGACGCCGACCCCGACGACCGCGCGAGACATGCGAACCTGACCAATCTCCAACGCGGCGTAGCCCAGCGCAATCAGCGCCTCAAGCGCGAGCAAGACGGCAGCTACGACGATCGTGAGCGGGCCGACGGTCCGAGGGCGAACGCTGTTTGAGTCATATGAGCTGTTTTGAGCCGATAGGAGCGGGTACAACCGGTTTAAGAGGACGGCAATGACCGTAACTGGACGCAAATGTGAGGCACCGAACGCTCGAAACTCTTGTATTGCCTGTCAATACTTGAAAGTCTTGGGGGGCGCGGGTCAAGGCTCAGTGTAGAGGACTCGTGGCTTCCCCATCCTGCGGGGTCCTACGCCAAGGGGCCCGGAGCAACCAGATAGGAGTGTAACGCCATGGATTGGCGCCACAAGGCCGCCTGTCTGGATGAGGACCCAGAGCTGTTCTTCCCGATTGGGAACACCGGCCCGGCCCTCCTCCAGATTGAAGAGGCCAAGCAAGTCTGCCGGCGATGCGAGGTCAGGGACGCATGCCTGCAGTGGGCGCTGGAAGCAGGTCAGGATCATGGTGTCTGGGGCGGTCTTAGCGAGGATGAGCGGCGAGCGCTAAAGCGGCGCGCCGCACGTGCGCGAATCCGCACCGCATAATCCGGGGGTTCATCCAGCAGCAAGAACGCCGGAGGGAAAATCCCTCCGGCGTTTCCTTTGCGCTCTCAGCTCAGGTCAGATTCGAGATTCGGTCTGCCCGAGTGAAGGCTACGGCGTCCTTGGCCGCAACCTTGACGGTCACGAGTCCTGTGCTGTTCACCACGACGGTCGGACCATCGCATCCCTTGCCAGGATCCTTGTCGTGGATGACGTCGCAGTAGGTGCCCTTGGGCAATCCGGTCTGGACGCGAATCTGTTTCGCATCGGTTCCGTTGTTGAACGCCGCCCAGCCCTTGCCATCTTTGCTGAACGCGATCACATTGGCGTCGTCGGTGTAGAAGTTCGCACGCTTGGCATCGCCTACGTAGTTGTGCCACTTGACCATCGCCACGATGCCGCGGTCGCGGTGATCACAGGTCCACTTTCCTGAGGTGCAGTCGGCGTCGGTGATCAGGCCATTGGCTTTCGCCGGCGGTGAGTCGTCCCGCGTCTCCCACTCAAAGCTGGAGAAGACCTGGGGAGACCCGTAGCCGGATGCCAGCAGCCACTCATTCGCCAAGATAAAGGTCGCGCCGTCCTTGTGCCCCAGGTACTCCCCGGGATTGCGGTCGGTGTCATGGTTCGTGACGAAGGACATGGTCTTCTTGCTCGATGTCAGACCGGATCCTTTGCCGAATACCTCGAGAGTGGCAATGCTTCCGATATGCGCGTCGGGATAGCTCTTGAAGGCGGCCTGCATCTGCTTCGCGGCGTCGAGTCCCAGCACATCACCGGACCGCGTAAAGGCCTCTGGCGAAAGAATGCCGGGGCCGCCGCCGAAGACCTCGAGAGCCCAGTACGGCTTCACGCCGTCCTTGGTCTTGTGCAGTCGGGAGTAGATCGCATCGAGATCGTCCTGACCGATGTGCTTGGCGGCGTCAACCCGGAATCCGGAGACGCCATAGCCGATCAGCTTGTTCAGGTAGTCAGCAAGCGTGTCTTGGACCTTGTCGGTCTCAGTGCGTAGGTCTTCCAGGCCGACCAAATTGCACTTGAAGACTTGAAGCTTGTTGTTGAAGTCCTGGATTCCGCCGTCGCTCGATGGGCACTCACCAGTGGTGAAGTGGAAGTTCTTGGGTCCGTAGTCGGGGTAGTGGTAAGGCTTGTAGTCAACGCCGCCGTAGGAGGTCTTGCCCTGACCGGTCATGTGGTTGATCACGGCATCGACATAGACCTTGACACCGGCCTTGCGGCACTTGGTGACCATTGCCTTGAACTGATCTTCGGTACCCATCCGGCTCGTCAGGTCGTAGGTGACCGGCTGGTAGACCTCCCACCACGGGTGCAGGATGGTGTCGCTGCCACTGCCGAGCTCGGTGCGTTTGAGTGAGTTCTGCGGTGGCGCGACCTGTACGCCGGTGTAGCCATCCGCCGCGAGAATGGAGCATTCGCCGCCGATGGACTTCCAGTTCCACTCCCACAGATTGGCTGTGACACCAGGCTCGTCGACCGGGGTCGGGCGCTTCTCGGGCGCACCTTGAGCGGCGGGCACGGTCAGCGTAAGGGTTCCAGCGAGCGCGGTCGCTGCGAGCAGCGAGATCCGCCGGAACATTCGTCGGCGGCGTGATTGTCCATTGCCAGGTCGATGCACGGGCCCTCCTATTGGGCTAGCCGGAAGGCCCCCGCACCTCCCGAGCTTGCCTATTGGGATGGGTGCAGCTTTCCCCCGAGCGATGGTGATGTTGGGACAACGCAATGTCCCCAAATGTTCCTAGTGATCGCTTCATGGCGAGTCAAGGATCTGCTCGGCGTGGCGCGCTCGCGATTCCGGAGCCAATCGCGGTAGGCCGCTTGGCAAGATCACAACGGAATCTCGACAACCACCTCGGTGCCGGGTCCGGCCTGTCGTGGCCCGAGCTGGAAGGAGCCTTCCATCTCCGCCACCAAAGTGTTCACGATCGACAGTCCGAGACTTCGAGACTGCCGCCAATCAAAGCCCGGTGGCAGCCCCTGGCCATCGTCGCTGATCTCCATCCGAAGCCGCCCATCGAACCGGCTGGGCACGACGCGTACCTCGCCGGACTGATGCGCAAGACCGTGCTCGACAGCGTTCTGACAGAGCTCGCTGATGATCATGGCGAGGCTGGTTGCGACGTCTGCGGACAGCAGACCGAAGCTGCCCTCGCGGATCGCCGACACGCTGCCCCACGACGCGGCCACGTCGCCGACCATCCGGAGCAGCTCATCGGCGACCCGGTCGAATTCAACGATTTCGTCGAACGCCTGCGACAGGGTTTCGTGCACGATCGCTATCGAGGCGACCCGCGACATCGCGTCGGTCAGCGCAACCTTCGCTTCTGCGGACTCGATACGTCGCGCCTGCATCCGAAGCAGCGCCGCGACCGTCTGCAGATTGTTCTTGACCCGATGGTGGATCTCGCGAATCGTGGCGTCCTTGGTGACCAGCTCACGTTCCTTGCTACGCAGGTCACTCACATCGCGGCAGAGCACGACGGTACCGACCCGCGCACGGCCGTCGGTCAGCGGCAGGACCCGGACCATCAGGTGCGCCTCCCCCGATACCAGCTCGGTTCGGCGCGCCGTACGACCCGACAGAACAGACTGCACGGACTCATCCACCGGGTACGGTCCGGCGGGTAGCAGCTCGGCTGTCAGCGTGGCCAGCTGCTCACCGATGAGATCGCCGCGCAAGCCGAGCCGGCGATAGGCGCTGATGGCATTCGGGCTCGCGTACGTCACGTTCCCAGCGGGGTCGAGTCGGATGAAGCCGTCACCAACCCGCGGGCTGAAAGCTAGGTGGGTGGCGTCGCTGGGAATCGGGAAAGCTCCCACCGTGATCATCCTGGCCAGTTCCGCACCCGATTCCAGATACGCCTTTTCCAATGAGCTCGGTGCTCGTACGCCGAGCTGACTGGTGTGCTGCTCGACCACCGCGATGACGTGGTCGCCGGTCGTGACCGGAACGGCATGGGTCTCCACCGCAAGTCCGGCTTGCAGTTTGCGTTCACTGGTTTGCACGATCTCGCCGCGCAGAAAGGCCTCGGCTACCAGGTGCTCCGGGGAATATGCGATGAGGTCGCCGACGACATCGTCGAACAACGACGTGACACCGGTGAACGGCCGAATCTGGGCCGCTGCCCAGAAGACGTTGGGGTCGTGGTCGCGTACCCAGAGAACCAGATCGGAGAAGCTGAGATCGGCGAGCAATTGCCACTCCGACACCAGCAGCTTGAGCCAAAGGTGGTCAGGCTCGGAAAGGTCGGTGTGCTCGGAGATGATCTCCGACATCGACGGCATGTCGCAAATCTACAGAGCTGATTGCTTCACTCGCTTCGCTCGCTCCGCGCGCATCGTGTGGCAGAATCGTCGACTGTTCACATCAGGAGGCTCAGATGGCCAAGAGTGCCCGCAAGCGCCGCGCGCGCCGGAAGAAGAGCGCGAACCACGGCAAGCGCCCCAACGCCTGAGGGCCGATAGCCCGTCAGACACGAAAACCCCACGGATATCCGTGGGGTTTCTGTTTTGCTGAGGTTCACAGAGTCTTGCGAATCACCGTCATCTGATACACGATCTTCGCGCGCAGGTGTTGCGGTGCGACCTCGCCACCGCAGCGCCGATGTACCAGCGACTTCACCGCCTCCTCGACATCGAATCTCTCCAAACACGGCTCGCACATCGCCAAGTGGTGGCGGATCGCATCACCGGTAGCAGCATCGAGTTCGTTGTCGAGAAATTCATAGACACGCTCGAGCACATGCTCGCAGTCGTCGAGCGACGCGTCGTCCGAACGTTCGACGTTCATGTCCTGCTCGCCTCCGTGCGCTTGACGCCCCTTTCTCGGGCGTAGTCGGCCAGCAGATTGCGAAGCTGAGTCCTGCCGCGGTTGAGACGGGACATCACGGTCCCGATCGGAGTACCCATGATCTCGGCGATCTCCTTGTAGGAAAAGCCTTCGACGTCTGCCAGATAGACCGCCAGCCGGAAGTCGGGAGCGAGCTGTTGCAGGGCAGCCTTGACATCGGTGTCCGGGAGATTCTCCAGCGCCACCATCTCTGCGGACTTCAGCCCGCTCGAGGTGTGTGACTCAGCTCTGGCAAGCTGCCAATCTTCCACGTTCTCCCCGTCGGAGAGCTGCGGCTCCCGCTGCTTCTTCCGGTAGGAGTTGATGTAGGTGTTGGTGAGAATCCGATACAGCCAGGCCTTCAGATTCGTGCCTGGGGTGAATTGGTGAAACGACGCGTACGCCTTGGCGTAGGTTTCCTGCACGACGTCTTCAGCATCGGCGGGATTGCGGGTCATCCGCAGAGCGCCGGCGTAGAGCTGATCAAGATACTGCAGGGCATCCTGTTCGAAGCGCGCATGCTGCTCTTCGGCGGTCTCGACGTGGCCAGCGTCGCTGCTCGAGGGCTGTGCCTGGGCACCCGTGGAGCCGTTGGGCATGCTCATCACGTACGAGAGTAGCGGCGAGGTGCGCAGCATCGACTGATTGTCCAAGCTGTCCACCAGAAGGGGCATGTGAGGTGCAACGCGGTCATGAGGTTGTTATTCCCACTGTGCTGGCGATGAATCGACTGACCTCAGTGACAAGAGTCGCATGGAGAGTGGCCGGCTCAACGGCTGAAGACTTTGCGATTCGGTAGCTGTGACCAACCCCTGGCAGCTCGACCAGAGTGATGCCGGCCACCTTGCCGATGGCCGCTCGGAGCTCCTCGGCCGTGCCGAAGCTGTCCTTGCTGCCCTGCACCACCAGCCGTGGCTGTCTTGGAGTCAACAGCTCCGTCAGCCGAGACTTCTCCGGCTGCCCGGGAAGATGCAACGGGAATGCCAAGCAGAGGATGGCGGCGGCATTGGTGTCGGAGCGCCGTACGACAAGCCACCCGAGCACCCGCACTCCGTCCGCCGGCAACAAGCGGCTGTTGCGCCCACTCTTGCTCCTGGAGCCAGCCCAACGCGGCAATCCAGGCCTCGTCCAGCCGCGGCGGAGGCGCACCGACCTTCCGTCCCGCCGTACGCCAGGGCTGCTCGAATCGCGCCACGGTGATGCCCAGCGGCGGAAGGCGCCGGGCCAGCAGCTCAAGATCAGCGGCGCCCACCCCGCCACCGGCGCCATGACCGAGCACCAGGATCGATATTGGGCGATCAGCAAGATCGACAAAGAACCTGGCCTGCCCCTGCGGCGTGTCCACCGGAACAATCGTCGATGCCATGATCAGATCAGCGTTTCCTGATCATGGTGCTGCTCGGGCTCTGCCGTGACCGGCTCGAGGAGTGAAGGGTTGTTGTTCTCCACGCTATTGACGTCGGTGGATACCGCGTACGCCTCTAGGGCCTGCGCCTCCGTCACCGCCAGCAGCTCAAGGGCACGCTCGGCATCGGTGATCATGGGATCCAGCCAGTCGCTGATGGCGCCACGGCTGATCACCATCGGCATTCGATCATGAATGTGTCCGGCCGCATCGGTTGCCTGGGTGGTGATCACGGAGCAGGTTCGCAACCACGCCGTATCGTCGCTGGGGTCCTTGCGCGGATCACGCCAGATCTCGTAGATGCCGGCCATCACGAGCCGGCCGCCATCGGCCCGATGGATGAAGAACGGCTGCTTCTTCGGCTTGCCCTTGCCACGTCCGACGGAGGCGGCTGGCTGCTCAGCCGCGTACCACTCGTAGAAGCCGTCGGCAGGCAGAATGCAGCGTCGGGCGCTGAACGCGCGCTTGAATGCCGGCTTCTCGGCAACGGTCTCCAGTCGAGCGTTGATCATCCGGGAGCCGATCGAGGGATCCTTCGCCCACGACGGCACCAGCCCCCACACCAAGGGAGCTAGCCGGCGCCGGACCTCGCCGCTGTCCTTGACGCGACGCTCGAAGATGGCTGGCACCTGGACAGTCGGGGCGACGTTGTAGTCCGGACCGGGCAGGCCGTCAAAGAGGTCGTCGACCTCGAACTCCTCCATCAAGTCCTGCGGGCTGGCAGAGGATGCATAGCGTCCGCACATGGCATCGAGCGTATCTGCGGGCACTGACTGACCGGCAAAATCGCCACCCTGTTGGGCGAGCGAGCCGAAGTCACGGTAGGAATAACCTATGACCTTGCTACGCGCCGTCGCTCGTACCATGCTGGCCTCCTATTTCGTGTCCTCGGGGATCAAGGCGATCCGTGATCCGGAATCACTAGTCCCGGCGGCCGAGCCCCTTGTTGATCGTGTGGTACCGCTCGTCAAGGAGTACACGCCGGAGCAGGTCGCCAGCTTTGTGCCGGAAAATACGGCCACCTTGGTGCGCCTCAATGGCGCCGCTCAGCTGCTTGGCGGAGTCGCGCTCGCCACTGGTAAGGGTCGGCGGCTCGGCGCGCTGCTGTTGGCCGGCTCCTTGGTGCCCAGCACCATTGCCAAGCATCCCTTCTGGACCGTGCAAGATCCCGAGGAGCGTGCCCAGGACCGCAGCCACTTCTTGAAGAACTTCAGCCTGCTCGGCGGAGTGCTGCTCGCCGCTCAAGACACCGAGGGGAGGCCGAGCCTCGCCTATCGTGCACAAAAGGGTGGCGAGTCGCTGGCCAAGGACGCTCGCAAGGCCACCAAGAAGCTGAGCAAGGGCAGTAGCAGGGCCGCCGACACTGCCGGCGAGCTGGCTGACACTGCGGTCGCGGGTGGTGCGGCACTGCTCGGAGCTGTCGCTGCATCCTCACGGAAGGTGCGCAAGCAGGCGGCGAAGCAGCTGAAGGAAGCGAAGGCGGTGGCCGCGAAGCAGGCTGAGGAAGCCCAAGAGGCCGCGGCCAAGGCTGCCAAGCAGGCCAAGAAGGAAGCGAAGAAGCAGGCCAAGGTCGTATCCAAGAAGGCCAAGAAGCTCGGCAAGAACGTCCAGTCTGGGCGAGAACTGACTCCACCTCCTCGCCGCCCTTGGCCGAAACTGGTCAGCTGCAACAGGGGCAGGGCCGCAATCCGGGTGGTAAGTGACGGGTTGCATAGGGGCCGGACCAGCCACGCCGACTTGTCGGCGTAACGGAGTCGGCGACGCTTAGGATCTGAGGGTGCCTGGACTTCGACAATGGGCTGCGCCGGAGGCGCCGGCTCCGATTACGGCAACGGTGGCGCTTCCGGGGTCCAAATCCGAGACCAATCGCGCTCTGGTCCTGGCTGCGCTGGCAGCGGAACCATCGGTGATCATCGGCGGGTTAGAGGCACGTGACACCCAGCTGATGCGAGACGCGCTGCGTACCCTCGGCGTCGACATCGTCGAGGACAACGCCGATCAGCCGGCGGGCCAGTGGCAGATCACCCCACCGGAGGGTTTTGTCGCTGACGGCACGATCGATTGCGGCCTTGCCGGAACGGTGATGCGTTTCGTACCACCGATCGCCGCTCTGGCTCATGGCACAGTGCGGTTCGACGGCGACAAGCAGGCGTACGCGCGGCCCATGGCTCCGCTGCTTGGTGCGCTCAAGCACATCGGCGCCAGGGTCGACGGCAACGGGTACTCGCTGCCTTTCACTCTTACTGGCAATCCCAAGCTGCCCGGCGGCGAGGTCATTGTGGACGCGGCGGAATCCAGCCAGTTTCTCAGCGGTCTGCTCCTCGCCGGGCGCCCGATACACCGACGGCATCGACATCCGACACGTTGGCGGCGAGATCCCCTCACTCCCCCACGTCCAGATGACCCTGGCAATGTTGCGCGCCCGCGGCGTCGACATTGACGACACCACAATGCACCGCTGGATCGTCTCGCCCGGCACGATCCGAGGTGTTGACACCACGATCGAGCCCGACCTTTCCAATGCCGCACCGTTTCTGGCAGCGGCCGCCCTCACCGGCGGAACGGTCACGGTTGCAAACTGGCCAAGCGAAACCATCCAGCCAGGAGATGCGATCCGCGGGATCCTGCAGCACTTCGGTGCCGAGGTCAGCCTGGAAGGCAACCTCCTGCACGTAGCGGGAACCGATCACATCCACGGCGTTGATCTTGATCTAAGCGGAGCCGCTGAGCTGACCCCGGTCGTCGCGGCCATTGCAGCGCTTGCTGATGACACCAGCCACCTACGAGGCATCGCCCATATCCGCGGCCACGAGACCGATCGGCTGAACGCCCTCGAGACTGAACTGAACCGGCTCGGCGGTCACGTACGCCAAAACCACGACGGATTGACCATTCATCCGCGCATCTTGGGCGGCGACCTGTGGCATACCTACGCTGATCATCGGATGGCCCAGGCCGGGGCTCTGCTGGGTCTGGTGGTTCCGGAGATCGTCGTGGATGACATCGGCTGCACGAGCAAGACGATGCCGGAGTTCGAGCAACTCTGGACGGCGATGATCAACGACTCCGTGCCGGAGTCAGAGGGCGAGACGATCTCGCGGTGACGCAGGTCGGCCAACGAGACGACGACTACGAGGCTTTCGAGCGTCCCGGGCGTCGCAGCAACAGGCCGCGTACCAAGGACCGCCCGGACTATGCCGATGCCGACATCGGCATGATCATCACCGTCGATCGGGGCCGCTACCGGGTGCTCATCGCTGATCGCGACGTCAGCGCAACGAAGGCGCGCCAACTCGGCCGTACGGGCGTCATCGTCGGCGATCAAGTTCGGGTCGTTGGCGACACGTCCGGCGCGGAGGGCACCTTGGCCCGCATCGTCGGGGTCGAGGAACGCACCACCGTGCTACGGCGTACGGCCGATGACGACGACCCGTACGAGCGCCCGATCGTGGCCAACGCCGACCAGCTCGTGATCGTCACCGCCCTTGCGGATCCGCCACCCCGGGTCGGAATGATCGACCGTCTGCTGGTGGCGGGGTACGACGCTGGAATCCAGCCACTGCTGTGCCTCACCAAGGCAGACCTCGCGGCACCCGACGAGCTCATCGCGCAATACGAGCCGCTCGGCGTTCCGGTGCAGGTGACATTCCCGGGCGCCGATCTGGATCCGCTCCGCGAGCGGCTCCGCGGGCACCGCAGCGTCTTCGTCGGCCACTCGGGTGTCGGCAAGTCGACGCTGGTCAACGCCCTGATCCCGGGCGCCGATCGGGCGATAGGTGAGGTCAGCGCGGTGACCGGGCGCGGCAGGCACATCTCCTCCTCGGCGATCGCGCTTCGGCTCCCAGACACTACCGAACTCCTGGGTGATCGACACCCCGGGCGTCCGGTCCTTCGGCCTCAGCCACGTCAGCCGCGACCGAATCATCGCCGCCTTCGACGACCTGCGGGTCATCACCGAAGACTGCCCGCGCGGTTGCCGGCACGATGACGCTGCTCCAGAGTGCGCGCTGGACGTTGCCGTCGCGAATGGACGCCTCTCAGCCGCCCGGCTTGAGTCTTTCCGCCGGATGCTCGGTTCTGGCCAGTAGCGTAGGCACATGCCCGTCCCCGACGCCGCGCGAACAGGGCCTAATGCTGCGCTCCACCGAGGCTTGACCGACGACCTTCGACTGGCCCATCTGCTCGCCGATGACGCTGACTCGATCACCATGAGCCGCTTCAAGTCGCTCGACCTGCACGTAACCTCCAAACCCGATCTCACGCCTGTTTCCGACGCCGATACCGCGGCTGAGCAGGCCATCCGTCGCACCCTTGGCCGGGCCCGACCACGCGATGCGGTGCACGGCGAGGAGATGGCCGACACCGGATGGGGTCCGCGTCGCTGGGTGATCGACCCGATCGATGGCACCAAGAATTTCGTCCGCGGCGTGCCGGTCTGGGGAACCCTGATTGCGTTGATGATCAATGACGAGCCGGCTGTAGGGGTCGTCAGCGCGCCCGCGCTTGGCCGGCGATGGTGGGCCAGCCTGGGCGGCGGGGCGTACGCCGGAAAGTCCTTGATGTCGGCTACCGCGATTCACGTGTCGAACGTGGCCAGCATCGAGGATGCGTCGCTGAGCTATGCCTCCATCTCTGCCTGGGTGGAGTCACACCAGGGCCAGCAATTCGTCGACCTGCTGCGGCGCTGCTGGCGGACCCGCGCGTACGGGGACTTCTGGTCGTACATGCTGCTTGCCGAGGGTGGCGTCGATATCGCCTGCGAGCCCGAGCTGGCGCTGCACGACATGGCGGCGTGCTCGGTCATCGTGACCGAGGCGGGTGGAAAGTTCACTGATCTTGACGGGCATCCCGGGCCGCTGGGCACCGGCGGATACGCCACCAACGGTCGGCTGCACGATGCCGTCCTACAGCAGCTTGCTCTCGACATCGATAGCGACAACGATCATGACGATGATCAAGGAACTGGTGGTCCCCAGCACTGACCCGGAGACGGACGCAACTGCTGACCGGATCGTCGGTGTGCTGCTCGCCGCCGGAGCCGGGCGCCGCGCCGGTGGCCCGAAAGCGCTCCGAGTCGACCCCGACGGCACGTCATGGCTGCTGCGCTCGATCACGGTGCTGCGGGATGGCGGTTGCAACGCGGTCGTGGTTGTCGTTGGTGCCGAGGCTGACCGTACGAGAGATGTCCTCGCCCGCTCGGGCTTCGCAGCGGATCCGGGTGTGACCGTCGTCGATGCCCCAGATTGGCAACACGGCATGGGTAGCTCCTTGCGGCGTGGCCTGCTTGTCGCCCAGCGCGACCCAGTAGTCGCGGTGCTGGTACATCTCGTCGACCTGCCCGATGTCACGGCTGAGGTGGTACGCCGGTTGCTCCGCGAGGCGCCGCCTGGCCCGGCCGTCTTGGCCCGCGCCACCTACGGCGGCCGGCCCGGTCACCCCGTCCTCATCGGCCGCGACCATCTGCCGTCGATCATGGCGGGTCTGGGCGGAGACACTGGTGCCAAGGACTATCTCGCACAGCATGACGCTGATGGTGTGGAATGTGGTGATCTGGCCAGCGGCCAGGACCGCGACAGCGCCTAGCGGCGTGAAGACGCCCTTCGACAGGCGCCGTCCTGAGCTTGTCGAAGGGCTCAGGGCGCAGCTGATGAAAGGTGGAACGAAGCGAGCCGTGTTGACCACAGCCACCGTCAGTCCGGCCGCGATCGGCGATGCGCTGCGCAGCACCGGCTACCTTCCCAGTGAGGGATTGTCGACAGTCGTCTTTCTCGCCACGGCGATGAATCGACCGCTGTTGCTCGAGGGCGAACCCGGAACCGGCAAGACATCGCTCGCGGAGGCGTGGGCGACCGTTACGGGTGCGGAGCTGATCCGCCTGCAGTGCTATGAGGGAATCGAGGCAAGCCAGGCGCTCTATGACTGGGACTTTGCCCGGCAAATCCTGCACATCCGAGCAGTGGAAGCCACAGCCGGAGATGATCTTGACGCGGCTGCGCTGGAGGAATCGCTGTTCCACGAGCGCTTTCTGCTCGAGCGACCGATCCTCAAGGCGCTGCGGTCGTCGAACGCGGTGCTGTTGATCGATGAGATCGATCGTGCGGATGACGAATTCGAAGCCTTTCTGCTCGAGGTGCTGTCCACGTTTGCCGTCACGATCCCTGAGTACGGGGAGGTCCGGGCGGTGACCCCGCCGATGGTGGTGCTGACCTCGAATCGCACCCGGGAACTGCACGATGCGCTCAAGCGGCGCTGTCTCTATCACTGGATCGACCATCCACAGCTCGCCCGCGAGGTGGAGATCATCCGGACCCGACTCCCTGACGTGAGCGCCCAGCTGGCCGCGCAGGTCGCTTCTGCGGTGCAAAGAATCCGGATCAGCGACGACATTCTCAAACCGCCGGGCGTCGCCGAGAGCCTGGACTGGGCCCGCGCGCTGCAACGTCTGGGCTATGAACAGCTGGATGTCGCGTCGGCCGCCGAGACCCTGGGCGCGGTGCTCAAGTACCGCGAGGACGCGGAACGGGTACGGCGCGCGCTCGCCGCAATCCTTGCTCGGTAACCGCAGATGACCCTCGCCGGAAGCCCCGCAGCTGACGAAGTGCTGGTGGGCTTCAGCCAGCCTTCTCCGCGCAGCGGGGATGGCCATCACCCCGGACCGGACGAGCGCTTTCGTCGAGGCGGTCTCGCTGGCCGGCTTCGATGATCGAGCCGCGACGTACTGGTCAGGCCGCGCCACCTTGTGCTCCTCGCTTGACGACAACGAGCTCTACGACAGAGCGTTCACCGCCTGGTTCGCCGCCTCACCCGAAAGGACCGGGATGGCGACTCCCGCGACGGCAGCACGGCAACCGCAGGCGTCGTTGAGCACTGAGTCGAACTCCAGCCAGTCCGCTGACGATGCCATTCTTGCTGCCCGAGCGAGTACCACGGAGGTGCTGCGCCATCGGGATCTGGCGCGGCTGACCGAGCAGGAGCGAACCGAGCTCGCGCTGCTCTTCGACAGCCTCGACGTGGTGCCCCCGCTACGACGTGCGCTCCGCCGCCGGCCGCATCATCGAGGATCGGTCGACCTACGCCGTACGCTGCGCGCCCAGTTGCGGTCGGCGGGCGAGCTGGCCCCACTACGCCGCCGGCGCCCCGGGCTGCGGGGCCGTCGGATCGTGCTGTTGATCGACATTTCCGGTTCGATGCAGCCGTACGCGGACTCGTTGTTGCGGCTAGCACATCGGATCGTCCGAGCCGTGCCTCACCACGTCGAGGTCTTCACCATCGGTACTCGACTGACTCGAATCACCCCGGCACTTCGGGCGCGCCAGGCTGAGGAGGCGCTGGCCGCAGCTGGACGGCTGGTGCCCGACTGGTCGGGAGGCACCCGGCTTGGTGAGGTGATCGGCGCGTTCCTGAATCGTTGGGGACGGCGCGGAGTGGCTCGCGGCGCCATCGTGGTGATCGCCAGCGACGGTTGGGAGCGTGGCGACGCTCGCCTGCTTGGTGAACAGATCCGGCAGCTCCAGCTGCTCGCGTACGCGGTGGTCTGGATGAACCCACATCGTGGAAAGCCGGGGTACGCTCCGATCCAGGCCGGTATCCAAGCCTGCCTCCCCCATCTCGATCGGATGGTCGCGGGGCATTCGCTGGCCGCATTCGCCGAACTTTTGGAGGTGCTCACCGATGTCTGAGGGGTGCCCTGATGCGTGAGGTACTCCCCAATCTGCTGGCGTGGTGGCGGGCCGGCCAGACCGTCGGCATGGGAACCGTCGTCGGCACCTGGCGCTCGGCGCCGAGGCAGCCTGGAGCCGCGATGTTGGTCGGTCCCGATGAGTCGGCGGTCGGCTCTGTGTCGGGTGGCTGTGTGGAATCCGCGGTCTATTCGCTCGCACAAGAGGTTGTCGCCAACGGCCATCCCGTGCTGCAGCGGTATGGCGTGAGCGATAGCGATGCGTTCGCGGTCGGCCTCACCTGCGGCGGGATTCTCGATGTCTTTGTCGAGAAGGTGTCTCAGCAGACCTTCCCCGAGTTAGCCGAGGTGGCCGCAGACATCGACGCGGGCCGCCCTGTCGCCATCGTGACTGTGGTAGAACATCCAGACCCCACACGGGTGGGCAGCAGGATGATCATCCGCCCAGCCGAGGACTCCCCTATCAGTGGTTCACTCGGCAGCGAGCGGGCTGACGCAGCTGTTGCCGACGATGCTCGCGGCCTCCTGGCGACAGGCAAGACCGAGCTCCTGACGTATGGCCCGGAAGGTCAGCGCCGCGGGGAAGGCATGCGCGTCTTCGCAGCCAGCTATGCACCGCGTCCTCGGATGCTGGTTTTCGGCGCTATCGATTTTGCGGCCGCAGTTGCCCGGCTCGGCAGCTTCTTGGGATACCGGGTGACCGTCTGCGATGCGCGCCCGGTGTTTGCGACCCGTACGAGATTTCCCGATGCGCACGAAGTGATCGTCGACTGGCCTCATCGCTACCTGGCAGCGGAGGTCGACGCGGGCCGGATCGACTCTCGCACCGTGGTTTGCGTACTCACCCACGACCCGAAGTTCGACGTACCGGTGTTGGAGATTGCGCTTCGCCTCCCGCAGCTCGGCTATGTCGGTGCGATGGGGTCGCGGAAGACTCATCAGGAACGTCTCGAGCGGCTAGGAAGCGGGGTACTCACCCACGACCCGAAGTTCGACGTACCGGTCTTGGAGATTGCGCTTCGCCTCCCCCAGCTCGGCTATGTCGGCGCGATGGGGTCGCGGAAGACTCATCAGGAACGCCTCGAACGGCTGCGCGAAGCGGGGCTCACCGAGATCGAGATTGGCCGACTCTCCAGTCCGATCGGACTTGATCTTGGAGCCCGTACGCCGGAAGAGACCGCTGTCTCCATCGCCGCGGAGATCGTCGGCCAGCGCTGGGGCGGCCACGGCAACCGGCTCAGCGAGCTCAGCGGTCGCATCCACCATTCGGCATCGTGAGATCTTCAGGCGCCAGCGTCATGCGCGCCCGGATCGTTTTCACAACTGTGCGGTGAAACGTCCCCTCGTCGTCCGCGATTACGGATCGTTGTGACGGCTGTGCTGCGAAACGTCCTCCGGCAGGAGATTGACCAGGCAACGGGCCGTCCAGGTGGGGGTGCCCATGATCATCCGTACGGGTTACATTTACCCCAGGCCGGCACCGTCGCCAGCCAGCCACGCATCCTCGCGCTTCGGGGCGACGTCCACCCAGAAAGCGAGTGGTGCATGCGAATTTCAGTAGCCGTTGACGGCGTCACCTACAGCGATGACGTCGAGCCGCGAACACTGTTGGTGCAGTATCTGCGCGAGGGACTCGGCAAGGTCGGCACGCTGGTCGGATGCGACACGACCAGCTGCGGTGCCTGCACGGTGCACCTCAACGGACTGAGTGTGAAGTCGTGCACAATCCTCGCGGTCCAGGCGGACGGATGCGAAGTCACCACGATCGAGGGCATGGCCAACGATGGTCAGCTGCACCCCGTGCAGCAGGCTTTCCATGAGAATCACGCATTGCAGTGCGGGTTCTGTACGCCGGGAATGATCATGCAGGCGGCGTCGCTGCTGAACGAAAATCCTGACCCGTCGGACCGCGAGATTCGCGAGGGACTCGAGGGCAACTTGTGCCGGTGCACCGGCTACCAGAACATCGTGAAGGCCGTACGCCAGGCAGCGGGGAGCCTCCAATGACCATCACAGAGGAATCTCCCGAGACCACCCTCGAGGTTGGCCGCCCACGGCTCCGCAAAGAAGATCAGCGCCTGCTCACCGGTCGGACTCGATTCACCGACAATCTCTCCGTCCCCGGCATGCTGTTCCTCGGCATGGTGCGCAGCCCCATCGCGCACGCGAAGATCACATCGATCGACGTGGCCCAGGCGAAGGCCTCGCCCGGCGTGGTCGCAGTCTTCACCGGAGCTGATCTTGCCGACGACGTGGGCCCCATGCCGTGTGGCTGGCCGCTCTCGCCCGAGGACAAGGTCCCTGAGTACTACCCGGTCGCGAGGGAGGAGGTCAACTTCGCTGGCGAGATTGTGGCAGTAGTGGTGGCCCGGAGTGCCGCTGCTGCCCGCGACGCGACGGAGCTGGTCGATGTCGACTACGAAGATGAGCAGGTTGTGCTGGATCTCGAGGCTGCGGCGGCTGGGTCTCCATACGTCCATCCCGACTGGGAGACGAATGTGTCGACCCATTGGGTCTTTGACTCGGCCGAGGCGGGCACCGGTGGCGATGTCAAGGACGAGATCGAAAAGGCTCGCCAGGACGGCATCGTGCTGGAGCGGACCTTCCGGCAGCAGCGGTTGATTCCGGCGTTCATGGAGCCGCGTTCCTTCCTGGTCGACCCGACCGGTGACCAGATCGTCTTCTGGTCATCGACCCAGGTGCCACACTTTCTTCGCGTCTTCACCGCAATTGCGACGAACACCCCTGAACACAAGATCAGGGTGATCGCACCGGATGTCGGCGGCGGCTTCGGCGGCAAGTTGGAGGTCACGCCCGAAGAGTTCATTACCTTTACGGTGGCCAAGAAGCTGGGCAAGCCAGTCAAGTACACCGAAACCCGCAGCGAGTCTCTGCAGGGTGCCCACCATGGCCGAGATCAAGTGCAACGGTTGACGCTGGCCGCGACCAAGGAGGGCAAGGTCACCGCACTGCACGTCGACCTACTTGCCAATATGGGCGCATACATGGGTCTGGTAGGCCCGGCCATTCCGATCCTCGGCGCGTACATGTACAACGCGATCTACAAGTTCGCCGCCTACCGCTTCGAGGTCAAGAACATCTTGACCAACATGGTCCGCACTGATGCCTATCGCGGCGCCGGCCGCCCCGAGGCGACGTTCGCCATCGAGCGACTCATGGATGATCTTGCAGTCGAGCTGGACATGGATCCCTTGGAGCTGCGGGCCAAGAACTGGATCACCGCCGAGGAGTTTCCGTTCACCACCGTCGCCGGATTTGAATACGACTCCGGCAACTACGAGGCAGCCACCGCGAGGGCCAAGGAACTGTTCGACTACGACGGGCTGCGGGCTGAACAGGCCGAACGCCGTGCCCGCAAAGACCCGGTACAGCTCGGGATCGGCATCTCGACATACACCGAGCAATGTGGGCTAGCCCCGTCGCGGATACTCGGGAGGCTGAACTACATCGCCGGCGGCTGGGAACACGCTGAGGTGCGGATGCTCCCACTTGGCACGGTCGAGGTCGTTGTCGGAACGAGCCCTCACGGACAAGGACACGAGACAGCCTGGAGCCAAATCGTGGCCGACAAGTTGGGGGTGGCTTTTGAGGATGTGGAAGTGCTTCATGGCGATACCCAGGTTGCTCAGCGTGGCCTCGACACCTACGGTTCCCGATCACTGGTCGTCGGCGCGACCGCGGTGCTCAAGGCCGCCGACAAGGTGATCGAAAAGGCCAAGCCCATCGCTGCGCACATGTTGGAGGCGAGCGAGGATGATCTTGAGTTCAGAGGCGGCCACTTCTGGGTCAAGGGCACTGATACGGGCAAGTCGCTGGCTGAGATTGCCTTCGCCGCCCTCCAGGCGCACGCCTGGCCCGAGGGAATCGAGCCGAACCTGGATTCTTCGGCGTCCTTCGATCCCGATGTCTACTCCTATCCGCACGGCACCCACCTCGCAGCCATTGAGGTGGACACCGAGACCGGGGCTGTCGCCATCCGTTCCTACGTCGCCGTCGACGACATCGGGAAAGTGGTCAACCCGATGATCGTCG
>CAWJUB010000031.1:0-32570 GCA_963845915.1 uncultured Actinomycetota bacterium
GGACTGCGGCTGATACGGGTTGTCCCCATATGGAGTTGCCGGTACCGGGTCGTACTTGACGCCAGCGGGCGAGCTTGGCAATACCGCGAAGATCAAAAGTATCAACCCACCCAGGTAGGGCACCAGCCCGAGGAGCACCAGCCATCCGCTGTATCCAGCGTCGTGGAGCCGGCGAACGGTCAGTGCGAGGTTCGGCACGAAGATTGCCAGGTAGAAGATGATCATCAGAATGATCAGCGGTATAGCTGCGGCGCCAGGAGTGCGGCCGCCATCCGATGAGGTCGTGATACCGAGTACATAGGCCGGTACGAGGAGCACAACGGAGACGATGAAGGTGAACAGCGCCCACCACCAGTACTCACTGCGGCCGGCCCGCCCCGAAAATGTGGCGTACTTCTTGAAGCCTCGTTTGATGGCATCGATGAAACCAATGCCGTAATGCGGCATGTCGAGTGCGGGTGGCGACGGTTGAGCCGGAGCTGCGTCGTAGGGCTGGTAGCTCACCATGTTCCTTCCTATGTGGCGGCTGATTTGCTGAGGTGACTCCGACGAGCCACCGACGATAGCCACCAAGTATCGGGCGTTTGGGGGTCGTCCGGGCGCGATAATCAATGCAACATCATGAGCCGCGTCACTACCTCGCCGACTTCTGTCGCGTCAGGATGCTCACATGACAGCAGAAGCCGCTGAACGGGCGGCACGCGCTCGGCGCTGGGAACGAGCCACCGACTGGCCGTTGATCATCGCGGGCATCATCTTCTTGGCCGCGTACGCAATCCCTATCCTGAAGCCGAATTTGCCGCGCGGCGTGGTCATCATGTGTCTTTGCCTGACCTTGATTACGTGGGCGATCTTCGTCATTGACTACGTGATCAGGGTGTTTCTTGCCGATGAGCGGCTGCGCTATGTGTTGAGACATTGGTACGACGCCTTGGTGGTCCTCCTCCCGCTACTTCGGCCGCTGCAGCTGCTCCGACTGATTCCGGTGCTTCTGGTGATCAACCGCCGAGCCCAGACCAGGTTGCGGGGGCGTGTGGCGATCTATGTCGCCGGGGGAGCGACGCTGCTGGCTTTCTGTGCCTCGCTCGCGGTCCTTGACGCCGAGCGATCGAACCCAAACTCCAACATCAAGAGCTTCGGCGATGCGGTGTGGTGGGCGATCACGACCATGACCACCGTCGGTTATGGGGACCAGTATCCGGTGACTGGGCTGGGGCGCTTCGTGGCGTTCGGCCTGATGGTTGGCGGCGTGGCATTGCTAGGTACCGTGTCCGCGACCTTGGCATCCTGGCTCATCGAGACCGTCGCAGCGGAGAGGGAGCAGGCCGAGGAACTGCATGAGATCGTTCGGCGACTTGAGGCCAAGGTGGACCTCTTGTCTGGCGAGCGAGAACAAGACCCTGACGCTGCCGACCGGAGCCGACCCACCCGTGACGGCTAGTGGATGGCCATCGTGTAGCAGACGGCGGTGCCCTCCAGCGCAACAGTGCCGTCGTCGCGAGTCACCGTGGTGCGCAGCGTCGTAATGGGCTTGTCGCTACGAACGTCGGTGACCTCAACCCGACCGGTGATCGTGTCGCCTGGGCGCACCGGAGCGGTGAAGTTCCAATTGACATTGAGAAATACCGTGCCGGGTCCTGGCAGCTGCTCCGCGACCACTGCGTTGAGGATGGCGCTGGTAATGCCGCCCTGTACGACGATCTCCCCAAATCGAGATGCCCGCGCCGCATCGAGGTCGTAGTGCAAAGGATTGCGATCACCGCTGATCTCGGTGAATCGCTCAATGTCAGTCGCCGTCACCGTACGACGCATTTCAGCCACGTCGCCGATCCGAGGAGCGCCGTTCTGCCACGGTGTCAAAGCGTGGTGACCATTCCGCCGTCGATCGTGAACTGAGCGCCGGTGACATTGCCGGTCCGCTCGCTTGCGAGCAGCAGCACCAAGTCGGCCACCTCGTCCGGCCGGGTGAACCGACCAGTCACCATCTGGCGGGCAGCGCCAGCTGCTATGTCACCCGGCGCGACATCATGCGCGGCGCCGACGTGCGCGGCGACCCCGTCGGCGCCGAGCCACAAGTCGGTCGCCACCGGCCCAGGATCCACTGTGTTGACCCGGATTCCGCGTCCGCCGAACTCTTTTGATAGGGCTTTGGCAAGGTTGACTAATGCAGCCTTTGACGCCGAATAGTCGATCACCAGCGGGTCGGGAAGTCGTTCGTTGAGCGAGCCGGTGTTGACGATCGTGCCTTCACCGTTGGCGAGCATCACAGGAAGGGCCGCGCGGCACGCGCGTACGGCTGACATCACGTTGAGGGTCCAGGTCAGCTGCCACATCTCATCGGTCACCGACAGGAAGCCATCCACGCGGGTTGGTGCGATGCCCATGTTGTTGACCAGCACATCAATCCGATCGCCTGCCGCCGCAATCAGCTCGGCAGGACCATCCGGCTGGGCGAGATCTACGGCAAAAGGTGTGACCTGGCCTGCGGAGGCCAACTCCGCGAGCTAGTCGGTCACCGTTCGCGACCCGGCGAAGACCTCAGCGCCCTCAGCTACAAATGCGCGAACCACTGCAAGTCCGATGCCGCGGCCCGCGCCGGTCACCACTACTCGCTTACCGCTCAGCTGCAGGTCCATAGCACCTGTCTTTCGCCCGGTCACTCACCAACGCAGCAGCTCCCGAGTCGAGGTTACGAATGTGGCAGAGACTCTGTGTCCGAGGGGGGACTTGAACCCCCATGCCCTGTCAAGGGCACTAGCACCTCAAGCTAGCGCGTCTACCTATTCCGCCACCCGGACCTGCGGCTGCTCCCTGCGGGGCGCCTCCGAACTATAGCAACTGGGCCGATGGCGGCCGAAGCGTTTCAGCCTGCCGAGGTAGCCGGACCGAGAGCCAACCACACGCATGAGTGAAGATGATTCGGTGACTGAGGATTACCGGCCGGACGCTGAGGTTGTCGAGCTGTGCCAGGAGCTGATTCGGATCGACACGTCAAACTTTGGCTCCGAGCCCGGACCTGGTGAGCGCGCGGCTGCAGAGCGCGTTGCCGAGCTGCTCGACGAGGTTGGTATCGGATGCGAGTTGCTGGAGCCCGAGCCGCGGCGTACGTCCGTGGTGGCGAGATGGGAACCCGAAGGTGTCGACACATCGCTGCCGCCACTTCTGGTCCATGGGCATTTGGATGTGGTGCCGGCGGAGGCGGCTGACTGGTCGGTGCCACCGTTTTCCGGGGAGGTAGTCGACGGTTGCGTTTGGGGTCGCGGCGCAGTCGACATGAAGGACTTCGACGCTATGGTGCTCAGCGTCGTACGCGCTCGGGCCCGGGCCGGGGCGGCTCCGCGGCGGCCGATTCGGTTGATCTTCACCGCCGACGAAGAGGCCGGGAGCGGACTGGGTGCTCGCTGGCTAGTTGACGAGCATCCCGAGGCCGTCGAGGGTTGTCAGCAGGCGATCGGTGAGGTCGGCGGCTATTCCCTTACCGTTCGTGATGATCTTCGGCTCTATCTGATCCAGATCGCCGAGAAGGGCATGGCCTGGCTCAATCTGATCGCCGATGGGCGGGCCGGGCACGGCTCGTTACGGCACGACGAAAACGCAGTCACCGAGCTCAGTGCGGCCGTTGCCAGAATCGGCGGGTACGAGTGGCCGCGGAAGATCACCGAGCCACAGCGGGCCTTTCTGGAGGCTGTCGCCGAGGCCTTCGACATTGATCTTGATCCTGATCAGGTTGAGGAGACTCTTGGCCGGCTCGGCAGCATCGCGCGCATGGTGGGGGCAACGATGTCGAACACCGCCAATCCAACGATGCTGACAGCCGGCTACAAGCACAATGTGATCCCCAGCCGAGCGCAGGCCGGTATCGACGGCAGATTTGTGCCCGGCGGCGAGGACGAGTTCTATGCCACCATCACCGATCTGCTCGGCGCCAAGGTTCGCTATGAGGTCGTCAATCACCAGCCCTCGGTCGAGACCCAGTTCTCCGGCGCCCTGGTTGAGGCAATGCAGGCTTGCCTCGCTGCCGAGGATCCGCAGGCGCAGGCGGTGCCGTACCTGGTCAGCGCGGGTACCGACGCGAAGGCCTGGGATCGGGCCGGTATCGCATGTTTTGGCTTCGTTCCGCTTCGGCTGCCGCCTGAGTTCGACTTCTGGGCGATGTTCCACGGCGTCGACGAACGGGTACCGACTGATTCGCTTGAGTTCGGTGCACGGGTTTTAGACCGCTTCTTCGGTCAGGCATAGGTGCCACTATGCTTTCGGCCAATGACGGTGCGTCGAGTCGAGTACGAGGTGGAGCGAATCCGGCTAGGCCGGCACCTCTCGCGTAATGCCGTTCGCCAACTGCTTACTGATCATGCCGAGTACGGCGGCTGGGAGCTCGCCCGGTTACGTCGCTATCGGGATGGCAGCGGTGACGCCTGGATTCGTCGCAAGATCATTCGGATGCGCGGCTAGTAGCGTTCGATCCAGCCGTCAAACACCAGCCAGATCACAGCCGAGATGCGTTCGGCCCACCGGAGACATCATCGAGCGCGGAAGCAATCTCGGCGGGCAACTTCTGATCTTCGACCGCGAGAGCCGGGCTCAGCTGGCCGGCGGTGCGCGCCCCAAGTAGCGGGGCAGTGACGCCTGGAGCATCGCGTACCCAAAGCAACGCGACCTGAAGGGGAGTGAAGTCCAGCCCTTCGGCTGCTCGGACCACAGCCTCCACAACGCCGCGGCTACGGGGTTCCAGGTACGGCTCGACAAACCACGCGAAGTGATCAGTCGCTGCCCGCGAACCGCGCGGCGTGCCGTTGCGATACTGCCCGGTCAGTACGCCGCGGCCGAGTGGTGACCACGGGAAGAAACCCATGTCAAAAGCCCGGACAGCGGGGAGCACCTCGACCTCCGCCCGCCGGGCGAGCAGGGAGTATTCGACCTGCGCACTGATGAGCGGCGTACGGCCTGGGAATGCCCTCTGCCAGGTGGCCGCCTGGGCCGTTTGCCACCCGACGAAGTTCGATACCCCGGCATAGCGCACTCTGCCTGTTGAGACAGCGTGATCAATCGCCTCCAGCGACTCCTCGAGGGGCGCGTCTCCCCAGGCATGGATCTGCCACAGATCGATGTAGTCGCTCTGCAGCCGCCGCAGCGATCCCTCAAGATCACGAAGCAGAGCCCGGCGCGATGTGTCGACGATGCGCTTGCCGTTCCTGATCACGAACCCGGCCTTGGTCGCAATGACCACCTCGTCCCGGATGCCCTGCTCGCGCACCAGCCGGCCGACGATGCGTTCGGCGTCGCCTGCCCCGTACGCAGCGGCGGTGTCGATCAATGTGCCGCCGGCCTCACAGAACATTTCGAGCAGCGCATGGGCATTCTCGGCCGGGGTGTCACGGCCCCAGGTCATGGTGCCGAGCCCGAGCCGCGACACCCGCAGCCCGCTGCACCCGACCAGCCGAGTTTCCATGGGGAGACCCTAACGGCCTAGCGGATGGAGCGAGCGCCAGCGAGCGAAGCAATCGAGCCCGCTAGCGTGGCTGCCATGCGTCTAGGGCTCAACCTCGGCTATCTGGTCGGATCCGATGACCCGCATGGGCAGCTGCGGCTGACTCAACATGCCGAAGCCCTTGGCTTCTCGGTGGTCTGGGCGGCCGAGGCGTACGGCTCGGATAGTCCGACTCTCCTTGCCTGGCTCGCTGCCCAGACGTCGAGCATTCATGTCGGCTCGGCCATCATGCAGATTCCAGCCCGAACTCCAGCGATGACAGCGATGACGGCGGCCAGCCTGGATGTGTTGACCGGTGGCCGTTTCCGGCTGGGAGTCGGTGTCTCCGGGCCACAGGTCTCCGAAGGCTGGCATGGAGTGCGGTTCGACAAGCCGCTGAGTCGTACCCGGGAATACCTCGCGATCGTCAATGCAGCGCTGTCGGGGTCGACGGTGACCTTCGATGGCGAGCACTACCAGATCCCGCTGCCGGATGGCGCCGGCAAGCCGCTCAAACTGATCATCACGCCACATCAGCACGCACATTCCGATCTACCTCGCGGCGATCGGACCCCAGAATCTCGAGCTGGCCGGCGAACTGGCCGACGGCTGGCTGGCCATCTTCTATGCCCCGCAGTTCGCGACTGAGCAGCTGGAGCGGGTGCGATCAGGCCGTGCCCGGGTCGGTAAGGGTCTCGATGGTTTCGATGTCGTACCCAGCGTGCCACTAGTCGTCGGCGCCGACCCGCGCAGTTGCGCCGATCACGTCCGAGGCTATGCGGCGCTTTATCTGGGTGGCATGGGCAGCCGTGAGCAGAACTTCTACAACGCGCTCGCCGTGCGGATGGGCTTCGGCGAAGCCGCGGCGGCGGTTCAGGACCTCTTTTTGACCCGGCGGCAACGCGATGCCATGGCCGCTGTTCCGTTCGACTTCATCGATCAGACCTCACTGCTGGGTGATCGGGATCGCATTGCTGAGGGGTTCGCGCTGCTCGCCGCATCCGGCGTGACGACCTGTGCCGTGGTGCCGTACGGCGGCTCGGTTGAGGAGAAGCTCAACGCACTCACTGTCGCCGCCGAGGCGTTGAACCGTTCAGGAGTAGCGTCCTAGTTTGATCAGCCCGCCAACGTCGGCGGTAATGGAGTGAGCACCCCAGTGATCAGCAAGAGGGCCACCAGAACGGCCAGTGCGATGCGATAGATCACGAACGGCAGGAACGTGTGGGTGCTCACGTAACGCAGCAACCAGGCGATCACCGCGTAACCGATGACAAAAGAGATCACCGTCGCCAGCGCGATCGGCCCCCAGGCCGGACGGACTGGGTCAGCAGAGATGTCCGCGAGTTTGAACAGCCCGGAGCCGACGACGGCTGGAATGGCGAGCAGGAAGGAGAATTTTGCTGCTGCCACACGCTGATACCCGAGAGCGAGTCCGCCTGCGATCGTTGCACCGGATCGGGAGACGCCAGGAATAAGGGCAAGTGATTGCACCAATCCGAGAAAGAGACCGTGCCGCCACGTCATGGACTCCATCGGGCGGGCGTTCGCGGCAACTTGATCGATCACGCCGATGATGATGCCGAAGCCGGCGAGCATCGCTGCTGTCGTCCAGAGGTTTCGCAAACCATGATCGATAGCGTCCTGGAAGATCAGCCCGAGAACCACGATCGGAATCGAGCCAATGATCACCAGCCAACCCAGTCTTGCCTCCGCATCGTTGCGCGGAATCTTGCCGGTCAGCGAGAGCGCCCAGCTCTTGATGATCAGCCAAATGTCCTTGCGAAAGTAGATGATCACCGCGGTCTCAGTGCCGAGCTGGGTGATGGCTGTGAAGGCGGAGCCCGGATCTTCGCCTCCGAAGAATTGACCGACAATCGCTTGATGAGCGCTGGAGGAGATGGGCAGGAACTCCGTGAGGCCTTGCACGATGCCAAGCACCAGTGCCTCTAGCCAGCCCATGGATACTGCTCCCTCACCTCATCGCCTCGCTCGCGCGGGCACTCGGTCCACCGTAGGGGCTGCCAACCGCAAACTGCTGGTCGGATCTTCGCTCGGGCCGTGATCCACACCACATCGGATCGGCGGCTTCAGCCGCGCCATGTAGAACTGTCTAGGTGACGATCCATCACAGCCATCCGTTTGCCGTGGGCGAGAATGACCGGAAGCCTTTGCGTCGCTTTCGGGGCCGGATGGCATCGCCGGTCAGCATCTGGGCGGCCGCTGCCGACGGTCAGCGCGCCGGCTGGACGCTCTCATCGTTCTTCGTCGCCGATGGCGATCCCGGCGAGGTGATCGGGCTGATCGACGAAGAGTCGGCGCTGGCGGACGTGCTGACCCAGACCGCGACGCTGACCGTGAACCTGCCGGGATGGCGGCAGCGGAAACTGGCCGATGCGTTCGCCGGCGTCGCCCCCGCGCCTGGCGGCCCGTTCACCCTGGCCGCTTGGCGGGACACCGATTGGGGGCCGGTGCTGGAGGGCTCGCTCGGCTGGATCGGCGCGCGGCTGAAGCCTGACCCAGATCATGCAGGCTGGGGTCTCCTGCTCCGAGCTGTGGTGGAGCGAGTCGAGATCCAACCCGATCCCGCTGACGAACTGCTGTATTACGTACGCGGCCGGTACCGTTCCCTGCCTCTCTAGCCACGCCTCTGTAGCCTCGGCGCCATGACCACTCTCCTGCTGATCCGGCACGGCCGCACTGCGGCCAATACGGCTGGGATTCTTGTTGGTCGTTCGTCAGGCGTTGAGCTGGATGAGACTGGCGTACAGCAGGCAGCCGAGCTCGCCACCCGACTCTCGGGAGTGCAGCTGCGGGCCATTGTCAGCTCACCGCTACGCCGCTGCCGGCAAACGGCTCAACCGCTGTTGGCAGCCCAGTCCAACAGCTGTGTGTTCGCCATCGAGCAGGGCCTGGTGGAGTGCGGATACGGCGAATGGACTGGCAAGTCGCTGCGAGAGCTCAGCAAAGACAAGCTTTGGCGTACAGTCCAGCAGCAACCCTCAGCTGTGCGTTTTCCTGGTGGGGAATCGATGGCGGAGATGTCAGCCAGGGCCATTGGCGCCGCCCGCGCCTGGGACGCGCGCGTTGAGGCTGATCACGGACCTGACGCGGTGTGGGCTGCGGTGTCGCATGGCGACGTGATCAAGGCAATCGTGGCCGACGCGCTCGGCCTGCACCTGGACAGTTTCCAGCGGATCGTCGTCGATCCGGCATCCATCTCGATCATCCGCTATACCGCAGCCCGCCCGTACCTGATCACAGCAAACTCCACGATGGTTGATCTCGCTGCCTATTTGTCGCCGCCGCAGCGAAAGGCGCGCAGCCGTCGGACGAAGACCTCAGACGATGCTGTGCTAGGAGGCGGGCCGGGAGTGCCGGAGACGGGCAGCTGAACGGCCAGGCCGTGCAGTCGCCCGCGCGGGAATGTTTCGCAGCTGATTGAGCACCTGACTTACCCTGTTACGCATGGCGATTCTGGTGCACCGTTATGACGCGCCTGATCGGTTCGTCGCAGGCACAGTTGGTCAGCCTGGCGAACGGACCTTCTTCCTGCAGGCGCGGGAGGGAAATCGCATTACCAGCGTCGCGTGCGAGAAGCAGCAGGTCTCGGTGCTGGCTGAACACTTGGATCGCGTGCTTGACGAGGTGTTGCGGCGGAGTGCCGGCGTCGTCGACGTCCCACCTGCCTCCTCTCAGGCACGCGACACCGACCCGCTGGATGCTCCGATCACGAAGAATTCCGGGTCGGGACGATGACGATTGCGTGGGATCCGAGCATCGACCGGATCGTCATCGAGCTGTTCTCCAATGTCGATGAGGACGACGACACCGCTGAGGAGGCGACGTCGACAACCGCCCCCAGCGAGCCGGACGAGATCGATGCCGACGAGGTCTTCGTCGTCAAGATCACGGCCTCGTACGCCCGAGATTTCGTGGCCCGCGCCCAAGCCCTCGTCGCTGCGGGCCGACCATCTTGTCCGTTCTGTCTGCAGCCGCTAGACCCGCACGGGCACATCTGCCCACGGGCGAACGGTTATCTCCGGCCGCTGTTCGACTGAATTCTGCGGTGACTGTCGATGATCTTGGGCTAACCGACGATGGTGACGCCCGGCCGCCTCATCCTGCGCTCACAGCAGAGCTGGCGCAGGCCGAGTTGCAGATCACCGGCCGGTTGCTCCAGGCTTCCAACGCCACGTTCCTGGCAGAACTGCAGACGGCCGGCGCACCGATCGAGTGTGTCTACAAGCCATTCGAGGGGGAACGGCCGCTCTGGGACTTCCCGCACCACACTCTCGGGCTCCGCGAGGTAGCCGCGTACGAGGTGTCCCGGATCGGCGGATTCGACTGTGTGCCGGTCACCGTACTCATCGATGGGCCATTCGGACCCGGGTCGCTGCAGGTCTGGGTGGAGGTGGATGAGACGGCCAGTACCAAGCTTGTTGATCTTGTTCCGAGTTCGGCATTACCCATGCCGGGCTGGTTTTCCTCGGTAGAAGGTTTCGATGGCGATGATCGTCCGGTGTCGGTGGTCCACGCCGATGTTGCTGATCTCCGGCTGCTGGCGGTCTTCGACGTGTTGATCAACAATGCCGACCGCAAAGGCGGCCACATCCTCAGTAGCGCTGGCCGGGTGTTCGGAGTTGATCATGGCGTCAGCTTCCATACCGATCAGAAACTGCGCACGCTGTTGTGGGGGTGGGCAGGTTGTGAACTCACTCGACGGGAGCTGGCAGCCGTTCGTAAGGCTCGCGACGAGGCGCCTGACCAGCTCGGCACGCTGCTCGCTCAGCGGGAGATAGCAGCACTCGTACGCCGCGCAGACCTGCTGCTCACTCGGCGCCGAATGCCCCGGCCTCGTGGCGAGTGGCCGTCGATCCCATGGCCTCCGTTCTGAGGAGTGATCAACCTCCGCTCCGACAGGGAGCCGAGTTGCCCCGGATAGTGTGGCGCCATGCAGGCTTGGAGCTCGCGTCCGCTGCCTCCACTCCCACCGCCATCGGCCCCCCACCCGCTGCAGGCGTTCGACACCGCACGAGGACAGCTGGTGCCGATCGGTCCGGACACCGGGACTGCGCGGATGTACGTCTGCGGAATCACCCCGTACGACGCCACGCACATCGGCCACGCCAACACCTACATCGCCTTTGACTTGCTGAACCGCGTGTGGCGCGATCGCGGCCTGGATGTGAACTACGTTCAGAACGTCACCGATATTGACGACCCGCTGCTGGAGCGGGCGGCGGAAATCGGCGTGGAGTGGGCGGCACTCGCCGAGCAACAGACCAGACTGTTCGGTGAAGACATGGCTGCCCTCAACGTGCTGCCACCGAGGCACTATGTCGGTGCCGTGGAGTCGATTCCGTTGATCGTGGACCTGATTGATCACCTGCAGCGACGCGAAGCCGTCTATCCGGTGGAGGACAACGAATTCGACGATCTCTATTTTGCGCAGGCGAGTGACTCGGAGTTCGGTTCGCTTTCCCACCTGTCGGAGGAAAGGGCTATTGCGCTGTTCGCCGAGCGTGGCGGTGATCCGGATCGACCAGGCAAGAAGGCTCCGTTGGACTGCCTGGTGTGGCACCATGGCCGGGCGGCCGAGCCGAGCTGGGAGTCGCTGCTAGGTGCCGGTCGGCCTGGGTGGCACATCGAATGCACCGCTATCGCCCTCGACCGACTCGGGTCGGGCTTCGATGTTCAGGGTGGCGGTACCGATTTGATCTTTCCGCACCACGAGATGACTGCCGCGCACGGCCGAGTGGCTACCGATCAAGTTTTTGCCCAGGCGTACGTGCACAGTGGGATGGTCAGCCTGGACGGCGAGAAGATGTCGAAATCGAAGGGCAACTTGGTCTTCGTATCCGCGTTGCGGGCGGCTGGCGTCGACCCGATGGCTATCCGGCTGGCCCTGCTCGCGCACCACTACCGCGACGATTGGGAGTGGAGCGACGACCTGTTGGTCTCTGCCGAGGACCGCTTGAGCCGGTGGCGGGAGGCGGTGCGGTTGGATGCCGCTTTGAATGCCGACGAGGTCTTGGTTCAGGTGCGAGCTGCGCTCGCCCAGGATCTGGATGCGCCATCGGCGCTGGCCGCTGTGGACGCGTGGGCTGGGGCGTCGACAGCGATCGACAGCGATGACGCCGAGTCACCCGCGCTGGTTGCTCGCGCGTGCGATGCCCTCCTCGGTGTCGTGCTGTAGCCGACTTGTCAGCGTCTCAAGGGGCTATAGCACTCTGAGACGCTGACAAGTCGGAGTAAAGTACCGGTGACGAGTTGACAACTCGCGCGTGTACCGGGGTCGGTGAAAGTCCGAACCGGCGGTGACAGTCCGCGACCCCTCTGCCTCCAGCCGAGGGTTGATGTGGTGAAACTCCACAACCGACGGTGAAAGTCCGGATGGGAGGTTCACGCGAGCGCGTCACCGTTGTGCAGATGCACGACGATGAGCGCTCTCCACCCCGGCATTCGTGCGACCGGATGAGTGGAGGATCAATGGATCTCCAAGAAGTACTCCTGCGGTTGCTGAAGGCCCATATCGAGATTGGTTCGAGCGTCATTCTGTGGCGGGAGATCATCGGCAATGGGTTCGGTTTGGCAAGCGCTCTGCTGGGCATGTGGCGCAAGGTCGCCGCATGGCCCGTCGGCATCGTGGGCAACGTGTTGTTGTTCACGGTCTTTGTCGGAACGGCCATCGGTGGCCCGTTCGACACTCCCCAGAAGCTGGATCTGTGGGGCCAGGCCGGCCGCCAGATCTTCTTCATCATCGTCAGCGTGTACGGGTGGGTGCGCTGGTATCAGTATCGGAAGTCGCACGCCGGAGAGGGCGTGGGCGTACACCCCAAGTGGGCGGGCGCGCGTGGTCGGCTGCAGCTTCTGGTCGGCGCCGCGGTTCTCACGTTGATCTTCTACTTCGTGCTGCAGGCGTTGGGGTCCTGGGGTCCGCTGGCCGACGCCTGGATTTTGACTGGCTCGATCCTGGCGACGTACGGCATGGCGCGAGGCTGGGTCGAATTCTGGCTGATCTGGATTGCCGTTGACTTGGTCGGCGTCCCGCTGCTCCTGGTCGCCGGCTACTACCCGTCCGCGATCATGTACATCGTCTATGGCGGCTTCTGCGTTGTCGGGTTTATGACCTGGCTGCGCATTGAACGTCGCGAGCGGACAGATGCGCTCGCGGAAGGCGTGGACACTCCAGTGGTCGAGACCGTCGGCTGAGCCTTCGCCAACTGTCAGAGCTGAGAGCGGCTATAGCCGAACTCAGGTCTGACAAGTCGGTGCGCATAACAACACTTAGGCTGGCGGCCGTGACCATCCAGAAGTCATTCGACAGCCTCTTTGCCGAGTTGACGGCAAAGGTGGCTGATCACGACCCTCGTTCCACGACCGTCGCCCGCGTAGAGGCTGGCGTACACGAGATTGGCAAGAAGATCGTCGAAGAGGCGGCAGAGGTGTGGATGGCCGCGGAGTACCAGTCCAAGGACCAAGCGGCCACCGAGATCAGCCAGCTGCTGTATCACATCCAGGTTCTGATGCTGGCCCTTGATCTTGATCTCGAAGACATTTACGAGCGGTTGTGAGCATCCACCTAGGATGAGGGCCGTGAATTCGACCCTGCCCGGCATGGAGAAACCTCTGATCAAGGTGGCCGTGCCCAACAAGGGCTCCTTGTCCGAGCCCGCTGCAGAGATGCTGCGGGAAGCTGGCTACGCGCAGCGCTCGGATGGCGAACTGGCGCTCCTCGATGAGGCTAACGGCGTCGAGTTCTTCTATCTGCGCCCGCGCGACATTGCGGTGTACGTCGGTGAGGGAACTCTCGATGTCGGCATCACCGGCCGGGACATGCTCCTCGACTCCCGTGCGCACGCCATCGAGGTGCTGCCGCTCGGGTTCGGCCGCAGCAAGTTCCGATTTGCGGCGCCAGCTGGGCAGCAGGATGTCGGTGGAGCGGCTGCATGACCTACGGCTGGCGACGTCGTACCCGGGACTGGTCGAGTCCTATCTTGGTGATCTTGGTGTCAGTACTCGGCTGATCGCTTTGGATGGTGCCGTCGAAACCGCTATCCGGCTCGGAGTTGCCGACGTTATCGCCGATGTGGTCGAGACCGGCACCACCCTGCGGGCAGCTGGCCTGGAGTTGTTCGGCGATCCGATCTTGGACTCAGAAGCGATCTTGATCTGTCGGGCAGGCGCCGAGCCACCATCAGGCCTTGATCAACTGGAACGCCGACTCAACGGCGTCTTGGTCGCTCGCAACTACGTGATGATGGACTACGACGTCACCGACGCTCTCGTCGAGGAAGCGTGCGCGATCACCCCAGGTTTGGAATCGCCCACCGTGTCACCGCTGGCGAAACAAGGGTGGCGGGCAGTGCGGGCGATGGTGCCGCGAGCCGATGCCCAGCAGATCATGGACGACCTCTGGGCCCTGGGTGCGCGAGCGATTCTGGTCACCGACATCGCCGCCTGCCGCATCTAACGTCGTGACCAGTGGCTGATCAAGATTTGGATCACAACGTCTACGTCGCGCGACCCCGTCGCGTGCGGATAATCGCGATCGTCTCCAGCCTCGCACTCTGCATACTTGCCGCCATCGGCTGGCTGCTGCTGCCGGCCGAGGTCCGCGCACTGTTCCCGCTGTCCCATCGGTTGGGGTTGCTTGGCATCCTGGCGTTCCCGATTGCGGTGATGGCGGTCTTGGCCAGCAGCTATGTACGTGCGGACAGGTCGGGCCTCCGGATTCGCAACGCACTACGCGTGTACGCCATGCCTTGGGAGCGTGTTCACAAGATCATCCTCCGCCCCGGCGATCCGTGGGCGCAGCTGCTGCTCAAACCTGCGGATGGTCGTCCCTTTGAGGCCGACCTAGACGCTGACAAGCGTCAACTCATGGGCATTCAGACTGTTGACGGTCCGCTCGCTGTTGCTGCGGTCAAAGAGCTCCGGGTACGCCACCGCCGCTTCCTCGAAGCCACCTAACGACGCAGTTATTCGATACCGCGGGACTTCAGCAGCGCCTCGATCTCGGCCATTTCCTCATCGATCGGTGGCTGAGTGCGTGCTGTCTTGGCCGTGCCCTTCTTGGCTGGCAAGGCGTTGGCTGTTGACTGGGCGCTCACGTCCTTGCTCTTAGCCGCGGGAGATCGGCGGGCGACCATTCCACCTACCACCCACAAAACGATGCAGAGGCCGAGCAAGCTCAAGCCAAACCAGACCGCAGGCGAGAAGATGATCTTGGAAGCCCAGGTGCCGAAGGCGATGGCGGCGTTCCAGAGCAATCTGAGAAGTCCGCTGAAGTACAACGCAATGGGAGCAAGTGCCAAGCCAACGCCTTGGATGACCCGGCCCTTGTTCCCTCGTCGCCAGGCCAATCCGGTCGCGATCACGCCGAGCAGCGAGAGTCCAACGCACAAGGGCAGCAGTACGGTGTCAACAGCAGGCATTCTCCCAATGTGCCACGCAGCGCCAGGGCAGGCGATGGGGGAGAGCACCCGGCTGCCCCTGACAACTCGGATTGAGGTGAACCAGGCGTGGATCATCAACGGCGGCTGGCCACATCCCCGTTCCCTTCTGACACGGGCGCAGCGTCTGATGACACCCGTCGGCTGATTGCCACAGCCGCGTCGGAAGCGACACCGGTCGCGTACTTGCGAGCAGTTGCCGCTCTCTGCGGTGATCGACTGCTCGTGCCAGTGGTGGCGACCACCACCCGTCTAGGAGAAACGGTCGGCGGGCTGACATCGGACAAAGAGGCGGAGATGTCGCTCGTGATACTCCAGGTGCGGGACGGCCGGCGAGCGCTGCTGGCCTTCACAGGTCTTGATGCGCTGCAGAGTTGGCAGCCGGATGCTCGCCCGGTACCGGTCACGATCGACATCGCCGCGCAGGCCGCGAGGAGCGAGGAGTTGACCGTCGTACTCATTGATGTAGCGGGTCCACACCCGTTCGTCATCGAAGGCGAGGTGCTTGCCGAACTGGCATCTGGTCATCGGCTCGTCGAGCTGCCCGACGGCCAGTTCGGCTGGATCCTTCCCGCTCCGGATTGAGCGTGTGTGCGGGTTCGACGCGTGATCAGGGAATACCCGATTCCGGCTACACGTTTTTCTGAAGTCGAGATCGTGAACTTGTGGCCAATGTGGCGCCCGGTGATATCTTGACTGCGACCGATTCAGTCGTGCACTGAATCCGCAAGTGGAGACCTGATCTCCCACCCGCACAGCGTCAGCCAGTGACAGTTGTCGGGTCGGTCTGCGAGGACTTGCTCATGCTTGGGCTGTCCTTGCGGGGTTTCGGGGTCTTCGCTTACGCGGAGACCCTTCGTTATTGGGGTCGCCGCGCACGGATTCGGTGCCGTCTGGTTGGTCAACCACCTACAACCAACTGGAGGACATATCAGCACCGAACCGCGAATCAACGATCGAATTCGCGTCCCCGAGGTCCGGCTCGTCGGACCGGCCGGGGAGCAGGTCGGCATCGTACGTATAGAGGACGCTTTGCGCTTGGCACGTGAGGCAGAGCTTGACCTGGTGGAAGTCGCCCCGATGGCACGACCGCCGGTCGCCAAGCTCATGGACTACGGAAAGTTCAAATACGAGAACGCCCAGAAGGCGCGCGAGAGCCGACGCAATCAGACCAACACAGTAATCAAAGAAATGAAGCTGCGGCCGAAGATCGACAGCCACGACTACGAGACCAAGAAGGGTCACGTCGTACGCTTCCTGAAAGCGGGCGACAAAGTCAAGATCACGATCATGTTCCGGGGACGCGAGCAGTCGCGGCCCGAGCTTGGCTACAACCTGCTGAAGAGGCTGGCCTCAGATGTCGACGAGTTCGGCTTCGTCGAGTCGGCGCCCAAGCAGGACGGGCGGAACATGTTGATGGTCCTCGGTCCACTCAAGAAGAAGACCGAGGCCCGTGCCGAGATCAAGGCGGAGCGCGATCGTCGCGCGGCGGAACGGCTCGCTGATGCACAGGCGGAGCGAACCGAGCAGGCGGATCGCCGGGCGCAGGCTGCCGCTCAGCCTGCAACGAAGAAGCGTCGGGGGCCAGCAGACAACCTCGATCCCGATATTGATCTGAGCTAGTCGCGCCCCATCCAACAGGCGCGAGATGAAGGCAATACAGAAAGAAGAAATGGATCAGACATGCCGAAGATGAAGTCGCACTCCGGTGCCAAGAAGCGATTCAGGTTTACCGGCACAGGGAAGCTCATGCATCGTCAGGCAAACAAGATGCACCTGAACGAGCACAAGCCGAGCACCCGTACCCGACGCCTGGATGGCGACAAGGTAGCTGGCACCCGGTGATGCTGCCAAGGCCAAGAAACTGCTCGGCAAGAGTGCCTGAGAGCCCCGCGCGATAAGCAAGCAAGGGGGACGACCCCCTTGGACCCCCGAGGCGTGCAGCAGCACGCCAGGAACATAAAGGAGTAACTGCGATGGCACGCGTTAAGCGCTCCGTCAATGCACACAAGAAGCGTCGGGAAGTTCTCGAGCAGGCGTCCGGCTACCGCGGTCAGCGTTCCCGGCTGTACCGCAAAGCCAAAGAACAGGTAACCCATTCGCTGGTCTACGCCTATCGTGACCGCCGAGCCCGCAAGGGTGACTTCCGCAAGTTGTGGATTCAGCGGATCAACGCCGCTGCCCGCGCGGAAGGCATGACCTACAACCGCTTCATCTCGGGCCTCAAGGCCGCCGGGATTGAGGTTGATCGCAAGATCCTCGCTGATCTTGCCGTGACAGATCCTGCAGCATTCGCCGCACTTGTCGAGGTGGCCAAAGAAAACGCGCCGGCCTCCGACGCCACGGCCGCCTGAGGTCGCGCTGCCCAAGGACAGTCTCGACTGGCCGGTTGATCTTCCGGCAGCTTCTCAACCGATGCTGCGGGCCGCTCGTCGGCTGCTGCGCCGTAAGGAACGACAGCTAGCTCGGCGATTTCTCGCCGAGGGTCCACAGGCCATCTCCGAGGCATTGGGACGGCCGAATACCGTCATCGAGTTGATGGTGGTCGAGGACAGCCTGGACCGGCACCGCGAGCTACTCAAGATCGCGTACGGTCTTGGGGTCCGCATCGCTGTCGCGCCAGCTCGGGCAATCGCTCAGTTGGCCGAGACAGTAACCCCACAAGGCCTGGTTGCGGTCTGCCAGATGATCGACGTCCCAGCCGACGAGGCGCTGAACTCGAGGTCGCGGCTGATCATGCTGTGTGATCAAGTACGCGATCCGGGCAATCTCGGCACGGTGATCAGGTGCGCCGACGCCTTCGGAGCCGATGCCGTTCTGATCAGCCGCGACTCCGTCGATCTCTACAACGCCAAGACCGTACGCGCCACCACGGGCAGCCTGTTTCATCTCCCGATCGCTGTTGGCGTTGATTTTGCCGACGCGGTCGCGCTAGCCCGCGACGTAGGCCTGCGCGTCCTCGGCGCCGATGCAGCAGCAGCGTGCTCGGTCAACGACCTCGCTCAGTCCAATGAGTTGGCCAAACCCACGTTGTGGGTGATGGGTAATGAGGCCTGGGGGCTACCGGCCGAGCATGCGATGTTGCTCGACAGGCTGGTCGCCCTGCCGCGGTATGGGAAGGCCGAGAGCATCAACCTGTCGACGGCCGCTGCCGTCTTGCTCTACGCCTCCGCCACGGCGCAGCGCTCATGACGCTCGCAATCTAAACCACATGGCAGGGCGCGGAGATCATTCCTAGACTGTCCCAGGCGCATCGTGCGTGCCAGTCCATCTCCGAGGGAGCCATGTCCGGGCCGAACACCAACTACGACCCCGTTCAGGTCACGCCGCTGAACGCCGAAAACATCGAGGCGATGGTGGCGGATGCTGTGGCGGCATTTGCGGCGGCGACCTCGTTAGCCGAGCTCAAGCAGGCTCGACTTGCGCACGCCGGCGATCGCTCGCCGATCGCTCTAGCCAACCGGGAGATCGGCGCGCTGCCCCCCCAGGCCCGCAGAGAGGTTGGCAGTCGGGTCGGCGAGGCTCGTGGCAGGATCAATGAAGCACTCAAGGCACGCGAGGAGCACATCAAGACCGCCGAGCTGACTCGGGCCCTTGCAGAAGAGCGCGTTGATGTCACTCTGCCCGTTCAGACCCAGCCTGTCGGAGCGGTTCACCCGGTCACCGCGCTGATGAACGTCATGGAAGACGTGTTCGTCGCGATGGGCTGGGAGGTCGCCGAAGGCCCCGAGCTCGAAGCCGAGTGGATGAACTTCGACGCGCTGAACTTCATCCCCGATCATCCCGCCCGGACCATGACCGACACCTTGTTCGTCGAGCCTGAGGACGGCGGCATGGTCTTGCGGACCCATACCTCACCGGTGCAGGTACGGGCCCTCTTGACCCGCGAACTGCCTGTCTACGTCGTCTGTCCCGGCCGCGTCTATCGGTCGGACGAGTACGACGCCACGCATCTGCCCGTCTTCCACCAGATCGAGGGACTGGCCGTTGACAAAGGCATCACGCTCGGACATCTGCGCGGCACTCTTGATCATTTCGCACGTGCCATGTTCGGAGAGACGCGTACCCGGATGCGGCCCAACTACTTCCCGTTCACTGAGCCGTCGGCCGAGGTCGATCTGGAGTGCTTTGTCTGCCATGGCGCCTCGGTCGGTGATCCTGACAACCCATGTCGGACCTGCAAGAGTGAAGGCTGGATCGAGTGGGGCGGCTGCGGCATCGTCAACCCCCGCGTCCTTCAGGCTTGCGGCGTCGACAGCGATGTCTATTCAGGCTTCGCATTCGGTATGGGTGTGGATCGCACGTTGATGTTCCGGAACAACGTAGAGGACATGCGCGACATGATCGAAGGCGATGTACGTTTCAGCCGCGCGCTGGTGGGCACGGCACGATGACTAGAGCAAAGGGGACGATCCCCTTGAACCCCCGAAGCGTGCAGGAGCACGCGAGATGAGAGTTCCGCTGAGTTGGTTACGTGAGTACGCCGCGCTGCCTGATGATCTTGATGGGCGTACCCTTGCCGAAGCGTTGATCAAGGCTGGCTTGGAGGTCGAGACCGTCGACCAGGTCGGGGCCGAGGTCAGTGGTCCTTTGGTCATCGGCAAGGTGCTGGCGTACGAGATCGAGACCCACTCCAACGGCAAGTCGATCCGCTGGTGCCAGGTCGATGTCGGTCCGCACAATGACAGCTCGGGTTCCCGCAGCGTCGTGTGTGGTGCGCACAACTTCGAGGTGGGCGACATCGTTGTGGTGGCCCTTCCCGGCACCGTGCTGCCCGGCCGCTTCGCCATCTCTGCGCGCAAGACTTACGGCCATGTCTCCGACGGGATGATCTGTTCGGCGCGGGAACTCGGCCTCGGTGATGATCACGCCGGCATCCTGGTGCTTGCCGAACCTGATCTTGAGCCGGGTAGCGACGCGGCACCCTTGCTTGAACTGCGCGAGGATGTGCTCGACATCGCCGTCACGGCTGACCGCGGCTACTGCCTCTCGATTCGCGGTATCGCTCGCGAGTCGGCGCAGGCGCTGGAGGTGGCATTCGCCGACCCGGTGAACCGTGCGATGCCCGTCGAGTCCACCGATGGTTATCCGGTGGAGCTGTTGTCGGACGCTTGCCCGATCTTCGTAGCCCTCACCGTCACCGGGATCGATCCCAATCGGCCGAGCCCACGGTGGCTCGCTCGCCGCGTGCAGCTCGCCGGGATGCGCTCCATCTCGCTGGCAGTCGACATCACCAATTACGTGATGCTGGAAACCGGTCAGCCCATCCATGCCTACGACGCGGAGCTCCTCGACGGAGCGATTGTCGTACGCAAGGCGGCTGAGGGGGAAAAGCTGACCACGCTCGACGACGTGGTGCGTCCCTTGCATCCTGAAGACTTGTTGATCACCGACTCCTCGGGCCCCATCGGCCTGGCTGGTGTGATGGGCGGAGCCACCACCGAGCTCTCGGCAAGCACCCGCAATGTCGTCATCGAGGCAGCCCATTTCGATGCGATGACGATTGCGCGCACCTCGCGACGTCACAAGCTGTCATCGGAGGCGTCCCGGCGGTTCGAGCGCGGTGTCGACCCTGAGGCGAGCTACTCAGCGGCACGTCGGGTCGCTGAACTTCTGGTGGAACATGCGGGTGGCACGCTGCTGTCAGAGCAGACCGTACGCGGCGCGGTGCCAAGTCGGCCGAGCACCGTGATCGCTGCCGCGCTGCCGGGAAAGGTGCTTGGCATCGCTGTCGATCACTCCTCGGTCGTGCGGCTGCTGGAGGCCGTCGGCGCGACCGTGAGCGATGGTGGCGACACGCTGACGATCACGCCGCCGAGCTGGCGCCCCGACCTCAGGGATCCCTACGACTATGTGGAAGAAGTTGGCCGGCTCATCGGGTTGGAGACGATCGAGCCCATTGTCCCAGCCGCACCGGTCGGCCGTGGGCTGACCAGGAGCCAGCGGGCCCGACGCGCGATCGGCACTGCGCCTCGCTGCGCGCGGATTCGTCGAGGT
Source organism: uncultured Actinomycetota bacterium (assembly GCA_963845915.1). Taxonomy (GTDB): domain Bacteria; phylum Actinomycetota; class Actinomycetes; order Propionibacteriales; family Propionibacteriaceae; genus Microlunatus. The sequence goes on from CAWJUB010000031.1 coordinate 20,920, forward strand.
GTTGAGCTTCCCATTCGCCTCGATAGCTGATCTTGATGCGATGCGGGTGCCGGTCGACGATCAACGCCGCCGCCTCAATAAGATCGTCAACCCCTTGTCGGAGACCAGTCCCTATCTCCGCACCACGTTGCTCCCCGGTCTGTTCACCGCGGCCGTACGCAATATCAGTCGCGGCAACGACGACCTGGCCCTCTTCGAGGCGGGCCTGGTCTTCTTCGCAGCGGATCCGATAGTGCCCGCACCGCGCCCGTCCGTGACCCAACGGCCGTCGGAGGAGGAGCTGGCTGCCATCGACCGCGCGCTGGGGCGTCAGCCGAGACATCTCGGAGCCTTGCTGACCGGGCAATGGGAGCCGGACCGCTGGGAGGGATCGGGCGCTCCGGCTGGTTGGCAGCAGGCGATGGCGTTCGTTGAAGCGGCTGGTCTTGCGATCGGATTGCACCTGGATCGCCGGGCGACCGAGTACGCACCGTGGCATCCGGGCCGGTGCGCGGAGTTCACTGTGCCGACCGGTCAGTCGATCGGCTACGCCGGCGAGCTTCACCCGGAGGTCTGTGCGAGTTTTGGCCTACCCGCTCGCACTGCGGCTGCTGAAATCGATCTTGATGCCTTGGTCTCGGCCGCGCCCGCTATCGGAGACATACCGGTGATCTCGGGCTTCCCGGTCGCCAAGGAGGACGTCGCGCTGATCGTCGACGATGTGGTGCCCGCAGCCGAGGTGGAGCGCGCGCTACGCGCCGGTGCGGGACCCTTGTTGGAATCGATCTGGCTGTTCGACATCTACACCGGCCGGCAGATCGGCGAAGGCAAGAAGTCGCTGGCCTACGCCCTTCGGTTCCGGGCTCCGGACCGTACCTTGACCGACGCCGAAGCTGCCGACGCACGGGATCATGCCGTCGCCGTGGCAGCGGAACGTACCGGAGCTGTGCAGCGGACCGGGTAGCCACCTGCGATGAGTTCCGGGTCCTACGGCGGTCTAACTCCGATGAGATTCAGTCCAACAGAAGGAGCCCTCATGCCTCAGAGTCCAACGGTCGAAACCAGAATCGATCAGCCGTATGCGGCGATTCCCGTCAAGGTGAGCATGGACGAAGTTGGGTTCAGTCGTTCCTCCATTGAACGGCCAGGTCTTTGACTGGCTGGCTGATCGGGGCATCCATCCGGCAGGGCCTCCCTTCTGGAGATACGTCGTGGTGGACATGGACGCTGACCTGGAGCTGGAGACAGGAGTCGCGGTTGCGAGCGCGGTCGAAGGTGACGAGCGGATCCGGACTGGCGTATTGCCAGGCGGCCGCTATGCCACGGTGTTGCACAAGGGTCACCCGGACACACTTGTGTCGGCGACTCGCGACCTGCTGGATTGGGCAGCGCAACGCGGCTTGGAGTGGGATGCCGACGGCAACACCTGGGGTTGCCGACTGGAGGAGTACCTCAGCGATCCTGCCGAGGTTCCGGACATGGCGGAGTGGCAGACCAGGTTGGCGTTCCGGCTGCGCGCTTAGGGCAAGCGGTCGATCCTTCACGTGGTGCGGTGTCCAGCCAGGCGCATGCTGGCTGCCATCGCGCGAACTCTGAGACGGAATTGTGCATGAAGTTGTCATTAGTGGCATACTCATGCGGATGGCTGTACGGGTTGCAGTAGCAGGCGCTACAGGTTATGCAGGCGGAGAGCTGCTCCGGCTGCTGCTTGCGCACTCGGGAGTGGAAATTGGGGCTCTGACCGCAAGTGCCAGTGCGGGAACGCTGCTCGGCCAGCACCATCCACAGCTGATTCCGCTGCTGGACCGCGTGGTCGAAGAGACATCGAGGGACACGCTTGCTGATCACGATGTGGTCTTCCTTGCCCTTCCACACGGAGCCTCCGGCGAGGTGGCTGCGCAACTGCATCCCGACACAGTGGTGATCGACTGTGGAGCCGATTTTCGATTGGAGCAGGCGGAGGCCTGGGAGCGGTTCTACCAATCACCTCATGCCGGCACTTGGCCGTACGGATTGCCCGAGCTTCCGGGACAACGGGACAAGCTGGCCGGCGCGCGAGCTATCGCTGTGCCAGGTTGCTATCCGACGACCGCAACCCTCGCCCTGCTACCGGCCATCACGCACGGTCTGACGGCCGGTCGGGATGTGGTCATCGTTGCCGCCAGTGGCCCCTCAGGTGCCGGCCGCTCGCTCAAGCCGCATCTGCTGGGCGCTGAGCTCATGGGGTCCGCGGCTGCCTACAGCGTCGGCGGCGTCCATCGTCACATTCCGGAGCTGTTGCAGAACCTTGTGGCGTGCGGTGCTTCGGAGCCATCCGTCTCGTTCACTCCTGTGCTGGTGCCCATGTCACGCGGCATCCTCGCGACCTGCACGGCCCCGCTCACCCAACCTGGCATCTCGCAGCGTGAGGCCTACGCGGCTTACGCGGAGTCGTACGCCGAGGAACCATTCGTCCACATGCTGCCGGAGGGCTGGTGGCCGCAGACCAAGTCGGTACTCGGATCGAACGCAGTGCAGGTGCAGGTTGCAGTTGATCATGACGCAGGCCGGCTGGTGGCCGTCGCAGCCTTGGACAACCTGACGAAGGGCACCGCCGGCGCGGCTGTGCAGTGCATGAATCTGGCTCTCGGTCTCCCGGAGACGACCGGTCTGACAACCGTCGGAGTTGCGCCATGAGCGTCACGGCCGCCTCGGGCTTTCTCGCGTACGGGTTGGCAGCTGGGCTGAAGAGCAGCGGCAGCAAGGACCTGGCGCTGGTGATCAATACCGGTCCGGACTATGCAGCCGCCGGCGTATTTACCACCAACCGAGTCAAGGCTGCGCCCGTGGTCTGGTCGGAGCAGGTCCTCACCGATGGCCAGCTCCGAGCCGTGATCCTGAACTCGGGGGGAGCCAATGCGTGTACCGGGCCAGCGGGCTTCGCCGACACGCATCGGACAGCCGAGCTGCTGGCCAATGCCCTTCGACAGGCTCAGGGCACAGCTGGGTCGGGCACAGGCAGATATCGGCGCCATCGATATCGCCGTGTGCTCGACTGGCCTGATTGGCGTACGACTGCCGATGGACAAGGTGGCCGCAGGCATCAACGATCTTGTTCCACTGGTGCGCCCGGACGGCGGACAGGCGGCGGCAGAAGCAATCTTGACGACCGATTCGGTGACGAAGCAGGCGAGCTACTCCGACGAGGGCTGGTCGATCGGTGGCATGGCAAAGGGCGCGGGCATGCTCGCACCTGGATTGGCCACGATGCTGGTGGTGCTGACGACCGACGCTGTCGTGGATTCGGAGCAGCTTCATGATCAACTGGCGAGCGCCTGCCGGCGCAGCTTCGAGCGGATAGACAGCGACGGTTGTATGTCCACCAACGACACGGTGATCGTGATGAGCAGCGGAGCATCCGGTGTACGGCCCACCCTTCGTGACTTCCAGGCTGCACTGGATGAGACCTGTCATGACCTTGCTTTGCAGCTGCTCGTCGACGCGGAGGGAGCGGCCCACACAATCGCCATCCACGTGGAGCATGCGGCCTCGGAGGAGGACGCAGTGCAGGTGGGTCGAGCGATCGCTCGCAGCAATCTCTTCAAGTGCGCTGTCTTCGGGCAGGATCCCAACTGGGGGCGGGTACTGGCGGCCATCGGCACAACAGCCGCGGACTTTGAACCGGAGCGCATTGACGTCGCCTTCAACGGCGTGCAGGTGTGCCGCGATGGATCCATCGGCGAGCCAAGGCATCTTGTCGACCTGAGCGGGCGCGACGTGCATCTCGAGGTCAACCTGCGCAACGGCACGCACTCCGCCACTGTCTGGACCAACGATCTCACTTACGACTACGTCAAAGAGAATGCGGAGTATTCGACATGAGCTCCTCACTGACGCAGCCACCTGAAACCCGCCAACTGTCGCTGGTCGAGAAGGCCTCCATCCTCACCGAGACCCTGCCCTGGCTAGAGACCTACGCAGGCAAGATCGTCGTGATCAAGTACGGCGGCAACGCGATGATCGATGACGACCTGAAGCGGGCATTTGCGCAGGACATCGTCTTTATGAAGCGGTGTGGAGTTCATCCGGTCGTCGTGCACGGCGGCGGGCCCCAGATCTCGACAATGCTCACCCGGCTGGGCATCGCGTCTGAGTTTCGTGGCGGTCTTCGGGTCACCAGCCCCGAAGCCATGGAAGTCGTACGCATGGTGCTGGTGGGTCAGGTCGGGCGGGATCTGGTCGGATTGATCAACACCCACAGCACGGTGGCGGTCGGTCTCTCCGGTGAGGACGGTGGACTCTTTACGGCTCAACGGCGCGGCACAACGGTCGATGGCGAAGAAGTTGATCTTGGTCTGGTCGGCGACGTGATCTCGGTACGCACCGAGGCAGTTGCGGGGCTGATCAGATCGGGCAGCGTTCCGGTAGTGGCCAGCATCGCACCCGACGTCAACGGGGTGGTGCACAACGTCAACGCCGATACGGCAGCAGCTGCACTGGCCGTTGCGCTCAAAGCAGATCGATTGGTCGTGCTGACCGACGTGGCGGGGCTCTACCGCGACTGGCCCGCCAGTAGTGAGGTGATCACCGAGTTGTCGGCGAGCGAACTGCGCGGCTTGATGCCGAAGCTGCAGTCCGGCATGGTGCCCAAGATGGAGGCTTGCCTGCGGGCTGTGGAGGGCGGTCTCACCCGCGCGACGGTGGTAGATGGCAGGGTTCCGCATGCGCTGTTGCTCGAGATCTTCACCAACGTCGGCATCGGGACCATGGTGACTCAGGATGGGCTGGTCCGGCTGGGCAGTCGGGTGTTCTCCCGCGACCAGGGCATTCCGGCACACGAATATGCCAACGGTGACTACGGTCCGGCGGCTGTCGAACCCCCGCAAGGAGCCCGCCCATGACTGCCGATCCCAGCACCCTGAGCCGCGAGTTGTCCGGTTCGGCATCCTCAGAGGCCGTGCTCGAGGCGTACGCCCAGTCGGTGATGAACACCTTCGGCCCTCCGAAGCGGGTATTCGTACGCGGCGAGGGGTGCTATCTCTGGGATGCGGACGGACGGCGATACCTGGATCTGCTCTCGGGTCTAGCGGTCAATGCACTTGGTCACGCCCATCCCACCGTGCTGTCGGCTGTGACGGGCCAGATCGCGACGCTGGGCCATGTGTCGAACTTCTTCGCGACTCAGCCGCAGGTCGCACTCGCCGGCCGGCTCTGCGCCATGTCCGGTGCCGACGAGGCGCGCGTCTTTTTCACCAACTCAGGGACCGAAGCCAACGAGGCGGCGTTCAAGATCACCCGCATGACCGGACGTAGCAAGATCATCTCGACGGAAGGTGCCTTTCACGGGCGCTCGCTGGGTGGATTGGCGCTCACCCACAATCCGAAGTACCGGCTACCGTTCGAGCCGCTGCCGAGCGAAGTGATCTTCGTTCCCTATGGGGACGCGGAGGCACTGGCATCAGCCGTTGACGAAACGGTGGCATCCGTCGTGCTGGAGCCGATCCAGGGCGAAAACGGCGTCGTGGTGCCCCCCGTCGGCTATCTCGCGCAGGCCCGGGAGATCTGCGATCGCCACGGCGCTCTGCTGTGGATGGATGAGGTGCAGACCGGCATGGGTCGCTGCGGGAGCTGGCTGGTTCATGTCGACGAAGGCGTTACCGCCGACATCATCACGGTGGCCAAGGGGCTGGGCAACGGATTTCCGGTCGGAGCATGTATCGCCACCGAAACCGCCTCGCGGCTGCTCGGCCCAGGTAGCCACGGCAGCACGTTTGGTGGTAATCCCGTGGCAGCTATTGCAGGACTAGCGGTGATCGCCGTGATCGAGCGCGACGATCTCCTCGCACACGCGAAGACCCTCGGTGAGCATCTCGCGACGGCGATCATGGACCTTGATCATCGATTGATTGCCGGCGTACGCGGTCGAGGGCTGTTGCAGGCCGTGATCTTGGCCGAGCCTGTGGCGGCGGCTGTCGTAGATGCTGCGCTGGCAGCCGGCTTCGTGATCAACGCACCCCGCCCGGACGTACTGCGCCTGGCACCGCCGCTGATCATCAGCGCAACCGAGCTCGACGGCTTTGTCCGGCTGCTGCCGTCGCTGCTGAACCGGGTTGCCGAGGAGTCCTCCTGATGAGGCATTTCTTGGTCGATGACGATCTCAGCACAGCAGAGCAGCTAGCGATCTTGGACCTCGCTGACAATCTCAAGGCCGAGCCGTATGGGCTGCGCCCCTACGCGGGACCGCGAACGGTGGCCGTACTGTTCGACAAACCCTCGACGCGGACCAGGGTCTCCTTCGAAACTGCGATCGCCGAGCTCGGTGGCAACCCGATGATCATGGATGCGGCCGTGTCCCAACTAGGCCGCGGTGAGTCGATCAGCGACACCGCACGGGTACTGGGCAGACATGTTGCCGCAATCATCTGGCGCACCTCAGGCCAGGAGCGACTGGAGGAAATGGCCGCATATGCGGGCGTGCCGGTGATCAACGGGCTGACCGACACGTACCACCCCTGCCAGGTGCTGGCGGATCTGCAAACCATCCGGCAGCACAAGGGTGGACTGGCCGGGCTCAGCCTGGCCTATGTCGGGGATGGTGCGAACAACATGGCGCATTCGTACCTGGTGGGCGGCAGCGTGGCGGGCATGCACGTACGGATCGGCGCTCCGCGCGGCTTCCAACCCGACTCTGAAGTCCTCAGGCGTGCGGCAGATCTCGCACATCAGTCCGGAGGCAGTGTGCACGTGTTTGGCGAGGCCAAGGAGGCAGCAGTCGACGCCGATGTGGTCGCCACTGACACCTGGATATCGATGGGCCAAGAAAGCGGCGACCGGGCGTCGATCTTGCAGCGTTTCGCCGTAACCAACGAGTTACTGGCTGTCGCCGACAAGGAGGCGATCGTGTTGCACTGCCTACCTGCCTATCGTGGCAAGGAGATCGACGCTGCCGTGATCGACGGTCCGCAATCGGTGGTCTGGGATGAGGCCGAGAATCGCCGCCACGCGCAGAAGGCTCTTCTGGCCTTCCTCGACGAGCACGCGAGGGTGGTGCAGAGCTGATGTCGACCCACGCCCGCGCACCTCGCTACAGCGAGGGGAGACAACCCGTCTTGGACCCGCCGAAGAGCTTGATGACGAAGGCCGCCCGGCACGCCAAGATCATCACCTTGCTGGAGCAGCGCGAAGTTCGTTCACAGAGTGAGCTGGCCGAGCTGCTGGCCGACGACGGAGTGCAAGTCACCCAGGGCACGTTGTCCCGTGATCTTGTCGAGATCGGCGCACTCCGAGTCCGCAGCTCAGCTGGCCACCTGGTCTATGCAGTACCCGGCGAAGGCGGCGACCGAACACCCCACGTGGGCGAGTTCGCTAGCTTCGAGGGACGGCTGGCGCGATTGTGCGCGGAGATCTTGGTCTCGGCGGAGGCCTCGGCCAACCTCGTCGTCCTTCGCACCCCGCCTGGCGCTGCACAATACTTTGCCTCCGCGGTCGACCGCGTCGGCTGGGAGTCGATCTTGGGCACCATCGCAGGTGACGACACGATCTTGCTGATCACTCGAAGCCCCAGCGGTGGCGACGACATCGCGCAGCAGTTCTTGATCATGAGCCGAACAGGCAAGCCTCCCGACGACGCAACGACTTCCCATCCCAATCACAGCAAGAAGGGCGAACTTAGATGAGCGAGCGGATCGTACTGGCGTACTCCGGCGGCCTCGACACCAGCGTGTGTATTGGCTGGCTTGGGGAAGAGACCGGTCAGGAAGTGGTGGCTGTGGCCGTCGATGTCGGCCAGGGCGGGGAGGACATGGAGGTGATCCGCCAGCGAGCCCTTGACTGTGGTGCAGTCGAGGCGGTGGTGATCGACGCCAAGGATGAGTTCGCGGAGGATTTCTGCCGTCCCGCGCTACGTGCCAACGCGCTCTACATGGATCGCTATCCGCTAGTGAGCGCACTGTCTCGGCCGCTCATAGTGCGGCATCTCGCTGATGCCGCCAAGTCGCATGGCGCAACGGTGGTCTCCCACGGCTGCACCGGCAAGGGGAACGATCAGGTGCGGTTCGAGGTTGGCATCGCCAATCTGGCACCTCAGCTACGGGTGATCGCTCCAGTCCGTGACTACGCGTGGACCCGCGAGAAGGCCATTGCGTACGCCGAGGACAAGGGTCTGCCGATCAACCAGAGCAAGGCCTCGCCGTACTCGATCGACCAGAATGTCTGGGGTCGCGCAGTCGAAACAGGTTTTCTGGAGGACATCTGGAACGGACCGATCGAGGATGTTTACGCCTACACGGCGGATCCCGCAGTTGCGCGTGAACCCGACGAAGTCACCATCACGTTTGAGGCAGGTAACCCGATCGCGATCGACAACGAAAAGGTCTCCCTGCTACAGGCGATCCAGATTCTGAATGAGCGTGCCGGCGCTCAGGGTGTGGGTCGACTGGACATGGTGGAGGACCGGCTCGTCGGGATCAAGAGCCGCGAGGTATACGAGGCGCCCGGCGCAATCGCTTTGATCACCGCGCACATGGAGCTTGAGAACGTCACCGTCGAGCGCGAGCTGGCCCGGTTCAAACGGGGCATCGATCAGCGTTGGGCTGAGCTGGTCTACGACGGGCAGTGGTATTCGCCGCTGAAGCGAGCGCTGGACTCTTTCATCGACGAGGCTCAGCAAGCCGTGAGTGGTGAGATTCGGATGATCTTGCACGCGGGCAAGGCGACGGTGACCGGCCGTCGCAGCGACACCAGCCTGTACGACTTCAGCCTTGCTACCTATGACGAAGGTGACCGGTTCGACCAGTCTCAGGCTCGCGGGTTTATCGCCCTGTACGGCATGTCGAGCACGCTCGCGGCGCGTCGGGACGCCAGCCTGTCTTGATCACGCCACCCAACGCCCCCGAAGATCATCGAGGGCGATTGTGGGGAGGCAGGTTCGGAGGCCACCCGGCCGACGCCATGGCAACCCTGAGTCGCTCGACGCATTTCGACTTCAGACTCGCGCCCTACGACCTGATGGGGTCACGGGCGCACGCCAGGGCGCTCCACCAAGCTGGTTTGCTGACCGATGACGAGCTCGCGCGGATGATCGAGGGCCTCGACGCCCTGGCAGCGGAGGTGACCTCTGAAGCCTTCCGGCCCGCATCAACCGATGAAGACGTGCACGGCGCGCTCGAGCGGCGGCTTGTAGAGCTGGTGGGTGCGGAGCTAGGCGGCCGACTGCGAGCCGGCCGGTCCCGCAACGACCAGATTGCAACCTTGATCAGGATGTATCTGCGCGACGCCCTTCGTACGGTCGCGGCCGAACTCGGCAGCGTGGTTGGCGCGCTGCACCAGCAGGCACGTGATCATCTTGGGATTGCGATGCCGGGTCGTACCCACCTGCAGCATGCGCAGCCGGTGCTGCTCTCACACCATCTGCTCGCCCACGCTTGGCCGCTGCTACGGGACTGCGATCGAATACGTGATCTTGACCGACGGCTCGGGATCAGCCCCTATGGCTCGGCAGCACTCGCCGGTACCTCCCTCGGTCTGGATCCCGAGGCGGTGGCGAGGGAGCTTGGATTCACGAGCAGCGTCGCCAACTCGATCGACGGCACGTCGGCCCGCGATGTGGTGGCGGAGGCTGCGTTCATCTGCGCACAGATAGCCGTCGATCTCTCCCGGCTGAGTGAGGACGTGATCATCTGGGTCACTCAGGAGTTCGGATTCGCACGCTTGGCTGATGAGTGGTCGACCGGCTCGAGCATCATGCCGCAGAAGAAGAATCCTGACGTCGCCGAGCTGGCTCGCGGCAAGGCCGGGCGGTTGATCGGCAACCTGACCGGACTACTGGCCACATTGAAGGGACTGCCGCTGGCCTACAACCGAGACCTTCAGGAGGACAAGGAGCCGATCTTCGACTCCATCGATCAACTGCTGATCCTGCTTCCCGCGGTTACCGGGATGGTTTCGACGCTGGCCTTCCATCGCGAACGGCTTGAACTCCTCGCCCCGATGGGATTCTCTTTGGCTACCGATATCGCCGATTGGCTGGTACGCCGGCGAGTACCTTTCGCCGAGGCGCACGAGATCGCCGGCGCCTGTGTACGCCGCTGCGAGGAGGACGGCGTAGAACTGACGGACCTGACCGCGGATGACCTGGCCGAGATCTCGCCTCACCTCACTGCAGACGTTCAAACCGTGCTCAGCGTGGCCGGCTCGATCAACAGTCGTTCCGGCCGTGGCGGCACCGCGCTAGTCCGTGTCAGAGAGCAACTGGACGAAGTTTCAGACGCCATTCGCGCTATCCAGGACTGGGATGATCAACCTGGCATCTAGTCCGGCGCTACTGTGGTGCCCCGTGGATACGGTGCTCAGCGATCTGAAGTGGCGTGGTCTGGTAGCCCTGTCCACCGATGAAGCGGCGCTGGCCGAGCACCTGTCTGCCGGGCCGGTCACTTTCTATGTCGGCTTTGATCCAACGGCGCCGAGTCTGCACTTCGGCAACCTTGTGCAGCTCATGGTGGCCCGGGCGCTGCAACGTGCCGGGCACCGCCCCTTGATTCTGGTAGGCGGATCAACCGGACTGATCGGTGATCCCAAAGAGACCAGCGAGCGGGTCCTCAACCCCAAAGAGACGGTGGCCGCCTGGGTGGAGAGCATTCGCCGGCAGGTCGAGCGTTTTGTCGACTTCTCTGGGCAGAACTCGGCACGGATCGTCAACAACCTTGACTGGACAGGGCCGATGCCAGTGCTCGATTTCCTGAGGGACATCGGCAAGCACTTCCCGGTCAACCGGATGCTGGCTCGCGACGTGATCCGGAACCGGCTGGAAGAGGGCATCTCTTACACGGAGTTCTCCTACGTCCTATTGCAGGCGATGGATTACCTGGAGCTCTTCCGCAACTACGACTGCACACTGCAGTTCGGGGGCAGCGATCAGTGGGGCAACATCACAGCCGGAGTCGAGCTCATCCGACGAGTCGAAGGCGAGCGGGTACACGCGCTCGCCACACCCTTGCTCACCAAGGCCGACGGCACGAAGTTCGGGAAGACCGAAAGAGGAACCATCTGGCTCGATCCGGCGATGACTTCGCCGTACGCCCTACATCAGTACTTCTTGAACGTCGAGGACGAAAAGGTCATCGAGTACCTCAAAGTATTCAGCGAACGCAGCCGAGCCGAGATCGAGGATCTGGAGCGGCAGACGAAGGAAGCGCCACACCTTCGCGCGGCGCAGCGCGCACTGGCCGATGACGTTACCGAGCTGGTCCACTCCGAGGCGGATCGCGATGCTGCCGTCGCCGCCGCGAATGCACTCTTCGGGCGGGAGGATCTGCGGGAGCTCAGCGAGCCGACACTCGCTGCAATCGTCGCCGAGATCGGAGGAGTCGCTCTGACAGCGAACGAGCAGCTGCCGCAGATCGTCGATGTCTTCGAGCGCAGCGGGGTGGTATCCAGCAAGGCGGCGGCGCGGCGTGCCATCGCTGAGGGCGGGGCCTACTTGAACAACGTTCGCGTCCAAGATCAAGAGGCGGTGCTAACCCGGGCCGACCTGCTGCACGGGCGATTCGCCATTCTGCGGCGCGGCAAACGCACGGTAGGCGCCGTAACCGTCACTGCCTCCGGATGAATGTCGCGCGAGGCTCCACCCCGCGGAATACCCACGTCCGGCCGTGCGTTCCAACGAAGCAGCGCTTGCGCAGGCACAGCGATCAGGT
>CAWJUB010000032.1:0-56197 GCA_963845915.1 uncultured Actinomycetota bacterium
CGCACGTCGTGAGCGCTGACGCTCCACCTTCTCCTCTGACGCCCCACTTATGTGGGGGGCGCGGACGAGAAGGTGGCGCGTCAGTGGATAACGACGAGGTTGGGGTGACCTCATAGCAAGCTACGACTTCAGTGCTGATCCGTACGCGCAGCCTCGACGACCTGGCGGATGGCGCGCGCAACCAACATCGGTTGATCCCAGTGGATGTAGTGACTGCTGCCCTCGACGACAATGAGTTTGGCGTTCGACGAAAGGCCGGCCAGCTGCTGCTGCGCCGGTAGCCAGAGTGGGTCGTGCTCCACGTTCTGCCCTGCCGCCAACACCATCAGCGGAACGTCGCCCAGCGATGTCGCGGAGCTTAGTTGCGCGTTGTCGTGGGTTAGCAAAGCGTCCTCCCTCAGGACGGTCTTCACTTGCTGCGACCGTGCCTGGAGTACGCCGATCTCGGCTCGTGTCTCGGTGCTGAGGTTTTGCGTCGCCGGAAAGACCTGTGGCCACGCCGCCGCCCAGAAGGCACGGACGAGGCCAATTCGCGCAGCCGCCCAGATTGTCCGCTGGAACCGTCGCTGCTGCGTGTGCTCGGCAGCCAGCGCCTCGGGCGAGCGGTTAGTGTCCACGGATTCGTGCCGGGCATCGATCAGAACCATCCCAACGACAACTTGTGGATACCGATTGGCAAAAAGGCGCACGTCCTTGCCGGCCGCTGAATGCCCTACCAAGACATAAGGGCCTTGGATGCCAGCATTGACCAGCAGGGTGTGGAGTTCGTCGGCAATTTGGCTCGGTGTGCGGGCGTGAGGACTGGGATCGCTCCAGCCATAGCCGGCGCGGTCGTACGCGCAGACCCGAGTGGTCGCAGCCAATTCGGGTTGAACGAGGCTCCAGTCGAGCGAGAAGCCACCCAGGCCAGCATCTAGCACCACCGTTGGGCTGCCTTCCCCGACGCAGTGAACGTGCAGCCGGTAACCACCGACATCGACCCGCTGGCCTGGTGCGGGATAGCGAGTGTCATCACCGGCCGCCATGATCGCCTCGTAGCTGGCCCCGACAGCCACCAGCAAGACGATCACCGCGACCAGCCCGACTACGACTCGAACCGTCCAACGCAGAATTCGGTGGGTTCGCCGGGGTTGAGATGGCGTCGGACTCGTCATGGCTGCCCGCCTTCGATACAGATCCGTCAGGGCACACTCATGGTCACACCGACATGCGCATGGCGCACAGGTGGTGGACTGGCGGGTTTGCGGGCGGGTTTCTGGTGATTGCGTGCGTCAGAGCTGTCAGACTCTCAGCGTGCTATAGCCCGCTGAGAGTCTGACAAGTCGGTAGTGAGGCCGGCAGCTTAATGGACCACCGCCTTCTCGGCTCCCGCGCCGGTCAACGCCCGTACGGACAGCTCGTCGTAAAGCTCCACGGAGTGGGTTTCCTTGCTGATCAAAGTTCCGACAATGCCGCACAGGAATCCGAACGGGATCGAGATCAGCCCCGGGTTGCGCAGCGGGAACCAGTCAAAATTCGCGCTTGGAAACAGTGAGGTGGGCGTACCAGAGACGACTGGCGAGAATGTCACGAGTAGCACTGCCATGATCAATCCGCCGTAGATGCTGAAGACCGCGCCCATGGTGTTGAAGCGCTTCCAGAACAGGTTGTACAGCAGTGCTGGCAGGTTCGCCGACGCCGCGACGGCAAATGCCAGGGCTACCAGGAAGGCAATGTTCAGCCGCTGTGCGGGAATAGCGAGCAAGATTGCAATCGCTCCGATCCCAAAGGCTGCGATCCGGGCCACGATCAACTCACTCCTCTCCGACGCTTGTCCCTTCTTGATCACACTGGCGTAGAGATCATGGGCGACCGAGGATGCCGACGTCAGAGTCAGTCCCGCGACCACTGCAAGGATGGTGGCGAAGGCGACCGCTGAAATCAGTGCTAGTAGGACCGATCCACCGACGGTGCCCTCGCCGCCGCCGACCGCCTGTGCCAGTAGGGGTGAGGCCGCGTTTCCGGCTGAGGTCTGGATTTGGCTGCCCTTGGCCGTGTCGACCAGCGCTGCAGCACCGAAGCCGAGCACCAGCGTCATCAAGTAGAACGAACCGATCAGCCCGATCGCCCAGAGCACCGACTTGCGTGCCGCATGCGCGGTGGGCGTGGTGTAGAAGCGAATGAGGATGTGCGGTAGGCCAGCGGTGCCGAGGACCAAAGCCAAAGCAAGCGACAAGAAGTCGATCTTGCCGACCAGGTCCTTACCGTAGAGCAGTCCAGGTTGCAGGAAGGCCTCTCCCTTGCCCGACTTCTCGGCGGCCGCGCCAAGCAGGTCGGACAAGTTGAAGCCGAACTCGACCAGCACCAAGAATGTGATCAAGATCGTGCCGACCATCAGCAGCACGGCCTTGACGATCTGCACCCAGGTGGTGCCCTTCATCCCACCAAAGGTCACGTAAATGATCATCAACACGCCGACCAAAACGATGACCAGGTTCTTCACAGCCGGGCTGGTGACTCCGAGGAGCAGACCCACGAGGGCTCCGGCGCCGACCATCTGGGCCAGCAGGTAGAAGATCGACACGACGATCGTCGATATGGCTGCTGCGCTGCGGACCGGCGTCTGACGCATCCGGTACGCCAGCTGATCGGCCATGGTGTACCGACCGGAGTTGCGCAGCAGCTCCGCGATCAGCAGCAGGGCTACCAGCCAAGCCACCAGGAATCCGATGGAGTAGAGAAAGCCGTCGTAGCCGTACAACGCGATGGCACCGGAGATGCCGAGGAATGACGCGGCTGACATATAGTCGCCGCTCACCGCCAGACCGTTTTGGAAGCCGCTGAAGGAGCGGCCACCGGCGTAGTAGTCCGCGGCGGTCTTGCTCTGCCGCGAAGCCCAGAAGGTGATGTAGAGGGTGACTGCGACAACAGCGAGAAACAGGCCGATAGTCAAGGCGCGGTTGCCGGCGACGAGTGGTACCAGCATTGCGGTGCTCATCGGCCGGTCTCCTTCTCGAACTCGTCCCGCAGCTCCGAAGCCAGCGGGTCTAGCGACTTCTTGGCATGTCGGGCGTAGAGGTAGGCGATGGTGAAGGTCGAGACGAACTGCAGCAACCCCCACACCAACGCGATGTTGATGTTTCCGACGACCTTGGTGTCCATGAAGTCGCGGGCCCAGTTGGCGCAGATGACGTACAGGAGGTACCAGGCCATGAACACGATCGTCGCCGGGAGGGTGAAGCTGCGATATCTGCGGCGCAGCTCCACAAAGTCGCTTTCCTGAGCGATCGCGTTGTAGACCTCGTGATCATGAAGGGGAAGCCGGTCAGCTTCTCCCGAATCAGAGACCGGGGTGGAGCGGTCAGCCATGAGAAACCTCCATCGCAGGATCCTGCACAGGACCATAACCCTCACTGGTCTGGTCGGGAAGCCCGGTTGCGCGTGTCTGAGGATTCATCTGCCGGCATCACTGTCGTTAGTGTTCAAGAGCGCAGGAAGAGCAGTACGGCCAGCACTCGTCGTGACTCGCTCCCAGTAGCGGGAATTCCGAGTTTGGTAAAGACGGTCGATACATACTTCTCGGCTGCGCGCTGGGTGATCACCATGGCATCGGCAATGCCGGCGTTCGAGGCTCCAGTGGCCATCAGCTCCAAGACTTCGCGTTCCCTCGGAGTGAGAGCATCAAGCGGGTCCGAGCTGCGGTGCCGTTTAAGCATCGTCGAAACGATCGTGGGATCCAGCGCCGATCCTCCGTCAGCCACCCGGCGTAGGGCAGCGATGAACTCCTTGACCTCGCTCACCCGATCCTTCAACAAGTAGCCGACGCCTTCGGCCGAGTCGGCCAGCAGCCGCATGGCCAGCCCTACCTCGACGTACTGGGAGAGAACGAGCACGCCGACGTCGGGATACTCCCGCCGCATGGTCAGGGCAGCTCGCATCCCCTCGTCGGTGTGGGTCGGTGGCAACCGGATGTCCACGATGACGGCATCCGGCGGGTCTTCCGCCACGCGCACCAGCAGCTCGTCGGCAGTGCCACAGCGAGCTGTGACCTCGATGCCGGCGTCTGTCAACAGCTGCGCGACGCCTTCGCGCAGGAGCACGCTGTCCTCGGCGATGGCTACCCGCACGGCAGCTCCGCGCGTACCCGGGTGCCTTTGCCGGCGGCTGTCCAGATTCGCAGCCGACCATTCAGAGCTTCGACGCGATCGGCTAGCCCACGCAAACCTGTTCCGCCTTCGGAATCCGCGCCGCCGATGCCGTCATCGACGATTTCTGCGACCAATGTGCCATCAATCACCCCGACATCCACTGTCACCCGCGTCGGCGTGCGCGTGTTTTGTCGCGTTGGTCAGGCTTTCCGAGACGACGTAATAGGCGGCTACCTCGAGCGGCTCCGAGAGTCGTGGCAGTCCGTCAGTCGTCAGATGTACGTCGAGCGGCGTGGCGGCCACCAAGGATTCCAAGGCAACGGCGAGCCCGTGTCCGCTGACGACGGCCGGATGCAGCCCGTGGGCAATGTCGCGCAGCTCGCTGAGAGACTCGGCGACTTCACTGCGGGCGCGCTTCAGTCTGGTCTGCGTCGCGGGGTCGCTACCCGTCTGCTCAGCAAGCAGGCCGAGTTCGAGGGCCAGAGCTACCAAACGCTGTTGGGCACCGTCATGCAGGTCTCGTTCCAGGCGGCGTCGCTCATTCTGTTCGGCTTCGACAACCCGGGTACGTGAGCCGTGCAGTTCTTGTAGCCGGGCCCGAAGCTCCGCTTCGAGCCGGCCATTTTCCAATGCGATCGCTGCGGCTGCGCTAACGGCCTCGACAAGCTCAGGCTCCTCGCCCAGCGTGGCGTCGTACACCAGTGCCGCAATCTGCTCGCCGTGCTGTTCAACGACGGTAACCCGGCGTCCGCTGTCTGGCTCGGGAAGCGTCGTCGGATTGCCGTTCTGATCGGCCCAGCTCCCGTACTGGGGCAGCCAGTAGATCAAGGACAAGGTCGGGTCGCGCAGCGCCTGGGCCAGTAGCTCCTGGAGGTCTGGCGCTGGACTTGCGCGTAGCTGCACCAGCAGCTCACTAACACCAGCCTTGGCGAGCCGAGCATCGAGCAGTCCAGCAAGGAAGGCAAGTGGCGCCAATCCGGCCGATTGCAAAGGTTGCCAACCGGATGATCTCGAAGCCTGGGAGCTGGAACGCCCCGGCAATCAAAAGGGCGGCGAGCATGACCAGCGACAGGCTGAAGCAGTTGATCACGATCTGAGCCGGACGCCTGCGCTGCCAGCGTGGCAATGCCCTCCAGCGACGCCAGAGCAACACCACGCCTATCAGGGCGAGCGCGCTGAGCGTAAGCAGCTGCACGTTCTGGACGACTTCCGCCGCAGCTTGCCGGCTTGACGACCGTCAGCAGGTGACGATCGTTGAACCCGCCCAGCATCAAGATCACGACCTGCAGGCCTACCGCCGCGACGTATCCGATAATCACACACCGCTCGGTCGGCTCGCCCAGCGAGTCGGCCGGTGGGGTAGGCGAGGAAAACATGCAGCCAGATTGCTGCGACCAGCAGGTCACATAGCTGGCCGATCGTGTTGAGTACGGGCTGGTTCGTCCACTGCAGGATGGAGAGCTGAGTGGCGAATCCCGCCAAGATCATCAATGGCCCGAAGGCACTGTCTGGCCGTCTCCGCCAGGCCACGATGCCGGCGAAGACGAAGGGGAGCGTAATCCAGCTGACCAGCAGCACCCGGAGTGCAGGCTGATAGAGCTCCTCGTTCACCGAGGCCAGACCCAGCCGTAACGGCGCAGGATGCCACCCCTGCCAATCCCAGGATCCACAGCAGGGCTGGCTTAGGTGCCGCTCTGTGCCGTTCAGAAAACAGCGGGAGGACTGCAGCCATCCGAACCTCTCGTCGCCGTTTCACGATAGTGCCGCCCGCCGCACAAATGACAGGACCGCGGCTGCAGATTCACCAGAAAACCGGCCATCGGATCACTGGTTCGCTGTATGTCGCCGTGTCGTCAGCCGTGGAATTTTGTGAAGCGCAGACGCAGCAACATCGCGATCCGACCACGAGGAGCTGATATGAAGACCCGCATCGTGCAAAACGAGCCGAATGATCCGACTTCAGGCCACGCGTCTGTAACGCCGACGAGGCCAGACCGCCGACGTGACAGGAAGCTCAGCGGCGACTCCTACAAACGGGTTTCGAACTTTCGTACGTCGTCGTGAGTTGGTGATCTTCTTCGCCCTTACCTACCTGATCGCCTGGTCAACGGTGCCATTTGGGAGCTTCCTGGCCTTTTCGCCGCTCTTGTCGGCGATCGTCGTCGTCTCTGATTGCCGAGGGCCTGCCGGGGCTCGCTCGGCTGGGTCGGCGCATCATTCGTTGGCGGGTGCACTGGGTCTGGTACGCCGCTGCGATCGGTGTGCCGCTGCTGGTGTACGCCGTGGCGACCGCTCTCAACGTGGCCGCGGGCGCACCCGCACCCGCACTCGATCAGTTCCATCCTTGGTACTCGCTGGTCTTGGTCTTTGCTCTCGGAGTAGTCAATCCCACCGAGGGGCCCCTGGGAGAGGAGCCGGGCTGGCGCGGCTTCGCCCAGCCTAGGGTGCAATCGAGGTGGTCACCGTTGGCATCAGCGGCCATCCTCGGGCTGCTGATTACATGCTGGCACCTGCCACTCGTCTTCATGCCACAGTTCGACCTCAGCCTGCCCGACATCGCCACGACCGTAGTGGTGACCTTCTGGTACGTATGGCTGTTCAACCGGACCGGGGGTAGCGTCCTGTTGACTCTCATCGCGCACGCAACGGAGGGCACCGTGAACATCCAGGGCCTCTGGCCCCCGGAAGCTGGCGGGGACGGTGCGGCGTGGACCTCGTTGATCGGCTGGGTTCTGCTGGTGGTTGCCCTGTTGATCTTCGATCGCAAGTCCTGGCGTACGGCGCCAGAGTCGGCCATCGATCGGGTGCCCGACCGGATAAGTTGATCAGCTGCGAGCCGTACCCGGACCTTACATGGATACGAGACGCTGCCCCGCGTTTCTTCGCACAAGGCCACGAACGAAGGCCGAATCCGGCTCTTTGGATTGCATTCATGGCCTTGTGCGAAGAAACGTCAGACCAATGAGGCTGATGTCGCCAGTGCTGCCTACTGAGCCGGCATCGCCGACATGTCGAGGTGAAGGAACGACCATTGATGGCCGTCGAGGTCACGGAAGCCTCGCATGTACATCACGCCGTCATCGAACGCGCCGCCCAGCGCTTCCGCACCCGCTGCGACGGCCTTGTCTGCAAGGTCGTCGACCTGCTGTCTGCTGTCGGTTGACAAGCCGACGATCACCTCGCTGCTGTTCGACGTGTCAGCGATCTCTCGCTGCGTAAAGCTCTTGAATGACGGCTCTGCCACCAGCATGGCCCACGTATCGTCGCTGATGATCATGCATACGGTGTTCGGGTCGGAGAAGCCTCGTTGAACGAGAATCCGATCTTGGTAAAGAATTCCTTACTCCTCGCTAGGTCTTGGACGGGAAGTTGACGAATGTCCCCAGCGCCATCGTGGTATCCCTTCGTGCGGCGGGCTATCTGTCACAAGATCACCATGTGTCCGGGGACTCAGCTCGGCTAGCGCCGACGTACCTGCCGAGCCAGTCGGTGAGATCGGAACACATCTCAAAGGTCTCCAGCACGAAGGTCCGAAGCCGTGGCCCGTTCTGCAGCTCGGATCCGGAGCGCATGCGCATCGCAATGAGCCCCTTCTGACGCAGCAGGTCGGCTCGAGGATGATCTCGGGGATAGCCACGTGGCACAGTCTTCAGCGGCTCCGGTCCACCCGGACCTAGCTGTATTGAGCGGCGTCGCCGTAGACCGGCGAGGATCTCGGAGAGTTCCTCGCCGCTCGCATCGTCGGCGACAGCTTGTCGATAGCGCTCGAGCTCGTCTGGCTGCATCATGTAGTTCCCGCAGGCCACCATGAGTCCCGAGGCGTCGAGATGCAGATAGTAGACGGCCCCCGGTGCGCCGTGAGCAGCGCCGTGCATGATCTTGTACGGTGATTTGTCAGCTGAGAATCGGACGTCTCGATTCATCCGAAAGACTTTGAATGGCTGATATTCCTCGGGCAGTGAATCCAGCAGCGCAGCCATCGGATCGCGTATCTCCCGGTCGAATACATCCTTGTGGGCGAGCCAGAACTCCCTGGTGTTCTGATCCTCCAGATCCTCGAAGAATTCGGTTGCCGCCGGGCTGAAGCCGCTAAGGCGAGTCGATGTTGTCATGATCATTCCTTGATTCAGCTGCACCGAGCTCGGTGAAGATCGTGAGTTGTACGCCGGCCGGACCGTGCAGGCGGGCGTTGAGCGAGCGCCAGGGTGTGACGGTAGGAGGGCGCGATGAGATCAGCGCCGGCGGCAGTCAGCCTCGTCGTCACGCCAGCGGAGTCGTCAACCTCGAAAGCCAGCCGATACTTTCCGCTCACCCCGGTCCGACCAACCTCCACAGTGTCGATCAGCTCGATCTGCGGCCGGTTCGAGAGTTCGAGCGTCGCACGACCCGCGCCCAAGATCATTACCTGCGCCCCGTTCGCACCGTCATAGTTCTCTTCCGCGACGAGCCCCAGCTCATCACGGTAGAAGCGCACCGCGCTGTCGTAGTCGTCGACGGCGACGACCAACCGCATCTGACGCACCGGGGTGTCACCTTGAGCCGGGACCGTCGCGTAACCCGGCTCACGCTTCTTGATCGCTCTGATCACCGCGTAGGTGACCGGCAGCATGATCACTTCCACCATCACCTTGTAGACATAACCTGCGACGGCGTAGCTGATCAATCCGCCCCACGTCGGGAAGACCCCGACAAAGGCGATGAAACAGAACAAGGCAGTGTCGGCGAACTCGCCGACCACGGTTGAGCCGATGAGCCGCGCCCAGAGATGGCGCTCCTTCGTCCGCTGCTTGATCTTGACCACGACGTAGGCGTTGAGGAACTGACCGGCGAGGTAGCCGGACAGGCTGGCGAGCACGATCCGCGGCACGAACCCCAGCACCGCGAGGAACGCATCCTGATTCTCATAGCCAGGCCCAGGTGGTGCGGCACCAACCGCGAGGAAGGTGAGCGAGGCGAGGGCGCCCAGGCCGAAGCCAACCCATATCGCGCGTTTCGCCTGCCGGAGCCCGTAAACCTCGGCCAGTATGTCGCCGACGATGTAGGTCAGTGGGAAGAGGAATGCACCGCCGTCGGTGAAGATCCCGCCGCCCACGAACGCGGGCAGCCCGTCGACGACGGTGATCGTCTTGGTCGCGGCGATATTGGAGATCAGCAGCAGGCCGCAGAAGACAGCCACGATCACGGCATAGATACCGCTCGGTGCAGTAGCAAACGACGCAGCAGCGCGCGCTTCGCGCGGCGGCGTAGCTGACAGGGTGGTCACGCGCAGCGATCCTACGGGTGGCCATTGAAAGCCGAGTCGTGACATCGCCAGCGATGAACGGATGCCTCATGGCAGGCTGGCCATATGAGCGACTACCCGAACGAGGTCCCCGATGAGTCCGAGCAGCTGGACCAGCTTCAGCCAGAGGACTCGCTGGTCGATCGCGGCGTGGACGACATCCTTGACGAGGGCTATTCGCCGCCCGAACGCTACTCACCGCTGATTCGTGAGGGCGAGCACGAAACCCTGGACGAGCGGCTCGAGGAGGAGATTCCGGAGCCCGATCCGTACGCGCCGGTAGATGAGGAAATCCTCGACGACGGTGAGGTGGGCGCGGAACGTGCCGGCCGGCTGGTCGATCCCAACGAAGGCATCGGGCCGGATGTGGATTCCGATCTCGTCGGTATCGATGTCGGCATCGACGGTGCCGCAGCAAGCGCAGAGGAGGCCGCCGTCCATATCGTTCCCGACGAGCAATGAGCTCCGGGTGAGGTGACGGGAGGGGAGCGCATTGGATGAGTACCGCGCAGACCCGCTGTATCCACCGATCGAGCCGTACGCCAATGGCATGCTCGACGTCGGCGACGGACAGCGGATCTACTGGGAAGAGTGTGGGAACCCCGCAGGCAAGCCCGTTGTCTTCTTGCACGGGGGGCCCGGCGGAGGCATCCAACCTACGGTCCGACGGCTGTTCGACCCGGCACGCTACCGCGTTGTGCTGTTCGATCAGCGCGGCTGCGGACAGAGCCGCCCGCACGCCAGTGAACCCGCCGCGGATCTGAGTGCCAACACCACCTGGCATCTCGTCGCAGACATCGAGCGGCTCCGTGAGCATCGAGGCATCGAACGGTGGCAGGTCTTCGGTGGCTCATGGGGCAGTGCGCTCGCGCTGGCGTACGCCGAGGATCACCCTGACCGCGTCACCGAGCTGGTGCTGCGCGGCATCTTCACGCTCCGCCGGAGCGAGCTCGACTTCTATTACAACGGCGGGGCCGGGCAGCTGTTTCCGGAGCGCTACGAGATGTTCCTGGCTCCGCTGGGCGGTCGCTCCTTCACCGGGGACGCGATTGCGGCCTACCACGACCTGCTGTTCGATCCTGACCCGGCAGTACATGGGCCGGCCGGCGTGGCATGGAGCACCTGGGAGGCTGCCACGATCACTTTGGAGCAAGATGACGGCCTGATCGCCGACTTCAGCGATCCGGCATTTGCCTTGGCTTTCGCGCGCATCGAGAACCACTACTTCTTCCACCGCGGCTGGTTCGCTGAAGGTCAGCTGATCGCCAACGTCGATCGATTGGCCGGAATTCCCGCGGTCATCATTCAAGGTCGCTATGACGTCGCCACTCCCGCAGTCACCGCGTACGAGTTGTATCAGGGCTGGCCGGAAGCGGAATTCAGGATCGCACCGGTGGCTGGCCATGCATTCAGCGAACCCGGCATCCTCGAGGCGTTGGTTGCCGCGACCGATCGGTTTGCGCTCCACTCGGATGTAACTGCGCGTCACTAATTGAGAGTTGCTCGCGCGTACCAGTGACCTAGGATGGGGTGTTGACATTTCCATCCGACTGCGAGGAACCAACTGAGTAGGTCAGACTTCACGGCTAGCGCTCCCGACGCGTCCGGCGCACGCCATCGAGAATCGCCTGCCTCCAATTCATTGAGGAAGGCATCGAGCCAGCGAACTGCTGACGGCGGTATCGAGGAGCTACGCCGAGTGACAGTTCCGGCGTCGGTCGAGATGGTGAACATTCTGGGGCCTCGCGACGAGTTCCTGCACATCCTCGAACGTGAGCTGGAAGCAGGCATCCATGTCCGGGGCAACGAGATCACCCTGACGGGATCACCGGCAGCAGTTGACCTTGCTATTGACGTGATCACCGAGCTGGTCACCGTGCTGCGGACCGGGCAGGGCCTGACCGCGGACGCCGTGGAGCGCACCTGCTCGATGCTTGCTGGACGGGAGGAAACCCGGCCGGCCGACGTCTTGACCCACAACATTTTGTCCTCCCGCGGTAAGACGATCCGGCCTAAGACGCTCAACCAGAAGCGGTACGTCGATGCCATCGACAAGCACACCGTGGTGTTCAGCATTGGGCCGGCTGGTACGGGGAAGACCTATCTCGCCATCGCGAAGGCCGTCCAGGCACTGCAGAACAAGCAGGTCAACCGGATCATCCTGACCCGTCCTGCGGTGGAGGCGGGTGAGCACCTCGGCTTTCTCCCAGGCACATTGAGCGACAAGATCGACCCATACCTTCGTCCGCTCTATGACGCCCTGCACGACATGCTCGATCCGGATTCAATTCCGCGGCTACTGACAGCCGGGACCATTGAGGTTGCGCCCCTGGCGTACATGCGCGGGCGCACCTTGAACGACGCGTTCATCATCTTGGACGAGGCGCAGAACACCTCGATGGAACAGATGAAGATGTTCCTGACCCGGCTGGGCTTCGGCGCCAAGATGGTGGTCACCGGCGACATTACCCAGGTCGATCTGCCTGGCGGTACTCGCAGCGGTCTCCGGGTCGTACGGGGTGTGCTCGACAAGGTCGACGACATCGCCTTCTGCAACCTGACCAATCACGATGTGGTGCGGCACAAGCTGGTGGGCCGGATCGTCGCGGCCTACGACAGGTTCGAGGCGGATCATGCGGATGCGTCGCGTGAGTCTGGACACTCGGCGCCAGCCCGTCCGGGTCGCTAGGCGGTGGCCGTGACAATCCGGCCGCTCCGGGGGGCTCGGACGTGAGTATCGACATCAGCAACGAGTCGGGCATCGAGGCTGACAATGCGGCCCTCGTCAGACTTGCCAGCTTTGCCCTCGATCAGCTCCGGATCCATCCGCTCGCGGAACTGTCGATTCTTCTCGTGGACGAGGACACCATGAGCGCCTACCACGAGAAGTACCTCGGCGAGCCCGGACCGACCGACGTGCTGAGCTTTCCGATGGACGAGTTGCGGCCACCGGCTGACGGCGAGGAACCTCCGGCGGGTCTGCTGGGCGACATCGTGTTATGCCCCGCGGTGACCGAGCGACAGGCCCAAGAACACCAACGCACCCCGAACGAAGAAGCAGAGTATCTACTGGTCCACGGGCTGTTGCATCTACTCGGATACGATCACGCCACACCCGAAGACCACGCGGAAATGTTCGGCCTCACCGACAAGATCGTCTCGGCTTGGGCTCAGCAGCGTACGGACCGGCTCAGAGGTTCACGATGACATCGGCCGACTGGCTCCAGCTCGGCATCGCGTTCGTCCTGATGATTCTCGCTGGATTGATCGCGGCGGCAGAGGCCGCCTTTTCATCGTTCTCCAAAGCCCGTGCCAACCGACTGGTCGAAGAAGACCGACCCGGTGCGCAACGAGTCCGCAAGATCGTCGAGGATCCGCCGCGCTACCTCAACACGGCGCTTTTCGTCCGAAGCATGATCGAGATTTCGGCGATCATCCTGGTCGCGAACGTGATCTTCTCGCTGATCCCCAAGACGTGGCAGGCCGGTGCCGTCACCGCCGGCATCATGATCATCGTCTCGTACATTGCCTGGGGAGTAGCGCCCCGTACGTTGGGCCGTCAACATGCGGACCGCGTCGCCTGCGCTGCCGCAGGACCGCTGGTGGCTATTACGACCGTCCTCGGGCCATTTCCGCGGCTGCTGATCATGATTGGCAACGCGCTGACTCCGGGCAGGGGTTTCACCGACGGCCCGTTCGCGACCGAGGCCGAACTGCGTGAGCTCGTGGACCTCGCCGAAGCCAGGGATGAGATCGAATCCGGCGAACGCAAGATGATTCACTCGGTCTTCGACTTGGGCGACACGATCGCCCGCGAGGTGATGGTGCCCCGCACCGACATGGTCTTCATCGAGGAGTACAAGACCTTGCGCCAGGCCGTCTCGCTGGCTCTGCGTTCTGGGTTTAGCCGGATTCCGGTGATCCGCGAAGGGATTGATGACGTCGTCGGTGTGCTGTATCTCAAGGACGTCATCCGACGGATCTACGATGCACCGGACGCCCAGTCCACCGAGCGGGTGGGCTCGATGATCCGTCCAGCCGTCTTCTGCCCGGACTCCAAGCCGGTTGATGAACTGTTGCAGGAGATGCAGGCCAAGCGCGTGCACCTGGTGATCGTGGTCGACGAGTTCGGCGGGACAGCCGGAATGGTCACGATCGAGGACATCTTGGAGGAGATCGTCGGCGAGATCACCGACGAATACGACGAGGAGAACACCGACATCACCCAGCTCGGTGAAGAGCGCTTTCGGGTCTCATCGCGGCTGCCGGTCGACGAACTGGGCGAACTCTTCGGTCTGAAGCTCGACGATGACGACGTGGAAACGGTCGGTGGGCTGATGGCCAAGCAGCTCAACAAGATCCCGATCGCGGGCTCGGTGGTCAAGTACGACGGGTTGGAGCTGGTTGCCGAACGGTCGGCCGGTCGCCGGAACAGGATCGGCACGGTGATCGTCACCAGGATCTCCTCGGAGGAATCCGAGGCGGACGCTCGGGCGGATGCGGCTACCCGAATTGTCGCCGAGCAGGCGCGCGCCTCGTGAGCGATGCCGCTGTGGAGTCCCTGATTCTGCCGGATCCAGAGGACCAGAAGTTGATCACTTTGGCGCGTGCCACTCTGGCGCGTAACGGGTCCTCGCAGGGTGCGTCCGTACGAGACAACGATGGACGCGTGTACGCGGGTGCGCGGGTGGAGCTCGAGCACTTGACGCTGTCGGCCGTTGCCGTGGCCGTGGCGATGGCTGTCTCATCAGGAGCGACCGGGCTCGAGGCCGTGGCGGTGGCGGGTACGCCTCCCTCCGAGCAGGACTTCGACGTGCTACGCGACCTGTCGGGCTCCAATGTTGGCTGTCTGGTCGGTGGATTCTGCCGGCAAGATTCTCGAGGTGAGCCAGCTATGACGGACCTCCCCGGGTACGTTTCGCGGCACAGCCAGTCGTAACGACCCCGCCTCGGCGCTGCCGAGGGGTCGTTGTGCAGCGCAGGCGTCAAGGTGACCGAAGGGCACAGCAGCGACCCGGTCGGCCAGTTCCGCTCGGGATTCGCCTGCTTCGTCGGCCGACCCAATGCGGGCAAATCAACCCTGACCAATGCGTTGGTCGGTCAGAAGATCGTCATCGAGTCATCGAAGCCGCAGACCACCAGGCACGCCGTGCGCGGCATCGTACGAAAGGCCCGATGCCCAGCTCGTGATCATCGACACCCCTGGCCTGCACAAGCCACGGACGCTGCTCGGTGAGCGGCTCAATGACGTCGTCCGGGCAACCTGGTCAGAGGTCGACGTGGTCGGCGTCTGCCTACCGGCCGACCAACGCATCGGTCCCGGCGATCGATATCTGGTCAGTGAGCTTGCCGCCCTGCCGAAGACTCCGCAACTCGTGGCCATTGCGACAAAGTCCGACCTCGTCCCGTCGCAGCGAATGGCTGAGCACCTGGTGAGTATTGCCGACCTGGAGAACGCGCTGAAGATCAACTGGGCCGACATCGTTCCGGTGTCAGCGACCCAGCACTTTCAGTTGGACGTCTTGAGCGAGGCTCTCATTGGTCTATTGCCGGGGGGTCAACCGCTATATCCCGACGGGGAGATCACTGACGAACCTGAGGAAACACTGGTCGCCGAGCTGATCCGGGAAGCGGCACTGGAGGAGGTCACAGATGAGCTGCCGCACTCGATCACTGTCACCGTGGATGAGATGGGACTTCGGGACGGGCGCCCGGCGAACAAGCCGCTGCTCGACATCTACGCGTCCATGATCGTCGAGCGCGACTCCCAGAAGGGGATTGTGATCGGCCATCGCGGCAGCCGGCTGCGGCAGATCGGCGCGGCGGCCCGGCAGCAGATCGAGGCACTACTGGGAACTCCGGTCTATCTCGACCTCCGGGTCAAGGTGCTCAAGGAATGGCAAAGGAACCCAAAGCATCTGAACCGGTTGGGCTTCTAGGCTTGCGCTGCTGCGCAATTTTGCGCTGATTGCTTCACTCGCTGTCGTCTGCCGCTAAGCACGGCAGCACGCGATGTATTCCCGCGCGGCGCGGGGCTGCGATCATGCACGGTAAGACCTTTGCCTGTTCAGCTCACTGTTGAGCGCAGCGCTCGACCGCGGGCTCCGGAGCTGCGAGCGTCCCTTCCTTTGTGCGCGAGCAGCTAGAAATAGGAAGGAATTCACCGCCCATGGCCGCTCATCCGCTTGATCCGCTTTCCCCGACAGAATTTCAGAGCACAGCGGCGATCTTGCGGCGAGACCAGGGCGTCACCGACTCCTGGCGTTTTGCCTCGATCGAACTCAAAGAGCCGCCCAAGATCGAGGTGAAGGCGTGGAAACCGGGCGATGCGGTACCACGTCGGTCACTGTCGGTCCTTTGGGATAAGCAAACCAACGAGACATACGAAGCAGTGGTCGATCTCGTCGGTGATCGCGTTGACTCCTGGACCCACCAGCCGGGTGTCTGTCCGAACTTCACCATCGATGAGTACCACGACGTTGATCATGCGTTGCATGAGCATCCCGAGGTGCTGGCCCGACTCGCGGCGCGAGGCATAACCGACCCGTCCCTGGTGCTCTTCGACGTCTGGACTTACGGCAAGGCCATGATGCCTGAGCAGTGGCGTGATCGGCGGCTGGGCTGGTGCGACCTGTGGATGCGCGAGACGCCCGAGGGCAATCCGTACGCGCACCCGGTCTCCGGTCTCAAGATCATCGTCGATATGAACACCCTCGAGATGCTCGAGATCGAAGATCACCACGACTACGGGCTACCGAAGGTCGACGCCGAATACGATCCGCGGGTACGCGGCACGCGGCAGCGCACCGATCTCAAGCCGCTCGAGATCAGCCAGCCCGAGGGCATCTCCTTCACTGTCGACGGCAACGAGCTGCGCTGGCAGAACTGGTCAATGCGGCTGGGATTCAACTTCCGCGAAGGTCCGGTGATCTACCAGGTTGCCTTCGACGACCAGGGCACCACGCGAGACATCGCCTATCGGATGTCGTTCGCCGAGATGGTGGTCCCGTATCGCGACCCGGGCTTCGACCACTATCGGCGCACGGCGTTCGACATAGGTGAGTGGGGTCTCGGTTACATGACGACGTCGCTGGAGCTGGGCTGCGACTGCCTCGGCGAGATCAGGTACGTCGACGCCGTGGTGCCCGATTCACGGGGCGAGCCGATCATGATCGAGCGCGCCGTCTGCCTCCACGAAGAAGACAACGCGGTGCTGTGGAAGCACATTGATGCAGAGACCGGCGCCGAAGTACGTCGGATGCGCCGCATGGTGGTCTCGGCGCATGCCACTGTCGCCAACTACGAGTACCTGATCTATTGGAGGTTCTATCAGGACGGGAACATCGAGTGCGAGATCCGGGCCACCGGCTTGATGGTGACTACCCCGATGGAGAGCGACGACGACAGCTCTCCGTACGGCACGAAGGTCGACCAGCGAACCTACGCGCCGTTCCACCAGCACTTCGTGATCGCCAAGCTCGACCTGGACATTGACGGCGAAGAGAACACGGTGGTCGAGGTGGACTCGGTCGCCGAGCCGACCAGCGAGGACAATCCGTACGGGTTGGGTGTGTCCACACAGAACACGATCATCGAATCCGAGAGCCAGTCCGCTCGCGACTTCAAGTGGGAAAGCCAGCGGACCTGGAAGGTGCTCAACCCCAACAAGCGGAATCGCCACGGCAGCAACACCGCGTACAAGCTGGTGCCCGGAGCGGCAATCCCTTCGCTGCTGGACTCTTCCTCGCCCGTCTACGCACGAGCTCCGGTCATCGGCCATACCGTGTGGGTGACCGCGTACGACGACGCCGAACGGTGGCCGGCCGGTGACTACCCGACCCAGTCGAGCGAAGACACCGGCATTACCCGCTGGATCACCGACGACGCATCCCTGGTGGAAACCGATGTCGTGCTGTGGTACGTCTTCGGGATCCACCACATCACGCGTACCGAGGACTGGCCGATCATGCCAGTCGACATCATCTCGTTCTGGCTCAAGCCGTTCGGATTCTTTGACCAGAACCCCGCTCTTGATGCCCCGAGCACGATGTCCAGCACGGGTGGCCACAGCCACCCCGAACATGCGGGGCGATGATCCGCGCGGAGCGAGCGAAGCGAGTGGAGCAATCAAACCGAATTTTCCAAGCAGTAAAGGCTGAAAGGTATAGCCATGGCAGACAAGCAAGTCTTCTCCAACATCATCAATGGTGAGGAGCGCCCGTCGGCATCGGGCGATGTATTGGACATCATCAATCCCTCGACCGGCGAGGTATACGCCACCTCGCCCAACTCCAGCGCGGAGGACGTCGACGCTGCCTTCCAGGCGGCCGCGGCAGCTTTCGACAGCTACCGATGGACCACCCCGGCAGAGCGCCAGAAGTACTTGCTCCAGCTAGCCGACGTGATCGAGGCCAATGCTGAGGAGTTGTCGCGGATTGAGTCCGAGAACACCGGCAAACCCTTCGGTTCGGTGATGGCCGATGAGATCGTTCCGATGGTCGACCAGATCCGTTTCTTCGCGGGTGCTGCGCGGGTGCTGGAAGGCAAGTCGGGTGGGGAGTACATGAAGGGCCACACCTCGTACGTGCGTCGCGAGCCGCGCGGCCCGATCGGCCAGGTCGCGCCGTGGAACTACCCCATGATGATGGCCGTCTGGAAGTTCGCTCCCGCGCTAGCAGCGGGCAACACCGTGGTACTCAAGCCGTCGGACACCACCCCCGGCTCCTCGGTGTGGATGGTGAAGAAGATGCAGGACATCTTCCCCAAGGGTGTCGCCAACCTGGTCTGCGGAGACCGCGAAACGGGTGCCGCGCTGGTCTCGCACAGGATTCCGCGGATGGTCTCGATCACCGGCTCTACCCGGGCCGGCATCGCGGTAGCAACCGCGGCAGCGGCCGACGTCAAGGTTGCCCACCTCGAGCTGGGCGGTAAGGCCCCAGTCGTGGTTTTCAACGACGCTGATCTGTCCTCCGCCGTTGAAGGCATCAGGGCTGGCGGCCTCTTCAACGCCGGCCAGGACTGTACGGCGGCGACCCGGGTGCTCTGCCAGACCGGGATCTACGACGAATTCGTGGCCGAGCTCGGCAAGTCGGCGGCCGAGACCCGCACCGGCTATGACCCGAATGATGAGGATCTGTTCTACGGGCCGATCAACAATGCCAATCAGCTGCGCCATATCTCGGGGCTGGTGGACCGTACCCCTGATCATGCCAGGGTGGTGACCGGCGGCAACCAGATCGGCGATCGCGGCTACTTCTACGAGCCAACCGTGATCGCCGACGTACGGCAGAGCGATGAGTTGATCACCACCGAGATCTTCGGACCGGTGATCACCATCCAGAAGTTCCGGGACGAAGACGAGGCGGTCGCGCTCTCCAACGATTCGGAGTACGCGCTCGCGTCTTCGGTATGGACCTCGAATGCGGGCACGGCGGTGCGGATGTCTGCTCGGCTGGACTTCGGCTGCGTCTGGATCAACTGCCATATCCCGCTGCAAGCGGAGATGCCGCACGGGGGCTACAAGCACTCCGGTTACGGCAAGGATCTGTCGATGTACGGGCTGGAGGATTACACCCGGATCAAGCACGTCATGCAGTATCACGGATTCGAGGGCTAATCCTTCGTCATTACTCATAACTGCCTCGAGAAGGGTCGGCGAGATGGCAGATAAGGGTTTGAAGAGCAATGTCGTCGGTCTCTTCGGCGGCACCATGCTCGGGATCTCGTCGGTGGCGCCGGCGTACGCGTTGACGCCAGTTGGAGCGCTCGGACTGGTGCTGATCTCGGTCTCGGGCTGATCTTGTCGGTTGATCTTCATGGCCATCATGCGAGTGCGGCAACCGCTTCTTCGGTGGCGAGACGATCATTCACGAATCCGCGCACGCGATGCGCCCGCACGAGCACCTGGTGTCGTGATGACTCGCTACGGCCCGCAATTCGGTCCCGACTTCACCTTTCTCGGCGTGCCTGAATGCGACCTCGACGACGAAAGCAGCTACGCCGACGCCGATGTGGTGATCTTGGGCGCGCCGTTCGACGGCGGCACGTCCTACCGGGCCGGTACCCGCTTCGGGCCGCAAGCCATCCGGATGACCGACTACCTGCCGCACGACGGATCACGACCGTCGCTGGCCTTGCGCACCGACGGTCTGCAGGACCTCAAGGTCTACGACGCCGGTGATGTCGAGATGTATTCCGGCGACATTGAGGTCGCCCTGCCGGCTCTCGAGGCGGCGGTTCAAAAGGTCGCTCAGTCAGGAGCAATACCGCTCTCGCTCGGCGGCGATCATTCGATCGCCTATCCGGATGCCAAGGGCTGTGCGAACGTCATCGGAGCGGGCCGGGTGTCGATGATCCACTTCGACGCTCATGCCGACACCGGCGACATCGAGTTCGGCTCGCTGTGGGGTCACGGCCAGCCCATGCGTCGGCTGATCGAGTCAGGCGCCGTACGCGGTGACCGGTTCTTGCAGATCGGGCTGCGCGGGTACTGGCCACCGCCGGAAACCCTGGACTGGATGGCAGCGCAGCACATGCGGTCCTATGAGATGACCGAGATCGTGCAGCGCGGGCTGCGGGACTGCCTGACCGAGGCGTTCACGATCGCGACCGACGATTGCGACGGGGTGTTCCTGTCGGTCGACATCGATGTCTGCGATCCAGGACACGCACCGGGCACTGGCACTCCGGAGCCCGGCGGGCTGTCCGCCCGCGAATTGCTGGACGCCGTGCGCAGGATCTGTCTCGAACTCCCAGTGGTCGGAATGGATGTTGTCGAGGTCAGCCCGCCGTACGACCACGCCGACATCACCGCCGCGCTTGCTAATCGGGTGGTCCTCGAGGCGCTCTGCGCCATCGCCCGCAAGCGTCAGGATCTGCGGGACGGTACGCGATGGGATCCGCTGCTCCCACTGCTCAGCGAACGAGCGGCGCCGATCCCTGAAGGCGAGATCCAGCAGCATCACCACACCCACCTCGGCCACGATCAAGAAAAGTGACGACACGATCATGAACGACACGCCGCCAACGGATCGCACAGCGCAGGTTCATACCGACACCGCATCGTCAGACGCGTCGCCTCAGGTGTCCTCGGCCGCCGAGATCAGCGTCGGAACCGATGCCGCATTCGCCGAGCCGGCATTGGTGCGCAGCCGGCGCCCGCTTCGCAACATCTCCGAGGTGCGGCACTTCTTTCGCACCAACGAGGTACCCATCTACTTCGTCGGAGCGACACCCTTCAATCTGCTGGGACTCGACCGCTGGGTGCGGAACTTTTCCTACGTCAGCTACTACGACGGCTGGGACGGGGCTCATCCGCGAGTGTTCAGCCCAAAGCACAAGCCCTACATCGAATTCAGCAGCGGCGAGGAGATCAACAACTGGCTGCTGGTCAATCCCGAGGTGCGGGCTCACATGTCACGCCCCGCACCGCCGGGCCAACGCCCGAAGGTTGCCATGGTGTTCTTCGACGCCGAGACCGAGCGGATCTGCGATGAGCTCGGCTACGACCTGATCCTTCCGGCGGCCGAGCTTCGCGAGCATCTCGACTCCAAGCTCGTCACCACCCGACTCGGCGACGAGGTCGGGGCGGCCAGCGTGCCGAACGTGTTGATCACTGTTCGGGAGTATCAGGAGCTACTTGACGCGGCGACGGCCGGCGGCCTTGGCAACGGACCTGGTGGTGCAAACGGCGTACGGCGACTCCGGCAAGACAACCTTCTTCATCGACGACGAGACCGGCTGGAAGCGGAATCAGCGCGACATCATCGGCAACGAGATCAAGGTGATGAAGCGGATCAACAACCGCCCGGTCGCCGTGGAAGCGGTCATCACTCGCAACGGCACCATCGTCGGTCCGTTCATGTCAGAGCTCACCGGCCATGCCCAGCTCACCCCGTATCGGGGTGGCTGGTGCGGCAACGAGATGTTCCCCGAGGTGTTGACCGAGGACCTGCGACGCCGAGCAGGTGATCTTGTTGGACGGCTCGGCGACCGCCTCGGCGCGGAGGGTTACCGAGGCTTCTTCGAGGTCGACGTGCTGGTCGACACCGACACCGATGAGGTCTACCTCGGCGAGCTCAACCCGCGAATCAGCGGAGCTTCTGCGATCACCAATGTGACCGCAGGCGCGTACGCGGACGTTCCCTTGTTCGCCTTTCATCTGCTGGAGTACTTCGATGTGCCCTTCGAGTTCGACGTCGACGAGATCAATGCGCGGTGGCGGGAGCTCGCGGCCGAAGACCTGTGGAGCCAGATGGTCATCAAGGAAACGTCCTCGGCGGTCCAGTTGATCACCGAGGCCCCGCTTACCGGGCAGTATTCCTATGACCGGTCAGGGTCCTTGGTCTATCGGAGGGCGGCCCTGGATTGGCACCAGCTGCAGAACGAATCGGAGGCGTTCTTCCTGCGCATCTACGGTGCCGGGGACTACCGCTGGAAGGGTGCCGATCTCGGCGTGCTGGTCACGAAAGGGCGTCTACAGCGCCGAGCCGATTCAGAGGCGGATACGCTGACCATCCGTGCGAGACATCTCATCGACTCGATCCGCAACCAGTACACCGGCCTGCCGCTCGGCAGCGCCGAGGTCAGCGCCGCACGAGTGGCACGAGCGGCCTCAATGGCGAAGTGACGGGCGGTAGTGATCGGCTCGACAGCGAGCCGGCCGCCGTTTCCGGTCACCCTTGACAACTGGCAAACGGCGGAGCAGATCGGATGGACCTTCTGCCACATCGCAGAGATCTTCCCGACCGCGCTCATATCCCGTGGATCCCAGCCCGCAGCACCGCTGCTGCGGCGGATCGAACCCCTCGCTGAGCTGCCCTGTCGAGACGCGGACGGCGCCTCGAGCAGTGTCGGGAAGATCATGGCCGAAACCAACACCGACGGGTGGATGGTGGTGCGAGGCGATCACATTCTTGCCGAAGAGTACGCCGGGGAGATGGAGCCCGCGACGCTGCACCTCTTGATGTCAGTGAGCAAGTCCATCGTCGGCATCCTGGTTGGCGCGTTGGCGAGTGACGGCGTACTCAACATCGAGGGGCAGGTCACGGCGTTCGTGCCGGAGCTCGAGCAGAGCGGCTACCGCGGGGCCACGGTGCGCCAGCTCCTCGACATGCGCTCCGGCATCGAATTCTCCGAGGACTACCTGGACCCGGACTCCGAGGTGCGGGTGTTGGAACAGGCAGTCGGCTGGGCACCCCGTCGCTCAGCTGACGTGCCACGAACCCTTCGTGAGTTCCTACGGACGCTCCGCCAGCGCGAGCCGCACGGTGGACCGTTCGACTATCGCAGCTGCGAAACCGACATCCTGGGCTGGGTCTGTGAGGCTGCCACTGGCCAGCGCTTCCCAGGGCTCGCGAGCGAACGGGTCTGGTCGCGGTTGGGGGCGGACTTTGACGCCAACATCGGGGTCGACTCCGAGGGCACCGGAATGTTCGACGGCAGCATCTCCGCGGCCATGTGTGATCTCGCTCGATTCGGAGTGATGATCGCTCAGGACGGCACATCGTTGAGCGGTGAGGAGGTCGTTCCGGAGTCGTGGATCGCCGACAGCTTCGCGGGCGGTCTCGACTCGCGCGAGGCATTCGCGTCCAGCCTGAATGACACCCGGATGCCGGGCGGCATGTATCGCAATCAATTTTGGTTTCCCTGGCCGGATCGGCAGGTGCTGCTCTGCCTGGGCATCCACGGGCAGATGATCTTCGTCGATCGGGAGACCGGTCTGGTGGCGGTCAAGCTGTCCAGCTGGCCGACGCCGCAAGACTCCTGGAGACTGTTTTCCACGCTGGCCGCCTTCGACGCGATCAATGCCCATTTAATTTGAGCCGCTCGCGCAATCGCGCTGCCGGTGCGAGTTCGCCGTTTCTCCGCACAAATTGCTCGCATCTGCGGCCAGATTCGGCCTGTTGCCCCGATATTCGTGCGCCTTGTGCGTAAGAACGCGGTGCAGGGCGGCGTGCGATTTCGCGCCGCGGCGGTTTCAACGTCAAGTTCAAGTTCGTACATGTTGAAGATGCGCGAGAGCCGGTAGCCCAACGCTTCGTTCACGTTGATCATGAACGCTGTTGTCGACGTTGTTCCAGGTTTGAATGATCTTCAGCTGCGGTTCGGCCTCGGCCAGCCAGCGCATCATGTCGATCTTGAGCAGTAGGCCGAGCCGGTGCCCTCGGTGCTGCCGCGCGACGGCCGTGTCACCCTGACCGGCGATCTCAGGCCGCAACGGGTGAGTGGCGACGATGGTGTGGCCACCGACCTCACCGGTTTGGCGATGTCTGGCGATCACTCGGTACGCCCGTTCCCCGCGGCCGACCAGCGCCGTCTCGAAGTCCCGAAGCCGCTGCAGATCGAACTTTTCGTCTTCATAGGTCAGTTCGCCCATCGGCGCGTCGTTGATCGCCGCCGTGACCTCGATCAGCTCACCGAGAATCTCATCCGCGGTCGGCGGTCGCAACCGTTCCAGACAGTAGTCAGCCGCCTGCTGCTGGGCAACGCTCCACAGCCGCTGCACCTCAGCTTGATCAACATCCGCGATCACCTGGCGGCGGCGGGCGTCGTGACTGGCGTAGCTGAAACCGAATCCTTCGACGAACTTGCGGGCGCCTTGATCATCTTCAGCTGTGCCCACCCAGATCGTGTTGCGGCCCGCTTCTCGGGTCCGGCGCATGACCTCGTTCATGATCGCCGAACCATGCCCGCGCCGGCGATGATCGGGATGCACCAAGATCTCAGCCCACACCAGATGCAGGTTGTCGCGAGTCGGAAGGTCCACCGCCAGCACGCCGACGGCCTCGGTGGCGTCATCAGGTATGTAGAGATAGTGCTCAGCGGGCTCAAGATCCCAGCCATAACGCAGATCCCCGGCGAGCATCTCTGGAATGGCCGGAAAGTCGTCGGGGTCGTCGACCTGACGCGCCGCCTCCTGGATGTCGGCGACGACGGTGACCCGAGGCAGGTCGTCAGGCTGGACGCGTACGAACGGCATCAGACCAGAGTGCCGTAGCTCACCGGACTTCCGCCACGCAATTTTCGAGATGACGCTTGGGCCGCACCTGCCGCGCGGTGTTACAGTGACGACGTGGCAAGCACCCAGCGCCATTTCGCGCTGCTCCTCCTCCGCTGCCGCAGCGAGGCCCACTAGGGGCCGGCATCCTCGCTGCGGAGTCTGACGCGCTTCCGGTCCGCTCCACATTCACCAGCGAGGAATCCATGTCAGACATCATCACGCCGAGCCCTTCGACGGGCTCAGGGCGCAGCGAACCAGCTCGTCGACATCGTTCGGCACAAGAGTGCAACGGTACCGGTCCAGCAACCCAGTCCGATGCCCTTCCACCGGTATCGGCCGTTCACCCCTATCGACCTGCCAGATCGGACTTGGCCTTCGAATGTGATCACCAGGGCGCCGCGCTGGTTGTCTACCGATCTTCGTGACGGCAACCAGGCCCTGATCGATCCGATGACCCCGGCTCGCAAGCACAAGATGTTCGAGCTGTTGGTGCAGCTGGGCTACAAGGAAATCGAGATCGGATTTCCCTCAGCGAGCCAGACCGATTTCGACTTCGTCCGACAGCTCATCGAGCAGGACAAGATCCCTGACGATGTCGTTGTCTCGGTGCTGACCCAAGCCCGTGAGGACCTCATCGAACGCACGGCGGAGTCGATTGTCGGGGCCAAGACAGCCACCATTCACATGTACAACGCCACAGCGCCGCTCTTCCGGCGGGTGGTCTTCCACGTCGACAAGGCCGAATGCATTGCCTTGGCCACGCGGGGGACCGAGCTGGTGATGAAGTACGCCGAGCAGTATCTCGGCGACGTCGAGTTCGGTTACGAGTACTCGCCGGAGATCTTCACCGGTACCGAGATGGAGTTCGCGGTCGAGGTCTGCAATGCGGTGATGGATGTCTGGCAACCCACAGCCGGCCGCGAGATCATCCTGAACCTGCCGGCCACCGTCGAGATGGCAACGCCGAACGTCTACGCCGATCAAATCGAGTGGTTCAGCCGGCATGTTCACAACCGGGAGCACGTCGCAATCTCGCTGCACCCGCACAACGACCGCGGCACAGCCACGGCGGCGACGGAGCTGGCCATGATGGCCGGAGCTGACCGCGTCGAGGGCTGTCTGTTTGGGCACGGCGAGCGCACCGGCAACGTCGACCTGGTGACTTTGGGGATGAACCTGTTCTCACAAGGAATAGATCCCAAGATCGACTTCTCCCGTATTGACGAGATCCGTCGCACCGTGGAGTACTGCACCAACCTGCCGGTCCACCCGCGCCATCCGTACGCGGGCGACTTGGTCTACACCGCTTTCTCCGGCAGCCACCAGGACGCGATCAAGAAGGGCCTGGAGGATCTGGAGAAGCGCGCCGAGGCGGAAGGGATCAGCGTGCGCGAAATCGCCTGGCAGGCCCCGTATCTGCCGATCGATCCCTTCGATGTGGGCCGCACGTACGAAGCGGTCATCCGGGTGAATTCGCAGTCCGGCAAGGGCGGCGTCGCCTACATCATGAAATCCGAGCACAACTTGGATCTGCCTCGGAGGCTGCAGATCGAGTTCTCCAAGGCGGTTCAGGCGCACACCGACGCCGGCGGTGGAGAGGTCAGCTCGAGCCGGCTGTGGGAGATCTTCCAGTTCGAGTATCTGGAGCCTGATACGCCGCTGCGGCTGGTGAGCGTCTCCACTGCATCGACGGCGAAGGGCCAGACCTCACTGACCGCTCAGGTCGTGGCAGGAGGCTGGATGCAGACGATCACGGGTGAGGGGAACGGCCCGGTATCGGCGTTCGTCGATGCCATCTCCACGCTTGATCATCACGTACGGGTCCTTGACTACACCGAGCATGCGCTGTCCTCGGGTGGTGACGCGCTCGCCGCGGCGTACGTGGAGTGCGAGGTCGGGCAAGGCGAAGACAGCATGGTCGTATGGGGAGTAGGCATGGACGCAAACATCGTCACCGCCTCGCTCAAGGCCGTTACCTCGGCCATCAACCGAGTCAGGTAACTGCCGCTTCCCATCGAAATGAAGGTTCCCGTCGTTGCGTACGGCGGGAATTTTCATTCTCGAAAGCCGTTGGCTGCGGTTCGAGCCGGAGCAGTGGGGGAGTAGATCCAGGCCCGGAAGAAGGGTCCAAGATCAATTGTGGTGTGCGCCTGGGCTGCGGCCATCCACTCCTCGAGCGTGCGACTCCCGGGATCTTGAGCCCAGTCCTTGGCCAGCGAGAAGAATGCCTGATCCCCAATCACGTTGCGTAACGCCTGCAGCGCCATCGGGCCGCGGACATAGACAGCGTCGAACAGATGCGATCTGCCCGGGTCGATCATGGTGATCTTCCAGAAAGCATCGTTGTCCTTGAGCCGGTCATACGCACGGTTCAAAGCGTCATTGGCCTTACGGCCCCCGGTCAGCTCAGTAGCTCCCCACTGGGCCCAGGACGCGTACCCCTCGGTCGTAAAGATGTCATTCCATTGCCGCACGGTGACGTTGTCGCCGAACCACATGTGGGCGAGCTCATGGTCGAGCAGGCCGGGCTCGAAGCCGCGGTTCAAGATCGACCTCGCCTCATAGACCGGCCGGGTCTGGGTCTCCAGCCCGCCGAACCAGAGCCGATGCGCCGGCACAATGCCGCCTAGCTCGGTGAAGGGGTAGGGGCCGAACATTCTCTCGAGGGTGCGAATCCGTCGACCTGTGGTCAGCAGCGCGGCGAACGCCGTCTTCCGCTGCTCGGCCGTCAGCTTCTCTGACACTGCGTAGACGTACGGAAGGCCATGATCGATGCCCTGCTTGAGCTCAAACTGGCCGATGGCCATGAAGTTCAGATACGACGCCATCGGCTGCCGTGCGATCCAGTGCCACGTGTCGAAGTTCTTTTCATTCCCCGCGTCAGCCGATTCGAGCCGGCCTACGCTGATGGCCTTCATGCCGGCAGGCACTCGGATCGAAACGTCCATCAAGGCCGGATCCGACGGATGATCATTGGCGGGGTACCACCATGCCGAGCTTTCTGGCTCTCCCGCGACGATCCACTCGCCGTCAGTGGCCAGCCATGGTTGTAGGTCGCCCTGTTTGATCTCGCCCGGCTTACCCGAGTAGTTGACGACCACCTGGAACGTGCTGCCGATCGCGATCGGTTGCGCGGGTTTGATGTAGACGTCGGAGAAGCCTCGGGCAGCCGACTTCCGCAGGCACGCCATTGACCGTGACCTTGTCGGTGTGCAGCGCGAGGTCGACGTAGAACGAGTTGAGCTGCTGAGTGGCCTGCGCGCTGATCGTCGTCGTGCCAGTGATCGACTGAGTCGCCGGATCCCAATTGATCATGATCTGATACTTGGTGACGTCGTAGCCGCTGTTGCCGGCCTGCGGGTAGTACGGATCGCCAAGGCCAGGCTCACCGTCTGTCGCGTTGGGATTTGGTGGGGGCGGCGTCGTCGAGCTGGCGGGGCTTTGGTGTTGTCGGGCGATGATCCATGCCACCCCGAGTGGCGTGGCTACGCACGGCGACCAGGATCAGCGGCATGATCACCGCGAGGAGATACGCGATCCGATGCGGGCGCTGCACGGGCGCCGGCGTAGCTGCAATCGGTCCCGGCGCCACGACTGGCTGCCCGGGCGGAACTGGCGGTGGCGGAACGGACGGGGGCGGGGGTGCGGCGATGTACGGCTGTGACTCGTGCGGTGGAGTCCACCTCGGGTCAACGCTCGACATGCGCAAGAGATCTGAGATTGCGGTCCAGGTGCCACGCGAGGAATGCGGCCGTAATCCCGCTAGCCTCCCGTGCTACCTGATCACTCACCTGGCGTGTGTCACGCCAGCGACCTTCGAGTAACGCACCCAGCAAGGCCAAAGTCTCGGGAGCGGGCCGTGCGGCTCCCGCGGGGCGGCAGCGTTCGCAGACGGCCCCGCCCAAAGCGGGCGAGAATGCTCGATGCGGTCCTGCGAGACCACAGCGCGCGCAATCGAAGAACGATGGCGCGTAGCCGGCCATGCCCAGGGCCCGTAGCAGGTAGGAGTCCAAGATCAACGTCGGTGGGCGTCGTCCGTCCGACGTGCCGTCGTTGAGCGCGCGTAGGGCGCCGACGAGAAGCAGGTATTGCTGCACCGCGGGCTCGGCTTCCTCGACCACCAGCCGATCTGCCGTCTCCAGCATCACCTGCCCCGCCGTATAGGCGGGATAGTTGTCGGTCAGCGGCTCGCCGAAGGCGTCCAGCGATTCAACCTGAGTGATCACGTCGAGCGAGCGACCGACCGCCAGCTGCAGATCAATGTGGGAGAACGGTTCGAGCCGCGCGCCGAACTTCGATGTGGTACGCCGCACGCCCTTCGCTACCGCGCGAATCTTGCCGTGGCGTCGGCTCAACAGGGTGATGATCCGATCAGCCTCGCCGAGCTTGTGCGTGCGAAGCACTACGGCTTCGTCGCGATAGGTCGGCACCTCGATATTGTCCCTGACGTGGCCAAGCTTTCGAGGACGGCGCCGCGGGCGGCTCAGAGTCGCAGGAGGAACACCAGGTCTGACGACTCCGGTGTCGCGGAGTTTCGGCCGCCGCCACCCCATCCCAGCGGCGTCCGTCCTCCGCAGATACCTCGAGACCGGCTGCCAACCCATGTCGCGATCGTGATGGATGGCAATGGCCGCTGGGCGAAGGCGCGGAACCTGCCACGTACCGAGGGCCACGCCCGCGGTGAAGCTTCGCTCCTCGACGTGATCGAGGGGGCCATTGAGATCGGAGTCAAGTACCTCTCCGCGTACGCCTTTTCCACCGAGAACTGGAACCGCTCGCCTGATGAGGTTCGCTGGCTGATGGGCTTCAACCGCGACGTGATCAGAAGGCGGCGAGACCAGCTCGACGCCATGGGCGTCCGGGTGCGCTGGGCCGGCCGAAGGCCGCGCCTGTGGCGCAGTGTGATCAGCGAACTGGAAGACGCCGAACGCCGCACCGTCGGCAACAACGTGCTGACCCTGCAGTTCTGCGTGAACTACGGAGGCCGCGCCGAAATCGTCGACGCCACGCGGCGAATCGCGCGAGCTGGCTGCCGAGGGACGACTTGATCCGCGCAAGCTCACCGAGGAGCGCTTCCGGCACTTCCTCGACGAACCTGACATCCCCGACGTCGATCTGTTCGTCCGCTCGTCTGGAGAGCAGCGAACGTCCAACTTCCTGCTCTGGCAGAGCGCGTACGCGGAGCTGGTTTTCCTTGATCGACTCTGGCCCGACTTCGATCGCCGTGATCTGTGGCGGGCGATCGAGCAGTACGCCGCCCGGGACCGGCGCTACGGCGGGGCGGTCCCCAACGTGGTGGGGTCGGAGCGCTGAGCGTGTCGGAAGCAATGTGCCCTGAGCTTGTCGAAATGTGCCCTGAGCTTGTCGAAATGTGCCCTGAGCTTGTCGAAGGGCGACGAGTGCTGCGCTCGACGGGCTCAGCGCGCATTAGAGCCCGGCGTTCTTGCCCAGCCATCCGAGCGCCGGACCGACA
Organism: uncultured Actinomycetota bacterium; assembly: GCA_963845915.1. Lineage (GTDB taxonomy): Bacteria > Actinomycetota > Actinomycetes > Propionibacteriales > Propionibacteriaceae > Microlunatus. The sequence continues at coordinate 29,883 of CAWJUB010000032.1, forward strand.
GTCGGGACGTACGTGGTGAAGTTGTGGCCGCCGCTCGGCAGCACGATCGTGCTTACTCCCGGAATGCCACGAGCGGCGGCAATGGCCTTCTTGGAATCGGCGTAATGCACCCCGTCCCACGATTCCCGATCGCCTTTGGACGTAATGATCAATAGATGCACCGGGTAGCTCAGCGTGTGCTTGATCAACCACAGCGGAGAGTTCTCGTTACGGAGGGCGCGGCTGTGGTTGAACAGGTTTCCGGTGGAATGGTCCTCTTCAGCGCTGAAGTAGCCACCAATGCTGGCAGCAGCAACAAACGAGGTCGGGTGGCGTAACAGCATCTTGCTGGCGCAAAAGGCGCCAGTACTCCAGCCGATCGTCGACCAATGTGCGGGAGTAACACGGAAGCGCTTGATCACTGCCTCTCGGACGTCGGTAGCCAGCCAGGAGTCGGCCTGCGGACCTCGGGGAATATCGGTGCACTCGGTGTCGCGGGGCTGCGCGATGGACAGCGGCGGTATCACCGCGACGAACGGCCTGACCTGACCGGAGTTGATCGCCTGCATCGCGTTGCTTCCCAGGTTCAGCGTCTTGAAGATTCCGGCAGGTGTGCCAGGTTGGCCCGGCAGCGCCATGATGACTGGGAACCTGGTTCTCTTTTCGCCAGCGGCGTCGTACTGCGGGGGCAGCCACACGAGCACCTGCTCTGTGGCTCCCGAGACCTTGCCGTGCACGGTCAGGATGCTGATCCGGCCTTGACTGCCATCCGCGGGCACCAGCTGTCCCTCGTCGGTGACGGCGATGGCGGCCTGACCGCCGCCCCCATGATGTCCTAAGAGCTCGCCCCAGGAGTCGTAGAACAAAAAAGCGCGGTTCAAGGCGATCCCTGCAGCCATGACAGCGATGACCTGGCAACTGATGATCATGCCAATCCGTAGCGCGGCGCCACCGATTCGGCCTGGAAGGCGTCGCCAGGCCAGGGCCAGTGCGATAGGCAGGGCGACGGCCGCGACAATGAGCAAGATCGTCAGGGGAGCCCCGGTGAGACTCACATTAGATAGCACGGCCAACGATCGAGCTCGGTTCCTTGATCAGCCCTCGCTGAGCGTGCCTTGGGTGCTAGCAGGACATGTCTTGGGTGCTAGCGGGAAATGAGCAGTATCGGCTAAGGTGCAGCGGATTCACTAGCAGGTATCGCAGGTGCCGAAGATCTCCAAGTCATGGCTGATCTCCCGGAAACCGTACTGCACGGCAACCGCATTGGCCCAGCGCTCGACGGCCGGGCCTGAGACCTCGACCGTACGACCGCAGTTGCGGCAGACCAGATGGTGGTGGTGGCCGGTCGAGCAGCGGCGGTACGCGGTCTCACCGTCGCTGGTGCGGATGGCGTCCAGATCACCGACGTCGGTCATCAGTTGCAGGGTGCGATAGACCGTGGTCAGTCCGATGCGTTCCCCGTAATGTCGCAGATCGTCGTGAATTTGTTGCGCGGTTCGGAAGTCGTGTCGATCCGACAGGATCTCCTCGACCGCCGCCCGCTGCCGAGTCTTGCGCTGCACACCGGACGGTTTCGCCGCCTCGGCTTTCGCAATAGACCTGGTCGTCATCTCGCTGCTCCTTGGCGGCGTCGACCGGGGCGGCTCAGTGTTCATCGTAATGATCAGCATGGGCAGCATGCCGATGACCTTCGTGGATGAAATCGGTGTGATCGCCATGCTGCACTGCCTGATGCCCGCAGCCCGGAGCATGGCGATGTGGGTGGCTCTCGGTGACCGTGTGCGCGGCGACGAGCTCATCATCATCGACCAGTTCGGGGAGTACGGCCGCGGCGCGGCGCTGTCGGATCAGATAGGAGAGCGGCCAGCTCAGCACAAAAACGGCAATGGCCAACAAGACGATGAACGCCCCGGGTGCGGCGTTTACGTAGAAGGAGGCTGCTGCGCCGCCAACCGCAGTGGCAACGCCAATGGCGATGGCACAACCGAGGCCGGAGGTGAAACCGCGGACCAGGTTGCGCGCGGCAGCGACCGGAACCACCATCAAGGCACTGACCAGGAGCAGGCCTACGGTCCGCATGGCCAACGCCACCGTGACAGCCGCAAGGCTGACCACCGCGATGTGGTAGAGCCGTACCCGGAGACCCTGAGTGCGGGCGAACTCCTCGTCGGTCGATACCGCGTACAACTGCGGCGCCAACCCCAGCGTGATCACCAAGATCACGACGGCCAGCAAACCGATCAGGATCAGATCGTCTGGCGTCACCGTTGTCAGTGAGCCGAAGAGATATTGCGCCAACCCCCCGGCGCCGACGCCGGAAATGCCGGAGAGGAAGACGCCGGCAGCGAGGCCGCCGTAGAACAGCACCGCCAGGCCGACGTCGCCACTGGCCTTGCCGCGTTGTCGAAGGATTTCGACGACGACTGCGCCCACAATGCAGGCCACGACAGCGAGTGGAATCGGCGCCGTGCCGGTCAGCAGCGCCAAGCCGACTCCGGCGAGTGCGACATGGCCGAGGCCGTCCCCGAGCAGGCTCAGTCGGCGCTGCACGACATAGGTACCGATGGCAGGTGCGATGAGCCCGGTGAGCAGCGCTGCGATCAGTGCGCGCTGCATGAAGGGGTAGGACAAGATTTCGATCATGGTTCGACCGCACCTCCCAACAGACGCTCGTGCTCATCATGATCAGGTGCAGTCCCCTCACCATGATCGAGATGTTCATGACCGCCCAGCCTGCGTCGGTGCTGACCAAGATCGCCGGGGGACCGTCGTGGACGACCCGGCCATCGCTCAACACGACGGCACGGTCGATGAGGGCACCGAGTGGGCCAACGTCATGCAGCACGACCAAGGCGCTCGCGCCGGCCGTCAACAACCCGCCGAGCACGTCGGCGAGTACGCGCTGGTGCTCAAGATCAACACCCGAGGTCGGTTCGTCGAGCACGAGGAGATCTGGCTCTGCCGCAAGCGCCCGGGCAATCAGGACCCGTTGCTGCTGCCCGCCCGACAGCCGCGCAATGTCGGCGTTCAGCTGCTCAGACAGCCCAACGTGGGCGATCGCTTCGCGTACCGCAACCCGATCAGCTCGCGACAGCGGCCGGAAGAGCCGCCGACGTGCCAGCCGTCCGGCTGCGACGACTTCCTTGACCTTGGACCCGCCGAACAGCGCCGCCGAGCGTTGCGGCACATAGCCGATCCGCGACCAACTCCGGAAGTCCCGCAAGGGTGAACCGAAGAGCTGCACGGTGCCTCGCTGGTGCGGGAGCAAGCCGAGCAGCGTACGGACCAGGGTGGACTTTCCTGAGCCGTTGCCGCCCAGCAAAGCCACCGCCTCGCCGGCGCGTACGGAGATAGCCACGCCGCGCAACACCGGTAGACCGCCGAGCTCAACGGTGAGGTCCTCAGCCGCGAGGACAGTGCTTGCTCCTACGAGCATCCCCCCGCCTTTCGTAGCGCCGTCAGGTTGGACGCCATGATCGAAAGATAATCGTTTCCGCGCGATTCAGTCGTGACGCCCTCGATGGGATCAAGCACGTCGGTGCGCAGACCAAGATCACCAGCGATCGCCTGAGCGAGAGCCGGCGAAACCAGCGTCTCGGAGAAGATCGTGGTGAGCCGGTACTCCCGGGCTATGCGTTGCACGTCGGCGATGCGGGCCGGGGACGGCTCAGAGTCTGGGTTCAGACCGCTGATTCCGATCTGGGTCAGGTGGTACCGCTCAGCCAGATAGCCGAAAGCAGCATGAGTAGTGATGAACTCGGTTCGTACGCAATGCCGCAGCCCGGTGCGAAAGGATCGGTCAAGCTTGCGCAGCTCCATCTCCAGCGCCCGCGTGTTGTGCGCATAATCGGCAGCATGAGCGGGATCAATGATCACCAGCTTGCTCTCGACCATCTGAGCTATCCGGGACATCGCCGTTGGGTCGAGCCAGACATGCGGATCAAGCGCCAGATGATCATCGCCGGCTCCAGCTCCGCGACCTGGTTCGTCGGCTGACACCGTCAGCGGCCGCAGCGGGACGGCGGTCGTGGTATCGATCACTTCCGGGTTTTCGCTCTGTAGCACAGCCTCGTCGACCGCAGGCTGGAACCCCTTCTCATAGATCACCAGATTGGCCGTCGTCAAACTCGCGACCTGTCGAGGAGTGAGCTCCAAGTCGTGCGGCTCGGCTCCCGGTTGGGTCAAGTTGGCGACCATGGCGCGGTCTCCGGCGACACGCTGGGCCACGAACTGCAACGGGTAGAACGCGGTCACGATGTTCAGCCGTCCTGCGCTTCTCGCCGCGCGCTCAGCCGGCGAGGCGGTGACACACCCGGCGGTCGCCACCAATGTCAGTAGCCAAGCAAGGAGCACCAGCGCTCTCCGCTTAACCGACATGGAAACCATTTTCATTAAGTGTCTGAAGGAAGTCAAATAGCAAAGGGTTGCTCAACCGATCATGGGCGCCAGCAGCGACTCGCTAATCTGCGACACGATTTGGCTACATTTCGACCAGTTCATGGCTCGGATCAATCAGTCCGGTTACAGCCTGGCCACGTTCGGTGCTGACGGCCTCGATGCGTCGCCTCGCCACGTTACAGTTCTTGCTTCGTCTGCCTAAGTCCACTTACGGGGGAGAGTCATGAGGAATGCTGTACGTGCGCTGCAGGCGATGATCGCTGCGGGTGCTGCCCTGATCCTGGTAGCGCCTGCTGCGCAAGCCAACGTTCTGGACGAGATAGTCGTCGCTCACCGCGCAGGAGCGACGGCTAAGTATGGCGAAGGCACGCTGAAGTCCTACAAATTCTCGGTGGCGAACCACGCCGACGTCCTCGACGGTGATATCCACTGGACAAAGGACAGCCCCAAGGATTCAGACAAGCTCGGCACAATTCTCGTCATCCATGACTCCACGCTCGACCGGATCACCAATTGCAAGGGCAAAGTCTCCTCCTGGCGCTGGGGATCAATCCGTGACAAGTGCCGCACCGACCACGGCAAGCAGCCGCTCATCCGCCTCAAGGACCTGATCGCGTACGGAAAGGCATCCGGGAAGCAGGTCGCCATTGGGCTCAAGAACGGAAAGATCAGTAACGCGCAAGCCAAGGACTTGTGGAACACGATCAAGTCCTCCAACGTTCAGCTGGAAGCGCCGGCCTCCAGGCTGGCTGCATTGAACAAGGTCAAGAAGCTGGACAAGGCCGATCCCAAGCACAAGATCATCTATGCAATGACGACGCTAGGGTCCGGCGGGTGGCCCTCGGTCTCCAAAGTGAAGAGTGTCGGCACTTACTTGCACGCCGAGCTATCCCTTCCCGCGAGCAAAATGAAGACCTACAAGAAGGCCGGCATCAAGGTGTTTCTGTTCACCGGCAAGACCGTGTCCGATTACAAAAAGATGGCCAAACTCGATCCATACGGCGTGGTAGTCAATGACGTCGCGAAGTTCCAGACGTGGCGGAACTCGCAAACATAGGCTGACCAGCTGGGCAGCCGATATGCCTCAGAACTACTTCGGTGAGCAGATTGCGGAGCGCTACGACGACACGTCCGCCGACATGTTCGAGCCTGCTCAGGTCAACCCAGTTGTAAATTTCCTCGCCGAGCTGGCCACCGATGGGACGGCTCTGGAGCTTGGCATCGGCACAGGGCGTATTGCGTTACCGCTCGCCCAGCGCGGCATTCGGGTCCACGGCATCGACATCTCCGACGCGATGGTCGCCCGGCTGCGTGCCAAGCCAGGTGGAGATCAGATCACCGTGACGATTGGTGACTTCGCCACGACGAGAGTTGCGGGCCGTTTTTCTCTCGCCTACCTGGTCTTCAACACGATCATGAATCTGACGACGCAGGATGAGCAGGTCGCGTGCTTCCAAAACGTGGCTGATCATCTTGGGCCCGGTGGGTGTTTCGTCATCGAGGTCGGTGTGCCGGATCTGCAGCGGCTGCCGCCCGGTGAGACAGTTCGGGCTTTCACCGTGACTGATTCCAGGCTGGGGTTCGACGAGTACGACATCGCGGGCCAAGGCTTGGTTTCCCATCACTACTGGATCGCCGACGGCAAGCTCGAGGTGTTCTCGCCGCCCTTCCGCTACGTATGGCCCGCCGAACTCGATCTGATGGCCCGGCTAGCCGGCATGTCCCTGCGGGAGCGCTGGAGCGGCTGGAATCGCGAGCCATTCACCAGCGACAGCACCCAGCATGTCTCCGTCTGGCAGAAACCAGCATCGCCTTAGCGTGCCGATTGAAACCTCGGGTGGTGTCGTCGCTGAAACGCACGTGCACGTTCGCTCCAGTCACAAGTGCATGCGTTGCAACGTGTGTATCGCGAAGGGAACGCACGTGCACGTGCGTTCCCGCAGGAGCGAGCGGCGGGTTCGCAGCAGGCCTGAGTTCAAATGGAGCTGAGCTCTCGCTCGGTCACCTCGGCTAGCCGCTGTAGCAGGCGATCAAAGACGCAAGCCCTGTCGAATTGCCGAGCATGCTCGCGCGCCCGCTCGGCCATCCTGGTCTGCTCGGCGATGGGCATCGTCACAGCCAGATCGAGCGCGTCGGCAATCGCCTCGGGACTACTGACCGGGACGATCATCGCCGTGTCGCCGACGGCCTCTCCGATGCCGCCGGTGTTGGTGGTGATGACCGGTCCGCCGCCAGCAAGCATCTTCTCCACAAGCGCAATGCCAAACGTCTCCACGAATTCCGGCCGTGGCTTGCTCGGCAGCACGAACGCTGCGCAGCCAGCCATCAAGTGAGGCTTCTCATCGTCATCGACATCGTCGAGAAAGATGATCCGGTTGGCTGCCGAAGTCGCGGCTGCCAGCTCGCGTAGATGCTGAGCCTCGGGCCCGTTGCCCGCGATCACCAGGGTGAGTTCTTTGCACGCTGGGCTCGCATCAAACCCGGTGATCAGGTCGTCGACACCTTTGGCGCGAGCGAGCCTGGACAGGTACAGCACATAGCCATCGCGCATCAGGCCGCGCCGGGTCAGCACCTCCGTCGTTCGCTCTCCAGATATCTGGAGGTAATCCGCGGTATTGATCGCTGGGTAGGAGATCGCCACTCGATGTCGGCAGCGCTCGGCGAAGGACGTGCCGTGGCTCGCGTCGATCTCCTCGGCGGAGGAGATGATCAAGTCCTTGGTGTAGTCCGACACGGCCACCGGCACGTCGCTATCGAGATAGGCCGAGAGCACCTGCGCGGCCGCCCCGAGGCGCCCGTCGGCGGCACAGGAACGCACCACATTGGTGACGTCCGAACCGACCGCTTCGGCAATCGTCGCTACCGAAACTGGCAGCCCCGTGGATCGGGCGACCCGTAACGCCTCCGAGACCGCAAGCGTGTGCGGACTGAGGTAAAGCGACATGCACACCGTTGGCACACCGTCGGTGAACAGCTCGACGAGGCGTCCGGTCATGCCGGCGAGATGACGCCCGTCCAACACCTTGTAGTCGCCGACCGGTTCCGGACGTTCCACCTCGATGCCCTTGCTGTAGGGCAGCACACCCTCGAGCGGCTTCAGCGGCAGACCCGACATGGTGAGCAGGTCCAACGGCCAGGTGAGGATCCGTACGTCGGTGAAGCCCCGCTGCAGCGCGACCTCAGCGAGATTCCGGGCTTCCCCGGAGTGCCCGCAGATGACTGGGTCGGCTCGGACGACGATGACCAGTCGACGTTGGTGCCTGCTGTTTCCCGAAGTCTTGTTCTTGGCAGCTGTCATGATCGAACTCCCCGTGGTCTGAATGATCATCTGTATCGATCCGCTGTTCGAGCTGGCTTGGCCCTCGCGGCCTCGGCGGCCGGGTCTGAGGTTGATGGAGGCCGGGTCGTCGTGCCCCAACCCGACGGTCGCGACCCAAGCTCCAGCCGTAGATGGCCACCGCGGTGCAGCTCGCGCGTGGTCAGCCAGGTCCGATTCAGCGTTTCTCCGTTGAAGATCGCCGACTGCACATACTGGGTGGGACCGTCTGCGACGGGCTCGACGAAGCCTGGCGCATCGATGACAAGCTCGTTGTCGGCCAAGGCAATTCGAGCTTCGGCGAATGACGGGGCATTGATCAGATAAAGGCTCTGGCCGGCGACGGGGAAGAGGCCGAGCGAGGCCCACACGTACCACGAGCTCAAACCGCCCGAGTCGTCGTTGCCGGGCAGCCCGCCTCGTCCCAGAGCGAACATGTTGTTGATGCCTGCGTGCACGACCTCTGCAGTACGGTCCGGCCGCCCGGCGTAGTGATAGGCCCAAGGGGCCTCCATGTCGGGCTCGTTGTTCAGTCCTTCAAAACGGTTCAGCGCATACCCGGCTGCCTGATCCGCCACACTCGGGCGTTCTCCTAGCTGCTTGACCGGATCCGCGTGGTAGCCGAAGAACTGATCCAGCAGCTCGATGAACGCGCCCTCGCCACCAGCAAGCCCGATCCGCGTCCTCATGTCATGCAGCAATCGGAATGAGTAGTTCCAACGGCCGCCCTCGTAATAGGTGGAATCCAGCAGCAGGCCGTCGGGTGCGAAGGCGTTGACCCACTGGCCTGAAAGGCGTTCAAACTGCACGGCCAGTTGGTTGTCGCCGACGTAGGAGGCCACCTTCGCCGTGCACTGGTATCCGAAGGCCAGGTCGAGAGTGTGGGAAATGGGCTCGGCAAGGCCGCGCAGCAGGTAATCCTCGCCATAGCTGCGCCGCAGATCGGTGTCCATATGGCACAGCGCCCAGTCCCAATCGATACCTGGCACGCCGAGCTGGCAGAGATCGGCCAGGAAGGTGTGGACCAGCGCGCTGGCTTGTCGGGTGAATCTGTCGGCGCCCTTGGCCATCCGATAGCCGATCGGAAAGTTGCCTTCTTCCTCACAAATCGACAGCAACGCATTCGCCAACTCGACTGCACGCGCCGGGTACAACGCGGTGATCAGCGGCAGTTGGGTGCGGTAGATGTCCCACATCGTGCAGACGTCGAACACGAAAGGGCCCGTCGGTTGGCCACATCGGACTTTCCTCGGGCGCGAAACACGGTTTGATCAACGAGTGGTAAACAGCGGTGGAGAAGATCGTCTGTCGCGCCGCCGACGACGTCTCGATCTTGATCTTGTTGAGATGTTGCCGCCAGACGGTCGCCGTCTTGGCGCGCCGGCTGTCGAAGGCCGCCCTTCCTGATCCGCAGTCGGCGTACAGGTTGCGCCTGGCTTGCTCCACGCCGCGCAGCGAGAAGCCGAATCGCAGCTCGAGTACCTGTCCGGGCTCGGTCGGCCCGCGCCACATCAAGCCGAATGGACGCAACGTGGTAGGCCGGATTCGGTCGAAGTCGAGGCGAGTACCCCCCGGCATCAGGCGCCGGTCGTACCACAACAGTTGCCGCCAGTCGCCCGCGTCACACTCCACATGGACAGCGAGCGGAGCACCCTCCACGACGATCTCCGCCTGAGCCACCCCGGGTCCCAGCGACTCAATGTGTGCCCGCAGCGGAACCGTTGCGCCGTACGGAATTGCCAGGCCCCCCATGGAGAAGTCGATCACCAACCGCGCGTCTTTATGGGCCGGGAAGGTGTAGCGATGTACCGCGCTCTTGGGGCCGACGGTGAGCTCGCAGCCAATGCCCGAACTGAGCGTCGTCGCGTAGTAACCCGGCTCCGCGCGCTCGTCCAGTAGCTCCCAGGTATTGCCGAGATTGTCGAGGGATTCCTCCATGGGGGTGACGCGGAAGTAGTTGTAGTACTTGCGGATCGCGCCGGTTCCGGATTGCTGGAAGTGAGTGAATCCCGATGCGATTTGAGTGTCGTAGAGCTGCGATGGCACTCCTTCGGTGCTCAGGTGGTAAAGCCCGTATCCGGTGGGATAGGCGCCCGAGTACGCGCACACCGAGGCCATGCCGAAGGGATACGTCGCGCCGGGGTGCGTGTTGCCGACCTGCGGCTTGGGCCACCACCACGTTTGGGCCAGACCTTGTGGAGCAGGAAGGTCTGTTACCGAGCTACCAATGAATGGATCAACATGCTCGATCACTTCTCAGCCTCCTCGTGCCCGGGGGGCGATCCCCTGACCGTAGGAGGAATGCATTTCAAATGCGTTTCATGGAGGTGACAGTTCGGAGCTGACACTCTTCGCGTATCGCAGCCTCCAGTTCCGCGTATCACCGCCTCCGGTTCCGCGTGTCACCGCCTCTCGCGTTCCGCATCAGCCTCCCGTCGGAAACCCACGTGCACGTTGTTTGCTGACGGTCTGCATAGGTTGCAATGTGTGTAGACCGTAGGAAAGCTACGTTCACGTAGGTTGCAGCACCGGCCACGGCAGGCCATGGTGGGTCCCCAAAAAGGACCACTGGCGGTGACGAGATTCAGGCGTAAGCCTTGCGGCAAGGACTTCTACGCTGAGGGCGATAACCTAATGCGCTGGACTCCATCCCAGCCGGGGATGGCGCCGCTCAATGTTTGGAGAGAGAAGTACGTGACCCCGACCAGCCGACTAGACAGTGTCATCAGCCTGTGCAAACGCCGCGGCTTCGTGTTCCCCTCCGGGGAAATCTACGGCGGGACCCGCTCGGCGTGGGACTACGGACCGCTTGGCGTCGAGCTCAAGGAGAACGTCAAGAAACAGTGGTGGCGGTCGGTCGTCACTGAGCGTGAGGACATCGTTGGCCTGGATTCCTCCGTGATCTTGCCTCGTCAAGTGTGGGTGGCCTCCGGCCATGTCAACGCGTTCAACGACCCCCTGACGGAATGCTTGTCATGTCACCGACGATTCCGCGCAGACCATCTGGAAGAGGACTTCGAGGCCCGGAAGGGTCGTATGCCCACCGGCCTGGAAGAGATTGCCTGTCCGCACTGCGGCACCCGCGGCCAATGGACCAAGCCGCGTGACTTCAACATGATGCTCAAGACCTACCTAGGTGCGGTTGAGGACGAATCGGGTTTGCACTATCTGCGTCCCGAGACTGCGCAGGGCATCTTCGTCAACTTTGCCAACGTCGTGCAGGTCACGCGCAAGAAGCCGCCGTTCGGTATCGGTCAGATCGGGAAGTCCTTCCGCAACGAGATCACGCCCGGGAACTTCATCTTCCGGACCCGCGAGTTCGAGCAGATGGAGATGGAGTTCTTCGTCAAGCCCGGCACCGATGAGGAGTGGCACCAGTATTGGCTCGACGAGCGCACCCGGTGGTACACCGACCTCGGCCTGACGCGGGAGAACCTGCGCCATTTCGAGCACCCCAAGGAGAAGCTCTCCCATTACTCGAAGCGCACGGTCGATATCGAGTATCGGTTCGGGTTCGCCGGCAGTGATTGGGGTGAGCTCGAGGGCGTCGCCAATCGGACCGACTTCGACCTCAGGACCCACAGTGAGCACTCTGGCGTCGATCTGTCCTACTTCGACCCGACAACCGGCGAGCGGTATATCCCGTACGTGATCGAGCCTGCGGCAGGCCCGAACCGCGCGATGATGGCCTTTCTCGTTGACGCGTACGACGAGGACGAGGCTCCTAACACCAAAGGAGGAGTCGACAAACGTACGGTGCTGCGGCTCGACCCTCGGCTGGCCCCAGTGAAGGTCGCGGTGCTGCCGCTCTCGCGCAACGAAGCCTTGTCACCCAAGGCCCGAGACCTCGCCAGTCGGCTGCGACAGTCGTGGAACGTCGACTTCGACGACGCCCAGGCCATCGGCCGTCGTTACCGACGGCAGGATGAAATCGGTACGCCGTACTGCGTCACCATCGATTTCGACACCCTCGACGATCAGGCCGTCACCGTCCGCGAGCGCGACTCGATGACCCAGGAGCGGGTCTCGGAGGACAAGGTGATGGAGTACCTCGCTCAGCGGTTGCTCGGTTGCTAACCAACACCCTCTCCCACGCCGGCATGCGCCCTGAGCTTGTCGAAGGGCCGGCAGCTGGGCTTCGACAGGCTCAGCCCGCATCACTCGTCATCGGCAAAATCGCCGTCGTTCCGCCGGTGGTGCTCGCGCCTATGGCGGGGATCACCAATGCGGCGTTCCGGCAGCTCTGTCGTGAACAAATGGAATCGCCCCCCGGCGTGCTGAGGAGGAGCGAGCGGACACGCTTTTCGTCTGCGAGCGACGACGAAGTAGGCGGGTTCCGGGGCGATTCCGGCGAGCGGAGCGAGCAATTGGACACCGTCGCCGGTCTTATACGTCTGCGAGATGATCACCTCGCGCGGGCTCGTGGAGCGGGATCGCAAGACGCTGTCGATGCTCCAGTTCGATCCGGGGGAGCGGGTCCGCTCGGTCCAGCTGTACGGCGTCGATCCGGCGATCATGGCGCAAGCCACCGAGATTCTCTGCAACGAGTACGGCGTCGCTCACGTCGATCTGAACTTCGGCTGCCCGGTACCCAAGGTCACCCGGAAGGGCGGTGGCGCGGCGCTGCCGTACAAGCGCGACAGGCTCCGAATGATCTTGATCGCTACCGTTGCAAGCGGCCGCACGTTACGGCGTACCTGTCACGATCAAGACTCGGATCGGCATCGACCATGATCACCAGACGTTCCTCGATGCGGGCCGGATCGCCGAGGAATCCGGCTGTGCGGCCATTGCGCTGCACGGCCGAACGGCTCAGCAGGCGTACGCCGGCCAAGCCGACTGGGAGGCTATTGCGGCGCTGAAGGCGCACGTCTCCATACCGGTGCTCGGCAATGGCGACATCTGGGAGGCCGCCGACGCACTGCGGATGATCAGCCAGACCGGAGTCGACGGCGTGGTCATCGGCCGCGGGTGCTTGGGCCGTCCATGGCTGTTCCGTGATCTGGCGGACGCCTTCGCTGGCCGTCAGACCCACACTCTGCCCAAACTCGGCGAGGTCGCGGGGATGGTGCGGCGGCATGCCGAGCTGCTGGTGGCGCTATCCGACGAACTGCACGGCCTCAGCGATCTTCGCAAACACATGGCCTGGTACTTCAAGGGCTTCCCGGTTGGGGGCGAGCTGCGACACCGCCTGGGAATGGTCTCATCGCTCACTGAGCTCGACGACCTGCTCGCTCAGCTGGATCCAGACATCGGCTTCCCGGTCTCGGAGCTCGGCTCGCCGCGGGGACGCCAGGGCGCACCCCGCGCCAAGGTGGCCTTGCCCGACGGGTGGCTGGCTGACGCATCCGGCCGTGATCTTGATCTGGCGGCCGCCGAGCTGGGCATCTCCGGTGGCTGAGGAGGTCACTCCCCGCGCCAAGGCCTGGGCCGACACCATGTCCGGCCATCTCGACGGCAAACTTGTCCGCGCGCACTCGGGCTCCCCAGCCCAGCTCGGCGCAGGGCCCATCGTCCGACGCGAACTGCGGGAGCAGCGCGAACGCGCCACGCTGCGATCGGGTGCAGCATTTGCCGACGGCGCGGGAAACCGAGCGATTGTCGAGGAGCCCGACGAGGAGCGCACCTGCTTCGAACGTGACCGCGATCGGATTGTGCATTCCACAGCTTTCCGGCGGCTGGCCGGCAAAACGCAGGTCGTGGTCTTTCCCACCGACCACCAGCGCACCCGCCTCACGCACGCTCTCGAGGTGGCCCAGGTTGCGACATCGATCGCACGCGGCGTCGACGTCAATGTGACCCTGGCGGAGGCGATGGCTCTCGCGCATGACTGCGGTCATGGACCCGGCGGGCACGCCAGCGAGGATGCGTTCGATGCGTTCATTCCCGAGGGGTATGACCACGGACCCTGGGGTGCCGACGTTGTCCTTCAGAATCTCAACCTGTGCGCCGAGACTTTGGACGGGATTCGCAACCACTCCTGGTCGCGGCCGGCGCCGCTGACGGTCGAGGGCCACATCGTGAGCTGGGCTGACCGGATCGCCTACTGCGCGCACGACCTGGAAGACGCCGTGCATGCCGGAATCGTCACTCCTGATGATCTTCCTGCTGGACGTCATCGAGGTGTGCGGACGAACCCGACGAGAGCAGCTGAACACGTTCGTCCGCGCGGTCGTACGGGCGGTCGAGGAGCACGGCGAGGTCGGCATGCCACCAGCAGAAGCTCAGGCTCTTGCGACGCTGCGGGCATTCAACTACGAACGGATCTACGTGCGACCCGCTTCGTTGGCTCAGTCTCGCGCCGTCATCGACGTGCTGCGCGGGTTGGTGGAGTACTACAGCGAGCATCCGGATGCGATGCCAGATGAGCTCGACCTGCAGCCGCAGTCCGACGCCGCCATCAGGGCGGCAGTGACTTATGTGGCCGGCATGACCGACCGATACGCCTTTGACATGGCGGTACGCCACCTCAACTGGCCACCCGAGCGGTTACCTCCATATTTGATTGTTCCGCTCGCTGCGCTCGCTCCACGCGGATCGCGCCTGTGAAGCCGCCTACTTCGTCGTCGCTCGCCGACGGTAAGCGTGTCGGCTCACTCCTCCTCAGCACGGCGGCGCGCGATCCGAGGCATCGACCGCGAGAGCTGATTTCTCGCTAGCGCTGCAAGAAATCGCGGGCTGCACCGAACCTCCGTACGAGCGGTCCGGATTGTGTTGTAATCGCCCGGTGGGGGAGCGCGTACGCGGCATGAGCCGGGCATCGTACGCGTGGCGAATCGCCGCAAGTCTGCTCGGCATCGGGTTGCTGCTCAACGGTTCGCTCCGGATGAGTGACGACGTCTGGCCCGTAGGTCCGCTGTCCCAGTACGCGTTTTCCCCTGCCAAGGACGCGACCATTGTGATCACTCGCGTTGAGGGGCTGCTGGCCGATGGGCGCCGCATCGACCTGCCGTTGCGGGTCGAAACGGCAGGAATCAGTCGGGCCGAGATCGAGGCCCGCATACCGCAGATCACTGCTGACCCATCGCTGCTGCGATCCGTCGCTGGCGGCTGGACCTCCCGGCATCGCGACGAGCCGGCGCTGCTGCGCGTCTGGCTGGTCCAAGATCAGATCAGCCTCGTCGACGGCCGCGTCGGGCGCACCCGCCTCGCTGAACTCGCCACGTGGGAGCTGCCGTCATGAGGACATTGCGGTCGGTGGTCTCCTGGTTCATGCCGGTGGTGCCTGAGTCGCGCATCGCCGTGCTCCGTACGGTGCTCTACCTGTTCGTAATCATCGACATCCATCTCTTCGTACGCGACCCCATCCCGCTCAGCCGGAATCCAGAGCTCTATCAGCCGCTCATGATCGAGCGTTTGTTCCACCTGCCGCCACCCAGCGTGCCGCTGACGATCACTCTCTATCTGATCTTGGTAATCGGTTGTCTCGTGGCGGCTGCCAACGTGTGGCCGCGACTCGCAGGCGGTGTGGTGGCTGCGGCCTTCACCTGGTGGACGGCTATCGGTATGAGCTACGGGAAGGTCGACCATGATCATCTCGCGCTCGTCGTCGCGCTTTGGGTGATGCCGACGGTCGGTGTGATCGCCGATCGATGGCGCAGCACGGAGCGCTCCGCGCAGGCTGGCTGGGCCCTCAAATGCATCCAGATCTCGGTGATCTTCACCTACTTCTTGTCCGCGCTGACCAAGATCCGCAGTGGCGGCTGGAGCATCACCAGCTGGCCCGACAGCTCGATCCTGATGTGGGCGATCGTCCGGCGACCGCATGGGCTCGGTCAGTTTTTGCTGCCCTATCCCGAGCTGCTTCACGTCATGCAGTGGTGCTCGTTCACCGCCGAGCTGACAGCCGTGGTGGTCTTGTGGCTGCGGGGCCGTGCGCTGCTTGCGGCGGCGATCTTCTGGATGGGATTCCACGCCTTCACGTTGGCGATCTTGTACATCCACTTCGCACCGACGGCGATCTGCTGGCTGGCCTTCGCTCCGTTAGAGCGCCTTGGTCCCTGGCTGCGCCGGGTCAAAGCCAGGCGGGGGGAGCGCACAGGCTGGAGACCCGCCCGGCATCCGGTGCCGGTTCTTCGCGATCAGGCGGTAGACCGCGGAAGCCACCGAACGAGCTAGCGGCAGCCTCAAGAGCTGGCCGGCAACCGCGTACCCGCCGCCGCGGAATCTGAGCCACTCCGCAAAAGCCGCCGCTCCTCCATAGATCGCCCCGTCGGTGCCTACCCACAAGGCTTCGCGTTGGGCGCGCTCCTTCGTCGTACCGAGAGCCGCGAGGTCGGTGAACTGCCAGGGCACCAGCTGGGCATTCGGGCCGAGCGGCCGATTCAGCCGTCGGGCCACCCAGTGCGCGCTGGACGTACAGAAGGCGCAGTCCCCGTCAAAGATGACCCAGGGCACCGTACGATCCAGCCCAGCCTCTTCCACGACCCCGCCCCCAACTCCGCTCACCCGTGATGCAACCTAGCGTAAACCTAGGTTGCCCGCGGTCTGCACAGGTAGCAAAGTATGCAGACCGCCTGCAACCTGTGTAGAGCCGCCGACCCTCAAGCATCGCTGGATGCTTGCCGGTGAGTGGCCACCTCTGCGGTCGCGACCACTTTCCGGTGAGGGCGTCGCGCCGTCAGGAGTGGAACATAGACTCCCGTCCGTGGGCGGGCGGATCAACGAGGAAGACATCGCCGCCGTACGCGATCGGGCGCGCATCGAGGAAGTGGTCGGCTCCTACGTCACACTCCGCAGCGCGGGCGGGACGATGAAGGGCTTGTGCCCCTTCCACGACGAGAAAACCCCCAGTTTCCAGATCACCCCATCCCGCGGCTATTGGTATTGCTTTGGCGCCTGCGCCGAGGGCGGCGACGTCATCGACTTCATGCGCAAGATCGACAATCTGAGCTTTGTCGAGGCGGTCGAGCGGCTTGCCGATCGGGTAGGCATCCAGCTGCGCTACACCGACGAGACCGGCCCACGCCTGGAGCCGGGCGCCCGTAGTCGGCTGGCTGAGGCCCTCAGGCTGGCGGCCGATTTCTTTGTCGAGCACCTGAGCAGCCCAGACGCGATGACAGCTCGGCAGTTCCTCGCTGAGCGCGGCTTCGATCGCGAGGCGGCGGAGCGGTTTGACGTCGGCTTCGCTCCGCGGGATGGCCGCGCGCTGCTGCAGCACCTTCGCGGCCGCCGATTCAGCGACCAGGAGCTGGTCTCGGCCGGTCTCGCGCGAGAGTCTGGCTGGGACTTCTTCCAGGGCCGAGCGGTCTGGCCGATCCGCGACTCAGGGCGGCAGGTCGTGGGCTTTGGGGCGCGCCGGCTCTTCGACGATGACCGGATGCCGGCGAAGTACATCAATACCCCGGAAACCCTGCTCTACAAGAAGTCTCAGGTGTTGTACGGCCTGGAACGTGCGCGGACGGCGATCAGCAAGAAGAGCCAAGCCGTAGTGGTCGAGGGCTACACCGACGTGATGGCCGCACACCTTTCTGGTGTTGACACCGCAGTCGCGTCCTGTGGCACCGCGTTCGGTGATGATCATGCCCGGTTGCTGCGGCGGCTGATGGGCAACCACGACGCGTTTCACGGAGAGGTGATCTTCACCTTCGATGGCGATGAGGCCGGGCAGGCGGCCGCGCTGAAGGTCTTCGCGGGCGATCAGAACTTCGTGACTCAGACATACGTCGCCATTGAGCCGACCGGCCTGGACCCATGTGACCTGAGACTTCAGCGCGGGGACGCGGCCGTCCGCGAGCTTGTCGCGCGGCGGGTGCCGCTCTACCGGTTCGTGATGAGCAATCTGCTCCAGCAACATGATCTTGATCGCGTCGATGGCCGCCTCGCTGCGCTGAGAGCGGCGGCCCCGCTGGTCGCCAGCATCAGGGACAACGGACTGGTCGCCGGCTATGTGCGTGAACTCGCTGGCTTGCTCGGCATGGATATCGAGGAGGTACGCGCCGAGGTGATGCGGGCGGCGGCCCGATCCGGCCGACGACCAGTCACCCGAAGGGGTACGACCGCCGATCCACGACTCACCGCGGAGCCGGAAGTCGGTCCCGCGCTCCCGCTGCTACCCAGTCCTGGCGATCGGCTGCTGACCACCGAGCGGCAGACCGCGAAGCTCCTGATCCAGAATCCGAACCTGTTCCCGGACGCATGGGACGGACTTACCACAGCCGATTTCACCCACCCGGCGTACGCCGCAGTCTTTACCGCTGTTGAGAAGGCGAGCGTCGAAGTCGGAGGTGCGGGCGTCACACCCGACACGGAGTGGGTACACCAGGTCTCGGAAGCCTGCGAGGCTGACGAGATCCGCTCTCTGGTTGCCTCGCTGGCTGTGGAACCGCTCCCGGTCCATGGCGAGGTGACTGTCCGGTACGCGATTGCCAACTCCGCGGCGCTCCAGCTGCTCACCGTGATGCGTACGATTGCCGCGCTCAAGTCCAAGCTGCAACGCACCAACCCGGTCGAGGAGCAGCACAAGTACAACCAGATGTTCTCCGAGCTGGTGGTCCTCGAGGCGCGCCGCAAGGCATTGCATACCCGCAGCATCGGCGCCGAAGACTGACGCACCCGCCTAGCTCAGCCGACCCGGGTCGGTCGAGGAAAGATCCGCAGTTATCCACAGATTCGACCCAACCGGGTGTTGCTCGCGGTCCTGACTGCCGCACAGTGTCGGCATGATCGAGCCATACGAGGACGAACCCGGTGAACCGCTGCTCACGGGCAGCCAAGTGGTCGAGCTACAGCGCGCAATCGAGGCAGGCCTGCTAGCCCAAGACGCCCGGCTGTCGGGCTCCGGCTTCGGCGATGCGACCGATCACGAGCTGAGCTTGCTGGAAGCCAGCGGCGAGCGGGCCCGGCAACGATTCATCCGCGCCAACCTTGGGCTGGTCGGGATGATCAGTCGCCAGTACGCGGCGCGCTGTCAGCTGCCAGACGCGGAGCTGTTCCAGGAGGGATGTCTTGGTCTGATCACCGCAGTGCAGCGGTTCGATCATGTTCGCGGCTACCGCTTCTCGACGTATGCACTGTTTTGGATCCGCGCCTTCGTGGGCGCGGCGGCCGCCAAGCTCCTGGGAGCCATGAACCTGCCGACCAGCCGGGCTGAACAACTGCGCTCCGCGCGCGGACTAGAGGCTGAGCTCAGTCAAGGCCTTGGCCGGCCTCCGACCGTCGAGGAGCTGGCTCACGCGCTGGGCCGCGGCGAGCGCTGGACGGCCGGCCTGCTGGCCCATCAACGTCCGAGGTCGTTGGAGCTGGTCGACGGACCCGCACTCGACAGGCTGCAGGCTCATGACGACTTCGACGAGGTGCTGGCGGATCCGCTGCCCATCCGAGAACTGCTGCTGCGACTGGACGATCTTGATCGCCGGGTTCTGGAATTTCGGCTCGGCTTCGCAGACGGAGCGCCCAGGTCGTACGCCGAAACCGCCCGACTATTGCAGATCTCGGTCACCCGGGTACGCCGCACCGAGGCGCGGGCGCTGGAGACGCTGCGCGGATTGTGTCCCCAGCAGGCGTCGGCTCAGCTATGAGGTGGTGAGGTGGCCGCGTGCACAATGGCCGCGTGAGAAGCGACGAGGGCCGGGGTTCGGCATGGTGGTCGCGAAGCCGCGGGCTGTCCAAGACGGTCTATGAATCTTGGAAGACCTCGCTGCATGGCCAAGCCAATCGACCGACCCGAATCCTCGGTTGGGCCAAAACCCCAACCGGATTCTGCATCGCCAGCCCGGCTGCATTCTCCTTCGGCGACCAGCTGGCCTGGGAGCATCTGGGCTGGCACGAGATCGAGCGCGGAGGCTGGAATGCTGAGCTGAACAAGCTCAGCTGGGTGCGCTACGCGGCACCCGGCGAGGCGCCGACCCACGGCGTACTCGAGCTGACTGAGCCGGGGCGTGTTGCCGGAGCTATTTCGGGAACGAATTTCGGCAACCATCGCCGTCGAGAGGTTCGTCCCGCTGGCCGGAGAACGCGGAGTGATCATCGCAGCCCGTCGGGATCTCGGCGGTAGCGGCGCGGTTGTCTGGCACGGCACGCTCACCCGAGGACTGAGCTGGCAGACTGATGGCGTTCGGGCGGCTGTTGATCAAGCGATGGGCCAACTCAAATCGGAGTACGACATAGGCTGACCTGACTGCTAATCTACGTAGCCGCGTGGTTGTCAGTCCCCTGTAGCTCAATTGGCAGAGCATTCGGCTGTTAACCGAAGGGTTGTTGGTTCGAGTCCAACCGGGGGAGCTTGACTAGGGATTTTACCTTTTCGAGATCAGCGTACCCCCTGTTTACCCCCCTTTTTTCAGATCGGATCTCGGCGGGTCTCAAGCCAGGCCATGATGTCGCCTTCCAAAAGCGCTGCCACTTAGCAAGGCGCATTCCCGGCGGCTCTTCTCTCGTGGCGCGCCACTCGTAGACCAGTCGCCTTCGACACCGGCAACGGCCCGTCGCGGCCAAGACCACCCCGCAGCGTTCTCTCGGGCGTGTGCGTCGTTGCGTGCCAGGTCGACCCCCTGGTTACCAACCCGTGCCGTGACGTCGCCTGAATCTCGACCAAGCCAAAGCGGCCTCCGACCGCGCTGATCGCAGACAAGCCCAGACGCCTTCACCAGTGATTGAGTTCCGATGAGCAGTCGGTCGAGCGTGATCTTCCCGACCTCGTGCTCTTCCTGGCCGCCGCCGCACTGTGGATCGGCGAAGCACTCGCCGCTCAGTGGGCCGGCGTCGGCTTGGATGAGGGCACGGTGGAGGTACGTGGGACCGTCCTACGGCTCCGCGCCGGCAGGCTCGTTATCAAGCCGTCCCCAAAGTACGCGGCTGGACAACGGCGCATCCTGGAGTTGCCCTCCTGGGCGGTGATCATGCTCCAGCGTCGCCAACCGGACGATGTCAGCGAGGACGAGCCTGCCCACCAGGTCTTCCCCGCACCGGTCGCCGGCGGCATACGCGACCCGTCCAACACCCTCAAGATGATGCGCTAGGCGTTCAAGCGCGCCGGCTTCAATGGGGTGACCAGCCATAACTTCGGTAAGACGGTCGCAAGCTTGATGGATGGAGCGGGCTTGTCCGCACGTTCAGCTGCCGACCAGCTCGGGCACGCGAAACCCTCGCCGACCGCCGACATCTACATGCCGCAAGAAGCGCGCGACCGGGGCAGCCGAGGTGCTCGAAGATCTCTTCCAGCCCGATTGGCTCGGCTCTCGGGTGGCCCGCTAGTGAACTGCTCGAGGCTGATCCTGCGCGGGTTGGCTAGCGTTGGTCGGCCTGCTGTTGCAGCCATGCTTCAACGGCTTCCCGGCAGTATCGCACGTGGCGGCCTACCCGATAGCCGACTGGACCGTCGCCCTTGTACCGCCAGGGTCGAGGGTCGCTGGAACGGAGTCAAGTCGATCATCAAGGGCTCGTCGAGGAGGCACGCCCTCGGGGCCATCTGGTCCATATTCATTCACGGGGATATCCGAGGTCAGGGCGACGTCAGCAATGATCCGAATGAAGGGCAACGACCACGCGAGGACGGCTAGCTGCTGGACGGTCACCGACCGCCTGCCGTTTTCACCCGAGCCTTAACCCAAAGGCCAGCCGCCCGACAGCGGTCACGGGAATGATCGCCGTAACCGCCGGTCGCCCATGGTCGTGACCGCCCACTAGTCGCGCCCCGACGTCGGTGATGACGGATCACACACGACCTCCTACATCCAACTAGCAGCGCCCGCTGGCAAGGAGTCGAACTGGTTGCGACCATCCGGGCAAATCGTGGCTCCGATCTCCGCGCCTACTGGAACCCTGTTCGACAAGCCCTGGAAGCTCAACGAGCTCGAACGGCCCGAATGAAGCCGGGACTTCCGCGGTTAGAGCTAAGAAAATCCCACCTGCCGAGTCACGCTGCGTCGAACCCGACACCGCTATGGATGGAAGGGTTCTTGCCCGGGCTGGAGTAACGCCTGAACAATCAAGATGATGCCGCCGACGAACAAGCCGTAGGTGATCGGGACCAGCAGTGGCCAACCGGTCAGCCCGGCCCGCCGTCCTGCTACCCCGCCCCAGACGCCGAGCGAGAGTACACCTGTCAGGACGATCACCTGGATGATCCGCGTGTACGAGACACCGGCGATGGTGAGTATCACCAAGATGACGAGCGGCGGGACGGCGATGAGCAGGAATTTGCACTCCTCGGCGAAGACTGTGCGGTGCTCCTGCCGGGTCAGCGGGCGACCCTGAGCGACGCGCGATCCGAGCGCCGCACCGAAGACGTGGCTCAGAAAGATGGCCAGAATCGGTCCCACGATGACGGTTACGACGTTCCAGAACTGTAGCTGCTCCCAGCCGTCGTAGATGATCAGCACAGTTAGCAGGGTGATCATCGTGTAGATCATCCGGTCCACGCGAATCTTCAGGCCACCGATCCGCATCCTTTCTGCAATCGGCACGACTCGACTCTACGATCGGGGTTGGCTGTCGGTAAACCGCGGCGAAGCCTGGCGAGAAGTGATGAAGCGCGCAGGTGCGTCGGTCACGTCGCTGCTGGCTCCTGACTGAGAGCCGCCGACGACGCCAGCACCCATACGAGCATGCGACCCGTCAGCGGTGCGGTGGCGATGAGCATCAAGTGCCGTCTTCCCGAAAGTCGGGGACAGGTATCGCATCACGCAGATGCGCGGTCAGGAGCTAATGTCGGGTTTCTGTCGTCCGGGTTGTCTTGGCTTGCCTGTTGGACCGCGCCGACGATAAGTCTGACGCCGAGACCGAGGACGATCAGGTTGAGGATCATCTGGGCCGTGACGACTAGGCGAGCCACTTGGCTGGCCGGGGAAATGTCCCCGAAGCCGACTGTGGCGAAGACAGTCACGGTGAAGTAGATCGTGTCGGTCCGGGTTAATGCGTGCACGTTGAAGTTGCTGGTGTCGGTGTGTGACATCAGGAAGTAGGTGGCCGCGAACAGCAGGAGGTAGAGCGGGACGGTTGTGGCGAGGGCCTGGATGGCGCGGACCCTGGGGTGGGCGGCACGGAGGATGGCCCACACCTGGTATGCGGTTACGGCAGCCAAAGCGAGCAGCCCAATGATCATGGCCACCAGCAGCGATACTCCCGTCAGCCGATCCAGAGGTGCGAGGTAGTACAGGGCGATCAGGACAGCACTGACACCCAATGCGCGTAGCAGCCCTAGGGTGATCCCCCGCCGACGCTGGGCACGCGTCAGATCCTTGTCGGTGGCACTCATCCACTCAGCCTCCTTCGCCCCAAGATCAACACCGGTCGAGATTCGCAGCCCTCATCACGACCGGGGCTAGCGGGTCTATCGGAAGACGGTTGATCTGATCTGGTCGGTTGTCTTCATCGGGCGTGACTGCGACCTTCGACGGTGCGATCACGGACGCGTTCACAGCCGGTTTTCCACCGCATCACCCATCGTGCCCTGCCCTTCCCTTTCGGGTCCAGGGACCGCGAGGTCAGGTACAGGCTCCACATTCGTACGCCCTGGGGTTGGCGGTCGGCCTCGGCAACACCCGGCCTCGCTGGATCATCACGGCGCTGGACGCGGACACCACCACCGAGGTCGTGACGACCATGAGGATCCGCATGTCTCGCCGATCTACGGCGCCCTGGAGCGAGAGCGCCGCCAAATACAAACCGGCCGGCCAGCCCTCCGTTCGCTCGACGAGCTCCTCAACGTCCTTATGCGCGAGGCCCAGCTTGAGCCGCTCATTCAGGAACGCATCCGCCTCCTCGGACGTGAAGCCGAGCTCCGCCGCCCGCAACTCGAGCAGCTCACCGTGTGCCCGCAGCGCGGCCAGAGGCAGCGCCGGCTCGCTGCGCGACGAAACCACGAGCCGGAAAGTTCGCGGTGCGTGGTCGGCAAGCCAGGCGATGCTGTCGCGTGCGGCACCCTTGGAGAGCCGGTGGAAGTCATCGAGGATCAGAGCGACATCGCCCTGTTCAGCCAGGTCGTTTGCGAGGCGCACCAACACGACATCTACGAGGGGAGCCCCGGCAACCAGCTCGGTCGAGATCGACGGGTCGAGCTCCGGACACACGCGACGGAGCGCCTCGAGCGCGTGTGACCAGAGCACGATGGGGTCTTGGGCCCTAGGGCCGGCGCAGCCGGTCGAGTAGCCGGTCGCGGGCGATCGTCTGCTCCCGGACAGCGGGTGGGTACAGCTTCGTGAACAGTAGGCCAGGAAGCGCCGCCGGGGTCGTATCCGGAACGGTGTCCGTTGCACCCACGATTAAGATCATCCTCTTCGCCGATGGCATAGACAATTGGCCGAGTAGCCGAACCTTCCCCGGATAAGGACTCGGGCTTGGTTCGACGTCAAGCCTTCCGACTACCGCCCGTGGGTGCCGCTCCTGACCCTCGATGCGGCACGATGACCACAAGAGGCAGAGGACGGTCCGAGAGTGGCATCGCAAGTAAGCGCGATATTCCGGCGTGTGCCACCGCATCGCCTCGGGAGCGTACGTGTCAACGGCAAGCGAATTTTGACCAGCTGTCGGCAGGTGAAATTTGACCAGCTGGGTTCATTTGGGTTCGGCCATGTCTTGGGTAGGGACGCGGCCTAAATCTCGGTTCTTGAGTCGGTAGGAGTCTCCTTTGAGGGCAACGACTTCGGCGTGGTGGACGAGCCGGTCGATCATGGCAGCGGCGACTACGTCGTCGCCGAACACTTCGCCCCATCGACCGAACGGTTTGTTGCTTGTGACCAGTAGCGAGGCCCGCTCGTAGCGGCTGGAGACGAGTTGGAAGAACAGGTTGGCCGCTTCTGGCTCGAACGGGATGTAGCCGACCTCATCAATGATCATTAGCGGGTAGCGGGCGAGCCGCGTCAGTTCTTCTTGGAGCCTGCCGGTGTTGTGTGCGTCGGCGAGCCGATCCACCCATTGGCTCGCGGTCGCGAACAGCACCCGATGTCCGGCCTGGCAGGCCCGGATACCCAACCCGATGGCTAGATGCGTCTTGCCCGTTCCTGGTGGGCCGAGGAAGATCACATTCTCTTTGCCGGTCACGAAGTCCAACGTGCCCAGGTGGGAGATCAAGTCCCTTTTCAGCCCGCGGGCGTAGTCGAAGTCGAATTCCTCAAGGCTCTTGCGGCTGGGGAACCGAGCAGCTCGGATCCGCCCCTCGCCGCCGTGTGCGTCACGGGCTGCGACCTCGCGCTGCAAGCAGGCGGCCAGGAACTCTTCATGGGACCAGCTTTCGGAGCGAGCCCGCTCCGCCAGCCGGCCGACGCTCTCCCGCAAGGTGGGCGCTTTCAACGCCCGTGTCAAGAACGCAATCTCGCTGGCCAGGTCCCGGGAGCTTGACGTGGCTGCCCTGGCCATCATGCGACCCCGTCGGTTAGCCCGAGTGCGGTGTCGTAGTCAGCGAGATCACGGACCGCCACCTCCGCCTTTTCGACCGGTCGAACGATCTGGTTCCGCTGCGAGCGCAGCAGCCGGGCTGCGACCAGATGCTCGAAGTCGGAAACGGTTTGATGTTTCGCCCAAACCCGATCATGGTTGCCGACCAGCCGCCCCTCGCACCACACCTGCACCCGGTCCAGATCGGCGTGAGCCTCGACGCGGCGGCCGATCACCGAGGGGTGCACCGAGTAGTCGTTGCTGTCGATCCGCAGATAGTGATCACGCGGCAACCGCGTCGAGGTGCGCCAGCCGGTGACCGGTGGCACCGGTGGCAGCGGCAGCATCGCCTGCCGATCCGCCTCCACCCGGTCGATGGGACGGCAGCCCAACATCCGATGGTTGCGGCGGTTCGCCCGCGTGAGGAACTCGCCAAGCTGAGCGTTGAAATCAGCCGGTGAGGCAAACCGGCGGCCCGGCAGGAACGACCGCTCCAAATAGTCATGCAGCCGTTCCACCAGCCCCTTGGCTTCCGGGTCGCCCGGCTTGCAGATGATCACCTTCGCGGCCAGCGTGCCGCGGAACCCTTGACAGTCACCCGTCAGCTCGGTGTGCCGGCCCCGCCGCCTTCCGACCGCGCTCTCACCATCCCAGACCAGCACCTTCGGCACCGCGCCCAGCGCGGCGATCAGCCGCCACCAGCCGGCATACAAATCCTGCGCCGTTCGGGTTGGCACCAACACCGCCAACGCGAACCGGGAATAGCCCAACACCATCGTCAGCACCGGCAACAGCTTCGCGGTCCGAGTCTGGCCAAACCCCACTGGCAAGCAGATGTCAGGGAACCAGAAATCGCATTGGGCGATCTCACCGGCGGCATAGACGGTCCGACCCGCAGGATCCGGCGGCAGATACGCCGGGCGCAGCTCAGCCACCCGGCCCGACAACGTGCGCATCGAATACGGCCAGCCGATCCGCTCACCGATCACCGTTGCCGGCATCCGCGGAAAGGCCTGCAGCAACTCACGGATTCGCGGCTCGAACTCATCCACAACCGATCCGCCCGGCGTCCGCCGATACGCCGGCGGCCCATCGCTTCGCAACGCCGCCTTCACCGTGTTCCTAGAGCAACCGATCAAACGAGCGATCTCTGAAATCGACACACCCTCCGACCGGCGCAGCCGACGAATCTCAGCCCAATCCTCCACGATCAACACCTGCTTCCTCCCCGGCTCGACTGCAGCCAGGGTCACGGGGAAGCTGGTCAATTTTCAGTTGCCGCACCGTGGTCAGTATTCAGTTGCCGTCG
>CAWJUB010000033.1:0-50760 GCA_963845915.1 uncultured Actinomycetota bacterium
CGCGCATCTTGACGCCTGACTTCTCGTGCACGAAGCCGATAGCCTTCGGGAATGGCGACCGTGAGCCTGCCCGGCGGGCCAACCGTGAATTATCGGGAGTGGGGCCGGCCGGACGGTGCGGTCGTCCTGCTCCTGCACGGTCTCACCGTGTCTGGCCGGAGCTGGCAAAACGTCGCGCCCGTGCTCGGCGAAAACTTCAGGGTGGTGGCACCCGACGCCCGCGGACACGGCGGCAGCCAGTGGATGCGCGACTATTCCTTCGAGCTGATGCGTGATGACGTCGTGAAGTTCATGGAGCAGCTTGGCATTCTCGCGGCGATCGTCATGGGGCATTCGATGGGTGCACTCACCGCGTACGAGCTGGCGGCCACCCGCCCCGAGCTCATTCGGCTCCTCGTGCTGGAGGAAATGCCGCCGCCCGATCCGGCCAATCCGCCGCAGCCGATCCCGCAACGACGGGACCCGAGCGCTAGCTATGACTGGCGGGCGGTGATCGCGGTGAATCGCTGGCGTAACGCACCACCACCGGACTGGTGGGAACTCGCATCCAAAATCCAAGCCAACACATTGGTGCTCGGTGCCGCTGATAGCCATCTTCGGCAGAGCCGAGTGGAGGAGCTGAGTCGCCGCATCCCCAACGCCACGTTTGCGACGATGAACTGCACCCATGATGGCCACGAAGAGCGACCGAGTGAGTTCCTCATCCCGGTGCAGCCCTTCATCTCCTGGTTCGCCAAGCACTAGCCGCTCGCCGCCCCACACCAACTTGTCAGCACTGTGGTTGCTATAACAGCCACCGACATCTGACAAGTCGGCGTGAATCAGCCGCCACGGTCCCCACCTATCCTTGGTGCCATGTCGGTCACCGCTGCGGCGCCCTCGGGACGCAAGACGCGAGACGGGCTAGCCCGCGCGCTACGACGCAACGGGATTCCGCGGGACCCTGATCTCAACGAGCCACTGCCGAAGAGGCTGCTGAAGAGCAAGTTCTTCTGGCTGACCGTCGTGATGATCTTGGTGTACGTCACCATGCTGGTGTTGCTCTACCAGAAGGTCGTGCCTGATCGCGAGGTGCCCGGTGGCACCCTTCCTGGATTGGGCACTGAGGCAATCCCGATCGCGTTGAAGTACGCCGCAGTCACGGCGATCCCACTGTCCCTGCTGTTCTTGTGGGCCGACCGATTCCGGCCACAACGCTTCTGGGTCTGGCTGATGACCTTCGGCTGGGGCGCGTGCGTCGCGACCTACGTCTCGGCGGTGATCAACAGCTGGGCGGCCAGGCATCTCAGCATCATCGGCGACGGTGACCCCGCGACAGCGGCCCGCGCCGCCATCTATGTCGCGCCATTCGTGGAAGAAGCATCCAAGGCCACGGTGCTTGTTCTGGCTGGCGATCTTGATGCGCTACCAGTGGGTCAGCCGACTCAGCGGGATCGTCCTGGCCGGCCTGTCCGGAGCCGCCTTCGCGTTCACCGAGAACGTCTTGTACTACGGCCGCGTCTATCGGTACGCCGCACGCACCTTCGGCGAGGTGCCGCCACTGGAGGCACTGCAAAACCTCTTCGTGTTGCGCGGCCTGGTCACTTTCTTCGGTCACCCGCTCTTCACGGCGATGACCGGCGTCGGGCTGGCCATCGCGCTGCGCTCCAAGAGCAAGATCGTTCGGGTTGTCGCACCGCTCGCCGGCTACTGCGTCGCGGTCTTCTTGCATATGGCGTTCAACACTGCGGCGAGCCTGATGCAGGGCAGCAACCTGCTCTTCATCTATCTGGCGGTAGCGCTGCCCCTCGTAGTGGGCATGATCATCTTCATCGTTCGCCAGCTGTTCCGCGAGGGCCGGTTGATCCGGGAACGTCTCACCGACTACGTCCGGCTCGGCTGGCTGCCAGAAAGCGATCCCAGGGCATTGTCGCGGCTGCGGACCCGCCTTCGGGCACTATGGCATGCACTCTTCAAGGGTCCCGACACATTCCTTGCCACCATCCGCTTGCAGCGCGCGGTTACCGAGCTGGCCTATCTGCGGGATGCCCTGACCCGAGGGCTGATTGACGACACTGGTCAGCTACGGGAGAAGGAGCTGCTGGCCAAGATCCGAGCGATCCGCCCAGAAGCCATCGTCTTGCCCGAGGGGCGTGCCGCGTACCCGTCTCTCCGCAGGCGCCGGGTCGGCTCCCTTGCCGCGTACGCACCGCCCAGCTATCCCGGTCCCGCCGGGCTGGGTGGCAACTACCCGGCCCCGGTGGCGTTCCCGGCGCCGGTACTCGTCGCCGCCGTCCGGGCTGGCCCCCGGCGCCGTGGCCACCATGCCAGGCGCGGCCACCATGCCTCCGGGCGCGTCCGGCGCGGCCGCCATGCCGTTGGGGCAGACTGCTACCCAGTACTCGGAGGTCGACCCCAGCTGGAAACCGCCCGAAGAATAGGGAGCTACAGATGACCGGCAGGCAGCTCACGCCGCTGGAGTCTGCCCTCACCACTCTGCACGGTGCTGTCGCAGCGGTCAGCTTGCCACTGCCACTGCCGGGTGCCGACGAACAGCGCAAGGTCTTGTGGGAAATCACCCGGCAGCTCGATGACTACATCATGCCCCGGCTGGCGACGATCGATGCCCCGCTGCTGGCTGTGGTCGGCGGCTCAACTGGAGCTGGCAAGTCGACCCTGGTGAACTCCCTGGTCGGCCGACCAGTCACTGCTGTCGGTGTGATCAGACCCACGACTCGCGCGCCGGTGTTGGTCCATCACAGCAGCGACGGCCGATGGTTCACCGATGATCGAATCCTTCCCGGGCTGGCGCGCTCGACGGGTGCAGTGACGGATTCGCGTTCCCTGCAGCTCGTTGTCGAGGACTCGATTCCGCCCGGTCTGGCACTGCTCGATGCGCCCGACATCGATTCCGTGGTGGTGGAAAACCGGCAACTTGCCACCCAACTGCTGTCAGCCGCCGATCTCTGGCTCTTCGTCACCTCAGCGGCGCGCTACGCCGACGCGGTGCCATGGGGATTTCTGCGTGCTGCAGCGGACCGAAGTGCTGCCGTCGCGGTCGTGCTGGATCGGGTGCCGCCGCGCGCCATGACCGAGGTACCGCCGCATCTCGGCCAACTGATGAGCGAGCGCGGTCTTGGCGACTCGCCGCTGTTTGCCGTACCCGAGACGACGGTCGATGCCGACGGTCTGCTGCCAGCGAGCGCCATCCAGCCGATCAGGGGCTGGCTGGCGGCTCTGGCAGCCGATCAGGCCAGCCGCGCCAAGGTCGTACATCAGACTCTTGATGGCGCGATCGCTGCACTGGTCGTGAAGGCGCCGGCACTTGCGCGGTCAGTCGATGAGCAGCTCGAGGTGATCGAGCAACTGCGTGCCGAGGCGGACCACTCCTACGCCGAGGCGGTGCGTACGGTGCAGGTCCAGACGGCGGACGGGACGCTGCTGCGCGGGGAGGTGCTGGCGCGGTGGCATGAGTTTGTCGGCACGGGTGAGTTCTTCCGAGCGCTCGAGCAGAAGGTGAGTTGGCTGCGAGATCGGTTGATGGCCGCCCTGAAGGGCGAGCCTCCCGGTGCCGGAAACCTGAAGGTTGCGGTCGAATCGGGCCTGGAATCTCTGCTGCGCGAAGAGTCGGCGGCTGCGGCCGAACGCGCGGAGGCGTCCTGGCAGGCGAACTCCGCCGGCCGTGCATTGATCGAATCAGCGGAGATCGATCTGTCGCGACCTTCGGTTGACTTCGACAAGCGGGCGGCCCGCGCCATCCGGGATTGGCAAGGCGCCGTCCTCGACCTGGTCGCTGACGAGGGCATGAGCAAGCGTTCCAGGGCGAGGTTCTACGCCCTCGGGGTCAACGGATTGGGCGTGGCCTTGATGATCGTCGTCTTCGCGCACACCGGAGGCTTGGTCGGAGCCGAGATCGGAGTGGCCGGAGGCACCGCGGTGCTCGCCCAACGGATCTTGGAGGCGGTCTTCGGTGATCAGGCCATTCGTCGGCTCGCCAAGACCGCGAAAGATGATCTTGATGGGCGGGTTCAGGCTCTGCTGTCGGCCGAGTTGCTTCGCTACCACAAGGTCTTGGATGCCCTCGGGATCGACCCCGATCAGGCCGAAGGCTTGCGCGATGCGGCAGCAGCCGTCGAGCTGGCGCGCGAGGGCGGGCTGCCGGTGAGCGAGACCGGAGCAGGCCGGGTTACCGGCCGGTGAGCAGCGGCTGGCGATCGATGCACCGACTGTGACTCAAATCCCGTCAGTGGAGGCAGCTGATGACAGTGACATCGTCGATGCCGAACTCATCGAGCAACCGCGAGAGGAGCTGCGGTAGTGGCCGGCCGGGGTCTCGGGTTGCTCAACCGCAAGGACGTCAGCGCACATCTTGTTGATCATCTCCGGGCGCTGGGCGAGGCGGTCGAGCTGTGCGAGGGCCGGGTAGACCCGGCAGCGCTGGCCGAGGCAAAGCGAGTTGTCGATCAAGCTGATCGGCGCCTTGCCATGTCCGGCAGCGCCACGGTCGTGGCGCTCGCCGGCGCCACCGGGTCAGGCAAATCCTCCACTTTCAATGCCCTGTCCGGAACGTCGCTGGCGACAGTGGGCGTACGGCGGCCGACAACGGCACATGCCATGGCGACGAGCTGGGGTGAGGAGTCGGCCGAAGATCTGCTGGACTG
Source organism: uncultured Actinomycetota bacterium (assembly GCA_963845915.1). Taxonomy (GTDB): domain Bacteria; phylum Actinomycetota; class Actinomycetes; order Propionibacteriales; family Propionibacteriaceae; genus Microlunatus. The sequence goes on from CAWJUB010000033.1 coordinate 4,641, forward strand.
GCTCCAGATCCCACGCCGGCATGCGCTGGCGACCGATCCTGAGATGGATGCGGCCCTGGATGGCCTGGTGCTGCTCGATCTTCCTGATCATGACTCCACGGAGCTGGACCATCGTCTGGAGGTTGATCGTTTGGTGCAGCTGGTGGACATGTTGATCTGGGTGGTGGACCCGCAGAAGTACGCCGACGCGGCTATTCATGATCGTTATCTGAAGCCGCTGGCCAAGCATGCAGATGTGATGATGATCATCTTGAATCAGGTCGACACGCTCAACGCGGCTCAGCGAGAGCAGTGTCTACGTGATCTCCGTCGGCTGCTGGATAGTGAGGGTCTGGCCAAGGTGCCTGTGCTGGCCGTCTCCGCGGTGACGGGGGAGGGGATCGAGGCGCTGCGGGAGACCCTTGCCAAGCAGGTTGCAGAGAAACAGGCTGCGGCGCGACGGCTCGCCGCTGATGTTTCGGTCGCTGCGGAGAAGCTGAGTACTGCGTCAGGCACTACCAAGATGACGCCGCTGGGACGATCAAGTATTGATCAGCTGACCAGGCAGGTGGCCATCGCGGCAGGCGTACCCGTCGTCACGGAGGCCGTCGGCAAAGCATGGCGGCTGCGGGGTGGTCTGGCGACCGGCTGGCCCGTGCTGGCCTGGGTTGCCAAGTTCAAACCCGACCCCTTACGCCGGCTGCATCTGGATCGGCTAGGCGTTGGTCGCAAGCGAAAAGAGATCGATCCCTCGCAGGTCGGGCGTACGTCCTTGCCGGCGACCTCAGGTGTCCAGCAGGCGCGGGTGGATACGGCGGTACGAGCTCTTGCCGATAGAGCTGCCGAGGGTCTGACTCGCGGCTGGTCCGAAGAGATCAAGCGGGCGGCACGCTCGTCGGAAGGGGAGTTGCCGGACCGAGTGGACCGAGCGATCGCAACGACCGATCTTGATCTTGCTCAGCATCGCCGGTGGTGGCAGGTGATTCGCGTGTTGCAATGGCTGCTGGTGGCCACGGTCGTGGCAGGTCTCGGCTGGCTAGGACTGTCGTTCCTGCTGGCCTATCTGCAGCTACCGCCCCTCCCGAAGGTGACCTGGTGGGGGCTGCCAGCCCCGACGGTCTTAGCTGTTGGCGGCGTGCTGGCAGGTTTGTTACTGGCCGGGCTGGCCAGGATCGGCGTTGAAGTCGGTGCGCGGCGGCGTACGGCGAAGGCTCGGCAATCGCTGCATGCCGCGATTGGGCGCGTGACCGGTGAACTGGTGGTTGCTCCTGTCAAGACCGAGCAGGATCGGTACGAAAGTGCACGGCTGGCTCTGGAGCGCGCCCGCAGCTAGCTGTCTCTGGAGGCGTAGCCTCTGCCAGCTAGCTGGCCGTCTGCAGCTGTACTTAGCTCGCTGCCGCGTCGGTGTCGAGAATCGCGGCATCCACAGTCCGAAGGCAGGTCCGAGCGTCATCCACAGATTTCGGATCGCCCGCACGATTCGAGCCGGCGTCCCGATCCTGACGACATAGGCGCACTGCCAAAAGCGAAAGGACGGGCCGATGGAGGCACAGGTACACGTCACGGGTTACGCCGGGACGGAGGTTGAGACACGAGGCAACGGAACGGTGTCGGCATTCAGGTTGGCCTGCACGCCGCGCATCAAAACAAAAGCTGGGTGGAGCGACGGCAACACAACCTGGATCGAGGTGGCCTGCTTCCGCACCTTGGCCCAGCATGTGGCGCAGAGCGTGCGCAAGGGCGATCCCGTTCTGGTGGTCGGCAGGCTGCGGACCAACGTATGGGAGAAAGACGGCCAAACTCACGAGAAGCTCGTCCTCGAGGCTGATCTGGTCGGTCACGACCTGAACCGCGGCACGTCGGCGTTTCGGCGGCCACCTCGTCTCACGGCCACCGAATCTCAAGAAGCGGTTGAGCCGCCTACGGACGAGATCGGCGCGGCGGGTCTGAGCGCGGAGGAGCGCGCCGCACAAGCCGCCTGAGGCAGTCCGCTCCGGTTCGGCTGGACCGTGTGCCGCCTACGGGGCGGCCCCAGCTGGACCCCGTCAGGGCGGACTGGGGGACTCAGGCGGTGGGCCGGATCCGACCCGCGAGGCGGATCCGAGCCCACAGGTGACGCACCACGTCAGGCTGGCCCGCCCCACGGCCGCGCTCGTCAAGCGAGGCCGCGGTCAAGCGCGTGGCCGCCGGTGGTGCGTCACCGCTCCTTCGGCCGCTGAGCTTGTCAAAGCGTCCTTCGACTCAGCTGGCATACTTGAGCGCCGCAGGGTTCCGTCTAGGGTTGGCGCCTGCAAGGTCCGGCGTACAAGTGAAGGTTCCCCATTTCGATGCCTGAGTTCATCTACTCAATGCACAACGTCCGCAAGAAGCTCGGCGACAAGGTCGTGCTGGACAACGTGACCCTGTCGTTCTATCCCAGCGCCAAGATCGGCGTGGTCGGACCGAACGGCACGGGCAAGTCAACGCTGCTCAAGTTGATGGCCGGCATCGAGAAGCCGAACAACGGCGATGCGATGCTCGCCAAGGACGCGACAGTCGGCATTCTGCTCCAGGAGCCGCCGTTGACCGAGGGCAAGACCGTCCTGGAAAACGTCGAAGAGGGCGTCGCTGACATCAAGGCTCTCCAGGTCCGGATGGATGAGCTGGGCGCGGCCATGGGCGAGCCGGATGCGGACTTCGACGTGCTGATGGCCGAGATGGGGGAGGTTCAGACCGAACTCGACGCCCGGAACGCCTGGGACATCGACTCCCAGCTCGAGCAGGCGATGGACGCGCTGCGCTGCCCACCGCCCGATGCGATGGTCGACGTGCTCTCTGGCGGAGAACGCCGTCGTGTCGCGCTGTGCAAGCTCTTGCTGCAGCAGCCAGACCTGCTGTTGCTCGACGAACCGACCAACCATCTGGATGCCGAGTCGGTGCAGTGGCTGGAAACGCACCTGAAGGCCTACCCGGGTGCGGTCTTGGCGGTGACGCACGACCGATACTTCCTGGACAACGTGGCGCAGTGGATTCTGGAGCTCGACCGCGGCCGGACCCATCCGTACGAGGGCAACTACTCGACCTATCTCGACACCAAGAAGGGTCGGCTCCAGATCGAAGGTCGTCGAGATGCCAAGCGCGCCAAGATTCTGGAGCGTGAGCTGGAGTGGGCGAGGTCCAATCCGAAGGCGCGACAGGCCAAGAACCGAGCGCGGCTGAGCCGTTACGAAGAGTTGCGCGCGGAGGCAGAGCGCAGCCGCAAGCTCGATTTCGAGGAGATCAACATCCCGGCCGGCCCGCGGCTCGGCAGCACTGTCTTGGATGTCAGAAAGCTCGTCAAGGGTTACCCCGACAGGCCGCTATTCGACGGACTGAGCTTCTCTTTGCCGCGCGCCGGCATCGTCGGCGTCGTTGGCCCGAACGGTGTCGGGAAATCGACACTTTTCCGGATGATCGTCGGGGAGGAGCAGCCGGACTCCGGCGAACTCATCATCGGCGAAACAGTGCGGATCTCCTATGTTGATCAAGCCCGCTCCGGGCTCGATCCTCGGAAGAACGTGTGGGAACTGGTCTCCGACGGACTCGACTACATCAAGGTCGCGAACTTCGAAATGCCCTCACGCGCGTACGTGGCCTCTTTCGGGTTCAAGGGGCCCGATCAGCAGAAGCCTGCCGGTGTCTTGTCCGGTGGTGAGCGCAACCGTCTCAACCTCGCATTGACCCTGAAGATGGGTGGCAACCTGCTGCTGCTCGACGAGCCAACTAATGATCTTGATGTCGAGACACTCCAGTCGCTGGAGGATGCGCTGCTGGAGTTTCCCGGCTGTGCCGTGGTGATCTCACACGACCGCTGGTTCCTCGATCGAATCGCGACCCACATCTTGGCCTGGGAAGGCGACGACGAGGATGAGGCGAAGTGGTTCTGGTACGAAGGTAACTTCGCCGACTACGAGGCCAACAAGATCGCCCGATTGGGGCTCGAGGCGGCTCGCCCGCACCGGGTGACTCATCGCCGCCTGACTCGCTGAAAGCCGAGTTGTCAGAATCTGAGCACCAAATGTGGTGACTCAGCATTCTGACAACTCGGGGGTTGGCGAGGAGTTCGGCGAGCGTGATCGCCTTGCGGTCGGCCAGCTGGGCGAGCTGGATACGGCAGGAGAAACCGTCTGCCAGTACGACGGCGTCGGGGTGGGCGGCGACGGCAGGTAGCAGATCGTGCTCCGCTACCTTGACCGACACCTCGTAGTGGCCTTTCTCGACCCCAAAGTTCCCGGCCAGACCGCAGCAGCCGCCGACGGTCGTCACCGTGGCCCCGGTAGCGGCGAGCAGGGTGGCATCGGCTTGCCAGCCGATCACCGAGGCGTGGTGGCAGTGCGGCTGGACAACGAGCTCGAGCCCGGTGAGATCGGGAGGCGACCACTGCGGCGTACGTTGCAGCAGTTCGGCGAGCGTCACTACGCCGGCCCGGACCTCGGCGACCCGAGAGTCCTCCGGCAGCAGTTCGGCCGCGTCACCGCGCCAGACCGCCAGGCAGGAAGGTTCCAAGCCGATCACTGGCGTTCCCGCCGCAACGATCGGATGCAGGATGTCAAGTGCCGCGCGCAGCTGCCGTCGCGCACCGTCGAGCTGGCCGGTGCTGATCCAGGTCAATCCGCAGCAGGCTGGTCGTTGCAGGAGCTCCGGCGCGTAGCCGGCCGCCGCCAACAGCGAGACGGCTGCTGCTACAGCGTCTCCGGTGAAGCAGTCGGAGAAGGAGTCCACCCAAAGGACCACCGGCGATCCGCTCGATGTCGGCGTCGCCACGCGTTTGCGCGCCGCGACCGGAGCGAACTGGGGGAGGGGGCGACGCTGATCGACGCCGGCCGACCAGCGGACCAGACGCCGTAACCCCGGAGTCGCCGTTGCGATGTTGACCAGTCGCGACAAAGTCCGTGCCCGGGTGATCAACCGGCCCCAGCGCGGCAACCAGCCGAGGGTGTAGTGGCTGCGTGGTCTGATCTTCCCGCGATAGGTGTGATCAAGGACCTGAGACTTGTACGCGGCCATGTCGATCCCGGTCGGGCAGTCACGCGCGCATCCCTTGCATGACAGGCAAAGATCAAGAGCTTGGTGCACTTCGGGCGACTTCCAGCCGCCCTGGACCAGCTCACCGTTGATCATCTCCTGGAGAACCCGCGCTCGCCCGCGGGTGGAATCCTTTTCTTCCCGGGTGGCCTGATAGGACGGGCACATCACGCCCAGTCCGCCCGTGGTGTCAGCAAGGCACTTGCCGACACCAGAGCAGCGATGCACTGCCTGGGTGAAGTCGTCGACCCGACCCACCAGACGCGTGGCACGCAGATCCGCATCCACTGGTCGTGGGTCCACCAACACCCCCGGGTTCAACATGTTGTTCGGGTCGAAGGCAGCCTTGACCTGCCCGAAGATCTCGAGTGCGGCCGCAGAGTACATCGCCGGCAGCAACTCCGAGCGGGCGCGGCCATCCCCGTGCTCACCCGACAGCGAGCCTCCGTAGCTGGCGACCAGCTGCGCTGCCTCTGCGACAAAGGCCTTGTATCCGGATGCGCCGCCTTGCTCAGTCAGCGGAAAGTCGATCCGTACGTGCACACACCCGTCGCCGAAGTGTCCATACGGCAGTCCGTCCAATCCATGATCATCGAGCAGTCGGTCGAAATCGCGCAGATAGGAACCAAGGTGCTCGACCGGCACCGCGGCGTCCTCCCAGCCGGGATATGCAGCCCGAGCCAGGCTGATGCCCGCCAGTCCGGCACCGTCCTCCCGGATCTTCCACAGTGCTGTTGCCTCCGCAAGATCGGTCACCACCAATCCGTCCGATGCTCCGGCCCCAGCCAGCAACGCATCCGCGCTGCGCCCGCAGCTGAGCCGGGTCATCGCCCGCGAGCTCGACGAATATCCAGCCGTCACCGCGTGGCAGCGGCGGTACGGCTGCATCACCTTTGGTGCGGCGTACGACATCGACGATCCGGCGGTCCAAGCCCTCACAGGCGGTGGGGTGGTGATCGAGGAGCAATGGCGCGGCGTCTGCCGCATCGGCCATCGTTGGATATCCAAGCGCGACCATGATCTTGTACGCCGGATCGGCCACCAGCCGCAGCGTCGCACCAATGATCACTGCGAGAGTGCCCTCGCTACCAGCCAGGAAGCGCGCCACGTCGAAGTGGTTCTCCGGCAATAGGTGCTCCAAGCTATAGCCCGACACCTGCCGGCCAAAGCGCCCGAACTCGGTGCGGACGGTGCCGAGATTTCCTTGCACGATTGACTTCAAGGCAACAAGGCTCGCATGGTGATCATGGTCGGAGGATTGATCAAGTGTGATCCGTTCACCTGCCCCGGTGATCACCTCAAGCCCGATCACGTTGTCGGAGGTCTTTCCATAGCTCAGCGCTCGCGGTCCGCAGGCATTGTTTCCGATCATGCCGCCGATGGTGCAGCGGTTCTGGGTTGACGGATCGGGCCCAAAACGCAGTCCGTGTTTGGCTGCAGCCGCCTGCAGCGACGACTGCACTACGCCCGGCTCGACTCGCGCCGTACTCGCCTCGGCGTCGATCTCCCTGATGGTGTTCAGATGGCGCGACGTGTCCAAGATCAACCCTGTGCCGACGGCATTTCCCGCGCACGATGTTCCTGCCCCACGAGTCGTCACGGGCATACCAATCGCTCGCGCCGCATCCAGTACCGCCGCCACCTCCTCGACGGTTCGTGGCTGTGCGACAGCCTGTGGTACCACCCGATAGAGCGAGGCGTCGGAGGAATACAGCGCGCGGGTGAGCTCGGTCGCATCGAGCACGTCGGCGACACCGCGTCGCTGCAGTTGGAACGCCAACTCGGCGACATCAGGGGACAAGTCAATGGTCTTGGACATGATCGCGTTGATCGTAATAGCGCTGGACTAATGAGGGCAGTAGGCCAGGCCAGCTACCGCATGGGCCGCCTCATGCAGCAGGCTGTTCACCATCCCAGCAAGGACAAAGGCCACCGAGGCGACCGCGGCAAGTCGGCGGCGGGTGAGTACGCGCTGCTGGGCGAGGTCGGGACTTGCCGTCATGCCATCAGCCAAGCCGAACCGCGGCATGGTGTCTATCGGCCGTCTCATCACCTATAGTCGGGTAAAGCTACTGGTGAGTAACTTCAGCCCTCGGACGGAGGCACGATGAAGCGAGCCATCTTCGAGCCGGATCACGAGGCATTCCGGGAAAGCTGCCGGACCTTCGTCGATCGGACTTTGCGACCGCACCACGAGAAACACATGGCCAACCACGGGTTCGGCCGCGAGGTGTGGCTGGAGCTCGGCAAGCATGGCTTCCTCGGCCTGAACGTCCCCGAGGAGTACGGCGGCGCCGGAGTCGATGACCTCCGCTTCTCGTTGATCTTGGCCGAAGAGCTGTCCAGGCTCGCGTTCGCCTACCCCTCCTGTGTGGGCATCCACACCAACTGCATCGCGCCATATCTGGTCGACCTGTGCACCGAGGAACAGAAGCAGCGCTGGCTGCCAGGGTTCTGCAGCGGCGAGTTGATCACCGCGCTCGCCATGACCGAGGCTTCCGGCGGTTCTGATCTTGCTGCGTTGAAGACCAAGGCGGTGCCCGACGGCGACGACTGGATCTTGAACGGTTCGAAGACCTTCATCACCAATGGCGCCAGCGCCGACTTCGTCCTGGTCGCCGCGCGAACGAGTCCGGACAAGGGCGCCAAAGGCATCACCTTGTTCGCCGTCGAGGCCGGGATGCCAGGCTTCGAACGCGGTCGGAAGCTGGACAAGGTCGGGCAGCCGGAGTCAGACATCTCCGAGCTGTTCTTCGGCGACGTGAGAGTTCCCGCGGCGAATGTGATCGGCGAGATCGACCGAGGCTTCGTCTACATGATGGAACGCCTGGTGGCCGAGCGTATCGGCTCGGCGGTGAACAACATCGCTCACGCTCGGCAGATCCTCGACGAAACCCTGGTCTATGCGAAGGAACGCAAGGCGTTCGGCACTCCGATCGGCTCTTTCCAGGCCAACAAGTTCACCCTTGCCGAGCTGCAGACGCTGGCCGAGGTCACTCAGGCATTCGTCGACCAGTGCGTGATGGAGGCGGTACACGGCACGCTGACCGCGGTAGACGCGGCGAAGGCGAAGTGGTGGTCGGCGCAGGCGCAGAACGACATTCTCGACTCCTGCCTGCAGCTGTGGGGCGGCTACGGCTACATGAACGAGTACCACGTCGCCCGCGGCTGGGCCGATGCCCGGGCCTCCAAGATCTGGGCGGGCTCGAACGAGATCATGAAGGAGCTCATCGGCCGCGACCTGGGGTTGTGATCATGAGGCGGTACGGCCTCGAAGGCCCAGAAGCAGTGATCGTCGCAGCGGCGCGTACGCCTATCGGGCGCGCTGGAAAAGGATCACTGACCCAGGTTCGCCCTGATGATCTTGCCGCTGGGGTGATCACGGCAGCCCTTGCCAAGGTCGATGCGCTGGACCCACGCACGCTCGACGACATCTATGTCGGCTGCGCCGAGCCACGTGACGAGCAGGGCGGCAATATGGCGCGTCGCATTGCCGTGCAGCTCGGGCTGGACAATGTCTCCGGCTGCCACGATCAATCGTTTCTGCGCCTCCAGTGTGCAGACCGCCAGGATGGCCTTCCACGCGATCAGGTCCGGTGAGGGCCACGCCTTTGTCTCGGCCGGCGTGGAATGCGTCTCGCGCTACCGCGGCTTCGGCTCCGCCGGCGTCGATCCGGTCGACACCCACAATCCGATCTTTGCAACCGCTGAGCAACGCAGCCTGGACACTGCCCTGAGCAACCAGACCTGGCACGATCCGCGCGAAGACGCAGTGCTGCCGGACATCTACATTGCGATGGGTCAGACCGCCGAGAATGTCGCCACCCTGCGCGGTATCTCTCGTGCCGAGCAGGACGAGTTCGGCGTACGCTCCCAAAACCTTGCCGAGAAGGCCATAGCGAACCGCATCTTCGATGCCGAGATTGCGCCGGTGACGCTGCCGGACGGCACCGTGGTGAGTACCGATGACGGGCCTCGCCCAGGCACAACGATGGAGGCAGTGTCGGCGCTCAAGCCAGCGTTTCGCCCCAACGGCACGGTCACCGCCGGCAATTGCTGCCCGCTCAACGATGGAGCGGCTGCCGTGGTGATCATGAGCGACCGGCACGCCGCCGAGCTTGGCCTCACTCCGCTAGCTCGTATCGTCGCGACGGGAGTCAGTGCCCTGAGCCCCGAGATCATGGGGCTCGGACCGGTGGAGGCCAGTCGCCGGGCGTTGGCCAGCGCCGGTATGACGATCAACGACATGGATCTCGTTGAGATCAACGAGGCGTTCGCGGTCCAGGTGATCGCCTCTGCTCGTGATCTCGGCCTGGACATGGAACGGCTCAATGTGCATGGCGGGGCCATCGCACTCGGCCACCCGTTCGGCTGCACCGGTGCGCGGATCATGACCACGCTGCTGAATGCCATGCGCGTACGAGACGTCCAGTTCGGCCTCGAGACGATGTGCGTCGGCGGCGGCCAAGGCATGGCCATCGTGTTGGAACGGCTTTCCTAGCTGCGAGCCTCACAGCGCGTGCTGTCGCTCACGTCGGCTGGATGGTCGTCAGCTGCCGAGGAGTAGTCTGTCGATCAACAGTAGCCGCGTGGCGCGCGGTTTTGGCTCATCTCGGAGCGTCGCCAATCCGCGACTCGAGCGAGGAGGCGAATGGCCCCGTCAGCTGATTCGACAACTCTGGAAACCCTGCCTTCTACGGGACGAGTGCATGTTGTCGGCGCAGGACCCGTGGGTCTGCTGCTCACGGCACTGCTCCAGTCGATGGAGGGGTTCTCGGTGCATCTGTATGAGAAGCGACACGACTACACCCGCAGCCGGATGGTCCGGCTCTCGCCGTATCTCGTGGCGGACTCAGTCGAAACGTACCGTACCGATGCCATCGATGGAGATAGCGTCGAGGCCCTCTTCGATCCATCAGAGCTTGCCGAGGGCCTCGCCTTCAGAGAGTCCATTCCTTCTGACCTGATGGCCCTTCTTCGCGGATGGGCACTGGGGTTCTGCCCGCTCAACTCAATCGAGCGCGACGTCAGCGATCTGATTGACGGGCGGAGATCGAACACCGTAGAGCGCGCCGAGACCGTCGTGACGGCGGAAGACGCGATGGCGATGCTCGAGCCGGGGGACATCCTGATCGACTGCACCGGCAGCCAACTCGCTGCTTCGAGATCGCCTGGTACCCACCTCCAGCCAAGCCGATGGAGCCACGAACACGCTGAAGATACGGCTCGAGTACGCGCTCGTCATCACCTTCCTCTACGGCCAGACCTACGATTGCAACGAGCATTGCAAGTACTACAAAAACCGCGACAACGCGCACTACAAGTTCATTCCCATGGTCCATCGCATACACCGCGACGGCATGGTCAGCCACGTTTGCGGCATCGTCAACATCACGGCAGAGGACTTTGAAGCGATGCCGTCCCGATTCGACGGCCAGTGGCTCCGCAGCAACTTTCCCGGCGTCGCCCTGTCGATGGACCATTTTGTCGACAAGATCAAAGAAGAAACTCACGGCGAGTTGATCGGTGACCTCGATATCATTCGGATTCCACTTGATCTATACCGGGCTCGCAACGCGACCAGCCGGCGATGGCGCACAGCGGGTGCCGATGATCATCCATTTGCCAGTTCGCCGGTGTTTCTCGCCGGCGACTCGGCCATTGGCTCACCGTACTTTCAGTCGATCTCGCTTGGTTTCGAATGTGCGATGCACCTAGCCGGACTGCTCGCTCAGCGTGAGCTGCCGCTAAGAGAAATGCTCGATCGCTACGAGCTGTTCATGTACAAGCAGTGGCTTCGCGTCTACATGCGTAGCAAAATGATCAAACACAACAAGGACCTTTTCGAGTCTCTCGATGACCCGTTGGCGCTCCTGGACAAGCTGCACATCTATTAGCCCGGCTGTTGCGGTAGCGAGTTGATCTTGGGGGGCGACACGGCGGCCTGAAACGACGAAGTGCCTTGCCTGTGGCCGATTCTGGACTTACCAGGGTTCAGAGATCGGTTCACGAGGAAGGCACCCGTCAGGTGCAGCGTATCGCGTCGTATCCGAAGGTCATGGTCACCGACGGACGGGCGGGGTGTCTGTTCCCATGTCGGGTCACGGCTGCTCGCGGATGTCGCCGCAGCGGCTGGGGTCGATGGAGGCGTTCGACGCCGCGGTCGGCGGTGGCAGGAGGCGTCGGTCGGCGCACGCGCCGGGTCGGGTGTTGGCTGATCTGGCGGTGATGCTCGCCGACGGCGGGGCGACGATCGGCGACCTGGCGGTGCTGCGGGACCAGCCGGGCCTGTTCGGCCCGGTGGCCTCGACGGCGACGGCGTGGCGGGTGCTGGACACTGTCGACGAGCCGCTGCTGGACCAGCTGAAGACGGCTCGGGCGGTGGCGCGGGAACGGGCCTGGTTGCTGCGCGGCGAGGCCGGCCGGACCGCTGCCGCCGGTGCGGTGTGCCGGCACGGTGGTGCCGGGGCTGGTGATCGACGTAGACGCCACCCTGGTGACCTGCCATTCGGAGAAGCAGGGCGGCGGCGCCGACGTTCAAGCACGGGTTTGGCTATCACCCGCTGCTCGCCTGGTTGGACAACACCGGCGAGGCGCTGGCGGGGATGCTGCGGCCGGGAAACGCGAACGCCAACACCGCCGACGACCACATCAAGTGAACGATGAGGCGTTGGCGCAGATCCCTGACGCAGCATCGGTACGGCACGCCGATCCTGATCCGCGCCGACGGCGCCGGCGCCACCAAGGCGTGGCTGACACACCTGCGATCGCTGCAGGAGCAGCGCGGCCTGGACGTGTCGTTCTCGGTCGGGTTCAGCCTGACCAACCAGCTGAAGGACGCGATCGCGGTGCTGCCGGAGACAGCGTGGACGTCGCGGTCGACGCCGCCGGCGAACCCCGCCCGGTCGACGAGTCGGGGCTGCCGGTGGCGCAGGTCGCCGAGCTGACCGGACTGCTGCCCGGTCTGACCGGCGCGGGCTGGCCGGACGGGATGCGGGTCATGGTCCGCCGTGAACGGCCGCACCCCGGCGCGCAGATGAGCGTGTTCGAAGCCCACGACGGCTGGCGCTACCAGTGCCTGGCCACCGACACCCCGGCCGGGCAGCTGGCCTTCCTGGAGGCCCGGCACCGCGCCCACGCCCGGGTCGAGGACCAGCATCCGCACTGCAAGCAGACCGGGCTGGGCCGGTTCCCGTCCCGAGAGTTCACGATCAACGAGATCTGGCTGCAGCTCGCGCTGACCGCCGCTGACCTGATCGCCTGGACCCAGACCACCCTGCTCGAGGGTGAGCTCGGCCAAGGCCGAACCGAAACTGCTGCGCTACCGGCTGCTGCACGCCGCCGCCCGCCTCGCCCACCGCGGACGCCGCACCAGATCAGGATCGACGCCGGCTGGCCCTGGGCCGACCAGCTCGCCGCGGCGTTCACCCGCCTCGCCAGCATCGGACAGCCGCTGCTGGCCTGACGCCAGCTCCCCTGACCGCCCCCACCAAGGACCCGTGGAGACCCGGACACCACGCCGGCCGCACCCGCATGCCGTCAGGCGAAGATCAACAACCCCTTGGCCGAGCGCTGCCCACCATGATCATTCCCGCCCTAACGAAGAGTGAGGTTAGGGCGTTTCGGGAGTTTGTGTCGGATCGTGGGCTTTAGCCGACGGAGATCGACTAACTGCCCGGGAGTATGGCTGGTGCAACCCGCAAACCGATTCGGGTTGGCTACCCTTCGGGTGTGACCGAGACAACATTGCTGGCGGCGCGGCCAGCGTCCGTGGGCGCAGTGCTGAGCCGCCGGGTGGCAGCCTCCTCCAAGGAGGCATTTCGTTACGTCGAAGGCGATCGCTGGGTTTCGCTGAGCTGGTCGCAGACCAAGGACAAGGTTTTTCAGCTGGCAGCTGGGCTGCTCGCACTCGGTATCGAGCCAGAGGATCGTGTGGCGATCGCCTCGAGCACTCGGATGGAGTGGGTGCTGGCCGACCTAGCGATCATGTGCGCGGCCGGCGCAACGACGACGATCTATCCGTCGACTCAACACGAGGATGTTGGCTACGTTCTGGCCGACTCTCAATCAAGGGTGGTGATCGCCGAAGACGATCTTCAGGTCGAAAAGGTCGTTGATCATCTCGATGAGCTGCCCGAGTTGCTCCAGATCGTTCAAGTGGACGGCAAGGTTGATCATCCCAAGGTGATCGGATGGGCAGATCTGGAAAAGCTGGGTCGGGAGCATCTCGATGCCCATCCGACCGCGGTTGATGATGTGATCGCAGCGATCGGGCCCGAGGACCTGGCGACACTGATTTATACCTCCGGTACCACTGGCCGACCCAAGGGTGTACGCCTCGTGCAAGACTGCTGGACCTACTTGGGCGCGTCGGTCGAGGCGTTCGACATCATCAGCGCAGATGATCTTCAATACCTCTGGTTGCCACTCAGCCATGTCTTCGGCAAGGCACTGATCGCCATCCAGCTCTATATCGGTTTCACGACGGCGGTGGATGGGCGGATCGACAAGATCGTCGAGAACCTTGCGGAGGTAAAGCCGACGTTCATGTGCGGCGCTCCGCGGATCTTTGAGAAAGTCCGGGCCAGAGTAATGACGACGGCCTCGCACGGGGTCAAGGCCAAGATCTTCGACTGGGCGTTCGGTGTCGGCCGCAAAGTGTCGCCGGTGAGGCTGGCCGGAGAAGAACCGTCCGGGCTTCTTGCCCTCCAGTACCGCTTGGCGGACCGCTTGGTCTTTAGCAAGATCAAAGCGAGGATGGGTGGCAAGATCAGGTTCTTCGTGTCCGGCTCCGCGCCGTTGAATTCGGAGGTGCAGGAGTGGTTCTATGCGGCGGGGCTTTTGGTGTTGGAAGGGTACGGGCTCACTGAAACTAGCGCCGTGAGCTGTGTCAACAACCCGCGAGCCACTCGATTCGGCACAGTGGGCCCGCCCATTCCGGGTACCCAGGTCAGGATTGCAGACGACGGCGAAATCTTGGTCAAAGGCCCGGGTGTCATGCGGGGCTACCACAACGCCGCGGAGGCCACGGCCGAGGCACTCAAGGACGGTTGGTTCGCCACGGGTGACATTGGCGAGCTCGACGAAAAGGGATATCTGCGGATTACCGACCGCAAGAAGGATCTGATCAAGACCTCCGGCGGCAAGTACATCGCGCCGCAGAAGGTCGAGGGCGTGCTCAAGGCGGTCTGCCCCTACATCAGCCAGGTGATCGTGCACGCCGACGGCCGCAAATACGCCACGGCGTTGATCACCCTCGATCCCGAGGCAATCGAAGGTTGGGCGAAGGAGGAGGGGCTGAGCTATTCCTCAGTAGCAGAACTCGCCCGCTCCCAAGAAGTTCACGATTTGATCGACGGATTCGTCGCGCAGGGGAACCAGGAGCTGGAGCGCTGGGAGACGATCAAGAAATTTGAGATCTTGGCGACCGAGCTCAGCGTGGACGAAGGCGAGGTGACCCCGAGCCTGAAGGTTCGGCGTAAGGCAGTGGAGAAAAAGTACGCCGACGTACTGAACAGCATGTACGACGCCGACTGAGCGGAAATGCGGCCGAGCCCTTCGACAGGCCGCCGTCGCTCGGAGCCTTCGAAGGCTCAGGGCACATTCCTAGCTCTTGGCGCCGCCGTTGACGAAGATGACCTGGCCGGACACATAGCCGGCTTCCTCCCGGCACAGGAAACTTGCGACCGCGGCGATATCTTCCGGCCTTCCGATGCGGCCCACGGGAATGTCGCGCGCCGCGGCCAGCTTCCATTCCTCGTAGTCCAAGCCTTGGCGCGCGGCCGAAATCTGCGTCATGTCAGTCTCGACGAAGCCTGGAGCGATCGCGTTTGCCGTCACACCGAACCTGCCCAGCTCGAGCGCCAGGGTCTTGGTGAAGCCGATCATGCCCGCTTTCGCTGCGGCGTAGTTGACCTGCCCGCGGTTGCCAAGTGCCGAGGTCGAGGAGAGGTTGACGATGCGGCCCCACCTTTCTTGGGTCATGTGCACCTGGGCTGCCCGCGTCATCAGAAATGCTCCACGGAGGTGAACGCTCAACACCGAATCCCAGTCATCCGCGCTCATCCTGAAGATCAAGTTATCGCGGATGATCCCCGCGTTGTTGATCAACACGGTGACCGGTCCTAGCTCGGCCGCAACCTGCTGCACGGCCTCCCCGGCGGCCTTTTCGTCTGCGATATTCGCGCCAATCGGGACCGCACGGCCGCCATTTTCTATGATCTCCTTCGCGGTGCGTCGACTTCCTTGCTCATCGATATCGACAACACCGACGGACAGTCCGTCAGCCGCGAGCCGATGAGCGATGGCGGCACCAATGCCGCGCGCCGCGCCAGTGACGATTGCAACTCTCATGCAGGAGACTGTATGTGATGGTGAGAAGGCGGCACGGGTTCTGACAAGATCGAGGACCGTGAGCCCGTACATCCACGGCTGTCCGATGCGCTGGGGCGACATGGACGTCCAGGGCCACATCAACAACGCGGCATATCTGGATTACCTGCAGGAGGCGCGCGTCGCTTTCCTCCTCTCCGGGTCGCCGGTGCTTCATCAGCTGCTCGATTCCGGCGTACTCGTGGTGAGTCATCAGCTGGAATATCTCAAACCAGTTGCATTCAGCGAGCGGCCGTTGGTGATCAAGTTGTGGGTGGATGCCATCGGGGGAAGCCGGTTTTCCATCGGCTACGAGGTCTTTGACGGCGACGACCTGGCCGCGCGGGCTCGAACAGCAGTTGTGCCGTTTGACCTAGCCAGCAATGCATTGCGGCGACTCACGGCCGAAGAGCGGGATGCGCTTGGCCAAGCCCTTGAGCCCGCAGAGCCCTTGCGCCCGCTGCCCAAGGCAGTCGTGCCGGCAGACGTCCACCGTTACCGGCTCGACGTCCGCTGGTCCGACCTCGACTCCTACGGACACGTCAACAACGTCAAGTACTACGACTACGTCCAGGAGGCCCGCATCAACTTCATGACCAACACCATCGGCTGGGAACCCGGGGCAGTCTGGGTGGTCGTCCGCCAAGATATGGAGTACGCCAAGCCGCTCGATTTCAGGATCGACCCGTACGAGGTGGGCACTGTCGTTGCTGCCGTCGGCAATCGCTCCTTCACGCTGGCCGCTGAGATTCGCGATCCAACCATTGCGACCGTCTTCGCGACGGCGCGGACTGTCGTCGTCGGCGAGTCCCCATTGAGCGCCGATCAGCGCTCGGTATTGGACCGGTGGGCCGCGGCATGGCCAAGCTGATCTACGTGACGAACGTGTCTCTTGACGGCTACATCGAGGACGAACGCGGCGCCTTCGACTTGTTCCACGCCGGACGACGACGTGTTCGCGTCCACCACCGACCTCCTGCGGTCCGTGGGCACGTTCCTCTACGGGCGTCGCCTGTACGAAACGATGGCCGTTTGGGAAACCAACGCCGCCCTAGCCGCGCAGTCCGACCTCATGGCCGACTTCGCGACCGCCTGGCAAGCGGCGAGCAAGGTCGTCTACTCCACGACCCTGGCCGCGGTGTCAACCGCCAACACCCGGCTCGAACGCCACTTCGACCCCACCGCGGTACACGAGCTGAAGGCCGCGGCCAGCAGCGATCTCACCATAGGAGGTGCGAACCTCGCGGCGCAGGCTCTCAAGGCCGGGCTGGTTGACGAGTGCCAGCTGTTCGTCTGGCCCATGGTCGTCGGTGGGGGCAAGCCGGCGCTGCCGACCGACACGCGCGCCGACCTCGAGCTCCTCGATGAGCGCCGATTCGGAAACGGCGTCGTACTCCTCCGCTACCGCCCTCTGGGACAGTGACCGGCAGCCCTGCCCAGTTCGCCGGCCGCTCATCGAACGGCCGGCTCTTTACCCAGACGCCGGCTAAAGCTGCAGCCCCGGGATAGTGCCTGGATCCTCGTCAAACGTGTTCACCATCGAGTACGCGGCGCGCTCCAGATAGCTCCACAGCTCGCGCTGCTGCTGCGGCGTCAGGTCGATGTCCTCGATCGCATCGCGCATGTGCTTGAGCCATCGATCCCGCATCGCCGGAGTCACCGCAAAGGGCGCATGCCGCATCCGCAACCGTGGATGCCCGCGTTGTTCGCTGTACGTGGTCGGGCCGCCCCAATACTGCTCGAGGAACATCCGCAGCCGCTTCTCGGCCGACGCAAGATCGGCTTCGGGATAGAGGGCGCGTAGCGGCGGATCGGTGGCGACCCCCTGATAGAACCGTTTGACGAGTGCGATGAAGGTGGCCTCACCGCCGACGGCGTCGTAGAAGGTCTGTAGCGGTGCTTGCTCGGACATCTGGACCATTCTCCCTTACTCAATCCGTCGGCTGGCAGGATGAGACCGCGTACCCCAGATCCACGACCATCGGGAGGAGTCATTCAATGGCAACAGTTCGGACTGCGGAAGCGCACTGGGAAGGATCTCTGTTCGAGGGCCAGGGCGACGTTGAGCTTGTTTCGTCTGGGATCGGCAGGTTCGAGACCAGCTGGCCAGCGCGCGCGGAACAACCGAACGGCAAGACCAGTCCGGAGGAATTGATCGCCGCCGCGCATTCCACGTGCTTTTCAATGCAGTTGGCGGGCCACCTCACCCGTGGCGGCAACCCGCCGACCTCGCTTGACACGCGTGCCGATGTCACTTTCGACCCTCCGAATATCACCGGCATCAAGCTCACCGTTACTGGGGTGGTGCCCGGCATCACGGCCGAGCAGTTCGAGGCGGCCGCGCAGGACGCCAAGCAGAACTGCCCGGTTTCGAAGGCGCTCACCGGCACGACGATCACACTCGAGGCCTCTCTGGCTGGCTGATGTCAGCTGAGCAATTACGTCGTTTCCGCTGGTTCGGCATCGGGCGGCGGCTCACCAGGGCCGCCCTGGCTGTAATTTCCAACACGGACTATCTCTCCGTTGCGCACGTACCAGACGGTGCCGTCCCTGTCGCGGAGCTCGGTCACTCGCAGGCCGATAGCCTCGACCACGCCTGTCGCCTTCTCCATGTCGACGAAGTCGCCAACCCCGAGCTGGTCCTCGACCAGCATGAAGACGCCCGACACGAGATCCTTCACAATGCTCTGCAGACCGAAGGTCAGCGTCAACGCGATCACCGACGTGCCGGCGACGATCGTGGTGATGTTGAAGCCCATCTCGGCCAAGATCATCAAAATCACGACGAGAAAGATCACGAACGTTACTGCGCTGCAGGCCAACGAGCCAAGCCCTTCAATGCGTTGCTTGCGGCGCTCAGCGGAAACTGTGGTGGCGTCGATCAACTTCTGAGTCATCTGATTCCGCGAGGTCCACGGCCGGTCTACCGCCCGCCGAACGGAACGTCTGATCACACGATGCAGCACCCGGCGAAGGACAAACGCTGCAATGATCAAGAGCAGGATGCGAATCGGCTTGAACAGCACCAGCGCGGCGAGATTGTGTGGCAACCAGTCAGGCATGCGCCTCAGCCTAAGGTCTGTATACGCGACGTGGTGAGCGAGTAGATGGGGGACCGTCTGCTCAAGTGTCAGCGAGCTGTCTGCGCGACCTCGCTGCATGGCCGACACGGTCACCGCGATGGCCGGTCGTTCCGACGCCAGAGTCCTGAAGATGGCGTAGATCTGACGGGAGAAGGCTCGGCTTGAGCGTGATGATCGACACGCCCTCGATGGACCCGCGGCCCAGTCTCGGCATCACGGCGATACCCAGTCCGGCAGCCACCATGGCGAGCTGCGTCTGATGCTCCTCCGCCGTATGAGTCACCTCCGGGGTCAGACCGTGCTGCCGCAGCGTCTGGGTCAGCCACTCGTGGCAGATTGCTCCGTACGGCCAGGTGATCCAGGGCTCGGCACTGAGTTCGGTGAGCTCGACGCTCGGCCGCCCGGCGAGCGGATGATCAGCAGGCACGGCAAGATCAACAGGGTCGTTCATGATCAGCACTCGCTGCACGCCGTCGGGCAACACCAATGGCGCATTCATCCAGTCGTTGACCAGGGCAATGTCCAGATGTCCCGCAACGACTAGGCGAATCGCCTCATCCGGCTGCCGTTCGGAGACTCGAAGTTTGAGTTGGTCGATGTTGCTTTCGGAGCCGGGCGACGGTCTGAGGAAGGATGGCCCGGGCGGCAGTTGCGAAGCCGGCGATCTCCAGGTCGCCGATCACGTGGTTGCGTTGCCGGTCGAGCTCGCTCTCAGCGTTCTCAACCTCAGACAGGATGGCGTGCGCTCGCTGTGCCAACAGCGTGCCCGCCGGCGTCAGCCGTACGCCCCGGCCGT
This sequence comes from uncultured Actinomycetota bacterium, assembly GCA_963845915.1. Taxonomy (GTDB): domain Bacteria; phylum Actinomycetota; class Actinomycetes; order Propionibacteriales; family Propionibacteriaceae; genus Microlunatus. The sequence goes on from CAWJUB010000033.1 coordinate 23,913, forward strand.
ACGGTTCGATCAGCCGCTGACCGACATCGCGTTGGAGCTTGCCGAGTTGCTGCGACACCGCTGATGGCGTCAGGCGGAGAGCTTCAGCGGCGCCGGTTACTGACCCAAACGTGGAGACCGCATGCAAGGCCTGGAGGCGCTCGAGATGCAACATTTCACGAATACTACACAGTATGGCGAATGTGAATTTGCTTGTGCTTAACAATGCGAGAGACCATGCTTGAGCGGTGACCGGCACCCTCAACGAAATCCACCAGATCAGGACCAACGGACCAGCATCCCCATGGCGGCCGGCTCTGGCGGTGTCGATCACCGTTGTCGCGTGGGCTTCGGCGTTCGTGGTGATTCGGTACGCCGCACACGATATTCACCCTGGCGCGCTCAGCCTGGGCCGACTCCTCGTCGCAAGCCTCGCCCTCAGCCTCATGATGATCGGCCGCAAGCTCGTTGCCATGAGTGGTCGGGAATGGGCGCTCACGGCTGTCATCGGCGTCGCGTGGTTCGCGGTCTACAGCGTCGCTCTGAATGCTGGCGAGCAGCATGTCGATGCCGGCACCTCTGCGATGCTCATCCAGCTGGCACCCATCCTGATCGGCGTACTCGCGGGCATTCTGCTTGGCGAGGGCTTTCCGCGGATGCTCGTCATCGGCGGACTGGTTGCCTTCGTCGGCACATTGATCATCGGCATCGCCACCAGCACTGGGGAGGCCGACCTGGCAGGGGTCCTCCTGGTGCTGTTGAGCGCCACGGTGTACTCAATCGCCATGGTGGCTCAGAAGGTCGTGCTACGACGGGTCGGAGCGCTGCAGGTGACCTGGCTCGCCTGTCTGATCGGTACGATCGCCTGCCTGCCTTTCGCCGGGCAGCTGCTGGGCGATCTCACGACTGCACCGGGTCTGTCCATCCTCGGCGTCGTGTACCTAGGCCTGGTGCCGACGGCACTGGCCTTCTCGACGTGGGCGTACGCATTGAGCCACACCACGGCAGGAAAGCTGGGTGTCACCACGTTCGCGGTGCCACCGATCACCATCGTGCTGGGCTGGCTGTTGCTCGGTGAGGTGCCGCCAGTCCTTGCCATCGTGGGGGGTGCACTTTCGCTGGTGGGTGTCGCCATCGCCAGGATGCGGCCGAGAGTCAGAGTTGCTTCTGGTAGGTGATTCGGCCCGCCCAGATGGTGGCGACAACCGGATCGGGCAGTTCGCGCCCGTGCCACGGATTGTTGCGTGACAGCGAGGTCGACGCGTCGCGGTCGACGATCGCGCGGGCGGCAGGATCGACGAGTACGAGATTGGCCGGTTCACCGGCAACCAGGGCACATCCCTGATCAGCCAGCCGGGCAATGTGTGCCGGCATGATCGACATCCGCTTGGCCAGCTCAGACCAACTCATCCGAGCTGAGTTGATCATCGTCTCAAGCACCACAGCCAGGGCGGTCTCCAGGCCGAGCATGCCGAACGCCGCCTCAGCAAACGCGTGCTCCTTGTCGTGCCGCGCATGTGGCGCATGATCGGTGGCCACAGCGTCGATGGTTCCGTCGGCCAGCGCCTCGCGTACGGCCTCAACATGCTCGTCTGGCCGCAACGGGGGATTCACCTTGTAGGTCGGGTCATAGCCGACCACCTCGCTGGTCGTCAGCATGAGGTGATGGGGTGCAACCTCCGCGGTCACATTGATGCCGCGTTGTTTGGCCCACCTGATGACATCGACGGTCTCGGCGCACGAGACATGGCAGATGTGCAGCCGGGAGCGGGTGAGTTCAGCGATCTGCACGTCTCGCGCGACCACGCCTGCCTCGGCAGCCGCGGGCCATCCCGGAAGTCCGAGCTTTCCGGATATCTCGCCCTCGTGACAGCAGGCGCCCGGGCCGGCAAGTTGCGGATCCTGGGCATGCTGAGCGATGACCCCGTCGAAGGCTCGGACATACTCCAGCGCGCGTCGCATGAGACGTGCGTCTGCTACGCAGTGACCATCGTCGGAAAACACCCGTACCCCAGCACTGGATCGCGCCATCAGCCCAAGCTCAGCCAGTTCGGCTCCGGCGAGTCCCTTGCTCACCGCCCCTACCGGAACGACTTCCGCATGGCCGGTCCGAGCGCCCAGCGACGCAACATGTACGGCGGCCTCGGCGGTGTCGGTGACGGGATCGGTATTGGCCATCGCCAACACTGCAGTGAAGCCGCCGCGCGCCGCTGCCATCGTGCCGGAGTCCACGGTCTCGGCGTCTTCCCGTCCCGGCTCCCGCAGGTGCGTGTGCAGGTCGACCAGGCCTGGCAAAGCCACCAACCCATCGGCATCGAACTGGTCCACCTCGCCGTTGGCGTCGCCGGATCCACGAAATCGGCCGTCTCGGATGAGCAGGTCGGACGCGGCCGCGGCCGAGGAGATCGGCACCGCGGATCAGCAGGTCTCTCACTCGCCGCCTCCCAGCAGCTCGTACAGCACGCTCATCCGTACTGATACCCCGGCCGCCACTTGGTCCAAGATCAACGAGTTGGCCGCGTCGGCGGCATCCGCGGAGATCTCCAGACCGCGGTTCATCGGTCCCGGATGGCAGATCGCTGCACCCGGTTTCATTGCCCCGAGTCGCGGACGTGTCAGGCCATAGCCGATGGTGTACTCACGCGGGGTGGGGAAGTATCCGCCCGACATCCGTTCCCGCTGTACGCGAAGCATCATCACGATGTCTGCGCGGGGGAGTACTTGATCAAAGTCGGTGCACACCAGCACTGGCCAGCTCTCGACTCCCGACGGCAGCAGTGTCGGGGGTGCGACCAAGATCACCTGTGCGCCCAGCGTGTTGAGCAGCAACACATTGCTGCGTGCCACCCGGGAGTGCGTAATGTCGCCGACGATCGCCACGGTCTTGCCCTCGAAATTTAGCTGATCATCGACCGATCGGCGGAAATGTCGTCGAATCGTAAATGCATCCAGCAGGGCCTGAGTGGGATGCTCGTGGGTACCGTCACCAGCATTGAGCACATGGGCATCGATCCAGCGCGATGCCTGCCACGGCGCGCCGGATGCATGATGCCGGATGACCAGGGCGTCCACACCCATGGCGGCAACCGTCAGGACCGTGTCGCGAAGCGATTCACCTTTTGACACCGAGGAGCCCTTCGCGCTGATGTTGATCACGTCCGCAGACAGCCACTTGCCGGCGATCTCGAAGGAGGACCGAGTGCGGGTGGAGTCCTCGAAGAACAAGTTGACGACCGTACGGCCGCGGAGCGCCGGCAACTTCTTGACGGGGCGTCCCTGTACCAACGACATCTCTTCCGCAAGGTCCAAGATCTCGGTGATCTGATCCCGATCAAGATCAGCTGCGGAGAGCAGATGGCGCATCAGGCCTCCCTGCGATCGGGGCCGATACCCGGTTCGATGGTCACCTGATTGATCCCGTCGATCTCGGCCAGCCGTACGCTGACGTGCTCGCCGGTCCGCGTCGGGACGTAGGAGCCGACATGATCAGCATGGATAGGTAGCTCGCGGTGGCCGCGATCGACCAGAACTGCCAGCCGAACGGCGCGCGGCCGCCCAAGATCTCCGAGAGCGTCGAGCGCGGCTCGCACCGTACGACCGGAGTAGAGCACGTCGTCGACCAGCACCACGGTGCTGCCTTCCACCTCGACCGGCAAGTCGGTATGTCCGACGGCGCGGGTCGGCTGACGTCGCAGATCATCGCGGTACATCGTCACATCGAGGGCGCCCACCGGAACCCGGACGCTTTCCAGTTCATCCATCACCTTCGCCAGCCGATGGGCCAGCGGGACGCCTCGGGTCGGGATCCCCATCAGCACGAGGTCGTTGGCACCCTGGTTCGCTTCGAGAATCTGGTGGGCCATCCGCGCACACGCGCGGGCAATCTGATCGGCGTTCATGACCAGCCGCGACTCCATCGAAGCCGGCATTCAGCCGGGGGTCGGAACCGGCATTCACCCCTGGGTCTGAATTACCGGACCAGGCCTGCGGCGCGCCGGTACCTGACAACAATCCTCCTCGTGGGCGACTCGCAACCCTCCGCAGAACCGCGTTGGGGCGATAACGTAGGGCCGTGAACGAACTCCTGAGCATGCTAGTGCCTCTGGAAACGCTCTCTGGGTGGCCGCAGGCGGAAAATCCGACGGCGCTTCAATCTCTCGTGCTGTTCGTCGGCATTCCTATCCTGGTCTTCCTCATCGTGATCGCCATCAACAAGATCGTGCAGACGATCCACGCGACACGCGGCGACGACCCCCGCACCAGCGACCCGCTCTATCTGGTTGATGCTCGAACCGGTGAGGCGAAGCTTGTGGATGCGAACCCGGGGACCGACGCCGGGCAACAGGCTTTGGTGGGTAGCGGCGAGGTCGAGGGCGATGACACCGGCGAGCACGTAGGTGGTGCGGGTGCCCGTTGGTGACTCGTTCACCCCGAGCCAACGCGAGTGGCTCAAGCGTGCCGTCCGGAACGCCGAGACCGTATCCGGCCTGACCTTTTCACTTTACGTCGGTGTCTCGGAGGACGACTCTCGCGGATACGCCGAACGACTGCATCGAGCGCTCGCCGATCCTGATCATTCGGTCATGGTGATGTGCGATCCGGAGTTCCACAGGCTGGAGATTGTCACCGGCGTGGCAGCGCGGCGCTCACTAGATGATCTTGAATGCCGCCTGGCAGCGGCAGCCATGCAAACCTCCTTTGCCGTCGGTGACATCGTTGGCGGGCTGGCTATTGGCATCCAGCAGCTCGGGGAGGCTGCGCGGCAGCCGAGGACGCTCCATGCCAGCCGTCCCGATCTGGGATAGTGCTCGCATGCGCGTACACATTGGCAGTGATCATGCCGGATACGAGTTGAAGAACTACTTGATCGCTGTCTTGACTGAGGACGGGCACGAGCTAGTTGATCATGGGCCGGACAGCTACGACGCCGAGGATGATTATCCGGTCTTCTGCATTCCCGCAGCCGAGGCCGCGGTGGCCGACCCTGGCTCGTTGTGCATCGTGATCGGCGGCTCCGGCAACGGTGAGCAAATCGCTGCGAACAAGGTGGTTGGCGCCCGGGCTGCCCTTGCCTATGACCTGGACACGGCCAGACTTGGCCGGGAGCACAACGACGCAAACGTCGTCGGCATCGGTGCCCGGATGCACACCCAGGAAGAGGCTTGGAGATGGTGCGCCTTTTCCTCGCAACCCCCTTCAGCGGTGACCCACGTCATGCTCGGCGCATCGAACTCCTCGCCGACTATGAGAGGACGCGTTCTTCGTCGAACGCCTGACTGGTTTCTCGCGTTCTTCCGCACATGGCCACGAATGAGTCGCTCACGGCCCGATTTCGGCTGCATACGTGGCTCCGTGCGGAAAACGTTGTCAGTGGCCCGGCTCCTCGCCTAGCGAGCGGAGCGAGCAATCAGACAGAGCGAGCTTCGCGAGCGAGGCAATTAGAACGTCGCCGTCCATCGACTCGGGCCAAGCAGCTCGTCGATGACCTCTTCGGCAACCCGCTCGTCGTCAAGGTCCGGGCGAGACACATCCCGCCCTCGCATTGCACGGTCCAGAGTGACCAAACCCGAGACACCGTCCCGCCCGAAGTCCCGCGGCCAAAGGTCGCGAGAGTCGTGCGTGGTCCCCGAGTATTGTGTTCCTCCGCCGTGCGTTCCTGAGGGGCGACCCCCAGGTGGCAACGCACCTGTCATGCCTGACACGCTAAAGCAGATTTGCTGACTCCGTGAGTGATCGCAATGGAAGTGTTACGCGGGCCGCATCGCCCGCCGACAAGGAGGGAACTTGCCGGAAGGCCACACGCTGCACCGGTTGGCGCTCGACCTCACAGCGGCATTCGGCGGCCAAGTGGTCTCGGTCAGCAGCCCGCAGGGCCGTTTCGCTGAGTCTGCGGCATTGCTGGACCAGACACGCATGATCGAGGCGACCGCGCACGGCAAGCACCTGTTCTGCGAGTTCGACCGCGATCGAGTGCTGCACATCCATCTGGGCCTTATCGGCAGCATCCAGCTCGCGCCGCCGGCGCCGCCCCGCGGCGAGGTGCGAGTACGCATTGCCACTGACAGAGCTGCAGCGGACCTCCGCGGACCACAGCTGTGTAGTGTCCAGACGCCCGCGGAAGTTGCCGTGCAGCTCAGCGAACTAGGTCCAGATCCACTGCGAGCCGATGCCGATCCTGATCTTGCATGGCGCCGGATCCACCGCGCGACTCGGCCGATCGCCGCACTGCTGATGGATCAAACCGTCCTGTCCGGTGTGGGCAACGTGTATCGCGCGGAGGTGCTCTTCCGCAACCGGATCAACCCGCATCGCCCGGGTAACAAGCTGCATCGCCGCAGTTGGCTGGGGATCTGGACCGATCTCGTCGAACTGATGCCGCAAGGCGTGGTGTACAACCGAATCGACACCGTACGCCCCGAGCACACGCCCGAGGCGATGGGCCGTCCGCCTCGGAAAGATGATCATGGCGGTGAGGTCTATGTCTACCGGCGTGCTGGCATGGCCTGCTTGGTCTGCGGCTCCAAGGTGCGCACCGAGGTGCTCGCCGGTCGCAACCTGTTCTGGTGCGGCCGGTGCCAGCGGCGCGGATGAGGGACAACTCGATGGTAAGAGTGGTGCTGTGACCAGCTGCACACTGAGCGGAACGAGGTCGATGCCCTCGACGGCTCGTGTTTCGCACGGGCGATCTGATCACCGCGCGAGGGCTGGTGACAATGGCTGAGGCTCACACCGCGTTGCCTGCCGATGGGCTCGCCACCCTCGGGGGTCGCTGCGTGCATCTGGTCACCCAGACCGGCACGGGCCCACCCGTCGTGCTGCTCGGCGGTTGTGGAGTGCCCAGCTATGACTGGGATCGGCTAGCTGACCTGCTGCCGGACCTTGCACTCATCCGGCTCGATCGGCCAGGCCTGATGGGCAGCCCCTGGCCCGGCGAACTGCCGCGATTGGCGGCGGAGGTTGACACGTTGGTGGCACTCCTCGAGTCGGCCGGATCTGCAGTCGTTGTGGCGCATTCGATGGCCAGCTTCCATGCCGAGGCCTTGGCACGGCAGCGGCCTGATCTTGTTGTCGGTCTGGTTATCGCCGATGGGAGCGTTGAGTTTCCGCGGCGCCGGCCCTGGCCGCGGCGGCGCTGGCGGTGGCTTGCCGAGCTGGTGCGCAAGGCGATGGCGGTGCCACCACTCCGAGCGCCCGGCTCGTTCGGCCAGCGGCTGCTCTTCGCCGCGCAAAGCCACCACCGATTTACCGAGCCGGTCAGCCCTCTGGTGAGGCAGACCTTTCGCGATCCCGACACGATTGCGAGTGTGCTCGCTGAGCAGGCCGCGTACCCGGAGCAGGCCTGGGACCTCGCTCAGGTCAGGGAACGATTCGGTTGGCCGCAGATTCCGACAATTGTGCTCACCGCAGCGGCCGGAGGCCGGACGCGATGGATCGCCAAACAAGCCCGGCTGGCCACGCTGCTCAACGCGCGACAGGTCGTCGTAGCAGACTCGCATCACCTGATCATGATCGACCGACCTGACGTACTGGACGAGGCGGTTCGAGCCTTACTCGGAAAGAGTAATGATCATGGGTGAGCAGACACCGTACCCGCTGGTCGTCGAGTTGTGGTACGCCGAGGCACCCGATCTGGGCGATCCGCGGCTGCTCGACGCGCTGCGATCGCTGTCGCCGGCCGCCCAGCTGCAAATGGACTCGGTTGTCGTGCCGCACAGCGAAGGACCGGCACCGTTGCTGACGGTGATCATGCGCGGTAGCCCGCTCGGTGAGGGTCGCAAGGCCCTGCCTGATGTCAGCCAGACCTGGGACTGGGACGGTGCCGAAGCCGCGCTCGCGCATTGCCGGCGAAGCCTGCTGGTGACTGAGATGTTCGGTGAGGCCAGGACGCCGCGGGAGCGCTGGGGGGCGATGAGTCGCGTCGTCGCCGAGCTGACGCAGCTCACCCAGCCGATCGTGCTCAGCTGGCCGCAGAGCCAGCGGGTTGGCGATCCCGCACACTTTGCGGCGGATGATCTTGACGGCTTGATCAACGTCCGCTATTTCAGCATCGCCAACGAGCCCGGCACGGTCGTGATGGACACCTTGGGCTTGCATGTTTTCAGCCTTCCCGACGTGCAGTGCCATTTTCGCGACCGGAAGCCTGGTGAGATCGCCGAGCTGCTCTTCGTCACGGGTGCCTACCTCTTCCGTTCCGGTGATGTGATCGAAGACGGCAACACCATCTCAGGACCGAACGGCGACGAGCGGCTGGTGTGTTTTCACGAGCCCGCACTGCTCGAGCCCAGCCGGCAGGTCATCGATGTCGATCTTGGTGACCCTTACGCAGCCGGCCGGCGTGACCGGCGCGGTTGAGGCGAGTTTGACCCAGCTGCGAGCGTCACAATTTCCGGCGCGAGCAGCTCTAATAAAGGGTGCGGCGTACCGACAGCAGCTCAACCTCGGGGCGGAAGGCGACCAGGCGCTCGACCGCATCAAGCACATCCACCAGATGGGCACGGTCGGGGCTGACCGCTGCTACTCCAACCCCAGCCCGCCGGTGCAGCTCCAGGTGATCAACTTCGGCGACGCTGAGATCGAATCGCCTCCGCACGTCGGCGATGAGCGGCCGTACCAGGGAACGCTTCTCCTTGAGCGAATGAACATCGCCAAGCAACAGGTCGAACTCCAGCGCACCCACCCACATGGCCATGAGCAGAGCCTACGTAGGAGTGGCCGACCTCCTCCCCGACCGCGGCTTGGGCTAGCGTCGATAGTGACTGTCCAGGTGTTGTGATCGTGCACTCGACAAGGGAGTGAGGAACGACATGACAGAGCTGCGTAACGCCCGCTATCTCAGCGTTCATGATCTTCGCCGGCGGATCAACGAGGGGGATGTCGATACCGTCCTCGTCGCCTTCACCGACCTGCAGGGGCGGCTGCAAGGCGAGCGCGTACACGCGACGTACTTCGCCGAACATGTTCTTGATCAAGGAATAGCGGCCCCTGGGTATCTGCTAGCGGTCGACCTCGACATGAACATCGCCGATCCCGACGGCCTGGTCGCGGAGCAGACCGACCACGAGATGACACTGGTTCTGGATTTGCAAACGATTCGCTTGCTGCAACACCAGCCTGGTGCCGTGTTGGTGCAGTGCGATGTGGTCGGGCTCGACCGAACGCCAGTCGTGCAATCACCACGAGCAATCTTGACGCAGCAACTCGAAGTCGCAGCGAGCCGGGGATATCACGTCTTGGCGAGCACAGAGTTGGAGTTCATGATCTTCAACAACAGCTACGAGGAGGCCCGGAACAGCTCACTATCGTGATCTTGCCGCGGCGAGCCCGTACCACGCGGATTACTCGATCGTTGCCGGCAGCCGGATCGAACCATTACTGCGGACGATCCGCAACACCGCCTACGCCGCTGGGATCGATGTTCGCACGATCAAGGCGACGCGGCACCCGGGGCAACACGGCATCAGCTTCGGCTATCAAGACGCCCTGGCGACCGCCGACGATCATGCGGTCTTCAAGACCATGGCCAAGGAGATCGCCGCCCAGCACGGCAAATCCATCACCTTCATGGCCAGCTACGACGAACAGCAGGGAAACGCCTGTCACGTACGCCTATCGCTGCAGTCTGACGGTGGCTCCGCGGCGCTCTGGAACGACGGCTGAGCGCACCAGGCTGTACGACTCTTTCGTCGCAGGGCTCCTCGCCACGCTCGACGATTTCACTCTCCTCTACGCGCCCAACATCAACTCCTACAAGCGTCTGGGACCAGATGATCGTGCGGCGGTGGTCAGGCGCGTAACAGACGATTCGGCAGCGTCGGTGGAAAACCGGCTTCCAGGCTGCGGATGTCAATCCTTATTTGGCCTTGGCGGCCATGATCGCCGGCGGACTGTATGGAATCGATCATGATCTGGAACTCGGCCCGGCGCTGACCTGCGGGGTTGGTTCGGCGGACGCTGGAGCGGATCCCGGATACGTTGCGCGCGGCGCGCCAGGCCTTCGGCTCCTCGCAGATCGCGCGGGCCGCCTTCGGAGATGAAGTCGTCGATCATTACGCAGCGATGGCTGACGCCGAGTTGGCGGCATTCGATGCGGCGGTTACCGACTGGGAGATCAGGCGCGGTTTCGAAAGAATGTGACAATAGGGCCCATGACCGCGATGGGGGGGACGCAGGGCCGGCCAGTGATTGGCCTGACCACCTATCGCGAGCAGGCTGCCTGGTCAGTGTGGAATATGTCGGCCGATTTGCTGCCGTCCGTCTACACCCGATCGGTCGAGGCTGCCGGGGGTGTCGTCGTACTCCTGCCGCCGCAGAACGATGGGATGGCCGAGGTGGTATCCCGGCTCGACGGGTTGATCATCACCGGCGGCGCCGACGTGGATCCCGAGCGCTACGGCCAAATGCCCCATCCCATGACCAAGGTGCGTCGTGATCGCGATGCCTGGGAGTTCGGGCTGCTGGACGCCGCGGAACGCATCGGTCTACCCACACTTGGCATCTGTCGCGGTATGCAGGTGATGGCCGTTCGAGCTGGCGGCTCGCTGGAACAGTACCTACCCGACGTTGTGGGCCACGAAGAGCATGCGCCGGGCGGCAACGCCTTCGGCTGGACCTCGATCGCCACCCGCGAAGGCTCCCGGGTACGAACGTTCGTTGGCGATCGGGTCCAGGTCAGCTGTCACCACCGGCAGTCGGTCGTCAGCCACCCGGGCTTCGAAGCCACAGCACGCGCTGCCGATGGCACCATCGAGGCTATCGAGGATCCCGAACGGCCATTCTGGCTGGGCGTGCAGTGGCATCCTGAAAGCGGTGACGACTACGGGCTGTTCCTCGGCCTCATTGAGGCCGCCTCAGGCCTCCACGCGCGTGCGAATTGATTGATTGATCCGCGGCCTTCGGCTCGGTTTCGCTCGCTCAGGGCGCATCGCCTGCTGAGTGGAGCGCCACTCGGTGGAGAGCCGGATCGTCGGCGGCGAAGGTTCGGACCGGGCCGGGCGGTGTGTCCTTGGTCTCGAAGCGGACGGTGACCCGATCCAGCCCTGCGCCCCAGACCCAGCCAAGACCGTATTGATCATGCTCGACATCGATTCCGGCGGGCCAACCTGGGCGGACTCGCTCCTCCTCGTGCCTCGGGCGATCCGTTGTCACGTCTTCTGCTGCTGGACTCTCAACAACCGAGCCATCGGCTGCGAACAGGTCGTCCTGCAGCACATCGGTGAGGCCGGCGACGCCGACGCCAAGCAGCCGGACTCCGCCGGTGGCGTCCACCGCAGACAGCAGCGAGGTGGCAACCGAGCCGATGACATCGGCTCGATCCGTCGCGTTCAGCAATGTGCGTGATCTTGTCAGCGTCGAGAAGTCATGCAGCCGGACCTTGATCGACACCGTGTGCGCAAACAGACCTGCGGCACGCAGCCGGCTCGCTACCAGGCGGGCATCACGGAGCAAGATCGTCGCAAGCTGATCTCGGGCGACAAGATCAGTTTCGAAGGTGTCTTCGACGGAGATCGACTTGGTCTCCCGATCCGGCTCTACCGGCCGGTCGTCGCGGGCGTACGCCAAGTCCACTAGGGCGTTGGCATGGGTCTTGCCGATCACCTGAGCCAGCTCATCGAACGCGCAGCCTTGCAGATCAGCAACCGTGTGAATGCCGATCCGGTGCAGCTTGGATTGTGTGACGGGCCCAACCCCTGGGATGACGCCGACCTTCATCGGTCGTAACAGCTCCAGCTCGCGGCCCGGCGCAACGATCGACCAGCCATTCGGCTTGGCCAGCTCGGTGGCGACCTTGGCCACGAACTTCGAGCTTGCGACACCCACCGAGGCGGTCAGGCCGTCCGTGGTCGTATGGACCTCGTCCTTGAGTTGGCTGACCAGCCGCTCGAGGCCTTCTCGGCTGAAGTCGACCGGCTCGCTCGCAGCGCGAAGATCGACGAAAGCTTCGTCCAGCGACAGTGGCTCCACCAACGGCGAGAGTCGGCGCAACACCTCCATTACTTGACGGCTTGCCGCGCGGTACGCGCCGAACCGGCCAACCAGAAACGCCGCATGCGGGCAGCGTCGCCGCGCCTCATGCATCGGCATCGCCGACCGTACGCCGAAGATGCGGGCCTCGTACGACGCGGTGGCGACGACGCCACGCTGGCCGAGGCCGCCTACCACGACAGGCTTACCGCGTAAGGAAGGCTTGTCCCGCTGCTCGACCGACGCGTAGAAGGCATCAAGATCGAGGTGGAGTACCGAAGCCTCGCGTCGCACGGTCTCATTTTGCGCGAGCAGCAATGACCTGCGTGCTGGACTCCTTGGCTTGCGGGAAACTGAACGTCCAGCGACAGCAACGCTCATCCCAACACCAAGGAGATGCCATGGCCGACGAAGCGAGGGTCCTCGAAACGGTGCGGCGCTATTTCGAGTTCGTCGGTGCGGATGTCGAGCGCGCCGAGGAGATCTATCACGAAGACGCGGTGCTGGAGTTTCCGCAATCGGGAGAGCGGTTCGAAGGCGTCGCCACATTCACAGAGTGGCGCCGGCAATATCCCGTCGACCCGGCGCAGATGCGCTACCGCTTGCGACGGGTCACGGTGCGCGTCGACCTGGCCGTTGTCGAGTTGTCGGCCAGCTACGACGACGGCACTTCCTGGTTGCAGGGTCTCCAGCTGCTGGAGTTTCGCGATGACAAGGTGGCGCGGGAACGGATTTACGTGATGGACAGCTGGGAGGCTCCCGAGTGGCGCGCGCCCTGGCGCGCAGCGACGCCGGCCGATCCGCCGGAGGAGATCAGCCCGATCTGAGCGACTTCAGCTCAGCTGACCTGCCTCGTGTTGGCGGGCGCCAAGCCCGTAGCGTTGATACTCCAGGGGTCGCGGGCGAACCAATCAGGAGAGAGTGTCATGCCGGAATCGAACGGTGTGCAGAATGCAGCAGGTGGATATGTGGCCGGGTAGGCCATATCCGCTCGGTGCGACATTCGATGGCACTGGGGTGAACTTCGCAGTCTTCTCAGAGGTGGCGTCGAAGGTCGAGCTGTGCCTGATCGCAGACGATGGGCAAGAGACGTGCGTCGAGCTGATCGAGGTCGACGGCAATGTCTGGCACGCGTTCATTCCGCGGATTCAGCCGGGCCAGCGCTACGGCTATCGGGTCTACGGTCCGTACGAGCCTGGCAAGGGCCATCGGTGCAATCCGTCGAAGTTCCTCCTGGATCCCTACGCCAAGGCGATCAGCGGGCAGATCGATGGTCACGAGTCGTTGTTCTCCTACCGTTTCGATGACCCAGAATTGCTCAACGATCTTGATTCCCGCGGCCACACGATGCTGTCAGTGGTGACCACGCCGTACTTCGACTGGGGCCATGATCGGCCCCCGCTGCACCAGTATCACGAGAGCATCATCTACGAGGCGCACGTGAAGGGTCTCACGATGACTCATCCCGGCATCCCGGATGACATTCGCGGAAGCTACGTGGCCATCGCTCATCCGGTGATCATCGAGCATCTGGTCTCGCTGGGCGTGACGGCGGTGGAGCTGTTGCCAGTGCATCAATTCGTCATTGACACGCATCTGGTCGATCAAGGCTTGTCCAACTACTGGGGCTACAACACCATCGGCTTTCTCGCTCCACACAACGGATATGCCAGCGCTCTCGATCTTGGTCAGCAGGCCACCGAATTCAAAACGATGGTCAAGTCGCTGCACGATGCCGATATTGAAGTGATCTTGGATGTGGTCTACAACCACACCGCCGAAGGCAACGAACTAGGCCCGACGATCGCCTTTCGCGGCATCGACAATGCGGCCTACTACCGGTTGGTCGACGATGCCAAGCAGCACTATTACGACACCACCGGTACCGGCAACAGTCTGCTGATGCGCAATCCTCATGTCCTTCAGCTGATCATGGACTCGTTGCGCTACTGGGTCCTGGAGATGCATGTCGACGGTTTTCGATTTGATCTTGCGGCGACCCTGGCCCGACAGTTTCACGAGGTGGACAAGCTGTCGGCCTTCTTCGACATCATCCAGCAGGACCCGGTGATCTCCCAGGTCAAACTGATCGCCGAACCGTGGGACCTGGGCGACGGCGGCTATCAGGTTGGTAACTTCCCGCCCTTGTGGACCGAATGGAACGGCAAGTACCGCGACACCGTACGCGACTTCTGGCGCGGAGAGCCCGCCTCACTTGCTGAGTTCGCGTCCCGGATTACCGGATCGAGCGATCTCTACGAGCATTCCGACCGGCGTCCCACAGCGTCGATCAACTTCGTCGTTGCCCATGACGGGTTCACTCTGCGTGATCTTGTGTCGTACAACTACAAGCACAATGAGGCGAACGGCGAAGGCGGTCAAGACGGCGAGAGCCACAATCGATCATGGAACTGCGGCGTCGAGGGCGAAACCGACGATCCTGCGATCAACGCCCTGCGGCTGCGACAGCAGCGCAACTTCATCACCACGCTGATGGTGAGCCAGGGTGTTCCGATGATGGCCCATGGCGACGAACTGGGCCGTACCCAACATGGCAACAACAATGTGTATGCCCAGGACAACGAGCTGTCCTACCTCGACTGGGACCTCGACGCGGACCAGAAGGATCTGTTGGCTTTTACCTCGGCCGCGGTTGGTTTGCGCAAGGCTCATCCAATCCTGCGACGCAGGCGTTTTTTCGCCGGTGACGCCAAGCATGGCGGCCGAAGTGAGCTTGGCGACATTATGTGGTTCAAGCCGGACGCGTCGGAGATGGACGAGGCCGATTGGAACTCAGGATTCGCCCGTAGTCTGATGGTTTTTCTCAACGGCGACGCCATACCCGAGCTCGACGCTGCTGGTCGACCGATCACAGACGACCACTTTTTGCTGCTCTTCAACGCCCACTCAGATCCGATCAGATTCACCCTGCCGGCGGCAGAGCTTGGCCAAAACTGGCTGATCCGACTCGACACTGCGACCGGACAGGTCGATCCGTTGGACGTGCGGCCGTGGCGAGCAAAGTCAACACATCGGATTGATGCGCACTCCATGATGGTGCTGTCGACGACCGTGGTGCCCGAGGCCGAGCGTGCCGCATCCAAATCCCGAGCGCTCCGCGCGACAGCATCGGCGGCCAAGGCGCCCATGCGGGCCCAGCGGCCAACCTGAAAGGTGGCCAATTCGCGCAGTCACTGGAACTATGGCTCAGCAAGAGCGGGATGATGAAACCGGTTGCTCGGGTGTCTCGCTCGCTGGTGGGCAGCGGCCCTAGGCAGGCCGACCGGAAACCACGAGGAGTGAGCCATGACGGTAGAAACCCCCGCACCTAGCCCTGCAACCCCCTCACCCGTTGATCGCAGATCGAGCAGACACCAGGTCGTCGTCATAGGTTCCGGGTTCGGCGGTCTCTGGGCGACCGAAGCGTTGCGCAAGGCTCCGGTGGATGTCGTGATGATCAGCGGCACCTCGCACCATCTGTTCCAGCCGCTGCTCTACCAGGTGGCGA
Organism: uncultured Actinomycetota bacterium; assembly: GCA_963845915.1. Taxonomy (GTDB): domain Bacteria; phylum Actinomycetota; class Actinomycetes; order Propionibacteriales; family Propionibacteriaceae; genus Microlunatus. The sequence continues at coordinate 39,361 of CAWJUB010000033.1, forward strand.
CCGGCGTGCTGTCCGAGGGCGAGGTCGCGCCCGCCACCCGTGAGGTGCTGAAAAAGCAGCGGAATGCCACCGTGCTACTCGGCCGGGTCACCGAGATCGATATAGCTGCCAAAACGGTCACCTCGGTGAGCCCGTTGGGCACCACCGTTACGCCGTACGACACCTTGATCGTTGCGGCGGGTGCCGGTCAGTCGTACTTCGGCAATGATCAATTCTCCGAGTTCGCTCCTGGCATGAAGAGCATCGACGACGCATTGGAGCTGCGAGGCCGCATCTTCGGATGCTTCGAGCTGGCTGAGCTGTGCGAGGACCCGCAGGAGCAGGAGGAGTGGCTGACCTTCGTCGTCGTGGGTGCCGGACCGACCGGGGTCGAAATGGCAGGTCAGATCAGCGAGCTGGCGCACCGTACGCTGCGCCGGGATTTCCGCCGCATCGACACCACCAAGGCGAAGATCATTTTGCTTGATGCCGCACCAGCTGTACTCGGCGCTTTCGGGGACAAGCTCTCGGCAGCCGCCCGCGATCAGCTGCAGAAGATCGGCGTCGACGTCGAGCTCAATGCGAAGGTCGTCGGTGTCGATAACACCGGCGTCGACATCGTCGATGCGGACGGCAACGAGCGACGCATCCCGTGCCGGTGCAAGGTCTGGGCAGCCGGGGTGAGTGCATCGCCGCTCGGCAAGCAGCTCGCGGAGCAGAGCGGCGGCGAGGTCGATCGGGCCGGCCGGGTGCAGGTGAATGAGGATCTCACGTTGCCCGGACACCCGGAGATCTTCGTGGTGGGCGACATGATGGCGCTCAACAACTTGCCAGGTGTTGCCCAGGTCGCCATGCAGGGTGGCAAGTACGCCGCTGGCCAGATCGTACGGCGGTTACGCGGGGAGCCTCCCGCGCCACCGTTCAAGTACTTCGACAAAGGCAGCATGGCAACGATCTCCCGATTCCACGCCGTGGCAAGCGTTGGCAAGATCCGGATGGCCGGCTTCTTCGCGTGGCTCATGTGGCTCGGCGTCCATGTGATGTATCTCGTCGGCTTCAAGAACCGGTTCACCACGATGCTGCACTGGGCCGTCAGCTTCATCTTCCGCGGCCGCTCGCAACGCACGACGACGAGGCAACAGATCGTCGCCCGTACGTTGATGGCTCGGCTGAGCGCTGCGGAGGAGGCCTTGCAAGAGGCCGAGCAGAAGAATTCGGAGGCGGGAGAGCCGTCGGCGGCGGTGGCGGCCTCTGCGCAGGCGTGCGATCTGCGCCCGAGCCCGATCTGCGCCCTGAGCCTGTCGAAGGGCGCTCTTCCGGGTCGGCAGGTGTCAACAGTCATGCGGACACGGCCGAAAGCGACAGCGTCGACGAGCTCGCAGCCGCGTACGGAGAAAACATCGACCAACCCGGCGACGCCGCTCCGCTGAAGCAGGCTCCGGAGAGCTGAGGTCGGCGACAGCGCCGAGTCAGGCTCCGGCGGAATTCCCGTCAGCCGCCTCACCGTCGGCCAACTCGCCGACGGCACGCTCAAAGGCGAGAATCCCCTGTACGAGAGCTCGCAGGTCTTCGATCGCGAGTCTTCGTAACACCGGGGTTGGCATGGTGCCTGCCGAGCTCAGCAGGCTGCGGATCGTCGCGCTGCCTTCAGGCGTCACAGTGAGCCGACGGACCCTCCGGTCGCTGGGATCCTCACCACGCGCCACCATGCCGTGTTCTACGAGGCGATCGACAAGCCCCGACATGGTGGCCACGGACACCTTCAGTAGAGCGGCCAGCTCATGACCCGTCGCTTTCTCGGGATCGATCGCGATCATGGTCAGCACCTTGAGCTGCTGCATGGTCAGGGGTGTCGAAATCAGCGGCTCCGCCATTGAGGACAACGCACGCCGTTCGAAGCTGTCCTGAACGCGTTCCAGACAGCTGATCAGTTCGTCTTGTTCGCCGCCAAGCGCGGGATCGCGGCCAGATGCGGCGGCGTCGCGAGCCGTACTGGTCATGTCCTCGCCTGTCGTTTTGTTCGTACGTCACTGATTGGAAGTAGATCGTAACGTCTTGATTATCGAAGTTGCGCTAACTGTAAGCTCAACGCGAATGATCGTGTCGACGCCATCGTACGGCGGCGATGGTTTTGTGGTCCGCATCGCGCGTGGAAGGGAGCCTGCTGAATGACCTCCCTGACGCGGCTCAGCCTGGCCAACCGCATGATCGTCGGGCTCGCCACGCTGGCCATCATCGTTTTCGGGGTGCTGGCAACTCTCAACCTCAAGCAGGAACTGCTGCCATCGATCCAGGTGCCGACAGCGATCGTCACCGCGACCTATCCCGGCGTATCACCGCAGATCATCGCCGACGACGTGTCGACACCATTGGAACGCTCGCTGACCGGCATATCGGGCGTGACAAAGGTCCAATCGACCTCGTCCAATGGCAGCGCCACGATCACCGTCGAATGGGAGTACGGCCTCGACCCTGACAAGGTGGTCGCCGACGTCCGCAACGCCGTCGACGGGATCAAACCCACCCTGCCGGATCAGGTCGAGACCGAGGTCATTACCGGCAGCACCGACGACATTCCGGTGCTGCTGCTCGCCGTGGCGTCCGATGCGTCACTTGACGAGGCGAGCCGTCAGGTCGAGAACGTGGTGATTCCGGACCTGTCTGGCATCGACGGCGTACGCAGTGTCACGGCGACCGGCGAAGACACCACCCAGCTACTGGTGACGCTGCGGCCGCGCGACCTCCGAAAGCACGACGTAACAGCCCAGGCGGTCACTCAGACCGTGCAGGGCCAGGCGACGGTCACGCCCGCCGGCACCAGCTTCGACAAGAACCTCGAGCTCGCCGTCGAGGTGGGCACAGCATCCAACACCGTCAAGCAGTTCCAGGCGATGCAGGTGCCGACGCCGGACGGTCCGATCAGACTGTCCGCGGTCGCCGATGTCAAGGTGGACTCGATCGAGTCGACCTCGATTGCGCGAGCCGACGGGCGGCCGGCGCTCAGCGTTGCTGTTCTCAAGGACACCGACGCCGATGCGGTCGAGATCTCGCACACCGTCCGCGCCCAGATTCCGAGCCTGGAGCAGAAGCTCGGCAACAACACCACAATCACTACGATCTTCGATCAGGCGCCACTGATCGAGCAGTCGATCCATGACCTTGCTGTCGAGGGGCTACTCGGCCTGGCCTTCGCCGTCTTGGTGATCTTGTTCTTCTTGTTCTCGATTCGGGCGACCTTGATCACGGCGATCTCGATCCCGCTGTCGTTGTTGATCGCCATGATCGGCGTTCAGCTCAGCGACTACTCGCTCAACATCTTCACGTTGGCCGGGCTCACCGTAGCTGTCGGCCGGGTGGTGGACGATTCGATCGTCGTCGTCGAGAACATCAAGCGCCGCGACCTTGGGCATCGCACCCTCCGCCCAAGTGATGTCCTCGGGTCAGTCAAGGAGGTGGCCCGCGCGGTCACCGCCTCGACTCTGACAACGGTGACGGTATTCGCGCCGGTGGCGATCGTCTCAGGGGTGGTTGGTGAGCTTTTCCGGCCGTTTGCCATCACGGTCGCCGTTGCGTTGGGCGCCTCACTCTTGGTCTCGATGACGATCGTGCCCGTGCTGGCGTACTGGTTTCTACGCGGCGGAGCGCGCCGTCGGCAGCTCGCGGCGGCCCCGGCGAAGGAGTCCGGTGCGACGCAAGCGGAGGAGAGCCACACCGCCGAGGAGACGAAGGTCACTCGGTTGCAGCGTGGGTACTTGCCGATACTCCGGTTCGGCCTGACGCATCCGTTCATCACCCTGGGCATCGCACTGCTGGTCTTCGTCGCGACGCTGGGCTCGGCGACATTCCTGAAGACCGACTTCATTGGCTCGGTCACCGACCAAACCACGCTCGCGATCCAGCAGAAGCTGCCACCCGGCACGAGGTTGTCGACCACCAGCGCCGCGGCCGAGCAGGTCGAGAACCTGCTCCGCGGCGACCCGCAGGTGAAGAACTATTTGGTGACGATCGGCGGCAGCCTCGTGCCGGGCACGAGCCGAGCCACCAATACCGCGGAGTTCACGGTGCTGCTCGCCGAGGGTGCCAAGGCCGACACCGTACGCCCACAGCTCCAGCAGCAGATGGCCGAACTCGAGGAATCGGCCGGTGAGATCACCGTGACGACGACCAACAACCAGTCGACCACCAACGACCTGACGGTCACCGTCTAAAGTGAGAACACCGCAAGCCTGCAAATCGGCGCCAAGCGCGTCGAGCGCGAGCTCGACGGCATTTCGGGCCTCACCAATATCCGCACCAACCTCGAGGAACAGCGCAAGTTGCTCAAGGTCACGCTCGACAAGAAGAAGGCCGCTTCGCTGGGTTTTACCCAAGGTGATGTGGGTCAGGCGATCTCCAGCGCACTGCGCGGTACCCGGGTGGGCTCGGTGACACTCTGGCTGGCGAGCAACGAGACATCTTCGTTCGCAGTCAGGCTGCGGACGAACCGAGCCCCGCCGATATCGGCAATCTCGAGCTGCCGGTCAGCCAACTGCAACAAACCAATGCGCAGAAGAAGGCCTCCGACAAGCTGGCGGCCAAACAGAAGGCTCTCACCAAGGAGCAGCAGCGGATCGCCGACGATGCCACGGCAGATCAGAATGATGAGCTTCGCAAGCAGCGAACCAAGCTCGAGAAGAACCGTTCTGACACGGTGGATCAGCTCAGCAAGACCAGACGCCAGCTGGCGGATACCCGCAAGCAGTTGGCCAGGCTCAAGGCGAACCCACCAAAGCCGACTCCTCCCAACCCCTCTATTCCGCCCGTTCCGGTGACCCAAGACCAGCTGGCCCAGCAACTGCGGACCCAGCAGTGGTCGCAGCAGGTCGCTCAGCTGTCGGCTGCGGTCACTCAGACCGAGAAGGCCATAGATCAGACCGACGCCAGCATCGACCAGATCGACGAGAGCATCAAGCAGGTTGACAAGCAGCAGGATGCAGCCGACCAGCAGGCCCAGCAGACCGCGGAGCAGCGGGCCAAGCAGAAAAAGCTCCAAGACGAGCAGGATGCGCTGCCCGACGTCCGCGCCAAGGCAGTCAAGGTCAAGAACGTCGCGAAGGTCCAAGAGGTGCTGGCTCCGACGACGGTTACCCAGATCGAGGGAACGCCGTCGGTGACGATCAACGCCACACCCGATGCCAATGATCTTGGCGCGCTGACTACGACGATTCAGAGCAGGCTCGATGCACTGACCGACCTGCCACCGGGCGTCACGGCAACATTCGGCGGGCCGCCCAAGATCAGCGTGACGCCTTCACTCAGCTCGGCCTGGCGATGCTGGTGGCCATCGCTTTGGTCTTCATGATCATGGTCGGTACCTTCCGCAGCCTGGTCCAACCGTTGATCTTGATGGTCTCCATACCGTTTGCCGCAACGGGCGCCGTTGCCGGGCTCTTGATCACCGACACTCCGCTCGGCGTGCCGGCGATGGTCGGGCTGCTGATGCTGATCGGCATTGTGGTCACGAATGCGATTGTGCTGATCGATCTGATCAATCAGTACCGCACACGCGGGGAGGACCTGCGCTCGGCAATCACCGATGGAGCTCGATTGCGCCTACGCCCGATCATCATGACAGCGTCCGCGACGATCTTTGCGCTGATCCCCATGGCACTCGGATTTACTGGCGGAGGGGCGTTCATCTCCGGGCCGCTGGCGATCGTCGTGATCGGCGGACTGATCTCCTCGACCGTACTGACTCTGCTTCTTGGTGCCGGTGTTGTACTCCCTGGTCGAGCGGCGCAGCGAACGCCGCCGGCTCCGCGAGGTGTCAGATCTGCCGTGAGCCGATCGAGATGTGCCCTGAGCCTGTCGAAGGGCACTGAGCCCTCGACGTGCTGGCCCCCAGTTGGGAACGCACGTGCACGTTCGTTGCACTCGCGTTGCACATGTTGCAGAGGCTGTTGGGTTTTAGATTGGCCGGTCGATTTCCGTGCTGGTCCGGCGGGGCACTGGTGTGGAGGGCTTGCGTTTAGCATGGCTTGGTCGGCCGCTTCACTTGGTTGGGGCTTGCCCCGGGCGCCTCAGCTGCGATATCGCCAGATCTTCAGCAGGTTCGCGGTGATGCCGGCCAGTTCGGTTTCTGCTTGAGCGGCTAGCTGGCCTCGACGGGAGTATTGACGTAGCCCATGCCGGTCTTTGAGATGGCCGTTCACCGGTTCGACGATGACGCCTCGCCGCCGATAGGCCGCGACCGCGTCTGGGTCATTGAGCCGAGCCTTCATCGCCGCACGCGAATCAGCTGGTGGCTCGCCGTCTCGATCAGCGTTCGGACAGTGGGCTAGGTGTTCCAACTGCTGCCGCTTGGTCGGGGCGATCAACCGATCCGGCCCGGGCATGATCAAGTTGTGTTCGCTGAAGTAGCCGGCGTCGGCGAGCACCTGTTCGATGGCTTCGGCCGGCGTACCTCGCCGGGCCCGGCCTCGGTTCAACGCCTCGGCGCCTCGGGCGGCGGCGGCCAGCATCGGTTCGAATTGTTCGACATCGACGGTGGCGTTGGTGACTTTCACTCCGAGCACGATCTGGTCTTCGCTCACTGCCAACTGGGTGTTGTAGCCCTGAATCCAGCCCTTCCCGGTCGGCATCCAACCCGAGTCGGGATCGGTCAGGTTCACGACCGGATCACTGGCTGCCCGAGCCGACGCCGCCGCAGCCGCCGCGGCGTCTCGCCGGGTCTGCACCTGGTCCAGCTGGGCGGCCGCCTTCCGGGTGGTCGCCGCCTGATCCGGCGGCGGAGCCGGACGGCGCCACGGTTTCGGCCCCTCACCCCGCTCCGCGGCCGCTTGCTGCTGCTGGTAAGCCCGATGCCGCTGCTCGGCTGCGGCCCACTCCCGCCCATGCCGCTCGGCAGCACCAGCAACCCGATCCTGCCAACTCGCCACCCGCGCATCCTGAGCGGCCGACTGCTGCTCCACCAGCTGCTCGGCACGCGCCAGCGCCGTCTTGATCCGACCGGCCCGAGTAGCAGGATCGATCCAGCACTGATCAACTTCGCCGCCGTTGACCTCAACGCCGAACCGGGCATCCTCCTCCGTATCGACCCGTTCCGCCTCAGCCATCGCCTCTTTCACCTGCTCCCGCAGCCAAGACCGGCGCCGGTTCGCTGCCCACGACGCGTTCGCCGCGATCCGGGTGCCGTCCACCGCGATCACCCCAACCCGTCCCAAACCCGCCTCACCAGCCAACTCCAACACCCGCACAAACAACTCGGCCACTGCCTCATCGTTGGCCTGCCGGAACCGGGCGATCGTGGTGTGATCCGGCGCGTCCTGAGCACAAATCACCCGAAACGCCACATCGGTGCAGCACAACTCCTCGATCCGCCGCGACGAGCGCTGCCCATGGGCGTAGCCATAAATCACCAAACCCAACAACATCCGCGGGTCATAGCCCTCCCGGCCCACCGACCCCAGCCGACGGCCCGCCTCGAACCCGCCCACATCAACCTCGTCCAGCACCGCCAGCAAAAACCAGACGAAATGCTGCGGCGACAACCAATCCCGCAGATCCGGCGGCAACAACATCATCTGATCCCGATTCACCGGCCGATAACCCAACGCCATGATCAAATTTTCTCGCCGCAGCAGACCCGAGACCGGCTCGACACGCAAAACGCAACAGCCTCTGCAACGTGTGCAACGCGCAAGGAGAGCACGTGCACGTGCGTTTCCAACCTGAGGCGGTGGGGCACACGATGGCGTACAGGGATGGCGCGCAAGGCGCGCCATGCTCAGCCGTCTGCTGAAGTGTCACCGAATGTCCCTCACGAGCGCCGAGAGCGTAAGGTAAGCGCCACTTCGGTAGGGTCACGAAGCTTCTTGGAGGATTGATGGAGATCAACTGGTCAACCGAATGGCTGACGAGTCTGTTGTGGATTGCAAAGGTTTTTGTTTTTGTTGTCATCGGCTTCGTGCTGATTGCGTGGTTGCTGCTCAAGCGTGCGCGCTGGGCCAAGCAATTCTGGCGGCTGTCAGGCATGTACTTCATCCCGCGTACTCGCGGCTGGCTCGCCTGGCGGCCAATCTTGACCGTCGCGTTATTGCTGCTACTGACCGTCATGTCGGTTCGGCTGGATGTCCTCCTCACCTACCAGAGCAACGGTCTGTACACAGCGCTGCAGAACCTCGACGCGCCAACCTTCTGGAAGTACATCGCGATCTTTGGAGTTCTGGCGGCGGTCAATGTGGTGCTCGTGCTGATTAGCTTCTATATCGGCCAGGCGCAGATCATTCACTGGCGGCTCTGGCTCAACCAGCGAATGGTTGGTGACTGGCTGGGTGGCACGGCCTATCACCGGATGAAGTTTGTCAGCGCTCCAGTGGACAATCCCGATCAGCGCATTCAGCAAGACATCACGTCCTACGCCGACGACTCGCAGTCACTTGGCTTTGGGAGCGGTGTCCTCCTCGGTGTCTCTGGTCTCCTTCACCATCATCCTGTGGACGCTGTCCGGTCCACTCACTGTCTTCGGCCTGCAGATCCCACGTGCCATGGTCTTTCTGGCCTACATCTACGTGATCATTGCGACGGTATTGGCATTCCGGATCGGCCGGCCGCTGATCCGGCTGAACTTTCTCAATGAGCTGCTCACGGCTTCGTACCGCTACAACCTGGTCCGGATCCGGGACAACTCCGAGAACATCGCGTTCTATCGAGGCGAGCAAGTCGAGAACACCGGTCTGATGGGCCGCTTCGTGGCTGTCATCGCCAATACCTGGGCCATTGTCTATCGGAGCCTTAAGTTCCAGGGATTCAACCTGGTGATCAGCCAAATCGCGGTGATCTTTCCCATAATCATCCAGGCGCCGCGATTCTTCAGTCAGCAGATCACCCTTGGCGACGTCACACAGACGGCGCAGGCGTTTGGGCAGGTTGAAGGCTCGCTGTCGTTCTTCCGGTTGGCCTATGACGACTTCGCCAGCTATAAGGCCTCACTGAACCGGCTCACCCAGCTGCTCGACGCCAACGACGAGGCTCGCGCCCTGCCGGTGGCACAGACAGAGGAGCGACCCGATGGGCTTGGTGTCCGTGACCTCGACGTACGGCTGCCCGACGGCACGCCGCTATTGACCGACCTCGATCTCGATATCCGCGGCGGGGAGTCACTGCTGGTCAAAGGCCCATCCGGAAGCGGCAAGACGACGCTGCTCCGTAGCCTGGCTGGCCTATGGCCGTACGTCGATGGAACAATCGACCGGCCGATGGATGGGCAGGCGATGTTCTGCGGCCAGGCGCCCTACCTGCCGCTCGGTACGTTGCGCACCGGGCTGGCCTACCCATCTCCTGCCGAGACTCTCAGCGACGACGTGGCTGCCGACATACTGCGGGCGGTCCAGCTCGGGCATTTGGCGGACCGGCTGGATGTGGAGACTGATTGGTCGAAGACACTCTCACCTGGCGAGCAGCAACGGCTTGCCTTCGGACGCATCCTGATCTCGCGGCCGGCGCTGGCCTTCTTCGACGAAACCACCTCTGCGCTGGACGAGGGTATGGAGCACGCCATCTACGGGCTGGTACGGGAACGGATGCCCGACTGCACGATCGTCAGCGTGGGCCATCGGAGCAGTCTGGAGACTCTGCACAGCAACGAGCTCACGCTGCTGGGTGAGGGCCGCTGGGAGGCACGAGCCCTCGTCGTGGAGTAGCACTTTTCATCCGGCAACCGGTCGCTAACAACACGACATCTGCGTTGGATGTTGTTGTAGCTGACCGGTTGCGCGGATGGAACGTCTGGCGGGCTAGGAGCTGGGCCGGGCCAGCCACTCCTCGCGAGTGATCAAATAGACCGGCCATCCGTCGGTATTCGTCCCGGCCGGTTGCATGCCCAGCTTGCTCAGCAATGCCTGGGCCGGACGATTCTCTGGCCGGGTTTCGGCTCCAATGACCGCAAGCTCCAGTTGCTCGAATCCGGCGTCGATCGTCGCACTCGCAGCTTCGAAGCCCATTCCCTGGCGCCAGAAATGGCGGTTGCCCCGGCCGCCGATACCGACCACGGGCCCGGAGCCGTAGTCCTCATGCTGCAAGCCGACATCGCCAACGATCTGCCCGGATTCGGTGTGAATCACGGTCCAGAGACTCAATTGATCATCGCGCTCAAAGAGATCGATCTTGGTCTGCACCCATTCTCGGGCCTCGTCGACAGTGGCGGGTAACTCCGAGTTCAGATGCTGCATCGTCTCGACATCGCCGTAGACAGCGAGCAACGCCTCAGCGTCGTCGAGGCGCATGGGCCTGATGGTCAATCGCGTTGTCGTGATCGGAAATCGAATCGGCACGCCCATAGTTTCTCTGCTCGCGCGGCGCCTATGGAAGCTGGTGTCGTCGTCACTCCTCGCGAAACGAAAAGAGTGTTCCGCTCATCGTTCCTCCGATCACCAGCGGGCGCCTACTGACGCTCGCAGAGAGCAGTATGGAGTCGCGGTCAGCCAGTTGGCATCGTGCCGGTGGTCATCTGCCAAAGATCACCGCCCCAGTTGTCGTCGAAGCCGGTGTGCTTACCGCTGTAGATCCAGATCTTGTCGTGAAAGACCACGCTGATTGGTGATCTAGGTGCCCAGGGGGCGTGATCAGCTTGACGACTCCAGCTCATCCCGTCAGAGGAGTACCACACGTCATTGAGGGCATCGGTGGAGCGGTCCTTCCAACCGCCGAACACCCAGAGTCTGCCGTCGTACGCGACCCGGGCAAAGTCGTGGCGTCCTCGCCAATTGGCCTCAGTAACCAGTGGCGTCCAATCGCGGCCGTTCGAACTGCGCCATACGTCAGCCATGTCCTGGCCGCCGAGGATGTAGAGCCCGCCCTGGAAGACGACGACGCCGGCCTTGTCGCGCGGCGTCCAGGGTGCGGCGTGCGTGACCTGTGTCCAGGAGGTGCCGTCATCCGACACCCAGACGTCGTTCAAAAAGCCGTCTGTTGAGCGATCATCCGCAATGTGATTAGCGCCTCCGATCAGCCATAGCCGGTTGCGATAGACGACGACCGTGTGGCTACCTCGCGGGGACCAAGCCGCGTTGCCGATTTTCGACCACGTAACGCCATCGGCGGAGGACCAGATGTCGTTCAAGAAGGTACGAGCCTGGTAATCCAGGCCTCCGTACATCCACATTCGACCCTTGAAGTAGATGATCGACTCGTAGATCCGTTCACCCCAATCGGTCTTGGCGTGTTCCGTCCACGTCAAACCGTCGGGGGAGGAGTAGGCGCGAGTTTGGGAAACCATCCACAGCGCATCGTCGTACGCGATGTGAGGAGCGAGGGTAAGGGGGAAACGCCCCGGCTCCCACAATGGCTCATTCTGCGAACCCGGTATGGCCGGAAAGCCTCCGCTTCCCAATGGCAAGATCATTTGCCAACAGCCCTCTGGCGGCGCCTGGCCTGATGACGGAC
>CAWJUB010000034.1:0-299134 GCA_963845915.1 uncultured Actinomycetota bacterium
TCTGCATCACGGCCTCGCATCGGCGCTCAGCCAGCATCCCGAAGCGGGTATCGCGATCTTGGAGTGCGACGAGCGGGTCGTCAGCGACGTGATCAGACTCGGCCGACCGGAAGTGCTGGTCTTGCTCAACTTCAGCCGTGATCAGCTTGATCGACATCACGAGATCAAGGGGCTCGGCCGAAGCTGGCGTGCGGCCCTCACGGATGCGGGACCGAGCGGGCCGATCGTTGTCGCGAACGCCGACGAGCCGCTAGTGGTCTGGGCCGCCTTGGCCGCCAAGCAGGTTGTCTGGGTGGATACGGCCAGCACCTGGAGACAGGATTCCTCGCAGTGTCCGGAATGCGATGCGAGTCTGATCCGGACTCAGCCCGACCGGGCCTCTGGATTGGGCAGTGATTGGTACTGCTCGAGCTGCGAGCTGGCTCACCCGAAGGGTGACTACCGCGTCGAGAGCGGCACGATCATCGACCGCACGCAGCAGGTCTGGGATCCCCAGCTCAGCGTGCCCGGCGTTTTCAACGTGAGTAATGCCGCCTGCGCGCTGGCCGCCGCAGAGCTGATGGGTGTGGAACCGCGAGCCGCGCTGAGCGGTATGCGTACGGTCAGCTCCCCTGCCGGTCGATTCGCCACGGCACGATTCGGGAAAACGACGGCACGCCTGCTGCTGGCCAAGAATCCAGCAGGCTGGGCCGAAGCGCTCCCGCTGGCGCAAACCCAGACGGTGATACTCGCGATTGACTCCGCGGCTGCCGACGGGCGAGATGTGTCGTGGCTCTGGGATGTCGACTACGAACGGCTGGCAGGGCGCTCGGTGATCGCTACTGGGCGGCGCGCCCAGGACCTCGCCGTACGCCTCAGATACGCCGACGTCGATTATCGCTGTATTCCTGATCTTGCCGCCGCACTTGCCGATCACCCCGAACCTGTCGACGTGATCGCGACGTACACCCCTTTCCAACGACTTCGCCGGATGGGGAGGGTGTGATGAACGATCGTGAGCCGCTCATGAGCGCTGAGCTTGTCGAAGCGCGCCCTTCGACAAGCTCAGGGCGCGTGGGCCAGCGGGTCGAGGTGGTCTTGATCTACCAGTCGTTGCTGGGCCTGTACGGCGACCGTGGCAATGCGACCGTGTTGATCAAGCGCTTGGCCTGGCGAGGTTACGAGCCGGTGCTGACACTGGTGGAGCCCGGCGACCCGCTTCCCGACTCCGGACAGGTCTATCTCTTGGGTGGCGGGGAGGACGCTGCTCAGGTGTCGGCCGTACGGGCCCTCAAGGCCGACGGTGGATTGCAGCGAGCGGCTGACCGCGGAGCCGCAATTCTCGCGGTGTGCGCCGGCTACCAGATCGTTGGCAACACCTTCACCGTCGGGTACCGAGACGAAGTGATCTCTGGACTGGGGCTCCTCGACGTCACCACCACCCGTGGCCCGGCACGTGCCGTTGGGGAGATCATCAGCCGCTGGAAGGGCCGAGCGGGTCGCGATCGATGGATCACAGGCTTCGAAAATCATGGTGGATACACCCGGCTCGGACCAGGCGTAACGCCGCTTGCAGCGGTGGAAATCGGGGTCGGCAACTGCAACGACGGCACGGAAGGCGCGGTTGCCGGGACAGTCATCGGTACCTATCCGCACGGCCCCATCCTGGCCAGGAATCCCGCGCTTGCCGACCATATCCTCGAGCTCGCGCTGGGCCATGAGCTGGAGCCGCTGGCCCATCCCGAGATCAACAAGTTGCGTCGGCAACGCCTCGCTAGGGTCCGCAGATCTTACGCCCGTAGCCGGTAGCCTGGCGCGGGTGCCCCGCCGTGACCTCAGCTTCTTCAGCCCTTCCAGACCCGAGGTGAGTGTCGATGACTGATGCTCCCGCCGACGTGATCGTCGTCGGTGGCGGGCACAACGGTCTCGTCGCGGCCACGTACCTGGCCAGGGCTGGGCACCGAGTGAGCGTCTTTGAAGGGCGTCGCGAGCTCGGCGGCGCCGTTGCCAGTGCGGAAATCTTCGAAGGGGTTGCCGCCCGACTGTCTCGCTTCTCATATCTGATCTCGTTGCTGCCGACCAGCATCATTGACGAGCTGGGGCTGCGGCTCGAACTCCGTTCGCGGCAGGTGGGCTCCTACACCCCGGTAGGCGCGGGCGGCCTGCTCGTGGAACGCCAAGAGGGACGCGCCACCCGCGACTCATTTCGTACGCTGACCGGCGACGAGCGCGAGTACCAGGCCTGGGCAGCATTCAAGGACAGGCTGCACGAGCTGGCTGCGGTGATCGAACCGACCTTGACCCAGCCTCTTCCTCATGCCGAGGAGCTTCGGTCACGGATCGATGCCGAACTATGGGCTGCTGTGGTCGAGAAGCCGCTGGGCCAGCTCGTCGAGTCGACATTCAGCGACGACACCGTACGCGGCCTGGTGCTCACCGATGCGCTGATCGGCACCTTCGCATCGGCACACGATCCATCCCTGCGGCAGAACCGCTGCTTTCTGTATCACGTGATCGGCAACCGCAGCGGAGAGTGGCGGGTACCCGTCGGCGGCATGGGTGCGGTGACCGCAGAACTGATTCGAGTGGCAGAAGAGGCCAAGGTTGAGATCCACACCGACTGTCCCGTCGAGACGATCAAGCCACTGGGCGAAGGTGGAGCAACCCTCCAGCTAGCCAACGGGGAATCCGTCACCGGCAAGACGATCTTGGTCAACTGCGCGCCGGCGACTCTGCAGCGACTGCTCGGTGAGCCGTATACACCGCCGGTCGGTAGCCAAACCAAGATCAACATCGTGTTGCGACGGCTGCCTCGGTTCCGGTCGGAAATCGAGCCGGCAATGGGCTTCGCGGGCACGCTGCATCTGGGGCAGGGCTATAGCAGGTTGCAGGCTGCGTACGAGGAAGCGTTGGCCGGCCATATTCCGGATCCCATGCCGTGTGAGGTTTATTGCCACACACTGACCGATGGCTCCATCCTCGATCCCGAGCTTCGGGCGGCCGGCTACCACACGCTCACGCTGTTTGGGATGCACACTCCCCCGGCCCTCTTCACCGCTGATCCGGAGGGCTCGCGGGAACGTGCGAGGGACGCGGCGCTGCGCTCCCTGCAGGATGTGCTCGCGGAACCGCTGCAGCCCTGCCTCGCGCTCGACCGCCGCGGCGAACCATGCGTCGAAGTGATGACGCCGCTCGACATCGAAGCCGAGCTCGGGATGCCTGGCGGCAACATCTTCCATGGCGACCTTGCATGGCCGTGGTTAGCCGATGACGAGCCGGCCGCCACTGCAGCAGAGCGCTGGGGAGTGGCCACCAGTCATCCCGGGATCTTGCTGTGCGGTTCGGGTGCCGTACGCGGCGGTGCAGTCAGCGGTCTGGGCGGCCACAATGCGGCGATGGCCATACTCGAAGACGACTGATTACGCCCGCTGGGTACGTTTCCCAGCACAGCCGTCACAACGACCGCGTGATCACCTCCTGGACGGGTCGTCTCGGGTCACAGGCGTCACAACGACCCGCGTCGAACCCGATGTCCGGCGCCGCCCATGTTTGCTAGTGTTGCTCCCTGCGCGCCGCTAGCTCAATTGGCAGAGCAGCTGACTCTTAATCAGCGGGTTGGGGGTTCGATTCCCTCGCGGCGCACCATAAGGCCTAGTCAGAGCGGCGTTTGCCGTGAAGGCTGTCGTACCGAGTATTCGACGAGCCGGGACGAGTACGGGGACGAATGCGAGTCATTCCTCATCGTCAGACCGCCGCTCGACGGCCGATGCTGGGTTGTACGACTCCAGCGCCGCCACGTTTCCGGCGTTGGCCGCCCGGCGACCGAGGTAGACGTCCTGAGTCATCGACACTCGCGAATGTCCGAGCTGGTCGGCGATCATGCGAGCGCTCGCGCCGCTGCCATCGAGCAGGGTGGCCACGGTTTTGCGGTAGGTGTGGGTCTTCACCCACTCGAAGTCGGATCCCTGACGAGCCGCCCTGAACGCCCGGCCGACGTTGCTGCGGTCCCGCCATCCGCCGAGGCTGTCGGGGAAGACCGGCCCCTCGAAGCCACCGCGACGTACGCGCCGCTCTCTGAGCATCTCGACGCACCAGGACGGCATGATCAGGCCGCGCTCGGACGCTTTGGACTTGACCCGGCTGGCGATCAAGCCTTTGCCCTGGACGCGAATGATCGTTCGACGCACGGCGACCGTTCCGGCGGCTAGGTCGAGGTCCGCCCAGGTAACCCCAAGCGCTTCGCCGAGCCTCAGGCCGGTCGCGAGCATGAAGCGCGCCAGCTCGGGCAGATCGTGATGCTGCGCGGCAGGATCAGCGTCGAGTACGCGCAACCACTCGCGGACCTCCTCCAAGGAGAGGGCCCGAGCGGTGCGATCGCGATTGAGTTCCAGCGGTGTGAGATCGCGGACGGGGTTACTCGGCAAGGCACCACGCCGTACGAGCCAGCCGCAGACGCCCGATAGCACCGATCTGGTCAGCTTCGCGGTCGCGTAACCGCGTTCGACGAGCACGGCCTGGACGAAGCGGTCCAATCGCGGGGTGGTCACTTCGCCTAGACGGAGCGATCCCACGCCAGGTTCGACGACCCGCCTGACCACATCGCGGTAGGCGTCGTATGTCGACGGCGAGCGTGCGCCCCGCTCGACCTGACCGGCGAACATCGCCAACCAGCCCTTCGCTGCCTCGTTGAGCGTGCTTCTGGCCGTGAACTCGTCATCTCCGTCAGTCCCCAGCGCCTGCTTCACGGCCTTGAGTACCTCCCGGGACGCCTCAGCCCGCGACCGTCCGCTGCGCTTGATCCGCCGGCCGCGACCGGAGTAGTCCCGGTAGCGCAGATAGGCGACGAACGCTCGCCCTTCCCTGACGATGGACAACCCACCGTGCTCTCCCAGTCCGAGCGGCTTCATCCCGCAATCTCCGTCGGGAGTGCGGCGACCCAATCGCGGACGTCCTGTGGCCGGTAGCGAAGCCGACGGCCGACGAGGCGACCCGGAGGTCCAGTCAGTGCACTTCGCCAGGCGTACAGCGTCTGTACGGGAATGCCGAGGTACTCCGACACGTCCTGAACCGACCAGAGTCGGTCCTCGATCCGCGAAACCACTTTGATCCCTACCTCTCATCCAGTCGGTGTGTCTGCTTCTGTTCGGCTGCCTGCTGGGCGTACTCGCGAGCGCGCGCGGCGGCGGACAGGGCGAGGGCTTGTTCGGCGTCGTTGTCCCAGCCGGCGCCGGCGTAGGTCCAGCGGCCGATGACCAGGGTGGTGTCGTCATCGGCGTCGGCGAGGAGGTCGGCCTCGAGCGCGGCCAGGTCGAGTGGTCGACGGCTTTCCCGTGCTTCGGCGATGAGCATGCTGGCACGGCGGCGGGCTCGGCGGAGCGCGGTGAGGGTGATCGCGTAGCGGCGAGACTTGGACGCGAAGTGGCCGCGGAAGCCGAGCATGTCCACCCACTTGCCTAACAGCAGGTAGTCGTCGGCACCGTCGTGACCGTGCACGCTGGCGAGGCCGGCTCGTTGGGCGAGGTCGCGGATGGTCGCGCGGATGCGCTGTCCGTGGACGGTGCCGCCCGGCCCGGTGTCGTCGGCGGACTTGGTGGCGTACTTCGCCAGGTAGCCGGCCACCTGTTCGGGGACGAGGGGTGCGTTCGGGTCGTCGGAGCGGCGGCCGAGACGGACCGGGCGGACGTCGAGCTGCTGCCCGAACGCCAGGCTTCGCGCCAGATCGTCGTCGTCGACACCGGGGACCGACAGCCGTGTGGTCTGTACGGCGGCTTGGACGAGACGGACCAGGAGTCGGCTGGTGATCTGGGCCGGCGCGGCCGCGAACCCGTCTGGTGTGCGGGGGCCGTCGAGTCGGATCAGGGCGTGGAAGTGGACGACGCCGCGGCGCTGGTACTCGGCGACCTTGGCGTACTGGACGGTGGCCAGGTCGCCCAGCGCGGCCGCCGGGGACGCCGAGCGTCTTGGCGATCAGCCGGCGCAGGGTGATGGTGAACCGGCGCCACAGGTCGGGCGCCCACCACTGCCACACGACTTGGGACGGGTAGTCGTAGCAGTCCGGGCACAGCGGCTGACCCAGCTCGGTGTCGTCATCGCCGTGCCTCACCAGGCAGCTCGTCGGCCGACCGTGCAGGCAGCGGCGGGTGCTGCCGAGCGGCCTTCCGCAGGCCTTGACGCTGTGTACGTGACCGAACGACGGTGCGGTGAGCGTGGCGAACAACAAAGGGTTTTCAGCCACCGATTCGGGCACGGTCTTGCCGCCGATGACACCCGCCCGGATGAGGTGGAAGACATCGGCCGCGTAGACGCGCGAACAGGCCGGGCACACTGACGCCCGCCGGTTCCCGCAGCGAATGTAGGTGACGCCGAGCGGCTCGTCGCTGCTGGCATAGCTGGACAGAATCTCCCCGGTCGCCGGATCAATCCGGGTCGACGAGCCGCGGAGCCGGATGGGATGGGCACAGTTGCCGACCCGGGCCAGGGCGTCGACGAACGGCATGAACTGGTTGCTGGTGAACATGCGCTGCAGCTGGTCGAGCATCTGCGGGGACCAGCCGGCGAAGTGGTCGCCGACAACCGCCGCCAGGTTGAGATCCGACGCCGCCATGTCCACACCACCCCAGAGGGTGGGTCGCGCGATCCAACTTGGGCGGCTCCCACCGCGCGACCCACCCGGTCCAGGGTTCGCCGCCACCGTGGAATGGGTGGCGGCCGCTCAGCGCGGGGAGCCATCGGGCACGCTGAGCTTGAAGACGACGGCGCAAGGTCGTGGGGGGCGGTTTTGTGCGGCTTATCTCTTTGAATGGCCACTCGGGCCGGGGTGGAGGAGCCGACCCTCCGGCGCTATGCGCATCAAATTTGGTGTGTGGTTGCCGTCCTCAAAGAGGGTACGACATCGGTCTGACAGCGACCGGGGCGCCAAATTACGCGCCAAAATGTTCAGCACTGTCCGCTGATGTCCGCTGGTGCTCGTTGATGTGCGTGGTTGTCCTGTATTCAGATCCATGCTGCGCGGGGCCGTTATCAAATCGTTGGCAACCAGCCTAGTCACTCAGCATTCGAGGCCTATCGGCTACTGCGCCAGCCCAGGACCGCGCGATCGACGTAGGTGCTGATGCTCTCGACAACGTCGGTGGAGGGATCGAGGAGTCACTGAAGTCCGATCCCGTCGAGGACAGCGGTGTGACCAGGCGTCCTCGACGTCGATCTGCCGTACGGGGGGCGGTCCGAGCGGCTCGGGCTGCGTCGGGTCCGGCGCGATGATCTCTAGGTACTTTGTTGGTCTCAGCGCCAGCAGATTGTTGTGTGTGCCGTGACCCAACTCACCCTGACACGCAGGGCGCAACCCGAAGTTTCCGACGCTAGCCCTTAGACCCGCGCGCTGTGTAGCCCGTCATCCGGTGAGAGGACGCAGCGTCCCTCCGAGGGGTACACGCCGCTTTGTGACGCTGTGGGGGGTTGCGGCAAACGGCGGCGGGAGCCTTTGCGGCGTCAGATGCGGCCGGTCTCGTGGGCCCACATGGCGACCTCGACGCGGTTTCGGGCGCCGAGCTTTCGCATGAGGCTGGCGAGGTGGGCTTTGACGGTGCTTGGGGTGATGTAGAGCTCGCTGGCGATCTCATTGTTGGTGCGGCCTTGGGCTACAGGCACGAGGACTTCCTCCTCGCGGGCGGTGAGCGGTTCTATCGGCTGCCTCGGTGGTGAGGTCTGTGCGTGGGCGAACGCTGCGAGCAGTCGGACAGTCACGCTGGGTGCGATCAGTGCGTCTCCGTCGGCGGCGGCGTGGATGGCCTGGGTCAGCAGGGCGGGTCCGGCGTCCTTGAGCAGGAACCCGCGGGCGCCGGCTTTGAGCGCCCCGTGGACATACTCGTCGAGGTCGAAGGTGGTGATGACCACGATCGGCAGGGGGTCGGTGACGTCGGGGCCGGCGAGGCGTCGGGTGGCTTCGATGCCGTCCATCAGCGGCATTCGGATGTCGAACAGGCCGACGTCGGGGCGCAGCTGGAGCGCCAGGCGGACTGCCTCGCGCCCGTCGGCGGCCGCGCCGACCACTTCGATGTCGGGTTGGGCGTCGAGCAGCATCGTCAGCCCGGTGCGCACGATGGGCTGGTCGTCGGCGATGAGGACCCTGATGCTCATCGTGGCGTCCCGGTTCGGGGCAGGACCGCCTCTACCCGCCAGCCCCGCTCGGCGGCGGGGCCTGCGTGGAAGGTGCCGCCGAGCAGTGAGGCGCGTTCCCGCATGCCCACCAGGCCGTAGCCTGCTGGGGCGCGGCCGCCAGCGGCGGAGCCGTCGTCGTCGATGGTCAGCCGTACCTGGTCGGCGTCGCCTGTGACGGCGACGGTGACCTGGGTCGCGTGGCGGGCGTGCCGTCGAGCGTTGGTGATGGACTCCTGGGCCAGGCGGTAGATCGCGGCCCCGACCGCCGGGCTGAGGTCGTCGAACTCGCCGGAGAGCGTCACCTCGACGCAGGGACGCGTCTGGCCATCGGTGGCGAGCTGCTCGACCTCGGCCACGCCGGGCTGCGGCGCGAACTCGGTGTCCTGTGTGGCGCGGAGCACGCCGACGATGGCGCGCAGCTCGGTGAGGGTGCGGGTCGCTGCGTCCTCGATGATGGCCAGGGCCTCGACGGCACGCTCGGGGTGGGAGGCCGCGATGGCACGTCCTGCTTGGGCCTGGATGGCGATGCCCGAGACGTGGTGGGCGACGGTGTCGTGGAGTTCACGAGCGAGCTGTTCGCGTTCGCGGGCCTTGGCCTGGTCGATGTCGCGGATGCGGATCTTCGTGCGATAGCGGATCGCGGCGCCGAGCGCGGCGGCGAACAGGAAGAACGCGTACCCTGCGACCGTCGCCCACAGGCTCATGGGGTCGGCGACGTGGGTGATGGGCAGCCAGAGCAGGATGACGCCGAGGCCGCTTGCGGCTTCCCGACCGGAGCCCCACCGGAACAGGGCGTAGGCCAGGATCAGCGCCGCGGAGATGCTGTTCAGCAGGGCGCCTTGCGACCCGGTGAGGATTCTGACGCTGTCGACGATCGTCAACGTGCCGAAGGAGACCGCAACCGCGACGAGCGGGTGCGTGCGTCGCCACAGCAGGGGGCCGAGGACCGCGAGCGCCGCGAGCAGCAGCAGCGGGCGCGGCGCCAGGTCGCGAAGCGACCAGGTGCCTGGCGAAGCACCACTTCCACCACGGACCAGCAGATCAGTACTGCGACCAAGGCCCAGTCCCGCGGCCCCCGGTCCGGGGCATTCGTGGGTCGAGGTTCGGCCCACAGCGAGCGGAGTGCGTTGGTGGCCATCTGATCAGCCTAGGCAGCCCGCGTGCTCGGCGTATCAGCCGAAAGTACAAGAGCTCGGCTGTGCCAACGGCCAGGTCGAATCAGGCTCCGGGGCTGATGTGCCCGCCGCCGGCATCCGTGAAGGTGGAAGCACCCACCCAATCAAGCCAAGGAGCAATGTGATGAGAACACCTCAATCCCACACCGCACTAGAGAATCCGCCGTCCCGCAGCACGCTGGAAGATCTGCGCATGCCCGTGCAGGCCAAACTCGCAGCAGCATGGACCAGCTTCATGTTCCTCTACATCTACGTCGACTACTTCCACCTCTACAAGCCCGGCGCCATCGACGAAATCCGGGGTCGGCGTCGTCTTCGAGTTCGACATCAGCCAGACGTTGTTGACCATCTTCGCTCGCGCTCATGGCCATCCCGGCCCTGATGGTGATGCTCTCCATGACGCTGCCCGCCCGGGTGAACCGCGCCACGAACCTCGTCGTGGCATCGCTCTACATCCCCGTCTCGATGTTCAACGCGGTAGGGGAGTCCTGGACTGCCTACTTCTACGGCCTCTCCATCGGACTCGAGGTGCTGCTCCTGGCCTTCATCCTGCGCTCCGCCTGGACCTGGCCACGCCGCACCGCATCACCGGCGACCCTGGCAACCAGCCTCGACAGCGAGCCACTCCGCACGCCGCAGCAGGCGTGACTGCCCGCCCCGCGCCCGACCATCCTTCGCTCGCCCCACCCGCGGGCACGGTCACCTGCCTCAGCGTTCGCTGCTGAGCACTCCGTCCCACCCCATCCCCCAGAACGGTCCCGGTCATGATCGAGGCACACGAGCTCACCAAGCGCTACGGCGACACCACCGCCGTGCACTCCCTCAGCTTCACGATCGCGCCCGGGACCGTCACCGGGT
Source organism: uncultured Actinomycetota bacterium (assembly GCA_963845915.1). Classification (GTDB taxonomy): domain Bacteria; phylum Actinomycetota; class Actinomycetes; order Propionibacteriales; family Propionibacteriaceae; genus Microlunatus. The sequence goes on from CAWJUB010000034.1 coordinate 10,170, forward strand.
TCCTCGGCCCGAACGGCGCCGGCAAGTCCACGACCATGCGCATGATCATGGGACTGGACCGGCCGACGTCGGGCACCGTCACCGTCAACGGCAAGCCCTACCGGCAGCACCGTGCCCCGCTACGCGAGGTCGGCGCCCTGCTGGAGGCAAGCGCCGTGCACCCCGGCCGCAGCGCCCGCTCACACCTGCGCTCCATGGCCGCCACCCACAACATCAAGGCCTCCCGGGTCAGCGAGGTCAGTGCACGCCCAGACCTGCCGCCACTCCGGCGGACGGACCGCTCCTCTCGAAAGAAGAACCGATGACCATCCCAACGAAAACCCCGAACCTGCTCGACAACCCGCCGGTCATCCGACCGCAACGAAGGAGTAAGAGATGAGATCACCGCAGAACACCGCCACCACGCTAGCCCGCAGTCGGGTTCGTTCGAGGCCGGCTCGTCGGCGCGACGGCGATCGCGTCGGCAGCGGCGGTCTTGATCGACAACGTGGTGGTGGGCTGGGTCAACTCGCCCACCTACGCGGCCCCGATGAAGGAGGTGCTCGCCTTCCACGCGAGAACCGGGCCGCGGTCGCGATCGCGGTCGGCCTGGAGGCGCTGAACGTGCCGCTGCTGCTCTTGTTCGTGACCGGTCTCCACGGGCTCGTCGGGCGCCGCGGGGGTGCGGGCGCGGACTGGTCGCGCCTCGCGGTGGCCGCGGGCGCGACCTTCTCGGCGGTGATGGCGTTCTACGCCGTGCTGTGGGACGGCGTCGTGCTGTCCGCCGGCGAGCTCACCGAGCCGAGCCCGGTGTTGGAGCTCGCCTGGCAGATGCATGCAGCAGCGTTCGCGTGGTCGCTGCCGGCGCTCGGCACCACCTTCATCGGCGCTGCGCTGGCGACGCATGCGAGCGGGCTGACGCCGCCGTGGCAGCGTCTGCTCGGCGTGGCCGGGGGAGGCCTGCTGCTCGCCGCCGGGGCGGCCAACCTCGCGATCGCGGACGGCTCGGCGATCCTGTTCGTCGGGGTGTCCGGCTTGGCCGCCTGGCTCGTGTGGCTGCTTGCGACCGGCGTGCGCCTCGTCCGTAGCGACGTCGATTGACCGTCCGCAGACACGAACCGACTCACGATCAGAGGAGGAACGAATGAAGGCGACCTCGCCGACATGCTCCGCGGTGGTCCCGCTGACCTCGAGCCCGAGCGCCGCGTCGGCGATCGCGCCCCCGGCGACCCGGCGCTACTACAGTGTCGGCGCAGCAAGCGGCGTCCTGGGAGTGGTGTTCCTGATGCTCGGGACGGCTCTGCACCCGGTCCCGGCCGACGGGAACGATGCCGCGGTTGCGTTCGGCGTCTACGCCGAGGTGAGCCGCTCGGTGTGGCTGGCCGCCCACCTGCTGCCGCTGGTCGGGATCACCGGCATGGTGCTCGCGATGGTGCTGCTGTCCCGGGCAGTCGCAACGACCGGGACGGGACGATTGTGGGCTCGGCTGACCGAGGTCACCGGGGCCGCTGCGATTGCCGTGACCGCGGTCCTGCAGGCAGTTGACGGTGTCGCGCTCAAAGCGATCGTCGACATGTGGGCGCATGCCTCCGCCGCAGACCGTTCCGCCCTGTTCGCGGCCGTGCAGGCCGTCCGGCAGGTCGAGATCGGAATGGACGCCGTGTTCAGCCTCGGTCTGGCCATGACCACTCTGGCCTTCGCCGTGGTGCTGTGGGAAGCTCGGCGCGCCGGCCGCGTCCTGGCCGGCGTCAGCCTCGCGACCGCGGCGACCGCCGCTGTGGCCGGCGTGCTGTTTGGGCTCCAGGGCTTCTCAGCGACAGCCATGAATGCGGGGATGGCCAGCGGTCTCCTCGGCATGGTCCTCACCGTTGCGGCAGCCGCCTGGGTTCGGCGACGCACGGCGGGTCGCGGGGCACCGAGATGACGATCACCGCCCATCACACCTCCCAGAGGTTGTTTCGGACGCCATGGAGCTAGCGCAACAAGAGCGGACGCAGCCATGACCGATTTCTTAGGCAGAGATGGGTCGGCAGCATGGGTCTGCGGCGACGGTTACGAATTTCCATACTGACTCAAGGGCCTCGCTGCGCTCGGCCGCCGGCAGCTCCGCGTGTCCTCGCTGCGCTGCGGGCCGCTACGCCGCCGGCATCAAACGTGCGTCGGATGGCTGGTGGGGAGAGCGATCACACCAGTTCATGATTCAGACGATGCGGAGCAGTCGGTTGGAGGGGGCGGCGGCCCGACATGGAGGGTTGGCTCAGTGCTGCTCGGCGTCAAGGGCGCTGCGCGTCGCTACGCGATGGCCTCCGGCCACCCTTGACGCCGAGCAGCACTGAGCGAATTGGCTGGTCATCGGGCCGCCCCCAGGATTCCGGCCGCGTGACGAATCGTGGGACACATGCCGTCGAGGCCACCCACGTCAACCACAATCACCGGCCCCTGATTACCACTCCGACAAGGCGCTTCGCGCCATCGCGGGCGAACTGATGAGGTTTCAGCGGGTTGGGGGTTCGATTCCCTCGCGGCGCACATACCTCCTAGTCAGAGGTAGTTTCATCATCCATGGTCAGCGTCAGACCTAGTTCCATCGCCCCGGGCAGCGCGGATTTTCGGCCTCCTCGCGCTAAATATCGAGACTGCTTAGGTTCTTCACAGCATGTCCTGCCGACTCTGGTCGAATGAGGGACTCGGATCATCGCTTCTCGGTGGGACCCCCGCCTCCAAGATCCGGCGCCGCGTGAGGACTGGATTAGCGACCGCGAAGCGGCTTCCTCTTGCACCTCGACCACGAGTAGAGCCACTAGTCCCGCGAATTGGTGAGCGACCCCAGGTGCGAGCCCGAAGGCAACCGCTCGGGCCTATAGCACTGCAAACCGCTGGAGAGCGCTGGGAGGAAGTATGCCTTGGGTGAGGCTCTCGACATGGAGGGATATGCGTGCACGCGAAGAGCGTGTCGAGGCGCTACTCGAGCAATGGGATTCCAATGTCGCGGCTGCCAGGAGTGATCCTTGCAAGTTCTCGAGCGCGTTTGAGGTGCTCGGCACGTGCGCAGGTGAACTTCACGAAGCGCTCGATGGGGACTGCGATGAGGACTGCGATGACGAGGACTGAGCGGCGGTTCGACCGAGAACGACAACTCACCTGCCACCTAGGACCCATTCCTGCTGACCGTCGTGGTCAGCGGCCCATCTACTCCCACCACAGATGGCCAAGCCAGACTGGAGCAGCGTATGCCGCCGGTCAATCCAAACCCTGCGGCCTCGCTCCGGACCAGCCCTCGCGAGAAACGAGACCTTCTGACTTAATCCGGCGCCCGTAGGAGGGTCCGCTTGCGGCATCCGTCGCCGTCCAGTAGGCCCACGACTCCGTCGCGTCCTTCTCAAGACTGATCGCCTCGAAGACCGCCCGCTCGTCGACAGCGCGAACTACATCACAACATCTTCGTCAAGCTCGGCGTGCCCGACCGATCAGCACCATCTTCAAGGCCGGGAGGCGGCCTTGGGCGACCCCGCTGGGTCACCGAGGCACCATGCTCCTGGCTCGGTAGCTGTCGAGCGTCTCGGTGACAGCCAACTCCACGGGCGTCGCCCGCACCCCGAGTCGCTCGGTGATCTTGCTGCTGTCGACGATGAAGGGCTCGGCGAACTGGTACTGCATCTCCAGCAGCTCGCGCAGGGTGCGGGTTGCCAGCGAGCCGCGCGGAGCAGCAGCGGACGGGCATCTGCCGCAGCCGGGCTGCGGGTGGCCGGCCTGCCGGAAGACGAGCTCGACCAGCTGACGGGTGGTGCGGGTGTCCGGGTCGTTGGGCAGGTGCCAGACCTCGCCCGGGGGCGTCGGGGTGTTCGCCGAGGACGGCGAGGCCTTCGCCGATGTCGGGGATGTAGGTGTAGGTGTGCGGCTGGTCGGGGTCGCCCAGGACGCTGGCGGTCTTGCCGGCGAGGGCGGCGGGGAAGACCCGGTCGCCGAGGTTGGACTGGGCGCCGCCGCGCGGCCCGAAGTAGTCCGAGGCGCGTCCGATGGCGACCTCGACCCGGCCGGCCTGGTGGGCGGCGAGCAGCTCGCGGGCCATCTGGCCGCGGAGCTGGCCCTTCTTGGTGTGCGCCGCATAGGCGCGGGTCTCGGTCAGCGGCCGGCCGGCCGGGCGCCCGTACATGTAGACGTTCTCCATGCTGACCAGCCGGGCCCCGTGGGCCTCGGCGGCGGCGAGGACGCCGGCCTGCAGGCCGGGGAACTGCTCGGTCCACGCGGCGTAGGGCGGGTTGAGGGTCTGGTAGACCACCTGCGCGCCCCGGCGACGTCGATGGTGAACTTCGGGTCGGCGGCGTCGCCGCCGACGACCTCGACCCCGTCGGGGACGCGGGCGTGCCCGGAGCGGTTGACCATCCGCACGCGTCTCGCCGCGGCGGAGCAGGGCGTCCAGGGTGGCGAGGCCGATCGCGCCGGTGCCGAAGATGACGTGCCGCGGTGCGCTGGTCATGACTGCTCCTCGATCCTGGTGGCTGCGGACGGCGGTGGTCGGCTGCGGCGTCGCGACTGGGGGCAGCAGCCGGAGCAGGAGCAGCCCGGAGAGGGCGGAGAAGGTGACGGCGCCGCTGGCGCCGAAGATGGTGAACTGCTCGCTCGACGGCGATTCCCGCCAGGGTGGTGACGGTCCAGCCGAGCGCCCACAGGGCGGGCATGGCGACCGCCCAGGCCCAGCGGTGTCGGGTCCGGGCGGGAGAGCAAAGGCCTGAGCGACACCGAGCAGCAGACCAGTCAGTGCGCCCATCAGCGCCAGGTCGGCGAGCGAGGTGCCGAAGCCGACGACGGTGGCCCCGAGCAGCAGGCCCAGGCCCATGCCGACGGCGGTGGCCGGGATCCAGCGCGAGGCGGAGCCGGCCGACGGCTGGCCAGCCACTGCCCGGTCCCGATGACGGCGCCAGTGACCAGTCCCGCCAACGAGCGCGGCCAGGGGCGGTCCACCGGCCCGGCGACCGCGCCTGCGGCGATGCCGGCGATGGGGAAGGAGATGAAGCCGGCGGTCCAGATCAGCCAGGACGGAAGGGGGGCGTACCGGCGAGGTGTTGAGGAGCTCATGACGGTCACCGCCCCTCGGCGGCGGCCGCCCGCGCCGGCGTGGCAGCAGGAGCGGACGTACGCGGCCGGCGGACGCAGGAGCAGGATCGCGAAGACCACCAACCAGATGCTCCACAGCACGTAGCCGACGAAGTTTGCGATGTCGATCACCGGCAAATCGAGCGGGGACAGCACGCCGGACAGGACGAGCACCGCCGAGACGGCGCCAAGTGCGGCGAACCAGCGGCCGGCGATGCTCCGGCCCAGGGCGACCAGCGACCAGCAGGGTCCACGCGGCGGTGAGGAGGTAGCCGAAGGTCTCGCCGATCAGGTTGCCCAGGACACGGTGGGCCAGCACGAACGAGTCCCGGGCCGTTGCGGCGACCTGCTGGGTCCGCGCTGGTCGCGTCGGCGGCGAAGCCGGGCACCAGCAGCGGCCAGCGGGACAGCCCGATGACCTGGACGACGGCGGCGGCAATACCGACCGGGACCGCGACCCGCATCGCCCGGTGTGCCGACAGCCGGCCGACGCCGACGGCGATGGGTGCGATCAGCGCCGCGGACAGGGCGAGGACGACAAACCAGACCGTGACGGCGGTCTGCGAGGCGCGGAAGGCGGTGAGGATCTCCTCGACCGGCTCCTTCAGTACGTCGGGGTAGTTGAAGACCGATGCCGAGGACGGTGAATGCGGCGTTGGCCAGGACGGCAGCGGCGATCAGCAGCACGGCGGTCAGCGTGCGGTTCATGGTTTCTCCTGGTGGTGGGTGGGGTGAGGGTCAGCGAGAAGTCCGGCTCCGCTCGCGATCCAGGCGACGAGCAGGTTGTCGGGGTGGTCGACGAGATGGTCGCGAACGAGCGCGTCTACCCGGTCCTGGTCGCCAGCCACGTACGCGGCGGCGATGGCGACGAGCTGGCGGTCCCGTGTGTTTCCGGCCAGCTGGGCCGCCCGGCTCAGCCGGTCCGGGCCGGCTGAGTTGATCAAGGCTGCCGCGACCAGCAGAACCGGATCGGTGCTGTTCGCGGCCCGCTGCAGGATGGCCACGGGGGCGTGAGGGTCACCGCCGATGAGCTGCCGGATCAGCCTGTCGGTTTCGGTGGGGGTCATGGAAACAGCCTGGCCGTGGGGGCTGGCGGGACGCTGACGTCGCGCTGACGCCCTCGCCCAGCCGCCGCGTCAGCCGTATGCTCATGAAGTGCTGACGGTGGCCGTTCTGGGAACGGTCGAGGTACGACGCGACGGTGCTCGCCTGAAGCTACCGGCCGGCAAGGCGACGGAGCTGCTGGTGCGGCTGGCCGTCGCACCCGGTGAGCTCGTCCGGACCGAACGCCTTCTCGAGGATCTGTGGTCCGAGCAGGCCGGCGGAGTCGCGCCGAACACCTTGCAGTCCAAGGTCTCGATGCTGCGCCGAGCGCTGGGCGAGCCCGGCCTGGTCAGCGGGGGCGGTGCCGGCTATACCCTTGCCATCGACCCGGGGTCGGTCGATGCGTGGGAGGTACTGCGACTCGCGGAGTCCGCCGCGGCGCTCCGCGCGGCCGGTGATGCCAGTGCCGCCGCCCGCTCCTGCGCGATGGCCCTGGCGATGTTTCATGGAGAGGTCCTGCCCGATGGTGGCGACGGCGCCTGGCTCGCACCCCATCGTTCGCGTCTCGAGGAGGTCCGGCTGCGGCTCACGGAGGACCACCTCGCGGCCCGCGTCGCCCTCGGGGCCGCCGGTCAGGTGATCGGGGAGCTGGAGACGTTGGTGGCCGCGCATCCGCTCCGCGAGGGTCTGTGGCGGCTGTTGATCACCGCCCTCTACCAGACCGGTCGCCAGGCGGATGCGCTTGCCGCCTACCGCCGGATCCAGCGGCTGCTCGCCGATGAGCTCGGGCTGGATCCGGGGGTGGAGCTGCAGGCCCTGGAGGCGCAGATCCTCCGCCAGGACGCCGCGCTCACCCTGCCGACCGGCGTGGCCGGACCGACCGGAGTCTCGTCGTCGTTGGTCGGGCGGGAAGCCGACATCTCGGTGGTGAGCCGGCTCGTCAGCGAGCACCGTCTGACCACCGTGGTCGGCCCGGCCGGGGTGGGCAAGACCCGGTTGGCCAGCGAGCTGTCGGCCGGTGGGGTCGGGCTGGTCCGCCTGGAGAGTGTCCGTACGGCGGCCGCGATCTGGGCCGGCGTTGGCGAGGCCCTCAACCTTGATGCCGCCGCCGAGCCGACCGTCCTCGATCGGCTGCGGGGGTCCACGCTGCTGCTGGTGCTCGACAACTGTGAGCATCTGGTTGGGGAGCTGCCCGAGCCGGTGGGCCGGATGCTTGCCACGAGTCCGGGCGTGCGGTTGCTCGCCACCAGTCAGCGGCCGCTGGGGATCGACGGGGAGTCGGTCTACCACCTGGAGCCGCTCACGGTGGCCGAGTCGATCGAGCTCTTCACCGAGCGTGCAGGGCAACAGCGGCGGTCGTTTCAAGTGGATGCCGAGACCCGGCCGGTGGTCGAGGCAGTGTGCCGCTCGCTCGACGGGTTGCCCCTGGCCATCGAGCTGGCGGCTGCGCGGGTCAAGGCTTTGTCGGTGCAGGAGATCGCCCGCCGCCTGGAGGACCGCTTCTCGTTGCTCAGTGACCCGACCAGCCATCGGCCGGAGCGGCAGCGGGCCCTGGGGGCGGCGATCGCCTGGAGCTATGACCTGCTGTTCCCCGATGACCAGCGCGGCCTGTGGGCGCTCGCCTGCTTTGCTGGCGGGGCCCCTCTTCCGCCGTCGAGTTAGTGCTGATGGCGATCGGTGTGCCGCCGGCCGCCACGGTCGATGTGCTGAGCCGGCTCGCCGATCGCTCCCTGATCGAGGTGGACATCGGCAGCAGCGGCGCCATGCGTTACCGGCTGCTCGACAGCGTCCGTGCCTTCAGCCTGGACCGGCTCGAGGAGTCGGACTCCCGCGATGTCGCGCGCCGCGCTCACGCTGCTTGGGTCGCCGCCGCGGCCGACCAGGCTGCCGTCGGCCTACGGAGCCGCAAGCAGGCTGAGCATCTGGCGGTGGCCCGTAGCGAGCGCACCAACATCGACGAGGCCTTGGCCTGGACCAGCGAGCACGATCCCCGGTTGGGGTTGCGCATCGTCAACGGCTTCGGCTGGGCCTGGGTCATCCTCGGCGGCGGTGTCGAGGCCGCGGCGCGCGTCCGGAACGCCGTTGCCGCAGCCCGCGGTACGGCACCGGGAGCTGACCGCGCCAACGGGCTGTTGCTGGCCGGTTGGCTGGAAGCGTCGGGGGGCAATGTCGAGCAGGCGACCGCCGATGTCGAAAGGGCCATGTCGCTCGGCGGCAACGAGGTGCTCAGCCTGGCCCGGCTGCACCTCGCGTTCGTGCACACGGTCCAAAGCCAGCCTCGGCAGGCCCTGGAGTTGGCCGCGGCTTGCCAAACCGACTTCCACCGGCTGGGCCGGGACTGGGAGGAAGGGGCCAGCTGGCTGCTGTCCGCCTGGGCTCACATCGCCCTCGGCGCCCTGGCCGACGGCCAGACAGCCAGCCAGGAGGCTCTGAAGCTGATCCGTCCGCTCGGTGACAACTGGGGATTGAGTCATGCCGAGGCCATCCTGGGCGGCCTCGCCCAGGCCGAGCATCGCTACGCCGATGCCGTCGACCATCTGGACCGGGCGGCGGATGCGGCGGGCAACCTCGGCTTCGGTTCGGCAGCCGCTCATCATCTGACCAACCTCGGTCGCGTCCACCAGGAGGCGGGCGACCTCGGATCCGCGCGGACGGCTCTTCACCAGGCCATCGCCGCAGCCCAGGCGGTCGGCGATTCGCGGACCGCCGCGTACGCCCGTGCTCACCTTGGTTGGGTGCTGCGCGCGCTCGACGAACGCACCAACGCCCAGCTGGTGATCATGGCGGCGCGCGAGTGGTTCGAGGCCGCCGGCGGGGGCGAAGGGGCCGTGCTGGCCGACTACGTGCTTGCCGCGCTGGACGCCGATCGGGGGTTGACGCAGGCGGCGAACCGTCTGGACGCGGTGCTCGCCGCTGCTCGCCGCGACAACCAGGGGGAGGTCGAGGTGCTCACCCTGGACCGGCTGGCCCGGCTGCATGCCGAACGAGGAGACCTCGACGAGGCAACGGCGCTTCTCGCCCAAGCCGACGACCTTGCACCGGCGGTGAGTCACCTGATGAGCGACAACGACCGCATCGACCGGGACCCTGCTTGGTCGCTCGCGGCGGCTTCCCCGCTCCGCCCCGGATCATAGGGTCCTGCGTCGCCCCTCTCGCGGGCTGGCGCCTGTTGTTCGTTCGGGTCTCAGCTGATGGGTCCTTCGCGGGTGGCTGCCTTCCTGCTTGTCGGGTTCGGCGCCGACGTGGTGTCGGGCTCCAGCCCAAGGACCATCGCGATCTCGTCCTCGCCCTGGTGGAAGTCGGAGGGACGTGCCGGGCGGCGGCGGTCGGTGGTGCTGAATCCGAAGTTCTTACCGAAGCCGATCGCGCGGGCGTTGTCGGTTCCCACCCAGTAGTACAACTGTTTGTAGCCGGCCTGGATTGCCAGCTCCGCCGTGACCTCGACGAGTCGCCACGAGACGCCGGTGCTGCGTGCCTCTGGGACGACATACAGGCCGAAGACCTCGGCCGCCGTGGGTTCTTGCTCGTCAGGTCCGAGGCTGACGATTCCCTGCGGTAGCTCGCCTCGTTCGGCCAGCAGCCGGTACGACCGCGTCATCCGATCACGCCAGAACTGCTCGTCACGGTCGGCTTCATCGGCCAAGGTCGCGGTGAACGAGCCAGGAGATTCGGCGAGGGCGCGCAAACGAATGTCGCGGTACAGCGACCACTCAGACTCGTCCAGCACCCGCACGCTGATCTCACTCATGTCCATAGTGTCGACCCCTTCGTCAAGAGCCTCCGCGCCAGGCCGACGCGCCGGCGACGTGTCAAACTCGCTTGGGTTGCGGGCCTTACCGGTCGTGAAGCGGATTGTCATTCACGACCGGGCTCCGGACCGTGCAATCGGCGTGCCTGCCAGGCTTGTTCCGTCTGTCGTAGGCTGCCCAGAAGTCAAGGACCAGTAGGGATCTCATGACCAAGCTTTCCATGTACGAGAGTCTCCCGTTCGACGAGGCGACGGCGCCCTCGCTGGTGTCCACCGGCGAGCTTCCACAGATCGAGCAGGTAAGGGATGCGGTCACCGAGGCGTACGAGCGCTATCGGTCGAACGGCGACGGTGCCGTCGCGGACTACATCCCCGCGCTGGCGAGCGCATCGCCTGGGCTGTTCGGGATCTGCGTGGTCGGGGCCCGGGGCCAGTTCTTCGAGATAGGTGACGTGGAAACAGCGTTCTCGATCCAAAGCGTCTCCAAGCCATTCGTCTTCGCGCTGGTCTGCGACGCGATCGGGTACGAGACTGCGCGACATCGGCTGGGCGTCAACAGCACAGGATTCCCGTTCAACTCGCTGATGGCTGTCGAGTTGAATGAGGACAGGACGATGAACCCGTTGGTCAACGCGGGTGCGATCGCGACCACGAGCCTCGTTCCCGGCAACACGGCGGATGAGAAGTGGGAAAGGATTCGAGACGGGCTTTCCCGCTTCGCCGGCCGCGAACTCGCCTTGAGCAAGGATGTCTACGAATCTGAGTCGGCCACCAACATGCGCAACCACGGCATCGCCCATCTCCTGGCGAGCTACGAGCGGCTCTACTTCGACCCCGACGAAGCCACCGACATCTATACCCGGCAGTGCTCCCTCGACGTGACCGCCCACGACCTCGCAGTGATGGCTGCCACGCTGGCCGATGGCGGGGTGAATCCGATGACAGGCGAGCGGGTCATTGTCGCGGGAGTGTGCCGGCGTGTGCTGGCTGTGATGGCCACCGCCGGCCTGTACGAGCTGTCGGGAGACTGGCTGTATGAGATCGGGATGCCGGGCAAGAGCGGCGTCAGTGGCGGCATCGTGACCGTATCGCCCGGCAAGGGCGGCCTGGCGACCTTCTCGCCTCCGCTCGATGCCGCCGGAAACAGCGTGCGCGGCCAACTCGTCACGAAGTACCTGGCCGAGCGGCTCGGGCTCAACCTCTTCGCCTCCGAACCAGCGGACAACTTGACCGCGTCACCGATGTCGTAAAGCGGCCACCTGCCTCGGGGCCGTGGTCCAACTGGTCGACCACCCCCACCCCAAGCACCAAGTAACTCACCAATGCGGTCGAGCGCTTTCTTTGCCCGCGACGACACGGGTCACAGCTCCCAGGAGTCACGGACCGAGCCAACATCGCACGCCGAAATCCCGCAAAGACCAATTTCTCGGCTGATCATGAATGTGCCCTCAGTCACTCTGTATGGCCGAGACCGCCAAGGTAATGATCAAGGACTTCGCTGCGCCAAGCCTGGTGGGCTTCGCGTGTCCTCACTTCGCCGCGGGCCGCTTGGCGCGGCCGGCCGATCGATAACGCGAAGTCAATGCGTCGTTCGTGCATCCACTGTGTGGGTGTGGCCGAGCATCAGTCTCAACGGATTCCAGGTAGGCACCCGGTAGCCACGGCCTGGTCGCCTTTGTGGACGTTGGGCTGCTTCGCCTGCTCAGCCGCGGCGCGCCGGGCTTCGGCGATGTCAAGCTTGGCGCGCTCCTGGGGCCGCCGCAACGATGACCAGCTGGCCGGCCGTCGGGGCCATTCCTACCAGCCCTCGCCGGTCGTGGATGGCATACGACATAGAGGCTCGGCGTATGGCGAGAGCACACCGGTTGCGTCGCCCACCGAGGTTTGCCGCACATGACAACCCGCCCGTCGAGCTTTCAGGTTGTCGGGCTTCTTCGTTCGTCTTGGTGAGTCAGAGGCTAGCGATGCCATTGCCGATCATGACAACTCCGATGACGAGCAGAAGCACAACCATGATCGCCACATTGTTCTCCACCAGCCACTCCCGTATTCTCTCGAAAGGCCCGCGCATTCGCGCCGGCGCGACGAGGTGGGCGACAACCGGTACCGCCACGGTCGACGTGGCGATTGCCGTGAACACAACGATGACGAGTGCGGCCCGACCGTTGCTGAACGCGGCCTCTCCGACGATGAGACCGGCCGAAAGAGCAAGCAACAGGTTCTTCGGGACCACCGCGGACAACAGCAGGCCGAGCACGAGCGCCTTGCCTGGCATTATCGAGTCAACTCCCGCCATCCACTTCGGCAACTCAGCCCGGTCACCACTCGCAGGCCGCCCGCGCCACTGTCTCAGCGCCAACACCACAAGAAGCACACCGACGACCATCCTGATCACAGACGCCTCCAGTGAGGACCCGCCAGAGTCTTGCGTCGGCAACATGTCAGCCAGCAACGTAAAGAGTGCAACAGCGCCTCCGACCCCGACCACACAGCCCACCAGCAGACCCACGGTCCTACTCTTCGCCTCCGGCGATAACAACATGAGGACCGTCGTGATGATCGTGGTCACGCTAATTGCGATCGCGACTGCGAGAGGAAGCAGCTCACCGATCGCGGTACCCATGCGAATCAGCTACTGTCCGATGATCGCGAAAAGCCAGCCTGCTGCCACCGAACATTCGCCACTTAGCCCGCATATGCCACCGCTCATGGTCACCTCTGCCTCATGATTACCCTTGCCGCGGACTAGCCAGCCGCCGAGTTCACGCTGCCAGCCTCGATGACCCGCTGTGCAGCGATGGAGGCTCCGCCTGGACCACCAAAAGCACTAAACCTAAGATCGCTAACGACTGCTTAGGTGACGGCTATCGTCGCGATGGAGTCGTGGTGTGGATCGGCATCACCTGAGCGCTCGCGAAAAGCGTGCTTCGAAGACTCTATCCACCTGCCTACCTCCTCCCGGCCCGAGGGCAGGGGCCCCTTCTGTTAGCTCCCGGGGCAGCTCTGAGTCAGCGTCGAGGAGAGCGCCTTGGTCGCGGTGGCGACCTGCTTCATCGCCAAGGCGATGGACGGCGCCTTCTCTTTAAGGTTGTCGGCACTCAGACCGCTTGCCGCCGTCTGCAAGTCGGCAAATGCCGTCTTCACCTGATCCACGTCGGGCTTGATGACTGGCGAGGCCGAGGCCTCCGCTTTATCCAGGTTGGTCTTGACGTTAGCAATCGCGGTTTTCAGCGCCGCAACACCGTCCTGCGCAGGCCTCACCTTCGTGAGGGCCTCGAGCGACGACTTGAGCGCCGCGACGTCTTCACAGCCCGCGGTCGTCGGCGACGTGGTTGGGGTGGCCGCAGCGGTCGTCGCTGGTGCGGCGGTCGTGGCGGGTGGATTTGTCTGGCTCGGTGTGGAGCTCGTACCGCAACTCACCAGGACGCAAATCAAGGCAATGGCCGCCACGGCAGCGGCTGCGGATCGATGGGCACAGTGGAGTCGCATCCGAGTGTTCTCCTAACATCACTAACGTGTCGCATCCGCTGGTCGGAACTCACGATTAGTTACGGCTCACGATTAGTTACTTCGACCTGAAATAGGCTCCGGCGGCCGACAGGCCCAGGTTGGTAGCCCGGCGCAGCGCTTGCGCTGGGTCTGCTCAGCGACGGTCTCTGCGGTCGTCTCGGCGGTCTCCTCGGTCGTCTCGCCGGTCTTCGCGGCGGTCCGAGCGGCGGTGGACGCCATGCGCAACCACGGCGACCGTACCGACGGTGGCAGCTGTCCGAGCCACAGGCCTGGGCCCAATCACCCCGGCGCGGCCCATACGTCGTGCGGCTAGAGGCATGTCAGGCTCCTTCTGCGGCTGCAAGCTGCTCGGTGTCCTCGTCGACTACTTCTTCTTGCTCGTCAGCTTCGACCGCGGCGAGCATCGCCTGAATGGGAATACGGCCACTGGCCACCAGCTGACCACCCGAACGACGCACAGCCGAGGCAAACGGCGCAGCCCAAGTGTTCTCCCACACCAGCACCGCCGCCGAGCTGCCGGACTCGATCGCAGCCGCGAGCGAAGTCACGTCCTCCTCGCTGAGCAGCATCGCCAGCTCCGACTCGTACGTCCGCAACTCCCCAACCTCGCCCTCATCCAGGTCAGAAAGCTCAAACGCCTCAAGCGACCCGTCGTCATCCTTCTTCAACACGAGCAGGTCAAGCACCCGGACCAGATCACGTTCGACCAGCTCGCGCAGTGCGGGTGCGATCTGCCCGTTGAACTTGCTGCCCGGGAACTCGACCACAATCCAATCGACCGGCCCCAGCTCGTCGACCTCCTCGACTTCATCCATAGACGTTCTCCTCTTTGGGTGAGACGCGAGCGATGGAACGCTTCTTGCGCCACCCACGTCATTGCCGGTGCCTGCCGCAATCGTCCAGTTCATGCTCCGGGCCCACATCACCCGCACCGGGTGAGGACCAGCTCGACCTGGCTAGACGCCGGTGACGGCTTGGATACGGCCGTCTGCTATGGCTTTGACGAAGCTGTCGTAGTCGCGCTGGTTTTGGTCGGCGTAGCGGGTGGAGAAGGCGGCGATGGCGTTATCGAAGGCGTCGTCGGGGCCGAGGTATTCGGTGATGGCGACGGGGTCGCCGGATCGGGCGTGGGCCCGGGCGAGAGTCCAGCCGCACATGCGGGCGTAGAACCTCATCGCGATCGGCGACATGAGCTCGATCACCGCAGAGGCTTTCATATCGCGGAGCTGGCGCCAGTAGTAATGCCGGTTGGCTTGGACGCCCCTGGTCCAGCCGAGGAAGATGTTGGAGGCGGCCTGCATCAACCGCTGACCTTCCACCACCCTCTGCCCGGGGGTGTTGTAGCGGCTCTTGGGCCGGTGGTCCCTCAAGGACGGAGCCGGTGGCCTCCTTGACCTGGAGGAACAACAGCGACCGCTCGCGCGCCATATCAGGCAAATTGTCCCCGCGGCTGTGCCTATCGCTGACGCACCGGCTACAGGCCCCGGCACTGACCGCCGACGCGGCATGCGGGCAGCAAGACTCGTCCGCCAAATTCCGCTGAGCGTACGCCACTGAGGTCGAGCCATAGCGACCGCCACCACCATCCCAGGAGTGTTGGCCTTGTTCGCTTACCACACGCGCGTGCGTGCGACGCCCGATGCGAGCGCGATGATCGGTCCGGCTGGGTAGGAGCCGCCTCCGGCCTTGCCAAGCCCAACCAGATCGGTGGCCAGGACTGCCGGGCTGCCGTCGCGTTCCTCGAACTCGGCATCGACGAACCGGACGCGTTCAAGGTCGGATCCGGTGATGACGCCGAGGCGGACGCTGTCGAATTCGGCCGGCAAGCAGGACTCCAGGTAGACCTCGGCGCCTTCGTCGACGATCGTCGCGACCACATCGTTGCCGGTAAGAACGATCGCCCAATGCTCGGCCTCGAACGGTTTCGCTCCACCGGCGTAGACGTTGTCGTGGATGTGGACTGGTTGCTTCACGCCCATGAATCGTTGGTGGTCGCCACGACTGGGATCACCGACCAGGGCGAGGTAGTCCTCCATCGATGCAGGATGGCCGTTGTAGCCGACTGTGCCGTGATCGGCTCCGCGGCTTGGTTGTGCCGACGTTCCGTAGGCCAGGACGGCGTCACCGCCCAGAAAGATGTTGCCGATGTGGCGGTCGTCGCCGCCGTGGATTGCGGCGTAACCGGCTACCTGGGTGCTGTGCGGTAGGTGGTAAGGGGTGGGTCGCTCGAGGACAGGTTCGAGGAGGACTGTTCCGCAAACGAGATTGTTGACGAAAGCGCCGCCTTGGCTGAATATCTCCAGCGAGGCTGCGGACCCGAGGATGTTGTGCTCGACCAGATAGGGGCCGTGACTCACCTCCACAAAAAGGTCGCGATTGTTGTGGTAGAGGAGATTCCGCGACACGCGGGTGCCCTGCGTCTGCCAGTCCAGCCAGATTCCCAGCGAGCAGTCGTGGATGCGGTTGTGGCGGATGATCACGTCGATGGCGGCATGGAGCTTAATGCCGGCGATCTCATATCCGTAGAACTCCCGCTTGAGGGCGATGTTGTAGATGTGGTTGTCCTCGATCGTGGAGAACACGCAGCCGAGGTGGCCGACGATGCCATTCTGGCCACAGTCGTAGATGGTGTTACGGCGCACGATGTGTGATCCGACATGCTCGCGATCCCAACCGATCTGCCGGGCGGCGAACACCGACTCGAGCTGGTACTGGTAGCCCGGCTTGTCAAGTCTCAGCGTCGCGTAGTTGTGGCCCGTGGAGATCTCCTTGCCGATCGAGACCGCCGAGCACTTCGCATCGTGGATGACGTTGTCCTCGATGATCCAGCCCTTGGCCCAGTTCGGCCCGATCAAGCCAGGCTGGTCGGCCGTCGGAGGGGCCCAAGGACTGGCGGCCTGCGCGAGCTCAAACCCGCGGACGGTGATGTAGTTGAGGTGGTGCTCGACCGGGTAGAAGACCGAGCGCCGTACGTTGATCTCAACGAGCTCCTCGTTCGGATTCGCGCCCTGGAAGTTTGCCCAGATCGCCGTCTGGTCTGCCCCGACTTCTGTGTACCAGACAAGTCGCGTCTGCTCGGGATCGCGGATCCGGTCGACTGTTTCGGTCCAGTCGTCGATCGCCTCGGTTCGCAACGGAGGGTCCGACACCTCCGGAAGGGACAGGACCTCGTAAAAGCTGGTTCCGTTGAGGTAGACATCGCCCAGGTGCTTTTTCGACGCGGACTTATCGGAGTAGACGATCCAGTCGCCATCAATCTCTTCGGCGAACGGGTTGAAAGAGCCGAAGAGGCTGTTCGGCACGGCGACCGTCCAGACGTCACCGCTAACCCGGTCCCAGCCGGTGACCCGTTCCGAGCCCTTGATCACAACCTGCTCGCCGGCGGCCGCGGTGTAGGTGATGCGCCGCAGATCGCTGAGCCCGCCGCGCCGGGGCTGGACCCATTCGCGGTATTCCCCGCCGTGGACGATGACGGTGTCCCCGGCCTTCGCGAGGTCCGCTGCGTGTTGGATGGTGCGGAACGGACGGTCCTCAGAGCCGTCGGCATCGTCGGATCCGATTGTCGCGACATGGAATTCAGATGCCATCTGTTTGTCGACCTTTCGCACGTCGGTGAAGTTTGCAGAGGGATTTGCTCGCAAGCCAGAGCGGTGGAAGGGGGCCCGCAAGCGTTCCATACGGGATACCCGAAGACCTCAGTGTGGTGGGCTTCGATGACACCTTCCTGGCGAGCCGATCGTCGCCGCCCCCGACTACCGTCGCCCACCTTTGTTGGAGATGGGCCGGGTCGCCACGCGCTCTCTGGCCCAAATGATCAGTAACGATGTGGTCGGCACCCGCCATATCGAACTCGCCACCCGGCTGGTCGTCCGCGACTCCACCGCACCTCTCAGCGGTTGAAGATCACGATCCAAATCGCCGCTTTGTCGTGTGTGCCAAGTATCACTGACGCGGTGGCAGTCGCGCGTCTTTGCGTCAGTGGCTGGCGACAGCCACGATGTTCCCCATGATGTGCAGGGATCTGTCAGTTCCGGACGTTGAGCGTGTCGCCCCGCTCGTCACACGTGTCAATGGTCGGATGATCACGTTCACCTTTGAGATACCACGCCATGAACGTGTTGAGATCGCGGGATGACATGTTGGATGCAGCTGGAATCATCGGCCTCGGCAGCTCCGGCGACGACCGACTGTTGCCGCTCGAGCATGCGGAGCAGCTGAGAACCTCAGCGCCTAAGCTCGCCGCCCTTCTGACCGGAACCGGCCCCGTGGAGCTGGCGCAGCAGTATGCCGAAGCAGACGTCGAGGCGCTTACGGCGGAGCGAACGTTCAAGCGATGGGTGATCCGGGCCAACTGGGCGGTCCTCGCCACGGCTACAGTGAGCGCCCTATTGATGGCTGTGGCACTGCTTTCGGACAGCTTGGGGGGATGGACCCAGGCAGCACTCATCGCGCTCGCTCTCATCGGTGTCACGACCGGCGGCATCGCATCGATGTCCCTATTTCGCGTAAAGCAGGGTCGGCTCCTCGAGGATTGGATGACGGCCCGTGCACGGGCAGAGACCAAGCGGTTGTCCTACTTCAGCTACATCGCGCATGCGTCGGCCGAGCCGCTCGATCGCCAGCTCGAGCTTCTGAAGTTGGAGTATTTCCGCCGCTATCAGCTGGATCTTCAGCTCGCCTACTACAAAAGCCGAAGGTCGGGACACCGCAACTCAGCCGAACGGACACTCGATTTGTCGGCTGGAGCCGTCATGGTGGCGGCGATTGCCTCGGGCGCAGCCGGAGTGCTTGGCGCGTTGAGCAGCGAGTGGGCTGCGCTCGGCTCCCTTGCGGTGTTCGGCGCCGCGCTTCAGGCCTTCGCCGCCGCTCGTGAATCGCTCCACCAAGATCGCAGGAATGCTGAGCGCTATGAACACAGCGCTCAGGCACTGCAGGGCTTACGCGAGCGTCTCGACGACGTGCGAGGAGGCATTGCCGCCGGATCTCCGTCGGTGCTCACTGAGTACGTCACCGCGGTGCAGGACCAACTATCGCTCGAGCATCGACAATGGTTAGAGGCCGCCGAGAACATGCAGGCAGCCGTTGCGCGCCTGGAAAAGGCTCTTAGCAGCGGGACCACACAAAAAGGCGCCGCCTCCAGCGACGAGGGCATCGACAGCTAGGACTGACCAGCGTTCCCCACTACCGGCCCGAGTGGCGAATGTAGCGAATACGGCGGGTGGCCACTCACAGGGTCAATTGGTTATTGCTTGCTTAGCCAGGCGGCGTAAGCGCTCGGCTTATCGGTGAGGACTTTGTTGGCGCCCGCCGACCGCGCCTTCGCCCATGCTTGCTCCTCATTCACGGTCCAGACGATGACAATGAGTCCAGCCTTTTTCAGCTCGGTGATGTAGTCCTTCGCCGCAATGTCCGACTTAACCGCAACCGCCCACAAACCCTCGTCGGCCAGTTGGCTTGCCGGAACCTTTTCGCTAATGAAGAGCATGCGAGGGAGATCAGGCGCCAACTTCTTGATCTGCGCGAGCCTGCCCGGCTCGGCCGAGGTGACAACGGTGCGGTCACTCAAGCCATTGCGGCGGATAGCATCGATGAACTCCCGGTTCTGCGCAGCGTTCTGGTCAACCTTGACCTCGACATAGACCCACGATTTGTACGCCGCCAAGCCCTCCATCAGATTTGCGTAGGTCGTCGGCGGATAGGATTTCCCGTCTTTTGTGAAGGAGCGGCAGTGCTTAGTGAGGTCCTTCCATGTCGTCTGCGACACCCGGTAAGGCCCGTCGCACCGTAACCCCTGGGTTGCCGCCTCGTCATGGATGATCACGGCATGGTTATCACTGGTCCAGCGCACGTCGGTTTCCACCGCAAAGCCGTCATCGGCTGCCGAGGTCAGGGACTCAAACGTCTGCAACGGATATTTCTCATCACCGCCCCGGTGGGCGAGGATGTTCGAACCAGTTGGGTTCACAGCTGCAGAGGTCTGCGACGGACTGCCAGACGGAGCAGAGCTAACCGAAGGCGGACTTGAGGCCGCCGCAGGGAGGGTTTGGTCATCCGTCGCGTTGGGTTGGCCAGGATTGCGCAGGAAATACCACCCACCGACACCAATCGCCAACAGCAGAACAAGCGACATAACGCCGACCCCCAGCATGAGCGCTCGTCTTCGGGCTCCTCCTCGATCGCTGCGAGGTTTGGCAGGCGCGGAGGGTGGCACATCGATCGTTGCAGCGGCCACCGGGGATTCGACCGGAGGTACGGCAGGTGGTACCGCAGCTGGTCGGACACCGTGGCCGTCACGGGATATCTGTGGCGCGGCTGGCTCGGCGGCGGCGGCGTTCAACGTCTCGCTGAGCACCCTCAAAAGTCGATGAGTGTCAAAGCTGACCGGGTTTATCTCGACTGCCTGTCGACGGGTCAAGGCCGCCAGTCCCGCCGGCAATTCCTCAGCCGTGGGCATCTTGGCGTGGTCGACCAGAATCGGAATGACTCGGACGTCATCTCGACTTAAGGCGGTCTCAACCTCGAGCCGTACGAAGTCGGCTGGGTCATCAATGCGTCTCGCTCCCTTGGCATCGGTGACCGTCAGCCACTGGGGTCCGATCAGGGCGAGAAGCACCTGGCATGATCCAACTGCCGACTGGATTTGCTCCACGAAGTCGTCACCAGGCTCGATGTCGTCGACATCTTTGAAGATCCGGTCAGCTCCCAGCTCAGCGGCCAGCACGTCGTGGAGCTGTCGCGCAGGCCACGCCGTCTCTTGCCGTCGATAGCTGATGAAAACCCGACCGGACTCGCCTTTGTCCACACTGACCACTTCCACTCACCCGCGCGCCTGGAGTAAGCCTAAGAGCCAGATCGCCAATGTTGGCAACCCGAGTCACGACGCGAATGCGTGTATGTGCAAGAAGCAGTCCACTGCAGTAGGTGCCTCCCGCAGCGGCTCGGCGCGGAAGTGGCTAAGCAGCCGGAGCATCGTTGTCGACCGCAGTCAATGCTGCTGGGCCAGATGCTCCAGTCACGCTCCAAGCGCCCAGAACGGCGGTCGGGGTGCCCTCCAGGACGATGCCCTCCTGCTTGAAGGCGTGGGCCAACTGAGCCGGCTCGGTCAGGTTTGTGCTCGCCACATTGAGTTCCAACAGTCTGACGCCCAATGTGGCTGCTCGTTGCTGCAAGGACTCGTCGTCCAGTACCCCAGCTGAGATTTCGTCGTCGCTGAGGGTTGTCTGCCTTACCAGGCGCCGGACCGCCGCGGCACAGCTATTGACCAGCAAACCCTTGTAGTCAGCGACACCAACCAGGGCCTTCTCCAAATCGACAACTTTAAAATTGATCTGAGAAGCGAATTCGCGCAGGGGTTGTACCCGAATCATCGGCGGTAACGGCTCAAATTGCTCGGTTATTGACTCGACCATGACGTTGTGCACGAAAGGGATTCCGATGACTAAACCCGGACCGACAACTTTGGCTTCACCGCGACCGTGGATCGTATAGCCCAGCCGGTCATAAATATCCCGGCGGTAATGGACGACTCTGTTGAACCGCGTCCGCAACGCCCTGCTGCCCGACGGCACCTTGTGCATGCCTTTGAAGGCGAAAAGCACCACGAGGGCAATGAGCGTGACCGCTCTCAAGAGCGTCGCCCACCACGGATCGTTGTCTCGAAACCATAGGTACTCGAGTACACCATTCACGGGCATGATGTCGACTCCTGCTCGTGGGCGGCACCACTACCTGAATAGGTAGTGAACCATTGGCAAGAGTGTACGTTGAACCCGTTCGATTGTCTCTAGTGCAGATCTGCTGGGCTTCGGCCGCTGCGATCACGGCAGTACCCGCGGCGCCGAGCCGGACGGGACGGCACACGCTCGGCCCACCCCTAACCGGCGACGACGACACCCACGAGTAATGGCCGACGCATTGCGGCCACTGCCATTCGCCGTTGCGGGATCCTTCGGCTTCGGTTGCCTGATCATCCACCGCGGCCCGTTCCGGCGAGGCGGATGCGCGCTGGGGGGCCAGACGTTGGACAGCCGAGCTTTACTGCTGCTGCTCAGTCGGACGCACCAGAACCTCGTTGATCGCCACGTGTCGAGGTCGAGACACGATGTAGCCGATGACATCGGCAATGTCGGCCGCGTCCATTCGCTGCGTGCCGGCGAAACGCTGCGACATCTGGTCTCGGATCTCAGGTCGATTGTGGGACACCAGCTCGGTCGTCACAGCGCCTGGCTCGACCAGGGAAACGCGTACGTGACGTCCGGTGACCTCCTGCCGCAGCGACTCGCTGAACGCACCGACGGCGTGCTTGGTGGCGTTGTAGACGCCGCTGCCTAGGCGAGGGACGCGGCCCGCCACTGAGGAGACGTTCACCAGATCAGCGACACCGCGCGGCTCACCGTCCGCTGCCTTCAACAGGTGAGGCAGCGCGGCCTTGGAGCAATAGAGCAACCCCAGCAGGTTGACGTTGACCATCCGCTCCCACTCTTCGACCGGAGCGTTCTCGATCGGCCCAAGCAGCATCACGCCGGCATTGTTGATCACAGTGTCGAGCCGGCCGAATTCAGCCGCTACGCGGTCCACCGCCTCGTACGCCTCGTCACGATTCGCGACGTCGGCCTGGATAGGGAGGACTGACGCGCCGTCGGACTTGAGCTTGGCGGCCAAGTCGTCGAGGCGATCGATCCTTCGCGCCACAAGTGCTACGGCAGCGCCGTGCTGGGCAAGAATTTCTGCAGTCGCTTCACCGATGCCACTGGATGCGCCGGTCACCAGAGCTACGGTGCCTTCGAGAGGAGTCGTCACCGTTCCACCCTAGTGTTGCCACTCGCACCGTTGCTGCGGACCTCAGGCCGGCCAGGCCGCCTCAGTCACTGCTCCGCCACGGATGGTCACAATCAGCTCAACCGGTCCGGCCGGCCGACGATAAAGCTCGTAGGTCCCCTCGACCAGCTCGGGGAAGACCAGCGAGTGGATCACGCCAAGCGGTGTTGGGCGGGCCACGACGGCCACATGCGGACGGTGCGTCGCATGATCATGTGGATGCTCATGATCAGGTTCTTCGTCGTGATCATGAAGATGGTGATGATCATGAGAATGAGATGATCATGAGTGTGGCGCGCGGGGAGGCCCTCGGCTGCGGTGTCGATGCGATTGATCTCCACCTCGACACCCTCGAGCTCCGGCGGCATCGTGACGACCAGGGCGCCAACGTCTCCGCCTATGTCGAGCACGACTGAGCCCTGGCCTGCGTGTGAATTCTCAACGGTCATGTGGCCACCTCCTCTTCATCCATGCGCCACGGACTCCGGAACATGAACTGCCCCGAGCACCCGGTGGGTGGCTCGGAGCAGTTCACGAGGGGCATTAAACCTTTGGAGTCCCGGGCAGGGTCTGGTAACCCCCTGCCGGTGTTCCCAGGTAGGGGAAGATCTTTAGGTACGGCGAGTTGGTGTTCGTCCCATCCTTGATGGCCGAGGCTGCTCCGTCGGGCGTAAACGTCCCGAGTGCCCTGCGGAGGGAGGGCGTCGAGGCTCGACATAACCCTGCCCGACAGGCTCGGGGCGCATTTCTGACAAACCGTTCGCCGCGCGTTTTCCGATGAGCTCAAGAGACAGATCTGGCGCAATCGCTGCGATGCGATTGCGCCAGATCTGTTCAGTAGCTGTGGTTCGGTACTGCTACTTCACGCCGCCCGCGGTGAGGCCGGCGACAATGCGACGCTGGAAGACAAGCACCGCAAGAAGCAGTGGAACGGTCACGACAACACCGGCCGCCATGATGCGTGCCGTAGGGCGTATCGAAGCCGGTGCTACCGGTGAATTTGCTAATTGCCACGGTGGCGGTCTGAATATTCTTATCCTGCAGGAAGGTCAGGGCCAGCAAGAATTCGTTCCAGGCACCGATGAACACGATGATCGCCGTCGTGAGCACGCCCGGAGCTGCCAGCGGCAGGATCACCTTGCGGAAGGCCACCCCTGGCGTGCAGCCATCGACCATGGCCGCCTGCTCCAACTCGACCGGGAGCTGCTTGAAGAAGGCTGTCAGAGTCCACACCGCCAGCGGGAGGCCGAAGCTCAACCCTGGGAGGATGACGGACTGATAAGTGTTAATCCAGTAAGGGAACCAGGTGAAGGGCGATGTCGAGGAGAACATCTTCAGCAACGGCGGCAGCAAGACGACCAGCGGGAACATCGAGCAAGCCATGATCAGCCAGAGCACCGCAACCTTGCCCCTGAACCTCAACCGAGCGAGGGCGTACGCTCCGATGATGCCGAACAGCAGGACGAGGATCGTCGTCGTGCCGGCCACGATGACCGAGTTGATCAGTGAGCGGCCGAAGTTGTTCTGTGCCGAGAACACGCCCTTGTAGTTATCGATCGACGCCGGGCTCGGGATGAACTCGGTGCTCTGCCCTTCGGTGGGGAGTCGCAGCGAGGAGACGACCATCCAGTAAAAGGGGATGATGCAGTAGAGGACAATGACGCCCATTCCCACGTACGACAGAACCACGCCGATCCTCTGGCGGAGGGGTCGCTGCGGGTGGGCTAGCTTCTCGATCTCCTCCTGGCTGAGGTGTTCTTCGCGTACATCAGCGGTCGTTGCGGACATCAGTGCGCACCTCCCGCCATCTCCAGAGCTGTCGCCGGCGGGCCAGCCGGTTCCTCATCACCTTTCTTTTTCTTCTTCTTCTGGACGTCGGCGTCGCCGATCGACCTCGGCACCCAGAATCCTGACGAACAGGAAGGCCACCAGAAGCACGTAGATGAACAAGATGATGGCGTACGCCGCTGCGGGACCGTATCGGGTCTGCGCCGCTTCCTGGTACGCGAAGACCGACAGTGTCTCCACTCGATACTTGCCGGGGCCGATCATGCCGTATGGCAGATCGAACATGCGCAGTGTGTCGAGGGTGCGGAAGAGAACGGCCACGACCAGCGCCGGTTTAACCATCGGAAGTGTGATCCGGACGAACTGCTGCCAGGTGGTTGCCCCGTCGACCTTGGCCGCCTCATAGACCTCCCCCGGAATGGTTTGCAGCCCGGCGAGGGTCAGCAGCCCGATGAACGGAGCGGTCTTCCAGGTATCGGCGATGACGATCGCCCAGAACGAGGCCCCGGTATCGGCGAGCCAGAGAATCTGCTGCCCGAGAATCCGGTTCATCACGCCGGATGAGTCGAAAATGAGCTTCCACATCAGCGCCGAAACGATCGTCGGGATCGCCCATGGCACCAAGATGCCGGCCCGAACGATCCCACGTCCCCGGAATGCCTTTGCCATGATCAGGGCCATCGCCACACCAATAACAGTCTCCAAGAGCACGCAGACGATGGTGATGAAGGTGGTATTGAGGAAGGCGTTCCAGAAGCGGTCCATGGTGCCGTAGGAACCCGTCACCGGGTTGGCGCCGCCGAAGATGTCGGTGAAGTTCTGCAGGCCGACGAACTTGTCGCCACCGGCGATCATGCCTGTGGTGGGATCCACGCCGGCATTGGTCTGGTGGAGGGACTCCCAAAAGGACAAGATGACCGGGATTCCGGCCACCACAGCGATGATGATCAGGGTAGGCGCCAGCAGGATCCAGGCCAGCCGGCCTTGGCCATCGCTCAGCGCGTTCTTCTTGTGCTTGTGGCCATCGCCTCCGGTGGCCGGCAGACTCCGTGGTTCCGCGGTGGCTGTGGCCATGCGGCTACCTCCTTTGAGAAATGCGCTGAGTTCTCGGCGCAGCACTTGGCTGCGCCGAGAACCTTGCGGACACCAACTACTTGATCAGAGTCTGCAACTTTGCCTGCAGTGCTTGCAAGGCTGCATCAGGCTGAGTCTGACCTTGGAGTGCGCCATAGGCGGCATCCTGGATCGCCAGGGTGACGTCACCGTACTCCACGGCCTTCGGACGTGGCTTGGCGCCCTGGATCGACTTGAGCTGCGTCGGCATGAACGGGAACTTCTTGGTCAGCTCCGGGTCTGAGTACAGCTCCTCAAGCACCGGGGAGTTCGAGGTCGCAAGAGAGCTCGATTTCTGCTGCTCCTTCGAAGAAATGAACTTCAGGAAGTCCACCGCTGTGCCCTTGTTCTCCGCGTTCTTGGCAATCGCGTAGTTGTGACCACCGAGGCTGGAGACACCCGGACCAGTGATGCCGGGGAGCGGCGCCACGTCAAACTTGCCCACGATGTCGGACGAGCCGTCGTTCTTCTGCGCCAGGTTGTACACGTAGCCCCAGTTGCGGTGGAAGATCAGCTGGCCTTTCTGGAACGCCTGCCGGCCCTGCTCCTCCTGCCAGGTAATGGCGGCCTTCGGGATGTGACCGTCCTTGAACCAATCGGTCGAGGGTCTGACAGACCCTTGGTGGCCTCCGGCGTTGCCACATTCGGCTTGCCGTCTTCACCAACGATGACGCCACCCGCACCATGAACGGCCTCGTCGAAGTTCACCGTCAGGCCCTCGTACTTGTTGTACTGGCCGGCAAAGCACCCGAGCTTGGAGTCTTTCTCTCCGGCCTGGATCTTGTCGCAAGCGGCCTTCATCTCGTCGAAGGATGTCGGCGGCTTCAGGCCGTACTTGTCGAGCAGGTCTTTGCGGTAGTAGAGCAGGCCGCCGTCGGATGTGGCCGGGTAGGCGTACAGCTTGTTGAAGTAGGTCGCGCTGTCGACTGTCGCGGGAATAAACCCGGTAGTCGGGAACTGATCGGCTGGCAGCGCCTCGATGTAGCCCTTGGCGGCGAACTCCGCAGTCCAGACCACGTCGACGCTCAGTACCGCCATCTTGGGGTTCTTGATCTGCGTGTTCTGGATCATCTGCTGGCGCTGCTGGTCAGCGTTGTCTGGCAGCTCGTGGTCGGTGACCTTACCGTTCGGATGTGAGTCGTTGAACGCCTTGATCTGCTTGGCGAAGTTCCCGCTGACGTCTTTGCCGTGCCAGACCTCGATGTCACCCTGCTTGCTGAAGTCGACTGCAGCGGCCGACGCTCCCGCCGCCACTTGGTGCGCCGCCGCCGCCACCACACAGCGGCGGCGACGAAGAGGGCACTCATGGATGCGGCCGCGATAAGCACGCGGCGCGCAGGACGAACGAAAGTCATACAGGCCTCACTTCGTTGTAGAGAGGACACCCATTCGCTGGTGCCACCTCGCCACCCTAGAGGCAATCTGACAGAAAAGCGCTACTTCTCTCACGTTACGTTTAGATTCGTTATAAGGCTCGTACCGCACCAGACCCCTTTAGCAGAAGCAGAACTCACAGGTAGAGGCCGGTTTTCCCGTCCTGAAGTCTCTCGGATGCGACAGCATGAAGATCACGTTCGCGTAGCAACACGTAGTCCTTGCCTCTGACCTCGACCTCGGCTCGATCCTCAGGATCGAAGAGCACTCGATCTGTCGGCTTGACCGTCCTGACATTGGTTCCTACGGCGACGACCTGACCCCAAGCGAGCCGCCGTCCGATCGCCACCGTTGCAGGGATCACGATCCCCCCGCCGCTGCGCCGTTCACCGGGCTCATTGTCGGTCGAGACCAGCACTCGATCATGCAACATCCTGATCGGCAGCGCACCCTCATCCAAGCCGCCGGAGTGCTCGGCGCTGCTCTGGTTGCTCAACAGTCAGTCACTGCTCCCGCGTCGCGCAATGGCGCGGATGATCAGCAAGAATCCGACAATGCCTGCCACAGCCGCAGCAATCACCGCTATTCGATCGGTGCGAAGATCGCCACGGGCATTGAAGATCTTGGATTTGGCGTTCTCCAGTTCCGTGTTGGCGAAATGCTTCACATTAGCGATCTGGCGCTGTTTGATCCGGTTGGGATGCACCTGGTCGATGAGCGCCTCGACCGAGGTAGCCAGCCGATCCCGGGTGGCGCCCAGATCAGCTTCGATCTGGGATGGCGTACGGGTGGGCTGAGGAGAGTCGTTGGACACATAGCCTCCCTTGACTGTGTTGCGGCGTCCCAAGATCACAGCGTATTGCAGCGTGACCGGTACGCGGGCGCGGCGGCGGATCAAAGCTGGTGGCAGCAGCGGCTAGGGTCTTCGCATGACCATTCGGCTCAGCGACGGTGACGCCGCGCCACCCTTTACCTTGCCCGACGCCGACGGCGAGAATGTGTCGCTCGCTGACTTCCCCGGACAGCGCGTGATTGTTTACTTCTACCCCGCTGCGATGACGCCGGGGTGCACGACGCAGGCGGTCGACTTCACCGCCGCCATGGAGGAGCTTGGCGCTGCGGGCCTTCACGTGATCGGCATCTCGCCGGACGCTCAGGAAAAACTCATCCAATTCCGTACAAAGGAATCTGTCGGTTTTCCACTTCTCTCTGATCCGAACAGGTCGACGCTCAACGCGTACGGCGCGTTCGGAGAAAAGCTGCTGTACGGCAAACTGATCAAGGGAGTCATTCGATCAACCTTCGTGATCGATGTTGATCAGAAAGGCGAAGGCACCATCGCGGTCGCCCAGTACAACGTGAAGGCCGCCGGTCACGTCGACAAGCTCAAGCGAGACCTACATCTGTAGACTTCATCGCCGACTTGTCAGAATCTGAGCACCATATGTGGTGTTGAGATTCTGACAACTCGGTGGTGCGCCGGAGTGGTGGAACTGGTAGACACGCAGGATTTAGGTTCCTGTGCCTTCGGGTGTGAGGGTTCGAGTCCCTCCTTCGGCACTGTGTTTGATTGTTTCGCTCGCCAAGCTCGCTCAACGCGGATCGCGCTTGGCAGCCGCCTACTTCGTCGTCACTCGCAGACGATAAAGCGTGTCCGCTCGCTCCTCCTTAGCACGGCGGCGCGCGCTCCGGGCCAACTCGAAGTCCGCTTCGATCCGCCTCGTTCGTCACGCCTGGTGAAGCACAGCTTTGCCGTGCTATCGCGATCCTGGCGAGCTCCACCAGCCGCTCCTGCACTCGCCGGACGCGGCCTTCTCATTACCCGGAGCTGTTAAGCGGTTTCTCGACGGGTATCGCTCTCCAGCTCGGGATTCTGCGCGACGCCGACATCGGCGCTGGGAGCCCCGGTGATGAGCGCGTAGGTGGCACCGGCGATTGCTGCTCCGATGATTGGCGCGACGATGAACAACCACATCTGGGCAAGTGCAGCTGTGCCGGCGAACCACGCGACTCCGAGCGAACGGGCGGGGTTGGCCGAACAGTTCGTCACCGGAATGGCAACGAGGTTGACCACGGCCAGCGCCAGGCCGATCGCTATGGGCGCGAAACCTTTCGGCGCACGATCATCGGTGGCGCCGAGGATGACGTAGACGAAGACCGCGGTGATCACGATCTCGATGATGAGTCCGGCCACGAGGCCATAACCTCCAGGCGATCGATCACCGTACCCGTTCGAGGCGAAACCACTCTCCACCGCATTGAACCCGGGCTTGCCGCTCGCGATCGCGAAAAGCACGGCACCGGCGAGTGATGCCGCGACGAGCTGGGTGACGATGTAGGGCAGTACGCCTTTCCACTCGAACCGTTTCGCGATCGCCAGACCGATTGTGACGGCCGGGTTGAAATGTCCGCCGGAGACGTGCCCGAAGGCGTACGCGCCGACCAGCACGGACAGACCAAATGCAAGCGAGACCCCGACGAACCCGATCCCCAATTGCACGTTGTCATCAGTGAGGAATGTGGCAGCCAGGATCGCTGCTCCACATCCCCCGAACACCAGCAGAAACGTCCCGAGGGCTTCGGCGCCGAGCTTTGCTGCCAACGATGGTTGCCTCATGTGACTCCCCATGCCTTAAGAGTGTGCGACCTAGAGCCGCGATTGTAGGGGGTGTGTTCAGCGCTTCGGACGCCGCCACGCTGAGACGCTCAAGAAGCCGACTCCGTATGCGATCGGCGGCGATAGCTGACGAAGCTGTATCCATCGTAGGATTCGCGGCCGGTTTCAAGCCACTCTTCGGGATCAATTGCTGGGAACGTCACGTCACCATCGGGTTCCTGACCAACCTCAGTGATCTCCAGGCGAGTGAGGCGATTCCAGGCCGCCCGATAGATCTCACCCCCGCCCGCGACAAAGACGATCTCGGGATCGAGCAGCAGCGCCTGCTCGAATGCCTCATCAAGCGACGGCATCGCGCGTACGCCGTCGCCGCGCCACATCCGGTCCCGGGTGATCACGAACGTGGTACGCCCAGGCAACGGACGGCCGATCGAGTCATAAGTCTTGCGGCCCATGATCAACACGTTTCCCATGGTCAAGGCCTTGAACCGCTGCCAGTCGGCTGGAATCCGCCACGGGATGTCGTTGTCCGCACCGATGACGCCGTTGACCGCGACAGCGGCTATGCCAATGATCTCGGGCATGATCAAACTGCGATTGGCGCTTTGATGCCCGGATGCGGGTCGTACCCCTCGATCGCAATGTCATCGAAGGTGAACTCATCGATCGAACTGACGCCGGTGTTGAGCACCAGCTTCGGGAGGGCGCGCGGCTCTCGCCCTAACTGCAGTCGGGCTTGATCCAGGTGGTTGAGGTAGAGATGTGCGTCCCCGAGAGTGTGCACAAAGTCGCCGACCTCCAAGTCGCAGACTTGGGCTACCAGGTGGGTGAGCAGCGCGTACGAGGCGATATTGAACGGCACGCCGAGGAAGATGTCGGCGGAGCGCTGGTAGAGCTGGCAGGACAATCGGCCTTGCGCCACGTAGAACTGGAACATTGTGTGGCATGGCGGCAGAGCCATGTCGGCAAGATCGGCAACATTCCACGCGCTGACGATGTGGCGACGGGAATCTGGCGTCGCCTTGATCGAATTGATCACGCCGGCCAGTTGGTCAACGTGATCGCCGGCTGGTGTCGGCCAGGACCGCCACTGGTACCCGTAGATAGGGCCCAGTTCGCCGTCCGCATCGGCCCATTCGTCCCAGATGGTCACGCCCTGTTCGTGGAGCCATTTGACGTTGGTTGAGCCTTGGATGAACCACAACAGTTCAGCGATGATCGAACGAGTGTGCAGCTTCTTGGTCGTCAGCAGCGGAAAGCCTTCGCGGAGATCGAAGCGCATCTGGTAGCCAAATGTGCTGAGCGTGCCAGTGCCAGTCCGATCGCTCTTCTCCACTCCTCGGGTCAGGACATGGTCAAGCAGGTCAAGGTAGGTCTTCACGGCTCATCCCTCCTTCCAAGGACGGCCGGCAGAGCCGGCCGATCGAGCAGCTGGCTCCAGCCGGCGCAGCTCCGCTATCAGCACAGGCAGGATGGCACGAACGGCGCGCCCGCGATGGCTGATGGCATCCTTCGCGGCTGGCTCAAGCTCCCCGTTGGTCACGGTGTTCCCCTCGGCGACGAATAGCGGATCGTAGCCGAACCCATTGTCACCAGCGGGGCTGACACTCAGCCGGCCTCGCATCTCACCCAGCCGTACGTGTTCGGCGACCATCCGGAAGGACGAGCGCCATCGCACAAACGAACCTGGCAGTCCGCTCGGCTGCCGGGACATCCTCCAGCTGGCGCAGCAGAAGGGCATTGTTCTCCTCGTCGCTGGCACCAGGGCCGGCCCAGCGGGCGGACCGTACGCCGGGCATCTGGTTGAGCACGTCAACCGCAAGTCCGGAGTCGTCAGCGAGCGCGGGTAACCCGCTGGCTGCTACGCAGGCGCGGGCCTTGAGCAAGGCATTGCCCTCGAAGGTCCGCTCGGTCTCGACCGGCTCGGGATATGCCGGAACATCAACCAGTCCAAGGACCTGGACATCTGGTGCTTCATCGACAACGAGGCGCCTCAGCTCGGCAAGCTTCTTGCGGTTGTTCGTCGCCAGCACGACCCGATGGGCGCTCGTCATTTACGAAGCGAGTGCGGCTTGTTGCATCGCGGTCAACTGCGCACAACCGGTGGCGCCGAGGTCGAGGAGCTGATCGAGAACAGCCCGATCGAACGGAGCGCCCTCGGCGGTGCCCTGAACCTCGATGAAGGCCCCGGCACCACTCATGACGACATTCATGTCGGTATCAGCAGCCGAGTCCTCGGTGTAGCACAGGTCGAGCAGCGGCACGCCATCGACCACTCCGACCGAGACAGCCGCTACTGATCCCGTAAGAGGCTCAGCGGTCAACAGATTGCGGTCCCGCAGCCAACTGACAGCATCCACGAGGGCGACGTACGCGCCGGTGATCGAGGCGGTCCTGGTGCCGCCATCGGCCTGCAATACGTCGCAGTCGAGCACGATGGTGTTCTCGCCCAGCGCTTTGTAGTCGATGATCGCGCGGAGGCTGCGGCCGATGAGCCGGCTGATCTCATGGGTGCGGCCCCCGATCCGGCCGCGTACAGATTCGCGGTCGTTTCGCGTGTTGGTGGCGCGCGGCAGCATCGCGTACTCGCTGGTTACCCAGCCGAGGCCGGAGCCCTTACGCCACCGCGGAACCCCCTCCGTCACGCTGGCGGCGACCAGTACCCGGGTCTGGCCAAATTCCACCAATACCGAGCCCTCGGCCTGGGGAAGCCATCGACGGGTGAACCGAACCTCTCGAAGTTGATCATGGCTACGTCCGTCGGCTCGAGAGGTCACGAGCTCAGCCTAGAAGAATTGATCTCCCACGAGGCTCCGGGCGTCGCTAGTGAAACAGGCCCGTCAAAGTGAGGCACTGCTTCAGCGAGTACGCGCTGTGGCTCATGCCACGGCGGAATGTGAGTTAGGACCACGGCCCGGACGCCCGCCGCCTGTCCGATAGCGGCAGCCTGAGCACCGGAGAGATGCATGCCGGGAGGATTGTCGGGAGCGTCGAGGAAAGCCGACTCCACCAACAACAGGTCGACACCGTCCTGCGAAGTGAACCAGATCCTCGGATGGCCCGGTGTCGCCGGAGTACACCATGGCGCCGCCGCCGGGTGCCTCCTCCTCTACGCGGATGCCGTACGCCTCGACCGGGTGGGCGACTCGCACCGCGCGTACCAGGAACGGTCCGATCTGCTGGCTGGGCTGCCAGGTATGCCAGTCGAACTGCTCGGCAAGGGAGGCGCCGGACTCGCTGACCTCGCTGTTGGTGCCGTCACCTCGTACGCCCGGGCGAGCCGCGCGGCCGCGCTGGCTGGGGCGTAGACCGGACGGCGCGGCCACGGCGCGTTAGGCGAATAGCGCGCTGCCACGTAGTAGCCGCACAGATCCAAACAATGATCAGCATGCAGGTGACTCAACGCTATGGCGTCGATCTCATGGGGTTCGATATAGCGGTAGAGCGCTCCCATGGCGCCTGGCCCGCAGTCCATCAGCAGCGAAAAGACTCGATCTTGGTACGGCGCTTGCAGCAGGTAGCTGGAGGCTGGAGAGTCCGGTCCGGAGAGAGACCCGCTACAGCCGACGACGGTCAACTTCATCTTCGGGATCAGACGAACTGCTCGACGCCGGTGACCAGACCACCCATGAGTCGGTGTCCAACGCCCTCGAAGGCCTCTGGGCTGCCGGTGGTCAAGAAGCGGTAGCTGGCTACCCGTGGCTGATCATGGGTCAGGTTTCGTCGAGTAAGTGCCGCGTACACGTCCTTGGCGCACTCCTCCGCGCTGGACACCAAGCTGACATTGTCACCAAGCACGTACGAGATCACGCCGGTGAGCAGCGGATAGTGAGTGCAGCCCAAGATCAACGTGTCGATATCGGCCTGCTGCAAGGGCTTGAGGTATTCCTCTGCGCATGCCAGTAGTTCGGGGCCGCCGGTAATGCCGGCCTCGACGAAGGAGACAAAAAGTGGGCAAGCGGCGGTATGGAGTTCGATGTGCGGGGCGGCGGCGAAGGCGTCGTCATAGGCCTGCGATGTGGCGGTCGCTTCGGTGCAGATCACTCCGACCCGCCCCGACCGGGTGGCAGCGACTGCCCGACGGGCGGCCGGCAAGATCACCTCGACCACCGGGACGGCGTACCGTTCCCGGGCGTCGCGGAGGACTGCGGCGCTGCCTGAGTTGCAGGCGATGACCAAGATCTTGACGCCTTGCTCGACCAGGTGATCAAGACACTCCAGGGCGTACTCCCGGACAGTCGCAATCGGCTGCTCGCCGTACGGGGAACGCGCCGTATCTCCCAGGTAGACGATGTCCTCGTGCGGCAGCTGGTCGATGACCGCGCGAGCTACCGTCAGCCCGCCGAACCCAGAGTCGAAGATGCCGATCGGAGCTTCTGTATCAGCCGCCACGAGCGCTCAGCCTACAAGTGATTGATGAAACCCTTTGTGACCAAGATGGCCTGTTAGTTCGCGAGCGTCGGGTAGATCGCGCCCCGATCAGGAGTGCAGGAGGAGATGGCGAAACCCTCGTAGTCACAACCCCTCAGCAATCAGTCGCGTTTCGGCAAATCCGACGAACGACTGAGGTTCTCTGGCGCGATCGGGCGCGAGCGGACAAGCGCAGAAACTACGCCCAGACTTGGGTGTCGAGGAAGTCCTCGCTGCTGTCGAGGTCGCCGGCATAAGCACCAGTCGACAGGTATTTCCAGCCGCCGTCGGCAATGATCAAGACGATGTCGGCGCTCTCCCCTGCCTGCACGGCTTTGGCGGCCTGAGCAAGTGCCAGCGTGCACGACTACTCCGGAGGAGAGCCCGGCGAAGATCCCCTCGCGTTCCAGCAGCTCGCGGACGCGGCGGACCGCATCGCGAGAGCCAACCGAGAACCGTGACGTCACATAGGAGGCGTCGTAGAGCTCGGGGACGAAACCCTCCTCGAGGTTGCGCAGGCCGTAAACCAGCTCGCCGTACCTCGGCTCGGCGGCGATGATCTTGACTTCGGGTTTTCGCTCGGCAAAGAAACGGCCGATACCCATCAGGGTTCCCGTCGTGCCTAGCCCGGCGACCACATGCGTCACCTCAGGAAGATCGGCGAGAATCTCCGGGGCAGTCGTCGCATAGTGCGCCTCGGCATTGGCTGGATTGCCGTACTGATAGAGCATCACCCAGTCGGGATGGTCGGCAGCGAGTTGCTTGGCGACGCGGATCGCCTCGTTTGATCCGCCAGCGGCTGGGGAGGAGACGATCTCTGCACCCCAGACGGCAAGCATCTGTTTGCGTTCGGCTGAGGTGTTCTCCGGCATCACGCAGATCAGCCGATAGCCACCCAACTTGGCCGCCATCGCCAATGAGATGCCGGTATTGCCGCTCGTTGGTTCCAGAATTGTTGCTCCGGGTCGCAGCGTCCCGTCGGCTTCGGCGACCTTGATCATCTGCAGCGCCGCCCGATCCTTGATCGAACCCGTGGGGTTGTAATCTTCCAGCTTTGCCCAGAGCCGCACGGATTCGCTCGGGAACAGTCGTGGCAAACCCACTAGCGGGGTATGCCCGACCGACTCGCCGAGCGAGGCGTATCGGACCATCGAGGATGCCGATCAGCCGCCGGCGACGGCGGGCAGCACAACGACGACGTCGCCATCCGATGTGGGGGCATTGAGGCCGCCGGCAAAGCGGACATCCTCGTCATTGACGTAGACATTGACGAATCGACGAAGCGCCTCGGATTCGACGATTCGATCTTTCAAGCCAGGGTTGCGCGCATCGATGTCGTCGAGCACCTCCTGCAGGGTCGCCCCATCTCCGCGCACCGCCTTCTCGCCCCCGGTGAACGTGCGGAGGATCGTCGGGATCCTCACCTCTACTGACATGGAGTCTCTCCTGTATGACTGGCTAGTTCTGCCAACGACTGGGCTCTCGAGTGCTATTCCGTGACGTCGATCTCTTCCTCGGTGACCGCACTGTCGACAATCCGGAAGGAGCGTACGCTCACCGCCCCCATCGGAGGCGTCGGACTCCGCGGTCGAAACGATCAGGTAGTGCGCCTGAGGTTCGCTGGCGAGGGAGATGTCGGTGCGCGATGGATAGGCCTCTGTCGCGGTGTGGGAATGGTAGACGACCACGATCTCCTCGCCCGTCGTACTCATCTGCTTTGTACAACGCGAACTGCTCTTGAGGCTCGAAGCGGAAGAAGGTCGGCGAGCGCTCGGCATTGGTCATTCGGATCAAGCGCGTCGGCACGTCTGATCCCTCCGGCCCGACGATCACCCCACACGCCTCGTCTGGATGATCTTCCCGGGCGTGCGCGATCATGGCATCCACATGCTCCCGGGCGATCTTCAACACGGCGGTCACACTAGGGGTGATACCCCTTCCCACTCCGTCCATCCGGACTATGAGATCGCATTGTCATGTGGGCGCTGGCTAGCCGCGAGCCACGGGAATCGCCAGTCCCCGGCACCGTCAGAGTCTCCATCGATTGCGGCATGCTGCAAATTTCCGACCAGTGGCGGCTTTTAGACCCCGAAGTAGGCGGTCGAGTGTCGAAAAGTCCGCGATGGTCGGAAATTTGGATCTTGGGTCGCACGATGCGCGAGCAGCTCTACATCAAAAGGGCGCGATGATGCCCAGGCGCTCGACGAGGAACAAGAAAGCCTCCGCGAAAGGCTTATTCTGTACGGCCTTGCGGATTTCGGCCCAATCCAGCTGCTCCCGCACCGCGCGTACCGCGAGCAGGGGTTGCTCGAAATCGCAGTAGTGCTCGCTGAACGATCGAAGTTTGGCGATCATGATCGGAGTCGGCGGCAACACGGGTATCCGGATGCCCAAAACCTCGTGTTCCTGGGAGGTGTCAAGCAACGACTTGGTGACGGGTACGCCGCCCAGCCGATGCAGTACATCGACCAGCGCCGGCTCCTCGGCGGGTGCCGTTGAGTCGTCCTCCGCCAGGTAGGCCTTGAAGAGCCAATCTTCGGGCGGCCGCTCGACCTGCAGCCCGGCCGCCACCAGGCTGTTAGCAGCCAACTCGACGTCGGCCTCAGCGACGACAAGATCAACATCGTGGCTCGGCTCCGGCCCACCGTAAACCCACAGGGCATATCCGCCGCCGAGCGCGAAGGGGATGCCATCCGCCTTCAGGGCAGATGCCGAATGCTTCAGCGCGCCGCGCAGCAGCGGCTCGTCGGATGTACCGGGCGGTGGCGAAGATTGCTCAGCGATGGTGGGTACCTTCTTCCCATGCGGTTGGCGACATTCAACATCCTGCACGGCCGCTCGATCCACGATGGAGTGGTCGATCTTGATCGGCTGGCTGATGCTATCCGCACTCTGGACCCCGACATCTTGGCGCTACAGGAGGTCGACCGGGACCAGCCGCGCTCCCATCTGGCCGACCTGACCGCCGTTGCCGCGGAGGCCATGGGTGCTGTAGCCCACCGATTCGCCGCCGCACTCTCGGGCACGCCCGGAGCTACCTGGATGGCGGCATCGGAGAATGACCTGCCCGGGGTGGCGTCGTACGGGATCGCCCTGCTCTCGCGCTATCCCGCCGACTCCTGGCAAGTTCTCCGACTGCCACGAATCCCTACCCCGGTCCCGCTGTATCTGCGCACCCCCCGGAAAATGATCATCGTGAAGGAGGAGCCGCGAGCTGCGGTGATCGGGCGGCTGCGGACTCCGGCAGGTGGGATCGTCGTCGCCAACACTCACTTGTCCTATGTACCGGGATGGGGGCGCCACCAGCTGCGGCGGATTCGTCGCGATCTTGCTCCGCTGCACGGACCGGTGATCTTGATGGGTGACCTCAACATGGCCGACGGTCTCCCGGCTCAGATCACCGGCTACCGGCAGCTGGCTCGGCACTTCACCTTCCCCCTCGACGAGCCCGATCGGCAGCTCGATCACATCTTGCTGCGTGGTTGGCTGGGCGAGGTCACCACCAGTAGCGCGCCGGCGTTGCCGCTGTCTGATCATCGCGCACTCATCGTTGACCTGTCCGTTCCAAACCGGGAGGCGCCGGCATGATCTACACCGACAACTACTACCGCTGGAAGCGTGTCGAGGAGGTCAATCAGACCCCAACAGGAATCCTCGCCGAGCTGCACGGCGAACGGCTGAGCATTGACGTGGTACGCGCCGATCTGCTGCGGATCAAGATCAGCCGCGGAGGCGTCTTCGATGAATCCCCGACCTTCGCGGTGTGTGTCGATCCGTTGGCAACACCGGCGCATTTTCGGGTCGAGCAAGACAGCGAACGCGTGCAGTTGATCACGAGCGCGTGCACCGCGTCGCTCTGGCTGGACCCATTTCGGATCGATGTGCACCGCAGCGATGGATCGGCGGTGATCGAAACCGCGCAGGACTCCGATGAGCAGTATTGGGCATACGCGACACTGAATGACTCGTTCACGATCAGGCGTCGCTGCCGCCAGGAGGATGCGATCTTCGGCCTCGGTGAAAAAGGGGGCCGACACAATCGCAGGGGCCGCGACTTCACCCTGTGGAACACCGACGTACTGAGCCCATCCGAGACGCTGGAGTTCACCGCCGGCAAGGCTGCCGATGATCCGCGCGGAGATTTCCGCAGCGTGGAATTCGATCCCTACTACGTCAGCATTCCGTTCTTCTACCACCAGTCCTATCCGGGTGGGAGCATGGCGGCGTCCTTTATGGACAACGGATATCGCGGTGAATACGAGTTCTCCCACAACGAGGAGTACCGGATCATTTTCCGCGGCGGTCAGTACACCGAGTACGTCTTCGCCGGTCCAGACATGCCCGCGATCTTGGAGGCCTACACCTGGCTGACCGGGCGTACGGCACTACCGCCGATCTGGTCGCTCGGTTATCACCAGTGCCGCTGGTTCGAATACACCCAAGACACCGTGGAGGACGTCGCCCAACGGCATCGCGACAATGACATCCCTTGTGATGCTTTGTGGCTGGACATCGAGTACATGGACGGCTACCGCGTCTTTACCTGGGACAGCGACCGGTTCCCGGACCCACCAGGAATGCTGAAACGCCTTGATGAGCAAGGATTCCGGGTGATCACCATCATCGACCCGGGTGTCAAGTTCGACCCCGGCTACTGGGTCTTCGATCAAGCCGTCGAGCGCGACGTGCTGTGCCGGACAGAAGGAGGCGATATCTATATCGGCCAGGTGTGGCCGGGCAACACGGCTTTCCCGGACTTTGTCACCGAGGATGCGCGCACCTGGTGGGGAGAGCTCAACGCGGCACATGTGCTCTCTGGACTGGCCGGCATCTGGAATGACATGAACGAGCCGGCGACCGGGAACATCCCGTCCATGCGGATGCGCTTTGGTCGCGGCGAGTATTCACATGAGCGCTACCACAACCAGTACGCGCTGCTCATGGCGATGGGCACCACGGCAGGACTGCTTGACGCGATGCCGGACCGGCGGACCTTCGTGCTGTCTCGCTCCGGCTTTGCTGGCATTCAGCGATACGCCGCCAACTGGATGGGCGACAACCAGTCGCGCTGGGATCATTTGTGGCTGAGCATCGCGATGGGATCAGGCTTCGGAATCTCGGGGCAGGCATTCGTCGGTGCCGACATCGGCGGATTCCAAGGGAATTCCAACGCAGAACTGTTCCTGCGCTGGATGCAGTACGGCGTCTTGACCCCGTTCTGCCGCAACCACTCCGAGATCGGCAATGTTGATCAGTACGCCTGGGCGTTCGGTGACGTTGTGCAAGATCAGGTACGAACTGCGATCAAGCTGAGATACCGGTTGCTGCCCTACTTGTACGCCTGCTTCCTAGAGGCATCGGAGAGTGGTGCTCCGGTGCAGCGTCCGCTGGTCTTTGATCATCAATACGATGCGACCGTCCGCGATATCGATGATCAGTATCTGCTGGGCGGTGATCTGCTGATCGCACCCGTCGTCGAGCCAAGGGTCACAGCTCGCCAGGTCTACCTGCCGGCAGGCGACTGGTACGACTGGCATACCGGCGAGCTCGTCGGCGGCAAAAGATTCGTGATCGCTGCTACTCCGCTGGACCGGATCCCGATCTATGCGCGCGGCGGAGCGGTGATTCCGATGTGGCCCGAGGCGCCCGCCTCGACCAACGACTACCGCCCCGCCGCAGTCGAGTTGCACCTCTTCGTGCCGACCACTGACGGCGTGTCGCACTCAACGCTGCAGGAAGACGACGGCGTGAGCTTTGCCGCCGTGCGAGGTGCTCGCTACCGAACCACCTTCACCGTCGAACGGGCCGGCACTGAGCTGACGGTCAACGCCGAGGTCAGCGGAGAAGGCTTTCCGCAATTCGCGCGCCAGTCTTTGGTGCTCGTGCTGCACGGCGCGGCGCCCGACGCGGGCACCCTCGATGACGTCACCATCATCGGAACGAATGGCCGGTTCGAGATACCCAACGCAGGCACCGGTTTCACCTTCACGTGCACGGTGCCTGAGTGAGCTTTCTCATTCGAGTTGCCGAGTCTTCCGAGTACGCCGAGGCCGGCCGCGTCACGGCCGAGGCCTATCGCATCGACGACCTGCTGCGACGCGCCGACGGGCTGATCGACACGGCCTATGAGGCCGAGCTGACCGATGCCGGACGCAGGGCACGCGAGGCCGAGCTCCTGGTGGCCGTCGAGGACGGGCACGTCCTCGGCACAGTGACGTGGTGTCCGCCGACATCCCCTTGGCGCGAGCTCGCTACCGAGCAAGATCAAGCAGAGTTTCGGATGCTGTCCGTTGCCGCGGCTGGACGGCGCCGCGGGGTGGGCCGCGCGCTCGTTACCGCATGTCTCGAGCGCGCCCGCGCGGAGCGCATGCGTGAGGTGCTGCTGTCGTCACTGCCGCAGATGACCAGGGCGCATGCGCTCTATCGCGAGTTCGGCTTTGTGCGGGCGCCCGAGCTTGATCACAGCCCCAAACCACACGTCCACCTCTGGGCTTTCCGCCTCACCCTGGATCTGTAGGTCACTACTGACGAAAGTGGTCACGAACAACATGCGACACGCCGCGCGGCATGTGGCAGGTGACCACTTTCGGAACGAGGGCTCACCCAGAAGTGGCATCGAGATGCTGCAAGAGGTCGTGGGCGGCAAGCTCGATCTTCTTGTGCCGCCACTCTGATGCGCGGTAGACGCAGGCAATCAGCGCCGTACGGTGCACGCGCCGAAAGTCGCCGAAGACGAATGCATACCGAGCCTTCGTCTCGTCGGTAGCGCCTTCGGTGAGCCCGAGATGCCAGGCGGCGTACTCCTCGAAGGAATGCCGTTCGAGGAACGCGTTCTGGGCTTCAGCATGTGGCTGCACTTCGCCCCAGTCGCTGTCGAGAACGTATTGCCGGGCATCGATCAGTCTGCGGCAGTTGGCCACTGCGGCCTCGTTCAGTTCGTACCTCGCCATGCGCTGCCGCCTTTCAGAGTTGATTGCTCCGCTCGCTGCGCTCGCTCTGTCTGATTGCTCGCTCCGCTCGCTGCGATGTCCGCTGGGAGCCGCCGTCTTCATCGGATCCGACGAGACGATTGTGTCGGAAATCAACGCTGTTATCGAGAACGTTTCGTCGATTCCTCCTGCAGATCGGCGGCGCGAACATCGGGGGCGCGGATCGCGCTTGGAACCCACCTACTTCGTCGTCAATCGCAGACGATAGTGCGTGTCTGCTCGCTCCTCCTCAACACGGCGGAGCGCGATCCGAGTTTGATGCTCCGCCCGCCAAGCGTGCTTCGCGCGATTCGGGTGTGCTTATAGCGCCGAGATCAGGGTCTCCTGCGCAAAGCCGAGCCAGTCGTACACGCTCACCATGAAGCTTCGCGGGTCATCCTCCGGCAGCGCCGCCAGCTCATCAGCAGCGGCTGCATCGCGGATGCCCAGGCGGGTTGCCACGGCGAGCCGGACACTCGTCAAGGTTCGCAGCCAG
The DNA here is from genome assembly GCA_963845915.1 of uncultured Actinomycetota bacterium. Taxonomy (GTDB): domain Bacteria; phylum Actinomycetota; class Actinomycetes; order Propionibacteriales; family Propionibacteriaceae; genus Microlunatus. The sequence goes on from CAWJUB010000034.1 coordinate 51,128, forward strand.
CTCTCGACCTCCTCAGCTGGGATCTTGAGATCGCGAGCCCCGAGCTCGGTTGTGGCAAGACGGTCGAGGACTACCCGTGCTTCGGTGACTCTGGTCGCCTTCATGTCCCGCTCGGTGAATCGCCGAAAATCTGCCGACGCTGCCGAGTCGTTGGGATACGCATCGGGGAGAAGTCGTTTGAGCACTGGATCCTCCAGTGGTCCTGGCTCGTCGGGCTCGCCCTCAAGATTCTTGACAATCTCGTCGAAGGCGTCGCTCGGCTCCGACTGTGTCGCAAACCCCGCCGGCTCACCGTCGGAGAGCAACTCGACGAGTTGCATGATCAAGGACGCCAGCAGCTCTACTTCGTAGGCGCTGAGCTGCGTAATGATCACGCCCCGCCGCTTATGAAACTTCTTCATGCTTGATTGCCTCGCTCGCCAAGCTCGCTGTGTTTGATGGCTCGCTTCGCTCGCTGCGATGTTCGCTGGCAGCCGCCGTCTTCGTCGAATCCGACGAAACGACTATGTGGCAGAGTCAGTTCTGTTTTCGACGCGTTTCGTCGGCCTCTCCTGCAGATCGGCGGCGCGAACATCGCGGGCGCGGATCGCGCTTTCAGGCCGATGCCTCGCTCGCCAAGCTCGCTCACCCGCAAACTCATTTATCTGACTTGTCCAGCGTGGCCCATAGGCCATATTCATGCATCGCCGTAACATCTCGCTCCATCGCCTCGCGACTACCGCTCGAGACGATCGCCTTGCCTGTCGTATGCACCTGCAACATCAGTTTCTCGGCCTTGGATTTGGTGTAGTGAAAGTAACTCACGAATACGTGTGTCACGTACGACATGAGATTGACTGGGTCGTCCCAGACGATGGTGACCCACGGAGTTTGCGCCAGGACTTCATCGACTGGTCGCTCGGCAACGGCGGTCCCGCCTGCGGGTGTCAGGCTCTCCCCGTCGGAATCAGGCATAGGGACCATTCTTGCAACGTCCACGGTGTTACCGCAGCGCGCGGCTGCCACTGGACGGGCCCCAGAGTGTGCGTCATTACGCACGTGGCCACGAATAGGCGCTTGCTCAGCCATTTCGAGTTGAATTCGTGGCTCTGTGCGGGCAAACGCCGGCAGGAGCGGCCGCCAAGCAGGGTGGCCGCTAGCGTGCCACGCCGATGCTCACACCTCGCTGGCTAGGCTGACGCCGTGACCGCGACGGATCCGGCGCCAGGTCTGGCAGCGGCTTGGGGCCCGCGCGAGGTCCCGACTACCGCCTTGTTGACCGACCACTACGAGTTGACGATGGTACGCGCGGCGCTGCGAGCCGGAACGGCACATCGCGGCAGTGTTTTCGAGCTCTTCGCGCGGCGCCTGCCTGAAGGTCGTCGCTACGGGGTGGTCGCCGGCGTCGGCAGATTCTTACGCGCCCTGCGACAGTTCCGCTTCGACGACGAATCGCTGCGATTCCTGCGCGACCGCAAGATCGTTGATCATGTCATGGCGGACTGGTTGGCCAACTACCAATTTTCCGGTGACATCTGGGGCTATCCGGAGGGCGAGATTTACTTCCCTGGTTCGCCGATCGTGATCGTGGAAAGCACCTTCGGCGAGGCTGTGGTGCTGGAAACGCTGCTACTCAGCATCTACAACCACGACTCAGCCATCGCCTCCGCCGCTTCTCGGATGACTGCTATGGCCGGCGATCGGCCATGCATCGAAATGGGCTCCCGGCGCACCCATGAGCTTGCCGCCGTGGCAGCCGCTCGGGCCGCGTACATCGCTGGTTTCGATTCGACCTCCAACCTGGAGGCGGGTCGGCGGTACGGCGTACCAACCCGAGGTACGGCGGCGCACTCATTCACCCTGCTGCATGCCAGTGAGCGCGAAGCTTTCGCGGCACAGATCGCCGAGTTGGGAACTGAGACCACGTTGTTAGTGGACACCTACGACGTCTTCGAGGCCATCAAGACTGGGGTGGAACTCACCAACGGGCAATTGGGTGCGGTCCGACTTGACTCCGGCGATCTTGGTCTCTTGGCCGCCCAGGTCCGCGAGCTGCTCGACTCCCTGGGCGCGTCCCGCACCAAGATCATTGTGACGAGCGACCTCGATGAGTTCACTCTCGCGGCCCTGGATGCTGCCCCGGTCGACGGCTACGGAGTCGGCACCGCATTGGTGACCGGCAGCGGTCATCCCACGAGCGAATTCGTCTACAAGTTGGTGGCACGAAGCGAATCTGACGAGCTGGCCGCACCCATGGTCGCCGTGGCAAAGAAGAGCATCAACAAAATCTCTGTGGGAGGTCGCAAGTACGCGCTGCGGCGCCTTTCCGAGCAAGGTACGGCCGAGGCGGAGATCATCGGGATCGGTGCGTCCCCCAGTGGCGACTCCAACGATCGACCGCTGCTCGTGCAGCTGGTGGATGGCGGCAAGATCATCGGAGAGGAATCTCTCGACACTAGTCGAGAGCGACACAGACGCGCCCGCGCCGAGCTGCCGCTCGAAGCGCTCAAGATGTCTCGAGGTGAGCCGGTGATAGACACGATCTATTCGAGTACTCATGCTGAGCCCACGAGAGAGTCGAGAGCATGACACGTGCCTTGATCATCGCCGATCCGCAGCGTGATTTCTGCGAGGGTGGCTCGCTGGGCGTGGCCGGTGGCGCTGCAGTCGTGAGCCGCATCGACCGGCTACTCAATAGTGATCATGACTACGCCCAGGTGATCGCCAGCCGTGATCATCACATCGATCCAGGCGGTCACTTCGCCGCCGAGCCGGACTTCGTGGACTCCTGGCCACCACACTGTGTGGTCGGCTCACCGGGGGCTGAGTTTCATGACAACCTCACCTACCGTGACTTCGCCGCCGTCTTCTACAAGGGCCACTACGACGCCCGCCTACTCGGCCTTCGAAGGCGTAACCGCCGATGGCGAGAGATTGTCGGCCTGGTTGCGGGAGCGAAAGGTTGATCAGATCGACGTCTGCGGCATTGCCACCGACTACTGCGTACGCGCGACGGCGCTGGACGGCGTACGCGAGGGCTTCGACACTACGGTGCTGCTGGATCTGACTGCCGCTGTTGCCCCGGGGCGAGTGGCAGAGGTATCGGCCGAGCTCGCCGCAGCCGGAGTTGCCATCCGAGCCTGAAGGGGACAGCTCAGCCCCTAGGCCTAGTCCGTTTTGAAATCTTTGAGCAAACTCGGCGGTGCGACGGCGATAAATGCCTCCCGGCAAATCGCGTCGAGCTCAGCTTGATCAGTTCTCGGCAGCTGGACGCCGAGCCAGCCGAGATGCCCGACGTAGGGCGGCCGGAAGAAACGCTCCGGCTCGGTGTCCACCATCTCGGCCTGAACGCCATCGGGTGCCGCGCACCAGATCGCGAGCCGGCCGTCGTCATGGTGGTCGTCGAGGAACATCACGAAGCACTTCTTGCCCCGAATGAAGAAGGCGGGTCCGCCATGACTCGGCCGTTCGGAGGTCTCGGGCAAGATCAGGCACGCGTTTCGCACCTTACCGAGCGCTACGTCGACCTCATGCCGCGGAAATCGGCTCATAATTTGTCTTCTGTTGTATCAATTTCGACAAGTGTCGGGGTTCTCCGACAGCTGCGAGCGTCGGGAAATCGCGCGCCGCCGCACGGAGGAGGAGCGAGCAGACACGCTCTATCGTCTGCGAGGGACGACGACGGCGGCGGACTCACCGCGCGATTGCGCGAGCAGCTCCAATAAATGGGTGCGTAGCCTGCAGGCCATGGAACTGTTCGACGGCCTGTTCGACGACGAGACCTTGATCCGAAGTCCGGAGGCTCGTCCTCTCGACCAGGTGGTCGCCGACCATCGGGAACTGCGGGCCGCATACCGAAGCCAACTGGCGGCGTTGGTGGTGCCGGACACTCAGCTGACCGCCGTCAGCCGGCAACTTCCCACTGCTGTCGACCTCCCGGTCAGCGTGATCACGACGGGTGGTGCTGGGGGTCTCCTGGCACTCGCGGGACGAGATCTCCCAGGCATCGACATCGTGTCGGTTGAGCCCGCCTTGCGCGATCTGGATGATCTTGTCGGAAGTGCGGCACGAGTGATCTCGGCCGCGGCAGAGCTGGGGTCTGACGTCGACATCTTCGTCGGGCTGCCATACGCGCCTGGCTGGGAGGCGGCAGTCGAGCCGATCGAAGCGGCAGGTCTCTACGGCAAGATCGACGCGGCCGGACCCACGGCAACGGCCGAGCAGCTGGCGATCTTGGTCGAGGCGGATCTGGCATTCAAGATCACCAGCCGCATCGCGTGGGACTGGCTGGCGATGCTCAGCGCGATTCACGCTCTCATCGATGGCGCGAGCCAAAAGGATGCGGCTGGTCTCCTGGAGGACCCCGATCATGAGCAAACCGCCACGGCCATCTCCAGCTGGGACCAGGCGAGCCAGTCACGAATCCGGCGGCGACTCCGCCGAGTAGGCACCGACCGGCTGCAGCAGCTGATCAACGACCTCGTAGGACGTGGCGTGCCGGCCGCGCCCGAAGGCCGCTACCCGCTGGACGACTAGAGCTTGCGCCGGCGCCGAGCAACGATAAGACAACCCGCGCCGGCGAGCGCAAGCGCTGCACCAGCAAAGGGAATCTGCGCGGCAACGCCACCAGCGGATGACAGGGCGACGTCAACTGGAGCCTGGTTGACCCCTGACGCGTCACGATAGTTACCGGGCGCGGTCAGCCCAGCATCGATACTGGAATCAGCCGGGTTGTCGTTTCCAAGCGAGAAGAACGGAGTCCATCCGTCGTGCTCGGCGTCGGAGTCCACGGCTGGGTTGTTGCCCGCGGCCCGGCCGGTGAACCTCAGCCTGTCCGGCACCTTGCTGAATCTGATCCTGTAGTCCCCCGCCGCCAAGCGATAGAACGTGTAGTGGCCAGACTCCGAGGTCACTGTCGTCGCACGAACATGCGATTCGCTGTCGAAGAGCTGAACGGTGATACCGCCCATCCCGGTGTCGCCCGCATCGAAGACGCCATCGCCGTTCACATCTCTGAAGACTCTGTCTCCCACTGAATAGGCGCACACCAGGCCCGCACTGACTGTCTGATTCTCGAAATCCGTCGAGCTGGCATCGGCGTCAGTGGCAGGTATCAGGTTGGGTGCGCCTTGCGCGAGCGTGAAGACGGCGGTTCGCCCGGTGGCCGGATCTGCGTCGGAATCAAGAGCCGGGTCGCTCCCCGATGTGCGCAGCGTGAACGCGCGATGGGCTGGCAGACCCGCGAACTGGAGTCGATACCTACCAGCGGGCAGATTGGAGAATTCGTAGCGGCCAGTTGCGTCGGTGGTCGTCTTGGCAACCACGTCACCGGTATCGCTCAGCAACGAGACCGCCGCTGAGCCTGCCGGCTCGTCAGTCTGCTGGATACCGTCGCTGTTCAGATCAAGCCAGACTCTGTCGCCGACCCCGAAGCGGAGCGGGGTGATCCCCGCATCGATGGTGGGATTGATATAGGTGGCCGATACCTGATCTGCTGACGTGGTCGGCCGGACATTGGGTTCGCCGACACTGAGCGTGAAGGGTGCTGTGACGCCGGAGAAGTCAGGATCGGAGTCGCTGCCCCGCTGGTCGCCGAGGCCCGTCGGTGTCAGTCGAAAATCTTTGGGAACGCCGGCAAATCGTACCGAGTACGTTCCGGCCGACACGTTGTCGAACACATAGTGTCCGGACGGCGTACTCACTGTCGAGGCGACGACCTCGCCGCCAACATTGAGCAGCTGGACGCTGATGCCACTCGCCGACGCTTCGCCGGGATCCTGTGTTCCGGATCGGTTGTCGTCCATCCAGATCAGATCACCGACAGCGAACTGAGCCAGGCCTGGCCGATCTGAGGCGCGGGACACATTCGTCGGTTGAGACTCTGCGGGCTCGGGCGGTTTGCGACCAACGGCAACACCCATTCGCACGGTTTGCTTCTGCGAGGTCACATCCACGGTGGTGCTGAATGGCTGGAATGTGCTGCTCTGGGGAACAGGCGTGAGCGTGGCGAGCGCATCAGGAATCTTGGCGACAACGAAATACCGACCACCCTTCAGCCGAGGATTTGCCCGAAGGACGAACCTGCCGTCGCGGTCAGTGACACCCTGTACGCGTCTCCCCCTGGCATCGGTCACGGCAATCTTGATGCCAGGCTGGGGCTGATCAACATCGCTGACTGTAGCTGCCGTTGTGATCAACGTCGCGGTTGACGATAACCGTCAACGTGGCGTCAGTGGGAGCGGCGCTGGCCGAAACTGGTAGTAGCGCCATGCCGACCAATGTCACGAGTCCCGCTAACGCGGCACCTGAGTGCTGAAGACGACGCTTATGCAGCACGACAACCTTATTGGACGTGGCCCCCGCGCCCGAAAGCTACGGGTAAGAGCGCCCCGAACGCTCCAACCTCGGCTCAATATAGCCAGCTGACTAGAGGTGTCGAGCTGGTTGTGATCTTTTGCGAGAACTGTGATCCAGCTGAGACTTCTGTCAGCAGATGCCTCAGCGCTTCGACAAGCTCAGGACGGCGCCTGTCGAAGGGCGCGATTCGACGAGCTCAGCGCACATACCGGCTCGAACCCGGGCGGATGACCTGGGTCTTCGCCGCCATGTCGTGCAATGCCTGTCTTTTTGGATGCCAGAGCGGGAAAAGCACGTCCACGACCGTGATCAAGCTGAGGAAGGAGTTGATACTGGGCAGCACCCAAATAGCCGACCGGATGAAAATCGAGCTCCACGGCAACGGACCGGTGGCGTGGCCGTGATCAACGGGTACGACGCGTAGCCCGCAAAGCAACTTCCCAGGTGTTGCCGACTTCCAGCGCAGAAAGCCAACGTGGTAGAGCATTCCGATGCCGATCGTGGCTACGGTCAAGATCAGCTGGTTGCGACCGGAGATCAGCTCGGTCACGCTCATCGTTGGCGGTGCCACACCAAGCCGCTGAGCTTCAAGCACGGCGTCGAAATAGCTCGTCCACGCCGCGTACAACGACTGCCACACCGGGAAGGTGACGATCGTGACGATTGCGCTGATGATCACGTTGTCGATCACGACGGCCAACGCGCGCCACCACCACGATGCGAGCGGAACGCCGTCCGCGGTCGTGGTCGCCTGCATCGACATCGGACGCGCTCCCGGGCGGCCCAGCGGGGGCCTCACATTGGGACCGCCGCCATTGGCTGCCGGATAGGGCGAATACGGTGCCTGGCCATAACCGGCGCCAGGTGCGGTTTGCTCGAAGGGCCGCGTATTGCGGGACCACTGCCAGCCGTCCCAGTACCGCTCCTGTGCCGAGTTCACCGGGTCGACGTACCAGCCACTCGGCGCGGCATGACGTCCTGGCGGGGCCGGCGGCGAGCCTACGGGTATGTCAGACACCCTTTCATCGTAGTGTCGTGCTCAGCGATGCGTCTCTGGGTCAAAACACAGATGGGCGCAGCTGGTGCTCAGCCGTCCGTTAGGATGCACACACCTCCAAACCAAGCGGCCACAACAACGGATTGTTGCAGTTTCGAAATGATTCGGGCTTCCTTCCAACAAGAGTGGGCAAGCCAGGGGTTTTGCGTTATACATGGACAACAAGGCACCCAAAAGCCAGCGTGTACTGAGCGAGGGACTACTGATCAGCGTGAGATCAGGTGTGAACGCAAGGGCCGTCGCAGCGGCGCATCAGTCGAGCCGGTCGGCCTGTCGACGTGTCCCGATCGGGATACAGGCCGCCCTGTTCACTGCACAATGTTCACTGCACTGAATCTGATCATGCTCAGCACCACTGGTCACCGACGGAATCGGACATGTGTCCAAAGCACCGCCGGTGCGCAACGCTCGCATGCAGCCAGCGCTCCTCCTGCGGCTGCGCGACCAGCCCACGAACGGCCATTGAGGCCCCCCAAACCCCCTCAAACTCAGACCCCTGAAGAGGGACGACCAGGAAGGAATGACTCCAGATGCGCTGGAATCAGAAAGTAGCGGCAGCCGCAGGCTTGTCTGCGTTGTTGGTCGCGACCTCCGCTTGTGCCGGAGCCGGTGGAGCCGGCGGCGGTGGCGGTGGCGGCGGTGAGAAGTCGATCAACGTCTTGATGGTCAACAATCCGCAGATGTTGGCGCTGCAGAAGCACATTGGCGAGTTCACCAAGGAGTCCGGCATCACGGTGAACTTCACGGTCAAGCCGGAGAATGAAATGCGCAACCAGGCGGCGCAGGAGTTTGCCAACCAGTCAGGCCAGTTTGATGTGGCGACGTTGTCGAACTTTGAGATCCCCTGGTATTCCAAGAACAACTGGTTGTGGTCTATGGATGACATCCCGGCCTACAAGGACGACAAGGACTTCAACCAAGCCGACATCTTCCCAGCGATGACGGAGTCGTTGAAGGGTCCGGACGGCAAGTTGTACGGCGAACCGTTCTACGGCGAGTCCTCCTTCCTGATGTACCGCAAGGATGTCGCGGACAAGGCCGGGGTGACGATCAAGGACAAACCGACCTGGGATGAGGTTGCGGCCGCGGCAGCGAAGCTGGACGGTGCCGAATCTGGGATGAAGGGCATCTGCCTGCGTGGCCTGCCTGGTTGGGGCGAGGTCTTCGCACCGCTGACGACGGTGGTCAACACGTTCGGCGGCACTTGGTTTGAGAAGGATTGGACGGCCAAGGTCAATGCGCCGGAGTTCAAGGCGGCGACCACCTTCTACACCGATCTGGTGAAGGCCCATGGTGAGGCCGGCGCGGCACAGGCCGGATTCGCCGAGTGCCTGACCGCGACGACCCAGAGCAAGGCCGCCATGTGGTACGACGCCACCTCTGCTGCGGGCAGCCTGGAAGCTCCCGACTCTCCGGTGAAAGGCAAGATGGCGTACGCGCAAGCACCCGTCAAGATGACGGATGCGTCCGGCTGGCTGTACACCTGGGCATGGGCGATCGAGAAGAAGAGCCAGAAGCAAGACGATGCGTGGAAGTTCATGTCCTGGGCATCGTCGAAGAAGTATGAGGAACTGGTTGGTGCCCAAGACGGCTGGGCAACCGTGCCGGCCGGCAAGCGCATCTCGACCTATCAGAACCCTGAGTACAAGAAGGAAGCCGGAGCGTTCGCCGAGGCGACCTTGAAGGCGATCGAGGCTGCTGACCCGGTCAACCCTGGTGTCCAGCCGCGACCAACGATCGGTATTCAGTTCGTCGACATCCCGGAGTTCCCCGATCTGGGCACGAAGGTCAGCCAAGACATCTCGGGGGTGATTGCCGGTAAGAAGAGCGTCGACGACGCGCTCAACAACGGGCAGAAGCTGGCTGAGGTTGTCTCCAAGAAGTACCAGGGCCAGTAGCAGGATCTGAAGGACTCTTCGGCAGGCTCAGCTGCCATCACGCCGGCTGAGCCTGCCGGAGGCCCACGATCAACCCGGACAACTCAACCCCTCTCAAGGAATTCAACGCTTGTGAACCTGTCGCAGAGCACGGCTCACTTCACACCTGACGACTCACCCCAACACCTGACGGCTCACCTCAACATCTGATAAGGAGGCATGGCGCACATGGCCACCACAACGGCGACTCCCCTCGACACCAAGGCCGAGGCCAAGGCAGCCAAGAAAAAGGAGCCCAAACCGAGCTTCAACGAACGCTGGATGGACAAAAAGGGCTGGGTTCGCCGCATCCCGCTGCTGCCGGCTCTGGTCTTCACCATCATCCTGACCCAGATCCCGTTCCTGGCGACCCTGATCATCTCGTTCATGAACTGGCAGGCCAACTATCCCAACGAGATCTTCTTCGGCACGCTCAACAACTACGCCACCGTCTTCACCGACCCGGCCCTGCGATCAAGCGTGTTCTTCACCGTCGTGCTGACCGTAACCGTGGTGATCGTCTCTCTGGCGTTAGGGCTGGGCATCTCGCTGTTGTTGAACCGCAACTTCTTCGGCCGGGGCATCGTCCGCACCTTCATGATCACTCCGTTTCTGATCGTGCCGGTTGCCGCCGCGCTGCTGTGGAAACACGCCATCTACAACCCCGTCTATGGCCTGCTCAACGGCCTGCTCACCTTGGTCGGCGGCCCGCAGCCGGACTGGATTACTGACTTCCCACGGCTGGCGATCGAGGTTCAGCTGATCTGGTACTGGACACCGTTCATGACCCTGATCCTGCTGGCCGGGCTGCAGTCCCGCCCAGGTGATGTTCTCGAGGCGGCCAATGTCGACGGCGCGAACTCCTGGCAGACCTTCCGCTTCATCACCATGCCCCACATGCGGCGGTATCTGGAGCTCGGCGGCCTGCTCGGCTCGATCTATGTCATCCAGACCTTCGACACGGTGTTCGTCATGACGGCCGGCTCGCTCGGCACCGCGAACCTGCCCTTCACCGTCTACGAAACCCTCTACAGCGCCCAGGACTACGGTCTTGCCTCCGCCCAAGGAGTGGTCGTGGTGATCTTCTCCATCGCCATCGCCACCTTCCTGCTCCGCACCGTCTCCACCCTGTTCGAGGAGTCCTGATGACCAGCGCACTCGCTCCCGCCCCCAGCAAGCTCGCTGCCGCAGCGAAAGAAATCCAACGAGAAAGCCCGTGGCCTCGGCTCACGCAGCGGCAACACCATCGCCGGCATCGCCGCCTGGGCCATCGGCATCCTCTTCGTCTTCCCGGTCTTCTACATGGTGCTGACCAGCCTCCACTCCGAACCCAACGCATCAACCAACCCGCCGAGCTTCTTCGCCCCCCTCACCCTGCAGGGCTACAAAGAGTTCTTCGGCGCCTCCTCAGGAGCCAGCCCCTGGCCACCATTGATCAACTCAGCAACCGCATCGATCATCTCCACCATCCTGGTGATCTTGCTCGCGATCCCGGCGGCGTACGCGCTGGCGGTCAAGCCGATCACCAAATGGACAGATGCGATGTTCTTCTTCCTGTCCACCAAAATGCTGCCCGCCGTTGCCGGTCTACTACCGCTCTACATCTTCGCCAAATACCTCGGTCTGCTGGACAACATCAACTACCTGCTGATCCTCTACACGGCGATGAACCTGCCCATCGCGGTGTGGATGATGCGATCCTTCCTCGCCGACATTCCCGTCGAGCTGTTCGAAGCCGCAGCCGTGGACGGCGCCGGCCTGATCCGTACCCTGCGCAGCATCATCGTGCCGATCATCTCCCCCGGAATCGCCGCCACCGCACTGATCTGCTTCATCTTCGCCTGGAACGAGCTGCTGCTGGCCAACACCCTGACCAGCGTCATAGCCGGCACCGCACCGGTGTTCCTGACCAGCTTCGTGACCTCCCAAGGTCTGTTCCTGGCCAAGGTGTGTGCCGCGGCGACCGTTGTGTCGCTGCCGGTGATCATCGCCGGCTTCGCAGCACAGGACAAGCTGGTCCAGGGCCTGTCCCTCGGTGCGGTCAAGTAAGGCGACAGATCACATGACTGCCCTGAACCAGGCCAACCTCGGATCCCTATCCATCCCGGTGCCGAGCTATGACCGCTCACAGGTCACAGTGGGCATCGTGCACTTCGGTGTCGGTGGGTTCCACCGAGCCCACCAGGCGATGTATGTCGATCAGCTGATGGAACAGGGCAAGGCCCTCGACTGGGGTATCTGCGGCGTCGGCGTGATGCCGTTCGACCTCAAGATGAAGGAGGCGATGCACAGCTCAGGACTGTCTCTACACCTTGGTCGAGAAAGCTCTGACGGAAGCTGGGAGCCACGGATCATCGGATCAATCGTGCAGTACCTGTACGCCCCCGACGATCCTGAGGCTGTCATCGAGAAGATGGCCGACCCAGCGACCCGAATCGTTTCGCTCACCGTCACCGAAGGGGGGTACAACTTCCATCCGGTGACCGGTGAGTTCGACGACACCAACCCTGCCGTCCAAGGCGGACCTGGCACCAGGAGCAGTCCCGGCCACCACGTTCGGTCTGATCACCGAGGCTCTGGTACGCCGCCGCTCGCGCGGCATCGAGCCCTTCACGGTGATGTCCTGCGACAACATCCAGGGCAATGGCCACATGGCACAGGAAGTCTTCACCGCGTTCGCCCGGCTCCGTGACCCGGAGCTGGGCGAGTGGGTGGCAGGCAATGTCCAGTTCCCCAACTCGATGGTCGACCGGATTACCCCGGTCACCACCGATGAGGATCGTGCCCAGATCAGCGAGCGCTTCGCCGTCGAGGACGCCTGGCCGGTGGTCTGCGAACCCTTCACCCAATGGGCGTTGGAAGACAAGTTCACCGCCGGCCGCCCACCATTTGAAGACGTCGGCGTGCAGGTCGTGCCCGACGTCATGCCGTACGAGCTCATGAAGCTACGGCTGCTCAACGCGAGCCATCAGGCACTGTGCTACTTCGGCTATCTCGCGGGCTACCGGTTGGTGCACGAGGTGGCACAGGATCCGTTGTTCGCCAACTTCCTGCTGGATTACATGAACCGAGAGGCCACGCCCACTCTGGCTCCGGTGCCCGGCATCGATCTGGACGCGTACAAGCTCCAACTGATCGAACGCTTCTCCAACGCCGCCGTCCGGGATACCGTCGCCCGGCTCTGCGCCAGGAGTTCGGAGCGCATTCCCACTTGGCTGGTTCCGGTCATCAGAGAAAATCTTGCCGCTGGTCGAGATGTGAGCTTGTCGGCAGCCGTGGTTGCGAGTTGGGCCCGCTACGCCGAAGGAGTAGACGAGCAGGGTGAGCCGATCAAAATAGTCGATCAGCTGGCCGATACAGTGCAACGCCTTGCCGCCCAGCAGCGGGACGATCCGCTGGCCTTCGTCAAGAACCGCGAGCTCTTCGGGGATCTGGCCGGCGAGCAGGATTTCACCGAGCCGTACTTGAACGCACTGAATTCACTGCATTCCAAGGGCTCCCGCGCGACGCTGGAAGCTCTTGCCACGCGCTCGACTACCGTTTAACTACCTGCCGCACCCCCGTGATGCAACCTGGGTTCACCTAGATTGCTGATGGTTTGCATAGGTTGCAACCTGTGTAAACCGTAGGCACCCTATGTGAACGTAGGTTTCCGTCACGAGGCAGGTGAGTGGCCGACGGGCGAGAATGGTGGCGATGGAATCCATAGGGCGGTACCGGCTGGTTCGGCGCATCGGCGCCGGCTCGTTCGCGACCGTTTGGCTCGGGCATGACGATGATCTGGACGTGCCCGTCGCGGTGAAGGTCCTGGCCGACAACTGGGCCGCCAACAGCGATGTCCGCAACCGCTTCCTCGCCGAGGCGCGCATCATGCGGCGGATCCATGATCAACGGTTGGTTCAGGTCTACGACATCGGCAGTCTCGCGGACGGCCGGCCCTACTTTGTCATGGACTACATCGACGGCGGGTCGTTGAACGAGCTCCGTCAGCAGGGCATCGAGCCCGTACGCGCCCTGCGGCTGTGTGCCGAAGCCTGCCGCGCGCTCGACGTACTACACACGAACGACATCATCCATCGCGACGTGTCCCCCGGAAACCTGCTGCTCAGCAAGACCGCCAACGGCGCTACCCACGTACTCATCGCAGACCTCGGCGTCGCCAAGTCGATGGTGGATGCGGTCGGCGCAACAATGACGGCCGGCACACCCTCATATATGGCGCCCGAGCAGGCCATGGGCGTGACCCCGCTCGACAAGCGAGTCGACATCTACTCGCTCACGGCGGTGACCTACGCCATGCTGACGGGCCATCCTCCATTCCTGGTACGCAGCATTGCCGACATCTTGGCGCGGGACATCTCTCGACCTCCGGACGCAATTGCCCAACGTCTGGGCGCACCAGCGACCCTTGACGCGGTCATGGTCTCCGGGCTGGCCGCCGACCGGAATCGCCGCCCGCCAACGGCGCTGCTCCTTGCTGACGCACTGGAGGCGATTGCTGGCGAGATGCGGCCGGCTGGCGGCCGGGAGCGAAGTGCCCAACGGGAGCGTGATCGCTGGCCACTCGCCACGGAACCAGCTGCCAACCGCCAACGAGATCACCAGACCGGACTTGCCACCGGTGCCGAAACCCACATCAATGTCGCCACCGCCCGCCACACCGTTGGGATTTGAGCCACCGAGACCACATTCTTCGCCGCCTGCCTATCAACCCAGCCCGCAACCATTCGTCGGCAGTTATCTCAATTCGCCAGATCCCCAGGCGGTGAGCCAGCTGACGACGACGCCGCAGGTCACCTCTGCTTCTCGGCCGTTCTCGTACTACATCCTGCTGGCTGTGTCTGCCCTCGCCCTCTTCGCGATTTCAATGTTCGTCACCATCTTGGTGCTGCGTTAGATTGTCGGGCTCAGCGTTGCGCGAACTCGTTCCGCACAACGCCGATGCGCCGCGACGTGAGAACCGCCAGCACCCCGACAACAGCCATCGACAACTGCAGCAGGCCAAAAGTCAGGGCCAAATTTCCGCTCGAGCTGAGGGCCGCAAAGATACTGCCCGCAATACCAACGAAGATGCCTGAACCGAGGGCGTCAGCGACATTGAGCGAGGAGGCGTTCCGGCCTTGCTCGGCTGCGGCGGACAGGCTCATCACTGCCAGTGAACCGCTCGAAGTGGCAAGCCCCATCCCGAGACCGGAGAAGATCCAAGCGACGGCGACCAGGAGGTACGAAAGCGCTGGAACGAAGGCGATCAGGCCGACCAAGCCCACCCCGACGGCGACCGAGACACAGCCCAGCGTGATCAGCCGGTCGCGCCGTATCGGAAGCCATGGTCGGGATTGCAGCCAGGAACCGACAGTCCAGCCAATGGCGCCAACGGTGAGTACCGCGCCCGCTTCCAACAGCGGAACGGATCGCTGCTCGACCAACATCAACGGCACAAAAGCTTCAGCGCCGAAGAATGCACCGGCGAGAAGCCCGCGGGTCAGCACGACCTGAGGGAGGCCGGGCCGAAACCTCAAGAATCCTGGTGGCATGAGTGGTGGCAGCGCCACCAGAAGACCCGCCACACCTCCAACCGCTAGACCCACCGCCAACCAGTCCAACCGCTGGCCGGCGAGCTGCAGCATCGCGGCAGCGACGGCCAGTAGTCCAGCAGCCCACATCGGCGCAGGTTTGGTGCCGTCGGAATCGGTCGGTCGGTGCGCGCGCATCATGCGCAGCAAACTCGGGAATGCCATCGCGCCGCCGAAGATGACCAGCGGGATCACCGCGAAGAAGACCCAGTGCCAGCTCAAATGTTGCGTCAGCCAAGCCGACACCGGCGGCCCAACGAACGACGGCAGCACCCATGCGGTGGAGATGTAGGTGAACATCTTGGGCCGCTGTCTACGGCTAAAGGCAACCGCGACGCAGACATAGATGGCGACGTTCATCGCACCGCTGCCCAGACCCTGTACCAGCCGACCTGCGACCAGTTGAGCCATGTACGGAGCTGAACCGGCAATGACCAGGCCAGCCAGGAAGATCACCAGGCCGACCAGCAGCGGTTTGGCTGGGCCGGTCCGATCGCTGAGCCGCCCCGTGAGGACAGTTGCGAAGAGCATTCCGATCAAGAACGCCGAGAACGCCCATGCGTAGTACTTCAGCCCGTCAAGATCCCGAGCGGCGACCGGCATCGCCGTTGCCACGGCAATCGTCTCGAAAGCGATCGCGACGACGATGGCGCACAACCCGATGGTGAGGGCACGCTGAGAGGCTTTGTTAGCAGCTAGGTCAGCCGCGTCCGTCCTCTCCTGCGTCGTCATCCCACCAGTCCATCACTTCAACCACACCCGAGGTCTATTCCGGTTCGACCCGTGCCTAGCCCCATACCCCCATGTCTAGACTGGCGAACGTGAGTCAGCAAGCGAGTCCTGGTACCCAGACGATCGTCGACGAGCGTACCCAGGAGCGGCCCGACTATCGCATTGAAGAAGGCGATCACGAACGCTTCTCGCACTATGTGGCAAAGGACAAACTCACCGAGGCGATGGTGTTGGGTACGCCGGTGGTCGCGCTTTGCGGCAAGGTGTGGGTGCCGAGCCGCGATCCCGAGCGGTTCCCGGTCTGCCCCGAATGCCGGGAGATCTGGGAATCGTTGGACCCCGGAGCCGACGACTGAGAGTTGTCAGAAACCAGTTGCCCGATGGGCCAACTGCGTTCTGACAACTCGGCGGGTCGAGGCCTACCCAGTGCCACTCGACTGCGCGTACCTCTAGTCTGACGCCATGGACTCCGAGGCCAACAACCAGCGAATGCTGGTTCTCGTCCGACACGGCAAGTCCTCGTGGGATCTCGACGTCGATGATCATGAGCGGCCGCTGTCCGCGCGAGGCCGCCGCGACGCTGAAGCTATTGGTAGGTTCCTGAGCGAACGCTCATTGCGTCCCGACCTGGTGTACTGCTCGACGGCAACTCGTACGAGGCAGACCTGGGAGTGCGCGATGGCCGGCGGTGCCACAGCCGGCGAAGTGCAATATCGCCGTGAGATCTACCAAGCCTGGGTGCCCGAGCTGATGAAACTAATCCGCACTGCGCCAGCAGAGATCAACACCTTGCTGGTGCTCGGACATGCCCCGGGCATCCCTGACCTCGTGGAGTATGTCTGTGTCCGGACCCAATCAAAGGATTGGAAGCAGCTGGACAACAAGTTCCCCACCAGCGGGTTTGCCCTGGTGGACGTACCCGGGCCCTGGAAAGAGCTCGGCAAAGCGCGCGCGGAGCTGGACAGTTTCGTGGTAGCTCGCGGATAGAGCCCCTGAATTCACAACTCCAATAGAGCTCGCGTCGGCGTGTCGCAGCAGTTTCGCGTCGTCAGCGTCGCTTATTCAGGGAACGGCTCGGCATCAGCGACCAGATCCGCAACGAACGCCAGCTTCGCGATCACCGGCTGTGCCAGCACGAACGGATAGAGATCAGGTTTACCCATACTCCGGTTGATCTGGTTGAGACCCTTGCTCACTGGCAGCCAGGTCTCGCCAACCACCTCAGCCATCGGCCTTTCCAGCAGACTCTTCCGCAGCTTTCGCGCGGTTCCTCGTGTCGAGAAGGCGTTGTCGCGCTGATCCGGTTGCGGCAGCAGCCCGAACTCCCCCGCCGTCTGCAGCGTGTCGGCGATGTGCAGGAAGTGGCCGAACACCTCCGCGAAATCCTCGAGTGGATGCATGGCCGCGTACGCGCTGATGAACTGGCCCTGCCACTGCTGGCCAGCCCCGGATGAATAGTGGCGCTGCAACGCCTCCTCGTACGAGAGGGTCTCGTCTCCGAACAGTGTCCGGAATTCGTCTCGGCGATCGGGAGTCAGCGCTAGCAATTGGCAGTAATAGTGGCCGATCTCATGCCGGAAATGCCCGAGCACCGTACGGTATGGCTCGTCCATGCTTTGCCGCAGGGCCTCGCGGTGGGAATCATTGCTCTCCGCCAGATCGAGGGTGATGATCCCGTTCAGATGACCAGTGATGATCTTGCCTTGGGTACTGGAGAGCAGATCGAACGCCAATCCGGCGAAACCGTCACTGATCATGATCGGCAGCTCGAGCTCATCGAGTCCGAAGATCAGCCGACGTTTCGCGGCTTCGGCCACCCAGTACTGCGCAAGCCCTACGGCGTCCGCATCGGCTGGCCGTGTTCGGGTCAGCCTGCAGCTGAAGCACAAGCCGAGTACGGACGCGGGATCTGCGATCCAGTTACATCCGCAACGATTGAGGTTCGCACAGATCGGGCGGTCGGCGGTGACAGCCACCAGGGTGCCGTGCTCCCGGGAGTATCCGACCGCTGAGCCGCATCGGACACATACCGAGTTCTCGAAAAAGAGCTCGGCTCCGCAGACTTCGCAGACAAACGCGCGCACGTTGGTTCACTGTGCCAGTCGAGGTTCCCCGTCGACGGGGAGGGTCTAGCCTCGTCAGATGATCATTGCGCTGCATGCCCTGCTCTATTCTGAGGACCCGCCGGCAACCCGAGCCTTCCTGCGTGACGTGCTGGGCTGGCCATTCTTGGAGAACGCCGAGTCTGGTCCTGGCTGGTTGATCTTCAGATCGGGACCTAGCGAACTTGCCGTACACCCCAGCAGCTGGACGTACGAAGGTCAAACAACGAACGTCGGGGTGCACCACGAGATCTCGCTGATCTGCGACGATCTCACCGCAACCATGGATGAGCTGCGTGCGAAGGGTGCGGAATTCAGTGGCGAGCCTGTCGACTACGGCTGGGGCCTCATGATCAATTTGCGCATTCCCGCTGCCGGGGAGGTTCAGCTCTATCAGCCGAGCTATCAACCCTCCTACGATTTGTCTTCTAGCGGCAAGATCAACATTCAGCCGAGTGCCACATCACATCTCGGCCATGTCGACCGAGACCTCCATCGTGGATTTCTTTGCCTCGGTGAAGATCACGCCCTTGACGGGAGGTACGTCGCCGTAGTCGCGACCCCAGGCAACAGTCGTGTGGGCGTCATCGATGATGCGGTCGTTGGTCGGGTCGAGGTAGAGCCAGCCGCCACCGGGGATCCAGCAACCCACCCACGCATGGCTTGCAGCATCCTCGACCTGGCGGGGCTTGCCCGGCGCTGGTCGAGTGGCCAGATAGCCGCTCACATAGCGTCCGGCCAGGCCGAGCGAGCGCAAGCTCGCCACCATGAAGTGGGCGAAATCCTGGCAGACGCCGGTTCTTTTTTCCAGCAGATCGGAAACCTTGGTGCTCAGGCTCGTCGACCCCGACTTGTACGTGAAGTCGCTGTAGATGCGATGCATGAGCTCCACGACTGCCTCCCCGATGGGACGCCCGGCTGTAAACGAGGACTGGGCGTATTCGCGGATCGGCGTGGGAATCTCGACGTAAGGCGATGGAAAGGTGAAGTCGGCGGCTTCCCACGCATCAGCGTGTGCTGGCTTGTGATCATCGTCTCGGGTACGCGGCACGGCCTGCTCCCAAGGCATCTCCAACACACCTGAATCCAGCGTGTTGACCTCGACGCTGACTACGCTGCTGGCGGTAACGACCAGCCGGGTGTGCGGCTGCACGACGTGGAAATAGGACTTGGTGTTGCCGTAGAGGTCGAGGTGCTGGAAGAGATCCGCCGGCTCGGGCTCGATCTTGATCTCATGGGCAACGCAGGTCTGCCAGGCGAGATCGCGCGGTCGAAGATGGAGGAGACCGTAGCTTCCGGTGACATCGGAGTCGTAGCTGTAGCTCGTCCGGTGCTCGATGCGATAGGTCGTCATCCCGTTCCGCCTAACGCATTTGGACGGAACAGCGGCCGCTGTGTCGGTGGCTGCTGCAGATACTGATCACGGATTGCCTCTGACAGGCTGCGCAACTGCCGCTGAAGCCCGAGCAGAAGATCATCCAGCTCAGGCCGACGACCCTCCGCAGATTCTGCCAAAGCGACTGGATCGCTGGTGCGTACCCGTTCGGCCAGGCTGTCGAGCAGCCGTAGAGGTCGTGCCGTCGGCGAGGTGTTGGGCAGCGCGCGCAGATCGATCCTGATGCGCTGCAGCTGGTAGGCGACCGAGCGCGGGTTGAAGGAATCGATCACCAGTAGCTCGAACAACGCGTCAACGCCGGTCCGACCGCGATAGCGGCGCCGGAAGGTGACAATCGATTCCGCCGCGACGAGTACCGCCTCGAGCACCGTCCGATCAGCATCAGGTGCGTGCTCCCGGCAGATCGTCACGCGCAGCAGCGCGAGGATCTGCAATGCCCGCTCGAGTCCGCGACCGGCATCGAGCAGGTACCACCCAGGGTCGCGGACCATGTTCTCGGTTGCGATGCCCGCCAAGGCCAGCAAACCGGAGAGCACTCGTTCGCTGACATCGGTCAGCTGCAGGCCTTGGTCGCGAGGATTGGCTGCGAGAGCGGCAAGGGCCCGCTCCATGTCGGCCAGCACCATCCAGACATCTTCGGAAAGCTGATCACGTACGCCTTGCGCCGCCATCGACAGTGCACCCAAGGATTGAGCGACGGTGCCGGAGCGTTGACGATCAAGAAGGATCGAGCGGAACTCCGGCATCATCTCGACCCGTGACGTGAGGAAGCCTGGGTACGTCGTGCTCACGTGGGTGACAGCCTGCAGCATCACGTCCAAGGCCTGACCGCGGGCCGCGTCGACATCGGTCTCGATGGCGACGGTACGCGTGGCGAGTAGCACCCGAAGCAGGTCTTCGGCCCGCTCGGCGTATCGACCGAACCAATAAAGATCGTTGAGCACCCGAGGCACCATGGCGATCGATGCCGACAATGCAGGCACGAACCCGGCTTCCTCGTCGGCCGGACCGCGCGCGATAACCCGCGGGGCGGCAACAGGCTCGCTGCCGACCACCCAGACATCCTTCGCGAGTTGGCCGTTCGGATCGCTGACGAGCACGCCGCGGCCGTCGGAGGTGTCGTCGGTCACCCGGCGCCAGGCCGCCCAACATTGCGGCGTACGACGAACCGCTGCGTACCGCGAACGAACGCAGCACCACGTTACGGCGCACCAAACGATCTTCCTCGCTGGTTGGCGCTGACGACAGATGCAGCACCTCTTGCCCAACAAAGCGGTGCGGCGCGGCCTTGATCTTGTCGGCCAGTAGTTCGCGCTGCCGCCTGGTCAACGCCGCGCCTCGCACACTGCGACCATGACCACGGCTGATGGGCCGTATGACAATGGAATCCAGATTGGTCAGTACGTGACTCAACGCCGTCTCATCGCCACACCACCAGGTCTCGACCGAGGGCAGCCGCAGTGTCTGACCGAGCAGCCGTTCGCACAGCTCGGGGAGAAATGGCATCAGGGCCGGATTCTCCAGGACACCGGAGCCGAGGTTGTTCAGCACACTGACGGTGCCTTGGCGGACGCATTCCAGTAGTCCGGTGACACCAAGCCGGGAGTCGCCTCGCAGCTCGAGGGCATCCATCCACAGCGAGTCGACCCGGCGCAGGATGACGTCGACCTGCTCCAGCTTGCCCAGTACGCGCATCCAGACCCGACCGTCGCGAACCGTCAGGTCACTGCCCTCGAGCAAGGGGAAGCCCAGCAGCGAGGAGACAAACGCCTGGTCAAAGGCGGTTTCGGAGAGAGTCCCTGGGCTCAGCACGACAACCCGTGGGTCCTCGACTACACCAGGCGCCGCGTCAACCAGAGCCAGCCGCATCGCCTGGAAGAACGGGGTGAGTCGGTGCAGGTTGGCTTGCTGATAGATCTCCGGCATGACCCGCGACACCACACGACGGTTCTGCATGGCGTAACCCGCGCCGGAGGGCGCCTGGGTCCGATCGGAGATCACCTTCCACCGACCGCTGCTATCCCGTCCAAGATCAGCCGCCACTAGGAAAAGCCGCTGGCTGGCCAACCCACGGGTGCCGACCAATGGCCTCAGGTATTCGTCATGATCAAGAATGGCCTCGGGCGGAAGATGCTGCCGGGACAGCAGCCGGCGAGGGCCATACAGGTCGGCAAGGATCGCGTCCAGCAGCTCAGCCCGCTGCACCAGGCCGGCCTCGAGCCCGGCCCACTCGTGATCATCGAGGATGAGTGGCAGCGGATCCAGTCGCCACGGTTGCGGTTCCGCTAGGCGGGTCGCAGCGTTCGGCGGTCCGTGCCCGTTCGGTTCGTCGGCGATGGAAATGGTTGAGGCCGGGCTGGGTGTGTAGGTGACGTTGTCGTCTTCCAGTAGCCGTGCCACCTCGCGCTGCGCATGCAATAAGTCGGTGTCTGCGAACTCATCCAGGCCGGTCAGCAGCGCGGACCAACCATGACGTACGGTGCCGTCCGCCGGCCGCGAACTCGTCGAAGATCGGCTCCCGGTCCATCGCAGTGGGTTGGCTGGCCGTCTGCCAGGTAGCGGCTCAGGATGGTCATGGATCACCGCGGGGCTGCGACTCGCCCTGTCCCCAGCCGCGTGGCACGCGGCGGCGTAGATCGAGGGTCAGCGGATACTCGTCGTCGCTGGCGGCTCGCCGGATCAGCTGGGCATCCAGCGCCTCGATGTCGATCACGGCTGTGATGTGTCCCATCGCCTCGAACCGCGCATGCCGCCGCGCCTCAGCCTCCAAGGCGTTGACCGGCGGATGGTGGTACGAACGGCCACCGGGATGGACGACGTGGTAAGTGGCGCCGCCCAGCGAAAGCCGGCTCACTCGATCGATCAGGTCGAATGTCAACGGCGAGTCCAAATCGAGGGTCGGGTGGAGCGCCGACCAGGGCTTCCACGCCTTGTAGCGAACACCGGCGACGAAGGATCCAGACGTACCGGTCGATGTCAGAGGAACCGGTCGCCCGTTACAAGTCAGGAGATGCCGTTCGGGCACGAAGTCTTTCACCGCCACCTGCAGCCGCTCGGTCGAGGAATCCACATACCTCGCGGTGCCGCCAGCAGTCGCCTCCTCTCCTAGTACGTGCCATGGCTCAATCGCGCTGCGAAGCTCCAGCTCCACGCCGCTAACCTTCGTTACCCCGATGCGAGGGAATCGGAACTCGAAGAACGGCAGCAACCACGCAAGATCGAACTCGATGCCGTGGGCATGGAGGTCGGTGACGACATCGGCAACATCGGCCAGGACAAAGTGCGGCAGCAGGAATCGCTCATGCAAGGCAGCACCCCAGCGCACGAGTGGTGCCGAATACCGCTCCTCGACGAACCGAGCGATCAGTGCTCGAACCAGCAGGGCCTGGACCAGCGCCATGTCCGGATGCGGCGGCATCTCGAAGCCGCGAAGTTCGAGCAGACCAAGCCTGCCGCGTAGCGAGTCGGGGCTGTAGAGCTTGTCGACGCAGAACTCGGCGCGGTGGGTGCTGCCCGTGATATCGGTCAGCAGGTGCCGCAAGGCGCGGTCAATCGCCCACGGTCGGTGTTCGGTGTCAGCGAGGTCCTCGAGCTCGGCGAAGGCGATCTCCAGCTCGTAGAGAGTCTCCAGCCGGCCCTCGTCGACTCGGGGCGCCTGGCTGGTCGGACCGACGAAGCGTCCGGAGAACAGATAGGACAACGCGGGATGGTGCTGCCAGTAGGTGATCATGCTGACCAGGAGATCGGGCCGGCGTATCAAAGGTGATCGCATGGGCTCGGGACCGCCAAGGGTGAGGTGGTTGCCGCCGCCGGTGCCGCTGTGCCGCCCGTCTAACGCGAAGGTCTCGGCGCAGAGCCGCTGCTCTCGGGCGATCGCATACAACGTGTGGGTCAGTTCGGAGAGCTCGGGCCAACTCGAGGTGGGATGGACGTTGACCTCGATTACGCCGGGATCAGGGGTGATCAACATCGTCTTGATCCGAGGGTCGGGCGGCGGCCCATAGCCTTCCACGATCACGGCCGTACGGGTCTGCGTAGCAGCCCGATCAATGAGCCGTACCAGCTCGATGAACTTCTCCAGCCTCTCCAACGGAGGCAGAAAGACATGAACGTAGCCGTCTCGAGCCTGGACGACCAACGCCGTACGGGCCGGTGCTTCTCTGGGATCAACGACGACGGCTCGCGGATCATCTTCCGCCTGGGTGAGTGAGGGTCCCGCCCTTACATAGGACTCTTCGCCGGCGTATTCGGGATCGATCCAGGAGAGCGAGTCCAGCGGCAGGCGTGATCCGGCCGGCGTATCGCCCGGAACAAGAACGAGCCGACCGCGTCGGGTCTTCCAGGCCGGACTCGCCCATCCTTCGCCAAACCATGAAGGAAGCAATGGCAGCACCCAGGCTGCCACTTCGGCTTCGGCGCCATCCATCGTGCTGACGAGCTGCTAGATCGGGTTGTTCCGGATCGAACTCCGGCCGCGGGCCGATCGGCTGGCTCAGGTCTGCAGCCAGCTGTGCCAACGGATCTTCGAAGGCCGGCTGCAGCTGTTCGTCGGGAAGTCCGAAGTCCGCCGTTATTGCTCTGGCCAGCTGCTCGGCCGCGGCGGCCGCGTCTGGATCTGCCTGGGCGGCATCCAGTGGATCGGCGAGCAGTGTCGAGTCACTCCATAACGGCTCGCCGTCGGCTCGCCAGATGAGGCCGATCTGCCAACGAGGCAGCTGCTCACCGGGATACCACTTGCCCTCGCCGCGCTGGACCAAGCCCACCTTTGGCGTAGCGGTCCTGCAGCGCTGCCGCGAGGCGATTCGCTATCTCGCGCTTCTCGGGGCCGTCGGCGGCGACCGTCCATTGAGCCGATGTCATGTCTTCGGCAGAGACGAACGTCGGCTCGCCGCCCATGGTGAGCTCAAGACCTGCTGCATGCAGTCGCTGATCAACGGCCTCACCGAGATGCTGAATGCGATCGACCTGAGCGGCGGTATACGGCAACGTCGTGCGCGGCTCCTGCTGCATACGCCCGACGTGGTTGGCGAACTCCATCCTCGTTTCAGATGGCTCGGTCGCACCGGTGATCGCGGCCGCAGAAGCCGGGTGCGGCGTGGCCGCGAGCGGAATGTGACCCTCTCCGGCGAACAGCGCGGACGTGGGATCAAGCCCGATCCAGCCGGCTCCAGGGATGTACACCTCCGCCCAGGCGTGCAGGTCAGTGAAGTCCTCCGTCGGGCCGCTCGGCCCATCCAGACTCGGTTGATCCGCGGCAAGCTGGACCAGGTAGCCGGAGACGAAGCGAGCCGCCAGCCCTCGGTGCCGTAGCGCGTTCACTAGCAGCCAGGACGAGTCCCGGCAGGAGCCGATCTGCCGGGTGAGCGTCTCGTCAGGGGTCTGGACGCCGGCTTCCATCCGGGTGGAATAGCCGATATCGCCAAAGACGGCAGCGTTCAGGGCAGCGAGAAACTGAACGGTCGGTTGCTCATCTGTCGGCAGCGGCCCGGTGCCAGTGATCCACTCATCAAAGATCGGGCCACGCGCTGAGGCTGGGATATCCAGATACGGCTTCAGATCAGCGGCGAGCTCGTCGGGATACCGAAACGGGTAATTCTGTGCGTACTCCTCGATGAAGAAGTCGAACGGATTGATCGCGCGCATGTCGGCCACCATGCCGACGGTGATCTCCAGCTCGCTGGCTTTGCCGGGGAAGACCACGCGGGCCACATAGTTGCCGAAGGGGTCCTGCTGCCAGTTGATGAAGTGGTCAGCTGGGGAAATTGTCAGCGAATAGGCCTCGATAGGCGTACGCGCATGAGGAGCAGGACGGAGTCGGATAACGTGCGGCCCGATCGCGATCGGCCGGTCGAACCGGTAAGTCGTGCGGTGTTCGAGCGCGATCTTCATCCAGTGTCGTGTCTCCTAGGTTCCTTTGCGGTTGGCGTCGTTCAGGTGCGTGGATCGCAAGGCCGACGAGGGAGGGATACCGGGTCGTATGAAGGCCGAGGAGAACGCCGCGCGGTGCGTGCCTGCGCGGCGCGAACCGTGAAGAGACCTAGGAGACACCTCACTCACAACTGCAGTGATCTAGTACCGGTAGTGATCGGACTTGTACGGCCCGGTCGACATCGACGCCCAGGTAGGCAGCTTGCTTGGGCGTGAGCTCGGTCAAGTTGACGCCGAGCGCATCCAGGTGCAGCCGAGCGACGGCCTCGTCGAGGTGCTTGGGCAGCGTGTATACCCCGAGCGGATACTCCTCGGGCTTGGTGAAGAGCTCGATCTGGGCAAGCACCTGATTGGTGAAGGAGTTGCTCATCACAAAGCTCGGGTGCCCGGTCGCGTTGCCCAGGTTCATCAGCCGGCCTTCGCTGAGCACGATGATGCTGTGGGTCTCCCCGGACTCGGCTCCGCCGGGACGCGATTCATTGCCATTCTCCGCGAACTGCCACTCATCGACCTGCGGCTTGATGTTGATCTTGGTAGCGGTGGGCAACGCGGCCAGGCCGGCGATATCGATCTCGTTGTCGAAGTGCCCGATGTTGCACACGATCGCCTGGTGCTTCATGCGTTGCATCTGATCGGCGGTGATGACGTCGCGGCAGCCGGTTGCAGTGACGTAGATGTCGGCGATGTCGAGGACGTCCTCAAGCGTGGTTACCTGGAAGCCGTCCATCGCTGCCTGCAGCGCGCAGATCGGGTCAACCTCGGTGATGATCACTCGGGCGCCCTGGCCGCGAAGTGACTCCGCGCACCCCTTGCCGACGTCGCCGTACCCGCAGACGACCGCGACCTTGCCACCGATCAAGACATCGGTGGCGCGGTTCAGGCCATCGATCAGTGAGTGGCGAACGCCGTACTTGTTGTCGAATTTCGACTTGGTGACCGAGTCATTGACATTGATGGCGGCGAACAGCAGTGTGCCGGCGCGCATCATCTCGTACAGCCGGTGGACACCAGTGGTGGTCTCCTCGGTCACACCCTTGATGGCATTCGCAACCTCGATCCACGACCGTCCCTCGGCAAGGGTTTGGCGCACGAGCTCGAGAAAAACGCGCCATTCGGCAGAGTCCTCTTCTCCTGCCTCTGGCACCTCGCCGGCTTTCTCCGCCTCAGCTCCTTTGTGTACGAGCATGGTGGCGTCGCCACCGTCGTCGAGGATCATGTTGGCCAACTCGTCGTCGGGCCAGCTGAGGATCTGGTTCGTACACCACCAGTACTCCTCCAAGGTCTCGCCCTTCCACGCAAAGACCGGTACGCCCTTCGGGTCCTCCGGCGTGCCGTCGGGCCCGACCACCACTGCGGCAGCGGCATGGTCCTGAGTGGAAAAGATGTTGCAGCTCGCCCACCGAACCTCGGCGCCCAAGGCCACGAGGGTCTCGATCAGGACCGCCGTCTGTACCGTCATGTGCAAAGATCCGGCGATCCTGGCTCCAGCCAGCGGCTTGGACTCCCCGTACTGCGTGCGCATGGCCATCAGCCCCGGCATCTCGTGCTCGGCAAGGCTGATCTCCTTGCGGCCAAAGTCGGCGAGGGTCAGATCGGCAACGCGAAAATCCATAGGTGGAAGCCTAGGGGAGGCATCCCACATCCAAGGAATCGCAGATGCACTGAGCGGGTGGGCTCGATCACAGGATCCGGCGCCACAGCCTCAGGGATCTCGGACGGGTGCGTCTTCCAGCACAGCCGTCGAAACGACCGGCCCAGACGCTTCGGAGGGGTACGTCGTCCAGCACAGTCGTCAAAACGTACCGGCGCCTGGGCGTAGTCAGAACCCCTGCAACTAATGGCTGGGCGCAGCGGGCTGCTCCGGCCGCTCGGCTGGCACATAGTTCGGGTCGTAGATGTCCGGCTCCAGGTAGAGCGCGGTGACCATCGGCTCGGCCTCGCGAATGTTGCTCTCGGCCCGATCGATCGTCTCGGTCACTTCCAATGCCGTGTCGCAGGGGACGACGGCGATCTTGGCGGCGACCAGCACCTCCTCCGGACCGAGATGCAGTGTCTTCATGTGAATGATCCGCTCGATGCCCGGCGTGTTGGTCAGCGCTTGCTCTATCCGACGCAACCGCCTCCGGGCTCGCTGCCTCGCCCAGCAGCAGGCTCTTGGTCTCCACGGCGAGCGTGATCGCGACCGCAACCAGCAGCAAACCGATCATTGCCGTGCCGATCACGTCGAAGATGCCGTTGTGAGTCAGCAATGTCATCCCGACACCGAACAGCGCAAAGATCAATCCCACCAGCGCGGCAAAGTCCTCCAGCAGGATCACCGGCAGTTCGGGTGCCTTCGCGGCACGGATGTACTTGCTCCAGCGTTGCTTGCCGCGCGTCTTGTTGGACTCCCGGATGGCCGTACGGAAGGAAAAACTCTCAGCGATGATCGCGGCCAGCAAGATCACGATCGGAACCCACCACCAGCGGCTCTCCAGCAGCTCGTTCGGATGCCCTTCGGCGATCTCGTGCCACTTGTGGTACGCCTCATACAGCGCGAAGAGGCCGCCGACGCTGAACAAAACTACGGAGACGATGAAGCCGAAAACGTAGCGCTCCCGGCCGTAGCCGAACGGATGCTCCGCGGTAGCACCCCGTTTCGAACGCCGGCCGCCAACCAGCAACAGCACTTGGTTGCCCGAGTCGGCAACGGAGTGGATCGCCTCCGCAAGCATCGATGAGGCTCCGGTCAGTGCCCAGGCCGCGAACTTCGTCACCGCGATGAACGCGTTGGCGAGCAAGGCCGCGATGACTGCCCTTGTCCCGCCCTCGGCGCTCACAGGGCAAATCCTGCCAGAGCCGGGCCGGCGGGCTCGACCTCACTCCCGGAAATCCGTCGTAACCTCCACCCGCCGCTGCCACATCGCGACCGATGCCGCGTCGGCTCCTGGCCAGCGATGAACGAAGTCAAGGGCCCATCGGCATTTCTCGAGCATCGCGGCATGCCGCTGCCGCCAGGGTGGGCGGCTTCCGTAGCCCTCGAACATCGTGCCCAAGGAGTCAACCAGCTGCGGATGGTGGGTCCTGATGATCCACTCCGCCCACGCCAAATCCTCCACCGGGTCTCCAGGATGGGCGAATTCCCAGTCAACGACGGCCGCCGGCTGCAGTGTTGTGGCGTCAAACACCATGTTCTGCGGGCCGAAATCGCCATGCACCAAAACCGTGCCGCCGACGATCTCGTACGCGGCGCTGACGTCAAGCCCGTGTAACGCACGACCGGTGCGACCCACGGCGAAGAGCACGTCGTCAGGCCGCTGCTCCAAGATCTCTTGGCCCGGCACGCCAGGCACGAAACTGAGCGTGAGCTGCGAATCGTCCTGCCCGATCACGGGGGGAACCGGAAAGCGGCCAGCCAGCGTTGTCAGTGCTGTGACCTCCGCCTCGCGTCGCAGGACAGCATCAGGTCCGGCGTACCGCTTGATCACTCGGCCGCCCTCGAGCGTCGTGAGATTGGTGTAGCCGTGCGGCAGCCGCTCGGGTTGCTGGGGTGCGCGAATCACCGATCGACGTTGCGGCCAAGACCAACGGCCAGGTAGACGGCAGCGAACATCCCGCTTTGCAGCAGCGTGGCGTATCGCTCGACGTCGGAGCCGGACCAGTGCGCGATCGGGCAGACGCGCACATCGTTGCGTTCCGCTGCTGCCACGAGTCGTTGATGATCGGTACGGATCAGGCTCTCGGTGTTTCCGTCGTCCAGCAGCACCAGAGTCGGTCGTCGGTCAACTGATATCTGGTCCTCGAATGGGTCAGCAAATGGATCGCTAGGTGCAGTGGACTCCAAGATCGGCAACAGCGCCTCCGCATCAGCTGCGAGGGCGGCACGTCCGCTGGCCGCTCTCAGCGCTTCGGCAATCCGGCGGCTGGCCCGCGCGGCGAGCACCGAGCCGCCCCAGACGAGCGGCTGGGACTCGGCCAGACCCATCGCGAGATCCTTGGCGGGGTTCTCCGAAACGTCGGCAAACGGCGAGCAATCCTCGGCCACCAGGTCCATTGCGTCGGCAACCAGCCCTGGATGAACCTCCGGCCCGAGCTGCATCTTGTGCAAGCCGTCCAAGACCACGATCGCCGCCGCGAGCGGGTCAGCGGTGGCCGTCGGCAGCATGATCGTGGATCGAGAGGCCGCGTGTTCGGCGATCATGGACGGCCGGGGACATGCGATCAGCAGCTGGCTGCCGCGGCGTACGGCCTCGTGCACCGTGGCGATCACACCGGCCGGCGCCCGTTCGCTTGCCATCACAACCACCAAGTCGAGCGCTCCGACCCACCCGGGCAGACCGTGGGTTGGCCAAGCCACGAACGGTACGGGGCAGACCGGCTCGAGCATCGCCCGGATGAAGCGTGCCTCGGTTCCGGCGGCGATCACTGCTCGCGGGCGTGGCAGCCCGCGCAACTGATTGATCGGCTCCGCCGAGTCAGCGGTCTCCCGGCGCACCCGGGCTCCAGCTTCGGCAAGTCGGCGCAGGATGACATCGGCCCCGGCCAGCGCCTTTTCATCATCCAGCCAGGAGTCGTTGAATACCGACATCACCTTCTCGGTGGGTTGTCCGGGCGACCAGCACGCGAGTCGGGCCGGCGGGCCTCCTCGATCAGCAGTACGGGGATCTGTTGTCGTACCGGATAGGCCAGTCCACAATCGGCAGCCAAGCAGACCAGCTCGTCACGTTCATGATCAACGGCAAGTGCTCCATGACAGTTGGGACAGGCCAGAATCTCCAGCAGCTCCGGCGCCAGTTCGACTGCCATGATGTTCCCTCCTCGAGTCCGCCTGTTAGGCGCGGATCAAACCTAGCGTTTCGTCTCGCAAAGCCTCCATAGTTTCGGCATTGGCGGCTTCAACATTGAGCCTGAGCAGTGGCTCGGTGTTACTTGGGCGTACGTTGACCCACCAGTCTGGGCCAGAGATGGTCAGCCCGTCGATTCGATCTTGCTCACCGCGACCGGCGAAGGCTGTCGCCACGCGCTCCATGATCATCTGCTGATCCTCGACCTGGCTGTTGATCTCGCCGGAAGCGGCGTAGCGGTCGAACCGAGCCACCAGTTGCGACAACGGCCGTTCGGCATGGCCGACCGCTGCGAGCACGTGCAGAGCAGCGAGCATGCCGGTGTCGGCTCCCCAGAAGTCACGGAAGTAGTAGTGAGCGGAGTGCTCGCCGCCGAAGATCGCGTTGTGTTCGGCCATGGCGGCCTTCACGAAGGTATGACCCACTCTGGTGATGACGATCGTGCCGCCCGCAGCCTGCACAACCTCTGGCACGATCCGGGAGGTGATCTTGTTGCAGACGACGGTGGCACCTGGTTCCCGGGCCAGTTCGTGACTGGCGATCATCGCCGTCACGATGGAAGGGCTGACGACGGTGCCGCGTTCGTCGATGATGAAGCAACGATCCGCATCGCCATCGAAGACCAGAGCAAGATCAGCTGCCCGGTCTCGGACGGCGGCCTGCGCGTCACGGAGGTTCTCCGGCTCGAGCGGGTTGGGTGGGTGATTGGGAAAGCTGCCATCCAGCTCGGTGAACAGGCCGATCAACTCAAGATCATCACGGTTGAGCACGGCTGGAGAGGTGTAACCGGCCATGCCGTTGCCGGCGTCAACCACGACCCGGAGCGGCCGGATGCCCGTCAGGTCAACAAGGGAGTGCAGATGGTCGGCGTACGCGGGTAGCACGTCCCGCTCGATGCGCTTTCCGGGTGTCTCGGCCGGGGTCGGTTCCGCTGCGCTCGCGCGTTGAGCGATCTCGGCGAGGTTGGCTGAGGTGATCGGCTTCGCGCCCGCCAGGCAGAACTTGATCCCGTTGTATTCCGCGGGATTGTGGCTTGCGGTGAACATGGCACCCGGTAAGATCAAGCCAGCCTGAGGCGAACCACAACTGATCAGTGCTCGACAGGCCGATGTCGATCACCTCGACTCCGCGGCTCAGCACGCCATCGATGAACGCGCCCACCATCAGCGGTCCGCTGACTCGCATGTCGCGACCGACAACGAGTGCGCCGGCACCACTGTGGAGGTCGAGCACATCAACCGAAGCGGCCCCGATGGCGTACGCTCCAGACGCGTCCCACTCCGGGTCTGGCCCTTCGGTGATTCCGCGAATGTCGTTTGCTTTGAAGATCCCCCGCTTGATCATTGAATGAGGATCCTAGACCGTCAGGTCGGTGTCCGGCGACCGGCGTCCGCTGCTCCAGGATCCGCGAGAACTGTGAGGTGGCCGCGACGCGCCAACTCGACCAGGCCGTGACGCCGGCCGGGCGGGTCCATGGTCGGTCCGGTCGGAGGATCGTACGACATGCCTGCGTCACGTACTGCGTCTGCGAGAGCCAGCAGATCGTCCGTGCTCGGCTTCAGCTCCTCTTCGACTGCGAGTCTGATCACTTCCCAACCCCGCGGCGCCGAAAGGCTTTGCGCATGCGACTGGCAGAGGTCATAGCAATGTGGCTCGACCTGGTTTGCCAGCGGGCCGAGGACCGCCGTGGAATCTCGATAGGCGTAGGTCAGTGTCGAGGCGGCTGGATGCGGGCACCCAGCTCGAGAACAACGGCGTGACCTCACGTGCCTGACGGTACTCCGCGGGCTGGTTCGAGCGTGGGAAGCGCCGCCGTATCCGGATCGCGCGCCGCCGTGCTGAGGACGAGGAGCAGACACGCTTCATCGTCTGCGAGCGAGGACGGAGCAGGCGGCTGCCAAGCGCGATCCGCGCTGAGCGAGCTTGGCGAGCGAAGCAATCTGACCAGCTACAGTGCACACGTGACCAGTCGGAGTCGTGACCGTCACGGCCGTGGCCTTCGCGGACCCCTATCCTTGCCGAACTCGCTCACCACGCATCGCGCCCACCCACCACACCCGGCAAGCAAGGCAGACTTCTTCACCGAAGCCGTACACGATGCAGTGGATCGCATCGGCCTCCAGTGTCCTGACGCGCTGGTCGGGATCACCTTCGGCATCGAGGATGTGCCGCATTTCGATATGGCCTGGTCAGGCGATCAGGTGCCGCTGGCCGCAGCGCTTGAGGGTACGGCGAATCAACCGAGCCAGGTCGTGGTCTATCGTCGCCCGCTTGAGCATCGCGCGGTAACGCGCCGAGGCCTGCGGATTCTCGTCTACCGCACGATCGTTGAGCAGCTCGCCGCGCTCACTGGCCGCAGCGTCGACGAGATCGACCCTGACGGCGCGGGTGCAGAGGACGACTGAAGCACCCTGATTTGCATCCTCACGAGCCCCAAGCGGAAAACGGGTGTTGGGCACAACCGTGATGCGTTTCAGTGGAGCGCGTTAAGAACGGTGCTCACGAATACGCCAGGATAGTCCCGCAACATCGCCCAGGTGAAGCGTAGAACCCGCCACCCGTCGGCCACCACGAGCGCATTCTGTCGCCAGCGATCGGACTCGAAGAGTTTCTCGTCCGTCTCGTGCAGTCGGCCGTCGATCTCGATCGCCAATTTCTGCTGCTCTGAACGCGATGTCGATGTAGAACAATTTGACTGTCGATATCGACCGGCAGATTTGTCTCGCCAGCCCGTAATCCCAGCTGCCCGGAGCAGCCGGTGACTCAGCCGTTCCGCGGCCGACCATGGCTCGTTACGTGAGTCGATCAGCAGTCTGAGTCTTTTCCAGATTGCCGGTCCGGTGCGGAGTCATCCGCAATGCCTCATACATGCCGGACAAAGTCACGGCTCTGCCCCGCAGCGCAATATCGATGGCATCACTGCATGCAGAGGTCGCAAGGTCGATAGCGGTGAGCGCAGGAATTGTGTAACGCAGGCCGCCCCAAACGGCAATCAGCTCCTCAGGGATGCGACGGCGACTGAAGCTGAAACCGTGCTGCGGCTTGAGCACACAGCGAACTGCCGCCTCCACATGCGTCGATGGGTGCAGCTGGCCAGAAAGAGATTCTGGCGGCAGCAGCACCGAGCAGCACCGCATCCGGGTGATGCAGCGCAACCGCTCGAGCTCGGGCTTGCCACGTCCGAGCGAACTCTGGAGTCGGCATAGACGCCGGGCAGCACGGTAACCAGCTTGCCTTGGTGAATCAGCCAGTCGAACGAACCGACCAAGTGCGGATGATCACGCCGTACTACAAGCCCACCGTCCGCCCTCAGCAATAACTCGACCTCATCATGTGCACGCATATCGGGAGCATGCGGAGAACGCGGACGAATCGTGCGGCTAAGGCTGGAACCTGTGGATGAGGGACCGGCCAACAACCCAACCTGTGGATCCCAGCAACCCGGAAACGCATCGCCAATTCGCGAAAACCGCCTGAAATCACCGTTTGCAGCTCAACCGTGATGCGTTTCCCGGGAATTATCGCCCAGCCGAGTAGTCAGGTCTCGTCGCCGGGGCCCGGCTCGCCAGGTCAGGCGAACTCAGCGGAATAGTGGCCAGTCCGGCCACGTCTCGATCCGGCTGGGTCAGTACGACGCCTGCCACAACCGAGGAATCGTCGGGCACGTTCACGACGACGTACGAAGGTGCAGGGGAATTCAGCCGCCTCGTCGCAGTGCTGTTCGCCGCGAGTACGACGTCATCGGTCCGGAGCCTCACACCGTCATAGCTGAATACCTCGAAAGTGACCTGAGCATCGGAATCTCCGCCATTGCTGATGATCAACTCGCTGTCGGCGATGTTGGTCGTGGCCAGCGCGCTGACCCCAGTCCCGATCAAGGGGGCGGCAGCAGACTGAACGGCCAAGTCGGTCCCTTTCCCACCGCGCCGGCTGGTGGCGATGACGGCGCCCGGTCACCGGTACGTCGCTGGTGAGCTTGATACCGGCTGCTTCGCCGGCCAGACCAGGCTCAAGATTCACGCTTGCCGTGCCCTCTGGCGGCACGTCGACCGACGCTGCTCCGCTCGGCGCGTACGGCCCCTGGAAGCCCAAGACCTGGACCGCCACCGTCGCCCGAGAATTGTTCGGATTGGTGACGACGAGCTGTCGCCCGCCCTCATCCGCGGGTACGCCCGGGATGACGACAACCCTGCTCGGCGATACAGAGGGGACCTGCCAGTCGACTCCAGCCGGCTTGATCTGCCTCGTTTGGGTCCGTTTGGCCACCGCAGTGACACGACCCTGACTCGCCTGAATCGCAACACTGACCGGGCTCTCGCCCCGCAGATCGGCGAGGGACACCGTATGAGAGTCGTGCCCTCTGATCACCAACCCGGGGCTGCCGGGGACCGCGATCCGACCACTGCGACCGTAGTACCGAAGATCAACTTGGGCCTGGGCGTCATCGGGGTTACTCAAGATCAAGTCCGTACGGTCCTCGTCAGTCGCGCCGAGACCAGAGAACCAGTGCGCGGTAGCCGGAGCCAGGCACGGCGCAGCCTTCAATCCGGCCTCGTTACCGCCTGTCACGTCATCAACGATCACCGCACTACTCGCGGTCGCCATGGCGCCATCGGCCGCGATCACGATCGATGCGTTGGTCCTGAAGGGCGTCCGCGCCCTTGCCCGGCTCGCTCAGCTTGAGCTTGACCGATTTCGTGTCCAGCGTCGATGCGCTCAGTGAGCCGGGTCGATCGGGTGCCTCCCGGATCGCGACGGCTGAAACCTCGGTCCTCGCGCGTGCTGTAGCACTCAGCGGTGCCGATGTCGTGCAGATCATGGTGGTACGGCCGACCTGCGGGCTGTGGGTCGCTTGTGATGCTGGCGCTTCCGCGCGCAAGAGTGTGCCGCCGCCGAGAATCAACAGCAACGCAACAAAGGCCACGCCAAGCGCGATGGCCCGTCGGCCAGAAAGCGTCACCCCAGCCTCTCGAAGATCAGACATCAGGCGAGCTCCGACAATGTCGCCGCGCGCCGAGCGCTCTTGGCCGGATCACGCACCTCCGGCCGGCGGATTGCAGGCGCGGCCAGTACGACGGCCACGAGCAATACCAGGCCTTGCGCCAGAAGCAGCCATGGCATGACCGAAGGAAGGACGTAGGT
This sequence comes from uncultured Actinomycetota bacterium, assembly GCA_963845915.1. Lineage (GTDB taxonomy): Bacteria > Actinomycetota > Actinomycetes > Propionibacteriales > Propionibacteriaceae > Microlunatus. Next base: position 86,133 of record CAWJUB010000034.1, read on the forward strand.
CACCGTGCCGCCGGGCGAGGGCATCAGGAACACCTGTTGCCAGCCATCAGCCGCCCGAGGCAGTGGTTGGCCGTTGAGATTGGCTCGCCACCGTACGTCGGCGGCTTCCCCGATCTGAAGCTCGCGCTGCTCAGAGCCCACGGGTACGGATGCGGGTGACCGGCCGATCGGCAGTCGCGCTCCGCCGTCCTCGAGCACCCCACGCGACACAGCCGGATCGAGCTTCCACACCACGCCCCGCTCGTTTCCGCTGGCAATGCCGAGCCCCGGAGTGTTGTCGATCCTGGCCTGAACGTCCTGGGTAGCACCCGTCACCCAGACATAGCCGATGCCGAGTCCGGCAAGCTGTGGAGAGATATCGGAATCCGCAGTGCCCGCTACCAGGCGTACGGCAAGATCATTGACCTGGTCGCGCGCCGGTGCAGATCCTCCGAAGGTGAAGCCGCGATCGGCATCGCCCAGTCTCATGTGATCATCACCCAATACCGCATAGCCGGCGGAGCCGTTGGATAGATCAATAGCGAGCAGCCGCGGGCGGGTGTCCGACTTGATGGCGTTCATCACGTACGGCGGAATGTCATTGAGCCGGGTTCGTTCAATCGGGCCATGGGCGCCAGCCAGCACCCACCAGACCGCGCCACCGACGCTAACCAGACAAACGGCAATGCCGGCCAGCACAGAGGCGGGCTGCAGCCAGCTGAAGCTGCGCTCCTTCATGTCTCCCGACAACCCGTCGAGCCCCATGCCGCCACCGAAGATCAGCGCCCCGAAGCCGAGCAGCAAATAGCTGCCGACCCAGGGCCGCACCTCCGTGCCGACCGGAGGGACGGAAACGACCAGTTTGGACAGGATGACCGCTACGGCGAGTGCTGCGAGCGCTGCCGCCCAGGCCGCCAGCACCGCCCGTCGCCCCGGACGCCGGGCTAGTCCGAGGACGGCGACAATCCAGATCACGCCGAAGATCACGGCTCCGACCCAGAGCGGCGGTAGGCCAGGGCCAACCTCTCGCCCGAGCAACAGCTGCCAGACCTGCGGCGGCGTTGCCACTGCATCAAGTGCTGAGTCAGGTCCGACAAACAACCGGCCCGGCGCATCGATCAGGCTTGGTAGCCAGGGCAGCAGAACGATCAGCGGTACTCCTAGCGCGATGCCGATTCGCCCTATCTTGCGTGGCGTGCGCCGTAGCATGACGGCCCCGAGGATGGCGAAGAGCAGCGCCAGAATGATCATGGACGGCTCGAATGCCAGCAAGACAACCAAGGCGACCCCGGCGCCCCAGCCGCCGCGCCAGGCTTCGGGGGTTCGCGTCCGACGCAGCACCAGAGCGCGCGCCGCCATGACCAGGAGCGGAAGGCTGATGGCCACCACGCTGAGCGCCAGGCGCCCCTGATTCGTGCCGCCAAGGAGCACCGGCAGCAGCGCGTACGTGGCACAGGTCCAGAGCCGCACGCGGCGGTCGTTGATCACTCTGCGGGCCAGTGGGTACGCCGCCAACAGGGTCAGCGGCACGATTCCACACAGCAGCAGCGTGCTAAACCACTCGGGCTGTCCGAACGTCACCGTGGAACCGAGTGCGGTGAGCGCCTCCCAGGGTGGGGTGATCTGGAGCGGCGCACCAGGGATAGCGGCGACCACCGTACGCCAGAGGCTTGCCAGGCTGTCGTGTGCGGGAAGAAGGGCTGGGCCGGCCAGGAAGCCACGGCCGATCAGGCTACGCGCGGCAACGATGCTGGCGACCAGCGCGATGGCCATCGTCAGGGCAATAGGGCTAAGCCATACGCTCGTCGGCCGCTCATCGGTTGCCGAACTGAAGTCGTCACCGGTCAGCTCATCAAGGGTGGCAACATCGGTATCACCCGCCAGCGACCGGTATCGCTCCGACGCGGCACCAGTCAGCGCATCGAGTCCAACCTGCAGACCGCTCCACCATCGGGGGCGCAGGGACTCAACCACCTCGCGGGTACCCGGCACCGGCTCGATGGCAGTGGTCCGCTTGCGCAGCTCAGCAAGCCGTCGAGGATGGGCGAGGAACGCGCCGAGAGCGAGCATCTCATCCAGCGCCCGGCCCGGTACCTTGCCGACCAGGTAACCGACAGCGCGCACCAGGCAGCTCCAGACCAGGCGGAGCCACACCAGGGGCAAGGTCTTGCGCGGTGCATGGCCGGCGACAACCAGCATGCCGAGCAGCCGATCGACCTTGCCCGGCCTCCGACCGGTGAGGCCGTGCGGGCGGAGCCCGGCTCGACCTACCTGACGGTGGGTGACCTGGGCACTCGGCGTGGTGACGACGCTGTAGCCGTTCAGGTGAGCACGCCAACCAAACTCGACACCGTCCCGGAAGACCGGAAGTGCGGGGTCGAGGCCATCCAGACGCTCCCACACGGCGCTCCGCACCAACATGCCGCAGGTGGACACGCCGAGCCGTTCTTGAGGCTCGTCACGCTGGCCTTGGTCGATCTCATCGACATCGAGCTCGAGCTCGCGGCGACCGGTATCAGAAATGCTCACACCGACCTCGCTGATGGGCTGGCCGCCGTGCCGATGCCTCGGGAGCAGCAGCTTGGGTCCGGTGAGATCGATGCTCGGGTCGATCGTTACGTGAGCGAGAAGTTGATACAACGCATCGGGGGCAGGCACGGCATCGTCGTGCAGCAGCCAGAGCCAGCGGGTGTCGTGGACCGAAACAGCGCGGAACCCGATGGTGTCGGCGTCGTCTTGAAGATTGGCGGCGTCACAGTCCAGGGCAGTTTTGACTGCTGCCCCAAATCCGAGCGATCGCTCTCCTTGGTAGACCGCGTCAAGGAGGCCATGCCGACACGCCTCGTCCAGCAGCATCGGGGTGGCGTCGGCGCTTGCATTGTCGATGGCGATCAGCCGGGTGGGCCGGGTATCCAGTTTGGCCAATGCCTGCAGGGTCGCCGGCAGCCAACGCGCCGCGTCAAGGGTGACCAGAACAGCTGTGACGTGCGCTGCCGAGATGTCGACCCGATCGGTCTCGTCGTCGACGTAATCCGCCCACGCCCAGGGACTCTCATCGAGGCTGAAGTCCTCGACACTGACCGGCGTCAGGCCACGCCAAGCCCCAGAGCCTCCTGGCCGGTCCTCGTAGGAACCGGTCAGGGTGATGTGGCTATCCATCAGATCCTGTGAAACCCCCGATAACCAATCGGGCCCCGCAAACAACGCAAAAGGGGCTGCCCGGTTGGGCGGCCCCTTACTTTACGCGAGCCGACTGAGAGATCGATAGGCCGTCTCGGCTACACGGCCCGCTTCTTCAGCTTTCGACGCTCCCGTTCGCTCAATCCACCCCAGATACCAAAACGTTCATCGTTGGCCAGGGCGTATTCAAGGCACTCACCACGTACGTCGCAGGCCAAGCAAACTTTCTTGGCCTCGCGCGTGGAACCGCCCTTCTCAGGAAAGAACGCCTCTGGGTCGGTCTGCGCGCACAGTGCGCGCTCCTGCCAGCTCAGTGCACCCCCCTCGTCGGTGCCCCTCAGCTCATACATGTGGTTGTGCCTCCTCGACCCGCATGATGGATAACCCCTTTTAGCGGCATGGCTTCGCCAGCCCCACCGGTTTTCTGGCTTGCGCCGTAACACCTGTCACCCGCTGCTACTAGGTCCCCCTTGGCTCTGCAGCAACTCAGTTGAGTACGGCTCTGACGGATCAGCAGAAATCTGCAAATGACATTGGTGAAATTACATGCCTGTCAATGCATAGAAGTCAAGTGGTTTTCTGATATTGGATAAAGTTCCGGCCCAGGCGAACGCGTTGATCGTTTCGCTCGCCAAGCTCGCTCGGTTGGATAGCTCGCTCCGCTCGCTGCGATGTTCGCCTGGCAGCCGCCTACTTCGTCGTCACTCGGGGACGAAAAGCATGTCCCCTCACTCCTCTGTCCATTGCTCGCTCGGCTCGCTGAGGCTGGTGCTGATCGTTCCGCTCGCCAAGCTCGCTCCACGCGGATCGCGCCTACAGCCGCCTACTTCGTCGTCACTCGGCGACGAAAAGCATGCCCCTCACTCCTCCTCAGCACGGCGGCGCGCGATCCGGTTACGACTGCGGCCGGCCCCACCAGTCGAGCGCCGGCTGCTGCGAATTCCGTTGTCCCTGGTCAGCCTGGGGATCTTTGGGCAGGCTCGGCGTCGGTTCCGGTACCGGCATTGGCGCTCGCATCCTGACGTCGTTCGGTATCCGACCCTGCGGTTCCAGCCGATCTGGCTTGGGGCCCATAGGGTCCGTACGCATTGAATTGCGGCCCATTGGGGTGCGGCCCGCCAGATTGCGGCCCATACTGCTGCGGCCCGTTTGGATCTGGCCCGTTCGGTTGGGTGGGGATCGGTTGCCAGCCCACTGCAGGGTCAGCCCCCCATCCAGTTGCAGGGGCACCGGCTGCGGCATCGCCCGCCGTACGCCAGGCTGCTCCGGCTGCGGTGTCGGGGTGCCAGGTTGGCTGCAGGCGCTGATCTGGCGCCGCCGTTGCCGGCGGTGTCGGAAGGGCGTCCGAGGGATACGGTGCCAGGCCGATGCCGGCGGGCAGTCGACGGGGCACGGCCTGCAGCTGCACAAGCTTGATCAAGAATCCAATCGCAATGACAGAGATCGCCTGCGGCACGATGGCGGCGAACACCGCCAGAACCGGTGCTGTTGCGCCGAATCCCAACAAGGCGAATATCAGGCCGAGGAGCACGGCGATGATTCCGACGACGAGGCTGATGAGGGTGAGCTGGCGCGCATGGGGCGTGCGGTCCCGAAGCACGCAGAGGCTCACCAAGACCGTAAGGACAACTAAGGGCACAGGGTTTGCGAGTCGAGCGCTCAACACCCATGCCACGCTCGGAAGTGAGCCGTCGAAGGTTGCCAGCGCCACCAGAGCGAGGAGAAGATTGAGCACCAAGGCTCCCAAGGCAACCCAAGCCGCCGGCTCGCGCAGCCGCATCAAATTTTCCACGCCTTTCAGCGTATCGACACTGGTAGCGCCGAGGGGCTGGCGTGGCAGAACTGCCGCTGCGGGGTCGCCGCGCTGGCGAGCGGATTCATATCACGTCAGCGTTGAGCCCGGCGGGTCATGAGATATAGGGCGAAGCCGAGTGCAACAGCAGCCAGGGTGATCGCTGCGCCACCCCAGCCGGGTAGGGATCCGCTGTTGCGATGGTCGTTCACCGCTCGAGTCGACTGGGACGACATCACCGAGCCCGTCGACTGAAACGACATCACCGAACCGTGGGCCATAGCCGATCCGGTGGAGAGGGAGGCCGCGAACGACCCGAGGCTTCCGAACGATGCGAACGACCCGACGCTGCCGACGGACAGTACCGACCCGATACTGCCAATCGACAGGATCGAGCTTTCTGATGCGATGGAGAGCAGTGAGTTGCGCGACCACAGCGAGAGCCGGGACGTGTTGTCGGAAGCCATGTCGGCGAGCCTAGGCCAAGCCGCTAAGTCCTCGCCCGGTGCGCCGCGCGAGCAGAGAAGACGCCCTCTGCGAGCGTCGATAGGCGCCCGCGCGAGCAGAGAAGACACCCTCTGCGAGCGTCGATAGGCGCCCGCTGGTGATCGGAGGAACGAGAAGCGGAACGGCGACATGAGCACTGAGCCAGTTGAGCCGCCGCCTCAGCCGTTTCGCGGAGAGTGACGACGACACCAGCTTCCCGGGGCGCCGCGCGAGCAGAGAGGACACTGCAACACTGGTGCGGTGCAGATCGTGATCTTGGCCGGTGGCGTCGGCGGCTCGAAGTTTACGCTCGGGGTACGCCACGCGTATCCAACTGCACGGCTCACCGTGATCGCCAACACCGCTGACGACATCACGTTGCACGGACTCCGCATCTGCCCGGACCTCGACACGATCATGTACACGCTGGGTGGTGGCGCTGATCGAGTACGCGGTTGGGGTCGCCACGACGAGAGCTGGCAGGTGATGGAGGAGTTTGCCGCGTACGGGGTGGAGCCGACCTGGTTCTCGCTCGGGGATCGCGACATCGGCACCCATCTGGTACGGACTCAGATGCTGAATGCCGGCTATCCGCTTTCGGAAGTGACCGCGGCGTTGTGCACCCGCTGGCTAGCTCACGACGAGCAGCTCAGATTGCTCCCCATGACCGATGATCGCGTCGAGACGCATGTGACGATCGCAGATCCGGAGTCACCCGGAAGCCGCCGAGCGGTGCACTTTCAGGAGTATTGGGTACGGCTCCATGCCCGTCCTGATGCGCTGGCCATCACCCTCGTCGGCCTCGATGACGCACGGCCCGCACCCGGCGTTGTCGAGGCGCTCCAGGACGCTGATTTGATCTTGGTGGCGCCCAGCAACCCAGTGGTATCCATCGGTCCGATCCTTGCTGTGCCTGGCCTGCGCGAGACCCTCCGGGGTGCGACCGCGCCGGTGCTCGGGTTCGCGGGCATCCTGGGCGGCGCGCCTGTTCTCGGTATGGCTCATCGGCTGCTTCCCGCCATAGGCGTTGACGTGGATGCTGCCGCGGTGGGTCTGCACTACGGCGCCCGTTCGCGGGGCGGCGTACTGGACGCCTGGGCCATGGATACCGCCGATGCCGCCTCCACCGAGCGCATCCAAGAAGCCGGCCTCCGCCCCGTCGTCACCGATTTGATCATGCGTGATCCAGCCAGCACGGCCGCTTTCGTCGGCTATGCGATCAAGTCGGCCACCTCGTGATCACGATCTTCGCACCAGCTGGGATCGGGGAGGTGTCGCCTGGTACTGATCTTGCCCCGGTCCTGCTCGCAGCCATCGACGCCGATCCCGCCGGACCGCTGCGCGACGGGGACATCCTCGTTGTCACGTCCAAGATCATCAGCAAGGCCGAGGGCCGTATCGAACCGGCCTCCCGACGTGCCGAGCTGATCACGTCGGAGAGCACCCGCACCATTGCCCGCCGGGGAGAGACCCGGATTGTCCGCACCGGAACTGGCTTGACGATCGCTGCTGCGGGGATCGACAACTCCAACCTCGCTGCCGAATCGATCTTGCTCTTGCCCCGCGACCCGGACGCTAGCGCGGTGCTGCTACGAGAGCGGTTGGCCTCGGCGACCGGACTCCGCCTGGGAGTGATCATCTCTGATACGGCTGGACGGCCGTGGCGGCTCGGCCAGACCGACCATGCCATCGGCATCTCCGGAGTGCGCGCCGTGGACGATTACGTCGGCGTACGGGACGCGTACGGGAACGAACTGCAGGTCACGGCCATGGCCGTCGCCGACGAAATAGCGGCAGCCGCGGATCTCGCGAAGGGCAAGCTGCGCGGACGTCCCGTCGCCGTGGTACGCGGGCTCGGGCATCTACTCTCCGGAACCGATTCTGCTGCACGGGAACTGCTTCGCGATCCCGCCAGCGACATGTTCGGCTACGGCAGTCAGGAGGCTGTGCTAGCAGCGGCGCTGGCAGCCACGGGACAGCAGCATCGCTTCGAGGAGTTGGTGGCGCTCGACGGCGCGGAACGGACTTCTCAGTTGCTGGCGGGAGCCGACCTAGGCGAGGAGGCTGCGGATCTGCTGCGTGCGATCATGTCTGTCGACTTACGGACAGGCGGTCCTCAGCAGGTCGAGATAGACTCGCCACTCCCTCAGACGGATCGGTAGGAGCAAACCAGGTGGCGAAAGCCAAGAGCGACGACAAGGCTGCGCCAAACGGCGACGCCTCAACGAAAGGGCCGTCCTCGGCACAGAGCCGCCGCGACAAACTTGCCTCCCTGGAGACCGCGCGCAAGAAGGAACAACGGACCCGCACCATCCGACTATTGGTGATCTGCCTGGTACTGGCGATCGGGCTGTTGGCCTATCCGGTCTATCTCTTCGCCGATGACTATCGCGCCCGCAACGCGACGCTGGAGGAGATCGGCACCAGCATCGCCGCAGCCGGCTGCGACCCCATCACCACGCATCCGGCCACCGGCAACCAAGAGCACGTCGCGGAGGGCACCAAGGTCGACTACGCCCAGAGCCCGCCGGACTCCGGAAAGCACTACCCGACGCCGGCCCCGTTCACCAAACACTTCTACGCCGAAGCCGATCGCCCTCCGGTCGAGACGCTGGTCCACAACCTGGAGCACGGTTACACGGTCGTCTGGTATCGGGCTGACGCCCCCAGCAAGCAAATCAAGAATCTGCAGCGAATCGCCAAGACGTTCGGTAGCGACGACTACGATCCGGCGGACAAGTTCATCGCGGCGCCGTGGTCGGATGCCGATGGTGCTGGATTCCCGGCCGGCAAGAGCATCATGATCACCCGCTGGACGGCCGACCCGAATGATCCAAGCAACGCTGCCCAGCAGCTGGGCGTCCGGCAGGCGTGCACCGAAGTCAGCGGAGCGGCGATCAAGGATTTCATGACCAAGTATCCGGTCGCGAGCTCGCCCGAGCCCAACGGCGCGTAACCATGCCGTACCTCCAAGTTGTCAGCAGGTGGCTGCCGGAGCGACCACTCACGCTGAAGTCGGTGATCTCGATTACGCGTATCCGCCGCCGAGCTTCGCGGTGACCTCTGCGACCAGTTCCTTGATCCGTTCCGCCTCAGTGATCGGGCAAACGAGGGTGATCTGCGGCGTCTGAACGATGACGGTGTCGGTCAGGCCAACGACCGCAACGACTCGGCCGTCCTCGGCGTTGTTGATCACCAGGTTGTCCCGAGCGTCGACCAGTACCGAGACACCGTGGATGGCGTTGCCACGTTCGTCACGCGGCAACTGCTCACCGAGAGCTGCGAAACCGCCGACATCGTGCCAGGTGATCGGCAACCGGACAGCGACAACCCGGGCACTCCCCTCGCCTCGCGAGACTGGTTCCATCACGGCATAGTCGACGCTGATCTTGAGCAGCTCCGGATAGATCTCGGAGAGTCGGTACGGTGCGGCAGCTAATTCCAGCACTGCAGCGTGCGTTTTGGGCTGCAGCGCTTCGAGCTGATCAAGAAAGGTACGGGCGCGCCAGACGAACATGCCCGAATTCCACCAATACTCACCCGAGGCGAGGTACTCCTCGGCGGTGGCACGATCGGGTTTCTCCTTGAACTCGATGACTGAGAAAACGTCTGGATGATGCGGGAGGGTCTCGCCCCGCCGCAGATATCCGTAGCCGGTGTGCGGAGCCGTCGGAACCACTCCGAACGTCACGAGAAAGTCTTCGCCGCTCTCGGCTACCTCGAAGGCCTCCAGCAGCGCGCTCTGAAATGCCGAGACCGGATGCATGAGGTGGTCCGATGTCACGACCGCAATCACCGCATCGGAATCACGTGCCGCGACGACTGCAGCAGGCCACGCCACTGCGTTCAGCGAATCGCGACCTTCGGGCTCGCCAAGAATGTTGGCGGGTTTCAGCTCCGGTAACTCAGTGGCCACGATGTCGGCGTAATCGGCACCCGTGCAGACCAGCACTTGATCGGCCGGAACGATGCCGTCCAGTCGCTCGTACGCGATGCGCAGCAGGCTCTTGCCGCCGACCACCCGCAACAGCTGTTTCGGCATGTCTTGCCGGGACAGCGGCCAAAGGCGCTTTCCTGATCCACCGGCCATGATCAGCACGTAACGCATGCGGACAGGGTAGTGGCGCAACGTTCAGATCGCCGGAGCTGGTTGCTCCTACGCTGGGCGGCTATGACCACACTTCTCGCTGAGCGCCTTCGGCAGCGCGTCAGAATCGATGGCTCGGCGCCGCTGCTCACCTACTATGACGTCTCTTCCGGCGAGCGCGTGGAACTCTCCGCGATCAGCTTTGGCAACTGGGTGGACAAGACCTCGAACCTGCTGGTCGACGAGCTTGCCGTCATCGAAGGCGACGCGATCAGCATGCCGCTGGCCCTCGAGGCGCCCGGCCATTGGCTTACCGCGGTCTGGCAGCTCGCGTGCTGGCAAGTTGGACTGACGGTTGATCTCACCGGCGATTCGCCGGCTGCAGCCATTGTCACCGGGCGGCACTGGCAGGGATACCAGAGCTCGCGATGTCTTCGCATGCGCGCTGCATCCACTCGGGTTTGGATTTGACGAGCCGTTGCCGGACGGCGTACGCGACTATGCACTCGAGGTGCGCGCCCACCCGGACACATTCTTCGGTGCGCCACTCGATCCCGCTGGGACCGCATGGGTCGATCGCGAGCGAAAGCTGAGCCAGGCGGATCTGGTGACGGGCGCAGGCCCGGCACTGCGGCGTCTGGTTCGGGCCGGAGATCCGTGGGCTACCTGTCGCGACGGCGTGCTGACGGCCGTCATGACTGGTGGTTCGGCAGTCCTGGTGGTGGGCGGAGATGATGACCAGCTCGACCGGATCGCCAGCTCTGAGCACGTAGCTGCGCCCTGAGCCTGTGGCTGCGCCCTGAGCCTGTCGAAGGGTGCTGCGGTGAGCGAATGATCGTGTACGAGCCCGGCCAGACCACCCACCCAAGTCACCGGCGATGCCTCACTCGTGCTGCAGCGCTGGTCGCTACTAGCTAAGCGCCGGGGCGCGGGCGGCCCGACCACCTGATGGCCCTCGTGCGTGCGTGTGCGCCCAACGCGCGTATGGGGTCGGATGATGGCCCAAGAAATTCTGGGCACGCGGACTGCGCGAAGAGGATCACCTCGTCGGAAATTAGGACGGGCGGAACGATCCTAGGGCTAGGAGCGCGCTTGGCCTGTCCCGAGTTGGCGCAACATTGTTAGGTCGTCGCGCACAACCCAATGCTCGATCATCTTTCCGTCGGAGATTGGTGTGCCTTTAAGTTTCATATGACACGTTCGGAGATAGCCAAATCGGCATTCTTCTGCTGTTAACATCGGGGCCGCACGTTTCCGATCAACGACCAGGATCTGAGCCGCTAACGCGCCACATGACTGGTACAACTGGTCGGACCCTGACGTCGATCCCAACGACAACGACGAGGCCAAGGCGGCCCTGCACCGGGGCGGCTTCGACGACCTGAACATCTACATCACGGGCCTGGCCGATGGCCTGCTCGGATACGCCACGTTCCCCTTCGACACCACCCTGACCGACGACGGGGTCGTACTGCTCAACGAGAGCCTGCCGGGCGGGACGGCGGCGCCATACAACGAGGGTGACACCGCCACACATGAGGTCGGCCACTGGCTCGGGCTGTTCCATACCTTTGAGAACGGCTGCAGCTACCCGGGCGACTACGTAACTGACACGCCCTACCAGGACGACGGCGACAATATTTTCTCCTGTGAAGAGTCGCTGAACACCTGCCCTCAGCCGGGCCGAGATCCAGTGCACAACTTCATGAGCTACGGCGACGACCCGTGCCTCGACCGCTTCACCCGCGATCAGTCGCAGCGAATGACGCTGACCTGGTTCACCTGGCGCTCCGGCACCACTCTCTTGCCCTGAGTGGGCCGCATCACAGGAAGACCGGGACTCCTCCCAGACGAATCCGCCGGGAACCTCGCGGGTCACCCCTCCAGATCGGTCAACGGCGCACCCGATAGCGCAGGTGAAGCACCCGGTTGCCCTGAATCACCACGTCAGGATCCTCCAACAGGTGCTGCGCGTGGACCGACCCGAAGTAGCGCTTGCCGGACCCGAACACGACGGGTACGACGTCCATGCGCACCTCGTCGACCAGGCCCGCGGCAAGCACCTGGCCACCGACGTCGCCAGCAGCGACCTCGACCATGCGGTCACCCGCAAGCTCCTGCGCCTTGGCCACGGCTGCCTCGACGCCGTCGACGAAGTGAAACGGCGCCTCGGGGTCCCAGCCCTCGGGCTTCGGTCGGTGCGTCACGACGACCACGTGGTCGATCCCGCCCGGAGGCTTCCCGTCCCAGCCGTCCGTCATGTCGAAGACGTGGCGGCCGACGATTGTCGCCCCGATCTGGTCCCAGTACGGCCGGGTGTAGTCGTAGGACGTCTGCGACACCTTCAACTCGCCGCTCTCGTCCAACGGCACGTCACCGCTGGACAACCAGTCGAACAGCGGTCCGGGCTGGTCATTCTCGTCCGCGACGAAGCCGTCCACCGACACCGAGCTGTACATGACCACCTTGCCCACAGGGCTCTCCTTTGCTTTGGGATGCCCCAAAATTAGCGTGTCTTTTCTTGACCTGGTCCCAGAGCCAAAGCACAAGCAAGGTTCCCTATGGAGGTGCGGCGGCAGCTCCTGAAAGCCTTGAATGCAGGCCAAGAGTTCAGGGCGATCCTGCGCGACCTAGACCTGACGCCAAATGTGGTGTGGGGCCTGACCAAGACCGATGCCGAGTGTGCAGAGTCGCTCGGCGGAGCTCTAGAAGCGACCGGCCGAGAGGATCTTGAGCACGGCACCAACGCCGCCTACGTGCAGGGCTGTGTGTGCAGCGAGTGTCGGGAAAACCAGCGCATTCGCATGGCCAAGAACCGTTGATGTGTCGACCGTCGCTCGGCGGGCCTCGGGCTCACGTACCGGGCCGGGCGCCCAGAATTTCTTCGTGGAAATCGGTTGATTCTGCGCTCAAGCTCGGGGGACGATCTTGACCCGAGCCTCGTGCACCGCCCTGAGCCGCTCAGCCTCTTGCCGAGGATCTTGGTAAGGGATGGCGCGGATCACTCAGCCGCTTCCGGAACCGGAGCGTGGAGAGATCACAACTCGCCGGCAAAGATTGGTGGCAGTACGAGGAGCATGCTGAGCGACCAGGTGATGTGGGTCAAGATGGGTGCCAGTATCCCGCCCGAGGCCCGTCGCTCCAGCCCCACCACTGTGCCGAGAAGAGCCGCCGCGAACACTAATACCGGATTGCCACCGGCGACGGTTGCCAACGCATAGAGAACGGTGGAGATCAACACCGGATGCCAGGTCCCGATCGCGGCGTAGAGGGAGCCACGAAAAAAGAGCTCCTCAGCGATGCCGTTGACAAGGGTGATCACCAAAATGATCCAAAGATTTCCCAGCCGCGCGTAGCCGAGGACGTCTTCAGTGAGGCTCGCGAGCGCGGGGATGGTGCGGATGACAAAAGCGCCGAGAACGAACAGCGCGGCAAGCAACAGCCCCGCCACGATCGGTGTGATGATCGGGCGCCGGAGCGTGCCGCCACGCAGGATGTGGCCCAGATGCAGCGGGCCCGAAAGCAGACTGCCGAGCGTCCAGGTTGCTGCCAGGCCGAAGGTCAGCGGGTAGAAGGCCGGATCGCCCTGTCGTACGGAGAACGACAAGCCGAGCAGTGTCGCGCCGACGGCCAATGTGATCCCAACGACGATCCGGCGGCGTAGGAACGCCTCGTCCGGCTGCCAGTGATCTCGTTCCACCTTGTCGATCAACACCGGCCGGACGATGTCCATCGCCCGCCTGACCATTTCTTTGGGCCCGATGGTCACGACTTTGCTCGGGCGATGGCTCGCTGACGGTATGCCTCGCGAACCGCGTCGTCGTATCCCATCGGCATCCCGGGAACGATGTCGGCTATCGAGTAGTCGCTGACGACCACCTCGTTGCTCATCGAATCCACGAGATTGCGGGCCGTTGCGGTGTCGACATCAGTGACCAGGGACAACCAATACGACGACAGTCGGGGGGTCAGCAGCGGTACGGCAAGCATATGGAGCTGCCGGTGATGGCGCAGCTGGGCCACCCGCCGCATCATCTCGGCGTAGGTCAGCACTTCAGGTCCGCCGACCTCGAACACCCGTCCCTTGGCTGCCTCCGGCTCGAGCACGCCGACCAGGTATCGAACGACGTCCGCCAAGGCGATCGGCTGGGTCCGCGTGGTTGCCCATTTGGGAACGATCATCACCGGCAGGTGAGCGACGAGCTGCCTGGTGATCTCCCAGGAAATGCCGCCGTTTCCGATGACGATTGCCGCCCGCAGCACCGTCGTTGGTACCCCGCCGCTGGCCAGCAGGTGCTCCACCTCGCGACGCGACTTCAAATGTGCCGACAGGTTCGCATCATCCAGACCCAAACCTCCGAGATAGATCACCCGCTCAAGACCCGCATCTGCCGCCGCCGTTCCAAACGATCGAGCCGCCGCAGCATCTCTCTCGACGAAGTCCTCCCGGGCCAGCGAGTGCACCAGGTAATAGGCAGCGTCGGCGTCCGCGAGTGCCGAACGGAGACTGTCGGGTTCGTAGACGTCGCCGAAGATCGGCTTGCCGGCGCCTGCGTACGTGTCGGGATGTCGGGTCATCGCCAAGACCGAGTAGCCCTCCGCCTCGAGCGCCTCGGTCAATGAAGAGCCGACAAAGCCGGACGCGCCCGTGACGAGTACCTGTTTGGCCATCGAAGCCTCCTGGGCGGAGTGGTCACTCGCGCTTGGTCGATATTCGTGCCTGGCCCCTCGGGCGGTTGCATGCCACAGGCATCTATGGCTCATTTACCCAGAACAGGCTCCGTCCATTGCTTCTTGGAGTCGCCGCGTTCTGGTCTTAGGACGGCTGCCGCGGATGCAGCTCAGTAGCCGCTCAGACCTCTTCGACGGAGGCGTCCGCGGCCGAGCGCTTCACCGACTCGATGCCGTTTTGAGCGGCTGCCTTACTGGAGTAGCCCTCGCCCCCGGTCGCGATGACTTGTCCATTGGTGGCCTTCAACCGCCAGCGGTATTCGCCATTGGGGCTCTTGTAGAGCTCGAACTTCGCCATGCTGGTGCCTTCCGTCGAGAAGGTGGCGGATCGCCTCGCCTGTGCAGCAGCGTAGCCTCAACCGTCCTCAGACGGCACCCCACAATGTGTGTCGGTTGCCGCGTGTCCTCAGACGTTCTGCGGGAAGCCTAGATTCAGGCCACCGTGGCTCGGGTCCAGCCAGCGTGAGGTGATCACCTTGCCGCGGGTGAAGAAGTGCAGCCCTTCAACGCCGTGCGCGTGGGTATCGCCGAACAGCGAGTTTTTCCAGCCACCGAAGGAGTAATACGCCATCGGCACGGGAACGGGCACGTTGATGCCGATCATGCCGACCTTGACCTCGTTCTGGAATTGCCGGGCCGCGCCACCATCGTTGGTGAAGATCGCCGTGCCGTTGCCGTACGGGTTGTCGTTGATCAGCTTGACGCCTGCTTCGTAACTGTCCACCCGCACGACCGACAGCACCGGCCCGAAGATCTCGTCGGTGTAGATGCTCATGTCCGTCGTCACATGATCGAAAAGCGTCGGGCCGACGAAGAACCCTTCGCCATCCGCATCCACCTCCGGCTTCCTCCCATCCACCACCAATGTCGCGCCCGCGGCCTCACCCGCGTCGATGTAACCCGACACCCGATCTTGAGCCTGTGCGGTAACCAACGGCCCCATGTCGCAGCCACGAGTGCCGTCACCGGTGCGCAACCCGACCGTCCGCTCCTTGATCTTGGCAACCAGCTCGTTACCGACATCGCCGACAGCCAACACCGCAGAGATGGCCATGCAACGCTCCCCCGCCGAACCGTAGCCGGCGTTCACGGCCTGGTCGGCAGCAAGATCGAGATCTGCGTCCGGCAGCACCAGCATGTGGTTCTTGGCGCCACCCAGAGCCTGGACGCGCTTGCCGTGGGCGGTGCCGGTCTCGTAGACATATCTGGCGATCGGCGTGGATCCCACGAATGAAATCGACTGCACATCCGGATGGGTCAGCAGCCCGTCAACGGCCACCTTGTCGCCGTTGAGCACATTGAAGACGCCATCGGGAAGCCCAGCCTCCTTCCAGAGCTCGGCGACCCATAGGGCTGCCGTTGGGACTTTCTCACTCGGCTTCAGCACCACGGTGTTCCCGGCCGCAATGGCAATGGGATAGAACCACATGGGCACCATGGCGGGGAAGTTGAACGGGGAGATGATGCCGATCACTCCGAGCGGCTGCCGCGTGGAGTGCACATCGACCTTCGTCGAGGCGTTCTCGGTGAAGGCGCCCTTGATCAAGTGCGGAATGCCGCAGGCAAACTCGACGACCTCTTGGCCGCGGCTGACCTCGCCGAGCGCATCGGAAAGCACCTTGCCGTGCTCGGCGGTGATGATCGCGGCCAGCTCCTTCTTGCGCGCATTCAGCAGCTCGCGGAAGGCGAAGAGGATCTGGGTCCGCTTGGTCAAGGAGGTGTCTCGCCACTTCGGAAATGCGGCAAGCGCCGCGGCGACGACCTCATTGACGTCGTCCTGCGAAGCGAGCGCAAGCTGTGCGGTGACCTCACCGGTGGCCGGATTCGTCACGTCGGAGAAGCGCCCACTGCCGCCTTCGAAGATCTCGCCGGACTTCCAGTGGTGGAGCGTCGTTGCCATGGCTGTTCCTATCTGATGATGCTGGCTGCTGCTACTTGATGATCATGATCAATTGTTGATCTTGTTCGAGCGGACCTTCGCTGCTGTTTCGGACCCGAAGTGCTTGTCGATCAATCCGAGTGCCTTGTCTCGCTGTCGTTCCGATACGCCCCGAGCGTCTTCCTCCCAGCCGAAGACGCAGCTGCTGATCACTCCGTCGAACCCGACGGCCGCGAGTGCCGCGAAGACCGCGTCATAGTCGACCTCGCCCATGCCCATCTCCATGTGCTGGTGTACGCGGGCTGGATTGCCGGGCGGGTTGGAGATGTAGCGCAGTCCGTTCGAGGTCAGGTGATTCCAGGCATCGGCGAGGTGCACATAGCGGACCTTGTCGCCGGCCGCCTCGATGATCGTCGCCGCGTCGTGGCCCTGGTGGAAGGCGTGCGGAGTGCAATACAGGAAGCCGAGCCAGTCGCGGTTGAGGCCGCGGATCATGTTCAATGCCTCCAGGCCATCCTCGATGAAGTCGTCCGGATGCGGCTCGATGATCAGCTGCAAGCCTTCGCGCTCGAAGATCGGCAGTAGCTCATCCATCGACTTCAAGAAGTGCGCCTCCGCGGTCTCGGGCGCCTCCGGCCTGCCGTTGAACTCCGAATTGATCACCTCGACTCCCAGATCGACGGTGATCTGGATGACTCGCTTCCAGGCGCGTACGGCGGCTTGTCGCTGATCTTCGTCCGGACCAGACCAGCGCAGCACCGGGAGCACCGAGGCGATGCCCACGCCCGCGTCGCCGGCGATCCTCTTCAGTCTCTTGACGCCGGCGTCGTCGACCCGCGGGTACTTGAAGAACGGGACGAAGTCCGCCTTGGGCGAGAGCTCCATCCAGTCGTAACCGAGGCTGGCCACGATGTCGGGCAACTCGTAGACCGAGCTGCTCGAGTAAAACATCTGCGGGTCCAGTGCGAGCCTCACGGCCACGCTCCTTCCAGGTCGGGGGCCTGTATTCCGGCATGAGGTTCCTCGACCTCTATTGATGCCGCCGAAGAGCCCCCGGCGAGGTGAACATGGACCTTCGCCCCACTCCTGAGTGCCAATACACCGGCCTCACAGACCGCAACAGCCGCATAGCCGTCCCAGGCACTCGCGCCGTCGATCGGTTCCGGCCTTCGCCGCATCCACCCAGCGCTGCAATTCGACGTCGTACGCCTGCCCGAAACGTTCCACGAAGCCCGGCGTCATCGTGCCGCCCCAACGGCCGTCGGTGGACCTCAGCTGCAGGTTCTGGTCCAGGCCGATCAAGGCGCTGCCGCGCTCGCCCACAACCTCGGTGCGTACCTCGTACGCCACACCCGTCCGGACAAAACTCTCATCGGTCACAATCGCGCCCGACTCGGTCTCAAAGATCACCAACATCGGGTCGTGCGTGCCGTGTGGTGCACTGCTCGTCGCCACGCCCTTGATCACTTCGACGCTGGAGATCTCTTCGCCCATCAGGAACCGCACCGAGTCGACCTCATGCACGACCGAATCCCTGATCATGAACTCCGAATTGAAATGATCACCAACCGCGGGATTGCGATGGATGCAATGCATCATCAGCGGCCTGCCCAGGCTGCCGTCGGCGATCAGCTTCCGAAGCGCGACGTACTCGGGGTCGAAGCGCCGCATGAAGCCGACCTGAATGAGCTGTTTGCCGAGTGCGTTTTCCTTTTGCACGATCGCAGCGGCAGAGTCAATGTCGGTAGTCAGCGGCTTCTCACAGAGCACCGGGATGCCCCGATCCAGGCACGCATTGAGCTGTTCCGCGTGGGCCTTGCCCGGGCTGGCCAGCAGCACAGCATCGACGTCTGGATCGTTGATCGCGGCGATCGGATCGGCTTCGGCGCGTGCGCCAACGGCTCCCGCGACCTCGGCCGCCTTGTCGGCCAGAAAGTCGTTGACGACAGTCACCTTGGCACCACGCACCCGCTTGCTCAGCGCATCCACATGGAAGGCGCCCATCATGCCGACGCCGAGAACGGCGATCCTCAGGTCGTTGCTCATGGTTGTCTCCGGAACTCGATGGCCGCGCCGCTGCAGGAGCTGAGATAGGACTTGGTCCGCTGCGCGATGGGCAACGGAAGGTCCGGTGCGCACGGATAGAGATCGTGCTCGATGATGCCTTCGACATCACGGCCCAATCCCGCTACGGCCTCGAGCAATGGCGGCATGTCGGGAACTCCAAGCGGTGGCTCGATCATGGCGCCCATCCGCACGGCCTCGGGGAACGACAGGTCCTTGTCCAGCACCTGCTCAACGATCTGCGGGTTGACCTGCTTGAGGTGGAGGTAGCCGATGCGATCGGGATATTTCTCGATCAGCTCCAAGCAGTCGCCGCCGTAGTAGGCAATGTGGCCGGTGTCGAAGCACAAGTTCACCCATTCCGGATCGGTCGATTCCAGGAGTCGCTCGATGTCTGGCTGGTAACCGATGTGGCTGTCGGCGTGAGAGTGGAACTGCACATGCAGCCCGTACTCGGAAAGAATCCGCCGGCCCAGCTCGTTCAAGCCTTCGGTCTTCTGCTTCCACTGCTCCGCACTGAGCTCACGATTCTCAACTGGCTCCCCGGTCTTGTGGTGCCGCCACACCTCAGGTATCACCACAATGTGCTTTCCGCCGAGAGCTTGGGTCAGTGCCGCGACGTCGGTGACCTGAGTCCATACCGCGTCCCATGAGTCAGGCCGGTGCAGATGCTCGAATACGGTGCCCGCAAGCACACCCATGCCGTACTCATCGAGCTGCTCGGACAGCTTCGCCGGATCCGTCGGCAGGTAGCCGTACGGGCCGAGCTCGATCCACTGATAACCGGCTTCAGCGACCTCGCGAAGGAAAACCTCCGAAGGCACCTGCTCAGGATCATTGGGAAACCAGACTCCCCACGAGTCCGGTGCAGTGCCGATCGTGATCGTGGATGACACATATCCTCCTTACAGAAACAGCTTTTGAGTGGCCTTGTGCTCGTCGTAGGTCTTGCGCGCTCGCTGAGTGGAGTCGAGCGTCGAGGTTTCGCTGACTGGTACGTCCCACCAGGACTCCGAGTCTGGAGCGCCAATCAGCGGATCGGTCTCGACGTAGATCACCACGCTGTGATCTACGGCCTTGGCCGCCTTGATCGCTTCCGCGAACTCGCCGGCGGTGCTGCTCTTGATCACCTCTACGCCAAGGCTGGCGGCATTGGCAGCAAGATCAACGGGCAATTTGGCGCCGTTCAATCGACCGCTGTCTGGATTGCGGTAGCGGTAGCTGGTGCCGAAGCGCTGCGAGCCCAACGACTCGGAGAGGGAGCCGATCGACGCGAATCCATGGTTCTGCACCAGCACCGTGATGATCTTGATGCCCTCTTGGACTGCGGTGACCAGCTCCGTTGCCATCATCAGGTACGAGCCGTCGCCGACCATCACGAAGACATCGCGGTCTGGACAGGCCAGCCGTACGCCGACCCCACCTGCGACTTCATAGCCCATGCAGGAATATCCGTACTCGACGTGATAGCCCTTCGGGTCGCGGGTCCGCCAGAGTTTGTGCAGGTCTCCCGGCATTGATCCGGCCGCACACACCACGACATCGCGGGGATCGGACAGCTCGTTGACCAGGCCGATCACCTCGTTCTGGGTGAGCAGCCCATCAGCTCCCGAGTTGGGAGTATCCGGCAAGTAGACGTGCTGCACGGTGTCGTCCCAGGCGGCGTTCAGCTCACCGTATGTTGCAACATAGGCATCGCTGACCCGATATCCGTCGAGTAGTGGCAGCAGCGCCTCGATGGTTTCCCGAGCGTCGGCCTGGACGGCGAGCCCCGCATGTTTGATCGCATCCATTCCGGCGACGTTGATGTTGACGAACCGTACGTCAGGGTTCTGGAATGCGGTCCGGCTCGCCGTGGTGAAGTCGGAATAGCGGGTGCCAATGCCGATCACGACGTCGGCTTCGCGGGCAATGGCATTGGCAGCCGTGGTACCAGTTGAGCCGATGGCGCCGAGACATTGCGGATGGTCGTACACCAGGGTTCCCTTGCCGGCTTGGCTTTGGCCGACAGGGATGCCTGTCGCCTCGCTGAAAGCGGCTAGTGCGTCCTGGGCTCGGGAGTACATGACGCCGCCGCCCGCAACGATCAGCGGCTGTTCTGCCGACTTGATCATCTCGGCTGCGGCCTGAAGCCGTGATCGCTCGGGAAGCGGCCGGGCGACATGCCAGACCCGCTTGTCGAACAGCTCCGTCGGCCAGTCGTACGCCTCTGCCTGCACGTCCTGCGGGAAGCAGAGCGTCACCGCCCCCGTCTCGGCGGGATCCGTCAAGACTCGCATTGCCGAGAACAAGGCCGCCGGCAACTGCTCCGGACGCCAGATCCGGTCGAAGTACCTCGAGACGGGCCGGAAGGCGTCGTTCACTGTGACGTCGCCGGAGTCGGGCAACTCGAGTTCCTGCAACAGCGGCGATGCGCTCCGGTCGGCGAACGTGTCCGCCGGCAGCAGCAGGACCGGGAGTCGATTGATCGTGGCTAGTGCCGCACCCGTCAGCATGTTGGTCGCTCCGGGCCCAACGCTGCTCGACACGGCATAGGTTTGCAGCCGATTCTTCATCCGGGCGTACGCGACGGCGGTATGCACCATCGCCTGCTCATTGCGACCCAGGATGTAGGGCAAGGTGTCGGGCTCTTCCAGTTCGGCCTGCAGCAGTGCCTGGCCGATACCGGCGACGTTTCCATGACCGAAGATCCCGAAGCAGCCGGCGAAGAGCTTCTGCTCCTCGCCGTCGGATTCGGAGTACTGGGCTCCGAGAAACTTCACCAGCGCTTGCGCCACGGTGAGCTGGATCTTTGCGGCGGGGGGCCGAGGGTCGTCCCCCCCGCTGAAGACATCGTGTCCGGCATGCTCAAGCCTCCTGAACGGTTCGCGAAAGGAGTCTCGGGTCGACATCCTGAGTCTCCCAGGTGCCGCGTACCCACGCCTGGTCAGGATGATCGGTGATCTTCCAGGCTCGTTCTGCGCTGGGCCCAGCCATCACGTTCAAGTAGTACATGTCGAAGCCTGGCGCCGCGACACAGGGGCCATGCCAGCCGTACGGCACCAAGACGGTGTCTCGATCATGGACCTCCTCGAGCACCTCGATCTCGTGACCGGGCGAGGAGGACGTGCGCATGAAGCCGAAGCCGGGTTGGCCATCAGGCCCGGCAGCGATCTCGAAGTAGTAGATCTCTTCCAACTCCGACTCTGTCTCGCTCGCCTCGTCGTGCTTGTGCGCGGGGTAGGAGGACCAGTTGCCAGCGGGAGTGATCACTTCGCAGGCGATGATCTTGGTGGCCTCGAGCGAGTCCGGAGTGCCGAAGTTGCGCACCTGTCGACTGGACTGGCCGGCGCCACGCAACTCGACCGGAACCTGGGAGGCCGCGAGGTAACGCAGCGGGAGCGACGATCGGCTACGCGCGCCACACAGCGCGAATCGCCCGCCATCGCTCGATCGCAACGTCACCGACTGACCGGCGCCGAGATAGGCCACGTCGGTAGGTCCGGCGAACACCGATGACCGGCCCTCTAACTCGCAACCGGCATCGTCGGCCGCAACGTCGACAGCGCCGCTGAGCGGCAACACGATCACCTCATCGGAGCCAGTGTCGAAACGGTGACTACCTGTCGGCTGCAGCGAGATGATCTTCAGTGAGGAATAGCCCCAGCCCGCCGACTCCGGCGTCACCGCAACTTCATATGGACCGGATGCAGCGGCACCTGACCGCAACACATAGCGCGACTCCACGATCGTTACCGAACCAGCGAGACAGCCGTGTCGACGGCCTTCGCAACATCGTTATCGGCCGGGTAGAGCATGGTGCGGCCGACGACCAGACCACGCACGGATGGCAGCGCCAGAGCCGCCTGCCACGCAGCGTAGGTCTCGTCCGGAGCGCTGTCGGGATCGCCGCCCAGCAGTAAGGTCGGCAGCGTCGTGGCATCCATCACGCGCTCCATCTCATGGACCACGGGAAGTTTCATCCAGGTGTACGCGCTCGAAGCGCCGAGGCCTTGCGCGATATGGACAGATTTGATCACTGCCTCCGCGGATAGGTCATTGACGATCTTGCCGCCGAAACGAGTGGACATGAAGGGCTCAACCATCGCGATCAGCTCGGCCCGATTGAGCGCGGTGACAGCTTCGCCACACCGCTCCAGCGTCGCCACTGTGGCAGGGTCCTCGAGATCAATGCGGAGCAGCATCTTGGCGCCCTCGAAACCGGCATCGATAGTCCCCTGTACGTCGTAGCCGGTGTTGCGATCATCCATTTCAAAGGTCGCACCTTGCAGGCCGCCACGATTCATCGAGGCGATGACCAGCTTCTCCTCCAACACGCCGAGCATCAGCAGGTCTTCGGCAATGTCGGCGGTGGCGAGCAGACCGTCGACGCCTGGCCGGGTCAGTGCCGTCACCAAGCGGTCGAGCAAGTCGGTACGGCTGGCCATCGCGTTCGCCTTGCCCGCGGCGCTCAGGGCACCACGCGCCGGATGATCACACGCGATGATCATGAGCTTGCCATCCGGACCGAGCAGTTCCCGCTTCCGACGGCCCACGAGCAGTCGCTTGATGCGTCCGGGATCGCGGCTGCGGATCTCGTTGAGCTCGCTGATCGAGGCTGCGAACTGGGTTCCCGACGTCGCGTCGGTCACGGTGCTCATCGGGAACTCGCCGTTGCGAAGTGGACGGCCAGCGAGTCGGCAAGATGCGCATTGGGGTCTCCGCCGGCGATGAGCGTCTCGATCTCGCTTTCCGTGGGCATTGCGGTCGAGCACTCGAGGCGGGACGCAACGATGGCACCCGCCGCGTTCGCGCGCTGTAGCACCTTCTCCAGCGGCCAGCCAGCAAGCAGTCCGTGACACAGCGAGCCGCCGAAGGAGTCACCCGCTCCGAGGCCGTTCAGTGGTCGGATCGGAATCGGCGGCGACTCGACGCGCTCGCTTCTGGTCTTGGCCAGCACTCCCTTGGGCCCCTGCTTCACAATCGCCAGCTCGACGCCAGCGGCGAGGAGCGCGTCCGCAGCCTTCTCGGGCTCGGTTTCCCCGACCGCGACCTCACACTCTTCGCGGTTGCCGACAGCAACCGTGACCTGCGGCAGGGCTCGCTGCACCTGCTCGGTGGCGTGCGCTGGGGTTTCCCAGAACATGGGGCGGTAATCAAGATCAAGTACGGTGAACTGCTTGCGAGCCCGGGCGTCCAAGACGGCGAAGTGCGACTCGCGGCTCGGCTCCTCGCTGAGGCCGGTGACCGACAACCACATCAGCCGGGTGCCGCGCACGGCATCGAAGTTGATGTCCGACGGTCTGACCTGCAGGTCGGGCGCCGTGGGTTTGCGATAGAACCAGAGCGGAAAATCGTCGGGTGGAAAGATCTCGCAGAAGGTCACGGGCGTGGCGTACTGGGTGTTCGTGACGACGTATTGATCATCGACGTTCAGCTCGCGGAGTGCCTTGCGGACGTAGCGTCCGAACGGATCATCACCTACCCCGGTGATGATCGCTGCCTTGCGTCCCAAACGTGCTGCGGCCACTGCGACATTTGCCGTGGTTCCCCCGAGGTATTTGCCGAAGGTCTGAACGTCCTCGAGGCCAACCCCGATCTGCAGCGGGTAGATGTCGACACCACTACGACCGAAGGTCAGCACCTCCAGCGGCTCGATCTGTGAATCCGAACGATCGTCAGGATCGCTACTCATGGCTCTCCTTTGAGTTTGAGATCAAGATCGGGCCGCATTGTGGGCTCACGATGCACCGTATGTGCCTGGCTATCTGGTGTCAATCCTTTGTAAAGACAAATGGTCATAATGGGTTCTAGATTGGCGGATGCAGCGTGCCGTCGAGGAACTGCGCCCTGCCTTGGCCGAACGACCAATCGGCATGCCTGTTGGCCATCACCGAAACGATCAAGTCCTCCGGCCGCACGCCGCACTCAGCCTCCAGCCGCTTCGCCAGCTCGGCGTACGCCGCGACCTTCTGCTCGTTCGACCTGCCCTGCTGGAAGATCTGAATGATCACTATTCCGGCTGAGCGCTGTAGTCCAAGGCCAGTGTCTTCGGCAATGATGTGACCCTTGTCGTGCTCGGTGATGATCTGGTAGCGATCACGCGGCGGAGCGGCAAAGACATCGAGCATGACGTCTTGAATGGTGTCGGCCAGCTTGCGGAGCTCTTCGGGTGTGCGGCCTTTCTCGACATCAATCCGAACAAGTGGCATGGTCAATTCTCACTTTGTAAAGACATAATGTCAAATTGTCATCAAGTGTCTTTCGACCCATCAGGAAGCCGGCACCCCAGGAGAGATGGGTCGCCGCCAACACCAGCGGTAACCGAAGCCGAGCGGCTGGCGACATCTGACGTCCGGTGGCCATCGAGCCAGCGATGATCAGCGCCAGATATCCAGCCGGGGCGGCGAAACCCAGCCGCAGCAGCCGCGAATCGATCAGCACACCCAACAGCCCTAGCCCTGAGCCACCCACCACTCCTAACACTGCGAGCGGTGGTGCCAGATAGCGGGGATTCGCGGTCTCCGGATGACGCCTGACGAGCTCGCGACGCCACTTCCCCGTCTCATACATCTGCTTCACCAGCGCGCGAAGTGTGGAACGTGGGCGGTACGTGACTCGCAGCTCCGGCGAAAACCAGATCTTGTGGCCGTTGGTCCGCAGCCGATAGTTGAGCTCCCAGTCCTGAGCGCGGTGCATGGTCTCGTCGAAGCCGCCAACCGCGACAAGCGCATCCTTCCGGAACACGCCAAGAAACACGGTCTCAGCCTCGGCCGCCGGAGACTCAGCCAGGTGAAACGCTGAGCCGCCCAATCCCAGTCGTGTGGTGTACGCGGTGGCGACCGCCACTTCGAACGGTGTCGTCCCTTGCGCGTCCATGACACCGCCGACATTGGCCGCGCCGGTTTCCTCGAGCAGTTCGACGGCTCGCCTGATGTAGCCGTCGGTGAGCTCGCCATGTCCATCCACTCGCACGATGATCGTGTGGCTGGATGCGGCAATTCCGAGGTTGAGCGCGGACGGCGTACGCGCCGCGGGATTGTCGACGACATGGATCCGCTGATCCGCAGCCGCCAGTGCATCGGCTATCTCCCGGGTACGGTCCTCGCTTGGCCCGACCGCGACGATCACCTCGAGTTCGCCGGGATACTCCTGGTCGAGCACCCGACGGATAGCAGCCTCGAGATGGCGCTCCTCATTGAGAGCGGGCATCACCACCGAGACACCCGGCCACCGCGTGCTGAGTTCCTCGACGGAGGTCACCGGATCATCTTGTCAGGCACCGTTTCTGGTCGGTGCTGGTGTCACATCGCAGGTACGTTTCGCAGCACAGGCGTCACAACGCTCCATCCGGAGGCGAGATCTTGGGTCGTTTCGCAGCACAGGCGTCAAGACGATCCCGGTTAGGCCGAACAGACCTTGCCCAGATCATCGGTCTGGCTGCTTCTCGACGGCGTCGCCCTCGGTGTTGGCTTGGCGGCAGCAATCGAGGGACTCGGCGTGCCTGCCTGCGCTGGTTCCTTCGTCCGATTGTCGATGGCCTCTGAGTCATCGATGGCCTTCTGGACGGTGTTGTGGATCACCGCGAAGTCAGGCGCGTTCGGATTGATCAGTGGCGGCACCATCGCAGCGCTCGAGACCGGCAGACTCTTGGCTTTGAGCGCAAGATCGATCATGGTGCCGATCTCCGATGGCGGGATATCGGTTGCGACCACTTCGCGCCCGGCCTCAGCGATCTTGTTGAACCTGGTCAGCACGGTGATGGGATCCAGCTGATTGAGCATGGCGCGCATCACACACTTCTGTCGCAAGATCCGGTCGTAATCGGAAGAATCTGACCGCGACCGAGCGAACCACAGCGCCTCACGTCCGTCGAGATGCCGGTTCTTCCCAGCCCGCACATAGCCGTAGATCTTGCTACTGCCACCGCCAATCGGCACCCGCCGGTAGACATCCATCGTGATGCCACCAACGGAGTTCACCAGCGACTCAAATCCCTTGAGATCAATCAGCACCCAGTAGTTGATCTTGAGCCCGGTCGAACCTTCGACGGCCTCCTTGGTGGCCTGCGCACCGGGGTTTTGAACGTCCGGATAGAGACCGCGATGTCCGGTCGCGTAGGTGTAGACCGCGTTCAGCATGCATGAGCCATCGGAGCACCGAAAGCCGTGTGGGAATCGAGCGTGCAGCGGAGACGAGTCAGGAAATGCAGCGGCCTGCAGGTTGCGCGGCAAGCTGATCAACACCGTACGGCCCGTTTCGGTATCCACGCTCGCCACCGTCATGCTGTCCGGCCGCAGCCCGCTGCGATCGGGGCCTGCGTCCCCACCCATCAACAAAATATTGATCCGACCGTGCTGTGCGACGTGATCACCACCGCCGGAGAAGACCGTCGTGGTCAGCTGATGTTGGGCCGATGCGATCGATGCCACGGCGATAGAGCCGCCGAAGATCGTGAATGCGAGCGCCACCGTGATCACAGAGAAGCCGATGTGACTATGACGGCCGAGCTCCCACGGATTGGCGAGCCGCCAGGCGTCGACAAGCAGGCCGACCCAGCCGAGTCCGAAGATGATCAACGCAATCTTGATGATGGCCAACGCCGGCGCCGATGTGATCATGGAAAAGGCCGCCTGCGGAAGAAGCAACGCCAGGAGCACTGCGAGCACCGCCAGCAGCCACAGCGCGGCCCAGACGCGCAGCGCCATCCGGCCGACCCGATGGTTGCCGGCCACCAACTGGGCAGAACCGGGCAAGACGAGCGTCATGATCAACAGCGTCCATGCCCGGCGCCGCCTGATGCGCTGGCTTCGGTGCTGTGGCTGGTGCGACGAGGCGGGGGCGCGCGCCACAACCTCCGCGGTGCGAGGAGACACCTGGGGAGCCCTTTCGGTGTGTTGCTAAGGGGAAGGCAGGGGAAGAACCCTGCCAGTATGTGCGGCGCTCGCTGTTTGAGTCCCGAAGCCACGCCGACAACGACGGAGTTGGCACCAAGGCTGGTGATACCCCGACAGGTACCTTTGCGATATGTCTCCGAGCCGCGATGAGGATCTCGATTGGCTTTATGGACGGGAGCGCCAGCCAGCCGAACCTGAGCGCACCCGGGTGATGCCGAACCCGTCGGGGACTACGCCACAGCCGCCGCAAAACCGGGCGTCGTACCCTCCACCCAGTCCCAACCAATACGGGCCTGCGCCTGCGCGACCGGTCGGGTCGCCAGCCGGCCCGCCCTCCGGACCCGGCGGACGTAACCGGCCAGCAGCAGCCCAGCCCGGCAAGCCTGCCAAGCAGCGGCATCCGGTTCGCAACGTCTTCCGAGTGCTGCTCATCTTGCTATTGCTGGTGATCTTGTGGCTGGTCGGCGTGCCCGCGTACGCCTGGACTCAGATAGCTCGGGTGGACGCGGCCCCCTCCGGTCAGCGACCAGCTGATCAGCCTGGCAAGACGTTCTTGCTGGTTGGATCGGACTCTCGCGCGGGGCTCAGCAAGGCTGAGCAGAAGCGGCTCGGGACAGGTAGCACCGGCGGTCAGCGCACCGACACGATCATGATCGTCTACGTTCCACCGGGTGGAAAGCCGGCGCTGATCTCGGTGCCGCGGGACTCTTACGTTGACATTCCCAAGAGTGGCAAGAACAAGATCAACGCCGCGTACGCATTCGGTGGCCCCCAGTTGTTGGTGCAGACGGTCGAGCAGAACACCGGGCTTCGGATGGACGGCTATATGGAGATCGGCTTCGGCGGCTTCGTCGGCATCATCGATTCGCTCGGCGGCATTCGCATGTGCTTGCCAAATGCGATCAAGGACCGCGACAGCCACATCGATCTGCGTAAAGGTTGCCAGACGCTGACTGGTACTGAGGCGCTCGGCTACGTACGGATGCGCAAGGCTGATCCGCGCGGTGATCTTGGCCGGGTGGAAAGGCAGCGGGAGATGCTGGCCGCCGTGGCGAAGAAGGCCGCTTCGCCATCAACGGTGCTCAATCCAGTGCGCTACTGGAAATTCAACATGGCGATGGCCGATGCGATCAAAGTGGGCCGCGACACATCGCTCCCCGAAGCACTCGCATTGGCCTGGGCGATGCAGCGAGTTTCCAGTGGGAACGGGCTTACGCTGACCATTCCGGTCTCCAGTACCGGTGCGCCAACGCCCGTCGGCTCGGCCGTCTTGTGGGACTCGACCAAAGCCAAGGCGATGTTCTCCGACATCGCCCGCGGTGACACCTCCGGGCTGGCCAAATACGGCAAGTAACAACTTGTTGCCTGGTACTCAGACGTTATCCCAAGTCAGCCGCAAGTAAGAATGTTAGAACAAAGTCTTGACAACGTTTCAGTGAATAGGCAACGCTAGGGCGCGTCGGCACGGACGCCGATCTTTGACCCCGGAGGTCAGCTGAATGCGCAGCCCGTCCCACGCGTCGTTTCGAGTCGCGGCTCGAGCGCATCGGATGGCCTTACGTGTGTCTCAACCAGCATCTCGGCGAACCTCGCTACGATCACGCAGCAAGCACGACGCCTGTATCGGCTGTCGCGCAACCAGGGACAGCACTCCTGCCCACACCCGGGGCACAGGTATCACGTGTCGGCGACGATCTCGCCTCACTACTAGCCGCAAACCTTCCTCGCTGTTTACGTTCAAGCTCGTGAGCTCCGCTCACGCATCCTCGCAGTCCGGGCCTGGCCCGAAACACAACGAAAGGAATCACCGATGATTCGATCCGCAAAGGGGTCGGCGCTTGGCCGGTCTCGAAAGGGCTTGGCCCTGGCCGCCTTCGCAGCGGCCGCAGCACTCACGCTGTCCGCTTGTAGCGGCGGCGGCGCTCAGCCCAAGCCGGAAGCCAGCGGGGGCGGCGGGGGCGGCGGCAACTCGGGCTATACCTTCGCCATGATCACCCACGAAACGCCTGGCGATACGTTCTGGGACCGGATCAGGGCAGGCGCCGAGCAGGCCGCCAAGGACACTGGCTCGACATTGAAGTACTCGGCCGATCCCGACGCAACCAAGCAGGCCGTTCTCATCCAGAACGCGATCGACTCCAAGGTCGATGGCATCGCGACAACGCTTGTCACCCCGGATGCCCTCATTCCCACGGTCAAGAAAGCAATCGCTGCCGGGATTCCGGTAGACAGCTTCAACTCCGGATTCGCCTACTGGCAGCAGGCGGGCGCCCTCACCCACTTCTCCTCCGACGAGTTCCTCGCCGGACAGCAAGCGGGCAAGAGGATGCAGGCGGCCGGCGCCACCAAGATCCTCTGCACCATCCAGCAGACCGGCTCGGTCGCGCTCGAGGACCGCTGCAAGGGCGTGAAGGACAGCTTCCCGAACACCGAGAACCTGCAGGTCAACGGCGCAGGACGACTCCGCCGTCACCTCAGCGATCCAGGCCAAGCTCAGTGAGGACAAGTCCATCGACTGGGTGATCACTCTTGGCGCGCCACAGGCCCTGGACACCTTGAAGGCTCTGGAGGGTTCCGGCAGCAAGGCCAAGGTCGGCACCTTCGACACCAACCCGGACCTGGCGCAGGCTGTGCAGGACGGCAAGGTCCAGTTCTACATCGACCAGCAGCCCTACCTGCAGGGCTACATGGCCGTCACACAGCTCTATCTCTATAAGAAGAACGGCAATATCCTCGGTGGTGGCAAGGCGGTCCTGACCGGCCCGTCCTTCGTCGACAGCAGCAACATCGCCACGGTCCTGCCGTTCGTCAAGAACAACACCCGATAGTTCGAAGCCTCGAAGGTGGTCGGGCGAGTGTTCGCCCGACCACCGCGGACACAAGTCATCGGAGCTGCACCATGAGTACACCTGTCAAGACCGCACCGCCTACACCGGCTGAGGCCTCCAACCGCGTCCAGGTCAGCTGGACGACTCGACTGCTCGGCCGCCCCGAGATCGGAGCCTTGGTCGCGGCCATCGTCATCTTCATCTTCTTCCTGATCGTCGCACCGGCATTCCGCACACCGGCCGCGTTCTTCACCGTCCTCTACCAGTCCTCGACCATAGGCATCGTGGCTGTCGGTGTCGGCATGCTGATGATCGGCGGCGAGTTCGACCTGTCCGCGGGCGTGCTCGTCACCACCGCCGGCCTGGTCAACGGCATGCTGTGCTATCAGCTGGGGCTGAACCTGTGGGTCGGCGTGATCATCTCGCTGATCTTCTGCCTGGGAGTCGGCTTCATCAACGGCTACCTGGTGATGCGCACCGGCATTCCCAGCTTCCTGATCACCCTGGGTACGTTCTTCGTGCTGCAGGGGGCCAACCTCGGCGTAACCAAACTCGTCACTGGATCCGTGTCAAGCCAGAACATCAGCCAGATGGACGGCTTCAAGTCGCTGAACTTCATCTTCGCCCACGAGTTCAAGATCGGCTCCGTCACACTGTCGATCACCGTTATATGGTGGCTCTTGTTCGTCATCCTGTCGGCTTGGATCTTGCAGCGGACCAAGATCGGCAACTGGATCTTTGCGGTCGGTGGCAACGCCGCCAGCGCCCGCGCCGTCGGCGTGCCGGTAACCCGGGTAAAGATCGGCCTGTTCATGACGGTGTCATTCCTGTGCTGGTTCACCGGCATGCATTACCTGTACCGATTCGTCACTCTGCAGGCTGGCAACGGCGTGGGCAACGAGTTCCTCTACATCATCGCCGCGGTTGTGGGCGGGACCCTGCTGACCGGCGGTTACGGCAATGCGTGGGGTGTGGCCATCGGCGCGTTCATCTTCGGCATGACCAGCCTGTGCATCGTCTACGCCGGCTGGGACCCGAACTGGTTCAAGGCCTTCCTCGGCGTCATGCTGCTGCTCGCGGTGATGGTCAACCTGTACGTGAAGCGACTCTCAACTATGAGAAAGGTGGGTTGACATGACCGACACTCTGCAAGAACATGCCGATCCGACACTCCACAAGGGTGAGCCTCTGGTCGAAATGATCGATGTCGGCAAGACCTACGGAGCGATCCGAGCCCTCAGCGGAATCAACATGGTCGTCAACGCGGGTGAGGTGACCTGTGTGCTCGGCGACAACGGAGCGGGCAAGTCAACGTTGATCAAGATCATTTCCGGCTTGCATCCCCACAATGAGGGAACCGTGAAGGTCGACGGCGAAGAGGTCCACTTCTCCTCTCCCCGCGATTCGCTCGCTCACGGCATCGCCACGGTGTATCAAGACCTTGCCGTGGTGAGCCTGATGGAGGTGTGGCGAAACTTCTTCCTCGGCTCGGAGATGACTGGGAGCAAGTTCCCGCTATCCGGAATGAAGATCAAGGACATGAGGCGCATCGCCGACGAGGAGCTGCGCAAGATGGGCATCGTCGTCAAGGACATCGATCAACCCATTGGAACCTTGTCCGGCGGTCAGCGGCAATGCGTTGCGATTGCCCGCGCAGTGTACTTCGGTGCTCGGGTCTTGATCTTGGACGAGCCGACGGCCGCTCTCGGTGTCAAGCAGTCCGGTGTGGTGCTCAAATACACCGCGGCCGCCCGCGATGCTGGGCTGGGCGTGGTGTTCATCACTCATAACCCGCACCACGCGTACCTGGTGGGCAACCACTTCATCATCTTGAAGCTGGGACAAGCCGTGCTGGACAAGAAACGCTCCGAGGTGGGGCTCGACGAGCTCACCCGGCAGATGGCTGGTGGCGACGAGCTCACCGAGCTCGCGCACGAGTTGGAAGGCAGCAGTCGAGGTTGATCCGTTTCGCCCTCTTCGGCTGCGGTCGCATTGGGCGCGTACACGCCGACTCGATCGATGTCCATCCCAGGGCCGAACTGGCCTGGGTGTACGACCCGATCGAGTCGGCTGCGCTTGAGATCGCCAAGCAATACGGCGCGGCTGCTGCTCCCACTGCCGATGCTGCCATCGATGACCCGAGCGTTGATGCGGTCGTCATCGCCTCGGCAACGCCGACCCACGTCGACCTGCTGACCCGCGCCGTACGCGCCGGAAAGGCAGTGCTCTGCGAGAAGCCGATCGACCTGGACTTGGCGCGGGTCGAGCGGTGCTGGGTAGAGATCGCTGCGCTGAATCCCACCGTGATGGTGGGATTCAATCGGCGCTTCGATCCGTCGTTTCGCGAAGTGCATGATCGAATCGCAGCCGGTGACATCGGACGGCTGGAACAGTTGATCATCGTGAGCCGTGACCCAGCCCCGGCGCCGCGCGAGTATCTGGCTACCTCCGGCGGGTTGTTCCGGGACATGACGATCCACGACTTCGATCTCGCGCGCTTTTTCCTCGGCGAGGTTGTCGAGGTGTACGCGACCGGTGCCAATGTGGTCGCTGACTACATTGCCGAGCTCGGCGACATCGATAGCGCCATTGTGGTGATGCGCGGAGCAGATGGTGCGCTCTGTCAGATCACCAATAGCCGCCGCAGCGTTTTCGGCTATGACCAGCGGCTGGAGGCTTTCGGCTCGGAGGGGATGCTGAGCGTCGGCAACCAACACCCGACAAGCGTGCGGTTGTCGAACGCGACGCAGACTGAGGCAGCGCCCGAGTACCTCAATTTCTTCCTCGACCGCTATACGCCGGCCTACCGTGCCGAGCTTGATCATCTGATCACCGCCATGGAGCAGGGCAGCCAGCCCAGTCCAGGGTTCGCCGATGGTCGTGAGGCGCTGGCTCTGGCCGATGCGGCGCTCGAGAGCCTGCGGACGGGTCAGACAGTGCGGCTCAGGCCTGCGGTCTCTTAGGACCGGAGCGTGGCTGTATTCCGCAAGGGGCTTGCCGAGCACGCGACCCGGCGGGAGAGTGAGGTATGACGCCGATGCTCCTCGAGGACAAGATCATCCTGGTCAGCGGAGGAACTCGAGGGCTCGGCGCCGGAATCGCCCGAGCGGCGGCAGCCGATGGGGCGGCCGCGATCATGATCACAGGGCGCGACGAGTCAGCGGGTAAGGCCCTTGCCGCTGAGCTGGCCGGCAACGGAACCGAAGCAAGCTTCCACGCTGTTGATCTTGCCGATCCGCTCTCTGCGGCCGATAGCGTGAGGGCGACCGTGGCCGGCTACGGCAGGATTGACTGCGTCGTCAACTCCGCAGGTATCACCACACGTGGAACGCTGCTGGACACCACCGTCGAGCTCTTCGACGCACACATAGCCATCAATTTGCGGGCGCCGTTCTTCATCATGCAGGCGGCCGTGCAGGATATGCGGAGTCGTCAGGCGCCCGGATCGATCGTCAACATCATCTCCTTCTCCGCACACGGCGGACAGCCCTATCTGGCTCCCTACGTGGCCGCGAAGGCGGGCTTGGTGGGCCTCACTCGCAATGCTGCGTACGCTCACCGCTTTGACCGGATCCGGATCAACGGACTCAACATTGGCTGGACCGAAACCGAGGGCGAGGATGCGACCCAACGCGCCTTCCACGGAGCAGGCGACGACTGGGTTTCCACGGCCGCGGCCAGGCTGCCCATGGGCAAGCTCGGTCAGGTCTCCGAGATCGCCGAGTTCGTGGTGTTCCTTCTCTCCGACCGGAGCGGTGTGGTGACCGGCTCGGTGATCGACTGGGACCAGAACGTGCTCGGCGCCCACGACTGAGGCGATGCCTACGCGGGTTTGCGCCCTGAGCTTGTCGAAGGGCGCTTCGACAAGCTCAGCCCCAATCGACAAATGTGTCTTATTGACAGGACAAAGTTTGGTTGGATACGTTACCCGAAGACCGCGGCTCAGTGCGTTCCAAGTCCCGGTGATTCCTACTCAAAGGAGAGTCCATGACGATCGGAGTCGCAGTAATCGGAGCGGGCATGGCGGGCCGGGCGCACGCAGCGGCGTACCGAACAGCACCGACGCTTTACGAGTCCACATTGCCGGACCTGCGCTTCGTCTCCATCGGGGACGTCAGTCCTGAGCTTGGGTCACTTGCGGCGCGGCGGTTCGGGTACGAGCGCAACGACACCTCCTGGCAGGCGATTGCGGAGGACCCCGACATCAATGTCGTCAGCGTGGTCGTGGCCAACACCCTGCATCGCGAGATCGTGGAGGGACTGGTCGCCGCGGGCAAACACGTGCTCTGCGAGAAGCCGCTGAGCGACAACCTCGAGGATGCCCGCGCCATGGCGGACATCGCCCGCAGCGCCGACACAGTGGTCAGCATCGGCTTCACCTTGCGCCGGGCGCCTGGCGTTGCAGCCCTCCGCGAGCTCATCCGCTCTGGCGCACTGGGTCGCGTGCTGCACCTCGACGGCCGGTACTGGTGCGACTACGCAAGCGACCCCCAAGGACCGATCAGCTGGCGATACAAGGGCGCTCCGGGCTCCGGCGCACTCGCCGACATCGGCAGTCACGTTGCGTACCTCGTCGAGTTCCTCGGCGGTGAGGTGCAGGAGGTGAGCGGCGGCCGATTCGCGACCACGATCACGGAGCGACCCGTGCCATTGGGCGTTGTCGTTGGCCACGCGCTTGTCGAGGTGAGCGACACCATGGAGCCGGTCGAGAACGACGATTACGCCAGCTTCAGCGCACGGCTCGAGGAAGGCGTCGGTGTCGTGCAGGTCTCTCGCGTCGCCGCCGGCCACCCGAATGGCCTCGCGCTCGAGGTGTTCGGGGAGAAGGGCGCAGCGAAGTGGGAGCAGGAGCGTCCAGCTGAGTTCCAGCTCATGCTCAACGAGGGGGCCGCTGGCACGCGCGGTTTCCGCCGCGTGATCGTCGGCCCGGATCAGCCCTACTTCGCCGGCGGCCTGCCGATGGATGCGCCGGGCGTAGGCCTTGGGCACAACGACTGCTTCAATTTCCAGGCGCGCGCCTTCCTGGAGGAGGTCGCTGGCATCGACGAAGCCGACTCGTTGCCCCGCAACGCCTCGTTTGATGAGGGCGTACACAACATGGAGATCTTGGCTGCCGTCGCGGAGTCTGCCGCCAAAGACGGCGCCGCCGTGCAGGTAACGCCACAGCGAGCTGAGGTCACCCGATGAAGTTCGGCGTCTACAACGCGATCCTGCACGACCGGTCGCTACCCGACGCGATCGAGGTGATCGGCAAGCTCGGCCTCACCGGGATCGAGCTCAACTCAGGCGGCTTTCTGCCGCCGGTGCACATTCCCACCTTCGACGACATCCTCTCCTCCGACACGGCGCGAGACGACTTCCTCGGATTGTTCGAGGGCACCGGCGTGGAGATTGCGGGCCTGAACTGCAACGGCAACCCGCTGCACCCCGATCCTGCGATCGGTTCGAAGCACGCCGAGGATGTACGGCGCAGCATCCGGCTCGCGAATCGTCTCGGCCAGCACCGCGTCGTGACGATGTCAGGCCTGCCGGCGGGAGAGCCAAGCGGCCGACGGCCGAACTGGATCGTCAATGCCTGGAGCTCCGGCGCCCTCGACGTACTCGACTATCAATGGACCGTCGCCGAGGAATTCTGGCGTGAGATCGACCGCGAGGCGCGTGACCTCGACGTGAAGGTCGCGCTCGAACTGCACCCGCAGAACCTGGTATTCAACCCCGCCGGGATCCGCGAGCTCGTGGAGCGCACCGGCGCCACCAACATCGGCGTCGAGCTCGACGCCTCGCACCTGTTCTGGCAGTGGATGGATCCGGTGGCCGTGGTCCAAGACCTCGGCCCGCTCGTATTCCATGCCGCCGCCAAAGACGTACGCATCAATCCTGCCGCCGCTGTTTACGGCGTACTCGACAACCGGTTCCGCCGGCTGGACCCCGACGAGCCGCGCACCAACCTCGGCGGCGACGAGTGGGCTAATGAGTGGCCAAAGGATGCCGCCTGGGACTTCGTCGCACTCGGCCGCGGCCACGACGCCGTCTACTGGTCGACCTGGCTCGCCGCGTTGTACGTCGTCGACCCTGACATGCTCGTCAACATCGAGCACGAGGACGTCAGCCTCGGCCGCATCGAGGGCCTCGAGATTGCCTCTGCCGTGCTGCTCGATGCTGCGCGGCGCGCCGGCATCGGACCTTCTGAGTAGGGCTACGGCACTGATGGCCCCGCTCAAAATCGGGATTCTCGGCGCCGCACGCATTGCCGATGACGGGATCGTTACTCCGTCTCGAGTGCTCGGCCACAGGGTGGTCGCCGTGGCCGCCCGCGACCGATCCCGTGCCGAGGCGTTCGCGGCACAACGCGGTATCGAGAAGGTTCACCAGACGTACGCCGAGGTCATCGACGACCCAGAGGTCGAGGTGGTCTACAACGCGCTCGTCAACTCACTGCACGCCCAGTGGAACCAGTACGCACTGAAGGCCGGCAAGCATGTGCTCAGCGAAAAGCCGTTTGCCAGCAACGCAACCGAAGCGTCGCTGGTCCGCGATGTAGCTCGGACCGCGCCAGGTCAGATCGTGGAAGGATTCCACTACTTACACCACCCGGTGAATCAACGGCTTAGGGAGCTCGTCACCTCCGGCGAGCTGGGTGACGTCCGGCAAGTCGATATCCAGCTGACCATGTCCGCGCCGCCAACTAGCGATCCTCGATGGTCGCTGGAGCTGGCCGGCGGAGCGACGATGGATCTCGGTTGCTACGTGCTCCACGCCGCGCGGCAGCTCGGTCGTTGGCTTGACCAAGCACCATCGGTGGTCAGCGCCGAAGCCACTCTCAAGGAACCCGAAGTCGACTCAGCCATGTCGGTTGAGGTGGCGTATGCAGGCGGTGTTCGCGGTCGGCTCCGTTGGGACATGAACGCCGCAGGCCGCGAGATGGTCTGGACGGTCGTCGGAACGGCAGGCACAGCTGTTGTGCCGGCTTTTGCGGTGCCGCAGATGGACAATCGGATCGTCGTCACTCGGGACGGCAGCACCGAGGAGCAGACTCTTGGCGACCAGACGTCGTACACATACCAGCTCGCCGCCCTGGCGGACACGCTGCAGACCGGTGCGGAGTTCCTGATCGATGTCGACGACTCGGTTGCCAACGCTGAGCTGATCGACGAGGTGTATCGAAGGGCCGGGCTCTCCCCACGCGGCTAGTGCCGTGGAACCCACCTGACAATCGTCTTCGACCCACGCGACAGCACGAGTTCCCACGACCGGGCGGGCGCTCAACGCACCTGACCCACCCCGAATTTTCGTCGATAGGAGCCGGGATGGAGACGGGTCGTGCGTTGGAACAGGCGCCGGAAGAACGCCGTGTTCTCGTAGCCAACGACGAACCCGATCTCATCGATCGGCATCGTCGTGCGCTCCAGGAGGCGGCGAGCCTCACGGATGCGCAACTGTTGTACATAGGAGATGGGCGAGCGGCCCGTCGCCTTGCGGAATCGGCGCTCCAGCGTCCGGCGGCTCAGGCCCGAACCCGTCGTCATTTCCTCGACCGGATTGGCGATCATGTAGTGCCGCTCCAGCCATCTCTGCCGCTCCGCAACCAAGCCGTCGCCGTGACCGAGCTCGGGTGTGAACTCGATGTAGGGGGCCTGACCTGCGCCGTGCCACTCCAGCATCAGCATCCGCGCCATTGCCTGCGCGGCAACCGGACCCACGTACCGGGCGATCAGGTAGAGAGCCAGGTCGTGCCAGGACATGACGCCACCGGTCATGACGATGTCTTCGTCGCCGTCTTCGTCGCGCACAGCGATCAGCGCTTCTTCGGTGCGGAGGCGCACATCGGGGAAATTGCGATGGAAGGTCGGCGCAAACGCCCAGTGGATGGTCGCTTCCCGACCTTTCAGCAGACCAGTCTCGGCTAGCAACAGCACTCCCGTGCACGCCGAGGCCAGTAGGGCACCCTGGTCATGCTGCCGACACAACCAGTCGATCACCTGCGGATATCGGCCCCGTACCCAGTCGGGTCCGTCGACCATCATGAGCGGGACGATGGCGATGTCGGTGTGCTCGATGTCATCACAGGTACGGTGAGCCCCGAGCGGTAGCCCGCTGGCGCCGAAATAGTCCGACGGGCGGCTGGGCTTTCTCCTCGCGGCTAGGACCGGTACTAGCCAGCCCTGCCAATCTCAGGGATGGGAGAGAGCCGGTGCGGGCATGTTGTACGGCGTAATGACGTGGATATTCGATGGCCAGGAGTACACGGCACCCGGTAGCGCTTTGTGCGCCTGCATGATCGCGTAGCAGGCCTGACGCATGTCTTGCCTGAGGTCGTGATGGAGCACGGCTGAAATCCGTCCGTCGCGGAGCAGCCGCGTGTTGTCGTGGTCCAGGTCGTGGGCGATGAAGACCGAGTACGTCCGCTGCCTAGCGGCAAAGGCTTCGACGATCGCCAGGTTGCCGCCCCCGATGGAGTACACCGCACTGATCTTGGGGTCGCTGTCCAAGGCAGACAGCACGAGACCTCGCATGGTCTCGTCGAGGCCATCGCTGTTGTCGATCTCGATCATGGCGCGGTCCGGGTAGCGACTTCGCATCGCGCCCTGGAACCCCACCTCTCGTTCTTCCTCGCCGCGGAAGAACCCTCGACTCAAAGTCACCAGCACGTCTCCCGGCCGGTCACCCAGCCACTGGCCCATGAGATACGCGGCGGTCGCGCCCGCAGCCCGGTTGTCCATTCCGATGTAGGTCAGCCGCTGGCTGCCGGGAAGGTCCGTCACCAGGGTCACGATCGGGATTCCGGCCTGGATCAGTCGCCAGCAGGCGGTGATGATCTCCGGTACGTCCGGCGCCTTCAAGATCACTCCGTGTGATCCCCGCGACCGAATGCGGTCCAGCGTTGCCACCATGTCATCGACAGAACCGGTTTCGCGGAAGTGAAAACGAGCACCGTACGGTGGCCGGTCGCAGCGAGGGCAGCTCCGCTTCGAGGGCGTCGCGAACCGCGGAGGAGAACCGTTGTGGCGCCTGCATCACGACGTCGATCATGAAGGTGCGGCCACTCAGGCGTAGCTGCGACCGCTGCCGATCAAGATCGGCGATCGCTTGCTGCACTTCACGCGCTGTGCTCTCGCGTACCTGGCCGCGGTTGTTCAGTACGCGGTCAACGGTTCGTTCACTCAGTCCGGCCTGTACGGCGATCTCGCGGATCCGGTAAGGATGTCCCACGGAGCTCCTTCTGGCGGCTTATTGGCGGTTTCTTGGCGTCTACACGGCGGTTTTCTCTCTTAGGATGACATCCATCGACCGAGACCGCACGACCCCAGTGTTGGAGGAACGCCTTATGGACCTGACATCCATGCTGATTGGAGGGGACTGGCGGTCGGCCGTCGGAACCGGGCGAACCGAAGACGTGACATCGCCCTACGACGACTCCATCGTCGGCACCGTACCGGTGGCCGGGAGAGATGACGTCGAGGCTGCGCTGACGGCGGCTGAGGCTGGAGCCGTACGGTGGCGTCGTACGCCGGCACACGAGCGGATGAAGATCTTGCGTCGGGCGGCTGAGCTCGCGGACGAGCGAGCCGGCGACATTGCCAAGATCATCAGCTCCGAAGCCGGCAAAACGATCACCGAAGCCACCGGTGAGGCGTCTCGCTCCGGGGAGATCATCCGGCTGGCCGCTTTCGAGGGCACTCAGCTGTACGGCGACACGCTTCCGCTCGATGCCAATCCAGGAACCGGCTTGGACAAGATCGGCTTCACACTGCGCCAGCCGTGCGGTGTCGTGGTTGCGATCTCACCGTTCAATTACCCGGCCTTGCTGGTGCTGCACAAGCTCGCCCCGGCATTGGCGGCAGGCAATGCGGTTGTCCTGAAGCCCGCGCGCACCACCCCACTGACTGCGCTAGCACTGGCCGCCTGCTTCGTCGACGCCGGCTTGCCCGAGGGCGTGCTCTCCGTACTCACCGGGCCCGGTTCCGAGTTGGGCGACCTGCTGGTCAGCGACTCGCGGGTACGCAAGATCTCGTTCACCGGGTCGACGGCAACCGGCGAGCGCATCACCCGGATGGCTGGGGTCAAGAAGCTGTCGCTGGAGCTCGGGGCCTCCTGCCCGGTGATCATCATGCCGGACGCCGACCTCGAACTCGCATCCAGCGCGGTTGCCGCCGGCGGCTACGTCAACGCCGGCCAGGTGTGCATCTCCGTGCAACGGGTCATCGCCCACCCAGCGGTGAGCAGCGGACTTCCTCGACGCACTGGTGCCCAAGGTCCAGGCCATCCGCGTGGGCGACCCCTCCTCGCCTGACACCGGCATGGGGACACTGATCACCACCGGCGAAGCCGAACGGGTTCGGCAGTCCATCGCGGCTGCAGCCGCGGCCGGAGCGCGAGTCCTCACCGGCGGGGAGCGAGACGGCAGCATAGTGTCGCCCACGGTGGTCGCCGACGTGGACCCCTCGTCCCCGTTTGCTCAGGATGAGCTTTTCGGACCCGCCGTGGCAGTCAGTACGGCTGAAGACTGGGAGTCCGCGGTGCGGCAAGCCAATGGGACGGCGTACGGGCTGGCCGCGGGAATCTTCACCGCCGACGTCGCTGGCGCCGTGCGTGCCATGCGCGAGATCGACGCCGGCAGCATTCACATCAACTGGACCCCGCTGTGGCGCGCGGATCTCATGCCGTACGGCGGGCTCAAGGGAAGCGGAATCGGCAAGGAAGGACCGCGCTGGGCCGTCGAAGAGATGACGGAACTCAAGACGGTCATCCTGCACGGCCGGCCTTGGTAGGCGGAAGGAGTTCGATTCATGGGCAACACATCCCGAGGTACGGTGCGGCTGACCGTTGCGCAAGCCCTCGTCACGTACCTGTCCCGGCAGTATTCGGTGGCGGATGGGCATCGCCGTCGGCTGATCCCGGCCGCACTGGGAATCTTCGGCCATGGAAACGTGGCCGGGCTGGGCCAGGCACTGGACCAGCTCAGCAGCGAGCTGCCGTTCATTCAGGGCCGCAATGAGCAGGCGCTGGTGCACATGGCATCCGGCTACGCCAAGGCGACGCGACGGCATGCGACCTTGGCAGTGACGGCATCGATCGGCCCGGGAGCGATGAACCTGGTGACCGGAGCGGCCTTGGCGACGGTCAACCGGCTGCCGGTGTTGTTGTTGCCGGGAGACACGTACGCGACCCGGCGGCAGGGTCCGGTATTGCAGCAGCTGCAGCACCCCGTCGAGGCAGATGCGTCGGTAAACGATGCGCTTCGGCCGGTGTCCCGGTTCTTCGATCGGATCAGCCGGCCAGAGGCTTTGTTGACGGCGTTGCCCGCGGCGATGCGGGTGCTCACCGATCCGGCGAACACCGGCGCCGTAGTGCTGTCGCTTCCGCAGGATGTGCAGTCGCACGCGTACGACTGGCCGGCGGAGATGTTCGACGAACGTGACTGGGTGATCCGGCGGCCGGTGCCAGACCCCGAAGAGGTCGACGCTGTCGCCAGACTGTTGGCCGCTGCCGAGAAGCCGTTGATCATCGCAGGGGGTGGCGTCATCTAC
The DNA here is from genome assembly GCA_963845915.1 of uncultured Actinomycetota bacterium. Taxonomy (GTDB): domain Bacteria; phylum Actinomycetota; class Actinomycetes; order Propionibacteriales; family Propionibacteriaceae; genus Microlunatus. Next base: position 127,563 of record CAWJUB010000034.1, read on the forward strand.
TCCGGCGCCACGGCTGAGTTGGGTGAGCTGGCGGAGGCTGCCGGGATTCCGGTCGCGGAGACGTTCGCCGGCAAGGGCGCGGTGCAACAGCGGGCCTGGTGGCAGCTGGGTGGGATTGGTTTGGAGGGTACGCCGGCCACCAATGAGCTGGCTGCCGAAGCCGACTTGGTGCTCACCGTGGGATCGCGGTTGACCGACTTCGCCACTGCTTCACAGTCGTTGTTTTCTAACCCCGGCGTACGGTTCGCAAGCATCAACGTTGACGTACAGGACGCCGGCCGGCTGGGAGCTACCGCAATCGTTGCCGACGCCAAGCGGGCGTTGGCTGCGCTGACCCGGGCGGCCTCGGATTCCGGCATCAAGAGCCCGGACGAATGGCAACGCCAGGTCAGCGCCCGCAATGATCAGTGGCAGGCAGAGCGGACAGCTGCGCTGGATCCCGACACAGCGTTCGACAAGTCGGCTGTTCCGGCCGACTCCGATGTGGTGACCGGCACGGACGCTGTGCTGACGCAAGGGCAGGTCATCGGCCTGCTGCAAGAACACGCGCGGCCCGGGGACACGATCATCGCGGCCGCGGGTGGGCCGCCGGGTGATCTTCAGAAGGTGTGGGACGCCACCGACCGCCGCTACTGCCACCTGGAGTTCGGGTTCTCCTGCATGGGCTACGAGATCCCGGCCGCGCTCGGGGTACGCCTCGCCGTTCCCGACCGAAGCAAACGAGTGCTCTCGTTCATCGGAGACGGCACGTTTTTGATGGCTCCGACCGAGTTGGTCACCGCACTTCAGGAGCGGCTGCAAGTCACTGTCGTGATCTCTGAAAATCACGGCTACCAGGCGATTCATCGGCTGCAGATGTGGCGTAGCGGACGGGAGTTCGGCAATGAGTTCCGTTATCGCGACGATGCGCTTGCTCTCGGTAACGGCGAACCGGAGGGCAAGCCGGCCCGGCTTGAGGGCGAGTACCTGCAGGTGGACCTCGTCCAGATTGCCAGCGGCTTAGGCGCCCGCACAATCCGTGCGACTACCGCTGCTGAGGTTCGGGATGCGCTGACCGACACTCGCGATCACGAGGGACCGGTCGTCATCGTCATCCCCGCCATCCCGCATGCCGAGCTGCCCGGTGCAGGTGTCTGGTGGGATGTGGCCCCTGCTGAAGTCTCCGAACAGGAATCTGTTGCCCAACTGCGCGGCGAGTACGAAGCCGGCCTCGCCTCCCAGCGGTGGTTCGGATGACCACGGCTACCGATACCGCTGCGAGCGTCACGTCTCCTTTGAATCGCGGCAGGCTACGCAGCAGCCTCGCTGCGGGCCAGCCCACTGTGGGCACCTTTGTGGGAGCGGCCTCGCCGGTCACGGCGGAAGTGTGTGCCGCAGCCGGCGTCGACTGGGTATTACTTGACCTCGAGCACGGCGCCGGCGGCGAGGAGCAGGTCGGTCCGGTCGTCGTCGCGGCGGGCGCGTACGGCGTGCCGACCGTGGTCCGGGTCGAGTCTGCGGAGCGGATTCGGCTCGGCCGTGTGCTTGACCAAGGCGCGGCCGGTGTCATGCTGCCCCGGCTGGACAGTGCGGAAGAAGTCGCAGCGGCGATACGACACCTGCGCTATCCACCAGAGGGAGATCGCGGTGTGGCCACCTACAACCGAGCATGCCGCTTCGGCCTCGACCCGTCTGCCCTTGACAGCGCCAACAGTGAAGTCCTGGCGGTCGTCCAGATCGAGTCGGCCCGCGCGGTGGAGCAGGTGACTGAGATTGCTGCGCTGGACGGTGTCGATGTCTTGTTCGTCGGCCCGCGCGACCTGAGCCATGACCTAGGGGTGCCCGGCGACGTGCAGGCCCCGAGCTATCTGGAAGCTCTCGACCGGGTGCGCAGCGCTGCGCAACAGTTCGGCAAAAGCTGCGGGCTGCTCGTGCCAAACGGGGCGGCAGCGGCCGAGAAGCGTGCGCAGGGTTGGACCTTCGTCGCGGTCGGCTCCGACTCCACGCTGCTGGCCACCGCCCTCACCGCGGAGCTTGGCCGCGTCCGGTCGAATGCGCGCTGAGCTCGTCGCAACGCGTGTCCTTCGACGAGCGCCGTCCTGAGCCTGTCGAAGGGCTCAGGGCACATCATCACAGGAGAATTCATGACCAGTAATGGCGGCACCCACGATGACATTGGCGTCGGTCTGATCAGCGTCGGCTGGATGGGCAAACTGCACACCCGGTCGTACCAGGCACTTCCGTACGTCTACCCGGAGTTGGGTCTGCGGCCTCGCCTGGTGCATGCCGCGGATACCGCACCGGACAGGGCCGAATACGCACGGGATGTCCTCGGCTATGCGAAAGCGAGCACTGACTATCACGATGTCCTCGCTGACCCGGACGTCGATGTCGTTTCGATCTGCGCACCCGACAGGTCTCCATCGGGAGATCGGCGTTGCAGCTGCCGAGGCCGGTAAACCGTTCTGGATCGAGAAGCCGGTCGGACGTGACGCGAAGGAAGCGGCCGACGTAGCCGCGGCCGCTCAAAGTGCCGGTGTCGTGACCTCGGTCGGCTACAACTACCGCCATGCCCCTGCAGTGGAGCACGTACGCGAACTTGTCATGAACGGTGAGCTCGGCCGGATCACCAACGTTCGCGCGGTCTTCTTCAACGGCTATGCCTCCGAACCGAAGGGCGCACTGTCGTGGCGGTTTATCCGCGACCTCGCCGGTTTCGGTGCCCTCGGTGACTTGCTGAGCCACGTCGTCGACCTTGTGCAGTATCTGCTCGGGCCGATCAGCGACGTGACCGCTTTGACAAGCACGATCTACACCGAGCGACCGATTCTGCCCATGGGTTCTGGCACCCACTTCGCGGTCATCGAGGACGGCGAGCTGGCACCGGTGGAAAACGACGACTATGCGGCGGCGCTGGTGCGTTTCGCACCCGACTCCCGGGCGGCCGGAGCGGTGGGCACGCTGGAGGCTTCTCGGGTCATTGTTGGACCTCAATGCGGCATCGGCTTCGAGATCTATGGCACCGAAGGCTCGGCCACCTGGAACTTCGAGCAGATGAACGAATTGCGGATGTGCCTGGGTCGAGGAGGCCCGCACTTCGGCTACACCACCGTGCTCGGCAACTCCCACCTCGGCGACTATGCACACTTTCAGCCGGGTCCGGGCACCAGCATGGGCCACGACGATCTCAAGGTCATCGAGGCGAAGAAGTTCCTCGTCGCGGTGACCGGTGGCGAGCGTCGTAACTCCACTGTCGACGACGCACACCATGTGGCCGAGGTCATCGCCGCCGCCGCCGCCTCGAGCGAGCGCGGCACGTGGCAGCAAGTCCCAGCAGTTCCGGCTGCCACATTCGGCGGCAACCGGGCCGTACCCGCCACGGCAAGCGGGTGAGGTCGTGACCGTCGACCGTCCGGTGGTCGTGGCACTTGGTCCCGTCGATCCGGCGCTGGTCACTGGTGTCCTCGGCGATGAAATCGTGTTCGTCGCCGATCCAAGCGAACAGCACATTGCCAGCGCTATCGGCGCCATCGTCCGGGCCGATGCCGTCGTGGATGCCGCGTTTCTTGCTCGCGCCCCGCGGCTGCGCGTCCTCGCACGCACCGGTGTCGGCGTCGACCACGTCGATCTCCAAGCGGCCACCGCACGGGGCATCCCGGTCGTGATCACGCCGGGCAGTGGCACGCGAGCTGTGGCCGAGGGGGTGTTCGCACTGGCCTTGCATCTGGTCAAGCGATTACGTCCATTCACCGATCTCGTCCGGAACGGCCGGTGGGCGGAGCGCAGCCAGATTGTCATGGGCGATCTGGACGGCGCCACGCTCGGCATTATCGGTTACGGACGGATCGGGCGGCGGGTCGGCGAGCTTGCTACAGCCTTCGGGATGAACCTGCTGGCGTACGACCCCTTCAGCGCACCGCCGCCGGAGATTGCGTCTGCCGACGTATCGGTGCTCGCCTCAGCAAGCGACATCGTGACGCTACACGTACCACTGACCGAAGAAACCCATCACCTGGTCGACAGGGCATTTCTGGATCGCGTACGGCCGGGAACGATTCTGATCAACTGCGGCCGGGGCGGGTTGGTCGATCTCGACGCCGCCCTCGCGGCGCTCGAGTCCGGGCAGCTCGGCGGCGTGGGACTCGATGTGTTCGAGAACGAACCGCCGGAGCACCACGCCCTGTTCGATCACTCTGACGTCGTACTCACACCGCATCTGATGGGAATGTCACGCCGCGCCGCCGCTGCCACCTTCGTCGACGCAGCGCGCGGCATCGTCGATGTGCTCGCGGGTCGCCAGCCGGCGGCGGTGGCGAACCCCGACTGGGTGGCCGCGTACGAGGAGGTGCGGATCACGGTGATCACCGAGCAGGCGAATCGTCCAGAGCACAAGATCGCCGGTGCACCAATCTCCTGGGGTGTCTGCGAGGTGCCGGGTTGGGGCTACCAGCTGGGTCCTGATCGAGTGCTCAAAGAGATGCGCGAGGTGGGCCTCATGGCCACCGAGCTCGGACCCGACGGCTTCTTGCCGCGCGAGCCGGCGGCGATGGCGAGTGTGTTGTCCCACCATGGGTTGCGGGCTATTGGCGGGTTCACGCCTTTGCTCTTGCACGTGCCAGGCAACGACCCTCTTCCCGAGGTGGACCGCATCCTCGACGGCTATGTCGCCTCCGGAGCACAGGTCCTCGTCTTGTCAGCCGTCACCGGCTCCGCCGGTTATGACGCCCGGCCGCAGCTCGATGAAGCGGGGTGGAAGCGACTGCTCGCCAACCTTGATCGGGTGGCCAAGCTGGCTGCCGAAAGAGATGTCAGAGCAGTACTGCATCCGCACGTCGGCACCATGATCGAGACTGGAGACGAGGTGCAGCAGGTGCTGGCCGGCTCATCGATCTCCTTATGCCTCGACACCGGCCATCTCCTCATCGGTGGCACGGACCCCGCCGAGCTGGCACGACAAGCCCCTGAGCGGATCGCGCATCTGCACTTGAAGGACGTCGACTCAACGATTGCGGCGAGGGTGCAGTCCGGCCAGCTCACTTACAGCGATGCTGTGAGAGAGGGAATGTATCGGCCACTGGGTCAGGGAGACGTCGACGTACCCGCCATCGTCGGACACCTCTGGGCACACGGCTACGGCGGCTGGTACACCCTCGAACAGGACACGATCCTCACCGAAGAACCCAAAGACGAAGGACCTGTCGCGGCACGTACGAGCCAGCGCCGAATATCTGCAGAACGGTATTCAGCAAATTGCCGTGAACCGAGCCGGCTGGCCCAAGGTCGAGCCAGCTGGTGGCTCTAGCGTTAGGACGCAGGTGGGATGTTCTGGTTGATGTGGAAGAGGTTGGTCGGGTCGTAGCGCTTCTTGATCCGAGACAGCCGGTCGTAGTTGCCGCGGTACGACGCCTTGATCCGCCTCTCACCCTCGTCTTCCATCATGAAGTTGACGTACGCGCCTCCCGCCGATGTCGGGTGCAGCTCTTCCCAATACTGGCGTGACCACTCGGTGATCAGTGGCAGGTTGGCTGGGTCGGGATCAACCCCAGCAATCACACCGGCCCAACCTCCGTCACGGTAGGCGAAGGCGGTCGCATCCTCGGCGACCCGGGCCACGGCGCCGCTGATCGGGTGCAGGTGCATGGCGGAGAGTGGCGTAGGGATGGCCTCGCCGTACCGCCTGTGCAGCTCGATCGCCTGGTCGGTGATCTCGGTGAAGAAGTCGGCCTTCCAGTACCACTGCAGGCCCTTCGGGTAGTAACGCGTCGAATGCGCTCTGGAGGACCGAGTACGGCATCGGCTGCAGTCCGACCAGCGAGCGGCGAGCCGAACTCACGCACCGCAGCCAGCACATCGTCGCCCTTGTCGAGGGCGCCTGAGTAGCACCAGATGATGCCGCATGCCTTGCGTCCCCACAGCTCCTCGGGGAACGGAGGCCCTGAGGGTATGACCAGAGTTGCGAGCCAGCCGCTGAGCTCTTCGGGGAGAGCGGGCAGCAGTTCGCGATACCAGCGGAAGACTGCCTCGGTGTCGGCGATGTCGTAGAGCACCGGGCCGGCAATGACCGTTCCGTTGTCCCCGATCTCGTGGCACGCTAAACGTGAACGACGTGACAACACCGAAGTTGCCACCACCGCCCCGGAGCGCCCAGAAGAGATCTTGATGTGAGTCATGGCTGGCGGTGACGAAGCTGCCGTCAGCAAGCACGACGTCGGCAGAGAGCAGATTGTCGATGCTGAGCCCGAACCTGCCGTGACAGGTAGCCGAACCCACCACCGAGGGTCAGTCCGCCCACGCCAGTTGTCGACATGAACCCGGAGGGGGTCGCCATGCCGAACGCACCAGTGGCGTGATCGACGTCGCCCCAGGTGCAGCCACCGTCGACCCGCACGGTGTGGGCTGCCGGGTTCACGGTCGTGCTCCGCAAGCCACCGAGGTCGATCACGAGTGCGTCATCCCAGACACCGAAACCGCCTCCGCTGTGCGCTCCGCCGCGAATGGCGAGTGCCATGTCGTGCTCCCGCGCGAAGTTGACGCAGGCAATCACATCGGCGACGTCGGCGCACCGAACGAGTGCAGCCGGTCGCCGGTGGACAGCTCCGTTGTAGACGCCTCTGGCCTCGTCGTAGCCAGGGTCCGAGGGGAGCGTGAGAGCGCCCCGTATTCCAGCCGCGAGCTCGTCCAAGGGGAGATCTGTGGCTCGCGACAGTGCTGTTGTAGTAGTCATGCCAAACGACGTTAGGAGGAGCAGCGTTCGCGAAGCGTTCGGTTCAGCGGCCGGGTGAAAGAACGCTGTCCTCGCCATCGACGCCGAGTTCAGCCAGATCCCGCTCGCAGCGCGCCTGCAGCACCCGGCTGTGCTGGTTCTTCGCAAGGATCGCGGCCTGACGCAAGACAGGCACCGCCGTATCGCGGCTCAAAAGTCGCGCCCGGGCACGAAGCACCTCAGGCATCCACCACCGCTCGTCGTGTTGCTCGGCCTCGGCAAGAGCCGCGTCGAGGATGCCGCGCGCGTCTGCGGTGCGCCCGGCCTCGACCAGCACCTCGGCCAGCAGGTACAGCCAATACGCCATCCGAACGTGCTGTCCCGCCGACCGAAGCTTGTCGATGCCCTGCTGAATGCGAGCGACACCGGCGTCACCGCCACGCAACCAGCCGTCGACCACCACGCCCCAATCGCCGTAGTAGCTGAACGAGTAGTGCTCGCACAAACTGATGAGTTCGCTCGCCGCCTCGCCGGCGCCCACCCGGTCCTGAACCAGCTGGTGCGTGGTCGCCGAATAAGCCAGGGCAACAGCCAGGCTGTACGGGTGGTCTGCTGACTTCGCCAGCTCGACGGCCTCCCGACATTTCGCGATGGCCTGCTCCGGATTTCCGAGCAGCCATTGGGCGTGCGCACTCCATGCCAAGCCGTGCACCTCGGGCAGCGTGCCGGTGATCAGCGACACCGAGCCCCGCGAGAGCTCACGGGCGCGTTCGAAGTGATCAAGGGCCTCCTCGAGTCGGCCGAGACTGGTCAAGCACCCGGCCACAAGCATGTGAGCCTGACCAGCCATCTCCGGCTCCACCGCCGCCAGATCAAGGGCACGGATAGCGAGCTCGTATGCGTCGGTGACGTGGCCTTGCACGAGACGCACGGCACACAGACCGACGAAGCAGGACATCAGGTCACGAGGACGGGAGAGTTTCTCGGCAAGATACGCGGACCGTTCCAGCGTCGCCTGCAGTTGTGGCGAAGAGTAACCATGCAGGGCGTTCAACGGCGGGGACATCTCCAGCAGCACGTCGAGCTCCTCTTCATCCCGCGCTCGCCCAGCCGGCTGCTGCGCGACGAGCTCCAGACAGCGGCGGAAGCAACGCACGGCCTCAGAGTTGGCGAACACGGCGGCGGCAAGCTGTGCCGCGCGTCGGTAGTAGTGCCGAGCGCGGTCGGGTCGCCCACCCCGGTCATACTGTTCGGCCAGCTGAGCAGCGACCTCATCCTCGCGCTCGCTATGCAGGATCTGGAGACTCTGCGCGATCCGACGATGCAGCAGCCACCGGTGCGGAGGCGACACCGAGGCGTACGCCGAATCGCGCAGCAAGTCGTGAGAGAAGTCGTACCCGCTGGACTGTTCCCTGAAGATGCCGTGCCTCCAGAGTTCATCGACCGAGCGAACCACTACGTCGACGTCGAGATCGCTTGCCTCCGTGAGTAGATCAAGGGTGAAGTCGCGACCGACGGCGGAGGCCAGCGCGGCGACCTCGCGGGCGTGAGGCGATGCTGCGTCAAGCCGACGGCGTAGCACCGACGCGAGGTCCCCAAGCGATGAAAGAGGGCCGCCTTGGTCCAGCTCGTTTGCACTCCGAATGGCCTCCACGACGTAGAGCGGGTACCCACCCGTCGCTGTGGCCAGCAGCGAAACCTCCTCGTCGCTCAGCTCCCGCTCGAGGAACGAGGCTGCGAGCGCCCGCACACCGTCTCGTCCGAGCGGCGGTAGCGCCATCTCGATCAAGGAACCTGCCGACCGCAAAGCGAGCAACAGCCGAGACACATCGGCATTGGCTGCCAGCTCCTCGCGTCGTGCCGTTGCGGCGACCAACAATGGCGCTCCAGCGGCTCGGCCGAGCAAGAAGGGCAACCACGCGGTTGTCTCATCGTCGCACCAGTGCAGGTCGTCCAGTACGAGGAGCGTCGGCTGGCCCACAGCGAGGATCCCCTGAGCGAGGCCCTCGAAGAATCTGTGCCGACGCCAGGCGTCGACCATCGCCCGGGAGGCGGCGATGCGCTCGGGAAGCGGCCTCTCCCGCTTCCCGCCGTAGGTGTCGCCTGCCGCATCAGGAATGAGTCGATCAACTTCCACCCGCCAGATCTCGTCGAGGGCGGCCAGCGATCGCTGGATGCGAGGATGGCGCAGCCAGTCAGCAACTGGCTTCAGAGCTAGTGCACCTGCCATCCCGAAACAGCGCGTCGTGGCCACGACAGCGCCGTCGGTACGCGCCTTGTGCGCGAGCTCGGAGATCAGCCGGCTCTTGCCGACGCCGGCGTCACCTGTGATGACGAGCAGGCGAGGCCGGCCCTCGACGGCGCTGTTCCAGGACTCGAGGATCTGGTCGAACTCGCCGAGTCGCGCCCCACCAGCCGCGCGCGCCGGACAAGCCGCGCCCGAGCGTGCCGTGGGCTGCGCGCACCTGACACGTCGGGGTCGTCAGAGCTGAGCAGTCGCTCCACGAGTGTCTCCGTGGCTTGGGAAGGCTTGACTTGCAGCTCGTGGTCCAGCATCTCGGCGCACTTGTGAAATGTGCTGATGGCACCCGCCCGGTCGCCCGCATCGGCCTGCAGCTCCATGAGCGTTCGGTATCCAACCTCCTCAAGGGGCTCGAGTCGCACGCGGATCCTGCCGTATTCGACGGCCGTCTCGAGGTCACCCACGTCTCGCCAACCTGCTATCACCTGGTCGCAGAGTTCGACGCACTGGCGGCTCAGCTGCTCGCGCTCGGCCAGCACCCAGTCGTCGTACATTCCCGGGAGCAGATCGCCGCGATACTCCTCGACCGCCGCTGCACCATGCTCGAGCATCGCGTGCTGCGTCGCCGGTCGCGAGCGCCTGCAGTGCCAACTGCCGTTCGCGCTGGAAGACGCACACGTCGACGCGGCACGTCGGCCACTCTCGCCACATCAGGGTGGCCGGCTCAACGACGAGAGAAGGGTCGTCACCGAGCAGCACGCGGAGATGATGCAGCTCTCGTCGCAGGTTCGTCCGCGCCTGCTGCTCGGTCGAATCGGGCCAGAAGGTGGCGGCTAGAAGTTGCCGAGGCTGGGGTGCGTCAGCGTGGACAGCAAGGAAGCCGAGCAGCGCGATGGAGCGTGAGGAGCGTGAGAGGTTCGTCGCGGTCGATCCTGCGACGTACTGCTCTCCGAGAAGTGTGACTTCCAGCAATTGTGAGGCCCCTCTCTGTTTCGAGCGTAGAGCAAGCTTCATGCGGTCACCTCGACCGAGTGAGAACCCTCTTTGCCCACTTGTGATCGCAGACAGTCAAACGGTCGACGGGTTCCATCTTGATATGCCTAAAGTGCGACGGTGAACGCGGTCCGGAAGCGTTCGAGCGCGAGTTCACTGTCGCCGGAGGCCCACGCTTCAAGGCCGACCGTGCCCTGATAGCCGATCTCGCGAAGTGCCTGTGCGATGCGCGGATAGTTGATCTCTCCGGTTCCAGGCTCGCAACGGCCCGGAACATCGGCGACCTGGACTTCGCCGATATAGGGGCGCACACGTCTTGATCAGCTCAACGAGGTTTCCTTCGCCGATCTGGGCGTGGTAGATGTCCAACATCAGCCGCAAGTGAGAATTGTCGACGGCTGCGACCAGCGCAAGCGTGTCGGCAGCCTTCGCAAACGGCGTACCAGGATGATCAACAGCGGTGTTGAGGTTCTCCAGGCAGAAGATCACCCCCTCGCGCTGACCAAGCGCGGCGATCCTGGCCAGAGTGTGTTCTGCTGTCAGCCACATCTCACCGGTGATCACTTCGACCGGCTTTATCGGGAGACCACGGCTGTCCAAGCCCGTGCCATGCAGGTTGAGTCGAGGGATACCAAGCCTTGCTGCCACTGCGATGGATTGCTCTGCGGTGGCGACCAGCTCGTCGGCCCCGTCAGGATCGATCAGATCGCCGGTTACATAGCCGGTCATCGACGAGAAGGTGGCACCGGTCGACCGAAGCTGGTCGATGTCGTGTCTGGTCCAGTCCCAGATTTCTACCTGGAAACCAAGATCGTCTATCCGCCGCACCCGTTCGGTGATGGGCAGCTCAGTGAAGATCATCTCCGCACAGGCGGCCAGAGTGAACTCGGCGGTCATCGCGCCAAATCTAGCGAGTAGCGGCAATCACCGCTAAGCCACCCGCTCGCCGGCGAGCTCGTCGGCGAGCAGGTGCGCGAAGACCGCAGTCGTCGTCGTGTGATTGCCAACGAAGTCTGGCGGCCGGCCCATCGAGTCTCGACTGGCACGGACATAGTCCTCGCCCTCGGGGCGTGGCTTGATGTGCAAGAACATCGGCGTCGCGTACCGCAGGCAGATGAACGCCACCAGGAGTCTGGCGATACGACCGTTGCCGTTGGCAAACGGGTGTACGCGCAAGCATTCGCCATGGGCGAGGGCAGCGAAGCTGATCACTTGAAGTATCTCGTCTGCGGTACCGGGTGGCTGACCGACGGGCAGCCGCGCGTCAAGCTCAGCGAAAACGGCGTGCAGGCCGGCAAGTACCGCGGCCATCTCCTCGTTGACGCGGTTGGCCCAGACGCCCATCTTCTCCAGATTGCCGTCCTTGAGCGGCGCCCCGAGTCCGACCTCGTAATCGACGAGTTCCCTGACAGCGGGGTCGCCTCGGAAATGACCGACATAGCCAGCGACCGGCACGTCGCAGCCGGCGTAGAGCCTGGCATGCCAACGGCACAATTCCTCGCGAGTTGGCATGATCCGCTCAGCGGCGCTGGCGTGTAGCTCGCTGATCAGTTGAGTCGCGTTGCTCTGAATGAGAGAAAGGTTGTTTGGGTTATCGTCCTGCCACGACGGAGCCGTCATGCCAGCTCAGCGCGGCCCGATCTGTAGATCGAGGTGACGTCACGGATGCGCGGCGAACGGTCTACTGCGACGTCGCTGGATGCGACAGGACGCTGCGTCGATCGAGCTTGGACCGGCTCTAACAGACCCTCACCTGCCACATAGTCTTCAAGACCGCGCGCTTGGATTCGCTCGTATTGCTCCTGGGTGAGCTCGGCCAGTCGGTCGGCGGCGGCTCGTAGATCATCACTCAACATCGCGCCTCGGGCGACGACCTCGTGCTCGATCGCCTGCTCGATCAGCTCGTTCTGGCTGATGCCTAGCCGAGAGGCAACCTCGGCCGTCAGCGCACGCAGCCGCTCGTTTCGCCAACGCAGAGGGAAAGACAGCTCGTGACGCCATACCTCAAGCATCTCGCGAAGCTCAGTGATGTCAAGAGCCAGACATGACATCACTGATTGGTCATACCGAACGAGAGCGTGCAAGCTCTGGTGGACAATGGCGCCCAGGTCGAGGCGGCAGGGCGCGGGAGAGAGGAGTGCACATGGAGTACGCGCGTTTGGGACGGACTGAGCTGGAGGTGTCCCGGCTAGGGTTCGGCACCGCACCCCTCGGTGAGTTGTTCGGCGCGGTCGATGAGTTCGCTGCGATTGCGGTGGTGCACGAAGCTCTAGATCTTGGTATCTCGTTCTTCGACACCGCCGCCTACTACGGAAATGCCGAGGAGCGACTGGGCAAGGCACTGGTGGGCCGTCGAGACCGGGTCGTACTCGGTACCAAGACCGGACGTTACGGCGTCAATGACTTCGACTTCTCGCCAGGGCGCATCCGGCGCAGTGTCGAGAACAGCCTGCGGCTGTTGAAGACGGACTACGTCGACATTCTGCAATTTCACGACATCGAGTTCGTTCCGCTCGGTCCGGTGTTCGAGGACTCTTATGCCGAACTCCGCGCAATGCGCGACGAGGGCCTCTGCCGCTATATCGGGATGACCGGCTACCCCGCCCCAGTGATGAACGCGGCGATGACTCAGACCGAGCTGGACGTCTGCCTGACCTATGCTCACGCCACGCTCTTGGACGACACGCTGGAACGCGAGATTGCGCCAGTTGCAAACGCTCGGGGCGTCGGCCTCATCAACGCAGCCGCGGTCGCGCTCGGCCTGCTCACGCCGGCCGGCTCATCGATCAAGCTCGACCACCCCGCAACCCCGGCGATCCGCGATGCGGCGTCCAGGATGGTCTCGCTGTGCGCAGAGCGAGGCGTCGACATCGCCTTCGTCGCCAACCAGTACTCCCTACAGCGCTCGCGGTGCGCTACCACCCTGATCGGCACCGGAAGTCGCGTCACCTGCGGTCCGCTGTGGACGCGCTCGAGGAGCCATTGGACGAGCAGTTGCTCGCAGAGTTGCTGGCGATGCGACCGGCCGTGGGCGAGCGAACCTGGCCGAGCGGGCTGCCGGAGAACAGCGCCGAGGTCGGTTAGCGCTTAAGTCCAGTCAACAGTTGGCGAGCCATCACGATTCGCTGAATCTGATTGGTCCCCTCATAGATCTGGGTGATCTTGGCATCGCGCATCATGCGCTCAACCGGGAAATCCTTGGTGTATCCGTAGCCACCAAGCAGCTGGACCGCGTCCGTGGTGATCTCCATCGCCACATCGGAGGCAAAGCATTTGGCGGCAGCACCAAAGAAGGCCAGATCAGCGTCGCCCCGCTCGGACTTCGCCGCCGCAGCGTAGGTGAGCTGCCGCGCAGCCTCGAGTTTCATCCCCATGTCAGCGAGCATGAACTGCAAGCCCTGAAACTCAGCGAGTGCCTTGCCGAACTGCTTGCGCTCCTTGACATAGCCAAGCGCGTAGTCCAGAGCTCCCTGGGCGATGCCGACCGCCTGTGCGGCGATGGTGATGCGGGTGTGATCAAGGGTGCGCATCGCTGTATCAAAGCCCGTACCCTCCGCGCCGATCATTCGTGACTCGGGAATGCGGACCCGGTCAAGGTAGACCTCGCAGGTCGGCGAGCCCTTGATCCCAAGCTTCTTCTCCGGAGCGCCAAAGGACACTCCGACATCGGATTTCTCAACCACAAAAGCGCTGATGCCCTTGGAGCGGGCTTCGGGATCGGTGACGACGAAGACCGTGTAGAAGTCAGAGATCCCGGCGTTGGTGATCCAGCGCTTGACGCCGTTGAGGATGAAATGATCACCGTCCCGTACGGCCCGAGTCCGCATGCTTACCGCGTCCGAGCCGGCCTCGGGCTCCGACAGACAGTAGGAGGCCATCGCCTCGCCGCGAGCAATCGGTGGCAGATAGGCCTGCTTGATCTCCTCCGAGCCGACGAGCAGCCACGGCAGGCTGGCGAGCTTGTTGACTGCCGGAATGAGGGATGTCGCAGCACAAACTCGAGCAATCTCCTCGATGACGATCACTGTGGCGAGTGCATCGGCACCCACACCGGAGTACGCCTCCGGGATGTGCGGTGCGTGGAAATCCGCGGATACCAGCGCTTCGTAGGATGCTTTCGGAAACTCGGCCAACTCATCGGCCTCGGCGGCGTTCGGGGCGACCTTCTCCTCGCACAGCTCGCGCACCGCGGCGCGGAAGGCCTCATGCTCCTCAGTCGGTCGGTAAAGCTCCGCAAAGTCACTCACACGCGGAGCCTAGCCCGGCAGCGAATCGCGACGGGCTCGTCCCGCTCGAGCCTGGTTGGAAACCTACGTGCACGTAGGTCTCTGACGGTTTGCATAGGTTGCAACCCGTGCAGACCGTCAGCAATCTATGTCTACGTAGGAATCCGACAAATGTGGCCTCGCTCAAAGCGTTGGGGCTAGCGGATCCCAGTCCTCCGGTAGCAGCGGCGGCTTGTCGACTGAGCTCTCGACCTCGACGAAGGCGCGCGACTCGACCGACTCTGCAATCGCGATCATGGTGTCAAGGACGTGATAGCCCATCGCTCCTTGCGCGCGATGCGGCCTTCCCTCCCGAATCGCGCGGGCCATGTCCAGCACTCCAGTGCCTCGCGAGGACAAGGCCGTCGTCGTGGCCACCGTCTCCCAGTCCTCGCCACCGCGTTTTCTGACGGCAATCTTGCCGTCGAAGTAGTTGGGGTCGGGAAACAGCATCGTTGCCTCGGTGCCATTGACCTCCAACAGAGTACGAGGCAGCGCCGAGTCGAAGGAGAACATGGCTTGGGCGGACTGGCCCGACTCGTACTGGACCAGCGCACTCACGTGGCTGGGCACCGTGACATCGAATTCCTCCCCCGCCTTCGGTCCGGAGCCGATCACCCGCCGCTCCCGGGCCTTCGACCCAAGTGCAGCCACCGAAGAGACTGAGCCCGAAGACCTGCACGAGTGCAGTGAGGTAGTAAGGCCCAAGGTCGAAGAGCGGGCCAGCACCCGCCGCATACAGGAACGCGGGATTGGGATGCCACAGCTCCGGTCCGGGCAACTGCAGCAGCGCCAGAGCCGTGAGCGGCGTCCCGATCAGACCCTGCTCGACAAGCCGGCAGGCCGTCTGGAGACCAGCACCCAGGAAGGTATCCGGCGCGCAGCCAACAAGTAACCCAGCCTCTTCAGCGTCGCGGAGCAGGCTTCGGCCGCTAACGCGATCGAGGGCGAGAGGTTTCTCATTCCAGACGTGCTTGCCAGTCGCGATCGCCTGAGTCGCGACCTCCGCGTGAGCCGCCGGAATGGTGAGGTTGACAACGATCTCGATATCTGGGTGGTCGAGAACGGTAGCCACATCTCCTGCGGCGGGAACGTCGTACTTGGCCGCCTTTTCCTTGGCGGCATCGGTGACAATGTCGCCGATGGCGAGCACCTCGGTGTCGGCGAAATGTGCTGAGGTTTTCCAGGTACGTGTCGCTGATAGTGCCGGCGCCGATCACGCCGACGCCAACCGAGCTACTCATGATCAAACCTGCTCGGCGAGCAGGAATTCACGACTCGCCCGTACGGCCTCCAACAGATCAGTCTCAGAGTCATCCAGCTCCACTACGCGCAATGCATCGGGAGCCGCTTCGATGATCTCCCGCACTGGAAGCACGCCAGATCCGACCGCTACCTGTTTGCTGGTGTCAAGGCTCCCGTCGCCATCCTTCAAATGCAGCGCGACCACCCGATCGCCAAGGCGGTTGAGCAGGGCCGGCACATCGGCACCCCCGGCATACGCCCAGTAGGTGTCGACCTCCAAAACGACCTCCGGCGCAAGCCGATCCGCGAATACCTCAAGGGCGTGAACGCCGCTGATCTTGGATTCCAGCTCGAAATGATGGTTGTGGTAGCCGACCCTGAGACCGTATCGGGCCGCCCTCTTTGCTGCTTCGTTGAGCTCGGATGCGATCTGGTTGATGTCGGCTTCCGCCTGCCAGCGAGCAGGGTCGACGTACGGCTCGATGATCGTCTGGATGCCGAGTTCGACGGCCAGCTCACAGATCTCATCCTGATTCCCGTTGAGCAATCCAACATGTGTCGTTGGCGCAGCCAACCCATTTTGGCGAAGTCCAGTGCGTAGCCGATCGGCCAATGCAGGAAGCTGGAACGGCTCAACCTGGGTGAACCCGAAGCCGACGAGCTTCTGCAACGTCCCGTCGAAATCCTGCTCCAGGGCCTTGCGTAGGGTGTAAAGCTGCACGGACAGCTCAGACATGACCACCTCCCGAAGATTGTCAGCCTCACATTACGTGGGTTCACCGAGTAGTTGTCGAGCGAGCAGCGTGCCTCCCGCGGTCGCTATCGGAAAGATCACCGCCCCAGCCAGCGGGATGGCGAGCAAGAGGAAGGTCGGGACGGCAAAACCGAGGACTCGAATCCGCCGCCTCCGCATTGCCGCACGACGATCGGCAAGCCGTAGCATCCCGCGTCGTTCGAAGGCCGAGCCGACGAGCTCGATACTCAGCATCCAGCCGCCGAAGGTGGCCGAGACCACCGGAACGACGGTTTGACCGACGACGGGGATGAATCCGGTAGCAAAGAGCACCAGAGCCCCAAGTGCCGAGATCGCGATCAGAGCGAAGGCTTGGCGCAGCGCGCGGAAGATTCCGCGTGCGACGTTTTCGTTGAGTTCAGGCACTTCGCCGAACTCGGCTTCTACCGACTCGGACAGCTTGTCGTACAACGGCGACCCGAGGGCGAGGGTCAGTGTGGTGAACGAGATCACCATCAGCAGTACGGCACCGCTAACCAGAGCGGCGCCAACGAGCACGCGGATAGCGGTAGCAAGGCCTCGAGCCCAGCCATCGGCGAACGGCGTCAGCCAGTCGACGGCCGGATCAAGTTCCATGATCAGCGCAACCAGCAGTCCGGTAAAGATCACCGAGGTGATCAACGGCGGGATTGCTCCGAGCAGGAAGAGTCGTGGTCGACGAGCGATCAGGCGCAAACCCCTGCCCAGCAGACCAGCGCCCACCACCAATTCCCCGACGACGCCTGGCACTAGCCGGACCCGTTGCCCTGGTCTTGGGCGTTCGCTCGTACGGCTGCCCCCTTGGCCTCGGCGGACTTCCGAAGCTGATCTTGGAAGTCGATCATTCGCTGCCGCAGCCGCTGATCACTCGCGGCGAGGATGCGCACCGCCAGCAGGCCGGCGTTCCGGGCGTTGCCGATGGCAACGGTCGCCACAGGTACGCCAGCGGGCATCTGCACGATCGACAACAGGGAATCCATGCCGTCGAGATACTTCAGCGGCACCGGAACCCCGATAACGGGCAGCGGCGTGACTGAAGCCAGCATGCCCGGCAGGTGCGCCGCGCCACCGGCGCCGGCAATGATCACTTCGAGCCCTCGGGTGTGAGCCGACCGCCCGTAGCTGATCATGGCGTCGGGCATCCGATGCGCGGAGACCACATCAGCCTCGAAACTCACGTCAAACTCACGCAGTGCGAGCCCAGCGGCACCCATCACCGGCCAATCCGAATCGGAACCCATCACAATCCCGACCCTGGGCCGCGAACTATCGTCAGGCATCGGGGTCTCCCATCAGGTACGCGGCGGCATGCCGAGCCCGCTTCTGTGTCTGGACAAGATCATCTCCGAAGGTGGTGACATGGCCCACCTTGCGACCGGGACGTACCTGCTTGCCGTACAGCTGCACCCGCAGCCGCCGGTCTCGGGCAAAACAATGCAACAAGGCTGATGGAAGATCGTCGATCTTCCCACCGAAGATATTGGCCATCACCGTCCAGCTGTGGATGCTGGCCGGTTCGCCGAGCGGCAGATCGAGCACGGCCCGCAGATGATTCTCAAACTGCGACGTGACGGCTCCGTCGATCGTCCAGTGGCCGGTGTTGTGCGGTCGCATCGCAAGCTCATTGACAACGACGGACCCATCTGGACGCTGCATGAGCTCCACAGCAAGTACTCCGACGACACCGAGCTCGTGAGCGATCCTCAGCGCGAGCTGCTGTGCCGCGACCGCGTGATCATCATCGAGCTCCGGCGCAGGTGTGGTCGTCTCGACACAGATGCCATTGCGTTGCACGGATTCCGAGATCGGGTACGCCGCCGCCTGCCCGGACGGTGAGCGCACCACGAGGGCACTGAGTTCGCGCGCGAAATCCACGAACTCCTCGCCGATGATCTGTACGCCATCGCTCAGCTGCGCGAAGGGCTCGCTCGCCTGGGCGGCAGAATCGAGCCGCCACACGCCCTTGCCGTCGTATCCACCGCGGGAGGTCTTCGCCACGATCGGCCAGCCCTGTTCGTCACCGAAGGCGGCCAACGCTGCCGCATCGGGTACCACGCGACTAACGGGGCATGGCGCCCCCAGGGCCGCGAGCCGCTCTCGCATGATCGCCTTGTCCTGAGCATGCACCAGAGCTGCAGGTCCGGGCCGAACCGCGACACCGTCTGACTCGAGATCACGAAGCAGGCCGGTGGGGACATGCTCATGGTCAAAGGTCACGACATCGCAGCCGGCGGCGAAGCTGCGCACGGTCGTTGGGTCGGTGTAGTCGCCGACCGTGACGTCGTGCACCACCTGCGCGGCTGAGCTGTCGGGCGCCTCGGCAAGGAGCCGTACGTTGACACCCAAACCAATGGATGCGGCGTGCATCATCCGCGCCAGCTGTCCACCGCCGATGATGCCGACGGTGAAGCCTCGCCCAGTAGTGTCGTGCAATCGAAGTCCCTTGACGGTAGGCGTCGTCCAGGTGGATGCACCGCAAGGCCGAGGAGGAGTCCCATAGCGGTGTTCTATGGGCGACGACGAGAACGCAGCGGGGCGCCGCCTGGGCGGCGCATACGTCAAGCGACTTCGGATGCTCGGCACTACCCACGCGCCGAAGCGTACCGGTCAGAGTGCAATCAGCACCGGTCAACTGAGCCTGAAGATCACCGAACGCTGCACAATGAAGTTGACCGTGGTGGCAATCCCCTGGGCAATCACGAACGCAATGATCTGGACCGGAAACCGGCTCAGGCCCTGCGCGGTCAGCAGCGTGAACAAGACACTGAACACGCCGACCTGCAGTGCGAAGGTCAACGCGTACAAGATCACGACGGCAACGAACCGGCGCGTCGATGGAGAGGCTCTGAACGTCCAGCGCCGGTTGATCAGATAGGCCGTCGTCGTGCCGGCGATGAAAGAGATGGCCTTGGCTGGGGTGTGCCCCAGGCCTAGCGCCATCAAGATCACCAGCAAGCCGAAGTCGACGATCGCCGAGAAGCCGCCGGTGATGATGAACCGGGTGAGCTGAGCGGACAGCGGCAAGACGCTTTCCCGCTCGTCGACGGGCAACTCAACCGGCTGCGGAAACTGGTGCGGGTGCTCAGTCATCAGCCGCTCTCTTGCCAGCTTGGCCAGTGCGGCGTTCGCCGTAGATTGAAGGCTTCGACGCCCTCGAGCCGGTCGGCTGAGAGGGCCGCTTCCTGCCACGCCTTGTCCTCGATCTCCAGACCGGTCATCAGGTCGACATCGATGCCTTGCCTGAGAGCCCGCTTGGCGGCACGCAGGCTGACCGGGGACTTGGCCGCGATCTGTTGCGCCAGCTCAAGCGCGCTGCTTCGCGCCGCACCTTCCGGAACGAGCCGATCGGCAAGTCCCAGCTGCAGCGCTTCCTCGGCATCGACCCGCCGTCCAGTGAGAACCAGATCGGCCGCCCTGTTCAGCCCGATCCGGCGCGGCAGCAGCTGGGTGCCGCCCTCGCCCGGAATCAGGCCCAGTCCCACCTCGGGAAGTCCGAACGTGGCTGTGGCCGATGCAATGATCAGGTCACAGCACAGCGCCAATTCGCAGCCACCACCGAGCGCGAAACCTTCCACCGCCGCGATCATCGGGACCGGCACTGCGCGCAGCGCGCCGAATGCTTCTTGAAACGGCCGGCGTTGCCGGAGCAGATCATCATTGCTAGACGCCGCGACGCTCCTTCAGATCAGCGCCGACACAGAAGGCTCGTTCGAGCGCACTTGAGATGATCACCACGCTGACCTGATCATCGGCCGCAAGCTGGTTCGCGGCGTCGCCGAGACGCCGAACCTGGGTCGTGGACAGCGCGTTCAGCGCCTCTGGGCGATTCATGATCACCTCAGCGACATGCGCCGCAGGTCGCCCGAGCTCAACCGTCATGAGCGCGGCGCTGGCGGGTTCTGGGAACCGTGTTGTGGGCCGAAAAGCAGCTGGGTGATCTGAAGATTCACGTGCTCAACGTCCGGCACATCCTTCAGCACAATCGTGCCGTCCTCGGCGGCCGTCTGCACGATGAGCGATCCACACCCGAGGATCCGATCCATCAGACTGCGCTCGTGCGACACGTCATTGATCCGGTTCAGCGGCAGGTCCTTGCCGACCTTGTTGAGAATGCCGCTACGAGTGATCAATCGACGATTGGTGATCGTGTACGTGGTGGTCCGCCAGCGCAAGAAAGGCAAGAGCACCAGCCAAACAGCCAGTACCACCCCAAGTACGACGATCGCGAACTGCCCGATGGGACGTGCCTCGTGCGGGATCAAGGCGGCGCCAACGCCCACTGCTGCGGCGATGAGGACGAAAGCAAGCGCCGGCAGCAGCATCGCTTTGACATGCGTCCTGGTGTGGATGACGACATGTTCGTCTGCGCCCAGCACCTTTTGAGGAAGACCCACGCCTTCAATGCTGACACATCACCCGCAATCCCTCAGGACTGCAGATGGATGACGTCACCGGCACCGTAGACCGAGCGCCCGGAGTCGGTACGGACCACGAGTCTGCCGTCCGGATCGACCCGATCGGCGATGCCTTGCACGCTGCGCTGCTCGCTCAAGACCACGCGAACGGGGCGACCGAGCGTCTGGCAGCGCTCGGTATATGCAGCAGCAA
Source organism: uncultured Actinomycetota bacterium (assembly GCA_963845915.1). Classification (GTDB taxonomy): domain Bacteria; phylum Actinomycetota; class Actinomycetes; order Propionibacteriales; family Propionibacteriaceae; genus Microlunatus. The sequence goes on from CAWJUB010000034.1 coordinate 148,370, forward strand.
GCGAGGCGTCATTCCCCGCCTGCGCCTGCCACCGCCCGTACAGGAGCTCGAACGCCGCGAGCACAGTGGCGATCACCGCCGTACGCGAGGGAAGCGTGGCGCCGAACTCCCGCGCCGCAATCGCAAGCGACGTAGCAGTCGGCACCGGTAGCTGGTCTTCGGCCAGGCCAACGTTGATGCCGATGCCCACCACGCATGCTGCGCCGAGCGAGGTGTCGACTCGCTCGGAGAGAATGCCGCACACCTTGCGCTCCGCAACGAGCACGTCGTTGGGCCACTTGAGTACCGCCGGTAGGTCAGCCGTACGCCTGATGCCATCGCTCACCGCGAGGCCAGCCAGCAATGACAACCAGGTCCAGCGAGCGGGATCAATACCTTCCGGCCTCACCAGGATGGACATGGCGATGCCAGAGCCGGGCGGCGCAGTCCAGGTACGTCCCTGGCGGCCGCGGCCAGCTGACTGATAGTCGGTGATCAGCACTGTCCCGGATGCTTCGCCTTGCTTGGCGCGCGCAGCCAGATCGGCATTCGTCGAGCCGGTTTCCGGTTTCAGATCAATCTGCTGCCACATGGCGCCTGGCCGGATCAGCTCCTGCCGGAGCTCCACGAGATCGATCACATCGTCGGTCGGCATACTTCCGGACCCTAGTGGCTGGCGTTCCGGCGCCGTACACGTACACGTTGGTAACTGATTAGAGTCCGGTGCATGGATCGCACGATTCCAGCGCCGGACATCCACAGCACTGCCGGAAAACTGACCGATCTGGACCGCCGGATGCAGGAGGCGGTGCATGCGGGATCGGCTGCCGCCGTTGAGAAGCAGCACGCCAAGGGCAAGAAGACGGCCCGGGAGCGCATCCAGCTCCTCCTCGACCCTGACTCGTTCACCGAGCTGGACGAGTTCGCTCGGCATCGTTCGACATCGTTCGGGATGGAGAAGCGGCGACCCTACGGAGACGGGGTTATCACCGGGTTCGGCACGATCGAGGGCCGTCCGGTGTGTGTGTTCAGTCAGGACGTGACGGTGTTCGGGGGCAGCCTGGGCCAGGTCTACGGGGAGAAGATCGTCAAGATCATGGACTTTGCGCTCAAGACAGGCTGCCCGTTGATCGGTCTCAACGAGGGAGGCGGTGCTCGCATCCAAGAAGGTGTTGTCTCGCTCGGCCTCTATGGCGAGATTTTCCGCCGCAACACCCACGCATCCGGGGTCATTCCACAGATTTCGTTGATCATGGGTGCGGCGGCCGGTGGGCACGTCTATTCTCCAGCTCTCACCGACTTCGTGATCATGGTTGACCAGACCTCGCAGATGTTCATCACCGGTCCGGATGTGATCAAGACGGTGACCGGCGAGGACGTGTCGATGGAGGAACTGGGCGGCGGGCGCACCCACAACACGAAATCTGGCAACGCCCACTACCTCGCTGCAGACGAAGAGGACGCGATCTCCTATGTGCGCTCGCTGATCGGCTTTCTACCGCAGAACAACCTCGAGGATCCGCCGATTTTCGGCGTCGAGAATGGGCTCGAGCCCAATGACGTTGACCGTGACCTGGACACGCTGATCCCAGACTCGCCCAACCAGCCGTACGACATGCATGAGGTGATCTCGCGCGTTCTCGACGACGGAGAGTTTCTCGAGGTGCATGCGCTCTTCGCACCCAATCTGGTCGTCGGCTTTGGTCGCATTGACGGGCGCAGCGTCGGCGTGGTGGCGAATCAGCCGCTGCACTTCGCCGGTTGTCTTGACATCGATGCATCCGAGAAGGCGGCACGCTTTGTGCGAACCTGCGACGCGTTCAATATCCCGGTGATCACTTTCGTTGACGTGCCCGGCTTCCTTCCTGGCACTGATCAGGAATGGAACGGCATCATCCGGCGTGGCGCAAAGTTGATCTACGCGTACGCGGAGGCGACGGTCCCGCTCGTTACGGTGATCACCCGCAAGGCGTACGGCGGCGCGTACGACGTGATGGGATCCAAGCATCTCGGTGCGGATTTCAACCTGGCGTGGCCCACTGCCCAGATCGCCGTGATGGGTGCACAAGGAGCAGTGAACATCCTGTATCGCAAAGAACTAGCGGCAAGCGATGATCCTGAAACCATGCGCACCCGGCTGGTCACCGAGTACGAGGACGAGCTGGCCAATCCATACCTCGCCGCTGAACGTGGCTACGTCGACGCAGTGATCAACCCCCATGAAACTCGAGTCGAGATCACCAGGGCGCTGCGGCTGCTTCGCACCAAGCGCCAGACACTACCTCCCAAGAAGCATGGCAACATCCCACTATGACCAGTCCTGATGATCAGGATCCGTTGTTCTCCATCGTCAAAGGCTCACCGACCGAAGAAGAGCTCGCGGCAGTGATGACCGTTCTGTCCGCCCAGTTCGCACGCCCGCGCCAAGAGGAGACGACGCCAGTTCGATCGGGCTGGTCGGCGTATTGGCGAACGGTGCGTAGCCCGATACAGCCCGGTCCCAGCGCCTGGCGAATGTCGGCGCGCCCGCAGTAGTGTCGCTGGTACGACTCGATTCCAGTGGGCGCTGCCCTGGGCAGCTGGCAGAAAGGCTGAGCGGTGAGTGCTGTAGACGAGATCCTGACCGACATTCCGATGGACCAGCTGGCGTCGCTCCTGGGAGTCGACGAGGCTACGGCCGAACAAGCGACCCGGCAGGCGATCCCGGCGCTGCTCGGCGGAATGCAGGCCAATGCCGAAGATCCAGCCGGTGCCGCGTCACTGGCCGGAGCGCTCGGCGATCATCCGAGTGATCTGATCGATGGCGGAGTCGATCTTGACCAGGTGGACGCCGATGACGGCGAGAAGATCGTCGGCAACGTCTTCGGCACCAACCAAGATCAAGTCGCGCAGACTCTCGGCGGCAATCTTGGCGGCCAGGGCGGTGGGCTGATCAAGCAGCTACTCCCGATCTTGGCGCCGATCGTGCTCGCGTACCTGTCCAAGCGCCTCATGGGTCAGGGTCAAGGGGGCGGCGGCGGCCAGAATAATCCGTTCGGCGGCGCGACCGGATCAGCCAATCCACTCAATGACATGCTGAACTCGATGCTCGGCGGTGGTGCGGCCGGCGGCGGTGCGGGACAGTCGGCCGCCGGATCCATCCTCGACATGCTCGGCGGCATGCTGGGAGGCGGCCGCCGCTGATCATTCAGCACCCGTCGCCCAGGCCGGGCTTCCGGCGGCAGCGCCCTGCATAGCAGCGACCTTGTCGGCTGGAGGTGCGGATCCCGTCCCCGAGCCAGCAGGTCCCGACCTTTACGCTGTCGGCATGTCGGCACGCCCCGGGACTCAGCCCCATGCAGACCAACCGTCCACGCGGAGCGTCCGCGAGGTCGACCGCATAGCAGATCGGTATGTCGACGAGTGCGTCGCGCGCTACCCGGAGACGGCAACCTACCTGGGCATTCCTGATCATGATGACTCCTGGAGCGACTACTCCCCCAGCGGCCTAGCCGACCGAATCGCTCATGTCCGTCAGACGATCGCGGCGCTACATTCCGCGGCACCGCGCGATGAACGGGAGAACACGGCCAAAGAGGCGATGCTGGAGCGGCTCGGCATGGAAGTCGAGCTCTACGACGCACACATCACGGCCTCTCGGGTAAGCGTCATCGCGGGCCAGGCACAAGAAATCCGCGCAATTTTCGACCTTATGCCGACTGACTCCGAAGACGCGTGGCGCAATATCACGGCCCGGCTTCACTCGGTCCAACAACCGCTCAGTCAGGTTCGCGAGACGCTGAGTGCTGAGGCTCGAGACGGAAACATCTCGGCCGTCCGTCAGATTGCCGGTACCACTGATCAGATCAGGTCCTGGACAGGCGAAACCGGCGACGACGACTTCTTCGCAGCATTGGTCGCCCGCGCGCCAGATCATGAAGCCCTGAGAGCGGATCTCAGTGCGGCGGCAGATGAGGCACGGCAGGCTTTTTCCCATTTCGCCGATTGGCTGGAGACCTCCCTAGCACCTCTCGCCCCTAGCCTCGACGCCGTCGGCGAGGAACGCTATGCGCTCGACTCGCGGTATTTTCTCGGCGCGGTCATCGACCTCGAGGAGGCCTACCAATGGGGATTCGAGGAATTGCATCGCATCCAGCAGGATCAGCGGGCCATTGCCAAGGATCTGGTCGGCGAGTCAGACATCAAGGAGGCCTACGCGGCGCTGGACAAGGATCCGGCACGCCGCATCGCGGGCGCGGAAGCCTTTCGAGCATGGATGCAGGAACTCGCTGACCAAGCGATCACTAATCTGGCGGGCGAGCACTTCGATATCCCGGATCCGATCAAGAGGATCGAGTGCTGCATCGCCCCGACCCATGACGGGTCGATCTATTACACCGATCCGGCGGAGGATTTCTCCCGGCCAGGCCAGATGTGGTGGGCAGTGCCGCAGGGCATCGACACCTTCTCCACCTGGAAAGAAGTCACCACCGTCTACCACGAAGGTGTGCCAGGCCATCACCTGCAGATCGCCCAGAATGCCTACCGATCCGAGCTGCTGAATCGGTGGCAGCGAAAGCTCTTCTTCTGCTCGGGCCACGGCGAGGGCTGGGCACTGTACGCCGAGCAACTGATGGACGAACTGGGATATCTAGAGCCCGGCGACCGAATGGGCATGCTCGACGCCCAAGCGTTCCGGACCATCCGGGTGATCATCGACATCGGCATGCACTTGCAGTTGCAGATTCCCAAGATCAACCCCTGGCAATTTCGACCGGGGGAACGCTGGACTCCAGAAGCCGGCTTTGAGTTCATGATCAACAACTGTTCGACCGACGAGCCGACACTGCGTTTTGAGCTTGATCGATATCTGGGCTGGCCAGGTCAGGCGCCGTCCTACAAGCTTGGTGAGCGGATTTGGCTCGAGGCCCGAGAAGACGCGCGCCGACGCCAGGGCGCATCGTTCGACCTGAGGAAGTTCCACGCTGATGCCCTGAATCTGGGGCCACTGGGACTGGATCCGCTGCGCGCTGCCCTCGCTCGGATCTGATCGCAGGTGGATAACCAGCCCCGACTTATTCTCGCGTCCGCGTCAGAAGCTCGGCTCAGGACGCTGCGCAATGCCGGGCTACGTCCCGAAGTCGTGGTTTCGGGAGTGGACGAGGCCTCAGAGGCCGCGGGCGGCGTGGCTGAGCTGACCGCGCGCCTCGCGCAACTCAAGGCGTCGGCGGTCGATGCCCGGATTGATCATGGATCGACGCCCACGCTTGTCATCGGATGTGATTCCTTGCTCGAGATCGACGGCGTCGGCTACGGCAAGCCAGGAACGCCTCCCGAGGCCGTTCGGCGCTGGCAAGAGATTCGTGGCCGCGCAGCAACACTGCACACCGGTCACCACGTGATCTCGCATAGCGACACGACCGTAGCCACGCGCACAGCGGTCGCATCGACGCTTGTGCACTTCGCAGAGATCACCGATGCGGAGATCGAAGCGTACGTTGCCACCACGGAGCCGCTCAACGTCGCTGGTGGATTCACCATCGACGGCCTCGGCGGCCCGTACATCACCAAGATCGAGGGTGATCATCACAACGTGGTCGGCATCAGTCTGCCGCTGCTCCGCGCCATGTTGAACGAGCTCGGCATCTGGTGGCCCAGCCTCTGGCGTATTTGATTGCGTCGCTCGCCAAGCTCGCTCCGCGCGGATCGCGCCTTCGAGCTCGCTTACTTCGTCGTCGCTCGCAGACGATAAAACGTGTCTGCTCCCTCCTCAGCACAGCGAGGGCGCGATCCGAGTTTGATTGCTCCACTCACACGCGTGGCCCGATTGCTTAAGGGTTGCTGAAGGACCGACGCCGCCACCGCGGATACCCGCCTCTCGCATCCAAAACTGGGACCAAGGCCCAAGACCGAGAGGTCTAAGGGCGATCGAGCGCGATGCGCGAGCAGAGCACATAAGAAGGGAGAGGCATGAGGCAGCTTACGAAGAGCATCGCGGCCGGAGTGGGCACCGTCGCTCTGGTGGGAGGCATTGGCGCGGGACTCGCGTACGCAGACACGCCCGCCGACGACCCGACGACCAGTCCCAGCGCGACGCCGACCACGAGCGCCACGGAAACCCCAATGGCCAAACCCGGCGGCAAGCGCGACGAGAACGGCTTCCGTAACCGCTTCGTACGCCGTCACCTGCGATTTGTCGCTCGTGCTCTGCACGGTGAGGTCACTCTTGCTGGCGAGAAGCACCAGGTGATCGCTTTCCAGCGCGGCGGCGTTGCAAAGGTCAATAGCACATCACTCACGGTGAAGAGCAACGACGGCTTTGTGGAGACCTACGTGCTCAGCAAAGACACCAAGGTGCGGGAGAACGGGCACGACGCAAAGGTCGCTGACATCGACTCTTCTGACCGAGTGCTGGTCGTCGCCAGCAAGGACGACTCGACTCTCGATGCTCGCCGGGTGATCGTCCGCAGCAAGTGACCGGCGTAGTGCTACGGGCCTAACACAGTCAGCAGGATCAAGATCGCATTCAGGGCGGTGACGATCCCGATCACTAACCAGGCGACGCCAATGGTGGCTCGCCTGCGCTGCAGCAGCGCTTCCCTATGCAGCAACATCAACTCAAATGCCCTCTTTTGGGGGAGCTTGCCGGGAACTGTTGCAAGAGGCTACGCGGGCCCCCGGGAGCCGAACCAACCGGTTACTGCGGCCGTAGCAGAACCGCCGATACCTGATCATGGCCGGTGAAGCTGCCGCTCCAGCCGTAACCAGCAAACGTCATGGTGTTCGCCTCGGGATTGTCCGCGGTGATATCGAAGCCTGCTGCCGGCAGGGCACGCCGGAGATAGGACGCAATTGCCGCTGGCGACGGAGACGACACCACGGCAACGACGTTGTTCGGCTGGTCGACCTTCGTCGTGATGCGCACCGTACGCGGCAGTGAGAACTGCTGAATCGGTCCATTGAGGTAGCCGAGCGCGGCGAGCGTACTGCCGTCGGACGGGATGGCTGGAGGCGAGGCTGCCGAGACGGTCGGTGGCGCGGGCGTGGAATCACTCGATGGACGAGCACTACATCCAACGAGCAGGCAAACAAAAAGCGTCACGGCTGCCATCAGCCGGTGACACTTCTTGATGTGCACGCGCTCCAAGGTAGTGGGCAGACACACCTCGATTGCACTCTGACAGACAGCCCACCAGATTCGCCTCCTTCGTCGCCCGCGAACATGACTTGAGCTTTCCGGCGATGCCAGGCCGCGAGCTTCTGCAGTCGGCGAAGTGGGCTGCCCGTCATAGTGCTGCTGCGCTGACCCGGCATTCCCAGAGGCTCGCTAATGTAGCGTCCTGATGTCCGAATCCACGGAGGTTGCCGTTCACCGCAGCCGAATGCCAGCCACGGTCCGCGCCGTGCGACCCCGTCAATGGCTCAAGAACCTCCTCGTGCTCGCCGCGCCACTCGCGGCCGGCAAGCTGTTCGAGCCAGCAATCCTCAGAGGGGCCGCGCTCGCCTTCGTCGCGTTCTGCCTGGTAAGCGCCTCGGTCTATCTCGTCAACGACGTTCGTGACGTAGAAGAGGACCGGCTGCATCCCACCAAGCGATTTCGGCCCATCGCCGCCGGAGAACTCAAGCCGGCGACCGCGCTCGCGCTGGCCACCGTGCTTGGGGCATGCGGGCTGGCTCTCGGTTTTCTTGTGTCCGCGCCGCTTGGCATCACCATGCTGGTGTACGTCTCGCTCCAGCTGCTCTATTCCGCATACCTCAAGCATTTGCCGGTGGTGGACTTGGCGATGGTGGCGAGCGCCTTCCTGTTGCGCGCCATCGCGGGTGGTGTCGCGACAGGCATCCCGCTGAGTCAGTGGTTCCTGCTGGTGGCGGCTTTTGGCTCGTTCTTCATGGTCTCCGGCAAGCGATACTCCGAAATGAAGGCGCTTGGCGGCGAGGCGGGCACCCGGCGGTCGCTGACTCGATACTCGGAGTCCTACCTGCGCTTTGCGTGGATGCTGGCGGCCGTCATGGTGTTGATCTCCTACAGCCTCTGGGCATTCGAAAATGGCGGTAACGGCGCACTCGGCATCCCGTGGACCGCAATCTCGATTGCACCCTTTACGTTGGGCCTGCTGCAGTACGCCCTCGAGGTCGACGCCGGCACCGCAGGCGAACCAGAGGAAGTCGTCCTGCATGATCATGTGCTGCAGGGACTCGGCTTGGTGTGGCTGGTGGTGATTTCCATCGCGGTCTTCTTCTAACGAGAGAGCGGATCTGACATGAATGACGAAGCCGTGCCGGCGATCAAGCCCTCTCGCCCGGAGGAGCAGCCGATGATCCCGCAGCCGCTTGTGGAGTTGCACGGCTGGGGGCGGGCCTCGGGAACCATGGCCCATCTCGCGCAGATCGACTCGGTGGCCGATGCCGTATCCGCATTACGCACCTCAGACAGCCGGCGCGGTGTGGTACCGCGCGGGCTCGGCCGCAGCTACGGCGACGCCGCTCAGAACGCCGGTGGCACCGCGCTGGATCTCACCAAGATGAACCGCATCTTGTCCCTCGATGCGGCGGCTGAACCACCGACCGTGACGGTGCAGGCCGGCGTCAGTCTTGATCTGTTGATGCGCGCACTGTTGCCATTTGGGCTGTGGGTACCGGTGCTTCCCGGTACCCGCCAGGTGACCGTCGGCGGTGCCATCGCCGCCGACGTGCACGGCAAGAACCACCACACCGAAGGCAGCTTCGGTAACCACGTGCGCTCCCTCGATCTGCTGATGGCTGACGGCCACGTGCGGAAGGTGACGCCAGATGGCGACACCGCAGGACTGTTCTGGGCAACCATTGGCGGAATGGGTCTGACCGGTGCGGTACTGCGCGCCACCGTTGCCCTGCAGCGTACGGAGACCGCGTACTTCTCGGTCGACACGGACCGCTGCTCCGATATCGACGACCTGATGCAGAAGATGGCCGACGGCGACCAGGGCTACACCTACTCAGTTGCCTGGTTCGACGCCGTGACCAAAGGACGCCACATGGGCCGAGCGGTGCTCACTCGCGGCAACAAGGCTCGCCTTGCCGAGCTACCCGTGAAACTGAAGCGGGACCCGCTGAAATTCGTTGCCCCCTCGCTGGGCACCGTTCCCGAGATCTTCCCCAACCGGATGATCAACAAGGCGACCGCCAAGGCGTTCAGCGAAGTCTGGTATCGCAAGGCGCCCAAGCATCGAGTCGGCGAACTGCAAAACATCACACAGTTCTTCCACCCGCTCGACATCGTGGCCGAGTGGAATCGTTTGTACGGGCCGAATGGCTTCCTGCAGTACCAATTCGTGGTGCCCTTCGACCAAGAAGAGGCGTTCCGGCGTTGCCTGGAGATGATCGTCAACTCGGGATACTTGTCGTGTCTCAACGTGCTCAAGCGATTCGGCGACAGCAACCCGTCGCCGCTGTCGTTTCCCATGCCTGGCTGGACTTTGACCGTCGACTTGCCGATTGAGCATGGACTCGACAAACTCTGCGACGCCTTGGACACCGAGGTGGTCGGAGCCGGCGGTCGGGTCTACCTTGCCAAGGACTCGCGGCTCAGCGCGGCGACGTTCCGCAAGATGTACCCGCGGCTTGAGGACTTCCTTGCGATACGTCGCCAGGTCGATCCGGAGGGAATCTTCAACTCCGATCTGGCTCGCCGGCTGGAACTCAGCAAACCGACCGCGGGCGGTGCGGCATGATCAATGCCGTGGGCGCACCGCAATCGTTGCTGCTACTCGGCGGCACCTCCGACATTGCTCTGGCGATCGCACATCGGTATGCACGTCCCGGACTGCGGATTGTCCTTGCGGCTCGGCCGAGTGACCGGCGTACCGCCGCGGCGACCGAGCTCAAAAGCGTCGGCTGCGAGGTCACCGAAGTTGATCTTGAAGCGCGTGATCATGACTCACACGCGGCAACCATAGATCTTGCCTTCGCGGGCGGCGACATTGACATCGCCGTGATCGCATTCGGTCTGCTCGGCGACCCCGAACGCGCCTGGCAAGATCCTGATCTTGCCCTCGAACTAGCGGAGGTCAACTACGCCGCTCCGGTGCATCTCGGAGTGCTGCTCGGCCAGCGGATGCAAGCTCAGGCGCACGGCTGGATCGTCGCGCTGTCCAGCGTCGCGGGCGAACGGGTCCGGCGCTCCAACTTCGTTTACGGCTCGACCAAGGCTGGCTTGGACGGTTTCTTCCTCGGGTTAGGTGAGGCGCTACGTGATCATGGCGTGCGCGTGCTGGTGGTACGCCCCGGCTTCGTGAAGTCCAAGATGACCGCAGGGCTCGATGAGATTCCACTCTCCGTGACGCCGGACGACGTCGCTGAGGCGATCACCGATGCGATCCAGAGCAAGCGTGAGCTGATCTGGGTGCCAGGACCGCTACGCGCCGTCATGTCAGGCCTGCGTCACGTGCCGCGACCGCTGTTCCGCAAGCTGCCGCTTTGATTTAGAGGCGCTCGCGCCCTTTGATTTAGGGGCGCGCTCGCGCATCGCGCTCTGGCACCCGCCTACTTCCGCTCTACACCGGCGGTACGCCGTGCCGGCGTGTGGAGAAGTGCCGGTCTTTGGTTGCGGCGGCGGCAAAGCGGGCGATCAGCTCGCGGCGTACGTCGCGGGGCTCGACGATGCCGTCGATCACCAGCTCACTGGCCAGCCGCAAGATGTCGATGTCCAGCTCGTACTCCGTGCGTAACCGCTGCACGTACGCCGTCCGCTCGGCCTCGTCGCTGATCTCGGCGATCTTGTTGGCGTACACCGCGTTGATCGCGGCTTCGGGGCCCATTACCGCGATCTTGGCGGTGGGCAGTGCGAGGCAGGCGTCAGGCCCAAAACCCGGACCACCCATCGCATAGAGGCCCGCCCCGTACGCCTTGCGCACGATCAACGAGACCGTCGGCACGGTGGCCTCGGCCACCGCGGTGATCATCTTCGCGCCGTGCCGGATGATGCCTTGCCGCTCGACAGCGCTGCCGATCATGAATCCCGGTACGTCCGCGAGGTAGAGCAGCGAAATGTTGAAGGCGTCGCACTGCCAGATGAAGCGCGCACCCTTATCGGCAGAGTCGACGAACAGCACTCCACCCTTGACGGCCGGCTGATTGGCCACGATTCCGATTACTTCCCCATCCAGCAAGGCAAAGCCGGTCACGAGCTCAGGTGCAAACAGCGGCTTGACCTCGAAAAAGGAGCCAGCGTCGACGATCGCTTCGATCACTGCTACGGATGTCGTATCCTGCTGACTCTTGCGTTGGAACAAGATCATCGGAGAAGCGCCGCGCCGGCTCCACCGAGTCGTAGTTCGGCAGCGGACTTCGCCAGTTCTGCGGCAGATAGGAAAAATACTGCTTCGCTTGTTCGATGGCCTCGATGTCGTCAGCGGCCAACTGATCTCCGCAACCTGAGATAGAGGCATGCATCCGGGCACCGCCCATCTCCTCGAGCGTTACTTTCTCCCCCACGACCATCTCCGCCATCCGGGGGGACCCGAGATACATCGAGGCATTCCCCTCGACCATGATCACCACATCGCAGAAGGACGGGATGTACGCGCCGCCGGCGGCACTGGGTCCGAAGAGGCAGCAGATCTGGGGCACCTTGCCGGACAGCGCTACCTGGTTTCGGAAGATCCGACCTGCGCCCCTTCGGCCGGGGAACAGATCGACCTGGTCGGTGATCCGCGCACCCGCCGAGTCGATGAACCAAAAGATCGGCAACTCATCACGCAGCGCGACTTCAGTCATGCGGATGATCTTCTCCACCGTGCGGGCACCCCAGGAGCCCGCCTTCACGCTCGGGTCGTTCGCCACCACAAGAGCTGCTCGCCCGTGAACCAGCCCGCGACCTGTGACAACGCCGTCGGCGGGCAGATCCTCCGCCATCGCATTGGCCAGCTGGCCATCCTCCACGAAGGTCGAATCGTCGAACAGCAGGGCGATCCGATCGCGTACGAAGAGCTTGTTCGCACCCCTGAGCTTGGCCGCCGCTCGTTCCATCGGCGCGAGGGTACGGTCCCGCGCGGCACTGATGCTGTCCATGATCGACTACTCCACCGGAAGACCCAGCCGGCGGGCGATCAGCAGCCGCTGCACCTCCGAGGTGCCTTCCCCAATCTCCAAGACCTTTGCATCCCGATAGAAGCGTGCGATCGGATACTCCTCCATGAATCCGTAGCCGCCGAATACCTGGGTAGCAATGCGTGTTGCGCTGACGGCTGACTCTGTGGCGTAGAGCTTGGCGATCGCGGCGGCCCGATTGAATTCCCGGGCGCCGACACCATGATCACGCATCGCCGCCGCCGCGTACACCAACTGATGAGCGGCAGCAGCCATCACATCAAGATCAGCAATCTGGAACGCGACGCCCTGCTTGCGACCAATCGGTCCACCGAAGGAGGTGCGCTGCATCGCATATTGCGTCGACAACTCCAGGCACGCGCGAATGCATCCCAATGCCAAGGCAGCGATGGCAACCCGCCCGTCATCCAAGATCGACAGGAATTGCTGAAAGCCCTGGCCTCGCTCGCCCAGAAGATGATCTTCGGGAACCCGAACGTCGGTGAAGGTCAGCGGATGGGTGTCGGAGGCATGCCAGCCGAGCTTGGCATAGCTCGGACCAACCTCGAAACCAGGTGTCCCGACGGGCACGATGATCGCTGAGATTTCCGGTTTGCCGTCCTCACGGATGCCAGTGCGCGCTGTAACGGTGCACAGCGAGCTGATGGCAGTGCCGGAATTGGTGATGAACTGCTTGCTGCCGTTGATCACCCATTCATGATCGCGTAGTGCGGCGTGAGTGCGGGTCGCACCGGCGTCAGACCCGGCCTCGGGCTCGGTCAATCCGAAGGCAGCCAGCGCATGACCGGCGAGAAGATCGGGCAGCCAGCGGGCTTTCTGCTGCGCCGTACCGAAGTGAGCGATCGGGTTGATGCCGAGCCCGACGGCGGCCTCGAGAGTGATTCCGAGTGATTGGTCTAGCTTCCCGATCTCCTCGATGGCGATGCAGAGGCTCGTGAAGTCCCCCGCTCCCCCGTACTCCTCGGGGCCGCCAAGCCCGAAGAGGCCGAGATTTCCCATCAGCTTGATCGCTTCCAGTGGCATCTCGTGGGCCGCGTTCCATCGCTCGACATGGGGAGCGAGATCGCGAGCAGCGAAGTCCGCCACCGCAGCCCGGAAGTCGTTGTGTTCCTCGCCGAGCGCAAACGTGCTGGTCATAGGACTCTTTTCGTCGTCGCTGACCCCGCCAGCATAGCTTGACGTTTACGTAAACGTCAGGCCTAGACTTCGGTCGAAGGAGCGCGATGAGTGATCAAACCTGGAGCATTGGCGAACTCGCCGAGGAGTTCAACACAACCTTGCGGACCATCCGGTTCTACGAGGACCGCGGGCTGCTCACTCCTCAGCGACAAGGCACCGCCCGAATCTTTCACGATCGCGACCGGGTACGGCTGCAACTGATCTTGCGGGGCAAACGGCTCGGCTTCACGCTTGACGAGATCGCACATGTGATCAACATGTACGACGAAACGCCCGGCGAGCGCGGTCAGCTTGCCTTCCTCCTCTCCGACATCGACAAGCGCCGTGACGCTCTGTTGGCCAAGCGTCGGGACTTGGATGAGGCGCTGACAGAGCTAGATGATCTTGAGAAGCGTTGCCGAGCCGATCTAGAGCGGCTCAGCGAATCTGGCTGAGGGCTGGGTGCGCCGTCGCACGGATTGATCACTCCAAGGCAAGCGAGGCGGCCGCGTCCTGCTGGCCGGTCACGTCCCACAGATGGTGGATCACATCGTGCAGGAAGTACTGGATGAACGTCACGACCGTGAACTCCGCACCGTCGGACCTGATGCCCACTCGGGCGTACTGATCCGGCTTGAGTGACTGAATCCGGGCAACGAAGCGTTGCGCGGCGGCCTCTAGCTCGTCGGCGACCACCTCCGGATCCTGCTCGCCGTAGGCCTCTTTGATGGCTGTTTCGTCCTGATTCCAGTTGGTAAAGGTCGGCGAGTCGTCGTTGAGCATCTGGGAAAGCCGGGCATCGAACAAGCGATAAACGTCTCGGACATGGGCGCCGTATTCAAGGGGTGACCAGACAGCGGGACTCGGCCGGGCCGCGACCGCCGGGCTCGAGCGCAGGATCTGCACCCACTCCTCACCGGCGATGAAAGCCCGCTCAGCGAAGTCTTCTGGCTTGATGTCGCCGGCCGATAGCCCGCATTGGTCACACCGGCGGGTCAGCGTCCAGGTCCAGTCCTTGGTGTCCGGAGGCGGCTGCACAAGCAGGAGCCTAATGCGCGCATCGGAGTTGGATCGCTGATGACCACGGTCTTTGATGTCCACAGGCGGGCCGGCTGACTGTGGAGAAGTTGATCACTTCGGTGCATGAGTCAAATGAGTTTGTGGACAGACCAGTGGACAAGAAAATTTCTCGGACTTCTTTTCTAGATTCGGTTGCGGGGTGCCTCGCAAGGCTGTAGAAATCTCTTACGCACTCCCGCAAGGGAGAGCGGGACTGGGAAAGAACCGAGGATTCGCACGGTGAGGCAACTCGCCGCAGCCGCCGGTGACGGGTGGTTGGGATCCGTCGGGTCGCCTGGTCAGCTGGAGACGTCGCTTAACTCCGGCTACACAGTGGGCCCCTGCAACTCATACTTGGAGGGGCCCACACCCATTTTTGTTTCTGGGCTTGCTGCTCGCGCATCGCGCGCTAGGCATCCGCCTACTTCGTCGTCGTTCGCGGACGGAAAGAGCGCCTCCGCTCATCACTCCTCCGACGGCGGGCGCGCGATTCCGACGCTCGCAGCTTCGGGCGCGCTTCACTTCCGACCCGCTCGCAGCTTCGGGGTTGCTCAACATTCCGACCCGCTTGCAGATCTGGGTTGCTCCATGTCCGACCCGACGCTCCCGATGTCGGGAACGCACGTGCACGTCCGCTGCTCGCACGCTGCACGCGTTGCAACGTGTGCAGCGTGACCGGAACGCACGTGCACGTGGGTTCCTACACACGATGAGGCAGCCGAAAGCAGAGAGCATTCCCTCAGCGCACGTTTGATTCGTCGGCTGTCTCGCCGGCTGCTTCGACGGCGTCGGTGCGCGTGACAGCCGAGTCTGGCGGTGCGGCGCTCCGCCAGGTGCCGAGGATTGAACCGATGATGATCAGTGGGAATCCGATGGCGAGGCCAACAGTGATGGGCTCGTCGAGGATGAGGGCGCCGAGGAGAATGGCCACCACCGGATTGATGTAGGTGATCAAGCGTCATGCGAGCGGGGCCGGCTTCGGCAATCAGCGCGAACATCACCAGGAATGCCGCAGCCGTACAGATCACGGCAAGGACGACGACCGAGCCGGCTGCTCGCGCAGTGATCTGCGCGGGCCACAGAAATATCGCGAACGGCAGGTATGCGACGGCGGCAATGGCGAGTGATGCCGTCACAACTCCGATCGAGGGCAGATGGGAGAGCTTGCGGCTGACGATGATCGGCCCGATCGCATAGCCGATGACCACCATGATGATCTGGCCTACCGCGATCAGATCATCGAACTTGATGTCGATACCGACCAGCAGCCCGACACCGACCAGTCCGAGGAGCAAGCCGGCACTGCGGCGAAAATCCAAGCGATCGTGGCCGCTGACAGTCAAGATGATCGCGGCGACCATCGGCACCATGGCAATGAGCAGGCCGGTCGTGGAACTGTTCAGACGAGTCTCGGCGTGTCCGAGCAACACCCACGGGCCGATGATCTCCACCGCCGTATAGAGCAGCAGAATTTTCCAATAGGGCAGCAACGGCTTGAGTGCCCGGGCCTTCAGTGCGAGCGGCAGAAGCAGCAGGGTAGCGATGGCGGTCCGCCCAAATGCCACGACGATCGGATCAAAGTCGGTAACCGCGACGCGGATGAAGAGGTAGGGCATTCCCCAGAACACGCCGAGCGTGATGAACAGCAGCCAACCCCGCCGCGTCATTGAGGATCCTCCACATCGCACAGACAGCCAAAGGGAGCCTAGATCGCAGCTCTGACACAAGCCGACGGGGACCACTCCGCCGCACCCGGGTCCCGCTCGCCCGTACGGCATTAGAGTTGGCCGGTGGGGTCGCTTTCCATGGGGAGGACGCGTGGGAATCAGCAAGGTGCTTGTCGCGAACCGTGGCGAGATCGCGGTTCGAGTGATTCGCGCTGCGGCTGACGCCGGGCTGACCAGCGTCGCGATCTACGCCGACCAAGACTCCGACTCACTCTTCGCCTCACTCGCCGATGAGGCGTACGCGCTGAACGGCACGACGCCAGCCGAGACCTACCTCGACATCGCCAAGATCCTGAGCATTGCAAGGCGCAGCGGCGCGGACGCGATCCATCCGGGCTACGGCTTCCTTGCCGAAAATGCATCCTTTGCTGAGGCGGTGCTCGCCGCGGGGCTGATCTGGATTGGCCCCCCGCCCGCGGCAATTGAGGCTTTGGGTGACAAGGTGCAAGCCCGTCACATTGCCCAGAAGGTCGGCGCTCCGCTGGTGCCGGGTACGCCCGACCCGGTCGAGGATGCGGACGCCGTCATCGCTTTCGCCACAGAGTATGGCCTGCCGATTGCGATCAAGGCCGCGTTCGGCGGCGGCGGTCGAGGTCTGAAGGTCGCTCGCGAGATGCGCGAAATCCCCGAGCTGTTCGAGTCCGCGACCCGCGAGGCCGTGACGGCGTTCGGCCGCGGCGAGTGCTTCGTGGAGCGTTATCTGGACAAGCCGCGGCATGTTGAGACCCAGTGCCTGGCGGACAGCCATGGCAATGTGGTCGTCGTCTCGACTCGAGACTGTTCGCTGCAGCGCCGCCACCAGAAGCTGGTGGAGGAAGCTCCCGCCCCGTTCCTGGATGCCGAACAGGTGGAGCGCCTCTACTCCTCCTCCAAGGCGATTCTCGCCGAGGCCGGGTACGTGGGGGCCGGAACGTGTGAGTTCCTGGTCGGCCAGGACGGAACCATCTCATTCCTCGAGGTGAACACCCGTCTTCAGGTGGAGCACCCGGTTTCGGAGCAGGTCACCGGCCTAGACCTGGTACGCGAAATGTTCCGAATCGCAGATGGCGAACCGCTGGGGTACGGGGATCCGGTCGTCACTGGACACTCCATCGAGTTTCGGATCAATGCCGAGGATGCCGGCCGGAACTTCCTGCCTGCGCCCGGAATTTTGACGACGTGGCGACCACCCTCGGGGCCGGGCGTCCGCATCGATGACGGCTACCTTGCCGGCATGAGTGTGCCTGGCAGTTTCGACTCGCTGATCGCCAAGATCATTGTCAGCGGTGCTGACCGGAAGCAGGCGCTGGAACGCTCGCGCCGCGCGTTGAAAGAGCTGGTGATCGAGGGCATGCCGACCGTCGTTCCGTTTCATCGAGCTGTTCTGGAAGATCCCGCTTATACCGCCGACGATGGACGTTTCGGCGTACACACTCGCTGGATCGAGACCGAGTTCAACGGCAACATCCAGCCTTACGCCGGCGCAGACCACCGAGGCCCCCGAACCAGCTCAGCGCTCCAAGATCGTGGTCGAGGTCAACGGCAAGCGCCTGGAGGTCATGGTGCCGGCAGGCCTGGGTACGGCGAATGGAGCCGTCGGCGCGAAGCCTAAGAAGCCTGTGAAGCGCCAAAGTGCGGCAGCGACGAAGAACCTGTCTGGCACGGCGTTGACATCACCGATGCAGGGCACGATCGTCAAGGTCGCGGTGGCGGACGGTGACGCAGTGCAGGCGGGTGATCTCGTCGTCGTCCTGGAGGCAATGAAGATGGAGCAGCCGCTGACGGCGCACCGAGCCGGCACGGTCAAGAACCTCAGCGCCCAGGTGGGAGCAACCGTGACCAGCGGATCCACTCTCGTGCGAGATCGTCGACTAGTTCGCCGAGGTCCCCGCCAGGTGCAACCGGTTGTCTCGTCAGGCAGAGGAGTCCTTTGCAAGGCCTAAAAGGTCGGTAAGAAGACGCTTTCACAAGGGGAAACCACGTTTTGCCGCAGGCACACTGTGACCCATGGAACTCCTCGCGCTGCTCATCGTGGCAGCTCTGATCTTGGGCGGTGTTGCCCTCTACCGGCGACATGCCATCGGGCAGCGCCAAGCCGAGGAGCGCAGGGCACTTGAGACGCAACTAGCCACGTCAAAGCGCGCAGCCGATGAGGATGTCACCAAGTTTGGCGAGGAACTGCAGCGGCTGGACTCCGATGTCGCCGGGCATGCGCTCGACGAGCCGATGCAACAGGACTACCAACGGGCCCTGGATGCGTACGACAACGCGAAGATGTCTCTGGACGCTGTGACCCAACCCGAGGAGATCCGGCACGTCACCGAGATCTTGGAGGACGGCCGGTACGCGGTCGCTTGCGTCAAGGCGCGGATCGCGGGCGAGCCACTGCCCGCAAAGCGTCCGCCTTGCTTCTTCAATCCTGCGCACGGACCTTCTTCACAAGACGTCAGCTGGGCACCCCCAGGCGGCGTGCCACGGTCCGTGCCGGCCTGCCCGGCTGACGCGGAGCGGGTATTGGCGGGAGCTGATCCCTATATCCGCACTGTGCAGGTTGGTGCGCAGCGGGTGCCCTACTGGGAGGGCGGTCAGGCGTACGCGCCATGGGCCCAGGGCTATTACAGCCGCTGGAGTGGCAGCGACATGCTGTCCGGCATGCTGATTGGTGGCCTGCTGTTCGGTGGCATGGGCAACATGTTCTCCGGAGTCGGTGAGGGCGTCGGCGATCTCATGGGTGGAATCGGCGACGGCGTCAGCGAGATGGGCAGCGGGATCGGCGACATGTTTGGAGACATGTTCGACTAACTGGTGGGCTATGCGGGCTGAGCCCTTCGACAGGCTCAGGACGCATGATCGACGCTAGTCCAGGAGAGTCTCTCGAATCTCACTGAGCGTTTCCGAACATCCGCTATCGATCTTCACCGTGGCGAGGTCGTCGCCCCGAGTCGGACCTCGATTGATGATCACCACCGGTTGCTGCAGCCGCGCCTGGTGGCGTACGAAACGCAACCCCGACATCACCGTCAGCGATGAACCCAGGACCACCAACACATCCGCGCGTTCTACGAGGGCGTACGCAGCCTCGACCCGAGCCTTCGGCACCGATTCACCGAAGAAGACCACGTCGGGTTTGAGCCGACCGCCGCATTGCAGACAACCGACCAAGCGAAACTGCTGCCAGTCCCGGGCGACCGCGTCACCGTCGGGCCGGAGCTCGGCATGCTCAAGCACCGGCGGCTCGTCGAGCTGCGGATTTGCGTCGGCCAACCGATCCTGCAGTTCGGTCCGAGCCGAGCGATCTCCGCAGTCCAGGCAGATGACGGTGGCGATGTCGCCGTGCAAGGTGATCAGTCGCTGGGTGCCGGCAGCAGCATGCAGTCCGTCGACGTTCTGGGTGATCACTCCGGCCAGTCCGACCGTCTCCAGGTCGGCGAGTGCACGGTGGCCGGCATTCGGTTTCGCGTGACCGATTCGGCGCCAACCAAGATAGGAGCGCGCCCAGTAACGCTGCTGTGCGTCGAGGGAGCCGACAAACTCGCTGTATTGCATGGGGGTAGCGCGGATCGAGGTCGGTCCGCGATAGTCCGGGATCCCAGAGTCGGTCGAGATGCCCGCACCGGTTAGCGCCACCCAGCTGCGGTCGCGCAACAGGTTCGCGACCGTCTCGCGGGCGAGTGTTGACGCGACGCTCACACAGGAACGGTACCTAACGAAATGTTCGCAACACAGCGCGCAAGTTCAGCTGATGGTGCCGGCGCCCTTGAGCCGGCGCGCGGCCTCCGCCACGGAGCCACTCAACGACGGATACACGGTGAACGAGTCCGCCACTTGATCAACAGTCAGACGCTGCGCAACCGCGATGGCAATAGGGAAGATCAACTCGCTGGCCCGAGGGGCGACGACGACTCCACCGATCACGATGCCGGTGACGTTCCTGCAGATGAGCTTGACGAAGCCGTCGCGGCTGCCTTGCATCTTGGCTCGAGCATTTCCTCGCAATGGCAGAGTCATCAGCCGTGCTTGCACTTCACCTGAGTCCACTTGCTGCTGAGATACGCCTACCGTCGCGATCTCCGGCGCGGTGAAGACGTTCGCTGAGACGGTCTTCAGATCGAGCGGAGTGACAGCGTCGCCCAACGTGTGCCAGATGGCGATCCGACCTTGCATCGCAGCCACTGAGGCGAGCATCAGCACACCAGTGCAGTCACCCGCCGCATACACACCTCGAGCCGACGTACGCGACACCCGATCGACCTCGATGAAGCCTCGCTGATCAAGCGTGACCCCGGCTTCTTCTAGACCGATGTCAACAGTGTTGGGTATCGAGCCGACGGCGAGCAGGCAATGAGAGCCGGTAACGGTCCGACCGTCAGTCAGTGTCACCGTCACCTGATCACCATCGCGTTTGACCGACTGGGCGCGCGACCGCGACAGCACTGTCATCCCCCGCCGGGTGAAGACGTCCTCGAGCACCTGGGCGGCCTCTGCGTCCTCGGTGGGGAGCACTCTGTCCCGGGAAGAGACCAGTACGACCTCGCAGCCAAGGGCGTTGTACGCGCTGGCGAATTCCGCACCAGTGACGCCCGAGCCGACGACGATCAGCCGTTGTGGCAGCTCGGTCAATCCGTAGACCTGCGTCCAGGTCAGGATCCGCTCGCCGTCCGGTTTGGCCTCCGGTAGTTCCCGAGGATGAGCGCCCGTGGATACCAAGATCATGTCCGCTGGCAGGGACTGCTCGCCCTCCGCGGTGGTGGCGATCACTCGGTCGGTGCCGTCCAGCCGTCCGCGTCCCAGCACCAGGTTGATACCTTCGCGTCTGCAGGCGCTCCGTGATGTCACACGATTGCTGCCTGGCAAGATCAAGTACTCGCTCGTTCACCGTTGGCAGCTGGACACGTACGCCGGCGTACACGTCGTCTTGATCATGCGGACCGAACCGGAGACCAAGATCGGCCGACTGGCGTACGTCAGTCATGACTTCCGCGGTAGCGATCAAGGTTTTCGACGGAACGCAGTCGGTGAGAACAGCCGACCCGCCCATGCCATGACTTTCAATGAGGGTGACCTCGCCGCCCAGCCGTCTCCCGACCAGCGCTGCCTCGTAACCACCAGGCCCACCGCCGATAATCACCACCCGGGTCACCTTCGGCATTCTTTCATCTCCCTCAGAAGGCGCGGACCAGATAGCCTCGCTGCTGTGCTGTACGCGGCGTACGGAAGCAATCTTGATCCAACCCAGATGGCCGGCCGCTGCCCGCACTCACCACAGCGCGGCACGGGGTGGGCCGTGGGATGGCGGATTACCTTCGGTGGCGAGGGCTGGGACGGCGCCCTTCCCACGCTCGCCGAGCAGCCCGAAGATCAAGTCTTCGTCGCACTGTACGACGTCACCAGCAGCGACGAGACCGCTCTTGATCAATGGGAGAGCGCCGATACCGGTCTGTATCGAAAACTCCGGGTCCGAGTGGCAACCCTCGATGGCGAACTGCCTGCCTGGGTCTATGTGCTGAACGACTTCGAGGGAGGCATCCCGAGCGCCCGGACGATCGGCATCCTTGCTGACGCGGCCGAAGCGGCCGGTGCTCCCAGCGATTATGTGGCAGAGCTGCGCTCCAGACCCTGCGTCAGCGGCTGGTAACCACCCGGGGCTGCCGAACGAGAGCCACCGCAAATTCTCACAATCGCCCCCGAGCGTCAGCACCTTCTTTGGTTTCACGCTCAGATCTGAACCGGCACCTCACGCTCGGGGGCGATTGTGAGAAACCGTCCGCATGTTGGCGGTTCTCCCGAGGCTAGAGTGCGGCCATGGCTACCGATGGCTTGCCGTCCGATCCGTACGCCCTCGCCAAGGTCGCTGCGTCGGCCATTCTGGAACGCTTCGAGATCCCGCAGCTGGAGATCGCCTTCGTGCTGGGATCTGGCTGGTCGGCCGCTGCAGATGATCTTGGTCAGCCGATGGGCAGCTGCGAGCTGGCGGAGCTGCCCGGCTTTGCCCGGCCGACCGTAGTCGGACATGGCGGCGCGCTACGTGTCGTGTCGACCCCGACGGGCAAGATCGCGGCGATCTTCACCGGGCGCACTCATCTCTACGAAGGCCATGGGCCGGACCGGGTGGTACATGGAGTCCGCACGGCCATTGCTGCGGGCGCCAGCGCCATCGTGCTTACCAACGGCTGCGGTGGTCTCAACCCGGAGCGACCCCCCGGCTCGACAGTGCTCATCCGTGATCACATCAATCTGACCGGCACCACCCCCTTGTTGGGCGCACGCTTCATCGATCTCTCTACGGCCTATTCGGTACGACTCCGTGATCTTGCCCGTACCGTCGATCCGGGTTTGCCGGAAGGGGTCTATGTCCAGTTTCGTGGGCCGCAATTCGAGACGCCGGCGGAGGTCCGAATGGCTGGAGTGCTCGGCGGCGATCTGGTCGGCATGTCGACCACACTCGAAACCATCGCGGCGCGTGAGCTCGGCGCCGAAGTCCTCGGCATCTCGTTGATCACCAACCTGGCGGCGGGCATCTCGCCCGAACCGCTCAGCCACGAGGACGTGCTGAAAGCGGGACAGGAGGCCGCACCGCGACTGCGGCGGCTGCTCGGAGGAATCGCAGCCGCACTGTGACATCGAACGCGTCGAGCGTGTCCGACGACCTCGCGCGCACTATCGCCAGCTGGACGGCACAAGATCCGGATCCAGAGACGCGGCAGCAGGTCGATGATCTTCTGTCTGCAGCGAACGAGGGAAACGCTCCGTGCTTTGGCCGAGCTCGCCGACGCGTTCTCCGGGCGACTCGAGTTCGGTACCGCCGGGTTACGTGGTGCGCTGGGTCCTGGGCCCCATCGGATGAACCGAGTCGTCGTCTCTCAGACAGCGGCCGCACTGGCTAGCTATCTTCTTGATCATGGTCTGGCCGGCGGAAAGGTGATCATCGGTTTCGATGCCCGGCGCAACTCCGACGTCTTCGCACGCGACACTGCGGAGATCATGTCTGGCGCCGGCTTCCGGGCCATGATCACACCGGGACCGTTGCCGACGCCAGTCGTGGCCTTTGGCATCCGCCATTTTGGCTGCGTCGCCGGCGTGGTGGTGACCGCATCGCACAATCCGCCGCAAGACAACGGCTACAAGGTCTTTTTGGGCGACGGTTCGCAGATTGTCCCGCCAGCGGATGCGGAGATCACCGCCAGGATCGACGAGGTCGCCAAGCACAACCTCGACGATGTGCCGCGGGCTCGGTCATATGCAATCTTGGGGCCGGAGCTCGTCGATGCCTACGTCGATCGCATTGCTGGATGGGTGCCACCACTCGATGCTGCGCAGCAACTGCGCTGGGTCTACACCCCGCTGCACGGCGTGGGCTTGTCACTGGTGGAGCGGGTTGTCGAGGCTTGCGGCTTTCCGCCCGCTGATGTGGTCGCCGAGCAGGCCGAGCCCGATCCGAGATTTCCGACCGTGGCGTTTCCGAATCCCGAGGAACCCGGAGCTATCGACCTCGCGTTGGCGCGAGCAGCGGAGATCGGCGCTGACCTGGTGATCGCCAACGACCCGGATGCCGACCGCCTCGCGGCTGCTGCAGTCGTCGACGGGCACTGGCGGATGTTGCGGGGTGATGAGCTTGGCGTGCTGTTGGGTGAGGACGCGTTGCGCCGCCAGGTACGCGGCACGTACGCCTGCTCGATCGTCTCCAGCTCGCAACTGTCGGCCATCGCAGCGGCGTACGACCAGCCGTTCGTCTACACCCTGACCGGCTTCAAGTGGATCGGCCGGGTGCCGGGCCTGGTGTACGGCTACGAAGAGGCCATTGGCTACTGCGTGGACCCGGAAGCCGTGCCTGACAAGGACGGCATATCGGCGCTCGCCCGGCTGCTCATACTTGCCGCAGGCCTCAAGGCGGCCGGAGAGGGCATTGCAGACCGGCTGGATGAGATTGCCCGTCGCTACGGCGTGTACGAAACCGATCAGCTGTCAATACGCGTCGACGACACGAAGATCATTACCGCCGCCATGGGCCGCCTTCGTGCCCATCCACCAACAACGCTCGCCGGCCAGCAGGTGTCGGTAGTCGATCTTGCCCACGGCACTGAGCAATTGCCCGCTACCGATGCGCTATTGATCAGCGGCGAAACGATCAAGGTTGTGGTGCGGCCGTCGGGTACCGAGCCGAAGCTCAAGTGCTATCTGGAGGCACGCTCACTCGCTCGGGTGGCCGGCGATCTCGACGCCGCGCGGGCGACCACGCGCGGCGACGCTTACCGAGATCAGGTCGGAGATGTCCGCGGCCTTGGGTCTTACGACAACGGGCACGGTATAGGTGCCCTGATTTCGCATCCCTAGCAGCCCCGACAGGCGCGAAATGGGCCCATTTCACGGCGGCCGCGATGCGTTCTCAGGGCAACGGAACCAATCCCGTTGCTGCTCGCCAAGCGAAAGCCCGACTGCTGGCCAGCATATTGGTGCAAATTGTGACATCTGCGTTAGAATCTGTGGCACCTGTGCGGGGGTCACATGGATTTTTTTTGCTCGGGGAAGGAGTCACAATGGCCGAACAGACCCACCTGCAGCCTTCCGAGGTGCATGAGGTGCTGGGACGGCACGTCCTGACAGACGGAATGAAGCTGGTGCTTGATCTGCGCCGCAGCCGAGGTAGCCGGCTGGTCGATGCGCAAACCGGTGAGCGCTACCTCGACATGTACACGTTCTTCGCCTCGGCTCCGCTGGGACTGAATCCGCCGGGCCTGGCTGATGACCCGACGTTCGTCGCCGAGCTGGGCGAAATCGCCGTCAACAAGCCGGCCAACCCGGACATGTACAGCACCGCGTACGCCGAGTTCGTCGAAACGTTCGTCCGGGTCCTCGGCGATCCGGCACTCCCCCACCTGTTCTTCATCGAAGGTGGCGCGCTAGCGGTCGAAAACGCCCTCAAGGTCGCGTTCGACTGGAAGAGCCAGAAGAACGAGGCTGCCGGGCTGGACCGGAACCTCGGCACCCAGATCATGCATCTGACGAATGCCTTTCATGGCCGCAGTGGCTACACCCTCTCGCTCACCAATACCGAACCCCACAAGACCGACCGATTCCCGAAGTTTCATTGGCCAAGGATCGACGTGCCTGCGATTACCCATCCGCTTCGTGATCATCTCGATGAGGTGATCGCCGCTGAGGAGCACGCGCTGCGTCAAGCTGAGCGGGCATTCGCAGACAACCCGCACGACATCGCGGCCTTCATTGCCGAACCGATCCAAGGTGAGGGCGGCGACAACCACATGCGCCCTGAGTTCCTGCAGGCCATGCTCCGGCTCGTGCATGCCCACGATGCGCTGTTCATCCTCGACGAAGTGCAGACCGGCGTCGGCACCACGGGAACGGCGTGGGCCTATCAGCAGCTTGGCCTCCAGCCCGACGTCGTCGCGTTCTCCAAGAAGGCTCAGGTTGGCGGCATTATGGCCGGCGGCCGAGTCGATGAGGTGCCCGACAACGTTTTCGCGGTCTCCGGTCGGATCAACTCCACGTGGGGCGGCGGGCTGGTCGACATGGTGCGCTCGCAGCGTGCACTGGAGATCATCGAGTCCGAGGGCCTGATCGAGCTGGCCGGGCCTAAGGGCGTACAACTCGTAGCGGGGCTGGAGAAGCTTCGTGATGACTCGGGGTTGATCAGCAACGTTCGTGGTCGTGGCCTGTTCGTCGCGTTCGACCTGCAAAGCCGCGACGAGCGCGATGCCGTTCTCACCGATCTGCGCGTGACCGAGAAACTGATCGTGCTGCCCTGTGGCGAGCATTCCATCCGCTTCCGCCCCGCGCTTTCGGTCAGCCAAGATGAGATTGACGAAGCTATCGGAGCAACCTCCCGCTCGGTGCTCCGTGTCGCAAGCAAGGAGCTGCTGTACTCGTGAGTGAACCTGCATCAGGGGACGCCGTTCACCGGCGGTCATCAGCTCGCGCTGGGCTGGTGACCTCGGTGATCGACGGCTCACCCGTGCCTGGAGGTCGGACGATTCCGAGCACCAATCCGGCACTGCTCAATGAGGTGGTCGGCGAGGTGTCCTTTGGCGACGCCGGCACCGTTGTCAGGGCCGCCGAATCGGCCAAGAAAGCTCAGGAATCCTGGGCTGCCATACCTGCGCCGATCCGTGGCCGTGCGATCGCGCACATCGGCCGGCTGATCGAAGACAACGCCGAGGCGCTCGCCCGCCTGGTCACCGCCGAGATCGGTAAGCCTTATAGCGAAGCATTGGGCGAGGTCAGGGAGATCGTCGACACCTGTGACTTCTTCCTCGGGGAGGGTCGGCGGCTCTACGGGCAGACCGTGCCCAGCGAGATGCCCGACAAGCAGCTGTTCACCTTTCGCCGGCCGGTCGGCACTGTTGCGGTGATCACCGCAGGCAACTTTCCGGTCGCAGTGCCGGCCTGGTACATCGTGCCGGCCTTGCTCTCCGGCAACACGATTGTGTGGAAGCCCGCCGAGTACTCAGCAGTCACCAGCGCCGCCTTCCACGATCTCGTCGTACGCGGTGGCGGACTCCCTGATGGCGTTTTCAACGTGGTGTTCGCTGACGGCGCCGAGACGTTTGCCGGCCTCGAGCGGTCGCTGGAAGCCGGACTGATCGACAAGGTCGGTTTCACTGGATCATCCGCGGTCGGCAGCGAGATCGGCGCGCTGACCGGCCGCCATCTGCAGACCGCCTGCCTCGAGCTGGGCGGCAAAAATCCGCTGGTCGTCACCCCCAGCGCGGATCTTGATCTTGCTGTCGAGGGTGCGCTCTTCTCAGGGTTCGGCACGGCCGGCCAGCGCTGTACGTCGCTGGGCACCGTCATCGTCCACGAGTCGGTCCATGATCAGTTCCTGGCGAGATTCAACGCTGCGGTTGCGGGCGCCAAGGTCGGCGATCCGACTCAAGACGTCGTGATGGGCCCGATGCTGGATGAGAAGTTCGCCGCACGTTACGAGGAATTCCTGGGCTGGATCCAGCCGCATCACGCGGTCCAGGCGGCGTACGGCAGGATCACTGCGGACAATCCCCGCGACGGCTTCGTCGGCGACCCGAGCACCGGTTTGTACTACCATCCGGTCGTCGTCGACGGCGTACGCGCCGGTGATCGGATCTTCATGGAGGAGACCTTTGGTCCCATCGTCGGGATCACCCGCTATCAGTCGCTGAACGAGGCGATCGAGCTGGCCAACGCTCCCGGCTACGGACTTTCCTCCTCCATCTACACCACCGATCCCAAGGACGCCTTCACCTTCCGCGACAAGATCAGCGCCGGCATGGTGTCGATCAACAACTCGACCTCGGGGGCCGAGGCCCACCTGCCGTTTGGGGGAAACGGCAGGTCGGGCAACGGGTCGCGGCAATCCGGCATCTGGGTGCTGGACCAGTTCACCCGTTGGCAAGCAGTCAACTGGGACTACTCGGGCCGACTGCAGAAAGCTCAGATGGACATTCTCGAATTGACTCCGGACACCACGTTCCGGCTCTAGACCCCTTTGATGCACCCGCTCGACAGCTATTTCCGCGACTCACTCACCGCCGACTTGTCAGAGTCTCCAGGCGGCTATAGCCGCCACAGAGATCTGACAAGTCGGCGTGGTGGTGGGGGCTCTTCGAGGCGCAGGCGACCAGCCGGCACCTGGACTTCGTGGCGCGCGAGTTGCAGCAGGAGGGCCGCGGCTTCTACACCATCGGTTCGGCCGGCCACGAGAGCAATGCCATGGTCGCAATGGCTGCCCGCGCGAGCGGATCCGGCTTGCTGCACTACCGCTCGGGTGGCTTCTACGTGGCCAGGGCTCAACAGGTCTCGGGATCAACGCCGATTCGCGACATCCTGCAGGGGCTGATGGGGCTGGCGGATGAACCGATTGCCGGGGGCCGGCACAAGGTGTTCGGGCATCCGGACCTAGCCGTCATCCCGCAGACCTCGACCATCGCCTCGCATCTCCCGAGAGCCGTTGGTTTGTCGATCGCACTGCATCGAGCCCACCGCCTCGGGGTGGACTGTGAGTGGCCATCCGACGCCGTGGTGGTGTGCTCATTCGGCGATGCATCTGCCAACCACTCGACCGCGGCTGGTGCGATCAACACAGCCCTGGCTACCGCCTTCCGCGGCCTGCCGGTGCCGATTGTGTTTGTCTGTGAGGACAACGGCTTCGGCATTTCGGTGCCGACGCCCGGCTGGTTGGATCGAGGCGGCGTACGGATCCAGACCAGGATTGGCCTACGTCGCTGCGGACGGCTCTGATCCGGCGAACGCCTGGCCGGCGATCCTCAAGGCCGTCGACTTCGTACGCGAGCAGCGACGACCAGTTTTTCTCCACCTCCGGACCGTCCGCTTCGGAGGCCATGCCGGCAGCGATGCCGAGATCAGCTATCGGAAACCGCGCGATATTCAGGCGGACTATGCACGCGACCCACTGCTCGGCACCGCGTCGTGCCTGCGCGCGATGGGCGCCAGCGCGGCTGACGTCCTCGCGCGCTACGACGACATTCGCGCCGAGATCGACGACGAAGTGGACGGGCTCAGGAACGATCGACGACTCGGCTCGGCGGCGGAGGTGATGGCGCCGATCGCGCCCCGCACACCGGGCCGAGTCGCAGAGACCGTACGTACGTTGAGAAACATGCGCCCTGAGCCGTGAAGGGGCGAACAGACTGAGCCTGGACACTCCCCCAAGCCGCGCACCCTCGCGGAGTCGATCAATGCGACGCTGGACGAGCTGCTGACCGCGGATCGCCGAGTGATCGTTTTTGGCGAGGACGTCGGCGCCAAGGGAGGGGTCTATGGCGTCACAGCACGCCTGGCCCGTAAACATGGAAGGGCCCGTGTCTTCGACACTCTGCTCGACGAGCAGGCGATTCTTGGACTTAGGGCTAGGTGCCGGCCTTGCCGGGCTGATCCCCATTCCCGAGGTGCAGTACCTGGCCTACCTGCACAACGCCGAAGATCAATTACGCGGCGAGGGTGCGACCCTGCCGTTCTTCTCCCGCGGCCGGTTCAGCAACCCGATGGTTGTCCGGGTCGCTGGTCTTGGCTATCAGAAGGGCTTCGGCGGCCACTTCCACAATGACAACGCCGTGGCGGTGCTGCGTGACATTCCCGGGCTCGTGGTGGCGTGTCCGGCGCGCGCCGATGACGCGGCCGCGATGCTGCGTACCTGCGCCGCCGCCGCCATCACGGATGCGACGCTGTCGGTGTTCCTCGAGCCGATTGCGCTGTATCACCAGCGCGACCTCTACGAGCCAGGTGATCAGGCCTGGCTCGCCGTTGATCATGATGATCACGTAGCCGATCGGTCGGGCACGAAGCTATCGGCGCCCTGAGCCTGTCGAAGGGCGCGCTTCGAGAGGCGCCGTCCTGAGCCTTCGACAAGCTCAGGACGGCGTTGCCGAAGGGCTCAGCGCACAGCACAGGGTCGGCCGACTTGACCATGATCAGCTTCGGCAACGGAGTGCCGATGAGCCTTCGGGTAGCTCGCCGCCTTGCCGCCGCGGGCACAGTGGCACAGGTTCTCGACCTACGTTGGCTTGCTCCACTACCGGTTGAGGATCTGCTCGCAGCAGCTCGGTCGACGGGCCGGGTGCTCATTGTGGACGAGACGCGGCACAGTGGAGGAGTCGGTGAGGGCGTGATCACTGCTCTGGTCGAGGGCGGTTTCGCGGGGCCGATCCAGCGGGTCGCCAGCCAGGACAGCTTCGTGCCGCTGGGTGCGGCAGCCGAGCATGTGCTCCTCAGCGAAGAAGAAATCGAGAAGGCGGCGCGCACGCTGGCCGAGATAGGAGAACGATGAGCCGGACCGGACCACTCGAACTGCTTGGTATTGATCATCTTCTTACTGAAGAGGAGCGTGATATCCAAGCGACGGTTCGGGAATGGGTGACGCAACGCGTCAAGCCGAACATCGCCGACTGGTACGAGCGCGGTGATCTTGATCTTGGTCTGATGCGCGAAGCCGGTGATCTTGGACTACTCGGCATGCACTTGGAGGGCTACGGCTGCGCAGGCGCCAACGCGGTGTCTTACGGACTCGCCTGCCTGGAGCTCGAGGCCGGCGATTCCGGCGTACGCAGCATGGTCTCGGTCCAGGGTTCCCTTGCGATGTTCGCCATCTGGAAGTTCGGAACCGAGGAGCAGAAGACGACCTGGCTGCCCCGGATGGCGACTGGTGAGGTTATTGGCTGCTTCGGGCTGACCGAGCCCGACTTCGGATCCAACCCAGCCGGGATGCGTACCCGCGCGAAGCGGGACGGCGACGATTGGGTGATCAACGGAACCAAGATGTGGATCACCAACGGATCTGTTGCTGATGTCGCCATCGTCTGGGCGCAGACTGACGAAGGGATCAAGGGCTTCGTCGTGCCGACCAACACTCCGGGGTTCTCGGCACCCAAGATCAGCAAGAAGCTCTCGCTACGTGCCTCGATCACCTCAGAGCTGGTGCTGGAGGATCTCCACGTGCCAGCTGACGCGGTGCTACCGGAGGCGACCGGATTGCGCGGGCCGCTGTCCTGCCTCAACGAGGCCCGTTTCGGCATCGTCTTCGGAGCCCTCGGAGCAGCGCGGGATTGTCTGGAGTCAGCGATCGACTATGCCGTTTCGCGTGAGGTGTTCGACCGCCCACTTGCCTCCCTGCAGCTGACCCAAGCCAAGTTGGCAGACATGACTTTGGAGCTACAGAAGGGATTCCTGCTCGCTCTGCACCTCGGGCGGCTCAAAGATGATCATCGGTTGACGCCGCAACAGGTCAGTTTGGGCAAGCTCAACAACGTTCGGGAAGCGCTGCAGATTGCCCGGGAATGCCGCACCATCCTCGGTGCCAACGGCATCACCTTGGAGTATCCGGTCCTCCGCCACGCCAATAACCTGGAGTCGGTGCTCACCTATGAGGGGACCTCGGAGGTACACCAGCTGGTCATCGGTCAAGCGCTGACCGGCGAGAACGCCTTTAGCTGACTCGAAATCAGTGCGGCGCCAGCTCCGCCCGAATCTTGCGCCGAGAGTCTGCATACACGACTGACTCGATCAGCACAGCACCGGTAACAACAATTGCCACAACGCCCAGCTCGACCAGCGCCGGGCGCCCGGCGATCAAGGGAATCGTCAACAACAGCGCCCCTGCCGCCGCTAGCCGCACGACCGAGAGAGAGCGCACCGTGAGCCACTTGAAGACCACGTGGGCAAGCAGGTAGATGACCACGCCGCCAACGAGGGCAGCCAAGGCGACGGGCGGCAAAGGATCAGTCAGTTCGTGGTGACTGCTGTCGCTGACGTACAGCAAGACCTCCTTGAGCCCGAAGGCGGCCAAGACGATGCCGACTGCCAGCGGCATGTGGGCGAAGGAATACGCATTGCGCGCCATCCTTACGCGGGTCTCCGGCGGCTCGCTGGCAAGGGCATGCTCGCCGAGCAATGCGCTGACGTCGAAGTAGGCCCACCACATGGCAGACGCCAGGATCAGACCGAGCATCGAGGCGATGATGATGACCCAGGAGATTGGCTCCTTGGCCACTCCGACGCCGATAGCCACGATGGACTCGCCGAGGGCAATGATGACGATCAAGCCGTGCCGTTCGGAGAAATGGCCCGGTGCTGGCAGTCGCCATCCGGAGAAGCCGCCTAACGCGGTGCCAACATAGTCGGCCACCAGCGCCAGCACCCACAGTGCGGTCTGCACCGATCCATGGAACTGGGAGGCCACGAGCAGCACCGCGCTACCCGCTACGACGCTTGGTGCGAAGCGGAGCAGCTGTGACCGTAGTCCGGGATCGTCCCGAGCCACGATCATGAACATGACGAAATGCATGAACCGGAAGATCAGGTAGCACACGGCCAAAACGATGGGGCCGTTCAGACCGCCGGGCGCGTCGTCGAAGGCTTCCGGGATACACAGAGCGAGCACGAACATCGCCGATAGTCCCGCGAGGATGGACAGTTTGATGGGTGGCTCCTCGGCGCTAGCCACATTGGCCAGCCAGGCGTACCCCGTCCACGCCCACCACAACAGCATGATCACCAGCGCGCCGCGCAAGATTCCCTGCCAGCTCAGCTCATCGGCCATGAATGCGGTCACCTGCGTCAAGGCGAAAACGAACCCAAGATCGAAGAAGAGCTCCAACGGCGTGACACTGGCTTGCGTCTGCTCTTGGCGGATGAGTGGGCGTCGGTTTTGCACGTTGCACATTCTGCTACGGAGCCGTTTGACGGCCTCCGATTCCAGCTCTGGCTAGGCCCGAAAGTGGTCACGAACAACAACTCTCGGCCGCGGATCCATGTTGATCGCGACCACTTTCCGCACGGGGAAGGTGACTATGACCGTTGTCGCCACGCCTCTAAGATCGCAAGTATGAACGTGCCGGAGCTTTCGACGTCGTCCGGCGCCGCGCCGATCAGCATTGCTAGCTCGTCGGGTCAATCATGAGCTCGGTTCCACGACAGGCGCGCGATCTGTCGGTTGTCCCGACGGCCGATTTGCCAACTCACTTGGCCGACGCAACAGCGAACGACGTTTCACTGCGGCGCTTCCTGTTCGGGCTTCCCGGCGTCGACCCCGTCGGGATCGAGCAGCGGGCTGCCGGGCTGGCCACTCGGTCGATCAAGCGCACCTCGAAGCTCGCGGCCATCGACCTGGCGATCTCTATGGTCGACCTCACGACCCTGGAAGGCGCTGATACGCCCGGAAAGGTGCGCAACCTGGCCCGAAAGGCGATGCTGCCCGATCCGGACTATCCCGAGACCCCGCGCGCCGCAGCGATTTGCGTCTACCCCGACATGGTGCCTACTGCGGTGACAGAGCTGAAGGGCTCGGGCGTCAAGGTTGCATCGGTCGCCACGGCCTTCCCGTCCGGCCGCTCCAGCCTCGAGGTCAAGCTCGCTGATACCAAGATTGCCGTCGATGGTGGCGCTGACGAGATCGACATGGTGATCGATCGGGGCGCGTTCCTGGCGGGCCACTATGGGAGCGTCTTTGATCAGATCGTTGCTATCAAAAAGACGTGTGGCAGCGCGCGGCTGAAGGTGATCTTGGAGACTGGCGAGTTGGCCACGTACGACAATGTGCGCCGTGCCTCCTGGCTCGCCTTACTTGCAGGCGCGGACTTCATCAAGACATCCACTGGAAAGATCTCTCCAGCCGCCACGTTGCCCGTGGTTCACGTCATGCTGCAAACGGTCAAGGATTGGAAGGCACAGACCGGAGAGCAGCGAGCGGTGAAAGCGGCCGGCGGCATCCGAACCGCCAAGGATGCGATCCGCTATCTGGTGGCGGTGCATGAGGTGGCCGGGCCCGAGTGGCTGGATCCGGATTACTTCCGGTTCGGCGCCTCATCGGTGCTCAACGACTTGATCATGCAACGCCGGGCGCAGCTGGACGGCCACTACTCCGGCGCCGACTACGTGACCGTGGATTGAGAGAAATTGATCATGGAATGGGAATACTCGCCGGCTCCGGAATCGAGTGCCATTGCCGATATCAAGGACCGCTATCTGCCATTCATCGACGGGACTTTCAAGGAAGGCAACGGCGAAGATCGCGAGACCATCAATCCCGGAACCGCGAAGCGCCTGTCGACAGTCTCAACGGTCAACGAAGCCGACATCGATCGGGCGGTCAACGCCGCCCGCCAGGCCTATGAGAACGTCTGGTCGGACATGCCGGGCGCCGAACGCGGCAAGTTCCTGTTTCGGATCGCCCGTGGCATCGCCGAGCGGTCCCGCGAGCTCGCCGTCGTGGAAACCCTCGACAACGGCAAGCCGATCAAGGAGACCAGGGACTTCGACGTACCAGCTGCCGCACAGCACTTCTTCTACCACGCCGGGTGGGCTGACAAGCTGCAGCATCTTGGCTTGGGGCCCGCGCCGCAGCCACTCGGTGTAGCCGGGCAGGTCATCCCGTGGAACTTTCCGTTGTTGATGGCTGCCTGGAAGATCGCCCCCGCGCTGGCCGCTGGCAACACGGTAGTGATCAAGCCGGCTGAGACTACGCCACTGTCGATCTTGGTGCTGGCAGAGATCATCGCTGACGCCGATCTGCCGCCAGGGGTGGTGAATATCGTCACCGGAGCAGGTGATGTCGGTTCGACGCTGGTCAACCATCGCGGCATCGACAAGGTCGCCTTCACCGGCTCCACGGCAGTCGGCCGCCGCATTCAACGGGAGCTGGCTGGCACCGGCCGCAAGATCACCTTGGAGCTTGGCGGCAAGGGTGCCAACATCATCTTCGACGATGCGGCACAGGACCAGGCCGTCGAGGGAATCATCAACGGCATCTTCTTCAACCAGGGGCAGGTGTGTTGCGCCGGTTCTCGTCTCCTCGTGCAGGAATCGATTGCCGAGGAGTTCACCGAGCGGCTCAAGCAGCGCATCGAGACGCTCCGTGTTGGCGATCCGATGGACAAAAACACCGATGTCGGCGCGATCAACTCCGAGGCACAGCTGGGCCGGATCACCGCGCTGATGAAGGCGGGCATCGCCGAGGGCGCTGAACTGTGGTCCTCCTCCTGCCCGCTGCCGAAGAATGGCTTCTACCTCTCGCCCTCGATCTTCACCAACGCGACCCCGTCCATGCGCATCGCCCGCGAGGAGATCTTCGGCCCGGTGCTCACCACGATGACCTTCCGGACGCCAGACGAAGCAGTCAGCAAGGCCAACAACAGTCCGTACGGCTTGTCTGCTGGCGTCTGGACGGAGAAGGGCTCGCGAGCGATGGGCATGGCAGCGGCGCTCCGGGCCGGCGTGATCTGGGACAACACGTTCAATCGGTTCGATCCGGCCGCCAGCTTCGGCGGCTACAAGGAATCCGGCTTCGGGCGTGAAGGCGGACCATCCGGTCTTGCCGCCTATCTGGATACCGACGACGAGGTGGTGACGCAGTGAGCCATCTGGCGGTCTCCAAGACCTACAAGCTCTTCATCGGCGGCGCCTTCCCACGGTCGGAGTCCGGCCGGACGTATCAAGCGCGGGACGACGATGGCAATTTCATGGCGAACGCGGCGCTGGCTTCGCGTAAAGATCTTCGTGATGCTGTGGTGGCGGCGCGCAAGGGATATGCGGCCTGGTCCAAGGCCACCGCGTACAACCGCGGCCAAGTGATCTACCGTATGGCTGAGATGCTCGAGGGCCGTAAGGCCGAGTTCGTCGAGCTGATCATGATCAGTACCGGCGCTTCGACCAAGATCGCCACCGCTGAAGTCGATGCGAGCATTGATCGGCTGGTGCACTACGCCGGCTGGACCGACAAGTTGGCTGCGGTACTCGGCAGTTCCAATCCGGTCTCAAGTCCCTACTTCTCCTATTCCGCGCCAGAACCGACGGGGGTGGTGGGAATTCTGGCGCCGTCCGGATCGCCACTGCTTGGCTTGATCTCGGTGATCGCGCCGGTGATCACCGGCGGCAATGCGTGCGTGGCGGTCGCAGCCGAGCAAGATCCCTGCGTAGCGATCACCTTCGCCGAGGTCATTGCGACCTCCGATGTGCCGGCTGGAGTGATCAACATCCTGACTGGGAAGATGTCCGAGCTCGCTCCTCACCTTGCCGGTCACGCGGACGTCAACGCCCTCGATCTCACGGGCGCCGATGCGGAACTGCGAAGATCATTGGAACAGTCGGCGGCAGAAACGGTGAAGCGCGTCTATGTCCCGAAAGGTGTGCCAGATTTCACTGCCGCGCCCGGCATCGGCACGACTCCGCGCTTTCCTTGAGATTAAGACCGTGTGGCATCCAACGGGCGCCCTATCACTCTCCGGCGGCACGTCTTACTAGTCAAGTTGTCAGCGTCGTAGAAAGCTACGGGTCAAGGTACGAGCGATGGCTGAATCCGCTGCAGAATTAGCAGGTCGAATCTTCATCAGCTACCGGCGAGGTGAAACCGCGTATCCGGCCGGCTGGCTGTTCGACCGTCTCGTACAGCACTTCGGAGCCGTTCAAATCTTCAAGGACGTCGACTCGATCGAGCTGGGCGACGACTTCGTCGAGGTGATCACGAGGGCGGTCGGCTCATGCGACGTGCTACTGGCGCTTATCGGTGATCAGTGGCTCACTGTTACAGACGTGAACGGGCGGCGGCGCATTGATGATCCCGATGACTTTGTGCGCCTGGAGATTCAAGCTGCCTTAACACGCAACGTCCGAATCATTCCGATCCTGGTCGACGGGGCAAGGATGCCTCGCGCCGAGGAGCTGCCGGCTGGACTGGCCGGCTTGGCGCGTCGTCAAGCTCTCGAGCTCAGCCCTAACCGTTTCGAGTACGACACCAATCGACTACTCAAAGTACTCGACGCGACCCTCGCTGAAGTGCGGACGGCACATGACGATGCAATATCTAAGTCAGCAGTGACGCAAGCCCTGCAAAGCACTGCGCAAAATGATCGGCCGCTTGCCGGCCCAACCCGAGACGCTGCTGATGAGAGCGGGCCAACCAAGAATGTCAGCCCGTTTCACCGGAGCCGAAGTCTCCGTCTCCTGCTGATGATCGGCGGCGGCATCTTGGCGGCAGTAGCAGCCGTCTATTTGATCATCCAGATCGTTCCGAACGAACCCACCTCTAAAGAGAACAGCGGCGCGCAATCGCTCGCCAGTAACGAATTCAAGGAGGAGGGACCGTGGCGGCTCGTTGTTCATAACGACGGGTCCGCCTCTAACGGCTGCACCATCACGCTGGTCAACCGTGATACGAATGAGAGCTGGTCCAACGGGTACCCGGTGTACGAGACGTCATCGTTCCTCATCGCCCAGGCTGGGACCTTCCGATGGTCTGTTGATTCTGGTTGTACGGTCCTCAGCCGACCCGGCCCTGGGAACCTGACCTTACCGGCGGTGGTCGACGGAGTGGGCACGTCCGACGCCTTCAAGGCCCCGGAGATGATCACTGTGACGGGTGAAGGACTTCCATGGGAACTCACGATGCGAGCTTGAGTTGCGCGATGTCGCTACCGGAACCGTCGTCGATATCGGCGAGCTGAACAAACAGAAGGACAGCGTGACGCTGCAAACGCAGGGGCGCCCGCAGGTCTACCTCGTCAACGACGCGTGCGCCGTGCAAGTGTCGCCGGGTTAGCGAGATCGACGACTTTAGGTTGACCCGGAATAGCCGATGGCTCGTAGGAGTTCAGGCCGGCATGACCATTGATGGAGTCACAACCATTGGACTGATCGGCGCCGGACACATCGGCAGCCAGGTGGCGCGTGCAGCAATAGCCAGCGGCTACGACGTAGTGATCAGTAACTCACGAGGGCCGGAAACCTTGACTGCTCTGGTGTCTGAATTGGGCCCGCAAGCTCGTGCTGGCACCACCGAGGAGGCGGCTGCGGCCGGTGATCTGGTGGTCGTAGCGATTCCGCTGAAAGCAATTGGCGACGTCCCCGTCGAGCCCTTGGCCGGCAAGGTAGTGATCGATACCAACAACTACTACCCGGGACGTGATGGCCAGATTGCTGCCCTCGACAATGGCAGCTCGACCAGCTCCGAGTTGCTGCAGGAACGGCTGCATGGGTCGCATGTGGTCAAGGCGTTCAATCACATCTACGCTCGCCAGATCACAACCGACGGCACACCGCCGCGTACTCGGAACCGACGGGCGCTGGTCATCGCGGGCGATGACCTGGTCGCGAAGGCCCAGGTGGCCGAGTTGCTCGACGGCTTCGGTTTCGACGTGGTTGACGTCGGCCCGCTGGCCGAGAGCTGGCGGATTCAGCCCGGCACGCCGGGTTATGTAGCACCGTTGAACTCCGAAGAGCTGACTGCCGCCCTAGCCGCTGCCCAGCCCGGAAAATAGCCGAGTTGTCAGAATCTCAGAGGGCTATAGCACCGTGAGAGTCTGACAAGTCGGTGGTGGACTCAGCGTTCGATGGGAGCCCATTCCGGGCCGGTCTCGCCGAGCTTTTCATCGATCTTGGTGAAGAGCGGCGTCGGCCGCTGCAGCGGCGCTCCCGGTGTGATCGGGTGGGACTCCCAGCGTGCCTGCTCACCTCCGTAGTCGCCCATGATCACCGGATAGTCAGGCCCACCCTCTTCGCTCACCTCGCGGATCTCCGGTTGGGCCGCCCATACGCCGGTCTCGCCCAACGCCTGGTGAACCTGCTGAGCAGCATGTGGCAGGAATGGGGTGAGCAGCGTATTGGCGTCCGAGACCACCTGGAGTGCGGTGTGCAGCACCGTGTCACGCCGCTCAGGATCGCCGGCAAGCTTCCATGGCTCCGTGTCGGAGATGTACTTGTTCGCGGCTCCGACCACCCGCATCGCCTCCGTGATCGCGAGCTTGAACCGGTTGCGGCCGAGCAACGCGCCCACGGTGTCGAACGCCTCCTGAGAGGTGCGCAGCAAGTCATGATCAATATCGAGAAGAGTATTGGGCGACGGGATGGCGCCGTTGTTCTTGTACGCCATGGAGATCGAGCGATTGACCAGATTGCCCCACTCGTTGGCCAGCTCGAAGTTGGTGCGGCGTACGAACTCGTCCCAGGTGAAATCGGTATCGGTGGTCTCCGGGCCGGCTACGGCAATGAAGTACCGCAACGCGTCGGGCCCGAAGTCGCGCAAGAAATCACCGACGTAGATCACCTTGCCGCGGCTCGTGGAGAACTTCGAGCCGCTCATGGTGAGGTACTCGCTGGAGACGACCTCATCTGGCAACCGAAGCTCACCGAGTGGCCCGACCGTGCCGCCATGATCGCCCTCACCGTTGTGACCCAACAGCATCCCGGGCCAGATCACGGTATGAAAGACGATGTTGTCCTTACCCATGAAGTAGAAACCGCGGGCATCCGGATCGATCCACCAGCGCTGCCACGCGTCCGGGTCGCCGCTGCGCTTGGCCCACTCCACCGACGCGGAGAGATAGCCGATCACGGCATCGAACCAGACATAGAGCCGCTTCATCGGCTGATCACGCCAGCCATCCAGCGGTACCGGCACGCCCCAATCAAGATCACGAGTGATCGCCCGCGGCCGCAGATCCTCGAGCAGGTTCTGGCTGAACTTCAGCACATTGGGCCGCCAGTCGGTCCGGGCGCTCAACCATTTTCCAAGCGATCCCGCAAGCGCCGGAAGATCAAGAAAGTAGTGCTCGGTCTCGACGAACTTGGGTGTCTCACCATTGATCCGTGACACCGGATTGATCAAATCGATCGGATCCAGCTGATTGCCGCAGTTGTCGCATTGATCACCACGCGCGCTCGGATACCCGCAGATCGGGCACGTGCCTTCGATGTAGCGGTCCGGCAATGTCCGGCCGGTGGACGGGCTCACTGCACCCATCGTGATCTTGGGCACCACATAGCCGTTGCGATGCAGCCCGAGAAACAGCTGCTGAGACACCGCGTAGTGATTGCGCGTGATGGTGCGCGTGAACAGGTCGTACGACAGTCCAAGATCGCGCAGATCGTTCACGATCACCCGGTTGTACTTGTCGGCCGTCTCGCGAGGGCTCAATCCTTCCCGCTCGGCCTGCACCAAGATCGGCGTGCCATGCTCGTCGGTGCCCGAGATCATCAAGACGTCGTGTCCACTCATCCGCATGTAGCGGGAGAAGATGTCTGAGGGAACCCCGAAGCCTGAGACGTGGCCGATGTGGCGAGGGCCGTTTGCGTACGGCCACGCCACCGCAGCGAGGACACGCGAAGTCATGGGCTAAACCCTAGCCGGGAGCGCTAGGAGGCTTTCGACGATTTCACTGCCGGATGTTTCGGGGCCTAATCGGCCGCCGCGATGCGTTGCACCAGAGCCTTACGCGCCTCGTACGGCGCAAAGACGCTTCTCGCAGCATTGATCGTGAGCCGGCTTACATCGGCAAGCGAGTAGTCGAAGGCCTCGGCGAGGAGGGCAAATTCCCTGGTCAGCGTCGTTGCGCTCATCAGCCGGTTGTCGGGATTGACCGTAATGCAGAAGCCGATGCGGTCTAGTCGATGGATCGGATGCTGGCTGATGGACGGCACAGCTCCGGTCTGCACATTGGACGTCGGACACATCTCGAACGGGATCTGCTGATTGAGAACGTACGCCGCGAAGTCGCCGAGCACCTCGCGCCCGCGTTCGTCCTGCCGAATGTCGGAGATGATCGCGACGCCATGACCGATCCGATTCGCGCCGCACACTTGCACGGCTTCCCAAACGGACTGGCAGCCGTCGGCCTCGCCGGCATGAATGGTGTAGTACGCGCTCTGCCGGCGTAGCAGCTGGAACGATTCCAGGAACCGCGCCGGAGGGAAACCACTCTCCGGCCCGGCGATATCGAAGCCCGCGACCCCATCCCGGCGATAGCGCAGCGCCAATTGAGCGGTGTCGGGAGTCGGATCGGCCTGCCGCATCGCAGTAAGCAGCTGACGTACCTCGATCTCGTGACCGCGCGCCCGGCAGGCAGCCATCCCTTCGGCCAAGCCCTCGCGAACGGCCTCGATCGCCTCGGCCTTGGTCAGGCCCGCCTGCAGATGTTGTTCGGGGGCCCAGCGCGTCTCGGCGTAGATGACTCCATCGGCGGCGAGATCCGCCACATACTCGGCGGCAACTCTGCGCAGATTTGCCGCTGTCTGCATGACCGCGAGCGTTTGATCGAAGGTCTCCAGGTAGCGCACCAGAGATCCGGAATCCGCCGCCCGCGCGAACCACCGACCGAGATCATCGGCATTGTCAGCAGGCAGCTGGTGTCCGATCATCGGCGGCCAGCTCAATGATCGTCTGCGGCCGTAGTGCGCCATCGAGATGATCATGGAGTGACACTTTGGGGAAAGCTTGCAACGCCTCCAGATCAATGCTCATTTTACCTCCGCGCCAGGTCATCGGCCCCGAATGCCTGGGGCAGTACCGCACTCAACGACCACGTGCCGGCAGGCGTGTCGATCAAGCACTCGGCGCCGCCGTGCTCCCAGAGCAGCTGACGGCACCGGCCGCACGGCATGAGCACCGCCCCCGTTCCATCGACACACGCAACCGCAACCAGCTGGCCGCCGCCACTGGCATGGAGCGCCGAGATCAGCCCGCATTCCGCGCACAGCGTCAGCCCGTACGAGGCGTTCTCCACATTGCAGCCGGTCACTATGCGTCCGTCGTCCACAAGGGCGGCCGCACCAACCGGAAATCGCGAGTACGGCGCGTACGCATGACGGCTGGCCGAGTCAGTGGCAGCAGCGCGTGAGCGAGATCCCAGTCGACCGCGCAGGCCCTTCGACAGGCTCAGGGCTCATGATCACTTCTCAAAGGGGATGCCGTCGGCGGCTGGCGGTCTGACACGACCCACCAGCCCTGCAACGGCGATGATCGTCGCGACGTACGGCAAGATCAACAAGAACTGGCTCGGCATAGGCGTGTTCAACGTTTGCAGCTGCGATGCCATCTGGGTCACGAACCCGAAGAACAGGCACATGATCGACGCCAGTACTGGATGCCAGCGGCCCATGATCACGGCGGCGAGGGCAATGAAGCCGTTGCCGACAGTGAACTCCTTGGTGAACGAGCCCGTCGAGGCGAGAGTGAAGAAGGAGCCGCCGAGACCACCGAACACGCCGCCCGCAAGTACGGCCGACCAGCGAATTCCTCGCACACTGATACCGACGGTGTCGGACGCCTCCGGGTGTTCGCCGGTGGCTCGGATACGCAGCCCCCAGGTGGTGCGATACAGCACCAGCCACACCAGAGCGACCGAGATCGCCGCCAGATAAGCCAGGATGTTCTGCTGGAACAGCACCCGTCCGAAGAACGGGATGTTCGCAAGCCCAGGAATCGGGATCGGGTCCAGCACCGGTGCCGAGTTGTACGTGCTCGACGCGGGCTCCACCAATTGGTCGAAGAGAAAGCCCGTGATGCCGACGGCCAGCAGGTTGAGCACGACGCCAAGCACTACCTGGTTGACCAGGTAGTTGATCGAGAACACGGCCAGCAACGCAGCCATGGCAAGGGCGGCCAGGATTGCAGCGATCACAGCGGCCGTCACCGACTGGGTGAGACTGCCCACCACGGCAGCCGCGAAAGCCGCGGAGAGGAACTGGCCCTCGATCGAGACATTGACCACACCGGACCGTTCGCACAAGACACCGCAAAGGGCGCCGAAAACCAGCGGGGTAGCGAGTGACAAAGTTCCGGCGAACTGGTTGCTGACCGGGAAGGGCAGGTCGCGGCCAGACGCCGCCCACGTCAGGAAGCCCATGACGACGGCCAAGCCCAGCCACAGCTCCCGCTAGGAGCGGCCACCGGCCGCTCATCCGGCCGGACAAGTAGCCGACCCCCGCCGCGAGGGAGAGCAATGCGCAGACCAGCACTGTTGCGAAGCCAGGCACCGTCACGGTCGGAAGTTGCACTGCGTCGAACGCGTCAGAAAGCGCAAATCTGGCGCTGCCGGTGGTTGAGGCTAGACCGATCAGGAGGAGTACACCAATGACGGCGATGAGTACGCCGGTGGAGATACGTTGGCGGCGTTTCTGGGGCGTCTCGACACGAGCCACCTCGGTAGCCGGCGCGGCCCGCTCGACGGTCTCGACGCTCATACCAGACCTCCCTCGGGAACCGGCCCAAGCGCCCGAGTTCGCGCGAGGCTTGAGGAATGGCACGATCTTGGTCACTAGCGCAGGCGCCGCGACGAACAACACGATGAGTGCCTGCAACACGGTGGTCAGGGTGAGTGGCGTTTGGGCGATGCTCTGCATCGCCAAACCGCCAGCGTGCAGTGCGCCGAATAGCAAGCCGGCAAGCACAATGCCGAGCGGCTTGGACCGCCCGAGGAGTGCAACGGTGATTGCGTCGAATCCAATTGAGCCGACGATTCCGAGCGTCAGCGGCACGGGTACGCCTGAAGCAGTCGGACCCAAGGCGGCCTGAACGCCCGCCAACCCGGCCAGCGCGCCTGCCAGGAACATGGCGATGATGGTCGTTCTGGCCACGCTCATCCCGGCTGTTGCCGCAGCGCTCGGGTTGGCTCCCACAGCGCGGATCGCGAACCCGGTGGTCGAACGGTCTAGGATCCACCACACCGCTACGGCAGCGAGCAGAGCCAGCAGGAAACCCAGGTGGAGTTGGCCGCCCTCCAGCCGCGGCATGGTCGCGTTCCAGTCCACGATGGGCGAGATCGGGTCGGGCCGTCCCGGCCGCTGAAAGGCAACGGTTGTGAGCAAATAAGCCAGGAGGCCGGCCGCGATGTAATTCATCATGATTGTCACGATGACCTCATGGGCGCCGGTCTTTGCCTTCAGCCAACCGACGATCCCTCCCCAGAATGCGCCACCGAGCAGGCCGCCCACAGTGGCGAGGAGGAGGTGGATGCCGGGCGGCAGATGCCAGCTGAAACCGATGTAGGCGGCTACGATCGCGCCCAGGATCGCCTGACCCTGAGCACCGATGTTGAACAATCCCGCACGGAAGGCCAGCCCCACGCCGAGACCGGCGCAGATCAGCGGAGCTGCCTGCGCCGTCGTTTCGGTGATCGGGCCATATCCGCCGATGGCGCCCTTGATCAATGCCGCGTACGCGGCGCTGACCTTGTCCCAGGAGGCGATCAGCGCATCCGAGGGCCGGGCGAAGAAGTAGCCGAACTTGCTGCGGACCTCCGTATCGGAAAAGATCATCAGCAGTGCGCCGACGAGAAATGCGAGCACGATCGAGGCGATCGTGATCAATACGTCGGACCACGGGATGACGAGACGACGTCTACCCGGCTCAGGGCTCATGGTGTGTGTCTTTACCACTGGTTTGCATTTCGGCGTCATCCTCAGCCGACGTGGTGCGGGACGCGCTCGCTAGCGCCTCCTCGGTAGGAACGCCAGCCATCAACAACCCGAGCACCTCGCGAGAGGTATCCGGGGGCACGATGCCCACGATGCGGCCGCGAT
Source organism: uncultured Actinomycetota bacterium (assembly GCA_963845915.1). GTDB lineage: Bacteria > Actinomycetota > Actinomycetes > Propionibacteriales > Propionibacteriaceae > Microlunatus. Next base: position 192,130 of record CAWJUB010000034.1, read on the forward strand.
ACATCACCGCGATCCGGTCGGCGAGGGCGACGACTTCGTCCAGCTCTGTCGACACAATGACCACGGCCGTGCCACGGTCCCGCTCCTCAATCAGCCTCCTATGGACAAACTCAATTGCTCCGACGTCAAGTCCCCGGGTTGGCTGGCACGCGACGAGGACGCCCAAAGGTCGAGAGAGCTCACGGGCTAAGACCACCTTTTGCTGATTGCCACCCGAGAGGGACGACACAGGTGCCTCGATCGACTGCGTGCGAATATCGAACTCGGCCACCCGATGGGTGGCGTTCTGCCGCACCTTCGACAGATCCATGGCGATCCCCCGCGCGTACGGTGGCTCGTCGTAGTGGTTCAAGATCAGGTTTTCGGCGACGGTGAATGTTCCCACGCAGCCATCCTGCTTGCGATCTTCAGGAACGAATCCAAGGCCGGCGTCGATTGTCTCTCGCGGCGTTAGGCCGGTGAGTGGCCTGCCGTCCAGCTGCATGGACCCCTTGATGACGGGCGTTACGCCGAGCAACGCCTCAGCTAGCTCAGTCTGGCCGTTGCCCTGAACACCCGCGATGCAAACAATCTCCCCACCGAAGACCTCCAGGTCGAGATCCTCCACGGCCAGCGTGCCATTAGGCCTAGCCACAGAGATACCGTTCAACACCAGCCGTGGCTTACCTGAAGGCGAGGCTCGCCCTTTGTCCACAACCAGCTGGACGGCTCGGCCCACCATCAGCTCTGCCAGATCCGACTCCGAATCGGTCGGCTTCGCAGCACCGACCACCTTGCCATGCCTGATGACGGTGATCTTGTCCGCGATCGCGCGCACCTCACGCAGTTTGTGGGTGATGAAGACGATCGCCTTGCCTTCGTCCCGCAGCGAACGCATGACCGCGATGAGCTGGTCTGTCTCCTGCGGGGTGAGCACAGCGGTCGGCTCGTCCAAGATCAGATACTTGGCATCATTGGCCAAGGCCTTCAAGATCTCGACTCGCTGCTGCACACCGACCGGAAGCTCCTCGATCACCGCCTCCGGGTCCACATCCAATCCGTAGCGTTCCGAGAGGCGTCGCACGGTGCGCCGAGCATCATTCATGTTGAGCAAGCCGGCCTTGCTCTCCTCACGGCCCAGAATGAGATTCTCGGCGACCGTGAAAACCTCGACCAGCATGAAGTGTTGGTGCACCATGCCTATTCCGGCAGCAATCGCCTCCTTGGGACTGGCGGGTACATGCTCGACACCGTCGATCGAGATCGTGCCCTCGTCGGGTGGTAGCAGCCCGTAGAGCACATTCATCAGTGTGGTCTTGCCAGCGCCGTTTTCACCAAGGAGACAGTGGATTTCGCCGGGCAAAACCTCCAAGTCGATCGAGTCGTTGGCGACCAGGTCGCCGAACCGCTTGGTGATCCCCCGCAGCCGAAGGCCGGCTTCGGCCGCAGGGGGCAGAGTTGCCGTCACCCCTCAATCATGCCGAGGGCTTTGGCAGTCATGCCGAAGGCTGGGACTTGGACTCGATCTTTATCTTGCCGCTGATGATGTCGGCCTTGAGCGCATCCAGATCCGACTTCAGCTCCGCGGGAACCTTGGACTCGAAATCATGGAACGGTGCCAGGCCGGTGCCGTTGTTCTCCAGAGTGCCGACATACGGCTCATTGGAGAAAGAGCCATCGTAGGCCGCCTTGATCGCGTCGTGTACGGCCACATCCATCCCTTTGTACACACTAGAGATGATGTTGGAGCAGTAGCTCTCTGCGCTCACGCAGCCGTCGGTGTCTACCCAGATGCCATTAACCTTGCCGCCGCTGGCTTTGGCCGCCTGCAGCGCACCAAGGCCAGCTGACCCAGCGACCGGAAAGATGATGTCAGCACCCTGACTGATCAAGCCCTCCGCCGTACGCTGGCCGCCTTTAGTGTCGGTGAAGTCCCCGGTGAACTGGCCGTCCTGCTTGGCCGGATCCCAGCCGAGGACCTTCACGTCCGCGCTTTTCTGTTTGTTGTAGTAGTCCACGCCTTGGCTGAAGCCGTCCATGAAGATCGTCACTGTCGGAAGCTTGGCGCCGCCGAAGGTGCCAACCTTCTTGGTCTTCGACATGCCCGCGGCAAGGTAGCCGGCTAGGAAACTCGACTCGGCCGTATTGAAGACCAGCGGCTTGAGGTTCTTGGCCGCCGGGTAGGTCTTCGGATCGTTGTTGTCGACGATGGCGAACTTGACGTCAGAATTCTTCTTCGCTGCGGCTAAGGTGTCATCGCCAAGCAGGAAACCGACGGTGACGATCATGTTGCATTTGGCGTCCACCATTGACTGGATGTTCTTGGCGTAGTCGGTGGCCGCCCTCGACTGCACCTGAGCAGTTTCGAAGCCGAGCTCTGATTTGGCGTCGGTCATGCCCTTTAAAGACGTCTGGTTGAACGACTTGTCGTCGAAGCCGTTCGTGTCGGAGATCATGCAGGCCTTGAAAGCAGCACCGGAAGCGCTAGCGCTGGCGCTGCCGGAAGCACTGGGGGCTTCCGAGGCGGTGCCGGTACCGGGAGCCTGAGCGCAACCGGCCAAGGTCAAGGTAGCAGCGCAGATCAGCGTGCCGACCAGGGTGAGGGTCTTCTTCACGTAATGCCTCCTGGGCAGAAGAGTTCACAGGATTCTTGGGCACTGCTCGCGCGACCGACGCTCACAGCGCTGCGGACTTTGTTGCCCAACCGCCGTCAGGCGATTACATCCTCATGTGGTCGGGTCTGAGACCGACTCTAACTCCGACGAATGAGTCGGTGAGCCGTTGCTGATAAGGACTCGGTACCAGTTTTGTTTCTGTCTGTGGTGCTCAGATCGCAGTGCGATCGTAAGTCGTCGCTACTTCGGTCAGGACCTGAAGTCCGGCGGGTATGCAGGCCTCATCTACCACAAAGGTGGGCTGGTGAATGTCTGGGCACGGCTCACCGGGAGTTCTCACCCCAAGGCGCGCCAGAGCACCAGGAACGTCTTGCAACATCCATGAGAAGTCCTCACCACCCAGCGACTGCTCGGTCGTGGCGACCGAATCCGGTCCGAGCATCTGTTCTGCCGCCCGAGTGAGTCGGCGTACGCCGCGCGTATGGTTCACCGCCGGCGGCACCCCGTCGGTGACCGCGACTTCCACCTCGACTCCGAACGGCCGGACGATCTCCGCAGCCAGTTCCGGGATGAGTTGCTTGGCCAAGTGCCAGCCGTCGGCGTCGAGCGCTCGTAGCGTTCCCACGATCTCCCCGGTCTGAGGGATGGCGTTGGCCACCGAACCGGAATGCATGGATCCCCACATCAGCGAAACGCCGCTGCGTGGATCGATTCGGCGAGAGAGGAGGAGCTGCGTCATGGTAGCCAGCGCGCCGAGGGCACCGATGACATCTTGGGTGAGCTGCGGGCGAGAGGTGTGCCCGCCGCTGCCGCTCAGGACGATGTTGACCTGGTCGACGGCTGAGGTGATCGGCCCGACCTTCAGGGCGATCTGGCCAACGTCTGTCCGCGGGTCGCAATGCAGCGCGTAAATCTCAGTCAGGTCGTGCAACACCCCGCCCTCGATGGCGTCGAGGGCTCCGCCTGGACTGGTCTCTTCCGCCGGCTGGAAGATCAGCCGGACGCCCCGGGTCAGCAGATCAAGATCACGGAGTCGCGACAACACCATTCCGACGCCCAGCAGAATCGCGGTATGCACGTCATGCCCGCAGGCGTGACATACCCCCGGGTTCTTGGACGCGTAGTCGACGTTCTTGCCGTCCTGGATAGGCAAAGCGTCGATGTCGGCGCGCAGGCCAACCAGCCCGGCAGAGTCGTCGAAGCCGCCGGGCAGCACATCGCAATAGGCACCGGTGCCAACGGGAAGCACTTTGACCACGAGTCCGGCCCGCTCGAGCTGGTCGACGATGAGAGCGGTGGTGCGACGCTCGTGATGTCCGATTTCAGGATGGGCGTGGATGTCCCGCCGGATGGCGACGAGCCGCTCGTTGAGAGCGGCGGCTTGCCGCGAAATCTCTGCGCGCCGCGCGGTGTCGGGGTCGGTAACGGACATCGCGCTCAGTCTTTCACGCTGTCGACGCTGCCGGTCGGAAACATTCCGAGTCGTAACAAGACCTTCGGATGCCCTTTGAAAAGCTGCTCGCGCAATCGCGCTTGGAGCCCGCCTAATTCGTCGTCGCTCGCAGAGGAAGAACGCCTCCGCTCCTCCTCCTCAGCACGGCGGCGCGCGATTTCCCGACGCTCGCAGCTAGTTGAAGAGCTGCTCGCGCGAATATTGATTGCGTCGCTCGCTGCGCTCTCTCCCGCGAGGATCGCGCTTGGAGCCCGCCTGACTTCGTCGTCGTCGCACCGCTCGTCACGGTTGAATTCGAAGGGGACCGTTCTCACGCTTGGGCTGCGAAACGGCCCCTCACAAGGGCTTGGGACGGATCGTTTCGGCGGCTGTGCGGCGAAACGACCCCCTGCGCCGAGCGCCAGTCGCTAGACCTCAGTCGGCCGATATGTCCCCCAGACGTCCCGCAAGGCATCGCAGACCTCGCCAACGGTGGCCTTCAGCCTGAGTGCCTCCTTCAGCGGGTAGAGCACGTTGTCAGTGCCGCGGGCGGCGCCCTGAACGTCCTTGAGCGCGGCATCGACAGCAGCTTGATCGCGCCCTGCTCGCAGCGTGGCGAGCCTGGTGGCCTGCTTCGCCTCGATGTCTGGATCTACCCGCAACGGCTCGTAGTGCTCCTCTTCGTCGAGGATGAACCGATTCACGCCCACCACAACCCGTTCGCCGTCGTCGATCTGACGCGCTACCCGGTACGCCGACCGCTCGATCTCGGCCTTCTGAAAGCCCTGTTCGATGGCCGAGACCGCACCACCCCGATCGGCGACCGCCTGCATGAGCCGCCGGGTCTCTGCCTCGACATCATTGGTCAAGCGACTCTATGGCGTACGAGCCAGCGAACGGATCCACCGTCTTGGTCACATCAGTCTCGTACGCGAGCACCTGTTGGGTGCGTAGTGCGAGCCGCGCCGCCTTCTGCGTGGGCAGGGCGATGGCCTCGTCGTAGGAGTTGGTGTGCAGCGACTGAGTACCTCCCAACACCGCCGCCAAAGCCTGCACCGCAACGCGCACCAGATTGACCTCTGGCTGCTGAGCCGTCAGCTGTACGCCAGCGGTCTGAGTGTGGAAGCGGAGCATCATCGACTTCTCATCGCGCGCCCCGAACTGATCACGCATCAGCTGTGCCCAAATCCGGCGCGCGGCGCGAAACTTGGCGACCTCCTCCAACAGCGTGGTGCGGGACACGAAGAAGAACGACAACCGTGGCGCGAAGTCGTCGACCCCCATACCGGCTGCGAGTGCCGCCTCGACGTAGGCGATCCCGTTGCTCAGCGTGAACGCGATCTCCTGCGCCGGAGTCGCTCCGGCCTCGGCCATGTGGTAGCCAGAGATCGAGATCGTGTTCCAGCGCGGCAGCTGCTCGCGGCAGTACGCGAACGTGTTGCTGACCAGCCGGAGCGAGGGCCCCGGAGGAAAGATATAGGTGCCGCGCGCGATGTACTCCTTGAGCACATCGTTCTGGATCGTGCCCGAGAGTTCGCTCGGTGCAACACCCTGCTCCTCGGCGACCAGCTGATAGAGCAGCAAGAGCACCGCAGCGGGGGCATTGATCGTCATCGAGGTCGACACCGAGCCGAGCGGAATTCTCCAGAAGAGCTCTCGCATGTCCTCGATCGAGTCGATGGCGACTCCCACCTTGCCGACCTCACCGGCCGCGATGGGTGCATCCGAGTCATAGCCCATCTGAGTCGGCAGGTCGAAGGCCACGGATAGTCCAGCGGTCCCGTGGGAAATCAGCTCGCGATAGCGAGCATTGGACTCAGCCGCGCTACCGAAGCCGGCGTACTGGCGCATGGTCCAGGGCCGACTGGTGTACATCGAGGGGTAGATGCCACGCGTGTAGGGGTAGCTGCCCGGCTCGCCGAGCGCTTGATCAAGATCGAAATCGGCAAGATCCTCCGGCCCGTACACGGCCTGGAATGGCGTACCCGACTCCGTCTCTGCACTCACCCGGGCATAGTCGCACAGGGTGAATGGTCGCTGGAGCGTGCGTTTGCCAGCCGTGCTGCGAGCCGCCCCTTCGGGCCCGTCGGGCAGGTCGTTTCGGACGGCTGTGCTGCAAAACGTACCTTGCCGGCGCACGATTCCCGACGCTCGCAGCGAGGCGCGTATCAGACTCGGACGGAGCTCTGCACAAGGCGACGGCTGACTCGATCATGCGTACGGTCTCGCTTTCCCAGTTGGGCTCCTGGCCCCGGTACGGGCCGGTGGCAAGAGACACGATGACGCCCGCAGCCCGGAGCCGCAGCTCGGCCGGATCGACCCTGGTATCGAACACCTGCAGCCAGAGATTGATCAACCGCGTCAAGCTGACGGCCTGCTCGGCCGTCATCCGCTGCATCGTCGACAGGTGGGCGATCATGCAGGCAAGATCATCAGCACGCCGCCCAGGGCCAATGGTGTCGATATCGAGCACACCAGTGATCAACCCGTTCGCGACGAAGAGCTGGCCCTCGTGGAAGTCGCCGTGGGTGGGCTCCAAGCCGGGTGGCAGCGGGGCGAGACCGCCGGAAACCTGTGCGACCAGCCACCGCAGCTGCGGGTCAAGCGCCGGCAGCGCAGCGGCGATCATTTCCGCGTACGTTGCAACAGCGCCGGTCCACGGTGGCCGACGCGGCAAGGCGACTACGTCCGATGGCAACGAGTCGAGCAACATGATCAAGCTCTCGGCGCTGCACGGCATGGCCTCGTCGAAGACCGCTTGGGTCAGCGGCCGGCCGGGAACCTCATGGAGGACCAGGATGAAGTCGGCCGTCGCGGCCGCAATGGCGGCCGCCGGAAATCGAGCGCGCCGCAGCAGTTCGTGACGCTGCAAGGTCGGCCCGTACGCCGATTCCCGCAAGACCTTCACGAAGAAGGTCTTCGGGCCGCTACTGGTGCTTGATCACGGCCTTCAACACCGCACGGCGCCGCGGTCGGTAGCTGATCATCTCCAACGCGACGTCCTCACCGCTCAGCCGATGGTCAACGACGCGGTGCTCGTTGAGCAGGGCTGCGAGTCCATCGGGGACGGCGGCCCGTTGCAGGCCGGGAAGATCTGGGTCGTACGGGTACAGCCAAACGGCTACCTCACGGTCTCCATCGCCGAAGATGACGGCCCGCTCGTCGTTTCCGCTCCGGCCACCCACTCGGGCGCTCGCACCGAGCAGCTCGGTACGGCGTCCGGTCGGCCAGTCAACCGCTGCCGAGTACGTCGCTGTGGTGGAGTGCCTCGGATTGGCATCGACATGATCAAGCCGCCAGGAAACGAGGGTGCCACCGGCATGCTCAACAGCGGCCGAAAGCAGATCATTCACCTCGGCCGAAGTGAGCAGAGTCGACCCGTCGGGGTCACCCGAAGCGGTCACAAATCCGATCCTGACACACCGTTGGCGCCGCCGATCGGGTTTGGGTGGAAGCATGGCGCTGTGGAATTGGCTCTCAGCATCCTGGCTCTGCTTGCCACGGTCCTTGCTGTAACGGCGCTGGCTAATCGGATCAACTTCTCTGCGCCACTGCTGTTGATGCTGGTGGGGATCGGGGTGTCCTTCCTCCCCCTGATACACGTTTCTGAGCTGTCGTCAGAGGTCGTGTTAGTTGGCTTCCTGCCACCGCTGCTGTACGCGGCAGCTATTCGAACCTCCGTCATCGACTTCCGCGCGAATCGACGCTCCATCGCGCAATTGTCGGTGTTGCTGGTCATCGTCACTGCCTTGGGGGTTGGGCTGATCACGTGGCTGATCCTGCCGGTCAGCTTTCCGGTGGCGTTCGCTTTGGGGGCCGTGGTTGCTCCGCCGGATGCCATCGCCGCTACCTCGATCGCCCGCCGAGTCGGCCTGCCGCGCCGTCTGGTCACCATCCTCGAGGGCGAATCCTTGGTGAACGACGCAACCGCGATCACCTGCCTGCGCGTGGCGATCGTCGCCATCGGCGGCTCTATCACGGCAGTGCAAGCAAGCGTCGGTTTCGTCGTCGCTGCCGTCGGCGGGGCTGCGGTCGGGCTCGCCGTGGCGCTGCTCGTCGTCCCCATCCGAAAGCGCATCACTCAGCCGGTTTTCGACACGGCGATTTCGCTGCTGGTGCCGTGGGCAGCCTATCTACCCGCGGAGGCGCTCAACATCGGAGGCTTTCACGGCTCAGGTGTCATCTCGGTGGTGACCGCGGGCCTGATCTTGGGCCATAAGTCGCCGGTCATCCAATCCGGGCAGTCCAGGCTCAGCGAGCGAGTGAACTGGGCAACTATTCAATTCCTGCTGGAGAACACCGTCTTCTTGCTGATCGGCCTGCAGGCGAAGACGATCATCGCCGCCAATTCTGAGTCCGGGCTGTCCGGTCTGCAGATTGCCGGCTTCTGTGCCGCGGTGCTGAGTGGCGTGATCATCATTCGGATGCTCTGGGTCTTGGGAACCCGTCCGCTCCTGTTCCGTCGCGACCGAGACCCCACCCATGAGGTCTCTTTTCCGTGGTCCGACGCCCTGGTGATCGGTTGGGCCGGGCTACGCGGAGTGGTAACCCTGGCGACCGCATTCTTGATCCCGGCGGATGTGCCCTTCCGGGCGACGTTGATCTTCGCAGCGATGGTGGTCACTGCCGGGACTTTGCTGCTGCAAGGCCTGACATTGCCTTTCCTCGTACGCGCGCTGGGGCTCAGGGGGCCAGACGCCCGCTCTGATGCGTTGCAGGCGGCAACCGTGGTCACGACATCCAGTAACGCCGCACTCACTCATCTCGACGACATTCTCGGCCCCAAGGACGCGCCCGAAACGGTGAAGTTGCTCCGGGACCGCATTGCTGCCCGGCCTGACGCCTTGTGGGAAAAACTCGGCCGGCCGGGCGATGACGAAACCCCGGCTGAGCAATATCGGCGGCTGCGGCTGCAGACCATCGACATCGAGCGGGATGAGGTCTTGAAGATCCGCTCCAGTGGCACGGTCGACCACGACATCATCGAGCAGGTGCTCGGCTCGTTCGACATCGAGGAGTCGATGCTGACCATCGCTACCGAACGGTCTGCGCAGCTGACCGAGGAGGAGCCAGTCCAGACGCCCACGCCGGCCGCTGGTCCATGCGGACACCTCGACCACGCTCCTGCCAACCTCGACCCGAATGGCCCAGGCATCTGTCTGGACTGCGTACGCGAGGGCACCCGTACGGTGCACCTGCGGATCTGCCTCAGCTGCGGAAACGTCGGATGTTGCGACTCCTCGGTAGGGCGCCATGCCTCACGGCACTTCAGCCAGACGCTGCATCCGGTGATGCGCAGCTTCGAGCCTGGCGAGTCGTGGCGTTGGTGTTACCTCGACGAACGGATCGGCTGAGCTCAGTTTCTTCCAGCCCTGAATTTGCATCACTCACGGCTCGAAAACAGTCGAAAAACTGCCTCTCTGCTTCAGCCGTGATGCGAAATCAGGGTGACGAGTCGAGAATCAACGTCGTTGGGGTGTGGTTGGTCAAAGGTAGGCGGTGACCAGGCGCGATCCGCGCCAGGCTGGCGCGCTGCTGTCCTGGACGATCGAGCGAGTGGACACGCTCTTCGTCTGCGAGCGAGTGAGGAAGGCAGCGGCTGAAAGGCGCAATCCTGCGCGAGCGAAGCGAGCAATCAGACACAGCGAGCGCAGCGAGCGAAGCAATCAAACAGGTATCAGGAATGATTGGGGCGCACTCTTCGTGGGTATGGAAGGGCTGACGCGTCACGTCGTCAGGTCACGCGCGGCGCGGATGTACGGAGTAGCGTCTTGCCTAATGAGGTCGCATTTCGCGAGTGTTGCATGAATGGCGGCACCGTAGAGGACAGCCTGGCCGCCAGGGCGGGCCAGCTCTTTGCGGAGTATCGCGATGGCGATCAGGCGAAGATGGGTGATCTGGTACGCATTCTCACGCCGATCTTGTGGCATACCGCCCGATCGTCGCGGTTGGATGCTGCAACAGCCGAGGACGTGCTGCAGACCATCTGGCTGGCGCTGGTACGCAAGTCCGACACGATCACCGAACCGCTTGCGGTATTGCAATGGTTGGTGGTCAGCACCAAGCGCGAGGCCTGGCGGGCAGCGAAGGACCAGGTGCGGTACAAGACCGAGAATCTTGAGTCCACACCGGCGGCGGCCAGTGACACCTCGTCGATCGAGGACACCGTCCTCCGTGATGAAACAGACGGTCGGCTCTGGAGGCATATTGCGGCCTTGCCCGAGCGGTGCCAGACACTGCTCAGGGTCATCGCCTTCGCAGATCGACCCGACTATGCAGAACTAGCAAGAGCGCTGGGGATGCCGCAAGGCAGCATTGGCCCTACTCGGGGGCGTTGCTTGGCCAAGTTGCGGATCGCCCTTGCGCAAGACCCCAATTGGGAGCACCGATGAACGGATCCGACAACGATCGCCAGATCGAGGTCGAAGAGCTGCTGGCTGCCGAGGAGCTTGATCCCAGCGACTTCGCCCTTCTCAACTCACTACGTGCCTACTATGACGAACGCGACCCGGTTCCCGATGGGCTGGTGGACCGGATCCAGTTTCACGTCACCCTGGATGCCTTGCATACCGAGGTGGCGACCCTGACTCAGCTGGACATGGCGGCCGCCGGCACGCGCAGCACCACGACTGAGGCCGTTCGCACCATCACGTTCACCAGCGATTCGCTGACCACCATGGTGACCCTGACGCCCGTGGGCGACGACATGGTACGCATCGACGGTTGGGCTGCGCCCGGCGCCGGCGTACGAGTGGAGGTGCTGCTGGCCGATGGCCCACGCACCACCTATGCCGACGACGACGGTCGTTTTGTGTTCGAGGCTGTGCCCAGGGGCCTTGCCAAGTTCGCCTTGCATGTGGCACATGACAACGACTTTTCCACCATCCTGAGCCCAGCGATCGAGCTCTAGACCAACCCGACTTTGTCGTAGACGTCGGCTAACGTGGCGCTGGCCACCTCTCGGGCCCGGTCGGCCCCCTTGGCGAGGATCGATTCGAGTTCGCCGCGCTCCTCCATCAGCTCGAAAGTGCGATTCCGGTAGGGCATCGCGAACTCGGTGACAGCGTCGGCCACGGCGCTCTTCAGATCTCCGTAGCCGCGCCCCTCGAACTCCTGAACGAGTGTGTCGATCGGCGTGTCAGTCAAGGCAGACAAAATCGTCAGCAGATTCGACACGCCTGGTTTGTTGATCTCATCGAAGGTGATCTCCCTGCCGGAATCTGTCACAGCGGATTTGATCTTGCGAATGTTGAGCGCGGGATCGTCAAGCAGCTCGACAATGCCGGTCGGTGCCGACAGCGACTTGCTCATCTTCGACATCGGCTCGGCAAGATCAGCAATTCGGCCGACCGAGGGCAGGATGTAGGGCTCCGGAACGACGAACGTCGAGCCGTAGCGGGAGTTGAAGCGCAACGCGAGGTCACGGGTGAGCTCGAGATGCTGGCGCTGGTCCTCCCCGACTGGCACTTGATCGGTCTGATACAGCAAGATGTCGGCGGCCATCAGCACCGGATAGGTGAACAGGCCCACATTGGTGGCCTCTGGCCCCATCTTGGCGGCCTTGTCCTTGAACTGCGTCATTCGTTGCGCCTGCCCGAATCCCGTCAAGCAGCCCAGCACCCAGTTGAGTTGGGTGTGTTCGGGAACATGTGACTGCAGGAACACCGTGGCCTTTGCGGGGTCTATGCCAGCGGCCAGTAGTTGCGCCGCGCTTCGCAGCGTCCGCTCCCGAAGCACCTCCGGTGGCGTCGGGATGGTGAGTGCATGCAGATCGGCGATCCCGTAGAAGGCCTCATGATCATCCTGCAGCGGAACCCACTGGCGCAGCGCACCGAGAAAATTGCCAAGGTGCATCGAATCCGCGGTCGGCTGGGCCAGCGAGAGTACGCGGGGCCTGCCAGCACTGCTGTGTGAGGACATGAGGATACCGAGGTTCCTTTCCAGATTGCGCCGGTGCGCACCGGCGTCATTGTTCCACGCATCCTGGCGGCGACCGGAGCGGTTTTCCGCGTACGCATCACTCCCTAACCGTCCCGCAGAAACGCACGTGCACGTCCGCTTCTGTCGCGATACACACGTCGGGTTGGGGTGATCGCGGTGGACGGCACGAGGATCGCGGCGAACGCGTCGTGGGCGGCGAACCGGCGCGGTCTAGGCTGCGGGAGCAGGTGAAAGAGGCGATGGCTGAGGCGGAACGGGTCGATACGGAGGAGGATGCCAGGTTCGGCGTTGAGGTCAACGGCGGCGAAGTTGATCAGAGCTGGATCGATCCTGCTACTCGGGCCGGCCGGATCAAGACGGCGCTGGCGCGTGCCGAGCAGCTGGTGGAGCAGCAGTCGGCCGCTCAGGATGCGCGGGTGGCGAGTTGGCAGGATCGGGTTGTTGGTGCTGCAGAGCGGCATGGGCGGGAGTGAGCTGCAGCCGAGCAGCGGCATCGGGCTTACCAGCAGCAGCAAGCGGCCGCGGATCGGGGTGAGGGGCCGAAACCGTGGCGCCGTCCGGCTCCGCCGCCGGATCAGGCGGCGACCGCGCGGAAGGCGGCCGCTCAGCTGGACCAGGTGCAGACCCGGCGAGACGCCGCGGCGGCTGCGGCGGCGGCGGCTCGGGCAGCCCGTGATCCGGTCGTGACCTGACCGATCCCGACTCGGGTTGGATGCCGACCGGGAAGGGCTGGATACAGGGCTACAACACCCAGTTGGCAGTGAGCGAAGAGAGATCGTGCTGGGAGTGAAAGACACCAACGCCACCGTCGATGTCGAACAATTCGAACCGATGCTGGCCGCCGCCGCCCGAGGCGCCGAGGCGTTGAACCGAGGCCGGGCCCGGCGACGTACGCCGGCCGAAGCCATCGAACAGGTGCTCGCCGACGCCGGCTACTTCAGCGAACCAACTTGATCATGCCCGGGCCGGATCGGTTGATCGCCCCGACCAAGCGGCAGCAGTTGGAACACCTAGCCCACTGTCGGAACGCTGATCGAGACGGCGAGCCACCAGCTGATTCGCGTGCGGCGATGAAGGCTCGGCTCAATGACCCAGACGCGGTCGCGGCCTATCGGCGGCGAGGCGTCATCGTCGAACTGCAACATGTGCATCCGTCAGTACGGGATGTGCACGTGCGTTTCTGCGACGGTGCGAGAGGCGCCGCGAAGCGGGGCGAACTCGGCACCAGCTACGGAGCCGCCGGGGTGAAGTCCTTTCCATCCTGGCGGTGCACGACAAAGGTTGCCGCCCGGCGCCCATCCAGCTCACTCACCTTGAGCTCAACCTGGGCAGGCTCCTCGTCCTCTGGATCCACGGAGGCGAGCTCCAAGGAGATTGCGTCACCGACGCTCGGCAGCTGACCGAGCCGGGCCATGAAAAACCCAGCCAGCGTGTCATAAGGACCCTGCGGCAACACCAGACCAGTTTTCTCCGCGAAATCGTCCAGCGTGGTCAGCCCATCAATCACCAGGTCGCCGCGTACGCCGATCCGTTCTTCGACGACGACGTCGTACTCGTCGGTGATGTCGCCGACCAGCTCCTCGACCAGATCTTCCATCGTCACAATGCCGGCTGTGCCGCCGTACTCATCGAGAACGATCGCCAGATGTGCCGAGCTGCGCCGCATGTCGCTGAGCGCTCGCAGCACTGGCACCGTATCCGGCAGGGACAGCACGGGACGTGCAACTTCGGCCACGGGCGTGGTACGCGAGCTGATGTCGGGATCGAGCAGGTCCCGCACATGCACGAATCCGATGACGTCGTCGGCAGAGTCTCCGATCACGGGATAGCGGGAGTGCGGCGCGTTCAGCAATTCGCGTACGGCACGGTGTGCAGGCATGTCGCCCGGGAGGAAGTCGACCTCAGTACGCGGCACCATGACCTCGCGGAGGCTGCGCTCACCTGCCGCGAAAACGTCATCGACGATTCGACGCTCCTCGTCGCCGAGCGTGGTAGAGCCGCTGACCATGGCGCGGATCTCCTCATTGGTCACCTCCTCACGCGAGATCTTCGGGTCACCGCCCAAAATCCGGACCAGGATGTTGGTGGAGACGCCGAGCAGCCAGATCACCGGTCGTGCGATTCGAGCTGTGAAATCCACCAGCGGTGCCAGCGTGAGTGCAACGCTCTCGGCGCGTTGCAGCGCCAGCCGTTTGGCGGTGAGCTCGCCGATGCACGATCGAGATGTAGGAGATCACGATGGTGATCAACACCAAGGAGATTGTGTCGGCCGCACCGCTGCTCATGCCCAGTCGCTCCAATTGGGGCGCCAGATCACCGGACAGCTTGTCGGCGCCGAAAGCGGCAGCAAGAAAGCCGGAGAGCGTGACACCGACTTGAGCCACGGAAAGGAAGAGGTTGGGATTCGAGGTCAGCTTGCGCGACCAATTGACCGCGCTTCCCTCGATGCGCGAGCTGTCTGACCTGGCTCTCCCGGAGCGAGACCAAAGCGAGCTCGGCGGCCACAAAGACGCCTTGGATGATCACCAAGAGCAAGATCAGCGAGACGTTGAGGACGACGCTAGACATGGCTGGAAAAAGTCAAAGGTCTGTCGCAGTCGGCGTCGCCATTCACCTCAGCAAGCCTAGTGAACATGCTGCGTTCGGGCATGGTCGGTGCAAAGAACCCCTGTTGTGAGCCCGCCGCGTCGGGAGAGGTTGGATGAAACCCATGGCTGATGCGAACCCCGACCCGCCTGCCCAGCCGAGCGCGTCGCCAAACGCCCCGCCAGGCACGCTGCCGACCGCGCGGAATTTTCCCGATGCCGTGCCGATCTTGATGGATGCGAAGGCCGGTGTGACGCTTCGGGCGGCCAGCGCCCGCGATCTTCCCGCGATGGTGGAGCAGTGCCGTGATCCCGAGATGATCAGGTGGACGACTGTGCCTACGCCCGACGGCGGCTACCAGCTTCGCGATGCCGAGGAGTTCCTGGCTTTGACCGCCGCCGGCTGGACCAGCGGTGAACGACTCGGCTGGACGATCGAGGGGCAGCGAGGAGCGCAACGCGGCTTCTGCGGCAGTATCGATCTTCGTCCGGAAGGCGACGGTATCGCCGAGGTCGGCTTCGGGCTGCATCCCGCCGCGCGCGGGCGCTCGATCATGAAAGCTGCCTTGGAGCTGGTGTGCGGATACGGATTCGACGATCTGGGGCTTCAGGTCATCAGGTGGCGAGCCGTGGTCGGCAATTGGTCGTCGCGGCGTGTTGCGAGCAGAGTTGGCTTTGTCTTCGATGGGGTGATCAGGCGGCTGCTCGTGCACCGTGGCGAATTGCTGGACGGCTGGATCGCCACCTTGACGCGCGACGATCCCCGCGTGCCGCAACCCTGGCTTGATCCCATAGAGATGCCCGGCCGGGGCGTCAAGCTGCGAGCCTTTCAGAAGTCAGATGTCGATCGCATCGTCGAAGCCTGCTCGGACTCGCGTACCTCCTATTGGCTGATTTCCATGCCCCGGCCGTACCGGCCGGAGAATGCACTCGCTTATCTGAACGCGACGGCAGAGCTCGCTGCCCGCGCGGCTGGACTCACCTGGTGCATCGCCGATCCCGCTGATGACCACTGCCTCGGCTCGATCAGCCTGGACGGACTCGGCGGATATGCCACGCGTGGCGAGATCGGCTATTGGGCACACCCGGATGCGCGGGGTCGAGGAGTTGTTACGGAGGCCGTTCGGCTGGTCACCGAGTACGCGAAGGACTCCGGGCTAGCGACGTCACTGCTGATTCGTTGCGCCTCGAGCAATATGGCGTCGCGCCGGGTAGCCGAGCGCGCCGGCTATCGAGAGATTGGCATTCAGCCGGCTTCGGAACCGGTTGGAGACGGCGAGGTAGCTGATCTCGTGCTCTATTCCACGCCGTGAGCCAGCGAATCTGGGTAGTTATGGATCTGCAACGCGAGGCGGCCGGTGTGTCAGTGATTTGTGGGAGGATCTGCGAATGACATTGCGGGTAAGCGTGATTGGCACCAATTACATGGGTGCTACGCATGCCGCCGGGATGGCCGAGTTCGGCCACCAGGTGATCGGGGTCGACATTGATGCCGATCGGATCAAGACTCTGAACGCTGGCCAGTCGCACATCTTCGAGGTCGGCCTGGAGCCCCTGCTGGAGCGCCATACCGCGTCCGGACGGTTGCATTTCACCACCGACTACGCCGAAATCGCGGATTGGGCGGACGTGCATTTCCTGGCGCTGGGAACCCCGTCCGGGCCGGGCGGCGCAGCCGACCTCGGCCAGTTGCACGCCGCGGTAGACACATTGGCGCCGCTGTTGACGAAGCCGACGTTGGTGGTGGGCAAGTCCACCGTGCCGGTCGGCACCGCGATGGCGCTTGAAGAACGACTACGTCGTTTGTCACCGGCCGGCGATGGCGTCGAGGTGGCCTGGAATCCTGAGTTTCTGCGCGAGGCGTATGCGGTGGAGGACACGCTGCGGCCCGACCGGCTGGTTTTCGGTACCCACTCTCGGCACGCCTTGGACCTGCTGGAGGAGATCTATGCCATCCCGATCAGCGACCGTACGCCGGTGGTTCGATGTGACATCGCGACCAGCGAGCTGATCAAGGTCGCGGCCAACGCTTATCTGGCGACCAAGATCAGTTTCATTAACGCGATGGCGCAGATGTGCCAGGCGGCGGGCGGGGACGTCGTCTTGCTGGCCGATGCCATGGGATACGACGAGCGGATCGGGCGGGAGTTCCTCAACGCCGGGCTGGGGTTCGGCGGGGGCTGTCTGCCCAAGGACATCGCGGCGCTGGCCGTACGTGCAGACGAGCTCGGCGTGACTGTGCTGAGCGACTTCATTCACTCGGTGGAGGCGATCAACGCGGGTCAGCGGACCGAGCTGGCAGAGCTGGCGATCGATCAGGCTGGTGGGGATGTCGTCGGGAAACGGATCGCGGTGCTGGGGGCTGCGTTCAAGCCCGGCACGGACGACACCCGCAACTCCCCCGCACTCACCGTCGCCGACCAGCTGCATGCCTCTGGCGCAGACGTACGCATCTATGATCCGCAGGCACGCCTGCCACCGCGGGAGGGTTTCACCCAGGTGGCCAGCGTCGAGCAGGCACTGCTTGGCGCCCAGGTGGTGCTGCACCTCACCGAATGGCCCGAGTTTCGGCAACTCGACCCGGAACGCCTCGGCAAGCTGGTCGCTTCCAAGGTGATCATCGACGGCCGCCTCAAGCTGCACGCCCCCACCTGGCGTAACGCCGGCTGGAAGCTGGTACAGATCGGCCGCGCCACCAGCCTCTAACGGCCGTGAGTTACTCCCTTACGCCGACTTGTCAGCATCTCGAAGGGCTATAGCACTCTGAGACGCTGACAACTCTGCAAGAGTTGGCACTCCCATGGCTCGGAGGTCGTCGAAGACGGCACTGGCTTCGAGCCGGATCTCAAATACCGTTGCCCTGAGTACCCAGCGTCTGGTGATGACGACGGCGCGCTCGCGCTTCATGTCAGCTTGCCAATGCACGACCTCAAGGTGGTGTCGGCCGTCGATCTCAAGTACGACGACCTCACCATCGGGCAAATCCCACTCAGCATCCAGATACCGCCACAGACCGGCGGCATCCTTCCGTCGGCTCTGCCGAGTCGGCGAGGCCAGGCCGAACTTCCTGCAGAGGTGCGCCAGATCAATCTCCCCAAGAGATTCGGCACCTGCGGAAACGTCGGCAATCGCCAACCGCAGATATGCCTTATGGCGAACGCGACCAACCGTGCGCATCGCCGCATCCAGCCGTGCAGCCGAAGTGACCCGCTGCTGGACAGCTGCTGCGACCATCAAACACGCGAAGCGTGGATAGGGTTGCCATGCCGCAGCGTCAAGAACCGAGCGCGCCGTGTCGGTACGCGGAAGTCCATGGGCACGCACAATGTCCTTCAGTCGCAGTCGTCGAGATTCGTGTACGCGAACGCCGGGCATTGGTGTCACGCGGGAGCCACGCTGGACAATTAGATGGATCTCCTTAGCTTCACGAGAGAAGGCCTTAAACCCGGCGAGCTCCAAAGACGTGTGACTCCCCAGTGCAGCATCCTCACCGGCGTCGAGCACGGCGAGCCACATCAGTTGATCGCGCAGCGGTGGTGCGTTCTGGAGCAACACAACGTTCTGGCCGACGGCTGTCCAGCGCCGGGCATCGATCTGGCTGGTGACGTAATCGGGAGAAACCTGAAGAGTTCGAAATTGGTCGCGATGGCAAGCCCCGCGCTGCCGAACTGCGAGGCGGTGCAGCTTGTCATGGTGATCTATCCCGGGAAACACGAGACGAGTTTGAAAGCAGTGACACTCTCTGCGTAACCACCTTGAAGAAATCTGTGGATAACCGCCCAGGCCACCTGGAGTTGTCAGCCTTTCAAAGGGCTGTAGCACTTTGAGAGTCTGACAAGTCGGCGTTAGGAGAGGCGGGTTGCGAGGTTTTTGTCGAGGGTGTCCAGAAATTCCTCGGTGGTGAGCCAGGGCTGGTCGGGGCCTACCAGCATGGCCAGATCCTTGGTCATCGCGCCGTCCTCGACCGACTTGATGACGACGTCCTCCAGTGCCTCCCCGAAGGCGATCACGTCGGGAGTGCTGTCGAGCTTGCCGCGATGCTTCAATCCGCCGGTCCAGGCGTAGATCGAGGCGATCGGATTCGTCGAGGTGGGCTTGCCTTCCTGATATTGACGGAAGTGCCGGGTCACCGTGCCGTGCGCAGCCTCAGCCTCGACCGTCTTGCCATCGGGCGTCATCAGCACACTGGTCATGAGACCCAGCGAGCCGAAGCCCTGAGCGACGGTGTCGGACTGTACGTCGCCGTCGTAGTTCTTGCAGGCCCACACATAGCCACCGCCCCACTTCAGTGACGCCGCAACCATGTCGTCGATGAGCCGATGCTCATACGTCAACCCGGCAGCCTTGAAATCAGCCTCGTACTCGTTCTCAAAGATCTCCGCGAAGATGTCCTTGAACGCGCCGTCGTACGCCTTCAAGATCGTGTTCTTGGTCGACAGGTACACGGGGTAGCCGCGCTCCAACCCATAAGAGAAAGACGCTCGCGCGAAATCGGCGATCGAGTCGTTGAAGTTGAACATGCCTAACGCCACGCCACCATCAGCAGGGTAATTCGTCACGACATGCTGGATCGGTTCACCGCCATCCTCCGGGGTGAAGGTGATCGTCAGCTGGCCGGCGCCCGGGACCTTGAAATTCGTTGCCTTGTATTGATCGCCGTGCGCATGACGGCCGATGATGATCGGCTTCGTCCAGTTGGGCACCAGGCGCGGGATGTTGGAGATGATGATCGGCTCCCGAAACACCACGCCACCCAGGATGTTGCGAATAGTGCCGTTGGGCGAGCTCCACATCTTCTTGAGGCTAAATTCCTGCACTCGAGCTTCATCCGGGGTAATGGTGGCGCACTTGACGCCCACGCCATGCTTCTTGATCGCATTCGCTGCATCAATCGTCACCTGATCGTCGGTGGCGTCGCGATTCGTGATGCTGAGATCGTAGTAATCCAGGTTCACATCGAGGTAGGGGTGAATGAGCCGGTCCTTGATGAAATGCCAAATAATGCGCGTCATTTCATCGCCGTCGAGTTCGACGACAATGCCCTCGACCTTGATCTTCGCCATGCCGCCAACCTACCGAACGACCGCACCCTCAAACCGACGGCATCGCCTTCGCCAATCTCAAGCAGCCCAGGGCGGCCGATACACCAGGTCGACCCGATTCTGCGGCCGCTGTGCCTGCTCGTACGCGTCCTCGCTCGGCATCCAGTCGGTCAGCCAGCGATCCATCATCGCTGGACCGTCCCGCTCAAGAACTCGTGCCAACCGGATCTCGTACGGCACCTCGACCCAGATCGTGAAGTCCCACGGGACGCCAAGCCGTACGTCTGTGGCCGATACCCCCTCGACGACGACGGGCACGCCGACGGGAACGGTGTGCCACTCTGCGCCTATGTTGCGATCGAAGTCCCACCGCTGATAGCGACCGGGTTGCCCAGCCAGCAGCGGCTGCAGTACCTGGCGCACGAATCGATCTCGCTCCCAGCCGCGAAGGTCGGGCCGTGCGAAGTCGTCGACATGGACGACCACCGACCCCGGCAATGCTGCCGCAATCTGGGCAGCCAGCGTTGTCTTGCCCGTCGCGCCCTTGCCGTCGACGCCGATCCACCGGGTGCCGCGCCGTCCTTCAAGCGCCGCTATTGCCGCGGCGACCGGCTCCGTCTCAGGGGTGGCACCCATCACAGACCTCACCGTGCCAGGTGCTGCTCGGCTTGCTAGCGTCACCCTACGTATCCGCCTGCGCATCACTGAGGAGAGTCCTTGAGCACCCCCGTAAAGGTCGCCGTGACCGGCGCTGCCGGCCAGATCGGCTACAGCCTGTTGTTCCGCATCGCTAGTGGTTCGATGCTGGGCCCTGATCAGCCGCTGGAGCTGCGCCTCCTCGAGATCACCCCGGCGCTCAGCGCGCTGGAAGGCGTGGTGATGGAGCTCGATGACTGCGCCTTCCCGCTACTCACCAAGATCGAGATCGGGGATGACCCCAAGATGATCTTCGATGGGGTCAATCTGGCCTGCCTGGTCGGCGCCCGACCCCGTACCAAAGGAATGGAGCGCAGAGATCTGCTGGAGGCCAATGGCGGAATCTTCAAGCCGCAAGGCGAGGCACTGAACAACAACGCTGCCGATGACGTCAAGGTGCTGGTGACCGGAAATCCGGCGAATACCAATGCGCTGATCGCCATGCGCAACGCACCCGATATCCCCGCCGAGCGCTTCAATGCGCTGACCCGCCTCGATCACAACCGAGCCATTGCACAACTGGCCGCAAAAACCGGCGCAAGCGTCAGTGACATCACGCACATGACAATCTGGGGCAATCACTCTGCGACCCAGTACCCCGACCTGTTCAACACGTTGGTACGCGGCCAGAATGCCGCGGAGTTGATCAACGACCAGGAATGGCTGGAGTCGACGTTCCTACCCACCGTGCAGAAGCGTGGAGCCGCAGTGATCGAGGCCCGAGGGGCCAGTTCGGCAGGAAGCGCCGCCAACGCAACCATCGGCCACATGCGGGACTGGGTGCTTGGCACGGCTGAAGGGGACTGGGTGTCCATGTCCGTGCCCTCCGACGGGTCCTATGAGGTGCCCGAAGGCCTGATCTCCTCCTTCCCGTGCACCACTTCCGACGGCACGTACCAGATCGTCCCCGGCCTGCAGATCAACAGCTTCTCCCGCGGCAAGATTGACGCCAGCGTGGCTGAGTTGATCGAGGAACGCGAGGCCGTACGAGCACTCGGCCTCATCCGGTAGCGACGTGGCCTAATGTGCCCGGTCCTGCGTCACACTTGACTGCATGACTGAAAGCCACCAACCGAGCCCGTTCAGCCGTGAGGGATCAAGTCCCTCGGACGGGCTCAGCTCCGATAACCCTCCTGAGCAAACCACGCCGTATCAGCCGCTCGGTGACGGGTCGAACGACCAATATGCGAGCCACTGGCCCTCCTATCCCGCTGACGACCCGTATGCAAACCCGTCGGTCGACCCATACGGCAGACCGGTTGGTGGATACGGCAGCTCCAGCGCAGACTCCACGTACACCGTGACAGGGCCAGGCTTTGACCCTCAGGCGCCCGCGCGGTACGACCCGATCCAGGGCTATGGCGACTCATCCAGCTACCGCAATCCCTACGAAGCCAATCCGTACCAGCCCAGCTTCGGCGGCGTAAGCCCATACGGTGCGGCGTCAACCCAGATTCCGACGCCGCACCCACAGGCGGCGCTGGCTCTCGTCCTGGGCATCCTCGGCACTGTCTTGGGCTTGGGCTGCATCGTTGGCGGACTCGTGGGGATTGGCGGAATCGTCCTCGGCCGCCGGGTCAAGAACGAGATCGACGCGGAGCCGGGACGCTACACCGGCCGCTCCCAGGCAGTCGCCGGTCTTATTACGGGCATTGTCGGCGTATCGATCACGGTTTTGGCAACGCTATTCATCGTGCTCGCGATCGTTGCCGGAATTGCGAACACAAACTATTGACCGACACGAGTATTCGGGAACTCTGAGACGCGGTCCAAAGATCCTCGCTGGCTTATTCGTCGGCTTCTTGATTCTTTCGTTGTCGCTCTGAACTTCAGCGCAGTGTCTTGCTGCGGTGTTCATCGGCATAGGCAACAATGGAGCGCATGAGCAATCCGTACGACGAACAACCGCAGG
This sequence comes from uncultured Actinomycetota bacterium, assembly GCA_963845915.1. Classification (GTDB taxonomy): domain Bacteria; phylum Actinomycetota; class Actinomycetes; order Propionibacteriales; family Propionibacteriaceae; genus Microlunatus. The sequence goes on from CAWJUB010000034.1 coordinate 214,332, forward strand.
CCCAGCCGAGCCCGCAGTCTCCTTATCAGCCGTCGGGCCAGTACCAGCCCGGCGGGCAACCGATGCCCTACGGCCAGCCGTACGGAGCGCCGCCGCAGGAGCACCCACAGGGCACCTTGATCTTGGTCTTCGGGATTCTCGGCATCTTCATCACGATCTTCGCGCCCATCGCGTGGTACATGGGAAACAAGGCCAAGCGGGAGATTCAGGCCTCCGGCATCCAGTACTCCAATGAGCAGAACGTCAACATCGGCCGCATCCTGGGCAAAGTCTTTACGATCATTGCCCTGATATCCATTGCTCTCACGATCATAATCACGATCATTGTTGTCGTCGTCGGAGTGAGCCAGAGCGGAGGGTAAGCGGCTGGGACCGCATCGCGCTGCGAGCGTCGGGAAATCGCGCCTGCTGAGCCGGCTGGCGCAGAGGAAGAACGCCTCGCGCTCCCTCCTCCTCAGACGAGCGGAGCGAGCAATTCGCGACACTCGCGAGCCGCCCTCAAACTAACGGCCGTTAGGCACCACAATCGCGAGGGCGATGATCGCAACGGCACCAAGCCCGAGCACGGTGACGTCGAAGGCCTTGGTACGCACTTGAAGCAGCCCGGCATCCCTGCTGGGCAATACGACGCGTTCCACGGCTCCGACGCCAAGGGATGCGCCGATCAGCAGGCAGCCCAGCCGCCAGGTCGATTCGCCGAGGAAGCTCACCACCAACCCAGCGACCACTCCAATCACCACGATCAGCAGCGGCCACTGGCGCAGTGATCGGGCAGCCGCGCTTGCTTCAGACCGCCGCGGCACGAGCCACCAATTGTTCGGCGCGTTCGACGACATTGCTCAACAACATGGCGCGCGTCATCGGCCCGATACCGCCCGGGATCGGTGCCACCCAACTCGCCACCTCGTGCACGCCTGGATCAAGATCGCCGACGAGGCCGGCGTCCGTGCGGGTGATGCCGACGTCTACGCAGACTGCGCCCAGCTTGATCATCTCAGCCGTGATCAATCCCGGCCGGCCGGCCGCGGCAACGACAATGTCGGCCGCTTTCGTGTGGCGCGAGAGGTCGAGAGTTCCGGTGTGACAGAGCGTGACCGTGGCGTTCTCGCTCTTGCGGGTCAGCAACAATCCAAGCGGCCGGCCAACCGTGGTGCCTCGGCCGATCACGCAGACCTCCGCCCCATTAAGCCCGATGCCATAACGCCGGAGCAGCTCAACGATGCCACGCGGCGTACCCGGCAATGGCGCGGGCGCACCAAGCACCAGTTTGCCCAGATTGACAGGATGAAGCCCATCCGCATCCTTGTCGGAATCGACCAAGCCGAGGGCTGCGGTGTCATCGAGATGTCGTGGTAGCGGCAGTTGGACGATGTATCCGGTGCAAGCCCGGGTCCGCGTTCAGGTCCGCGATCACTGCCTCCAGCTCGTCTTGGCTGGTGGTGTCCGGCAGTTCTACCTGGATGGAGGCGATCCCCACCTCCGCGCAGTCTCGATGCTTGCCGCGGACGTACGCGCGGCTGCCCGGATCATCACCGACGAGCACGGTGCCGAGACCCGGCACGAAACCACGGTCGGCGAGCGTTGCTACACGATCCCTCAGCTCGGCCTTGATCGTTGCCGCCAGGGCCTTGCCGTCGAGAATCCGTGCCGTCATATGCACCTCGTCTTGATCTTGAGTTAGTGGTAGAAGTGTCGCGCACCCGTGAAATACATCGTCCCTCCCGCGGCCTGCACCGCGGCAATGACATCCTCGTCATGCACCGAGCCACCGGGCTGGACGATGGTCGACACCCCGGCTGCGAGCAAGATCTCCGGCCCGTCAGCAAAGGGAAAGAATGCATCGGATGCAGCGACCGAACCCGCAGCACGATCCCCCGCCCGCTGGACCGCCAGCCGGCAGGAGTCGACCCGATTCACCTGTCCCATGCCAATGCCGACCGATGCCCCGTCTTGCGCCAGCAAGATCGCGTTGGACTTGACCGAGCGCGCCGCCCGCCAGGCAAATTCAAGATCAGCCAGCACCTCATCCGAGGCCGGCTCACCGGCGACGAGCTTCCAATTGACGGCTCGGTCATGATCGGAATCAACACGGTCGGAGAGCTGGATGAGTAGCCCACCATCGATACGACGGCTCTCGACGCCGCCGCGATTGGGCGGCTCAACCACCAGGATTCGAAGATTCTTCTTGGCTGCGAGCACCTCGAGCGCACCCTCGTCGTACGCAGGCGCGATGATCACTTCGGTGAAGATGCCGGCGACTTGCGGGCCATCTCCACACTGACCGGCCGATTGGCCGCGATCACCCCGCCGTACGCCGAGATCGGATCGCAGGCGTGGGCTTTGCGATGGGCCTCGGCGATGTCCGCTCCGAGCGCAATGCCGCATGGGTTGGCATGTTTGATGATCGCGACGGCGGGCTCGTCGAAGTCGCCGGCGGACCGCCGCGCGGCGTCCGCATCAACGTAATTGTTGTAGGACATCTCTTTGCCGTGCAGCTGCTCGGCGTTCGCGAGTCCCCGAGTCGCACCCGTAACGCGATACAGGGCCGCCGGTTGGTGCGGGTTTTCCCCGTACCGCAGACCGGTGACCTTCTCCCAGGTCCCTCCCATCCAACGCGGAAAGCCCGTACCGTCGCTCAGGTCAGTGACAACGTTGCCCATCCAGCTCGCCACCGCTACGTCGTACGTGGCGGTATGCACAAAGGCCGCGGCGGCAAGCGCCTGCCGCTGGGCCAGCGTAAAACCGCCCGCTACGAGGGCCTCCAGGAGTTGCGGATACTGCTCAGGCGAGGTGATCACAGCCACCGATGCATGATTCTTGGCTGAGCTACGGACCATCGCCGGACCGCCAATATCGATCTGCTCGATGCATTCCTCGGGGCTGGCGCCAGAGGCGACCGTCGCTGTGAACGGGTAAAGGTTGCTGATCAACAGGTCAAATGGCTCGATGCCAAGCTCGGCAAGCTGTGCGCGATGCGATTCCAGTCGAAGATCGGCAAGTAGGCCAGCGTGCACTGTCGGGTGCAGGGTTTTGACGCGACCGTCGAGGCATTCAGGGAAGCCGGTGACCTGTTCGATTGCGGTGACTGGAAGGCCAGCTGCTGCGATGGTCGCGGCCGTTGAGCCGGTGGACACGATCTCCGCGCCTGCCTCGACCAAGGCTTGTGCTGCCGCCAGGAGGTCAGTTTTGTCATACACCGACACCAAGGCTCGCTTGATCGGTCGCCGGCTCGAATCGCCGCTGTCGGGAGGGATGGTCATGTCCACAGCACTTTCCGATCGGCAACCCGCCACGTTCGGGTGGCGAGTTGATGAGTGATGGCGACGAGCAGCTCGCGTTCCACAACCTTGATCCTCTCGTGCAAGGTCTCCACCGTGTCGTCGTCGGCAACTGGTACCGCTTGCTGATCAAGAATCACCCCGCTGTCCACCCCGGCATCCACCAAGAACACCGTGGCGCCGGTGACTTTGACGCCGTACGCCAAGGCATCCCGCGGACCATGCATGCCCGGGAACGACGGCAGCAATGCCGGGTGGGTGTTGATGATCCGGCCTTCAAAGCACTCCAGGAACTCAGCGCCCAGCAGCTTCATGAAACCCGCGCTGATCACCAGATCCGGCTCGTACCCGGCGACCTTCGCGGTGAGCGCTCGGTCCCACTCGGCTCTAGTGGCGTAATCAGACACTGCCAGCACAAAGGTCGGGATTCCCGCGCTCATCGCCCGCGCCAGTCCTTGGATGTCGGTCCGATCTGACCCGACTGCCACGATCTGCGCTCCGTACGCCGGGTCTGCACAGGCATCGATCAGCGCCTGTAGCAGAGTGCCGCTGCCCGAAATGAGTATCACGAGGCGGGCCGCCCGGCCCAGGCGCGTACTGGCGAGGGGCTCGGGCACGACGCACAGCCTAGCTGTGTTGGATTGCTCCGCTCGCTGTGTTTGATTGCTCGCTCCGCGCGGATCGCGCGTGCAACCCGCCTACTTCGTCGTCGTTCGCAGAGGAAAGAGCGCCTCCGCTCTCTCCTCCTCAGCACGGCGCCGCGCGATCCGAGTTTGATTGCTCGCTCCCCTCGCTGAGGATTGTGCTGGAAGCCGACGCCTTGGCCCCTAAGATCGCTCCGGCCGCGGCGCGGTATTAGGCCGAGCGCAAGACCGGTGATCATGCCAGAGAGGCCCATGGTCGTGGCGGCCATGATCAGCAACGGAAACAGCCGGGGGCCAAGGCCGGTGAGTCGAAGGGTCCCAAGATCACCGCTCGCCGCCCAGGCCAGTCCGGCGAATGCCACACCGGCGAGCAGACCACATGCACCGCCCATCAAGCTCGCCACGTCAAAGCGGACCGCCGGCCGCGCTGCGAGTAGCACCCAGCATGCGATCGCCCCCGCAGCCGCGCCAGCAGCAAGCCACCACAGCTCCACGAGGTCGCCCGGACCGGGCGACGGCAGCGCGCCGAGCAACGGGATACCCGGCAGGATGCCCAGTTCGGTGGCGGCAGGCGCTACCACTGAGCCGGCACCCAACGAGAAGCCCGAGCCCAGCGCGTACGACGCGGACCACACGAGAGCGTTCGGTGCGAACCCCAACTGGAGAAGTAGCAACGCGATGCCTCCGGCGACACCGGGCTGCAGCGCCTCGTGCAGCGCCGCCACCCGGTTCAGATGTGTAGCAAGACCGGTGACCAACACAGCCGCGCCAGCTATCAGCATGACGAGTTGGGCCGCGATCAAAGCACGCGCCATAACCCATCCTCGGCCAGCGGCCCGCGTGGAACCCAGAGCCTTGCTACTACCCGACACTCCCGCGGCCAGCAGGACGGCGATGACAGCTGCCCAACGCGCCTGAACCTGCCAGCCCTCACCCAGCCACGCCGCGACGAGAAGAACAGGCAGCAGATAGACCGCGACCGTGACGGCACTGATCAGCAAAGGCCTCCTGATCTGGTCGCGGCGGAGTCGACGAGCGCTCGCCGCTGCGAATCGCGAGATCAGCAACGCGATGACCGCGGTCGCACCCCACGGCACCAAGGTGACCGGGATGGTGCCGATACGCACCACCACGCCGTTGCTCAGCAGCCAGAGCCGTGTCCCGAGCTGCGCGGCATCGCCAACGCTGCCTGGATCGGCTGCGAGCCAGCCCAGAATTGTCACGCCGACGCATAAAATCCAGCTCGCCAGAGCAGTCACCGCGCCGCCGATCAGCGCCATCGCGGTCCAGCTGATTGGCGCGGGCGTACGCCGGACTCGGGTTGCCTGAACGTCGTTCTTGCGGGCAGAAGTTACCCGAAGGGTGACCGCAGCGGCAGCTCGTCGAGACGACAGCAATGAGGGCATAGCGTCTCCATGCTCACTCAGCGGGCGGACGCGAATGGGCGAGACACGCCAAGCGCAGGTAAAGTCTGCTGGAGATTGTCGGCGCTCGATCGATTCGAGCGGCCGACCCAGGAAGCCTGCGATGGACTCCGACACTCGGGGGGAGCAATTCAGCATGGTCGACCAGGAGCCTGCGACCTATCGACCCCGGCGAGCCTACATCGAACCCGATGCCGAGCCCGCCCAGCCGGAACGACCGGCCCAACCTGACCGCAACGGAACAGCGACTGATCGGAGCGGAATAGGGATTGATCGCAACGGATCAGCGACTGACCGCAACGGAACAGCGACCGACCGCAACGGAATAGGGACTGACCGAAACGGAATAGGGACCGGCCAAAACGGATCGGGGCCTTATCGCAACGGAATGGGCCCGACCAGGCCTTCCGTCATCGATGAGGACTATCCAAAGCCGCTTTATCGTGACTACTCGCAGCAAAACGGATGGTCACCGCCGGCGCGCTTCGCGCGCGGCTCCTCGTCAGGAATCTGATCCGCCTACCGAAGAGACCATGAGTCCCATCGCCTTCGCACCGCGTCGACCGCGGGTGAAAGACGACGAAACGACCACGATCCTGCCGCGTAGCCGGCCGACCAAACACCGCACCCAGGCTCTCGACGCGATCGATGACTACGAAGACGATGAGCCGACAGCACTAGGAAAGCGCGCCAAACTGGCCCTCATCGTCGGGGCGGTCGCGGCCGTCGTGGTGATCGGCCTGGTGATCGGGTATTCCGTACTCAGCGTCGGTAACCAGCCTCAGAGCCAGCCAAGCGTCTCACCACCAGCGGGTGGCAGCGGTGCCTCTGGCGGCACTGGTCAGGCCGGCCAAGGTGCTGGCGGCGCTTTGTTGAGCGACGGTTCCATGCTCAGCGTGGGCCAAGCCAAGTCGCTGGCCCCGGATCGAAAGTGGAAAGTCGTCACCACTCAGCGCGGCGCGAAGCCGGATGGCCCGACCGCTGCCTGCTTTGGCGGCGAACCTCCCGAGGGTCGGCCCACTCCGCAGCAGGAGATCGTTCGCGTGCTTGCGGGCAGCGGCGGCAAGTCCGGGCCCAAGGCGCTGCACAATGCCACGGCGTACGGCTCAGCTGGCAGAGGCCAGCCAGGCGTACGTCGTCGCATCCAAAACTGTCGGAAGCTGTGCCGTTGCTGGCTTCTATATCGAATCAGGGCGCTCGATCAGCAAGGTTGGCGATCAAGCACTCGGCGTCGTGGTCATGGAGGTCGACGGCAAGAAGAAGCAGGCTCATAGTGTCGTCGTCAACCGAACCGGCCGGGTGCTGAATGTCATCGACGCTGTTCAGCCAACACGCGCTATCGCCATCGATGCAGTCGCCAAGGCTCTTGAGCAAGTCAACCGAGTGCAATGTGGTGCCGCTGGTGGACCGTGTGACGGCCGCGCTGCCGTGACGAACGGCCCCCCGCCGATTGGTGGCGACGAGCCAGGCTTCCTTACCGTTGGCGACCTTCCGCCGGCCGGACCCAAAGTGGAGCTGTGGGTTGCGACCCAGGTCGAGCTGCCGAAGGACGAATTTCAAGGATCGCAGTGCGAAGGCGTGAACTGGGCTACCGAGAAGGCCAAGTCGAGGGCCTCGAGGGTCTATCTGCTTCCCGAGAGCGGCAAGAACTTCTTTGGCTTGAACGAGGTCGTGCTGACCATGAAGGACACCAAAGCTGCCGGAAAGCTGGTGGACCGGATCAAGTCGAAACTTTCGAGCTGCAAGACGGTCAAGCTCACTGCGAGCGTGACCAAGCCCAAGAAGGTGACCGGCATCGGCGCCCAGAAGACCAAGGTCACGGGTTGGACCACGGTCGTGTCTCAAAAGTCGACGCAGGGTACCGCCAAGTATCGGGTCGGGATCGTTGCCGCGGGATCCAAGGTCACCTATACCTTCCTGAACCCCAGGGGCGACTACGACTTCAGCAATCGTCAGTGGAACACCGTTGCGGTGCGCGCTGGAGAGCGGGCGACTCAAGTCAACGAGTAAACCGGCCATACCGGCCGTAATCTGCGCCCGCCTGCATCTGTGCCCTGAGCCTGTCGAAGGGCCCTGCATCTGTGCCCTGAGCCTGTCGAAGGGCGGCCGAGCATGCTTTGCGATGTGCATACCCATGTACTGCGATGGCACGCAAGCTGGATACGGCTCAGACGGAGATCACACGCAGCGGCGCTGCGTCACAGATTGGTCATGATCTTGCGCATCAGCTCGGCAGTCTCACTGGGTGTCTTCCCGACCTTGACGCCGGCGGCCTCCAGCGCCTCCTTCTTGGCGGCGGCGGTTCCCGATGAGCCCGACACGATGGCTCCCGCGTGCCCCATGGTCTTGCCCTCCGGCGCGGTGAACCCAGCAACGTAGCCGACCACGGGCTTGGTGACGTGGGCCGCGATGTATTCCGCCGCCCGCTCCTCCGCATCCCCACCGATCTCTCCGATCATCACCACGGCGTCGGTTTCGGGGTCCTGCTCGAACGCCTGGAGCGCATCGATATGGGTGGTGCCGATGATCGGATCGCCTCCGATGCCGACTGCGGAGGAGAAACCGAAGTCGCGCAGCTCGTACATCATCTGGTACGTCAACGTGCCGGACTTGGATACCAGGCCGATGCGCCCGGCTTTGGTGATGTCAGGTGGGATGATCCCCGCATTGGATTGTCCCGGCGAGATCAGCCCTGGGCAGTTCGGACCAATCAGCCGGGTCGGACTTGCCTGCGACAGCGCAAAGAACTCGGCCGTGTCCTTCACCGGAACACCTTCAGTGATCACCACCGCGAGCGGGATGCTCGCTTCGATGGCCTCCACGACCGCGGACAAGGTGAATTTGGCCGGCACGAAGACCACCGTGACGTTAGCTCCAGTTGCAGCCATTGCCTCGCCAACTGAATTGAAGACCGATACGCCGGCTCTTGCGAACTCGACGACCTGGCCACCCTTGCCCGGTGTGACGCCGCCGACGATCTGTGTCCCGGCACTCAGCATCCGCTGGGTGTGTTTGCGGCCTTCTGAGCCGGTCATGCCTTGGACGATGACCTTCGACTCGGAGTTGAGAAAGATTGCCATGATGCCGCCCCTCAGCTCGCCGCCAGCTCGGCGGCCCTGCGAGCCGCACCGTCCATCGTGTCGACCTGCTCCAGCTTCGGCAGTTCTGCGGCGGCAAGGATCTGCCGACCCAGCTCCGCGTTGTTGCCGTCCAGCCGTACCACCAGCGGCACCTCGACCTGCTCGTCGCGGCTGGCCAGGAGCTCGAAGGCCTGCACAATCCCGTTCGCTACGGCGTCGCAGGCGGTGATACCGCCGAAGACGTTCACGAAGACGCTCTTCACTTGATTGTCACTGATGATGATCTCCAGCCCGTTCGCCATGATTTCGGCGCTGGCACCGCCACCGATGTCGAGAAAGTTCGCCGGTTTCGGTGATCCGGGGAACTCTTCGCCGGCGTACGCGACCACGTCGAGAGTGCTCATGACCAATCCCGCGCCATTGCCGATGATCCCGACGGACCCGTCGAGCTTGACGTAGTTGAGGCCCTTCTCCTTGGCCGCCGCCTCCAGCGGGTCCTCAGCCGATTTGTCCGCTAGGGCGGCGTGATCAGGATGACGGAAGGCAGCGTTCTCATCGAGCGAGACCTTTGCGTCCAGCGCGATGATCCTGCCATCAGCGGTTTTGACGAGCGGATTGACCTCGACCAGCGTCGCGTCCTCCTTCTGGTAGACGCTGCTGAGCAGTTGCAGCACCCGAGCGATCTCATCGGCGTCGGGTCCGGTAAAGCCAGCCGCGTCGACAATCTCAGCGGCCTTGGACTGATCGATCCCAACCCTCGGATCGACGGGGATCCGCGCCAAATGCCTCGGGCCGCTCCGATGCGAGGGTCTCGATGTCCATGCCGCCCTCCTTCGAGCACATGGCCAGGTAGCGGCGTTCGGCCCGATCAAGCAAGAGCGAGAAGTAGTACTCCTCCGCAATGTCGGCGCCTTCGGCCACCATTACGGTCCTGACGGTGTGTCCCTTGATGTCGAGACCGAGGATTTCCTCCGCCCTCGCAGCTGCCTCATCAGGACTCTTCGCGATCTTGACCCCGCCCGCCTTGCCGCGACCGCCCGTCTTCACCTGCGCCTTGACGACGACCACCGGGGTTCCCAGAGCTTCCGCAGCTGCCTTGGCCTCAGCAGGTGTGGTCGCCGTAATGCCACGCAGCACCGGAACGTCATGGGCTTCGAAGATGTCACGCGCTTGGTACTCGTACAGATCCACACTTGCCTCCATGCTGCTTCTGCAGCGCCGCCTGACAGACGAACCGAAGCCTATCTGTGACGGCGGGGCTGGATGCGAAGTGCTGCCCGCCTAGTACTACCGCGCGGCCTGAGCCATCCGAAGGGCTACGGCGACGGCGCCGAGCACGCCGATTCGGTCGCCGAGGATCGAGCCGACTACATCAGTGCGCCGTCCGACGTACGGCTGGGTGCGGTGCAGGATAGCCGAGGCCACACCGTCGATCAGCGGTCCGGGATCTTTGACGAGAGGACCGCTGATGACGACGATCTCGGGATCTAGATGCGAGGCGACGACGGCAAGCACCCGACCGATCGCCGTGCCCATATCGTGGGCCAGCCGCAGTGCACCTGGATCATTCGCTTCTATCAGTTCGCGCACGCCGTCCACGGTGAGTTCCGGACCGTGGATCTCCCGAAGCGCCTGCAATGCGTACTTGGTCGAGGCCACCGTTTCGAGACAGCCCCGACCTCCGCACCGGCAGAGCACACCGTCCTCGCGAACCTGTACGTGTCCGATTTCGCCGGCCGTCCCATGGGTGCCGCGATAGAGCCGTCCCCGCAGAATCGTTCCCGCGCCGATTCCTGAAGCCACCTTGACGAACAGCACATTCTGCATGCCACGGGCGACTCCGAACGTGTGCTCGCCGAGAGCGGCCAGATGAGCGTCATTCTCAACGTTCAATGGAATCGACCCGAAACGCTTCGCCAACTCGGCGTGGGGGTGGATACCGGTCCAGTGGCGTAGCACTGTCCCCGACCGCACCGTCCCGCTCTGCCGCTCGACGGGGCCAGGGATGCCCGCGCCAATCGCCGCCAGCGAGTCGACCGCCGCCGTACGACGGCACTCCTGCAAGAGCTCACTCGCGAGGTCCATTGCCGCTGTAGCCGAGGCGTCGACATCGATGATTTGGGATCTCTCGGTCATGATGCGCCCTTCGATATCGGCGACCGCGACGCTGACGTGCGTGTGACCGAGATCGATTGCCCCAACGTGCTCCCCTGACGGTGCCAACGACAAGGCTCGAGCTGGCCTGCCGCGGCCATGCAACAGGTCCCCGTCAGTGACACTGCCCTGCTGGATCAACTCCGTGACAACCGCCGACACTGTGCCGCGCGACAATCCGGTCCGAGCGGCCAACTGCGAACGACTAAGTCCTTGGCTGGACCGCAGCTCGCTGAGCACCAGTTGCCGACTCAGTTCGCGAATCCGCGACATAGCTGGCGGATGGTGGGCGACGTCCATTGGAACTTCCTGCGTTGGCGCAATGCCGAGTTTTGTGTAGAGGCCAGCGTATAGCAACTGGTTTCGGATCGTCGAAAGAAATCTATGGATCAGCTTTGGATCAAAGATATACCCGATTGAAACAGTTTCACACTATCCATGAGCCTAACCAACACACTATAGTGACCGGCATCCTTTGCCGACTATTCACACCGAAAGGGACCTTTCATGATCAACGAGGATGGCGTTCGATCCCTTGGCTCAGCGACTATTAGCCGGCGTCGGCTATTGGGCGGGCTGGCAGGATCGGCGGTCGTGCTAGGCGGTGGATCACTGCTTGCCGGTTGTACGGGAACCTCTGCACCGGCCGCTGGTAGCGGTGCCTCGGCCTCCAAGACCGCGAGCTTCGGCTCCTCGGCGTCAGACGACGTGCCCAAGAGAGCCATTGCCGCCATGATCGATGCCTTCTCGAAGAAGTCTGGCGACACGATCACGATCAATACCGTTCCGCACAATGACTTCCAGAACAACATCAACACTTATCTGCAGGGCAGCCCGGACGACGCCTTCACCTGGTTCGCGGGATATCGGATGCGCTACTACGCGGCCAAGGGACTTGTGGCGCCGTTGGACGATGTCTGGGAGGGCATCGCTGGAAACTTCTCCGAGGGCATCACCAAGGCATCTACCGGCGACGACGGCAAGAAGTACTTCGTGCCGAACTACAACTACCCCTGGGGCTTCTTCTATCGAAAGAGCGTCTGGCAGGACAAGGGTTACGAGGTTCCGGCCACCTTCGACGACTTGAAGGCACTTGCTCAGAAGATGAAATCTGACGGCCTGATCCCGATCGCATTCGCCGACAAGGACGGCTGGCCGGCGATGGGGACGTTCGACTACCTGAATATGCGATTGAACGGCTACCAGTTCCACCTCGACCTGTGCGCTCACAAAGAGTCCTGGGATCAGCAGAAGGTCAAGGATGTCTTCGACAACTGGAAGGCCATCCTCCCGTACCAGGACCCGGCCGCCTTGGGCGCCACTTGGCAGGAGGCGGCCCAGACGCTCGGCAAGAAAAAGTCGGGGATGTACCTGCTGGGGTCTTTCGTGACGCAGCAGTTCAGCGATAAGGCAGTGCTCGCGGACATCGATTTCTTCCCGTTCCCGGAGATGGCGGCTGAGGGTACAGAGGCAGTCGAGGCGCCGATCGACGGCTTCATGCTGTCGAAGAAGGGTGGCGACAACCAGGCCGCCAAAGACCTGCTCGCCTTCGCCGGCACAGCCGAAGGACAGGACGCCTACGCCGCGGTGGACAGCTCGAACATCGCCACCGCCAAGGGCACTGATACCTCGAAGTTCACCCCGCTTAACAAGAAATGCGCCGAGGTGATCGCCAATGCGAAGTTCATCAGCCAGTTCTTCGACCGGGACGCCCTGCCAGCTATGGCGAACAACGTGATGATTCCGGCCCTCCAAGGCTTCATAAAGAACCAGAGCATCAATACCGCGAATCTGGAGTCTCAGGCCAAGTCGCTCTACGCGCAGCAGTAGGCCGCTGCGATGAGCACGCAGGTCGCTTCGCCTGCGGCACCGGCCCAGGCGAAGCAGCCGGCACCACGCCGAGGCGGGGGCTCCCACAAATTGTCAAGGGGCGACAAGGGCGTCCTCGCGGTGATGGTGGGAATCCCGACGCTGATCCAGCTCGTCCTGGTCTGGATTCCGCTGGTGCTTTCAATCGCACTGTCCTTCACGAAGTGGAACGCCCTTGCCCTGTCTGACATCAAACCGGCCGGAGTGAGCAATTACGACTTCGTCCTGAACAACTACCCGCCGTTCTGGCCGGCCGTCGAGCACAACATCATCTGGTTGCTGTTCCTGGCGGTAGTTGCGACGCCCCTCGGATTGTTCCTGGCCGTCCTGCTCGACCAGAACATCCGCGGTAGCCGGATCTATCAGAGTGTCTTCTTCACTCCGGTGATGCTGTCCTTGCCTCTGGTGGCGATCATCTGGCAGCTGATGTACGCCCGGAATGAGGGCTTGATCAACAATGTGCTCGGCACTGCCAACGGCCCGAACGCCATCGACTGGTTCGGCGACTCGAGCGTCAACTTGTGGGCCGCACTGATCGCCGCCACCTGGCGGCATGCCGGCTACATCATGGTGCTCTATCTGGCCGGACTGAAGGGCATCGATCCGTCTCTTCGCGAAGCTGCCGCGATCGACGGCGCCTCGTCCAGCCAAACGTTCTTCCGGGTCGTGTTTCCATCGATGCGACCGATCAACATCGTGGTCATTGTGATCACGATCATCGAGGCACTACGTGCCTTCGACATCGTCTACGTCATCAACCGCGGTACCAACGGTTTGGAGCTAATCGGCGCGCTGGTTGTGCAGAACCTGGTGGGCGAGGGACAGGTGATCGGCGTGGGCTCGGCCCTGGCGGTGATGCTGCTGGTGGTCTCCTTGGTGCCCATCACGTTCTATCTGGCCCGTACGTTCCGGCGGGAGGACTAGTTATGAGCAGTAACACTCTCGTCACGCCGGATCACATCGCCAATCCCATCCCGGCGGAAACCCGTGGCCGGTCGAGGAAGCGACACACGGGCACGCACCTTCTCTTGATCGCGTTGGCGGTCATGTGGCTGATTCCGCTGCTGTGGACCCTCTATACGGCCCTCCGGCCAAAGGCCGAGACGGACAAGTACGGCTATTTCAGTGTGGGCGGTGCGTACAACTTCGACAACTTCTCCAACGCCTGGGAGCAGGCCGGTCTTGGCACCTACTTCGTCAACTCCGTGATCATCACGGTGCCCACGGTGCTGCTGACTCTGCTCTTCGCCTCCATGATGGCGTTCGCTGTGAGCCGGTTCTCCTGGCGGTTCAACATCACGTTGTTGATCATGTTCACGGCCGGCAACCTGCTGCCGCCACAGGTACTGGCGGCACCGCTGTTCAGCATGTTCAAGTTCATTCCTTTGCCGCTGTCCATCAGCGATTCAGGCAACTTCCTGAACACCTACTACTCCGTGATCATGGTGAACACGGCCTTCCAGATCGGTTTCTGTACGTTCGTGTTGAGCAACTACATGAAGGCCCTACCGCAAGAGCTCACCGAGGCTGCGCTGGTAGACGGCGCCGGAGTCTGGAAGCAGTACTACACGATCGTGATGCCATTGTGCCGGCCGGCTTTGGCCGCCCTGGCCACCCTCGAAGTGATCTTCATCTACAACGAGTTCTTCTGGCCATTGCTGTTCATCCAAAGTGGCAGTCGGCTCCCGATTACGACAGGCATCAAGAACCTTCAGGGCCAGTTCTTCAGCGACTACAACCTGATTGCGGCGGGCGCAACCTTTACGATCATCCCGACCCTGATCATCTATCTCCTGCTGCAACGACATTTTGTCGCCGGCCTAACCCTCGGGGCAAGCAAGGGCTGATCTAACTTGACCAAGCACTCGACTCCCCAACGAAAAAGCGGGAGACATTCGACAAGCTGAGGTGCGCAGTACGGAAGCTCAGCGCGCGAGTTCCTTGAGACGGCCAACTGGGTCATCATGACGCCGGCATCTCCGCTGAGCTCCATCAAGGTGCCCTGAGCTTCGTCCCTGAGCGTGTCGAAAGGCAAGACCCCCGGGCTCGGAGGGGCTCAGCCCGCATTAGCTCCGCGAGCGGTCCCGACGTTGCTGCGTACCCAGGAAACGATCTCGCTCATGGTGGCTCCAGGCGTAAAGACCTGGGCAACGCCCATCTCCGCCAGCGCCTGCCGATCGGCCTCAGGAATGATGCCGCCGCCGAAGAGCACGATGTCGTCGGCGTCGGCCGCCTGCAGGAGCTCCTTCACCTTGGCAAACAGCGTCATGTGTGCCCCTGAAAGCACCGAGAGCCCGATAGCGTCGGCATCCTCGGCTATTGCCGTGGCGACAATCTGCTCGGGCGTTTGGTGCAGTCCGGTGTAGATGACCTCCATGCCCGCGTCGCGCAGCGCGCGCGCTACAACCTTGGCGCCGCGATCGTGGCCATCGAGGCCTGGCTTGGCTACGACGATCCGCAGTGGAGAAGGGGACGACTGGACATCCGATTCCACGACGCCAAACCTACTACTGGGTAATATTTCGTCGTGGGGACCAGTGCCAATGGGGGCATTACGCCCGCGAGGCTTACACGCCTCGTGACGCTGGACCTGCTGCGGGCAGCATCTGGCCTGGCCATTGAGGCCGGCTGGGCCACGGCCCACCTGATGATGTATCCGCTTGGGCTCTTCTCGGCGCCCTCTCCCATCGTGGGTGGCGGGCGCCACGATCTCCGCGGCCTCAGTCCCGAGCAACGCGGACTCCTCCATCACGGCGTTGAGGCGGCCGAGACACCGATCTTGCTGGTGCACGGGATCATCGACAATCACGCGATCTTCACCGTGATGGACCGCGCGCTGCGTCGTCGTGGGTTCCAAACGCTCGCCACGTACGACTACGGCCTGTTCACCCAGAACATTCCGCGCGCAGCCCAACGGCTTGGTGAGGCCATCGAACAGCTGTCTGCGGCCACTGGATACGAACGCATCCACGTCATCGGCCACAGTCTTGGTGGCCTGATCGCACGCTATTTCGTGCAACGCCTGGGAGGCGACAGTCGGGTACACACTCTCGTGACGCTTGGCACACCCCATCAGGGCACACAGCTGGCCTGGGCCGCGTCGCTGCTGCCGCTGGTCCGGCAACTCACCCCGGGATCGCCGGTGATTCGGGAGCTCGCCGAGCCTGCCCCGGGGTGCCGTACGCGATTCATTGCGTTCTTCAGCGACATCGATCATCTCGTGGTGCCGGGGCGCAACGCCCGGATCGACCATCCTGACCTCAATGTGCAGAACATCGCCGCGCTTGGAGTCGGGCATCTGTCGATGCCGAACAACAGGAGGATTGCCTTCACCATCGCGCAGGCGCTGTACGAACTCGATCCAGCGGGAGCGCCCAGCACGCCTTGACGTCCTCCAAACAACAAATATTGCTTCTTTCCGAATAATCGTTGAGGTTTCCGTTACCTGGTTGTTATGTTCTAGAGGTTGTCTGGCCTACTTCGGGGGTCCAGTCAAAGACAGGAACTAGATCAGACAAGCATGGTGCGCTGTCCGGGGAGCCTTCCTGTGCTTCCCGGACGGCACGCTGGGTCGCGGCCCGATGCGTGCCAGCGCCAGTAGGGGATGAGGGAGCTGTCCGGGGAGCAGCAAACCGAACGTGAGGGGTTTCCAGACGTAAGCGCTGGGCCTGAGCCTGCTCGGAGCAAGGGTTGGCTCTGGCATGGCTTCGCGGCGCTCGTTGTCACCGCTCTGGGCCTGGTCGTCGCGGCGGCAGTAGGTCTGACGACAGATGCCCAGACAACTCACGACCTTTCGGCAGTTCCTGATACGTCTGTGGCGGTTTCGCCTGCACGAGTGGACGGTGCCTCCATTCACACGGCGCGGGTTCCGGAGACCGACAAGCAGTCGAAGAGCCAGGACCCAGCCCTTGCCGCATTCGGCCGTCGGGAGACGTCGACGACCAGTCGGTCATCCAGAAGTGGCGCGATTCGGGCTGCGATTGTCCAGGAGCAGGCTGCTCAGCGTGACGAGCTGCTGGCCAAGACCGCTGACGAGACCAGCCGCGTAGCGGAAGACGCCACTAGCAACGCTCGGCAACAACAGCTCAAAGCCGCCGATCGAGCGAGCCACGAGGCAGCAGCCCAAATCGCGGCCGAGAACCTGCGGCGTGCCACGGCTGCCCGGGTAGCTGCCGAGAAGAAGCGACAGACTGCGGAGACCCAGCCGAACAAGCCGGATTCGGGTTCCTCTAAGACCTCAAACAGCGGCGGCAACGGCTCCGGTAGCGGCGGGTCCAATGGGTCTGGTGGCAACGGTTCCGGCGGTTCCAGTGGCTCCGGTGGCGGCGGGGCCGTCTTGCCGGTGCCGAGTGGTGTCATCGGTGCTCACTTCGGCGAGTACGGCATGTGGTCGCGGTACCACACCGGACTGGACTTTCGGGCGTCGTACGGTACGCCGATCCGCGCCGTCAAGTCCGGGGTCGTGCTCTACGCCGGCAACTCTGGCAACTGGGCAGGCAACCATGTCGCGATCAAGCATGCGGATGGCAAGACCACCATGTACTCGCACATGTCATCCATGTCGGTACGCGCCGGCCAGACCGTGCAAGCCGGCGACGTCATTGGCCGGGTTGGCGAGACCGGCCGAGCGTTCGGAGCTCACTTGCATTTCGAGCTCTATCCGGCTGGTGTCAAGTACGGCGATGTCTACAAGGCGATCAATCCGCAACCCTGGCTTGCGGCCAACGGAGTGACCACGCACTAGTCAATGAGAGCTGCTCGCGCATCGCACGCTTTGATTCCCGAAGCTCGCAGCGGCTGCACTCCGCCTCGGCCACTAGCGACATCCGTCACAATGCGCCGAAAGACACGCCGAAGTTGTCGAGATTGACTTGCATCCCGTTACGTATCCGTTATTGTTTCGGAAGCGTCCACCGTTTGAAGTCAAAACGCGGGCCTCCAGCGGCAGCCAATCATCTGTACTGCGGCAGAGGCAGGACTCGGGGAACCTGTCGTCGTACCAGGAGTTGGAGTGCCAAGCTCGTCGTCGACGCGCCCGCGCGCGCGTCCTGTCCTGATCGAGGACATCAAAGCAGACAAGAAAAGTTGGCTGCGCCATGGCGTGGCAGCGCTGGCGGTGTCGCTTCTGGGGCTCGGTGTTGCCGGATCGGTGGCTCTCACTGGGGCCGCGCAGCACACCACCCTCACGGCGACTGTCTCGACGAACGATCTGCCGACAAATACCAGCCGCGGAGCCGAGCGCAGCAGACTTGATCCGGCGATCGTCAAGAGCCTTGCTGACCAGCGGGCAGAGCTACTGAGCAAGATCGATTCACAGGTAACTGCGGCATCCATGGACAAGTCGGCGGCGGCTCGCGCTAGAGCGCTCGCCGTGGTGTCCGACGCGACGCGGAGACAGGCCGTACTGCTCGCACGCGGAAACAGTGCGCCAACCAATCAACTCCCATCAGCTCAGGACGCGAACACGTCCAAGGGCTGTCTGCCGATCACTAGCGGCTACAGCATTGCTGCCCGCTTTGGTCAGGTCGGCCCGTGGGCGCGCTACCACACCGGTTTGGACTTTTCCTCCCCCGTCGGCACACCCCTCCACGCTCCTGCCGCGGGCGTCGTCACCAACGCCGGAATCGGCCCTGCCAGCGGGTGGGCTGGAAACTATGTCGCCATCAAGTACCCGAATGGCACCCACACCTTGATGGCTCACATGTCGACCGTCTCGGTCAGCGTTGGTCAGACGGTGTCGGCCTGCCAGCTCGTCGGCGCCGTCGGCATGACCGGCAGGACCTTCGGGCCGCACGTCCACTTCGAGGTCTATCCAGCTGGTGTTACACCTGGCGACATCTACAGCGCAGTCAACCCAGTTCCCTGGCTGAGCGCCCACGGCCTGAAGCCGTAGCCAGCTCGGCCACGCGAGTATTCAGCTCAGCTGGAGCGGCAGAGCTGCACTCGGGCTCTGTCGAATCGGTTAGAGCTTCTCCAGTGGCGCATGCCGTACGGACAGCCGCTTGAGCCCGAGGGATCCGAAATCCACATCGGCCATCGGCTTGTCCTGCTCACCGGACGTCGCGACCACCGTGCCCATCCCGAATGTCGTATGCAGCACCCGGTCCCCAGCAACCAGCGATGGGATCTCACGGATCCGCGGCTTCGCGCCGAATCCAACCCTGTTCCGCCATTCCTGGTTGGCCGTGGTCGCCGAGGTGTTTCGCCAGCTGGTGACGGCAGCCTCGGTTCGCCGCCAGTCGATCAGCTGGCTCGGCAGCTCGTTGAGGAACCGGCTCGGCGGATTGTGCTGCGGGGAACCCCAAGCCGATCTGGTGATGGCGCGGGAGATGTAGAGCCGCTTGCGCGCCCGGGTAATGCCGACGTACGCGAGCCGCCGCTCCTCTGCGAGCTCGTCGCCGGTACGCTCGGCGATCGCTCGCTGATGAGGGAAAACGCCGTCTTCACAACCGGTGAGGAAGACCGTGTCGAACTCCAGGCCTTTCGCCGTGTGCAGCGTCATCAAGGTGACGACGCCGGTGTCAGCTCGGTCCGGAGCATCGGGAATCTGGTCGGAATCAG
Source organism: uncultured Actinomycetota bacterium (assembly GCA_963845915.1). GTDB lineage: Bacteria > Actinomycetota > Actinomycetes > Propionibacteriales > Propionibacteriaceae > Microlunatus. Next base: position 233,342 of record CAWJUB010000034.1, read on the forward strand.
CGACCAGCGCCACTCGCTCCAGAAAGGCACCCAACGACGGATCAGGCTGCGCAGCCCCGGCCGCAAGGTCAGCTTCGGGATCGAGCGCCAAGGCCAGTTCATCCTCCGGATCCGTCGGGCCGTCGGCCTCTTCAGCGAGCCCAAGATCGTCCAGCTCATCCTCAGGCACGGTCAGCGTGGCGACGCCGCTGACGAACTCACGCGCGACCGTAATCAGCTCTCTGAGGTTCTCGAGCCGCGTTTCGTCTTGAGGATCAGTTGAGTCATGCAGCTCCGCAAGGTAGCCCGATCGGTCGAGCACGCTTGTCAAGATGGCGTCAGCCGGCATCTCTGCGGCGACCATGGCCTCGTGGTGGTCCAGGAACTTGGCGAACGCCTTCAGCTGGTTGGCCGAGCGAGTGGCCAGACCAGGAATGTCATCGACTCGGCGCAGCGCATCACCAAAGCTGATTCCCTCCCGAGTCGCCAAGTCGGCCACGGCGGCTTCAGCCCGATCGCCGATGCCTCGTTTCGGAACGTTCAGGATCCGCCGCAGCGACACATCGTCGGTCCGGTTGGCGATAGCCCGCAGGTAGGCGATGGCGTCACGTACTTCGCGCCGCTCGTAAAACCGAACTCCGCCGACCACCTTGTACGGCATGCCGGCTCGGATGAAGGTTTCTTCGAAGGCTCGGGATTGAGCGTTGGTCCGATAGAACACCGCCGCGTCGCCGTATCGGTGAGCACCGGTCTCGTTGAGCCTCCTGATCTCGGCTGCGACGAACTGCGCCTCGTCATGCTCGGTGTCCGCGACGTATCCAACAAGCAGCTCACCGTCGCCTGCGTCGGACCACAGGTTCTTCGGCTTTCGGTTCTCGTTACGCGTGATGACGGCGTTAGCAGCGTTCAAGATCGTCTGCGTCGATCGATAGTTCTGCTCGAGCAAGATCACCTTCGCGCCAGGAAAATCTGACTCGAAGTCATTGATGTTGCGAATCGTCGCGCCCCGGAACGCGTAGATCGACTGATCGGAATCCCCCACCACCATGAGCTCCGGCGGATCGATCGCTACGACATCGGGATCACGCTGCGCATCGGCCGCGCAGAGCTCCCGGATCAGCACGTACTGGGCATGGTCAGTGTCTTGGTATTCGTCGACCAGGACATGCCGGAAGCGTCGCCGATACTGCTCCCGAAGGTCAGGGAACGCCTGCAGCAAATGCACCGTCGTCATGATCAAATCATCAAAATCCAGCGCATTGGCCGCGATCAGCCGCCGCTGATATTCCCGGTACGCCTCGGCGTAGCTCTCCTCCAGCGGCGAGCCGGCTCTGGACGCCGCCGACTCATGATCGACCAGCTCATTCTTGCAATGCGATACCCAATTCATGATCGCCCGCACCGGGAACCGCTTCGGATCAAGATCAAGATCGTGAGCCACCAGCTGCATCAGCCGCTTGGAGTCGGCATCGTCGTAGATCGAGAACGTCCGAGACATGTTGAATCGGCCGATTTCGGCTCGCAGGATGCGGACACAGGCAGAGTGGAACGTCGAGACCCACATCAACTTGGCTCGGTTTCCGACCAGATCCATGACCCGGCCGCGCATCTCAGCTGCGGCCTTGTTGGTGAAGGTGATGGCGAGAATCGAGCCTGGATGCGCGCGCCGCTGGGTGACCAGGTAGCAGATTCGCCGGGTGAGCACTCGAGTCTTGCCCGAGCCTGCCCCGGCAACGACGAGTACCGGGCTGCCCTCGTGCAGCACCGCCTCCCGCTGTGGGGGATTCAGGCCCTCGAGCAGTCGTTCGGTGGTTAGCCGGGTCGGCGTGGCCTGCGTCGCACTCGTCATAACCCAGCCCACCTTAGTGGCGTGCTGGGACATGCGGGCCGAGCCCAAATTCTCAGAATCACCCCCGAGCGGACGTCCTGCCCACCAACTCGAGCGTGAAATCGATGAGCCGCCCTCCGCTGGGGGGCGATTCTGAGAAACGGTCAGGACGACGTGCCTTGAAGCACCGGAAGGCTCATCCGAATGCCTGCTCGGCGTGACGTCTTCGGAACCGCGTGAGCACTGCTGCTCTCGGACTCATGGAAGATCGCATCGCGACTCGCCGCGAGTCCGCCATTCGCGCGTAAATTGGTGGCTATGGCGCTGCCAACCATCTCCCTTGGTACTTTGCTCAAGCGCATTGTGCAGGCGGTGCTCGCAGTCCAAGGAGCCACACTGCTGGCTCTGGTCATCGTCGACTATCGGCGCAAGAAACTTCGCAAGCCGGCGACCTTTCCCCGATTACCACCCCGATCGGTAACAGCCGGAAGCTCAGAAGTGACGGTCTACACCTACGGTGAAGATCTCTATCGCGACATGCTGAACGCCATCGGCCAGGCCAAGTCGCGAATCTTCTTCGAAAGTTTCATCTGGAAGGGCGACGCCATTGGTCAGGCATTCAAAGACGCGCTCATCGATGCTGCCAATCGGGGCGTCAAGGTCTATGTGGTGTTCGACGAATTCGCCAATCTCGTTGTCCCGCGCCCGTTCTTCGTCTTCCCCAAGAACATCGCGGTACGCCGGCATCCGCTGATCGCGTCCGGCTTCCGTTTCCCGCGCAATACCGGTCGTGATCATCGCAAGTTGCTGGTTGTCGACGACCTCGTCGCTTTCCTCGGTGGCTACAACATCGGCAGTCTCTACGCCACTGACTGGCGTGATACCCATGCCCGGCTTACCGGCGACATCGTCTGGGACGTTCAAAACGCATTCATCGACTACTGGAATCTGTGGGCGGGGCGCCGCCGGGCCGCCTTACCCGACTTCGGGAGCCCAACCTGGCAAGCCGATATCCGGATCCACCGCAACATGCCGCGAACCATGGTCTATCCGATCCGCGGCATGTATCTGGATGCCATCGACCGCGCGTCCCACCACATCTATCTGACGCACGCGTACTTCATCCCGGACACAGACGTGCTGTCCGCCCTGGTTCGAGCCGCGCGACGCGGTGTCGACGTACGGATCATCATTCCGGCAGAGTCCAACCACATCGTCGCTGACTGGCTGTCCCGCGGCTTCTACAGCCACCTGCTCCGTAGCGGCATACGCCTGCTGCTCTATCAGGGCGCCATGGTTCACGCGAAGACGGCAACCATCGACGGACAGTGGTCAACGATTGGTACCGCGAACATCGACCGACTGAGCCTGCTCGGCAACTACGAGATCAATATGGAGGTCTTCAACACCGACGTGGCCAGGCAAATGGAGGAGATCTTCACGATCGACTCGACCAACACGGTCGAGCTCACCCTGAACGACTGGCAGAGAAGGCAGGCGATGGTGAAGTTCTCCGAGACCGTTCTGATCCCGCTTCGCCCGCTGCTCTAGATCTCCGGCCTGGTCAGGCATTCGCCGATTCGAGTGCGACCTCGGTCCGTGCAACGGCAATCGGACGATGTCGTCGCCGAGCAGTCAGCTCCAGGCGGAGGGATTGGCGACGAGCGCTGCGACTGGTTTTGGCATTTCACCCGAAACGACGTGGGCCAGGGTGACGCCTTCCAGAATTGCCCGCTCGGAGGCCCGCAGTGCGATCCAGACCTCTTGCAAGGCGGCAGCCGCGCCAACGTAAGCCAGATTTTCCGGCCGGCTGCCGCGTACGTTGGCTAACTCTCCATCGAGGGCCCGTATCACGTCGGCGATGCTTATTGCCTCAGCCGGCCGTGCGAGTCGATAGCCGCCATCGGGGCCGCGCTGACTGCGCAGCAGGCCGGTGCGACGCAGCTCGCCGAGGATGGCCTCAAGATACTTGTTGGGAAGCCGTTGCGCTTCGGACAGCTGCTCTACCGTGCGCGGCGCGTTGGCTGCGGCAAGCTCCGACATCGCCCGCAGCGCGTAATCCACTCGAGCCGAGAGTCTCATCTGAGCGAACCCTTCATGGCACAGTAACTTGCGGTCACGACCTCACCCTACGATCGACCTTACTGCCATAGCACTTCTCACCAGTGCCAGGCAGATGAGAAGGAGCGTGAACGACCCGTTCAGCATCGACGCGTTGACCTCCGTCTCCTTGGCCCTTACTTGGACTAGCGGGCCGCCGAGCAAGGCGGCAAGCCGATCAGGTGGAACAGCACCAAGAAGTGCTGCGCGATCTGCACGACCTGACCCTACGGCCGAGGCGCGCGAAATTCGTGAACCTACTACACGAGGCGTCGGTCGGTTGCCCAGCGGGTCAATTGATGGCGGTTGGAGAGCTGCAGCTTACGCAGCACGCTGCTTACGTGGGTCTCGACAGTCTTGATCGAGATGAACAGCTCCTTCGCCACTTCCTTGTACGCGTAGCCACGCGCGATCAGCCGCAGCACCTCCCGCTCTCGCTGCGAGAGTCGATCTAGATCCTCGTCGACCGTCGCAAGATCTATCGATCCCGAGAAGGCATCGAGCACGAACCCGGCCAGTCTCGGCGAGAAGACGGCATCGCCCTCGGCGACTCGGCGGATCGCATCGATGAGTTCGCTGCCACTGATCGACTTCGTGACGTAACCGCGGGCGCCGGCCCGGATCACGCCGATGACATCCTCAGCGGCGTCGGAGACAGAGAGGGCGAGGAATTTCTGTTCAGGATTCTTCTCGTGCACCTTACGGATGACCTCGACGCCTCCCCCGCCAGGCAGGTGCACATCAAGCAGCACCACATCCGGCCGGGTTTGCAAGATCACGGCGATGGCTCGGTCGGCATCGGCGGCCTCGCCGACAACGGCGACCGAACGGCCGATCTCTGCCTTGACACCGGTACGGAACATGGCGTGATCATCGACGATGACCACCCGGTAGGGTCCGCGCGGGGCGGACGGCTGTTGCGACGTCGGCTGCGAGGTCGGCTGTCTTGTGGTCTCAGTCATCTCTTGATCTCCAGTCGTACTTCAGTGCCGTCGTCCGGTTCCGAACGAATCGTTGCGGAGCCGCCGTGCCGCGCCATGCGGTCGATAATGCTCCCTTTGACGCCCATCCGATCTTCGGCGACCGTCTCGACGTCGAATCCCTTTCCGCGATCCCGGACAAAGACCTCGACAGAATCCTCATCCACTTCGGCATAGACATCGATCTTGTCGGCCCCGGAGTGCTTGGCTGCGTTGACCATCGCTTCCCGGGCGGCGCGTACCAAGGCCTGAATCGCGTCGGAAGTATCGCAATCGCCAACTGTCACCAGCTCGACCGGCACGCCGCGCTCGTCCTCGACTTCTGCTGCGGCGGCCGTCAGCGCGGCCTTCAGCGTCGCCTCCGGCAACTCCTCGTCGTACAGCCAGTTGCGCAGCTCTCGCTCTTGGCGACGGGCCAGCTGCTGGACGGCCTTCGGGTCGTCGGCTTGGCGCTGGATCATGGCCAGTGTTTGCAACACCGAATCGTGCAGATGGGCCGCCATATCCGCACGAGCATCTGCCCGAACCCGCTCAGCCCTGGCCTGGTTGAGGGCAGTACGAGAGCGGTGCAGCCACGGTGCCAGGACAATGGCCAGGCCGGCCAGGGCGAGCATCGTCATCGCCATGACTTCCGGCAATTGCGAGATCTGGCCCCGCTGGGCGAGCACAATGCCAAATGCCGCGCCAACCAGCCCTAGACCGACGATCACTCGGACCAGCGACGGCCAGCCACCGCGAGCGACGAAAGGTGCCAGCCACGCCCTGCCACCCGCCTCCTCACGCCAACGCTTCTGCTGTGCCGTGTCGGCCTGACGCCATACCAGTGCGGCACCGGCGCAGGCAAAGGCGACCGGCCAGAACAGCTGCGAACTGACGCCGAGCCCGGTGTTCTGCATGATCCATAACAGGCCGACGCCGAGGGCGATCAGCGCCAAGCAGCATGCCCCAGTCGATGCGACGCTTCGGCTTGGCTTGGTCCCGCATGCCAGCACGACTGGCGGATTCCAGACCAGGCGCCTTGACCGTCGACTCCGGTGGCAGGAGCAGCCACAACGCGCCGTACGCGATTACGCCGATGAATTGGAATGTCGCTAGTGCGACGAAGGCAATCCTGACCGCCAGCAACGGCCAGCCAAGATGCCGAGCCAATCCCGTACAGACCCCACCGAGCCAGGCGCCCTCGGCTACCCGAGTCGCTCGCGGCCGCTCCTCCGAAGCCTCCTCGCCAGACTCGGACTCGCTGGTCGACGCTGCCGCCGGCAGTGCAGCTGGATAGGCGGATTCCGCGTTGCCAACGGGCGATTCTGAAGCGTCGCCGGAATTGTCGGTCTGTTGCGTTGGCCCAGTCTCGGAGTCGTGAATGTCAGGCTCGAGGTGGCTCGAGTCCGTGGCCGTCATGATCTCCTACCCTCACACGCGTCTGGGCTTACGACTAGCAGGGTGGTCCCCGACTTCTCCCTTAGCCAAATGGACTTGGACGTTGCCACGGCGGGAACGGTTCCATGGTCGCGCGAACAGCCGGGAGCATTTGGGGGTGGTCCCTGATAGTTCGAGGGTAGCCCGCTGGGCAGGATGGAGCGCATGAGCTCAATCTGGACGATCCGTCGCAGCGCGACTGACGCAAAGCTCGCAGGCCTCTGCGGCGGTGTCGCCCAGCACTGGAGAGTCGATCCGCTACTGGTCCGCGTCGGATGGGTCTTGTTGGCGCTGAGTGGTGGAGTTGGCCTTGTCCTGTATCTCGCGGGGTGGCTGTTGATACCGCTCGAGGGCAAGGACAAGGCACCGGTCGAGGACCTGTTCGGTGAATCGGTACGACGCTGGCCACGGGAGCTGTGGATCACGTTCGTCGTCATCGCCAGCCTTGCGATGTCCATGATCTTCGGCTGGCTCAGCCCTTTCACCATCGGACCCGCCATCGTGATTGCGGTGATCTGGTATTTCGGCTTCTACAAGGGCCGCCACGACAAGCGGTCCGTAACACTGCCGAGCTCGCCAGCAGAGTCTCTCCCTACTGCGCCACAGCCCACCGTTCCGCAGTTCGTGGAGTATCCAGGTCCGCCAACGCCTTTCACCCAAGCTGCTGAGGCATGGCAACGCCGGATCTCCGAACACAGCCGCCAGGTCACCGCTGCCACGACACCGACTCCAGCACCACCCACTACAGCATCATCGGCTCCCGCTCCGGCGGCTGCTGAACCGCCCGCTGAATGGCCCAGTCCCCCACAGCCGAACTTGTCACACATTCCGACCGAGCCGCAGGCCACTGAGCACACCGCCTTCCTGGCCGAACCTGATCCGGTTGGCCTCTACGTCGAATCCCCCCGCGCCGCGCCGATCAAGCTGTCTGACACTCGCTCGGCCCGACGACTCCGGCTGGTCTCGCTGATCATGCTCGGCGTGACCTTGTCCGGGCTCGGAATAGCCCAGGCACTCGGCGTAGCGATCCCGCTGGCCGGCTACCTGGCAGCTGCGTTGCTGATCATCGGCTTGACGCTGGTGGCCGCCACCTGGCTGGGCCGAGCACGCGGTTTACTGCCCCTCGGGGTCGTGCTCGCAATCGCTGCGGTGCTCGTCACTGCTGCCGGGCCAGCATTTCGCATACCTACTGCTGCCAGCTCAACACACGTGTACGCAAACCTGGCTGAGCTGCCTGCTGCCGGCGATTCCCAAGATTTCGGCGAGCTTTCGGTCGATCTCAGCCAGCTCGCGGTAACTGGTGATGCGACCTACCGGGCGCATGTTGATGTTGGACAGATTGCCGTCACTGTGCCGAGGGACGCCAACGTCGTGATCAACTACAAAGCCGATCTTGGTGCCGTGCGCGCCTTCGGCGCAGAAGTCCAGGGGGGCTCTGATCTCAGCGGCCAGCTCAGCGATCCTCAGCCGCCGCAAGCAGGGCGGCACACCTTGACACTCGATTTGTCCGTAGACGCCGGCAATATCGAGGTGCAACGATGAGAAAAACCTACGATGTCGTTGCCTTGATCTTCGGCATCCTGCTCAGCTGCGTGGCGCTCGGATCGCTTTGGCTCACTTTTGTCGGACCGCTCAACTGGCAGGTGATCAGGATCGTGGCTCCCATGGGTCTGGTTGCGGTCGGCGTTGCGGGCCTTGTCCTTTCCCGAAACCGTCAATAGCTAGCCCCCAAAGTGAAAGGTGTCTCATGAGCAGCCCCTACCCGCCGCAGGCGCCCAAAAGGTTGGAGCGAAGCAAGTCCAATCGAATCCTGGGCGGGGTCTGTGCCGGCGTCGCGAACTACCTCAACATGGACCCGACGCTGGTGCGGGTGCTCACCGTCGTGATCTCACTCTTCACCGGCGTGCCGGTCATCCTCTACATCATCGCGTTGTTCGTGGTGCCCGAGGAGGGCTCACAACCCACGTCGCCGACTTACCCGCCGGTGGGGGGTCCGCAGTCTCAAGAGAGCGGCTTCCCGACGGCACCGCCACAGACCCAACCGGCGTACGCCCCGCCACCTTCCTCAGCGGCTGCGCCGCCGATGCAATCCGCCAGCGCGCCGGCGTCGGCTGAGGATTCCGTCTGGGGCAGCGAGGGCGCGCCGTGGGAACAGCGGCAGCCTGCTCCGGAGCCCGTAACGCCGCAGCCGGAACCGGTTGCGGCTGAGCCGCAGCCTGTCGGTCCTTCGGAGCCCGAGGCGCCCGTCGTACCGCCGGCCCACGAGGAAGATGCCACCGAGTCGGCGCCGGAGCCCGCGGGGCCTGAGGAGCGACCAGCTGAAACCGATGGCGAGGTCACCGACAGTGAGGCTGAAGCGGAAGCCACCCGTACCTCCGAAGGCGGGCAGCAGACCGACCGCAGCTGAGCCCTGAGCTAGTGCCCGTCCAGGGCTAGCTGATCACTGGGCAGCGCGCACCAGATCGACGAAGTACCGGTGGATCCGTAGATCGTCGGTGACCTCGGGATGGAACGAGGTGGCCATGACGTTCTCGTGGCGTACGGCGATGATCTTCGACTCATCCAGGCCTGGTGGTACCACGGCACCCAAAATCTCCACACCGTTGTGAATGCTCTCCACCCACGGTGCGCGGATGAAGACCGCATGGACTGGACCGCCCTCGATGCCGTCAAGATCAACATCAGTCTCGAATGACTCGACCTGACGACCGAAAGCGTTGCGGCGCACTGTGATGTCGAGCGCACCAAGGGTTTGTTGATCTTCAGTGCCGTCCAGCACATGCTTGGCGAGCAAGATCATTCCGGCGCACGAGCCGTACGCCGGTAGCCCCTCGCGCAGCGCGTTGATCAAGGGCTCACGCAAGCCGAAGATTCGTGACAGTTTGTCGATCGTGGTGGACTCCCCGCCGGGCAGCACAATCCCGCCCAGTCCAGCTAGCTCGGCGGGGCGGCGTACCGGTCGGACATCGACACCACAGGCCGTCAGCGCGCGAAGATGCTCGCGTACGTCACCTTGAAGTGCGAGGACACCAACGACAGGCGGGCTGCTCACCAGCCGCGCTGGGCGAGGCGATGCGGCTCTGGAATGTCGTCGACATTGATTCCGACCATGGCTTCGCCGAGCCCGCGAGACACCTTCGCGATCACGTCCGGGTCGTCGTAGAAGGTGGTCGCCTTGACTATCGCCGCCGCCCGCTCGGCCGGATTGCCGGACTTGAAGATTCCCGAGCCAACAAAGACCCCTTCCGCCCCGAGTTGCATCATCATCGCGGCGTCGGCCGGGGTCGCGATGCCTCCGGCGGTAAAGAGCACGACGGGCAACTTGCCTAGCCGCGTCACCTCAGCGACCAGCTCGTACGAGGCCTGCAGCTCCTTCGCGGCCACGTACAGCTCATCGGATGCCATAGAGGTGAGCCGAGCAATCTCAGCTCGGATCTGGCGCATGTGAGTGACGGCGTTGGAGACGTCGCCGGTGCCGGCCTCGCCTTTGGAGCGAATCATGGCGGCGCCTTCCGCGATTCGGCGCAGCGCCTCGCCAAGATTGGTAGCGCCGCACACGAAGGGCACGGTGAACCGCCACTTGTCGATGTGGTTGGCGTAGTCGGCGGGGGTCAAGACCTCGGATTCGTCGATGTAGTCGACGCCAAGTGACTGCAGCACCTGCGCCTCCACGAAATGGCCGATTCGGGCCTTCGCCATGACGGGAATGGAAACCGCAGCGACGATCTCTTCGATCATGTCGGGATCACTCATCCGCGCCACGCCGCCCTGTGCTCGGATGTCGGCGGGTACGCGCTCCAAGCGCCATCACAGCAACCGCGCCGGCATCCTCTGCGATCTTGGCCTGATCCGCCGTGACGACGTCCATGATCACTCCGCCCTTCAGCATCTCAGCCATGCCGCGCTTGACACGAGCGGTGCCGGTCAGGCCGGTAGGTGGAGTGGGGCTGGTGATCTCGGACACGGTTAATCCTTCTTCAGATCCGGTGTTTCCCGATGGAGCCTGTTGCAGCACAAGCGTGCGCAACAATGCTTTTCGTCCCTCAGTCTAGGTGTGCCGTCGATGGCGTCGAGCGTCATTTTCATACCGCCAGACGGTGGGTACGTCTTGCCGGCTGTGCCGTGATACGTACCCGTCACGTGCTCAGGCAGGGTCCGTCTTTGCGGCCGTGCTGTGAAACGTACCCTCAGACACCGGATGCCCGAATACGCTCCGGATATGACGCAGCCCTACCACATGTCCAAGCCGACAGAGGCCGGGATCGCCCGGTTCACGGCACTGCTCGAGGAGCTGTCAGGCGAGCGAGATGTGGTCAAGGCGTCCATGTTCGGTATGCCGGGCATCAAGCGGCGCGGCGGCAAGGCGTTCTGTGGCCTGTACGGGGAGGACATGATCTTCAAGCTCGCCGGTGAGGATCATGCGCGTGCGCTAAGCCTGCGAGGGGGCACACCTCTTCGAGCCGATGGCGGGCCGGCCGATGAAGGCGTGGGTACAGGTGCCGCCAGAACATCAGTCGCAGTACGGCGCTCTGGCACGCGCGGCTGAGGCGGGCCTCGGCGACTGACGACATTGCCTTAACCGCGCGGCGCGGCCTTCCGACAGCTTTTCTCAGAATCACCCCCGAGCGAGGGCCTCGTCCTTGATGACACGCTCAAAGCAACGGCCGCACGTCTGGCTCGGGGGCGATTCTGAGAATTTTTGCGCTACTCCCACTCGATGGTCGCCGGCGGCTTGCTCGTGATGTCCACGACGACCCGATTCACCTCATCGACCTCGTTCGTGATGCGCGTACTGATCTTCTCCAAGACCTCGTACGGGAGCCGGCCCCAGTCTGCGGTCATGGCATCCTCGCTGGTCACCGGGCGGAGCACGATGGGGTGGCCGTACGTGCGGCCGTCGCCCTGCACGCCGACCGAGCGGATATCGGCCAACAGCACGACCGGGAACTGCCAGATGTCGCGATCGAGCCCGGCGGCCGTCAGTTCTGCTCGCGCAATGGCATCGGCCTCACGTAAGACCGCCAGCCGCTCCTCAGTGACCTCACCGATGATCCGAATGGCTAGACCCGGTCCGGGGAAAGGATGCCGCCAGACGATTCCCGGCGGCAGGCCCAGCTGGGCACCCACGGCCCGCACCTCGTCCTTGAAGAGCGTGCGCAAGGGCTCGACGAGCTGGAACTGCAGGTCTTCGGGCAAGCCGCCGACATTGTGGTGACTCTTGATGTTGGCCGCACCTTGACCGCCACCTGACTCGACGACGTCGGGATAGAGCGTGCCCTGCACCAGGAACTCGACTTCGCCGGCCTCACCGACCACCTCGCGAGCAGCCGCCTCGAAGGTCCGAATGAACTCCCGGCCAATGATCTTGCGCTTCTGCTCCGGATCGGCCACGCCGGAGAGCGCGGAGAGGAATTGCTCTGAAGCATCGACCACCTTCAGGTCCACCCCGGTCGCTGCCACATAGTCACGCTCCACCTGCTCGGCCTCGCCCTTGCGCAGCAGACCATGATCAACAAAGACACAGGTGAGCTGGCTGCCGACCGCCCGCTGCACGAGCGCGGCCGCGACAGCAGAGTCGACGCCGCCGGAGAGTCCGCAGATGATGTGCTTGCCGCCGACCTGGTGCTGAATGGCCAGCACCGATTCGTCAATGATGTTCGCCGGGGTCCAATCGGGAGTGCAGCCGGCGATGGTGAACAAGAAGTTCTCCAGGACCTGCTGGCCACGCTCGGTGTGCAACACCTCGGGGTGCCATTGAACGCCGGCCAGGCGGCGGTCAGTGTCCTCGAACGCGGCAACAGCTGCGCGCGTCGAGGTGGCGATTACCCGAGAGCCGTCCGGAGGTGCGATCACTTCGTCGCCGTGAGACATCCAGGCACTGACCGTCGGGGGCAATCCGGCAAGCAGTGTGCTCGGATCGGTCACGCTTACCGCAGTCCGGCCGTACTCACGCATGCCGGTTCGGGCGACGGATCCGCCGAGGACCTGGGCCATGGCCATGAAGCCGTAGCAGATGCCGAGCGCTGGGGTACCGCTGTCGACCAGTGCCGCATCTAGCTGCGGAGCGCCGGGCTCGTAAACCGATGACGGCCCTCCGGAAAGGATGATCGCCTTCGGCCGCCGCGCCAAAATGTCTGCCGCGGAGGCGGTGTGCGGCACGATCTCGGAGTAGACCTTCGCCTCGCGTACCCGACGGGCGATCAACTGCGCGTACTGTGCCCCGAAGTCGACCACCAACACCAGATCGTGGTCTCGCTGGGTCATCTCGCGTCCTCTCCCCCGCCCAGGTCTGGAAGCGATGAGTCTAATGCGCCGTTGAGCCCTGTCGAAGGGCGACGCTGTCGACTCGAGGCGCTAAGCGCGGCCGGCCTTCTTCATGACCCGCAGCATCCCGGTCATAACCGAGGTGAAGGACTTGCCATCCAGGCCGTGACTGGGAGCGATGGGAATTCCGGTTTGGGTGGCCACGGACTGGACGTCGACGAAGCGCCGGATGCCGTCGCGACCCTGGCGGCGTCCCAGGCCAGAGTCCTTCATGCCGCCCATCGGCGCGTCGATGCTGCCGAACGTGGCGGCGTAGCCCTCGTTGACGTTCACAGTGCCACACTTGATCTTGCTCGCTACGCGGCGGCCGCGATCATGATCGGTGGTCCACACGCTCGCGTTCAGGCCATAGTCGGAGTCGTTGGCTTGCGCCACCGCCTCTTCCTCACTGGCCACCGGATAAACACTCACGACGGGACCGAACGTCTCCTGGGCGTAGCAGTCCATCTCCGGAGTGACGCCGGTCAAGATGGTCGGCTCGTAGAACAACTCACCCAGATCCTCCCGATGCCGGCCCCCGGTGCGTACCGTGGCGCCCTTGCTCCTCGCATCCTCGACGTGCGCGCGGACGCGGTCCAGCTGATCATCGTTGATCAAGCTGCCCATGTCATGGTCGAAGTCGGGAGCATTGCCGAGCCGGATCGCCCGGGTTCGCGCGACGAAGGCTCGGATGAACGGCTCGAAAAGCGGCTCGACAACATAGATCCGCTCGGTCGCCACGCACAGCTGGCCGGCGTTGGAGAACGATGCTCGCACCGCCCCCTCTGCTGTCGATTCGACATCTGCGTCGTCCAAGATCACCATCGGATTCTTGCCGCCCAGCTCCAGTGAACAGCCGATCAGCCGGCCAGCACACTGGGCAGCCACCGTACGTCCCGTGGCAGTCGATCCCGTGAAGCACACGTAATCGCTGACGTCGATCAACTCGCGCCCCACCACGGCGCCCCGACCGTGCACCACCTGCCAGAGATCGGTCGGCAAGCCGGTCGACCGCAGTAGTTCCACTGCTGCTAGAGCGACCAACGGAGTCTGATGATCAGGCTTGAGCATGATCGCGTTACCGGCGACGAGAGCCGCCAAGCCGTCGGAGATCGCCATGGTCAACGGGTAGTTCCACGGCCCGATGACACCGACGACGCCCTTTGGTACGTAATGCCGGTCGACTCGGGTCAGCACAGGTACGAGGCCTTCGCCACGCTCCGAGCGCAAGTAGCGACGTGCCGTACGTCCGTAATAGCGCGCGGTGAGTGCAACGTGCAGTACCTCCTCGGCGGCACTCAACCGCGCCTTCCCGGCCGATTGCAGCAAGTCGATGAAGTAGTCCCGCTGGTCCAAAATATGATCATGAAAATCGAGCAGCAGCTGGGCCCGCTCCTCGATTGGCCGAGCGGCCCAGGTGGCCTGAGCCCGGCGGGCCAGCTGTGCGCCAACCTCGACATCGGCTGCCGTAGACGTGGGTAGCTCGCCCATCGGCTGTCCGGTGAGTGGCGAGCGCAGCTCCATCGCCGGCCCAGTCGCGGTGAGCAGCGCCCCCAGTCGGTCCAAGTCAGAATTGGAGACTGCTTGCACACTCATGGCGCCCAGACTAATGGCCGCACCCTCCCGGTGCTCGTGGGCTCTTCGCGAGTGGTCGCACCTGTTCAGGCGCGAGCGAACACCAAGAAAGGGGCGTCTCGGGGTGGCAGCATTCCGACTATGGACAGTGACGTCATCGTGGTCGGCGCTGGATTGGCGGGTCTGGTCGTCGGCTACGAACTGGCAGCGGCCGATCGTTCGGTGATCATGTTGGACAGCGAGCCGCTCGAATCAATAGGTGGCCAGGCGTACTGGTCGCTCGGCGGGCTGTTCATGGTGAATTCCTCGGAGCAGCGGCGGCTCCGGATCCACGACTCCGAAGAGCTCGCCCTGGCCGACTGGCTGGGCAGCGCCGCCTTTGACCGCGGCGAGGACTATTGGCCGCGGCGCTGGGCTGAGGCGTACGTGAACTTTGCCGCCGGTGAGCAGCGGAGCTGGCTGCATGGGCTGGGCGTCCGCTGGTTCCCGCTGGTCCAGTGGGCCGAACGCGGCGGCTACGCCACTCCTGGACACGGCAATTCGGTGCCACGCTTCCACATCATCTGGGGCACCGGGCCCGGCGTTGCTGGAGCCCTTCGCGGGCAGCGTCATGCACTCTCGGCGAGTGCGCATTCGATCCCGGCATCAGGTCACCTCGCTGGAGGTGGACGATTCCGGCGTACGCGTCTCCGGCCAGATTCTGGAGCCGACCGATGTGCCTCGCGGCGTACAGACTTCGCGAGCCTCTGTCGGGGAGTTCAGCTATTCAGCCCAGGCCGTAGTGGTGGCGAGCGGCGGGATCGGCGGGAACTTTGACCTCGTCAGGCAGAGCTGGCCAGCGAGCTGGGGCTCGCCGCCGCAACACATGATCGCCGGGGTGCCGGACTATGTGGACGGATCGGGGCTGAAGATCACCGAAGCCGCCGGTGGACGGGTGATCAACCTCGATCGCATGTGGCACTATCCCGAGGGAATCCTCAACCACTCCCCGATCTGGAGCCACCATGGCATCCGGATTCTCGCCGGACCATCGTCGTTGTGGCTGGATGCCCGTGGGAAACGGTTTCCGGTGCCACTGTTTCCGGGCTTCGATGCGCTGGGTGCGCTGCGACATGTCGTCGCCAGCGGCTATGACTACTCGTGGTTCGTGTTGGATCAAGCGACGCTGGCAGCAGAGATCGCGCTCTCTGGATCGGAGCAGAACGGCGATCTCACGGCCAAGAACCTGCGACTGCTGGCCGGCCGGATACGGCCCGGTCCGACGCCCGAGGTGCGGGCGTTCCAGGAGCGCGGCGTGGACTTCGTCTCGGCCGCATCGGTCCTGGAGCTGGCTGCGCAGATGAATCAGCTGGTCGGTGAGCACCTGGTCGACGGCGAGTCGTTACGGCGGGTGATCGAGGCGCGCGATCTTCAGGTACGCAGTGGGCTCGGGAAGGATCCGCAGGTGGTAGCCACGGCTGCGGCACGCCGGTTCATTGGTGACCGGTTGATGCGGGTCGTCGCGCCGCACGAGTTGCTCGATCCCAAGGATCCGGGCGCCGGTCGAGCTGGATCGGGCGGCCCGCTGGTCGCAATCCGGCTGCACGTGCTGACGAGAAAGACCCTCGGCGGCTTGGAAACCGACCTCGATGGACGAGTGCTGCGCCCGGACGGCGCGGCCCTGCGGGGCGTGTACGCGGTGGGTGAGGCGGCCGGATTCGGTGGCGGCGGAATGCACGGCTACCGAGCCCTCGAAGGCACATTTCTGGGCGGCTGCCTGTTCACCGGCCGTGTCACGGGCCGGGCGTTGGCAGCCAGCCTGTGATCGCGCGATCCGGGTTTCTGAGGAGCGCCCTAGGTGTGCATTGAGCGCTCGCTGGTGTCGGGCTGGTGGGAAACGTACGCCTCAGACTCGCTGGAGTTCTGGCTGATGACCGCCTCATGATGGCGTACGACCTCGGCGATGACGAAGTTCAGGAACTTCTCGGCGAACTCGGGGTCAAGCTTGGCGTCCTCCGCCAGCGCCCGCAGGCGAGCGATCTGTTGGGCCTCGCGCGCGGGGTCGGCGGGCGGCAGACCGTGCGCTGCCTTCAGCTCACCGACTTGCTGGGTGACCTTGAACCGCTCGGCGAGGAGATGCACCAGGGCCGCATCCATGTTGTCGATGCTCATCCGCAGCCGCAGCAACTCCTCGGCCACCGGGTCATCCATGGCGCTCAGCCTAACCAGTCGGCGCTGCCCGGGCTCGTCATGTGTGAGCTTGGACACAAGAGCCGCCGCTTGCCTTCTAGGATCGTTCAGCAACACTGGTTAATACCAGTTGACGATCAGCGGTCCGAGAGCGTGGCCCGAAGAAGCCTGCTGCCCTGCGAGGGACCCGCTTGACGTGCGTGATGCCACTGAACACGAATGTAATACCAGTCATGATCTTGATGTGTGCCCAGCGCGACCTCGGGATACTTCGGGATGCGTTCCGGCAGCCAGGCTGAAGGTATCGAAGCGCAGACAGCCGACATAGCAGCGAACATATTGACGCGTGAGCCGGGCACTCGTGGGCCTCGGGCACTGCGCCCTTCGCGGACGGCAACAACCAGGAGTCAAGCTCCGAAGCGATCACGGCGTGGACGGGGCTCGCGCTCTGGGCTAGAGCGAGCGCAAATCCCAACCTGGAAACCGAGGCGACGTGGATGCTCTCCAGCGAGGCACAGTCAGGCCTGGCCTATTGGACCAACTTTGACCAATCGCAGCCGGTCTACTCCGGCTATGGGCACAAGATCGTGTCCATCAACTGGGGCGGCAAACGGGATTACGCCACCTGGTTTTCGCCTGAGCCCGCTGCGATGTTGGGCATCTTGGTGATCCCCATGAGCCCATCCTCGACGTACCTAGGGGGCGACCCGGCGCGGATCGATGCAAATGTGGCGGAGGCGACCGGGGGCAAGTTCGACCAGAAGTTCGGCGACTACCTCCTGATGTACTCCGCGTTAGCAGGTGAACAGCAGCGCAAGGCCGCCCTGGCTGCGGCCGAGAAGCTGGATGAGAAGTGGATCGATGACGGGAACAGTCGGTCCTACCTGCTGGCCTGGCTGATGAGTCTCCGGACTAGCTGACAGATCTGAAAGGGGACGGAAACGCTCAGACGGCAAAGCCACTAGTGCCCTGGAAGGGAAGTTCCTTGACGCTTGGCGACGTTCAGGTGCGTGCATCGCAAGGCCGACGAGCGAGGGATACCGGGTCGTATGCCGACCGAGGAGAACGCTGCGAGGTGCGTGCCTGGGCGCCCGCGAAGGACCAAGAGATTTCCCTTCCAGGGCACTAGGTTCGGCGCTTCAGCTCGCCTCTGCCACAACCACAATGGGCACTCGAGCCGCCGTGCCTGCTCCGGCAAACTTCACAGACCCGAAGATCGGCTTCGAGAAGGGAGCATCCTTCCGTGTGAACGTGACCTTCACCGTCTTCGTATCGCCGACGCTCGAGAAGTTGACGATCGAAGGACTCACCGTTGCCGTCAGGCCCGGCACGGAAATCGTGGCTTGGTACGAGCCCGCCTTGACAGCTGTCAGCTTGCGAGTGACCGTCTGGGAACCGACGAGCTTGCCAATCGCGATCGATGGTGAGTTGTAGTCGCTTGGATCGATCGCTACGACGCGGGTGTCGTTATCGAAGCCCTCGCCCGCGAGGAAGCTCAGCCAGTCCTGCTCTCCAGAGTCGAAGATCACGCCAGGGTTGAACATGCGGTCGGGGCGTGCGTTGCCCGCACCCTGCGCAAGGTAGTCCCGGCTGCGTTTGCCATTTGCCTTCTTAACCCTTGACGCCGTGGTCATGATCGCGGACTTCACCGCCATGGGCGACCACTCCGGGTGGACGCCGAAGTAGAGAGCCGCGATGCCCGCGACATGGGGCGAGGCCATCGAGGTGCCGGAGTAGAAGTCGAACTTTCGGTTCTCGCTCGATGTTGGTGCAACCGCGGCAAGAACAGAGACGCCAGGTGCGGCGATGTCAGGCTTGAGCAGGTCACCTCCGCTGCCAACTGAGGGCCCGCGCGAAGAGAAGCCCGAGATTTGGGGATACCTGTTCGGCTCGATGACAGGTTCCCTTCCTTCAGCGTTGCGGTTGCTCCCGACCTCTTGGCGTACTTCTTGACGGCAGGACCGAAAGGCACGTTCAGGTGCACCGTCGGGACGGCGTGGGTGTCACCATCTGTCGAATTCTCGGTGAGGTTGACCAGCACCATGCCTTTGCCGCCCACCCGCTTCACCTCGGCCGACTTGGCAGCCCGATCACAACGCCGCGGTCACAGACCACGATCTTGCCGGCGGCTTTGGCATGACTGAGGGTGTCCGATGCGCACACGTCCGCGTCGCCGCCGGCTGCCGAGGCGCGCTTGACCGACCGAGCAGTCACCAGTCGGGCCGAACCAACCTTGCCGAAGACTGTTGTGCTGATCCCGGCATACTTCTTGCCGTTGCCCAGTACAACGGTTCCCGCATACGGCGCAACCGTGCTCGCACCGACGGTGGTGACCCAGGGGACGACGTGGTTCAAGGTGGCCGCGCCCGGCCCCGCATTTCCTGCGGCAGTCGCCACAAAGATGCCGGCCGACGCCGCGGACAGGTAGGCCCGGTCGACCGGATCGTCGAGGGTATCGGAGCTGCTGACCGAATAGTTGATCACATCGACGCCGTCGGTGATCGCCGCATCGATAGCGGCCAGGGCATCGCCGGTGTAGACGACGGCATCTTCGTCGGTCTTGCTGGTGAAGGCGACCTTGTAGATCAGCAAGTTTGGCGGCCGGCGCAACTCCGGAGATCTTGCCGAACGAGTGTCCGGCGACCGATGCCGAGACGCCGGCATTGCCTGCTGCCGTGGACGCGACGTGGGTGCCGTGACCATAGCCGTCTCGGGGCGAGAGGAAGTCGGTACGCTGCGAGGCCGGGGTTTGCGACTTGTAGGTGGTGGAGAAGTAGCGAGCCCCGATCACCTTGGTGTTGCACTCCTCGCCGGTGAAGGAATCACCAGCCTGGCACGTACCGGTAAACGTGCCGCCGTCAGCTTTCTTCATTTTGATCGTGTCCGTGCCCACCCGGTACGGCTGGAACGGATCGGCCGTGGTGGGTTGAGCGGTGCCCAACGGCTCACCAGCGAAGGACTTGCTCTCCGGCCAATAGCCCGAATCCAAGATCCCGACCACCACACCTCGGCCGGCATTCTTCTTGCCGCCGAGTGCTGCCCAGACGCCGCTCGAGCCGGACAGTTTGAGGAAGTCGACGGGATTATTGTTGCTGGCGAGCTTGCGGGGCAAGTCCTTGGTTACCGAGAGAACGCCCGGCGCGCGTTGCAGCGTACGTGCCTGGTCCGGTGTCAAGCTCGTGGCAAACCCATTAAGACTCACGGCGTAATGCTTCAACGGCTTGGCACCAACCCGCTCCGCCGCATTGGCCTGTTGCTCCTCCAGATAGGCCCGATAGCGCTTGGCGCGGCCTGATTTCACGCTCACCCGCTCGCCCTTGTCCGGGCGTGTCGCGCGCAGACCCTTGACGTCACCGCCATAGGTGGCGATGGGCTTGTCGGTCAGCGTGACGATGTAGCGGCCTGGGATAGGCGCCGGAAGCCGACGGCCTGACCGGTTCAGGTGTCGCGTACGCCGCGGGCAACTGGCCCAAGGTCAGCAACGCGCCGACTCCGAGGCTTGTGGCGAGAACCGCGAAATGGGCGCGACGGGACAACAACAGCACGAAAATCCCCCGATTGATTTCGATGCCTGCTCGGATTGCTCGATCCCGCTCGCGGCAACTCCCCCAACGGCGAGCACAGCAGGTCGAGCAAAAGTAGGCTCGACCCTAGCAGCGGGGCGAGGAGGAGTGTGGGAGATCGAATACATTTGCTGGGCATGTAAAAGGCTGAGGTGCACCGAGTGCGGTTAGTGGCGCTTGGCCTTCTTGTCTTGCTGCTCGCTGCAGGATGTACAAACCAGATCGGCGAGACCATCCAGCCCGACCACAGGGACTAACACAATGCCCGAATCACCGTCCTCCTCGGTGCCCGGCGCGGCATCCAGTGGCAGCTCAGCCGAGCCAGGAGACACCGATCTGACGATCGTGATCAATGATGGCTCGGGCTCGACCAAGACCTGGCGACTCACCTGCAATCCGGCCGGGGGTACCCATCCCGATCCACAGGCGGCCTGCCAGCGCACTCGAGGCCAACGGCGCTGCGGCACTCCCGCCGGTGCCGAAGGACAAGGCCTGCACGCAGATTTATGGAGGCCCGGAGACAGCCACTATCACCGGCACCTGGAAGGGCCAGCAGGTGATGAGCACGTTCGCGCGTAATGACGGTTGTCAGATCAGCCGCTGGAAGCTCATGGAGGGACTGCTGCCCCGTGGCGGCAACTAGCTCAACTGACTTGTCAGACTCTTAGAGGGCTATGGCACTCTGAGAGTCTGACAAGTCGGGAGTAGAGGCCGTCAGCCGACGACGATCTCGACCCGCTGGAACTCCTTGATCTCGGTGTAGCCGGTGGTCGCCATTGCCTTACGCAGCGCGCCCACCAGATTCATCGTGCCGTCGGGCACCGTCGACGGACCGAGCAGGATGTGCTCGAGATTGCCGACGGTGGAGAACCAGGCCCGCTCGCCGCGCGGCAACTTCTCGTGCCAGGCCTCGGGTCCCCAGTGGTAGCCGCGACCGGGCGCTTCCTCCGCCCTGGCCAGCGGCGAGCCGACCATCACCGCGTCGGCACCGCAGGCGATCGCTTTGGCGATATCCCCGGAGCGTACGACAGAGCCGTCTGCGATCACGTGCACATAGCGGCCACCGGATTCGTCGAGATAGTCGCGCCGTGCGGCTGCGACATCGGAGACCGCAGAGGCCATCGGTACGGCGACCCCCAGCACCGACGTGCTGGTGTAGGCGGCTCCACCGCCGAAACCGACCAGTACGCCGGCTGCGCCGGTACGCATCAGGTGCAGGGCAGTCTGATACGTGGCGCAGCCGCCGACGATGACCGGCACATCCAGCTCGTAGATGAACTTCTTCAGATTGAGCGGCTCAAGATCAGAAGAGACATGTTCGGCGGACACCGTGGTGCCGCGGATGACGAAGAAGTCGACGCCCGAATCCACCACCGCTTGGGCGTATGCCTGAGTGTTCTGGGGTGACAGTGCACCGGCGGTCGGTACGCCGGCTTCGCGGATCTGCGCGACGCGCTTGCCGATCAGTTCAGACTTGATCGGCTCGGCGTAGATCTTTTGCATCCGCCGAGTCGCCTCGACGGCATCCTCGATCGCGATGATCTCTTCCAGCAACGGCTGCGGATCGTCATAGCGAGTCCAGATGCCCTCTAGATTGAGCACACCCAGCCCACCGAGTTGGCCGATCCGGATGGCCGTGGCCGGCGAGACCACCGAGTCCATCGGTGCAGCGAGCAGCGGAAAGTCGAAGATGTACGCGTCGATCCGCCACTGCAGTGAGACCTCCTCCTCGCCGCGGGTCCGCCGCGACGGGACGATCGTGATGTCGTCAAAAGCGAAGGCCTGCTCGGCACGCTTGCTACGACCGACGTCAAACATGGGATCTACTCCCCGGGATCAGCCTGA
Organism: uncultured Actinomycetota bacterium; assembly: GCA_963845915.1. Taxonomy (GTDB): domain Bacteria; phylum Actinomycetota; class Actinomycetes; order Propionibacteriales; family Propionibacteriaceae; genus Microlunatus. The sequence continues at coordinate 255,100 of CAWJUB010000034.1, forward strand.
ATAGTTGGGCGCTTCGACGGTCATCTGGATGTCGTGCGGGTGGGACTCCCGCAGACCTGCGGGGGTGATCCGAACGAACGAACCGCGCTCCTGCAATTCCGGAATCGTCGAGGCTCCGGTGTAGAACATGGCTTGTCGCAGACCACCGACCAGCTGGTACGCCACCGCCGCCAAGGGGCCGCGATAGGGAACATGGCCTTCGATGCCCTCGGCGATCAACATCGAGTCGGACGTGACATCGGCCTGGAAGTAGCGATCCTTGGAATAAGAAGGACCGCGGCGACCACGCGAGGCCATTGCGCCGAGCGATCCCATGCCGCGATAGGTCTTGAACTGCTTGCCATTGATGAAGATCAGCTCGCCGGGGCTCTCGTCGCAGCCGGCAAGCAACGAGCCGAGCATCACGGTGTCAGCGCCCGCCACCAGGGCCTTTGCGATGTCGCCGGAATACTGCAGGCCGCCGTCACCGATCAGCGGTACCCCGGCGGGGCGGCAGGCGCGTGCCGCATTGTGGATGGCCGTGACCTGAGGGACACCAACGCCAGCCACCACACGGGTGGTGCAGATCGAGCCCGGGCCGACCCCGACCTTGACGCCATCGGCTCCAGCATCCACCAGTGCCTTGGCACCCGCGTACGTTGCGACGTTCCCGGCGATGATGTCGACCTTGGCGGCCGCTGAGTCGGACTTCAGCCGGCGCACCATCTCCAGCACGCCCTGGGAGTGGCCGTGAGCGGTATCGACCACCAGCACGTCGACGCCCTCCTCGATCAGCGCCATCGCTCGCTTCCAGGCGTCGCCGAAGAATCCGACTGCTGCTCCAACCCGAAGCCGCCCTTGATCATCTTTGGACGCATCGGGGTACAGCCCGGACTTGACGAAGTCCTTGAGCGTGATCAAGCCTTTGAGCCGATCTTGATCATCGACCAGCGGTAACTTCTCGATCTTGTTCTGGGCCAGCAGCCGCATCGCGCGTCGCGGCTGATTCCAACCGGCCCGGTGATCAACGGCATCGGCGTCATGACCTCAGCGACCGGCCGGGACGGGTCGGTTTCGAAGCGCATGTCCCGATTGGTGATGATGCCGAGCAGCCGCAGTTCGCGGTCGACAACAGGAACGCCAGAGATGTGGAAGCGGGCGCACATCGCATCGGCCTCGCCGATCGTCGCATTCGGCGAGATCGTGATCGGCTCCTCGATCATGCCCGCCTCGGAGCGCTTCACGACATCGACCTGATGTGCCTGATCCTCAATCGAGAGATTGCGGTGGATGATGCCGAGTCCACCCTGTCTGGCGATGGCGACCGCCATCCGGGCCTCGGTCACGGTATCCATCGGCGAGGAGATCAGTGGGACTTTCACAGCAATGCGCTTCGAGATCCGGGACTCTGTGCTCACCTCGGACGGGATGATGTCGCTCTCAGCCGGCTGAAGCAACACGTCGTCAAAAGTCAGCCCGATGGTCTCGAAGGCATGCGGCACACCAACTGGACTGAGGTCATCGGAGGACGGCAACACGGCAAGCCTTTCCCCTGACGAGATAGAGGTCATGCTAGTCGAGTCGAGGTGCGCTCCCGCTCAGATGTCCGGACGCCACCCCGAGTGCCTCTATAGAACCAGGGTCTGGTGGACGTCCGGTATTCCGAAGGATCCGATCCGATTGAGGAAGTGATACCAGAAGGGTGCGCCCAGCGCCGGCGGCCCCGACCGAGATCAGCAGGCCGAGGACCTTCAGCGGCCAGCCCCAGAGCCCATCTTGGGGATTGGGCGCCGACCAGCCCAGCGGGATGATGCTCTTCTGGAGGAATCTTGCGGCTTCCTCGGCACATTTGGTTTGATCGCCGGGGGTGCTGCAGAAGTTCAGATCAGTGACCTGTTGTATGACGGTGGCACGTATTGCACCGCTGGCGTACAGAGCCCGGGCAATCGCAATGCTGTCGATGTTGCCGATGCAGACCACCGCGACCGCAATGACGAGGACCCACCGTTTGGCCCACCGCTTGTACGAACCGGTGACACGATCCATCTGACGGTCGAACCACACCTGGAGTACTACTGATGAAGGAATCGACCTCCCCCTTTGTGGCCTTGATAATGCTGGCCAGCGACTGCTGCAGCTTGGGCGAATTTTCGAGCGCCCGTACGCCTGCTTCGATGTCGGCCAATGTCGGCTCCGTCGACGCCTGGAGTCAGCAGGTCGACCAGTGTCCGGGAAAAGACGCTTGAAGGTAGATAAGAGGGATTTCGGGTCGGCTTGCCTAGCGATGTCGCGTGCCGAAAGGGCTGGACCAACGGATGGCCCATGACATCGGCCAGGGTGATCTTGTCGCGGTACGTTGGCTCGAGCCGGCAGGGTGGTCGTGGCTTCATCCGCCGCAGTTGTTCGCTGACTCGCGCGGGGGCGTCGGAACTGGGGCGTCGAAGCATCTGCGTCGTATCGCTGGTTCTCGACCATGCCGTTGCGGACGGCGGTCTGGGTACGGTGTTCTGTATCCGCTCCCACGCCCGCCTCTCGGCCACAGCCATGGCCTCGGCGGGTACGTCCGTCAAGAAGGTCCCGGATGCCGCGAAGTAGGTACTTTGCTCGCTTCTTGACCCAGTTGGCGATCATCTCGACGAGCCCGCCGCAGAGCAATCGCAAGCGCGTAGAAGAGGAAGATCAGTCCGAGAACGGTGTCGATCACAGCGCTATCGGTCATTCTGTTCACCCTTTGGTTGCCAGCACACCCGATCGCAGCGACCACGCAAGGCCACCGACGCCGGGCTTGGGTTCACGGTACTGAGGCCCGGAGCGTTCCCGCGGGAACGTAGAGCTGATCGGCGTTTCGACGCTGATCGAGCTGCAACGCAGCACGAGGCAGGCATTCGGGAAGCTCAGGCGCATCCGACCATCAGCTGGGTCGGGGCTTCAGATTGCTCGTGGCCGGGCCCTCCAGCACCGTCCCGTCGGCCGCGAACCGGGAGCCGTGCAGCGGGCAGTCCCACGACTTCTCGAGATCGTTGAAGCGAACGACGCCGCCGAGGTGGGTGCAGATTGCCGAGAGGGCGCAGGTCTCGCCAGCAACGGTTGAGATGGCGACCGGCTCACCTCGTACGGCCCCGACAACTCCGGTGCCTTCGGCGGGGTTGCGTTCCTGATCTTGGAGCGGGTGCAGCTCTGCGTTCAGCCAACCCTGAGTGGCCGCGACCCCGATGGCCGCGTTGGTCCGGAAGAACGCGGCGGCGCTTGCGGGCTTGCTCACCCGAGTCCCCAGCGTCCGTGCCCAGGGCGGCACGCGTTGCAGGATTTCCCCACTGATGCGTAGCGCCGCGGCGACCGCGTTGGTCATGCCCCACTTGCTGTATCCGGTTGCCAGATAGACGTGGCCGCCGCCACGCGGCAGCTTGCCGACGAAGGGCACTCCGCCGAGCGCCTCGTAATCTTGCGCCGACCACACGTGGGTGCGCTCAGCGCCGGAAAACCAACGGCTGGTCCATGCCGTCAGGTCGGCAACTAGATCTGAGGGATTCTTCGGGTGGCGACCCACCGGGTGGCCGTTGCCGCCGACGAGCAGGAGCTCTTCGCCCTCGTGAAGCGCCGTACGCAACGACCGGGTCGGCGCATCCGCCGAGATGTACATGCCACGCGGAATCGGGGTGCTCACCCGGAATCCCAGCGCGTACGAGCGTTGCGCGGTGACCTTGGCGAAGTACAGCCCGCGATCCAGGAACGGGATGCCGGTAGCAAGCACCACATTGTCGGCGGTGAGACGGCCAGCCGAGGTGATCAGTTCGCAGCTCCTGCGCCCGGAGACCCCGGTCACTCTCGCTCCCTCGATCACCAGCCCGCCTGCGCGGCGCAGCTCCTCGGCCAGCGAGGCGAGTACGTCCATCGGATTGAACTGCAGTTGATCAGGCAGGCACACAGCGGCGTAGCTGGGGATAGGGCAACTCGACGGCATCAGTCATCTGAACTGGCAGGCCGAGTCGGCGGGCAATGTCGAACTCACGCCGTACGGCGGAGGCGCCAGCCGGCGTACCCGCGTAGGTGTAGGCGTCTCGCTGCTCAGTCGGGATGTCGTGCTCTGCGCAGTAGGTCCGGAGCCACTGCTGACCGGCGCGATTGCCGTCCAGGTACGCGGCGGCGACATGGTCAGAATGGTTTTTCACGATCTTGGACAGTGCGGTGGCCTGAAGCAGCGAGACCTTCGCCGTCGAGTGGCCGGTCGTCACGGCGCCGACTGAACGCGCTTCCACGACAGCAACCTGACGCCCGGCGCGGGCCAGCAGCACCGCAGTCGCCAGGCCCGTCAGCCCAGCTCCGACGACAACAACGTCGTAGCGGGCACCAGCCCGGAGCCAGTCACTCTCGATGGCTGGCGGCGGGTCGAGCCAGACAGAGGGCAGGTCGTCGGCGGGCACACCCCTCCGGTACCCCGTTGCTCGCTGCTCAACCCAGGCGCGTCTTGACGGCTGTGCCGCGAAACGAACCCGAGCCGTCCAACATGCGGGCGCGTCTAGACGGCTGTGCGGCGAAACGACCCTGAGTAAGGAGCAGAAGGGCCTCCCTCAGATGACGGGAGGCCCTTCCGACGCTGCAGCTGCTTCGCGTCAGTGACTGTGCCCGTGACCGGCCGGAGCCGCGTCTTCCTCCTCGGGCTTCTCCACCACCAGCGTTTCAGTGGTGAGCAGCAGCGAGGCGATCGAAGCGGCGTTGGCCAGCGCGGAGCGCGTCACCTTGACCGGATCGATCACACCGTCGGCGTAGAGGTCGCCGTAGACACCGGTAACGGCATTGAAGCCATTGCCGGGCTCCAACTCGGCCACCTTGGAGGTCACCACGTAACCCTGTTCGCCACCGTTCTCAGCGATCCAGCGAAGTGGCTCGGCCAAAGCTCGCCGAACAATGCCGACCCCGAGCTTCTCGTCACCGGTGAGGTCCAGGTCACCCTTCAGAGCTGCCGCAGCGTGGATGAGGGCAGAGCCGCCGCCGGCGACGATGCCCTCCTCGATCGCCGCGCGGGTTGCCGAAACGGCATCCTCGATGCGGTGCTTCTTCTCCTTGAGCTCCACCTCGGTCGCGGCGCCGACCTTGATCACGCAGACGCCACCGGCGAGCTTGGCCACTCGCTCCTGCAGCTTTTCGCGATCCCAGTCGGAGTCGGTACGGGAAATCTCAGCCTGCAGCTGCGCCACCCGCGCCTTGACCTCGTTGGGATCCCCCGCGCCGTCGACGATCGTGGTGTTGTCCTTCGTCACCACAATCCGGCGGGCGCGGCCCAAGACGTCCAGGCCGACCTGGTCGAGCTTGAGACCAACCTCGGGAGAGACGACCTCGCCGCCGGTCAGGACGGCAATGTCCTCGAGCATGGCCTTACGCCGGTCGCCAAAGGCCGGAGCCTTGACAGCCGTTGACGTGAAGGTGCCGCGGATCTTGTTCACGACCAAGGTAGACAGTGCCTCGCCGTCAACATCCTCGGCCACGATGAACAGGGTGCCCGAGGCGCCGATAACCTTCTCCAACAGTGGAAGCAAGTCGGTCATTGACGAGATCTTGCCGGAGTTGATCAAGATGTACGGGTCGTCGAGGATCGCTTCCATCCGCTCCGGATCGGTCACGAAGTACGGCGACAGGTAGCCCTTGTCGAACTGCATGCCCTCGGTGAACTCGAGCTCAGTACCCATCGTCTGGGACTCGTCGACGGTGATCACGCCGTCCTTGCCCACCTTGTCGAAGGCCTCGGCAATCAAGCGGCCGATCTCTTCGTCCCGCGCGGAGATGGTGGCGACATGTGCCATGTCGTCGGTGGTCTCGACCTCGCGGGCGTTTTCCCGGAGTCGCTCCTCGACGGCAGCGACAGCAGCGTCGATGCCTCGCTTGAGACCAACCGGGCTGGCCCCGGCCGCAACCGCACGCAGACCTTCATGCACCAGCGCCTGAGCAAGCACCGTGGCGGTGGTGGTTCCGTCGCCAGCGACATCGTTGGTCTTGGTCGCGACTTCCTTGGCCAGCTGGGCCCCGAGGTTCTCGTACGGGTCTTCGAGCTCAACATCGCGGGCCACGGTCACGCCGTCATTGGTAATGGTCGGCGCGCCCCACTTCTTGTCGAGCACAACGTAGCGGCCCTTCGGGCCGAGGGTGACCTTCACGGTGTTGGCGAGGGCGTCGACACCGCGCTCAAGCGCGCGGCGTGCCTCCTCGTCGAACAGAAGGATCTTTGCCATAGGTGTAGATCCCCTTACTTGGTCACAACCGCGAGGATGTCGCGGGCATTGAGGAGCAGCAAATCCTTGCCGTCGTACTTGACTTCGGTGCCGCCGTACTTGCTGAAGATCACGACGTCGCCCTCTGCGACATCGAGGGGAACCCGCTTGCCGTTGTCGTCGATGCGGCCAGGACCGGTGGCAAGTACCTTGCCCTCCTGCGGCTTCTCCTTAGCGGTGTCGGGAATGACCAGGCCGGAGGCCGTGGTCTGCTCTGCTTCGAGCGGCTGAACGAGGATGCGATCCTCGAGCGGCTTGATCGTGACTGCCACGCCAAACCCCTTTCACAGGTGATATGTCCGATGTGTGATGGTCGAGACGTCGTCGCGGGTGCCATCCCGACCGCCAGCATTTGCGCTGGCACACTCATAGCGAGAGTGCTAACCAGACATTAGCACTCGATGTATGTGAGTGCCAGCAGAGATCGCCCTTGCTCCCGGGTTCATCGCTCACTTCTCTCACTTCGCGGCAGCTAGTGGTCGCGCCTGTTAGTTCGTCGGGGGTTGAGATCCAGGCGGTGGGGTCGCTGAGGTAGAGGCCGCAGGCGGTGTCGAGGGCTTCTTCGGCAGGTGCCGACCGGGTAGCCGGTGGGCAGGTAGGAGTCTTCGTAGTCGTCGTGGCTGGCGCGGTAGATGGCGAATCCCCATGGTGGGCTGATCCGCCGTAGCGGAGCCGGCACAGCTGAGCGGCTCGCCGTCGACAGGACGGCGTCGACGTAGGCGAAGACCGGCCCGGTAGCGGGTGTGGATCTGGCTGATCTGAGGCCACCGCTGCTCGCGCGTGGCTGGTGAGCCGCTGCCACAGCGAGGTCTGGGTCGAGGTCGGGATCTTGGCCATGGCTCCATCCTGGCCCGGACGCTGCGTGGCCGATCGCTGGCCATCGGCGTGGCGTCGGCCGCGCCGGCCGGGATCTGCGGGACAACAAGACCATGATCATCTCTTCCCCGTTCGTGATCATCTTGTCCGCCGAGGAGCAGAGGAGCTGACCGGCCGGGCCACACGGCGCCCGGGCCGCACACCGTGATGTGGTCCGCGCCCAGGATCATCCTGGCCGCCGCCGACGGCGCGGTCGAACGCCGCGATCGCCGCCGACCTCGGCGTGCACGTCGACACCGTGCGCAAGTGGCGGCGACGGTTCGCCGGCGAACGGCTGGCCGGTCTGACCGACCTGCCCGGTCCGGGCCGGCCACGCCGGTTCAGCGCCGTCCAGGTCGCGGAGGTGAAGGCGTTGGCCTGCGAGCTGCCGGCCGACACCGACATCCCGCTGGCGAGGTGGAGCTGCCCGGAACTGGCCGTCGAAGCCGCCGACGCGGCGTGGTCGCGTCGGTGTCGGCCTCCACGGTGCGGCGCTGGCTGGCCGCGGACGCGATCAAACCCTGGCAGCACCGGTCCTGGATCTTTCCCCGCGACCCCGACTTCGCGTTCAAGGCCGGCCGGGTGCTCGACCTGTACGCCCGGATCCTTCGACGGCGAGCCGCTCGGCGCCGACGAGTACGTCCTCTCCGCCGACGAGAAGCCCGGCGTGCAGGCCCGGCAGCGGATCCACCCCAGCCGCCCGGCCCGGCCCGGCCGGCGACCGATGCGGGTCGAGTAGGAGTACGGCCGCCACGGCACGCTGGCCTACCTCGCCGCCTACGACGTCCACCACGCCCAGGTGATCGGCCACTGCGCCCCACCACCGGCATCGAACCGTTCACGGACCTGGTCGACCAAGGTGATGACCCGCGAGCCCTACGCCAGCGCCCGACGGGTGTTCTGGATCGTCGACAACGGCTCCTCCCACCGCGGCTGGACCGCCGCCGCCCGACTCAGCGAGGCGTTCCCGAACGCGATCATGATCCACACCCCGGTGCACGCGTCCTGGCTGAACCAGATCGAGATCTACTTCTCCGTCATCCAGCGAAAGCTACTCACCCCCGACGACTTCGCCAGCCTCGACGACCTCGCCGAACAGCTCACCGCCTTCGAAGACCGCTACAACCAAGCCGCCCGACCATTCGACTGGCGATTCAACCGCGACGACCTCGACCAACTCCTCGACCGGATCGCCGCCTGACCCCCGACGAACTAACGGGCGCGACCACTAGTGCCCTCTGCGGTAGTTCCATCTACCGCGCAGTGCACTCATCGACGCTGAGTGAAAGCTCAAGACACCGAAGTCAGACCCGTTCGACGATCGCGACGAGTGCGCCCTTGCCCCTACGCGAGACCACCATCGTCGCGCTGTTCGGCCCGTCCAGCTTGAGCTGCTTACGGAGCACAGCCGGGTCGACGTCGATTCCGCGTTTCTTGATTTCCAGCACGCCGATCTCGGACTCGCGGACCCATTTCCGCAGTGCTCTGAGTTTGGCCGACAACTGCTGCCGCACTTCAAATACCGTCGCCAGCGGCGTGCTGTGGAGTTGATCACCCGTCAGGTACGCGACCTGCGGATCGAGCAGCCCGGCACCGAGTTGTGCGCCCAGTTCCGGAATGGCACCGGCACGGATGACTGACCCGGCCGGTTCGTACAGATAACGACCGAGTTCGCGTACGGGCAGCGGCGGTGCACCCGATACCGCCAGCCGGGCATTCGGCAGCACCAGCGCCAAGCGTCGCCCGGGACTCGCGCCAACGCCTGACCACAGCGCTACTTCCACGGTGTCGCCGCGATGGGTGACCCATTCCGCTTCGGCCGTTTCGGGAATCAGCGTGTGCGGTAACGCCGGTCCGAGCTTCACCCCGGCCGTTCGGTTTGCGTCGAGCAGGCCAGTCACAAACGACCATGGCGGCGTGAAGTCCTCGACGCGCCACAACCGCCCACGATCGTCTCGACGCGAAGGGTCGCAGAACACCCCGACGCCTGGACCCATGAGCTGGTCGGCGACATCATTCGCGTCTGCGCAGATCACGCTCGCGCGATCACCGAGGTTCGCCTGCGCTACCACCGCCGTCACCGGATCGACGTCCAACGCGACCACCTCGAGGCCCGCTCGAGCGAAAGCCAAGGAGTCCGAGCCGATGCCGCAGCCGATGTCGATCACGCGGTGCACTCCGGCCTGTACAAAACGACTGGCGTGGTAATCGGCGACCTCGGGCCGGGAGGCTTGTTCGAGACCGTCTCTGGTGAAGAACATCGCGAGAGCGTCGTGACCGAACTTGGTCGTAGCGCGCAAGCGCAATGTGGCTTGGGTGAGTGCAGCCGCGGCCAGCTTCGGCCCATACACCTCGCGCATCCGCGAGGCTGCAGCCAACGACTCGGGATCGTTTTGCAACATCGCGTCGAGCGCATCTTCGGTCAGGCCGAGAGGTAACCTCATGCGCTCGCCATCAGAGGAGAATCCTGCTGACGGGCAGCGACGAGTCCGCTCCGATATCGAGAGCAGACGGCTTGCCACCAGCAGCGACAATCTCGGCGCCCAGGACAGCGATCATGGCGCCATTGTCGGTGCAGAGCTTGGGCCGCGGCGTACGCAAGGCGATGCCACGTTCGGCCGCTCGTTCGGCGAGCAGTGTCCGCAGCCGGCCGTTGGCAGCGACGCCGCCGCCGATCAGCAGGTCCGTCGCTCCGGTCGCCGCACAGGCATCCATGGCCTTCGCGCTCAGTACGTCACAGACCGCCTCCTGGAAACTGGCCGCGACATCGGCCAGCGGGATGTCCAGCCCATCGCGCTGGCGGGCCTCGACCCAACGCGCTACGGCCGTCTTCAATCCGGAGAACGAGAAGTCGAACCGATGGCGTTCGAGATCCTTACGCGCGGTCAGCCCGCGTGGGAAACGGACATAGTCGGGATTGCCCGTAGCCGCCTTATCGATGTAGGGACCACCCGGGTATGGCAGGCCGAGCACCCGAGCGACTTTGTCGTACGCCTCGCCTGCCGCGTCGTCGATCGTCGATCCGAGCTCGACAATGTCGTCGGCAATGCTTCGCACCTCGAGCAGCGAGGTGTGCCCGCCCGATACCAGCAGCGCGACGCAGCGTTCCGGCAGCGGCCCGTGCTCCAGCAGATCCACCGCGACATGCCCGACGAGATGGTTGACCCCGTACAGAGGCTTGTTCAACGCGTACGCCAGCGCCTTGGCGCTCGCCAGACCGACGACGAGGGCGCCCATCAAGCCCGGGCCGGCGGTAACTGCAACGCCGTCAATCTCCGACAGGTCGATGTCGGCGGTAGCGCAGGCCCGCTGCAGCGTGGGCACCATGGCCTCCAGGTGGGCGCGACTCGCCACCTCGGGCACCACGCCGCCAAACCGCACATGCAACTCGACGCTGGAGGCAACTTCGTTGGCCAGCAACTCATGTCCGCGAACAATGCCGACCCCGGTCTCGTCGCACGAGGACTCGATACCGACGATGAGCGGGCCGCCAGCGGCCGAGTCGGTGACAGTGTGCTGAGCCTGTCGAAGCGCGCCCATCGACAGGCGCCGTCCTGAGCTGGTCGAAGGGCTCAGGGCGCGCTTGCGGCGTGCCGGTCACACTTCCTCCGTCATGCTCGCGAGGCGATCGGGCCAGGCCTGCAGGTCATAAAGCTTCAAGATCAACGCGTGCTGACCCGGTCCGTAGTAGTCCTTGCCGGGCACTGAGTTGTTCGAAGCCGAGCTGTTGGTAGAGCGCAATCGCAGCCTCATTGTGGTACGCAACGTCCAAGATCACCGCGCGTACGCCGACCTGCCGCGCCATCTCCAGTCCAGCTCGAACCAGATCGGCTCCGATCCCCTGCCGCCGGCTTCGCGGCTCCACGACGAGGCGATGAAGATCAGCCAGTTCGCCGATGATCGCGATCGAGATCACCCCGACCGGGTGCTGTGCGCGGGCAATCAAGATCGTGCGATGCTCGGCAAGCAGCTCGCCCCGCCAGCTGCGCTCGCTCCACTGCTCGGCGGCGGGGAAGCCGGCGCGCTCCAACACCATGATCGCGGGAAGATCATCCAGACGAGCCGGCAGGATGCTGATCTCCGGATTGCGAAGGGCATGAATCATCGCCGCACGCCCTGGTAGTGCAGCACCGATTTGGGCCGTGTCATCTCCCTCGCATCGGGATGGCGCAGATACAGAGGCTCGTGACCGGCCTCGGGAAGTGTCGGACCGCGCGTCGCAAGTACGCCGGGATCGAGTGAGCGGGGGCCCGGTACCGCGTCCAGTTGATCCGCGTAAAGATCGGCTGCAGGTCCGATGGTGGGCAGCCGCGGCACGTCGCTGGGCCGCGAAACTCGCGGATCGCCGAGCCGTACGCCGGCAGAGGTGTAGGCAGCCCAGTAGACCTCCCGACGCCTGGCATCCGTGGCCACCACAAACTCTCCCGGATGTGCTCCGGCAAACTGCGCGGCCAAGACGTCGAGGCTGCAGACGCCGCGCAACGGTAGATCGAGCACAGCGCTGAGTATCTGGGCGGTGACCACACCGACCCGCAGCCCGGTGAACGGTCCTGGTCCGACACCGACGATCAGTTGGTCAAGATCATCCGCGGCCGACGCCAGCTGCATCGAGACATTCCGAGACCAAGGGCATGAGTTGTTCGACATGAGCCATCTGATCCGCGACGGTTGCTGTCGCGATCAGCCGATCATCGCGGGCAAGGCCGACGTTGACCACGGTCGAGGTGTCCAGTGCAAGGACCAACCCAGCTTCAGTCATGATCATCACCACGCAGCACGCTCAAGTCCACACCGCGCCACCTGGCGCCAACCGCCCGTACCGTGACAACCCGCTCGGTGTCATCCTCAGCTGCCGAGAAGTCCGCAGCAGCAGTCCAGATATCGATCTCCAATCGGTCCTCGGCCAGGCCTTCGGCGATCCCCCGTCCCCATTCCACAACGGTGATCGACTCGGCCACGGCAGCATCAAGATCAAGATCATCAAGCTCCGTGGCGCTGGACAGCCGGTAGGCATCCACATGGATCAGTGTCGGACGGCCGATGGCGGAGGGGTGAATCCGAGACAGGACGAAAGTCGGTGAGATGATCGGGCCTTCCGAGCCGAGCCCACGCCCGATGCCTCGGGTCAGGGTGGTCTTGCCAGCACCAAGATCACCAGCAGCGAGGATCACATCCCCGCGCTGCAGTAGCTGGGCCAGCCGCTCTCCCAACCGCTCCATCGCGTCGCTGGTGGGGACCTTGATCACCAGCGGCAGCGGCTTGGTCAAGATCACGCCATCTGCGACCGTACGGGCGACAGCAAAGCCACGGTGCTGCCAGAAGGCGAGGAAGTCTGGAAATTCTGCTCGTACCAGCAGCTCGACCCGCTCGAAACCGCGGATGGCCGCCAGCTCCTCGGCCGCCGGCACCATGGCCGAGGCGATGCCGTGTCGCTGCAGCTCGGGATGAACCGAGACGCGGGTGAATTTCGCGACGCCGTCAGGGCCGGGCACAACCACGATGACGCCCGCCGGGCGATCACCGACCTGCGCCAGAATTGCGCTCCCCCGCTGCAAGCTCGCGGTCAAGGTTTCCACGGTCTCATCGATGGCCGCAGAGGGCGGATCGACCGGTCGCCGAGCACGGAATGCGCTGTGGATGACTTCAAGCATCGCGGCCGCATCCTGCGACGACGCGATCGAAACCACAAGATCAGAAACCGAGACGCTCACTAGCTACAGAGCGTAGCCAACCGAGCGTATGCGCGCTGAGCCCTTCGACAAGCTCAGGACGGCGCTTGTCGAAGCGCACCGCCGCCCTTCGACAGGCTCAGGGCGCAGGATGGCCCGCGCCGAGACCGCGGCGAGGATGCTCTCAACGAGCGCGCCGAGAGGGGGATCCGCCGGCCGCGGTCGAAGCTGGTGACCGACGACGGCCTGGACGTCCCTTCGTACGGACGCCACTGTTGCCGCGGCTCCCCCGGGTGGAGTGGAGGCGCCGAGCAGCTGGCGGGGCGATGACGCGCTGGTAGTCGGCGTCGCTGACGGCTTTGCCGCTTGCCCGCCGGGCGCCGGTCGCGGCGGCGAGCGCGCTGTCCCCTGGAAGCACGGTGAGCACCTTTGGGCGTACGCCTGCCTGGGTGGTCAGACGCTCCAGGTCGCGACGCTGGTGGGGCAGCGCGAGGGCGACGACGGTACCGGTGCCGCCCGCCCGGGCGGTACGTCCGGCGCGGTGCAGATATTCCTTCGGCCCGCTCGGCGGGTCAGCGTGGAGGACCAGACCCACCTCGTCGACGTGGATGCCGCGCGCCGCGACATCGGTGGCCACCAGTACGCGCAGCGAACCATCCTTGAAGGCCGACAGAATTCGGGTCCGCGCGCCCTGCGCAAGGCCGCCGTGCAAAGCCCCGGCCAGCACCCCGCTGCCGCGTAGCTGCTCGGCCACCCGGTCCGCCCCGCGTTGGGTACGGACGAAGATCAACGTTCGGCCCGCTCGACTGGCGATCTCTGCAGTCAATGCAGCCTTGTGCTGCGGGGCGATGCTGACCAGGTGATGGCTCATCGTGGGCACACTGGCCTGGCCGGTGTCGACCTCGTGCGCCACAGGCTCGTGCAGGTACGTGCGGACCAGGCGGTCGACCGCGCGATCCAAGGTGGCAGAAAACAGCAGCCGCTGCCCGCGGTCGGGGACGGTGTCCAATATCTGAGTGACGGCGGGCAGGAAGCCGAGGTCGGCCATGTGATCCGCCTCGTCGAGCACCGTGATCTCGATGCGGCTCAAATCGGCGATTCCCTGTTCCATCAGATCGATCAGCCTCCCGGGCGTCGCGACCACGATGTCGACCCCGCGGGAGAACGCTTGAGTCTGCGGCGCGTACGGCATGCCGCCGGCGACCAGCACGAGCGACAGCCCAGCGCCCCGCCCCAAACGGGCCAGGACGTCGGCGACCTGCATGGCCAGCTCGCGGGTCGGCACCAGGACCAGACCACGCGGTGGCGCTTTCGCCGAGCCGGACGGCCGGGCGAGCCTACTGATCATGGGCAGGCCGAAGGCTAGGGTCTTGCCCGAGCCGGTACGGCCGCGGCCCAGCACGTCCCGGCCGGCGAGCGCGTCTGGGATGGTCGCGGCCTGGATCGGGAACGGTTTGCTGATGCCTTCCGCGTCCAGCGCAGCGACTAGGTTCGCGGGGACACCCAGCTCGGCAAAGCCGCGGGGTGCCGCATCGGCGGTCGGAGAAGGTTTGGGGAGCGGGCAACACCGCATGCTGCGACGGCTGATCATCGCGACGGGGGCGGGTATGGCCACGAGTGGCGCGCTCGGGGGCTGACCAGCGGTTCTTGGGCGCACGGTCGACCTTGGTGGGTTGGGCTGGCATGACATCTCAGTTCTCGACCCGCGGGCGGCGGGCATTCTTTGGGCACGTCGAACGTCCCGGACCTGATCAGTCATGGTGGGAAGGACGAGCCTCGCTGCGCCTTACGTCTCGCACGGCGCGGGTGGTCCGGATGCGGACAGCAGCCGGAAGATAGCAAGGCTAGCAGTCGGTAACCGTGAGGCACGAATCCTCGCTCGCGGACGCTCACCCAAGCTCGGCGCGTACCCGGGCGAGCAACCGGTCCAAGGCGCCATTGAAGATGTCATGTTTTTCGATGATGCCCAGGTGACCAGAATTCTCTATTCGAATGGCCTCCGCCTTGGGGAGCAGCTCGATGATGCGCGCCGTGTGTTCGATCGGGGTGATCATGTCGTTCTCGCAGCCGATCACGACAGTCGGTACCGCGCTGAGAATCTCGAGGCCCTGATACTCATCCAACTCCTTGAACGCGGGATAGTAATCAGCCACCACCTCCAGGGGAATCTCGGCCAGCATCTCGGACGCGAAATCGACATAGCTCGACGAGACATCCGATCCGAATGCCATTCGGCGGGTGACGACGTAGCCCAGATCGCTGCCTGCGCGCCGTCCTTGCGAGACGAGTTCAGGAATCCGGTTCAGACCGGCCATCAGTGGCTCGGCGATCCTGGTAAAGGTGCGGCCGGGTATCCCTCGGATCGGTGAGTATTCGGCCATCTCCCCGGCCGACGTGCAGAACAGGGCGACGCCCAGCACCTGACTGCCGAATAGTTCGGGGTGAACCTGCGCTAGCCGCATGATCGTCATCCCGCCCATCGAGTGCCCGACGAGGATCACCGGCGCATGACCCACTAACTCCTGCAGCACCTGATACAGATCCTCAGCAAGCTGGGGAATCCGGCAGAGCTCAGCCTCGGAGCGGCTCGATCTGCCGTGGGAACGCAGGTCGTACAACACCTGCCGCAGCTGACCTCGAAAATGCAGCCGCTGGAAGTGCCAGCAGTCCAGATTCAACGCGTATCCGTGGACGAAGACCAGCGTGATGTCATCAGCCTCGCCCTCATCCACTTCGGTGTGCAGCACGACGCCGTCCGGGGTGATGACGTCCGGGCCGTCGGCGCGCAACGCGAAGAACTCCGCTACGTCGACGTCCGACTTGCGCGCGAGTCGCTTCGATACGATCCTGCGCTCGAGTTCGACGCCTAGCGCGACTCCGCCCGCCGCGAGCGCTGCGACGCTGGCGATGAGCCCCAACCCCCTGGCGAGCTGGCTCCGTTTCGGCGCCATCAGGTGGCGTCCCGACTGGCATGGAGGTAGCGGCGCGGCACCCGTGTCCCGATCCGCGTCACAATCTCGTAGCCGATGGTGTCGCACCAGGCAGCCCAGTCAGCAGCCGTCGGTTCGCCCTGATCACCAGGACCGAACACGATGACCTCATCACCGGACTGGGCCGGCTGACCGGAGCGCAGCTCGACGACGAACTGGTCCATGCAGATCCGGCCGCGTATCGGCGCCCAGGCTCCGGACCACCCCACACAGGCTCGGTTCCCCGCATGTCGGGGTATCCCGTCGCCGTAGCCGAGCGGCACCAGACCGACCGTCGTGGGAGCATCCGCGATCCAGGTCCATCCGTACGAGACGCCTGCGCCCGCAGGAATGTCCTTGACATTGACCAGCTGGGCACGCAGCCGCATCACCGGCCGTAACGTGACTCCGGCACGCGCCGCGATCCCGGGAGCCGGGTCAATGCCGTACGCGGCAATGCCGACACGCACCAGATCCAATCGCGCCTCGGGCACCACGAGCGCCCCGGCCGAGTTGCCGAGGTGCCGCAACGTCGGCTCCAGGCCGGCGGCGCGGCCTTGCTCGTACGCCTGCTGGAACGCCTGAATCTGCAGCGGAACGGACGGATGCCCAGGCTCGTCGGCTGCCGCCAAGTGGGACCAGATGGCAACGACCTCGATTGCTCCCGCGCGCTCGGCCTCGGCTGCTATGGCACAGACCTGCTGCCAGTCGTCGCTGGTGGCTCCATTGCGGGACAATCCGGTGTCGATCTTGAGATGCACCCGGGCACGTCGTTCAGCCGCCGCGGCGGCAGCGACCAGCCTGCCAATCTGGTCGACAGATTGGGCGGACACGTCAACCTCGGCAGCAACGAGCGGCGTGAGGTCCTCGTCCACCCCGTACAGCCACGCCAGTATCGGCCCGGTGTCCCCGGCTTCGCGGACCTGTATTGCTTCCGCCGGCGTTGCGACGCCCAGCCACTCCGCGCCGGCTGCCCTCGCTTCCCGAGCGCACTCGATCATTCCGTGCCCGTAGCCATCCGCCTTGACCACCACCATCACCGGCACGCCGGCATGCGCCCGCAGGGTGGCCACGTTGGACCGATAGGCGGCCAGATCAATCTCAGCGCACGCGGTGGCCGGGTCGATCCCGGCGACGGCACCCGACACTCGCACCTGACTCGTCACGGCGTTCTCGCCTGCTGTTCGAGGCGTCCCAGAGTCTGGCCGATGGCACGCGCCAGCTCTTGTGGTGCCAGCACGCCAGGATGGGCGGCCGCGGCAACCGCCTGGACCGAGGCTCCCAGCTGACCCGCTCGCTGGGCAGGCACTCCGGCGGCGAGCAGCGCGGCGCATACGCCGCCTAGCACGTCGCCTGATCCCGCCTGCGCCGTCCACGCCGGCCCTGGTACCGCAACGAGCACCGGCGGGCCATCAGGAGCCGCGACGAGCTGCGTCGCACCCTTCAACAGCACAGTCGCGCCGGTCTGCTGAGCGCCCGCGGTCACCGCGCGTACCGGATCCTCTTCGACCCAGCTGCGCTCGACGTTCCAGCAGCTTGGCCAGCTCACCGGCATGCGGGGTGAGCAGCCAGTTGGCGGGTGCCGGTTTGGGTAGATATCCCAGCCCGTCGGCGTCCACGACTGCGGGAAGTCCCTGCTCGGCTGCGTCCGCGAGCACCTTGGCTCCGTCAGCGCGCTCGCCCCAGCCGGACCCGAAAAGATGGGCCTGGACACGGCCGGGCGAGAACACCACATTCGGCAGTTGAGCAGAGATCGTGGCGGCCGGTCGTTCGGCGCCCAGAAAACGGACATAGCCCGCACCGCCGTAGACCGCGCCGTAAACCGACATCACCGCCGCACCTGGGTACTGCTCGGAACCGGTGTCGACGCCGACCACTCCGCGGGCGTACTTGTCGCTGCGCTCGTTCGGATAGGGCCACGCGCGTGCCAGCTCCTCCTCGTCCATGCCCTCCAGGTCAGGAGTTTCCTCGTGATCAGTGCCCAGTCCGATATCGACTACGGTCACCTCGCCGCAGTACGTCAGCGCCGGCTGCAGGAGGTGGCAGGGCTTGAGCTCACCGAAGGTGACCGTTCGTGTCGCGCGTACCGCCGGGCCGGGTGCTGCGCCAGTGTCAGCGGCCACGCCCGACGGCAGGTCGACGGCGACGATGGGTAGGCCCCGGTTCTCGACGGATGCGACAAGCTGTGCGACCTGGTCGGGCAATCCTGGTCGGCCACCGATGCCGAGAATCCCGTCGATGACCAGGTCGCAGGGCAGTTGGGTGATCGAATCATCGAGGTCGACCACGCGGCCGCCGGCCGCGACCAGTGCGGCACTACCGGCGGGGTGGGGTGTGCCAAGGCATCTCACGGCGGTCACGCGTACGCCACGACGGGCCAGCCGAACGCCGGCGAACAATGCGTCGCCGCCGTTGTTGCCCGCTCCGACCATGATCATCACGTGGCGCCCGTATCGGCCGCCGGTAGTGGTCCGCAGCAGGTCGGAGGCACTGGCGGCAACGGCAGCCGCGGCCCGCTGCATCAGTGCGTCCACGCCCTGCGCGGCAATGGCTCGCTCCTCGATGCGACGGATCGCCTCGACGCGGTACGCGCGCATGATCACGCTTCGCAGATTACGACGGCCGAGGCGATGCCTGCATCGTGGGACATGCTGAGGTGAATGGTGCCGATGCCAAGTTCGGCGGCGCGGGCAGCAACCGTACCCATGATCTTGAACGAGGGCTTGCCATGATCATCGGTGACCACCTCGGCGTCCAGCCACGACAACCCGTCCGGCGCGCCCAGCGCCTTGGCCAGAGCTTCCTTCGCGGCGAAGCGAGCCGCCTTTGACGCCATCGGACGCTCGGCTTCGGCCGGTGTGAAGATCCGCCGAATGAGACCGGGACGGCGCTCTATCGACTCGGCAAAACGATCGACGTCACAGACGTCGATGCCTACGCCGACGATCATGACGCTGCTCGCGCATCGCGCTCTGAACCCGCCGCCGTCGTCGTCCCTCGCAGAGGAAAGAACGCCTCCGCTCGCTCCTCCTCCGTTCGGCGGCGCGCGATTCCCGACGCTCGCAGCGTGATCATGACGCTGCTCGTGTGGAATCGGACGCTCGCAGCGTGATCACGGCACTTCTCAGTTCGTTCGGGTGGTCACTCAACGGTGACGGATTTGGCCAGATTGCGCGGCTGATCGACGTCGTGCCCTTTCTGGGTGGCAAGTTCACAAGCGAACATCTGCAGCGGCACGGTCGCGACCAGTGGCTGCAGCAAGGTCGACACCTTCGGCAAACTGATCATGACATCCGCGTACGAGATCACCCCGACGTCACCCTCTTCGGCCAGAACGATGGTCTTCGCCCCGCGAGCACGTACCTCCTGCAGGTTGGAGAGCACCTTGTCGTGCAGCACGTCACCGCTTGGCGGAACGACGACGAAGACCGGCAACTGGTTTTCGATCAAGGCAATCGGGCCGTGCTTCAGCTCAGCGGCGGCGAAGCCTTCGGCATGGATGTAGGCCAGCTCCTTCAGCTTCAAGGCGCCTTCGAGTGCGACTGGGTAACCCACATGTCGGCCGATGAAGAGCACCGAGCGGTTCTCGGCGAACGCGGCGGCCAGCTCGATCACCGGCTCGAGGTCATCGAGCACCCCTTGGATGGCGTCAGGCATGGCCGCAAGCTCCCGCAGGACCTCACCGATCTCGTCGCAGGACTTCGCTTCCCGCACCTGCGCGAGGTAGAGACCGAGCAGATAGCAGGCGACCAGCTGGGTCAGAAATCCCTTGGTCGAGGCCACACCGATCTCCGGACCAGCATGGGTGTAGATCACCCCATCCGACTCGCGCGGGATGGTCGAGCCGTTGGTGTTACAGATGGCGAGCACCCTGGCCTGCTGCTCCCGGGCGTGCCGGATGGCCATCAAGGTGTCTGCAGTCTCCCCGGACTGACTGATCGCGACGACGAGCGTGGCCGGGCCGAGGATCGGGTCGCGGTAACGGAACTCACTGGCCAGCTCCACCTCACAGGGAATCCGGGTCCAATGCTCGATCGCGTACTTGGCCACCAGTCCTGCGTAGAAGGCCGTACCGCAGGCAACGACGATGATCTTGTCGACCTGTCGCAGCTCGCCTTCGGTCATCCGGATTTCATCCAACGTCAGCCGGCCACTCGCATCGTGTCGGCCGAGCAGCGTGTCAGCGACCGCTCGCGGCTGCTCGTAAATTTCCTTGCGCATGAACCAGTCGTAGCCACCCTTTTCCGCGGCAGACAGGTCCCAGTCCACGTGGTACGGCCGCACCTCGGCAGGCTCGCCCTCGAAGGTGGTGATCACCACGCTGTCCGGGGTGATCGTCACCAGTTGATCTTGGCCCAGCTCGATCGCTTCGCGGGTGTGGTCAATGAAGGCGGCGACGTCAGATGCGACGAAGTTTTCTCCCTCTCCGACACCAACGACCAACGGGGAGTTGCGGCGGGCTGCGACCACGGTGTCCGGCTGCTGGCTATCAACAGCGACCAGGGTGAAGGCGCCGCGCAGTCGCCGACACACCGTTCGCATGGCTTCCGCGAGCGGCACCCCGGCCGTGACCTGCCGGCCCAGCAGTTGTGCCACGATCTCGGTGTCGGTCTCGGACACGCACCGGATGCCTGCCGCCTCGAGCTCGTCCCGCAGCGTCACATAGTTTTCGATGATTCCGTTGTGCACCAGGGCGATTCGCCCATCAGCAGAGGTATGCGGGTGCGCATTGACGTCGTTCGGTCCGCCGTGCGTCGCCCATCGGGTGTGACCGATACCCAGCCCGCTGCGCGGCAACTGTTCCTCGGCCAGCAGCTTTTCGAGATTGCCGAGTTTGCCGGCCTTCTTGGCCACATACAGCGTCTCGTCGGCCACAATGGCAACGCCCGCCGAGTCGTAGCCGCGGTACTCCAGACGGCGCAGACCCTCGACCACGACGTCCAGCGCGGCCTTCCCCCCGACATATCCGACGATTCCGCACATAGGCGGAACTGTACCTTTCCAGCTCTTCGCCGCTGGGCTGTCAGCGATAGCTCTGCCCGATCCAATGCCCGATCCGGGCCCAGGTTGTGAGCCGAATTCATCGATCCGACACTAGATTTCTGCTATGCGGGATGATCTGCAGCTCCTTGGGGCGTACGTGGAGCGCAGTCGCGCAGATTGGGCCGAGCTTGCCGAACAGATGCCGATCCCGCTCGACGAGGCGACCCTGGAGAAAGTCCGCGGGCTGGGCGATCCGACCAGCATGCTCGATGTACGTGAGGTGTATCTGCCCCTCACTCGGCTGCTGAGCCGCTACTTCCTGCACACCAGCGAGTTGCATCAATCGACGAATGAGTTTCTCCAGCTGTCGGTGGAGCGTACGCCGTTTGTGATCGGCATCGCGGGGTCCGTCGCCGTCGGGAAGTCCACCACCGCACGGCTGCTTCGGGAGCTGCTCGCCGTCTGGCCTGAACATCCCAGGGTCAGCTTGGTCACCACCGACGGCTTCCTGTTCCCCAATACCGAGCTGGAAAGCCGCGGGCTGCTCCATCGAAAGGGCTTCCCGGAGTCCTACGATCGGCGCGCTCTGCTGCGCTTTGTGATCGATGTCAAATCCGGCCAGGAAGAAGTGATGGCCCCGGTCTACAGCCATCTGACCTATGACATCGTGCCGGACGCCCAGATCAGGGTGCGGCGACCCGACATCTTGATCGTGGAAGGACTCAACGTCCTCCAGCCGGCGCGGTCGCGACCTGATAGCACGACCGGGCTTGCGGTCAGTGACTTCTTCGACTTCTCGGTTTATGTCGATGCCGACGCCGCGGACGTACGGGACTGGTACGTGAGCCGCTTCCTCTCGCTGCGTGACACGGCTTTCCGCGATCCGCGCTCGTACTTCACCCGCTACGCCGACCTGACCACGAGCGAGGCCATCCACCAGGCCCAATACCTCTGGGACACCATCAACGGCCCCAACCTGTCCGCCAACATCCTGCCCACGAAGGGCCGCGCCACCGTGATCCTCCGCAAGGACCGTGATCATTCAGTCCAGTGGGTGCGCTTCCGCAAGATCTGATCCGCGTCGGATTCCGTACCCAACCGGTCACGTCCAACGCGTGATCGAGCCATCCGGAGGTGGCTGGGGACCGGTTTCCGTAAGAGGCCTGTGCTGAGTGGCCGGTTCCGCAGCCCGGTACGCGGGTAGATCCAGGGCCGCATTCCTTGACGCAACCGATGGGTTGCTATAACCTGTATAGCAACCGAAAGATTGCTATATGGAGGAGGCAATACTCATGGGATTTCCCGACCGCATCGAACGGACCGTCGAGCTCGACCACCCGCAGACCAAGGTCTGGGCCGCGCTCACCACGGCTGAGGGGTTGGGAGCCTGGTTCGGCGACCAGGCGACGATCGATCTGCGTCCGGGCGGAACCGCCCAGATGGCCTGGACCACCGGCGACCGCGCCGAGATGCGCGTGGAGCGAGTCGAAGAGCCGACAATCTTCGGGTTCACCTGGCACATCTACGGTCTGCCTGAAGACGATCCGCGCCGCACCTACGTCGAGTTCACGCTCGAACCGAGCGGCGCTGGCACTCGGCTGACCGTGACCGAAACTGGCTTCGCCCAGCTACCGGAGGACGCCCACAGCAAGGCCTTCGGCGGGAACACCAAGGGCTGGGCGCACGAGCTGGGCGAGCTGCTCGACTACCTCGATGCCGCCTGACATCGAGGCGATCGCCGAACAGGTCTTCACCGCCCTGGCTGACCCGACCCGGCGCAGCATTCTGGCTGCGCTGGCCTCGGGCGGCCCGGCAACAGCCACGGACCTCGCCGATCGTCTTCCGATCACCCGACAGGCGATTGCCAAACACCTGTCCCTGCTGGCAGAGGTCGGACTGGTGACGGCCGAACCCGGAGAGCGGCGCCGGGTGCGCTATCGGCTCCGCTCCGCTCCGATGCAAGTGGCGCAACAGTTCCTTGCCGCATTGGCCCGCGACTGGGACACCCGGCTGGACGCGCTGCAGGTGCACCTCGGCCGTTGAGCACGGCCGAACACTTCAACCCAGAATGGAGAAAGTCATGTCTGAACCAAACGTCACAATGACAACGCCCTCGATCGTCTCCGAGCAGGAGTGGGAGGCTGCGCGCCAGCGGCTGCTGGTGAAGGAAAAGGAACTGACCCGCGCCCGGGATGCGCTCGCTGCTCAGCGTCGGCGGATGCCGTGGCTGCCCGTCACGACGCGCTACGAGTTCGATGGTCCGCAAGGCAAAGTGAGCCTGCTCGACCTGTTCGAGGGCCGCCGGCAACTGATCGTCTACCGCGCCTTTTTCGAGCCCGGCGTGCACGGCTGGCCCGATCACGCTTGCACGGGCTGCTCAATGGTCGCCGACCAGGTCGCCGACATCGCCCACCTCAACGCCCGTGACACCAGCCTCGCGTTCGTCTCGCGGGCGCCTCAGCCCGACATCGCGCGGGTGAAAACGCGCATGGGCTGGACGATGCCTTGGTACACGATCACTGACGGCTTCGACACCGACTTCGGAGTGGACGAGTGGCACGGCACGAACGCGTTCATCCGCGACGGCGACCGCGTGTTTCGCACGTACTTCATCAATAGTCGCGGCGACGAGGTCATGGGAGGCACCTGGAGCTATCTCGACATGACCGCACTCGGTCGTCAAGAGGAGTGGGAGGACTCGCCCGAGGGCTACCCGCAAAGCCCCCCGTACGAGTGGTGGAACTGGCACGACGAGTACGGAAATCCTCCTGAGCTCTGACTGTTCCTGATTGCGCGTCGGTGCCGGTGGGTCGAGGAGATCCTGACCCCCGGCATCGGAGTGGTACGCGACTGTCTGACACCGGCAGACTATGAAGCATGCCCGACGATGATCCGAAGGCGGCGTACGAGCGGCTGCGGGCAGCGCACCTGACTGCAGTGCGAGCCTCGCTCGAGGATCACGTGGCCAGGCTGGACTGGCCGCACCAACGCATCGAGCGCTACCAGACCGAAAGACTCCGCTCGTTGCTGGCGTACGCGCGCGAGCGCTCGCCCTTCCACGCTGCCCGGATGGCAAACATCGACCCCGCCACAGCGACCCTCGACGACCTCGCGCGGCTGCCGCCGATGCTGAAGCAGGAGGCCCAGAACGATTGGGACGCCATCATCACAGCGCCCGATATCACCCACGCCCGCGCCGAGCAGGTGCTCGCGCAACAGCCTTGGTTCTCCTACACCCCCGCGGGGTACCAGATATTCAGCTCTGGCGGCTCGAGCGGCGTACGCGGTGTGTACGTCTGGGATTGGGAGCAGTTCGTCACACTCGCCTGTCTCGCCTGGCGATGGCAGGCGCGTGCTGAGCGTGCTGCCGAATCAGATCTCCGCGCGGCGCGACTCGGCGTGCTCGAGGCCGGCGAGCCGCCACACGCCAGTACACCGTTATTCGACATTGCTATCGAGTCCTCGATGGAGACCATCGTGATCCCGGCGGCGGCGCCATTCGACCAAGTGCAACGCGCGGTCGCGGACGCGAAGCCCACCCATCTCGTGGGTTACGCCTCGGTCATCGGACGCCTAGCCCGCGCCACGACCGCGGGTGACTTGGCGATCCGGCCGGCTCGGGTCAGCACGAACTCCGAGCCGCTGAGCGAGGAGGATCGTGACGCGATCACGATCGCCTGGGGTGCGCCCGTGCACAATCTCTGGGGCTCGACCGAGATCGGCGTCCAGGCAGTCGGCTGCGGCTACGGCGAGGGTCTGCACATCTGCGAGGACGAGGTGATTCTGGAGCGGGTCGATTCGGACGGCGCGTCCGGTCGCCGCCGATGAGCCGGCCGCGCGTACCCTCGCAACCGGACTTGCCGGCCGCACCTTTCCCTTCATTCGCTACGACCTCGGCGACGAGGTCACCCTGTTGCCCGGCCGCTGCGCGTGTGGGAGTTCGATGCTGCGCGTCGCCGACATTGCCGGGCGGCGCGACGACGACTTCCACTATGGCGAGCGGCTGGTCCCGGCGAGCGCATTCCGGTACGTGCTGGGCACCGACCCGCTGATCTCGGAGTATCAGGTGCGGCAGACGGCGAGCGGCGCTGATGTGCTCGTTATCGGATCGCCCGATGTCTCGGCGGTGGCGGCAGCGCTGGTCTCATCGCTGGGCCGCCACGGGCTCACGAATCCCGCGATCAGCGTGAGTGTTGTTGAGCAGATTCCGCGGCACGCCTCGACGGGCAAGCTCAAGCGGTTCATCGCCCTGAACTCCTGAACGGCCTTTCGGCACTAGAGCGCCAACGACGCCTTGACCACATCGGCCAGCCGGTGGGCAACCGCATTGGCGGCTTCGTAGCTCTCGGCCTCCACCATGACGCGCACCAGCGCCTCCGTTCCGGAGGGCCGCAATAAAACCCGGCCCGAGTCTCCGAGCTCGGCTTGAGCTTCCGCTACGGCGGCTGACAACTGCGGATCACTTGCTGCCCGCTTCTTGTCGACATCCGGCACGTTGATCAGCACCTGAGGCAATCGGGTCATCACCGAAGCCAGCTGGGCAAGAGACTGACCCGAGGTGGCCATCCGATTCATCAGGTGAAGCGCGGTGAGTACGCCGTCGCCCGTCGTTGCGTGTTCCAACATCACGATGTGCCCGGACTGCTCGCCACCCAGGATGAAACCGCCGGCCTTCATGGCCTCCAGGACGTAGCGATCGCCGACCTTGGTCTGCTGCACGGTGATCCCGAGACCGCGCATCGCGTTGACGAATCCCAGATTGCTCATCACGGTAGCCACGACCGTGTCGTTCTTCAGCCGACCCTGCTCGCGGAGGGCAAGCGCCAAGATCGCCAAGATCTGGTCGCCATCGACGATCCGGCCAAACGTGTCGACTGCCAGGCACCGGTCGGCGTCGCCGTCGAGCGCAATCCCGATGTCTGCGTGCCGTTCCAACACTGCCGCGCGCAGCGACTCCATGTGGGTGGATCCGCAGTTGTCGTTGATATTGATGCCGTCGGGCTGCGCATGGATCCGGTGTACGTCAGCGCCTTGGGCCTCGAACGCCGCTGGGGCGGCCTGGAACGCGGCGCCGTTTGCGCAGTCGACGACCACCTTGATGCCATCAAGACTGACCGGTCTCTCCAGGCTGTTGACCACATGCGCTACATACGTCTCGACAAGTGACTCATCGACGCTGACTCGGCCGACTCCGGCGCCAGTGGGCCGGGCCCAGACTTCGGTAAGGCGATCCTCGATGGTGTCCTCAACGGCATCGTCGAGCTTGTTCCCACCTCGCGCGAAGAACTTGATGCCGTTGTCGGGCATGGGATTGTGGCTCGCCGACAACATCACACCAAGATCGGCATCGCAGGCCTCGGTCAGGAAAGCGACTCCAGGAGTTGGCAGCACGCCAAGCCGTGTGACGTTCACCCCGGCGCTGGCCAGACCGGCCACCACCGCTGCCTCGAGGAACTCTCCTGAGGCGCGCGGATCACGCCCGACAACCGCGAAAGGCGGATGCCCGCTGAACTCTCCGGTCTCAGAGAGGACATGGGCGGCCGCAACAGAAAGACTCAGCGCAAGTTCCGCGGTGAGAGCCTCGTTGGCCTTGCCGCGTACGCCGTCGGTTCCAAAGAGTTGCCCCACTGCTCTCACCCCCGCGCGATTACCTCTTGCTGTACTGGGGTGCCTTCCGGGCCTTCTTCAGCCCCGCCTTCTTACGTTCCTTGATCCGCGCGTCACGAGTCAGCAGGCCGGCCTTCTTGAGCGCGGCCCGGCTGGCCTCCGCGTCGACTGCATTGAGAGCACGTGCGATACCCAGTCGGAGAGCCCCGGCCTGACCGGTCACGCCGCCGCCATGAATACGAGCAATCACGTCATACGAGCCAGCTACGGCCGCGGCAACGAAGGGTTCGGACACCAGCTGCTGATGCACCTTGTTGGGGAAATAGTCTTCCAGCGCACGGCCATTGATCACCCACTGCCCGCTGCCCGGGGCGAGACGGACTCGAGCGACCGCCTCCTTACGGCGACCGGTCGCCGCGGCCGGCGCCACGAGGGCGGGGCGGCCAGACGGGCCGTGCGACACCTGCGGTGTCGCCTCCGAACGGTACGCGATCTCGCGGTCGTCCTCGACGAACGGGGTGGCCGCGTCCTCGTCGACCTTTTCGGTGGCGGTGTCAGTCACTGCGATAGTTCCTTGCTTCCTCTTGACGTGCGTGTGGTAGCCGCGGCTATTGCGCGATCTGGGTGATCTGGTACGGCTTCGGCTGCTGAGCAGTGTGCGGATGCTCTGGACCGGCGTACACCTTGAGCTTCCTGATCTGCCTGCGGCTGAGCTTGTTCTTGGGGAGCATTCCCCAGACGGCGAGTTCGACGGCCTTACGTGGATCACGGTCGAGGAGCTCACCGTAGGGTACCGACTTCAAACCCCCAGGCCGGCCGGAGTGCCGGCGGGCAAGCTTGTCGGTGCGCTTGTTCCCAGTCAGAGCGATCTTGGATGCGTTCACCACGACGACGAAGTCACCGCCGTCCATGTGCGGCGCGTACGTCGGCTTGTGCTTGCCGCGGAGCAACGTCGCAGCGGTCACCGCAAGCCGGCCCAGCACCACATCGTCGGCATCGATGACATGCCACGACCTCGTGATGTCGCCAGGCTTGGGGCTGTAGGTGGACATAACCAACTTCCGTATGTGACGCGAGCAAGCTCACATTGTTTGTGAACGAATTCCTGTCGCATCCACACCGAATCCGGGCACGCTGAAAATGCTCGCGTGGACGCAACAGCGGCCCAGATTACCTGTGCGGGCAACCGCCGGTCAAAGCGGAAATGTCAGCGCCACCCGGCAGGATGACTCACTGGGAGACAAGGCGGGCGCACAGCGACCTTCGGCAATCACTCTAAGCGCACCTAGATCGGCTGATAGGGACGCACCAGAGACAGCCACAAAGACACGTATACACAGACACCTATATAGAGGGAGGACTGAGATGCTGCGCGGACTCACCACGGTCAGCTTCTGGGCCGACGATGTGATTGCGGCGCGCGACTGGTACGCCGAGGTGCTCGGCATCGAGCCTTATTTCCAGCGTCCGGAAGAGGGGCCGCTCGCATATATCGAGTTCCGGATCGGTGCCGACGAAGACGAGCTTGGTCTCATCGACCGCCGCTACGCTCCGCCCATCGCGCCGCGTGATCCTGGAGGAGCGGTCATCTACTGGCAGGTCGACGACGTGGCGGCTGCGGTTGACCGGCTGCTCGAGCTCGGAGCTACGGAGTATCAGCCCGTCACCGAACAAGGGACAGCCGGCTTCGTCACGGCCTCCGTCGTGGACCCGTTCGGCAACGTTCTGGGCCTGATGTACAGCCCGCACTTCGTGGCGATGCAGGCGCGCCAGCCATGATGTGATCGCCTGCTTTCGCGGGTGATCAGACCGCGCTCTCGGTACGCCGCTCTACTTCGAGTGCCGTTTCCTCAAGTCGCTTCCGATATGCAGCCCATTCCTGAACTGACTGGTCCGGGAGATTGCCGTCGTTGTTGCCGGCGGTCCCGTCGATCAGTTCACGGAGGATGTCGGCATGGCCCGCGTGCCGAGCCATTTCCACACTCACGTGCACCATGATCTGATGCAAGGTGACCTGCTCCCGCTCGGGAGGCCACCACGGTACCCGACCGGGCGAGTCCAGCGCTGAGGGCTGCAATGGTTGCATCTGCGTGGGTGGCCGCGAGCTGGTAAAGCGTGACGATCTCCTCGCGTGACTCGTCGGCGGTAGCCCACATGTCGGCGTTGATCTCAGCGTCGTCGTCAAGCCAGAGCAGCGGCACGTCGGAGGGCCGGTCGAACACCTCACCGAAGTAACCCAGCTCGACGCTCGCTACATGTTTGACAAGGCCAAGCAGATTCGTACCCGTTGGCGTCATCGGCCAGCGCACGTCGCGCTCGCCAAGCCCATCCAGCTTCGCCAATAGCGCGTCGCGTTGGATGACTGAGGTAGCGGTGGATGATCTGCTTCTGATCCATGCGGCCGAACCTAATGCAGGCCTCCGACAGGCCCTTTTACACCTCCGGGTCAGAGACGCACGTGCACGTCCGTTCCTTACGCCATACACGCGTTGCAACCTGTGTATCGCGTAGGCAGAGCACGTGCACGTGCGTTTCTGCCGACGCTTAGACACCCTCAAGTTCAGTGGGCCAAATCATATGGCCCCCGACTATCCAGGCCTACATGCCGCGCGTAGGTTGTGCGCATGACCGATACGCCAACGGTTGATTCTCCCAAGGATTCGCTGAGCGTTCGCGACAACCGTACGGGTCGTGGAGTACGAGATCGCGATCAGTGATGGGACGATCCGCGCTACCGACCTCAAGCAGATCGCGGTCGAAGGCGAGCCGGGACTCGCGACGTACGATCCAGGTTTTGTCAACACTGCTTCCTGCCGAAGCGCCATTACCTATATAGACGGCGACGAGGGCATTCTCGAGTACCGCGGCTATCCCATCGAGCAACTGGCTGAGCACTCGACCTTTCTCGAGGTCGCCTACCTGCTGCTGAACGGTGAGCTGCCGACGCAGGCTCAGCTGGACGAGTGGGTGCTCAGCGTCACCTATCACACCTTCATCCACGAGAATCTGAAGCAGTTCATCGAAGGCTTCCGCTATGACGCGCATCCCATGGGGATGCTGATGACAACGGTCAGTGCACTGTCGACGTTCTATCCGGCAGCAGGCAAGATCGGCGACCCGGAGAACCGGCTACTGCAGATCACCCGATTGATCGCCAAGATGCCGACTCTGGGAGCGTTCGCCTACCGCCATCAGCAGGGCAAACCGTACGTCTACCCGGACAACTCGCTGTCCTACACCGCCAACTTCTTGGCCATGCTGTTCAAGATGAGCGAGCCAACCTACGTCGCGGACGAGCGCTTGGTACATGCGCTGGAGGTGCTGTTCATCCTGCATGCTGATCATGAGCAGAACTGCTCGACGAACGCCGTACGCTCCGTCGGTTCCTCTCAAGTTGATCCGTATTCAGCCGTCGCGGCCGGAGTCGCCGCGCTCTACGGACCGCTACACGGCGGGGCCAACGAGGCTGTACTCGCCATGCTGAAACGGATCGGTACGACCGACAACATCGGGGACTTCATTGGCGGGGTGAAGGAGGGCAAGGAAAAGCTGATGGGCTTCGGCCATCGGGTGTACAAGAACTACGACCCGCGCGCCAAGATCATCAAGAAGGCCAGCGACGACGTCTTCGAGGTAACCGGAGTCAATCCATTGCTCAAGATCGCGCAGGAGCTGGAGAAGATCGCGCTCGAAGACGAGTACTTCGTCAAGCGCAAGTTGTATCCCAATGTCGACTTCTATTCCGGCCTGATCTATGAGGCGTTGCAGTTCCCGGCAGAGATGTTCACTGTGCTGTTCGCCATTGGCCGTACGCCGGGCTGGCTCGCGCAATGGTCGGAGCTCGTGCAGGACAAGGAGCAGAAGATCGCCCGACCGAAACAGATCTACACCGGCATGCGAACCAGGGACTTCGTCCCGATGAGCGAACGCTAGGCATCTGCGGGCTGACCCGCTTGCTGGGGGCTCTCAACTCGCTGCTGATCTATCACCGTTCGCCTTGCCACTAAGCACTTGATTGACGCGCTGGTGACTTACACCCAGCAGATCGCCCATGTCACGAGTGCTTAGCCCGAGGCCGCTGCCGTTAAGTGTTCGCAACGCCTCGTCCGTTGCTTCCTGCGCGGCTCCTCGCACTTGCTCCGCCTCAGCGCGCCGTTGGCGGGCGACAGCAACGGCCTTGCGCAATGGCTCGGGAAGCTGAACGTCGTCCTCGATCACGAGCTCGCTTTCATCGACCTCCAACAGCGCCGAGGCCGCTTCCAAGATATTCCGGCGCGCCGCTGCGATATTGCCGCCGTGACTGTGGCAACCGGGGATCTCGTCGATATGCACGAACCACCACTTGTTGGTGTCGAGCTCGTAAACCGCTGTATAGGTGTCCGTCATTTCAACCATCCCTTGCCCAGACACGGTTCTAGATCACGTTCGATTGCTCGCAATAAGCCTGCGCCCAGGTCTTGCGGTCCATGATCTGGAACGACGGTGATGCACACCGTTGTTCCCTCCTCGTCGTCACTGCACTCGCACCGGATAACGATGTGAGAGCCCTTTTGCCTGACCTCTTTGCAGCATTTGTGACGAGCAATCGCCTTACGAATCCCCCGTGCTTTCACCTTCAACTGTCTATCATGGCGACAGTTGGTGTCAAGTGACTAGACACTAGATCGGCCGGCCCCGCCCGCCAGAGTTGAGCTCTTCACCCAGGGCTCGGCCAATCCCAGGTGCGCGGTGGAACGATTGTCGCAACAAACCCGCGGGCCGCTCCGACGCTCGCAGAGCGGGGACCTATGCCACCAGCCGCCAGCTGCGGACGTGTTCCCAACGCATCTCCCGCCACCAGGTACCGGTCCAGGTGTTGTGAGCGAATCGATACAGCATCACCGTGTCGGCAGTGAAGGACGCCGGCGGAATGACACCGAGCCCGTTCACATAGTCCTCGATCTCCTCGCGGAGATCGGCACGCACCCGCAACTCATGTGAGGCCACCGAAATGTGAGGCATCCACCGGTCCGGCTCGTACAGGTCGGCGGGCAGGCCGACGCTGGGGCCGAGCAACGGTCTGACGACGAAGTCAACCGCTCCAGCAAGATCATTCAGCGATTTGTTGGGAGCGCCGTCCAGCGACGGACACGTCGTAAGCGATTGCGGCATCCGCGAGCCGCCGGATACCGAGGTTCTGTACTGGAAATGATCGTTTTCGGCGCAGCACAAAGCCGATGAGCTGGATCAACTCGGCTAACGGGACAACCACGGGCAGGCTGCCGGCGAGGGTGACATGCGGGGGGAACGCCCCCGCCGAGATCAATCCGTACTGCGCTCGTAGTTGGCCGGTGATTTGTGTGACCGCCGCACACGTCTTCGGGTCGGGCCGCAGGAACACCCCAAAGCGAAACTGGTTTTCCACCAGTGTTCGTCCTCTCTCATCACACGCGACGCAGTCGGCCAGCCAGCTGCCGCAGCTGTTGCCCACCGTAACCAAGCCAAGACACGACTAGCAATGAACCCGCCGGTGCTTCCGGGTGGCTGATCGTCAAGATTCCCATCGTGATACTGAAGAGTCAGCTCATCACTGATCAAAAACCAAGCATCAAGGACGTGATCATGGATTGGACATTGGAGGTTGTGGTACTCCCGGTAAGCGACATCGGTCGCTCGATCGCCTTCTACCGCGACAAGGTTGGGTTCGCGCTCGACCACGACACCGTTACTCCACAGATGCACGTGACCCAGCTGACACCGCCCGGATCTGGCTGCTCAATCGTGTTTGGCGACGGACCCGGGATGGACGCGATGGAGCCTGGCTCGATGAAGGGTCTCCAGCTTGTCGTCGCCGATGCGCAGGCGGCGCGCGAGGAGTTGATCAGCCGCGGCGTTGCAGCCAGCGAGATCACGATCTTCAGCGAGCAGGATGGCGGCACATTCTTCGGCTTCGCCGACCCCGACGGCAACACCTGGGCCGTGCAACAGATCAAGGCGCGAGCCGAGAAGCCGCTCATCCCGCAGGACTGGCGCGGCCGCTTCGGCGCCTAACGACACGTGCCATCCAACATCGCGATCCGCCCCGCGACTTTGGCACGGTTCCCTGATGTCGCGATCATGGTCGGACCCAAGAACCCTGATTCCTCGGTCTGTTGGTGCCTGAGCCACCGTCTCGACGCAAAAACCAACCGTTCGCTCGTCGGCCGGGCACGCGGTGACTACGTGAAGCAGCTCTGCCGTCGCCGGGTGGCGCCGGGAGTCCTCGCCTATGAAGATCACGATGTAGTCGGGTGGGCCGCCGTCGCACCCCGGTCTGAACTGCCTTTCGCGCGATCAACCAAGATCCCTCACATCGATGATCAGCCGGTCTGGTCGGTGTGGTGCATTCGGGTCCGTCCCGGCCACCGCGGCAAGGGCATCTCGCATGCCCTGCTCGAGGGCGCTGTGGCGTACGCGCGGTCGAAGGGTGCGCCGGCAGTCGAGGGCTACCCCGTTGACAATCGCGGCAAGAAGGTGGATCTCACCATGGCTTTCGTGGGTACCCGCAAGCTCTTCGAGGACGCCGGCTTCGTCAAGGCTGCGGACACCAGCTCGGTTTCCGGTGGTTTTCCGCGTGTGCTCATGCGCCTGGATCTGCGCTGACCGCGCCGACCGTTGAGCGCTGAGCGCGACTGTCGAAGCGTATCCTTCGACAAGCTCAGGACGCATTGAGTTGGGTTAGCGCGCCCGTTCGACCCGCGCCTCGTCCCAGACCGGCTCGGTCGACTCGTACACACTGCCGTCAGCGCCGAAGATCAAGTATCTGTCGAAGCTCCGTGCGAACCACCGATCGTGAGTCACGGCGATCACCGTCCCCTCAAAAGAGTCGAGCCCTTGCTCCAGCGCCTCGGCCGATTCCAAGTCCAGATTGTCGGTCGGCTCGTCGAGGAGCAGCAGCGTTGCACCGCTCAGCTCCAGCAGCAGGATCTGGAGGCGCGCCTGCTGGCCTCCCGACAACGACTCGAACCTCTGCTCGGCAGCCTTGGCCAATTCGTAGCGATCCAGTTTTCGCGACGCCTCCTCGCGACCCATGCCAGCCCGATGATCATCACCGCGATGCAAGATCTCCAGCAGGGTGCGACCGAGCAGCTCCGGGTGATCATGGGTTTGCGCGAACCAGCCGGGTCGTACCCGCGCTCCGAGTTTCGCCTTGCCCGTATGCGGAACTGGGGCGACTTGAAGATCACTTACGGGCTGGTGCTCGCGATCAGGATCGGATCCGCCAGATGCCAGCAGACGAAGGAAATGCGACTTGCCGGAGCCATTCGATCCCAGCACCGCAACCCGGTCACCGAACCAGATCTCAGCGTCGAACGGCCGCATCAGGCCAGTCAGTTCGAGATTGTCGATCATGACCGCACGCTTGCCGGTACGCCCCCCACTCAGTCGCATCGACACTCTTTGCTCAAGCGGCACCGCCTGAGGCGGTCCGGCCTCCTCGAACTTGGCGAGCCGAGTCTGGGCAGCCTGATAGCGCGAGGCCATTCCTGAGTTGTAGGTGGCCTTGTTCTTGTACAGCAGCACGAGCTCTCGCAGCTTCTGATGCTCCTCGTCCCAACGCCGCCGCAGCTCCTCAAGACGGGCGAATCGGTCTCGCCGGGCAGCTGCCAGGGTCTCGAATCCGGATCCGTGAATCCAGACCGAATTGCCCGCGGCGCCGAGCTCGAGAACTGCGATCGTCTTCGCCGTCTGCGCCAGGAGCTCACGGTCGTGGCTGACGACCAGCACCGATTTCTGGGTGGTCTGGAGCTGATTCTCCAGCCAGCGCTTGGCGGGCACATCCAAGAAATTGTCCGGTTCGTCGAGGAGCAGCACCTCGTCAGGACCACGCAGCAAGGCCTCCAGGGCCAGCCGCTTCTGCTCGCCTCCGGACAAGGTGCTGAGGTCGCGCCACTTTGCCTGGTCATAGCTCACGCCAAGAGCTTCGGTACAACACGCGTCAAAGAGCACTTCAGCTTCGTACCCACCCGCATCGGCGTAGTCGGACAGGGCATGCGCGTAGCGCAGCTGGCCCGGTTCGCTGTCGTCTTCCATCAACTGCAGTTCCAGCCGATCGAGTTCAGCCACGGCTCGGCGTAGTGCAGGTGAAGAGAGGGAGAACAGCAGATCGCGTACCGACGATGCGTCCCTGATGCTTCCGATGAACTGCCGCATCACTCCCAGGCCGCCGCTTCGCGAGACCGAGCCGGTGGTCGGCGTCAGGTCTCCGGCGATGATCTTGAGCAGAGTGGTCTTGCCCGCACCGTTGGGCCCGACGAGGGCGACGATGGAACCCTCGCCTACGCGGAAAGACACGTCGTCGAGCAGCACTCGCCCGTCGGGCAGGTGATACCCGATGCCGGAAAGTTCGACGTGCCCCATGGTCGGCCATGCTAGGCGCGATTCTGCTGACGACGCGATCTCATATTTCCCGGCACGCGCCCTGAGCTTGTCGAAGGGCAAACCCCTGCGCTGCGCCCTGAGCTTGTCGAAGGGCAACCCGTAGGCTCGACAAGCTCAGCACAATTCGGTCCTCGGGGACGCCTTCGCCCTGATCAGGCGGCGAGCAGCATAGCCAGTGCGGCAGTGTCGGCGTTGACCTGGGGATCAATGCCTACTTTGCTGATCAGCTGCGTCACGGTTCCGTCGACGTCCGCCTCGACCCAGGCGGCACGATGGTCCAGCCCGAGGTGCGGCAGACCCGGCAGGAAGACACAACCTGAAGCAACGTTGTATTCCGGAATGCTCGCCAACGTGCTGGACGGCGGGTGCAGCACGATCAAGCCTGGCGGCTGTTGCCCTGCGAAATGTCCGGGACGAAGAGGATGCTCGCCGAGCAACTGGCCTTCGGCCACGACGAGGCCGATTGCACCCGGATGGGGCTGCTCCGGCAGATCCTCGCGTACGCGGAAGACGGTGCTACTCGGTAGCAGTCCCGGAACGGCAGCCATCTGCACGGCGAGCACCAGGAATCTGGCCCACTCGACCGTGTCGTTTGGCCAGCGTCCAAGCAGCATGAAGCCGTAGAGGGATCCGTCGGCTTGCAGCGGTGCAACCTCGATCGACGTTGGCCGAAAGCCATCCATGATGACCTCCCAACTCACTGCGCAGATGCAGTGCCTCAGGTGGTACGTCGTTGATCACCAGCCGGACTTGGCTCAATCGTCCCCACGGAGCAGTTAGCAGACAAGGGGGTGAGAGTGCTAACGCGCCTGAGCGTCGATAAATCACCAGTTGATCGGCATCACTTGATGATCGTGATCGGCGCCAGCGGGAGTCGCAGCTCCGCTCGCGTCTGCCATGGCGGTCTGGCTGCAGTGAGTGCGACAGTACCGCCCGCCCGCGTGACGAGCTCACGAGCGATGGCCAGTCCGAGGCCGGCACCACCCGAGCTGCGCCCGCGCGAATCATCGAGCCTGGTGAAGCGCTCGAAAACACGCTCGCGGTCTGCCGGCTGAATGCCTGGCCCGTCGTCGCTGACACTGATCACAGCCTGATCATGATCAACCGAGGTGGTCACCTCGACCTCGACCCGCGTCGCCGCATGGCGCACTGCGTTATCAAGCACGTTGCTGATCGCGCGACGCAGTTCTTCGGCGGCACACATGATGATCACAGGTTCGTCGGCCTGCAACGTCACCGGAACCCGAGCGTGTCGGTATGTCACGGTCAGCTCCGCCACAAGATCACGGGCATCGACCGCCGCCAGTCGCGCCGGCGGTCTGGTGTCGGCATCGGCGCGTGCGAGCAACAGCAGGTCTTCGACCAGCCCCGACAATCGCTTGACATCCACCATGAGATCCGCAGGAAGCGTTCCGCCCTCGCCGAGCCGCTGGGCAACCTCCAGCTGGGCCTGAATGCTGGCCAATGGGCTGCGCAGCTCGTGGGCTGCGTCGGCAACAAACGCGCGCTGGCGTTCCTGAGTTTCAGCCAGCCGGTCGAGCATCTCGTTGAGGGTGATGGCGAGCGCGCGGATTTCGTCGGCCGCAGATGGCACGGGAGCCGCTCGCGCTCGCCCGGTCCGCTGATCCGGCGCGTTCTGCTGATCTCCTCGGCTCCGGCGCGCAGCTGTTCCACTGGCCGCAGCGTCCACCCGATCACCCGCCAGGCGATCACGGCAAGAGCGCCGAGCAGCAGCGGAAACGTAATGAGCAATGCGTTACGCAGCGCCGTACGCGCGGCAAGCACGTCCCCGTACGGCAGCCCGACGATGACGCTGACCGGGGCTGAAGCCGGTCCGGCCCGGATGGCGCGGACCCGCAGCGGCTCCGACATGCCGAGCCGAGCTCCGTCCAGCACAACTGCCTCTCCGCCGAGCGCCGTCGTGAGCTCGGCGGACCGGAGCAGCGGGGTCAACCGGTCGGCCGTTACCGAGCCGCCAATCACCCGCTGCTGAGAGTCGACCACCTGTACGACCTGAGCGCCGGAAACCGGAATAGGGCTGGGCAGTTTGTTCTCGTTGACCATCGCGGCTACCTCGTCCGCGCTGGCCAACGCCTCGTTGTCAAGTGTGCGGTTCACCGAATAGGTCAGCGCACCGAAGAACGCCAGGCCGCCCATGATCAACGCCGTGCCAACTCCGACCAGTCCGATGATCATGAGCCGAGCCCGCAGGCTCATGGTCCAGAATCGTTTCACGGATAGGTCTTCTGGCTTACGCCGCTAGCCGATAGCCGACGCCGCGTACGGTGATCAATCGATCATTGCCGATCTTGCGCCGCAGATAGCCGACATACACCTCGACAGCGTTGGGCGCGACGTCGGCCGCGTTGGCCCACACGTGATCCAGTAGTTCGGCCTTGCCGACCACCCGGCCGGCATTGCGGATCAGATACTCCAGCAGCACGAACTCCCGTGGCGTCAGATTCGCCGGCGCTCCGTCCACCCAGACTTCGCGACTCGCCGGATCCAGCTGTACATCCCCGGCGCTGAGGATCGCTGGCCGCGCTCCGGCGCCGCGTCGTAGCAGTGCTCTGATCCGCGCCAGCAAGACGACGAAGGAGAAGGGCTTGGTCAGGTAGTCATCGGCGCCGTCATCCAGCGCGTCAGCCTGGTCGTACTCCCCATCCTTGGCAGACAGCATCAGCACCGGAACCCAATTGCTGCGAGCGCGAAGCCGGCGTACCACCTCATATCCCGACAGCCCGGGCAGCATCACATCGAGCACAACGGCGTCGAAGTCGCCGTGCTGGGCGAGCTGCAAGCCTGCGGTCCCATCAGTAGCACTTTCCACGACGAATCCCTCGGCAGCGAGACCACGACGCAGCGCAGCGACCATCCGCTCCTCATCGTCGACCAGCAGTATCCGCACACGCCAAGTATCGGCTGGGAGCGAGCGCCAGCGGGCCATTCGAGAGAGCGAGCTTGGCGAGCGAAGTGATCAAGCACAGCGTTCTCACAGTGAGCAACGGCAACAATTGGCACATGCGGATCTTCGATTCCAAACGAGCGTTGCGCCTACTGGCGCCGCTAGCCTTCGTGCTCGTCGTGGGGGGAACTGGCCTAGTCGCCGCCACGGCGAGCGCAGATAAGAAGTTGCCCACTCGGACACCCGAGGAATTGCTGGTCGACATCCAGCAGGCCAAGACCGACGGTTTGTCTGGAACCGTCGTCGAACGCGCCGATCTCGGCATCCCTGCGATTCCCGGCGCGAATGGCCAGGACGACCCAGAGCTGACATCCCTCGTTTCGGGCACCCACACGCTCCGGGTGCGCTATTCCTCGCCTGACAAGGCCCGGTTGGCGATACTCGGCACCTACAGCGAATACGACATCATCCGGAACGGGAAAGACGTCTGGACTTGGGCCAGCAAGGACAACGCCGCGACTCACCGCACACTAAGCGCGGATCAGGCGGCGCAGCCGGGCGCGACTCCGTCGGGTACGCCGAGAACCCCAGAAGAGGCGGCCCAGCGGGTACTGAAGGCACTCGAGCCGACCACGACTGTGACGACCGACAGTGCGGTCGAGGTTGCCGGCCGCCCGGCGTACGAGCTCGTCCTAGATCCCAATGACTCTGGCACCTTGATCAGCCAAGTGCGACTCGCAGTCGATGGTGACACCAAGCTGCCGCTTCGAGTGCAGGTGTTCGGGCCTGACAACAAGATCGTTTTCGAGGTGGGCTATACCTCGGTGGACTTCACCCGACCCGACGACGCCGAGTTCGTGTTCAACCCGCCGCCTGGAGCCAAGGTGACTGAGGTGCCACCAGGTGATCAAGCGACCCGTAGCCCGCAAGATCGTCAGCGCGCTGAAGCCGCGAAGAAAGCGACGAAGGTCGTCGGAACCGGCTGGACCGCGGTCACCATTCGCAAAATCGATACCTCCAACAGCGAAGAATGATCAACAGCTGAAGGCGTTCCGCGACAAACTGCAGGCAGTAAGTGGCTCATGGGGTTCGGGTCGACTACTCGCCGGTACGGCATTCTCGGCGGTATGGACCGACGACGGCCGGCTGGCTGTTGGCGCCGTACGGCCCGACGTGGTCTATCAGGCCCTCAACAAGTGACATCAGCCCCCGCCGAGACAGCGCCCGTTGTCACCAGCGGTCTGACCAAGCAGTTTCGGCGCCAGATTGCTGTCGATCGCATCGACCTGGAGGTTCCAGGCGGTGCGGTCTACGGCTTCCTGGGCCCCAACGGCTCCGGCAAAACCACCACAATCCGGATGCTCTTGGGCCTGATCTCTCCCACGGCGGGTGCGATCTCACTGCTGGGCACGCCAATGCCGGCCGCAGCTCGGAGCGTGCTCCGACGCGTCGGTTCGCTGGTGGAAGGTCCGGCCTTTCATCCCTATCTCTCCGGGCGCGCCAACCTCGCCAGGCTCGATGCGGCTGACCGCTTCAGCGACCCCCGCACGTCACGCATGCGGATCGATACCGCCCTCGATCGAGTTGGCCTGCTGGCAGCCGCAGAGAAGCGCTATCGGGCGTACTCGCTCGGCATGCGCCAGCGATTGGCTATCGCAAACTCGCTGCTGATGCCCCGCGATCTGCTGGTGCTGGACGAACCCACCAATGGGCTCGATCCGCAGGGCACTCGAGAGGTTCGGCATCTCATCGGGGAGCTTGCCCGCGACGGCGCCACGGTGCTGGTGTCGACGCCATCTGCTCGCCGAGGTTGAGCAGATCTGCAGTCATGTCGGGGTGATGTATGAGGGCAAGCTGGTGGCGCAGGGACCATTGGGCGAGCTGCGAGCCGGCTCGGCACAGACCGTACGGGTCGACACCGATCGCACCGACGACGCGGCGCGGGTACTGAACGAGCTCGGTCTGCGCGACATCGCGATCTCAGCTGGCTATGTGACGGCAGCATTGGGTGAGGTCGCCGTCGAAAAGATCGTCCCCAACCTGGTCAACGCCTGCGTACCGGTGCTCGGGTTCGCCGTACTGCAGCCCAGCCTGGAAGATGTCTTCGTGTCCTTGACGGGTGAGGGATTCGATGTCAGCGGCTGAGCTCGCAGTAGTCGCCAGCCCGCCACGCGCTCGGCTCTCCACGCGATTCCTCCGGTCCGAACTCAAGATCATCTTTGGTCGGCGGCGCAATATCGCCGGGCTCGCGGTGCTTGCGGCGGTTCCGGTGATCTTGGCCATCGCGGTACGTGTCTCATCGCCAGGTCAGGGCGACGGTCCCGACTTCATCACCGCAATTGCGGGAAATGGGCTGTTCGTGGCATTCGCCGCCCTGGCTCTGGAACTGCCGCTGTTCTTGCCTCTCGCCGTAAGCGCCATCTCCGGAGATTCAGTCGCAGGCGAGGCCAACCTCGGCACACTGCGTTACCTACTGGCGATCCCGGCCGGTCGTACGCGGCTATTGGTGATCAAGTACGCCGCAATCGTGATCTTCGCTGTGGTGGCGACGCTGGTCGTCGCCACCGTTGGGACGATCATGGGACTCGCGCTGTTCGGGGGCGGCGAGATGACACTGCTGTCCGGTACCCAAACCTCGCTTGCCGACGGCGTATGGCGGCTGGCCTTGACCACGCTCTACCTTGCGGCCCAGTTCTCGGCGCTCGGCGCGATCGGACTGTTCATTTCGACATTGACTGAGCAGCCGATCGGAGCGACCATCGCCGTCGTCCTGGTGAATGTGATGATGTTCATCCTGAACTCGATCTCGCAGTTGGACTGGCTGCACCCGTGGCTGCTGACGCACTGGTGGACCGCGTTCGGCGACTTGCTGCGGGACCCGATCGCCACCGAGTCGATTCAACGGGGACTGATCACCGCCCTGATCTACGCCGGCACCTTCTGGCTCGCTGCTTGGGCGAGGCTGGCAACGAAGGACATCTCCAGCTAGCCACTATATTGGCCAAGATCATGACTGGTTCGGCTGCTGAGCTCGACGACGCCCGGGTACGGCGGGAAGTCGTCTCGTTCGTTCGGCGCAGCAACCGCATGCGCTCCAACCAGCGTCGCGCATGGGAGACCTACCGAGACCGGTTCGTTCTTGACGTGCCTCGTTGGCAGACCTCGACATCTATCCACCCGGACGCCTCGCTGGATCTGGTTGCGGCGTTCGGGCGTGATGCGGAGCTGATCGTCGAGATCGGTCCCGGCGCGGGCGAGTCGCTCATCCCGATGGCCGAGGTGCGGCCGGAGGCGAACGTACTCGCCTTCGAGGTATACCGGCCGGCTATCGCTCGGATGCTCGGCAGCCTGGTGCGTGCTGGCGTCGAGAACGTCCGGATCATCGAGGCGGATGCTGTTGCCGGCCTGGAGCACCTCCTGCCAGCTCGCTCGGTTGACGAGCTCTGGATGTTCTTTCCGGATCCTTGGCCGAAGCCACGACACCACAAGCGGCGGCTGGTGACACCAGCGTTCGCCGATCTGGCGGCTTCCCGGCTAAAACCGGGCGGAATGTGGCGCGCGGCGACGGACTCTGCCGGCTATGCGGATCGGATACGCGACATCCTTGAGGCCGATCCGCGCTTTGCCAACGAGCATCCGAACGGCGAAGCGCCGCGCTGGGAGGCCCGACCGGTCAGCCAGTTCGAGCAGCGGGCACTGGATGCGGGCCGCCCGATCGTCGATCTTGGCTATCGCCGTGTCGCCTGAAGCGACCGGAGAGGCGTTGATTCGCTGGCGGCTCGACATCAGCTACGACGGCACGAACTTCTCCGGATGGGCGGCCCAGGCGGGCCGGCGTACGGTGCAGGGCGAGCTGGAAATCTGGCTGGCGCGCATACTCCGGCTCGCGGAGCACCCGCGACTGGTGTGCGCGGGCCGTACCGATGCCGGCGTACACGCGCGAGGCCAAGTCGCTCACGTTGATCTTGATGCAGCGACTCTGGACGACGGCGGGACAGCTCTGATCAGGCGGCTCAATGGGGTGCTGGGAGGGGATTGCGTGGTGCGCCGGATCTCGATTGCTCCGCCCGGATTCGACGCGCGTTTCGGGGCGATCTGGCGACGCTACGTCTACCGCATCAGCGATGCGAGTCAGCCGCCGGATCCGTTGTATCGCTATCAGATCGCCCAGCTGCCCGCTGAAGTTGATCTTGCCACTTTCAATGAGGGGGCAGCTGCCCTGCTTGGGCTGAAGGACTTCGGGGCCTTCTGCCGCAGTCGAGAGGGCGCCAGCACGATCCGTACCCTGCTGGAGCTGTCCGGTCGACGCCTCGCCTCCGGTCCGATGGCGGGTGTGATCGAGTGCACGGTACGCGCCGACGCGTTCTGCCATTCGATGGTGCGGTCGCTGGTTGGGGCCTTGGTCGCCGTCGCGACTGGTCGACGTGATCATGAATGGCTCGCCCAGGTCATGAAGCGTGCCGTACGCGACTCCACGATCATGGTGATGCCAGCGCACGGACTGACTCTGGAGGAGGTCGGCTATCCGGCTGATCACGAACTTGCGGCGCGCGCCCGCGAGGCTCGCGCGGTCCGGCAGCTGAGTCGATCATGACGCCGGGAGAGACGTCCCAATACTTCAGTGAACAGCCCAGCGGCCCGGAGGTACGGCGTAACATCACGGCTCGGGTCTGGGGACGAGAACTGAGGTTGATCACCGCGAACGGAGTGTTCGCCGCCGATGGCCTGGATCGCGGCACCGCGGTGCTGCTTCGTGCATCGCCGATACCGCAGGGCAATCCTCGGATCTTGGACTTGGGCTGCGGGTACGGCTCGATCGCATTGGCCCTGGCGGTGCACTGTCCTGGTGCCTTGGTAGACGCGGTGGATGTGAACGAGCGGGCTCTCGCGCTCTGTCGGGACAACGCGGAGCTGCTGGGTGTCGACGATCGGGTACGCGTGCTTCGGCCCGAGGATGTTGATCCCGACACTCGCTACGACGAGATCTGGTCCAACCCTCCGATCCGAATCGGCAAGCAGAATCTGCACGAGCTCCTGCTCACCTGGCTCGCACGGCTGGCGCCAGACGGCGTAGCTCGCTTGGTGGTGAGCAAGAACCTTGGCGCCGACACCTTGCAGCGGTGGCTGGCCGAGCAGGGCTACGCCTGCGAACGCGCCGCCTCGGCCAAGGGATTCCGAGTGCTCGTGGTGCGCCGCAGTAATCAGTAGCCCACGGTTGGCTGCGCCCCACCTTCTTGATCACGCCCCACCTTCTTGATCACGCCCCATCAATAAAGTGGCGTCGAGGCAGCAGGTGGGGGGGAAAGGTGGAGCGTCAGGCTCCTCAGGCAGCCCGCAAACCCCTCTCAAATGCGCGTTCCAAGCGGCACCGCAGATCCTCGGGGTGATAGAGGTCCTGCCAGATCCAGCGGACGATCTGCCAGCCGAGATCGCGCAGCGCATCCTCTCGGCGCTTCTCCTCAAAAACTGCGTCGGCCGTCGTCTGCCCGGGCTTGAGAAGTCGCCCATATTTCTCTCTGCCATCGAATTCCCCCAGCGTTCGAAACTCCTCCCAGCAGAAATCCA
Organism: uncultured Actinomycetota bacterium; assembly: GCA_963845915.1. Classification (GTDB taxonomy): domain Bacteria; phylum Actinomycetota; class Actinomycetes; order Propionibacteriales; family Propionibacteriaceae; genus Microlunatus. Next base: position 298,295 of record CAWJUB010000034.1, read on the forward strand.
CCCGACCAACCAGAACCTCCCGTTCCCATACCTCGTACTGCGGCGTGGGAGCCGGTACGCCGATGCGATGCAACACGACACGGCTGTACGACTCGCCTGGGCTCTCGCTTCGTGGATCCAAGAAGTTCATGGCTCGCCGTGCCCGGAGCATGCCGCGCCAGCCGATGCATCGGCCTGCGACTTCGGCCAGATCCTCCAGCGTCAGGCCCAGTCTGAGCGCTGCATCGCCGATGGGCACGGACTGCTCCATCGTCAGCGTTCGCAGCAGATCGAGTACGGTGCGCGCCAGCGTGGTAACTCGCTGACCCTCGATCTCGCATAAATCGGTCGCTGGTAGTGGGGCCACATGAAGATGGACGTAGCGGCGTACCTTTCCTCCGCCCGACCCATCGCGGGTGATGTGAACTCGTGCGAGCTCGTTGTTCCAGATGGGGAGCTGATGCAGCACAGCGGCTGACATGTGGCTGACGGCTGCGTCGACTGACGTCTGACGGAGAGTTGCTGCAATCAGACGACGATGTTGCTCGCGTCGCTCGAGTGATTTCGCGGGCGCGCACTCGTACGCGCCGCGCCTGATCCGCTGTACCTCACCCGCACGAGCCATCCGATCTAGCTCGTGAAAGCCCCATCCCTCCGCGAGCAACTCGGCGGTGAGTTTGATCTGTTTCATGAGCGGAAGCCAACTCCGCCAGGCCTGCCAAGATCCATAGCATTCGAAGAATTTGTGGACAACCGCCGGATGAAACTGCTGGCCCGGGGGTCGTCACGCCACCTTCTTTGCGACGCCCCAGCTTCTGCTCAACGCGCCATAAATAGGTGGGGCGTGAGGCAAGAACGGTG
>CAWJUB010000035.1:0-226016 GCA_963845915.1 uncultured Actinomycetota bacterium
TGCGCCCGAGTATCCCAGTCGCGTCGCGTGAGTTCGAGTGCCGGATTTGTCCAGCCGCCGACACAGTTGGCGCCAGCTCGGTCAACACGTCTCTCGCTCGAGGATCAGGTGGAGGTGCCGGTCGACCGATGCGCCAGTTGCAGCGCGGCCCACAGCTCGGCGCGGTCGGCGAATTGGCTCAGGTCGAGGCTCAGCAGCCGCTCGACGACGGCGACCCGATGCCGGAGAGTGTGCCGGTGCACGGCGAGTTCCCGCGCGGATGGATCCCAGGCGCCGTTGTGGCGCAACCAGACCGTGACGGCGTTGATCAACGTCTCGCGCTCGGCGGCAGGCCGCGAGATCAGCGGCAGCAGAATGCGTCTCGCCACAGCCGCTCCACCAGCCGTTTCCAGGAGACCGAGCATGCCCTCGGCGGCGAGCTCATCGAACTGTACGAAGTCTCGATCCGATGTGGCCCGTTCCGCGGCTCGCAACGCCTCCGCCAGGCCGATCTGCAGCTGCGGCCAATCGACCGGCGACGAGCCGCCGGCCGCGGCAGAATGGCGGCCCAGGACCTTGCGGAGGGACGCCGTGTCCTCGTTGTGGACGACCACGACGATCCGTTCCCCATAGTCGGTGAATGAGTACTCGGCGAAAAACAGCCTGCCCCGATAGCGCTCCGAGTACTGCTCGAGCTCGGCCAGCAAGGCGCGACCGGGATGCGCCGCGGCCAGGACACAGACCCGAAGAGGTGGGACCGGCAGGCGCCCCCACAAACGTTCGGCTGTCGAGTCCGCCACCTCGGAAGCCCCCGACAGCATGAGCTCGAAGAGGCCCGTACGGAGGCGGCGGCGCGCATCGTCGATCGTGCGCGTCTGATCCAGGGCGATGCTGGCCAAGGCGATGACGCTTGCCACCAGATCACGTTCGGCGCCACCGAGGGGTGCCTGCGTGCCGACGGCCAGCACACCGTGCAGCTCACGGGACCAGCCGAGGGTCTGCATCGTGACGTCGGCACCGGCGCTGCTGATCCGCAGGCTCCCGCGGGTGCCGCGGGAAAATGCCGAGCGCACTGCCTCGCCGATCTCTCGCTCCACCGCCGCCGGAACCGGCAAGCGCGTCGCCGTGGGCACTCGGTAGCCGGCCGCGTCGAACAGCGCCACCCAGCAGCCGAGCTGACCTTCCAGCTCCTTCAGCACTGCGTTCAACCCGTCGGGTCGCAGTGCGGCCCGAGCGATGGTTCGGTGAGCGGCGAGCGACCACTCCAGCCGCTCCCGCTGCTCACGTGCCGCGGCGTCGTTGACGAAGGCGATGATCGCCATGAACGGAGCGCGCTCGGCGACCTCGACCAGGATGAGCCCACGCCGGCGGCACGCGTCCGCGAGCCGCGCCGGAACCTCGGCGTGCACCACCTGGGTCGCGAAGCCCAGGGCCGCCACCCCCGCGGCGACCAGCCGACCCACGTAGCCGTCGGCCCACGCCGGCTCGCCGTCGGAGTCGAACTGCGTGCCGTCGGTCAGGAGGAGTCCGCCGGCGCTCAGCCACGGCGTCGGGTCCCGCAGATCGGAGCTGTGCGCCCAGGCCAGCGGTTCGCGCAGGGCGGGAGTGTCAGGTTCGGCTCCGGCCCGCAGCCGCAGATGGAAATCGGGCTGGGCCAGCAGCTGTTCCAGGCTGACCGGCACGACGGCGCCCTCCTCACGGTCCGACGATGGTGCTGCGATTCTGCCAAAGTGTCCACCTGCGGGGCTGGTTGATCGACAAAGTGATCACCCTGGAGGCAGCCAGATGACGCGATACTGGTGACGCCGGAGGAGAACGCACCAGACAGGACACCGAACCGATGACTCTGCTCCAGACAACCGACTACCCTTCGATGAACCACCCAGTGGGTGGCCCACACTGGTGTGGCGGCAACCTCTCCAACGCCGAGGTCGCCGGCTTCGACACCGACCGGGTGTTTCACTCCTGGTCAGCGCAGAGCGGACCCCAGGCGATTCCGCTGGTCGGCGGATCCGGTAGCACGGTGTGGGACCACGACGGCAATCACTACCTGGACTTCTCCAGCCAGCTGGTGTTCACCAACCTCGGACATCAGCACCCGAAGGTCGTCGCCGCCATCGTGGAGCAGGCGCGGCGGCTGACGACCGTCGCACCCGCCCACGCGAACGCGACCCGTGCCGAGGCCGCGCGATTGATCACCGCACGGGCGCCGGAGGGCTTCGACAAGGTGTTCTTCACCAACGGGGGCGCCGACGCGAACGAGAACGCCATCCGGATGGCCCGTCTGGTCACCGGGCGCGACAAGGTCATCTCCCACTACCGCTCCTACCACGGCAACACCGGTGCGGCGATCGTGGCGACTGGGGACTGGCGACGCATCCCGAACGAGTACGCCCGCGGGCACGTCCACGTCTTCGGTCCCTATCTCTACCGCTCCGAGTTCTGGGCGCGGACTCCGGAGGAGGAGTCGGCGCGCGCGCTGCACCATCTGGAACGGGTGATCCAGGCCGAGGGCCCGGCGACGATCGCCGCGATCCTGCTGGAGACGATCCCGGGTACGGCAGGTGTCCTGGTGCCGCCCGCGGGCTATCTGGCGGGGGTTCGGGCGATCGCCGACCGGTACGGGATCGTGCTGATCCTCGACGAGGTGATGACTGGATTCGCCCGGACCGGCCAGTGGTTCGCCTTCGATGCGTTCGACGTCCGTCCAGACCTGATCACGTTCGCCAAAGGCGTGAACTCCGGCTACGTCCCAGTGGGCGGCGTGATCATCTCCGATGCCATCGCGCACGCCTTCGACGACCGGGTCTTTCCCGGCGGTCTGACCTACAGCGGGCATCCCCTGGCCGCGGCGAGCATCATCGCCTCGCTGACGGCCATGGAGGAGGAGGGCGTCGTCGCCAACGCCTCCCGGATCGGCTCCGACGTCCTCGGCCCCGGGCTTGCCGACCTCGCGGGCCGCCACGAACTGGTGGGAGCGGTGCGCGGTACCGGTGTCTTCTGGGCGGTCGAACTCGTCTCCGACCGCGGAACCAGAGAACCGGTCGCCGGAGCCACGATGGCGAAGCTCAAGCGGGACCTGGTGGCACGGGGCCTGCTGCCGTTCGTCGTCGACAACCGGATCCACGTCGTGCCGCCCGCGGTGATCACGCCGGCCGAGGCGCGCCACGGCCTCCGCCTGATCGACGAGGCGTTGTCGGCGGTCGGCGACTGACTCCAGAAGGGGGGACGAGCCCCTCGAACCCTCGAGAAAGACGAGGCGCGTCGCCACGGACGGTGATAATCGGCGGGTGCAGACGAACCTCTACGGTCAGCCGGTCGGTGACCCTGTTCCCGACTGGCAGCCGCGACCTCGCCCGGATGCCGTGACCTTGACCGGGTCGTACTGCCGGCTGGAGCGGCTCGACCCGGGTCGCCACGCCGGCGAGCTGTTCGCCGCCGACCGGGCCGACACCGACGGCACCAGCTGGACCTACCTGCCGTACGGACCCTTCGACGATCTGGAGAGCTACGCCGCCTGGGTCAGCGAGGTCTCGGCCCAGGACGACCCGTACTTCTTCGCGGTGATCGACACCGATCCGGGGTCGCCGACCAGGGACCGGGCCTCAGGCGTGCTCAGTCTGCTGCGCGTCCAGCCCGACGCCGGTTCGATCGAGGTCGGGCACATCCACCTCTCGCCCGCGCTGCAGCAGACCCGGGCGTCGACCGAGGCGCAGTTCCTGATCATGAGCTACGTCTTCGACGACCTCGGTTACCGGCGCCACGAGTGGAAGTGCGACGCGCTCAACGCGCCGTCGCGTCGGGCGGCCGAGCGGCTCGGGTTCAGCTACGAGGGGATCTTCCGGCAGGCCGTCGTGATCAAGGGCCGCAATCGGGACACCGCCTGGTACGCGATCGTCGACGCCGACTGGCCACGAGTGCGCGAGGCGTTCCGGGCGTGGCTCGCGTCGGACAACTTCGACGCCCGACGGGCGCCAGCGGGCCAGCCTCAAGGCTGCACGGTGATGAGCGGGGCATACGACTACGACGTGATCGTCGTCGGCGTGGGGTCGATGGGGTCGGCGGCCGTCCACACGCTCGCCGCCCGGGGCTTGAGCGTCCTGGGCCTGGAGCGGTACGGGCCCGCCCACGACCAGGGCTCGGCGCACGGCGGGAGCCGGATCATCCGGCAGTCCTACTTCGAAGGGCCGGCGTACGTCCCTCTGCTGCAACGGGCTTTCGAGGGTTGGCGGGAGCTGCAAGCAGCAGTCGGGACGCGACCTGCTCCGTCTCTGCGGCGGGATCTACATCGGCGATCCGGACAATCCGGTGGTCACCGGCAGCCGGGCGGCAGCGTTGATCCACGGACTGCCTCACGAGGTCCTCGACGCCGCCGAGATCACGTCGCGGTTCCCCACCATGCGTCCGCAGGACCACGCCGTCGGCGTGTACGAGCCGAACGCCGGGTACGTCCGCCCGGAGGAGACCGTCCTCGCCGGAGTGGATCTGGCGCGCCGGCACGGCGCAGTTCTGCGCTTCGACGAGCCGGTGACCGGCTGGCGTGCCACGCCCGGCGGGCGGCGTCGAGGTAGATCACCGCAACCGGACGCTACGGGGCCGATCGGCTGGTGCTGACGCCCGGCGCCTGGGCTCCGGAGCTGCTGCCTGGTGTGACGCCGATCCTCGTCGAGCGGCAGGTCTTCTACTGGTTCGAACCGGACTTCACCACCGGCGTTCCCTACGAGACCTATGCCGACGGGCACCCCGTCTACCTCGAGGAGACCGACGGGAACGGGCTGCTCTACGGCTTCCCGATGATCGACGGCCCCGATGGTGGTCTGAAGCTTGCCTTTTACCGGCAGAACATCGGCTTTACCACCCCGGAGACCATCGACCGGACGGTCCACGCCGAGGAGGTGGACGCCATGCGGCGCCGGGCCGTCCAGCTGTTCCCGCACCTGACCGGCCCGCTGGTGAAGGCGGCCACCTGCATGTACGCCTCGGCGCCCGACGACCACTTCGTTATCGGGCTGCTCGACGGGATGCCGCAGGTGGTGGTGGCCTGCGGGTTCTCCGGGCACGGGTTCAAGTTCGTCCCCGTCGTCGGGGAGATCGTCGCGGACCTGGTCCAGACCGGCACCACCGCCCACGACATCGACCTGTTCGATGTCGCGCGCCCGGCGTTCCGCGGCGCGGGCTAGATCCTGGCGTGACTGGTACATGGGCCAAGAACATCCGCGCCTTGGTGGCACCGTAGAGGCGCGCGCCAATACAGGCCTCACCTGGCGCGGAAGACGTATCCGCGCGCAAACCAGCCGGACAGTCGCTCAAAGCCCCTCTGGATCCTCACCGGCGTCAAGTCAACGGCGAGTCAGAGTCGGGCCAGCACGGCCTCGGCGACGACCAGGTCCTGCCACGACATCCCCGACCCCTTGAAGAAGACCGGCTCCTCCGCGGGCGCCCGGGTCCCGCGCGCGACATCGCGCAACGGCACCAGCTCGTCGGGGTCGAGGGCGATCTCGGCGATCGCCTGGATGATGTCGCCGCACTCTCGCAGTGCGGTCTGCCGGTCTTCGACGATCACGCAGGCGCGGGCGCAGAACGCGGCGTCCACCTCCCGCGCCTCGGCTTCGTGCGAACCGACGGCGACGACGATCGTGCGCTCGCCGAGCAGCGTGGAGTCGAACAGCGGCGTACGTGCGGTGGTGGCGCAGACGACGAGATGGGCCTCGCCGAGCAGGCTCGACACGCTCGCGTCATCGGCCGACAGGACCCGAGTGGAGGACAGGGACTCCGGCAGTCTGACACGATCCGGCTGCCGGACAACCACAGCGGAGGTGGCGATGTCGTGGACGGCGGCGACGGTCTCGAGGTGTCCGATGCTCTGCGGTCCGCCGCCGAACGCGACCACTCGGAGCGGCTGGTCGAGAAGGTCGAGCCAGGGCTTGACGGCCGCGACCGACACGGCCGGGGTCCGTAGGTTGGTGAGCGCCACGCCATCCAGCAGATGGGTAGGTCGCAGCGTCGCCGCGTCGAACAACACGTAAGCCGCGCTGATCCGGGGTAGTCCCCGCGCGGGATTGCCCGGGGCGACGGTCGCGAGCTTGACCCCGACGGACGACGTGCTCTGGGCGGGCATCAGCAGCAGATCGCCCTGTTGCAGCGGCACGGCCGAGCGGGGGACATCGGCTGCCGGGTCGACATCGCCTCGCAGGCCGGCCAGCACGGCCTCGACCGCAGCCTCGGGCGGCAGGCAGGCGGTGATGGTGGCCGCGTCGACATAGCGCGGCGGTGGGTTGTCGGACACGGTCATGCCGTCACCGTAGTGATCTCATCAGCGCACGTAGTCGGCGCCCGTGATGTCGATGGTGGCGCCGGTGGTGTGCGGCGAGCGGCCGGAGGCGAGGAAGGCCACCACCTCGGCGACGTCGGCCGGCGGGGTGATCTCGCGCATCGGCAGGCTGGCGGAGAGTCCGGTGACGTCGGCGTCGTTGGCGATCTCCGTCGCGACCCACCCGGGCGCGACGGCGTACGCGAGGATCCGCTCGTGGGCGAAGCCGCGCGCGATCCCTTTGGTGAGCGCGAGTAGCCCGCCCTTGGCCGCTCCGTACGCGAGGTGGTCGGTGTCGTCGCCCCGGTGCGCGGACCGGCTGGTCACGTTGACGATCACGCCCCCGCCCGAGGACCGGAGGTGACCGATCGCCAGGCGGCACAGGGTGGCGGGGGCGAGCAGATTCAGCGCGAGGTTGCCCGCCCAGCCGTCGTCCCAGGACGCTTCGTCGTCGAGCGGCGACGCCAGCCAGGCGCCGGCGTTGTTGACGAGCACGTCGATTCTCCTCCGCCAGGCCAGCGCCTCGGCCCAGACCTGCGCGGCGACGCCGACATCGGCGAGGTCGCCGGCGACCGCGTGCACCCGCTCCGATCCGAGGGCCTCGCGAACGGCCCGTCCAGTCTCGACCCGACTCGAGTGGACGATCACGTGGGCTCCGTCGCGGTGCACGGCCTCGACGACGGCGCGTCCGATTCCACGGGACCCACCGGTGACCAGGACCGTCCGGTCGGCCAACGGTGCGCTCATCGGGGGTTCAAGGGGGTCGTCCCCCTTGCCTGTTCAACTCGCTCTGTCATCCGACGGCCTGCGCGCCGGTGATCTCCACGACGGCACCGCACAGATAGGGCGCCTCGTCGGAGGCCAGGAAGGCGACCAGCGCGGCAACCTCAGCCGGCCGGCCGATTCGGCCGTAGGGGACGAGCCGGTCCAGGTCGGCAACGGTCCGCCCCGCCTGCGCGAGCTTGGAGTCCAGCATCGGGGTGCGGATCTCACCCGGGCAGACCGCGTTGACCCGGATGCCGAACGGGGCGTAGTCGCGGGCGAGGCTCTGGGTGAAGGAGACAACACCGGCCTTCGACGTGTTGTAGGCGACGTGTCCCGCCGAGGGGACCAGGCCCCATTGCGACGCGGTGTTGACGATCGCTCCGGCGCCGGCGTCGACCATGGTTGGCAGCACGGCCCGGGATAGGTGGAACATCGCGTCGAGGTTAACCCGAAACGACAGTGCCCAGTCCTCGGTCGTGATCGCGAGCAGGTCGCCCCGGCGCATCACCCCGGCGTTGTTAACCAGCACGTCCAGCCGGCCGCGCCGGGCAACGACCCCGGCGACCGCTTCGGCGCAGGCCTTGGGGTAGACCAAGTCGAAGGCCAGCGTCTCGGCCCGGTCACCAGCCTCGGTGATGCCGCTGGTGGTCGCCTGGGCCCGGTCCTCGTCGACGTCGGCGACGACGACGTACGCGCCTTCCACGGCGAACCGCTCGGCGATGGCCGAGCCGATCCCGCCACCGGCCCCGGTCACGAGCACGACCTGGTCGACAAACCGCCGGGCCGGTGCGGCGATCGGATCCTTCACCGGATGCTCACGAGTCGGCCGAGCCCGGATCGGCGAAGATCGTCCGGTGCCAGGGCTTGGCGGCGACGCCGGTGCCGTCGTACATCACGTGCTTGACGACGGTGTAGTCGTCGAAGCTGTAGCTCGACATGTCCTTGCCGAAGCCGGACTCCTTCATCCCGCCATGCGGCATCTCGCTGATGATCGGGATGTGGTCGTTGACCCAGACGCAGCCCGGCCCGGATCTCCCGGGTCGCGCGGAGGGCTCGGTAGACATCGCGGGTCCAGACCGAGGCGGCAAGCCCGTACGGGGTGTCGTTGGCCAGCGTGATCGCCTCGTCGTCGGAGTCGAACGGCATGGCGCAGAGCACCGGGCCGAAGATCTCGTCGCGGACCACCTCGCTGGCTGGGTCGGCGTCGGCGATCAGCGTCGGGGCGTAGTACGAGCCCGCGGCGAGGTCGCCACCGGGGATCTCGCCGCCGGTGACGACCCGTGGCGTACGCGCGGGCGCGGTCGACCATGCCGGCCACGCTTCTCGCGGTGGGCCATCGAGATCAGCGGCCCGAGGTCGGTCGCCGGGTCGGCCGTCGGTCCGAGCCGGACGGAGGCGTAGAGGTCGGCGACCCCGTCGACGAAGTCGGCGTAGAGCGGAGCGGTGCACGATCGCCCGGGTGGCGGCCGTGCAGTCCTGGCCGGTGTTGATCAAGCTGCCGGCCACGGCTCCGTGGATGGCGGCGGTCAGGTCGGCGTCGTCGAAGACCACGAACGGGGCCTTGCCGCCGAGCTCGAGGTGCACCCGCTTGGCGTTCGTGGCCGCGGCCTCCAGCACCGTCCGGCCGACCCGGGTCGAGCCGGTGAAGGACACCATGTCGACGTCCGGATGGCGCAGCAGCAGCGCGCCGCAGTCCGCGCCCGAGCCCGGTCAGCACGTTGACCACGCCCGGCGGCAGGCCGGCCTCGGTGCCGATCTCGGCGAACAGCAGGCTGGTCAGCGGCGTGAGCTCCGACGGCTTGAGCACGATGGTGTTGCCGGCCGCGATCGCCGGCAGGATCTTCCACGCGGCCATCTGCAGCGGATAGTTCCACGGCGAGATGGACCCGACCACGCCGACCGGTTCGCGCCGGATCGAGGACGTGTGGTCGGCGGAGTACTCCGCGGTCGCCTTGCCCTCGAGGTTGCGGGCGGCGCCGGCGAAGAATGCGACGTTGTCGATCGTGCCCGGCACGTCGAACTCGCTGGCCAGCCGGATCGGCTTGCCCGCGATCGCGGCTTTCCAGTGTCGCGATCTCCACGGCCCGGTCCGACAGCAGCCGCGCGAACGTGGTCAGTACCGCCGAGCGGTCGGCCGGGGTCGCGCGCGGACCACTCGGCGTACGCGTTCCGGGCGGCCTGCACGGCGCGGTCGACGTCCTCGGCTCCGGCGAGGGTGATCTCGCTGACGACCTCGCCGGTGCTCGGGTCGCGGACGACGTCGGACTGTCCGCTCAGGGCGTCACAGGTCTTGCCCGTCGATGAACTGGCTCATCGGTGTCCTCTCACTGTCTGTGGTCTTTCAGGTGGGCTGCGGGGCCCAGATGTCGCCGACGGTGTAGCCGGTGGGGAACGGGTCGGTGTCGTCGAGCACCCAGCGGGCGTGGCCGGTGACCCAGGCGCGGCCGGTGACCGCGGGCAGCACGGCGGCGTACGGGCCGACGGTGCGTCGTGCCGGTCAGCTCGCCGACGAACTCGCTGCCGATGATGCTGCGGTGCCGGAACGGCTCCCCGATCGCCAGCTGGCCGCGGGCGTGCAGCGCGGCCATCCGGGCGCAGGTGCCGGTGCCGCAGGGCGAGCGGTCGAGCGCCCCGGTCCAGGTGCGCGGGTCGTCGGCGCGCAGCGCACCGTTGGTCAGCACGGTCGCGTTCCGGTCGGCCCGACCGGGGGTGCGGTCGCCGGAGTGCAGCATGACCAGGTTGACCCGGTCGATCGACGGGTTCAGCGGGTGCCGCACGGAGACCTGCTCCGAGCGCGGCCAGCTTGAGCAGGGCGGCCGGCGCGGGTCAGGTCGCGCCCGCGGGCCGGGTCGAGCGTCGAGGCCGAGGTCGGCGGCTCTCGCCTGCACGAAGAACTGGCCGCCGAAGACGACGTCGACGGCCACCGGGCCGAACTCGGGCACGTCCAGCGGGACGTCCAGCCCGACGACGAACGCCGGCACGTTGACCACTGTGACGCTGCGTGACCTTGCCGCCGGACACCGACGCCAGCGTGGTGACGTGCCGACAGCGGTGTCGATCCTGACTTCGGTGACCGGCTCGACCATCGGGACCCGACCGGACTCGAGCATCGCGGTCACCGCGCACATCGTGTTGCTGCCCGACATCGGCGTGAAGCCGCCCTGCTCGAGCACGATGACGCCGAAGGCCGAACCCGGGTTGACCGGCGGGAGCACGAAGACCGCGCACAGGCCGGGGTATCCCCGGGGCTCGTGCAGGATCAGCCGGCGCAGACCTTCGAGCTCCGCGCGGCAGTAGTCGAACCGCTCCGCCATCGTGTCGCCCTGCACGAGGTCCGCGGCCGAGGTGATCACTCGACTCGGCTCTCCCTCGGCGTGCACCTCGATCGCCTCGAGCGTCGATCTTGATACTCACCGGCACTGCTCAGGCCCCGACGACCGGCACGCCCGCGCGCTCCAGGATCGCCGCGAAGGCTGGCGCGCTGCGCGCCGGACAGCGGCTGGATCGGCGCCCGGGGCGGGCCGGCCGGGTGACCGATGAGCTCCAGTCCGGCCTTGACGCCCGCGACGTAGTTGACCGATTCCAGGAAGTCGCTGATCGCCCACAGGTGGCGCCACTGCTCCCGGGCCTCGGCCAGGTCGCCCTTGACGGCCAGCGTGTCCCAGAGCCGGACGGCCAGCTCCGGCACGACGCCGGCGGCACCCCAGACCGAGGCCTCGGCGCCGCTGGCGATGCCGATGAAGGTCAGGGTGTCCCAGCCGTTGAACGCCTTGATCTTGTCGGTGCGGTTCACCAGCAGATCGGTCAGCGTGACGGCGTCGCCGGAGGTGTCCTTGAGGTAGTCGACGCCGTCGATCTCGCCGAGCTCGGCGATCTGGTCCGCGTCCAGCCGGATCCCGGTGGCGCCCGGCACGTTGTAGTAGACGATCGGCAGCGAGATCGACTCCGCGACCGCCCGCAGGAAGGTGTTCAGGGTGGCGAAGTCGAGCGGGTCGTAGAACGGCGGCACCAGCATGACCGCATCCGCGCCGAGGCGCTCGGCGTGCTGCGCCAGGGCGATCGCCCCAGCCGTGGACAACGCGCCGACGCCGGCGATCACCGGTACGCGACCGGCCGCGGCCGTGACGTAGAGCTCGATCACCCGGCGGTGCTCGTCGGGGGTGAGGGTGGGGAACTCACCGGTCGTGCCGCAGGGCACCAGGCCGTGGATGCCGGACCCGATGAGCCACTCGGCCTGCGCGGTCAGGGCGGCTTCGTCGACCGCGGAGGCGTCGGCCGTGAACGGGGTGGTGACGGCGGCGAGGATGCCGTGGAGGGCGACTGACTTACGAGGCACGAGTGGTCTCTTTCTGGGACGGCGCCGCGGGTCGCAGCGTGGTGTGGGGCGCGGCGGTTCGGGTGAACCGCGCAGGAGAGAAGGGGAGCAGCACGTCCGGCAGCTCGCCGCGCAGGACGAGGGTGCTGAGCGCAGCCGCCGAGCCGGGCCCGAGCGTGATGCCCTGCATCCCGTGGCCGGTGGAGACATAGCCGTTGGTCAGCGGGCCGAGCCGCCCGATGATCGGCAAGCCGTCGGGGGTCATCGGCCGGATTCCCGCCCGCGGAGTCATCGGGGTGGCCGGCGGGGTCCAGTCGCGGAAGTAACGGCCCGGGGCCGCCAGGATCGCGCCGATCCGGATCTGGTTGAGCTCTTCGTCGAGGCCGCCGAACTCCATCGTTCCGGCCAGCCGCAGGTTGCGGCTCAGCGGTGTCACGGCGACCTTGGCGTCGGACAGGTTGGTCGCGCTGCGTAGCCCGTACGGAGGAACGTCGATGCTGTAGCCCTTGCCGGGGCGGACGGGGAGCGGCACCCCGATCGAGCGTGGACAACGGGCCGGTCCAGGGGCCGGCGGCAAGCACGTACGCGTCCGCGCTGAGGCGCTCCTCCCCGGCGGTGATGTGGGTGATCCGGTCTCGATCGATCCGGACCCCGGCGAGCGGGGCGTTCTCGACGATCCGTACCCCGAGCTCGACCAGCCGCCGGTGCAGTCCCCGCATCAGTGCGACCGGGTCGATGTGCTTCTCGTGCGGGAAGAAGATGCCGCCGTAGACCGCGTCGGACAGCTTCGGCTCGTGCTCCCGGACGGCGTCGCCGATCAGCACCTGCGGGTCGCGCTGGTAGCGCCGGGTGAGGTCCAACATGGCCCCGGTAGTGGTCCAGGTTGTGCTGGTCGGTGAAGGCCATCAGCAGTCCGTCGGTGCGGAGCTCGAAGTCGATGCCGTCGGCGCGGTAGTCCTCGTATGCTTCGATCGTGCCGTCGGCGAGCCGCAGGTGGGCCTCGAACCCGGCCCGTTGCGCGGACGCCGTGCAGCTGCGCCACATGCCGATCATGAACTTCACGAAGACCGGGTCGAGGGACGGGCGGATGTAGAGCGGGCTGTCGCGACGCAGCATCCACTTGAGCGACTTGCTGATCATGCCCGGCCCGGGGACCGGCGCCGACTCGGCCGGGACGATCCAGCCGGCGTTGACCTCGGCGGCGCCCCGACCGGTCTGGCGGGCATCGATGATCGTGACGTCGGCCCCGTCCCGGCGCAGGTGGTAGGCGCTGATCAGTCCCGACGGCTCCGCCGCCGATGACGATGACGTGTTGTCCCGATCATGACCCGTCGAGTGCGTAGATCTGGCCGGTCTGCGCGCCCTCCACCGCCTTGACGTACGCCTGGCCGACCGCCGCCGCGGAGACCTGGGTGAACCCGGGGAAGGCGCCGTGGTGGCTCGTCGCCTCCAGCAGCACGGTCGGGCTGACCGTGTTGATCCGGATGCCGCGAGGGAGCTCGATCGCGGCTGCCATGGTGAAGGCGTCGAGGGCGCCGTTGGCCACCGAGGACGCGGCGCCGGTGACGATGGGCTCGCGGCCCAGCACGCCGGTCGTCAGGGTGAACGAGCCGCCGTCGGTGACGTAGGGGGTGCCGAGCTGGACGATGTCGATCTGGGCGAGGGCCTTGGCCAGCAGGCCCTTTAGGAAGTCGTCGTGGTCGAGCTCGGCGAGCGGCTCGTAGGGCGCAGATCCGACCGCGGCGACCACAGCGTCCACGGCCCCGACCGACGCGAACAGCGCGGCGATGGACGTGGGGTTAGTGGCATCCACCGCCGGTAACGACGAACGGGAGGCCCCGACCACGTCGTGCCCGCGTTCGGACAGGGCTGACACCGCGGCACCGCCGACCAGGCCGGTGCCGATGACCAGGATCTTCACGAGTCCGTCCTCTCTTCTGGTTGGTCTTGCGGGTGGCCCGGCGGATGACACATCGCGATCAGCTCCTCGGCAGTGGCCACCGTGTGCGCCTGGAGAGCGGCTTCGACTCGATCGACATCGCGAGCCACGATGCTGTCGACCAGTGCTGCGTGGATCCGGCGGGACCGCTCCGGGTTGGGACGCGCGCGCTGGTCCTCGGCCAGAGCAATCGTCATGTGGGCTTCGATGACGGGCCAGAGCTGTTCGAGCAAGACGTTTTCCGAGGCTGACCAGATAGCCCGATGAAAGGCGAGGTGCGCGTCGTGCCGGGCCACCGGATCAGGGTCGTCGACCGTGGCCTCGTACGCGTGCCAGGCCTGGAGGAGGGCGGCCATCCGGCGACCGGTTGCGTCATTCATGATCGCCCGAATTGCCAATCGATCGAGGGCCATCCGGGTCTGGGCGAGGTCGCGGATCGCGGCGGCGTCGATCTCGGTGACGCGCAGACCCCGGTACGGCTTCACCGTGAGCAGACCTTCCTGTGCGAGCTGGGCAAGCGCCTCCCGCACGGTTGGGCGACTCACCTGCAAGGCGGTGGCGAGAGCAACCTCGGTCAGCTTCTCGCCCGGACGCAGCACGCCCAGGACGATGCCCCGGCGGATCTGGTTGACCACCGCCTCCCGCCGCGAGATCGACGACGCCGGCAGCAACCCCGAACGCGCTCCGGGATGCGGCTCCGTCGACCAGCGCCTCCGTCACGATCCGGGAGCATAGCATGTCGATTGTCTGACAAAAAGACGACCCATTTGGTGGAAAGCCGAGGCCGGGCGCGTGCAGTCCCGCAAGCTGATCGGGTGCCGCCCCGCGATCGCCTGCTGGCCCTCTCGCTGGCCCTCTTGGTGGCCATCTGCTGGGGCGTGAACTTCCCGGCCACCACGCTCGCGCTGCAGCATTTCCCGCCGCTGCTCATGGTGGCGCTCCGATTCACTTTGATCGCGATCCCGACCATGATCTTCGTCCCGAACTGGGGCTCTCGCTCCTGTTCGAGTGGCCGCGCAGGGACTGGGACGCGCTGCGGACTCTGACCTGGGACGCGTTGCCCTTATTCCTCGGCCCTGCTCTACATCGTGATCATCGCAACGCTGATCGGCCACGGCCTGTGGAACACCCTGCTGGCGTCACGCAGACAGCGACTCCTCTGGCGCGACGGCGCCGAACCGCTGCCGGTATGCCTGTGGCGCAAGCCCGATCCCTCGTCGGAAGTGCTCGCGCAGCACGACCGCGGAGTTGAAACCAACGCGGGCCGCGATCTGCTCGACACCGAGGTCGCTTTCCTCCAGCAGGCTGCGGGCCGCCAGGATCCGCTGTTGCGTCACCCACTGGTGCGGCGTCGTACCCGTTTCGGCTACGAAGCGCCGCGCGAACGTCCGGTCACTCATCATGGCTCGCCGCGCGAGCGAAGCGGCAGTGTGGTGCTGGTCGAGGTGCTCCACGACCCAGGTCAGCACCGGCGTCAGGCTGTCGGTCATACACACCGGGATCGGCAGTTCCACGAACTGCTGCTGGCCGCCGTCGCGCTGGGGCGGGACGACCATCCGACGGGCGATCTTAGTGGCGATCGCCGTACCGAGTTCGCGGCGGACCAGGTGCAGGCACGCGTCGATGCCGGCCGCGGTCCCCGCGCTGGTGATGATCGTGCCGTCCTCGACGTACAGAGCGTTCGGCTCGAGCCTGGCTGTCGGGTAGCGCTGCTGCATCTGCTCCGCGTACTTCCAGTGCGTCGTGCACCGCCGCCCGTCGAGGAGGCCGGCAGCACCGAGGATGAACGACCCCGTGCACAGGCTCAGCAACGTGCTGCCGGATTCATGGGACCTCCGGAGCACGTCGAGCACCTCTGCCGGGTACTCCTCGTCGTTTCGGATCTGCGTTGGGCACACGATCACGAGATCGCTCCCCGCGACGGCGTCCAGGCCGTACGTCGGCACGATCGTGAACGAAGCGGTGTTCTCGGTGGCCAGTTGGCGCCCGGGCTCCGGTGCGCACACGCGAAAGTCGAGTCGGGGAACACCATCGTCTGTCCGGTCCACACCGAACACCTCGACGGCGACCCCGAACTCGAACACCGACACCGGCTCCACCAACACGACACTTACCCGCTGCAAAGGCATGAGGCCAGCATAGTGGCAGAAAAGTTGCGCACCAAGTCAGATGCGCCACTGTTGGCAGCAATTAGATGGTGGAAAGATTGCTGCCATGATCGTTCTTATCGCTATCGCCGTCATCCTCCTGCTGCTCCTGGTGCTGAAGCCCGCCGACCACCTACCGTCCGCGCGTTCCACCGACCGCGACGACGTCCGGGTCGCCAGCGACCTCCAGTTCCTCCAGTAGTCCGCCCCTGGTACGTGTCCCGGCGCGCCCGTCGATGGCCTCCCGCCCATCGCCCAGCGCCGTTGCAGCCGATCCAGCCCTGCTGCTCGGAGTAGAGCTGGATCAACGGATCGGGTGCCGGATCAGCAGCTGGATCTGCAGCAACAATCGGGAATCGGGGTCGTCAAGGCTCATGCCGAGGATTTCCTCTGCCCGGCGGACCCGGTAGCGCAGCGTGTTCGGGTGAACGTGCATGTCGGCGGCGGCGGCCCGGACATCGCCGAAGCGCTGCAGGTATTCCTCCAGCGTGTTGACCAAGGCCGCCTCGCGCTCCTGGTCGTAGTCGAAGAGGGCCTGCAGCCGAGGGTCCCTGAGCTCCGCGCGGGACCGCACGAGGTCGGCGATCTCGCCGAGCAGCACCGGAGTTCTCGACTGGGTCAACGACGTCACACGGTCGGTTCCCACCGGGCTGTCCAGCACTCGGTCGACCTCGTCGCGGGCGGCCGGCACCTGATCGAGGCTCGCCACCGGTGCTGCGATGGCCGCACGTAGCTGCGGCCCGAACCGGGCCGCCAGACGATCAAGTACGCCGCCGACCCACGTGGCCAGGCCCGTCGAGCGGCTGCGCGGGATCAACACGTACAGCCGCTCGTCAGTGGTCGTCACCAGTGACTCGCGCACGTAGGCGCCGGCCAGCAGGCGCAGCGCCGCGGCCATCTCCGCCATCGGCGCTAGCCGATCACCGTTGATCACGGCGATCCCGACCACCGCAGATTCCTCGGACGTGGGCAGGGCAAGAGCCGAAGCCAGCGAGGGGATATCGACGCCACCGCCACGGATCCCGAGCAATCGCTGGATCTGTAGCGCCTCCTGGGTGGGCGCGCTGCGGGTCCGGTGGATGAGCCGGGCGGCGATCGCTGCGGCCCCCTCCAGCACCGACGCGCTGTCGGGATCAAGCGGTTGAGCGCCCTCCTGGATCCAGATCGTGCCTAGTGAGACGCCAGCCCGACGGTGACGGGCGGAGCCACCGAGCGGCTGGATGCTCACCACCAGCCGGCGGCGCCAGCCGAGCTCCTCATCGGCCGGGACCTCCACCACGGCACTGCGCTCTCCGCAGCCGGTCGAACACCCCGAGTTCCCGCAGCCGACGCAGATGCTCCGCCGGCCCCTCCCGCCCGAGGATGGACAGCATCCGCAGCTCGTCGGCCGCACCGTCAGTGGCCGAGTAGGCCAGCAGGCGGGACCTGGTCGTCCTCGATGCTCACCAGCCCCCCGGTCATCGTGGCCACCCGCTGAGCCAGGCCGTACAGGTCGGACTCCTCGATGACCGCCTCGCCAGAGGTTGCGTCCTCCCATGGGCGGGACGCCGCCCCCGCCAGCAGCCTGCGGACGGTCGACAGCACCATCTCCACGCGCGCCTGGGCGTGCAGCGCCGCCACGGCGATGCCTGCGGTCTCGGCCGATCGACACAGATCGGCGCTGACGTCCTTGATCACCAGTGCCACCGGCCGCGCCGCCGCATCGGCATCGGCCAGCCGATCGATCCACGATCGCGCCGTCGCCGCGGGGACGCCGGCCAGCACACACAGGTCCGCCACCAAGACCCCTGAGTCGGCCGCGGCGGCAAGGTCGTCGGCGTCGAAGAGGGCGACCGTTCGAATCGGCCACTGAGTTCCCGCTGGGGCCACCCGCAACGACACCACTGCGGAGCCGAGCGCGTCGAGCATGGAGTCCAACGTCACGACCTCGGTCGCACTCGTCCAGTTCCGTCACGGCCATCCGTCTAGTCGATCGTACAAATATTGCGCTCCTTCTTCAGCCTATCGACTAAAGATTTTCAGGCCGTCCGAGCCTTTACTTGACTCATCAACCCCGTCGGACCCGCAGCCCGAGGATCAGCAGAGGATCAGTAGTGGACGCCATCACCCACGTACCCCAGCCCGTCAACGAGCCCGTGCACGACTACGCCCCGGCTCGCCGGAGCGCGCCCGGCTGGTCACCGAGCTGGACGAGCTCGCGGACAACCCGCTCGACATCCACCAGGTCATCGGCGGCGAGCACCGCACCGCCGCCGGCCCCGCGTACGACGTCGTCCAGCCGCACCGGCACGCGCAGGTGATCGGCACGCTACACCAAGGCCACCCGCGCCGACGTCGCCGACGCGATCGAGGCGTCGCCAGCAGGCGGCCCCGGCGTGGCGCGACCTGCCGTTCGAGCGAGCGGGCCAGCGGTCTTCCTCCGCGCCGCCGACCTGCTGTCCGGGCCGTGGCGCGAGACGCTCGCCGCCGCCACCATGCTCGGCCAGTCCAAGACCGCGTACCAGGCCGAGATCGACACCCCGTGCGAGCTGATCGACTTCTGGCGGTTCAACGTCGCACTTCGCCCGGCAGATCCTCAGCCGACCAGCCGATCTCCTCCCCCGGCGTCTGGAACCGGGTCGAGTACCGGCCGCTCGAGGGCTTCGTCTACGCGATCACCCCGTTCAACTTCACCGCGATCGCCGGCAACCTGCCGACCGCGCCGGCGCTGATGGGCAACACCGTGGTGTGGAAGCCGTCGCCGACCCAGGCCGTCGCCGCGTACCTGACCATGCAGCTGCTCGAGGCCGCCGGGCTGCCGGCCGGCGTGATCAACCTGGTGCTCGGCGACGGTCCGCTGGTCTCCGACGTCGCGCTCGACCGATCCGCGGCTGGCCGGCATCCACTTCACCGGCTCGACCGCCACCTTCCAGCACCTGTGGCAGCAGGTCGGCGACAACATCGCCGACTACCACGGCTACCCGCGGCTGGTCGGCGAGACCGGCGGCAAGGACTTCGTCGTCGCGCACAGCTCCGCCGATCCCGACGTGCTGACCACCGCGCTGATCCGCGGCGCCTTCGACTACCAGGGCCAGAAGTGCTCGGCCGCCTCGCGCGCCTTCGTGCCCGACGTCGGTCTGGGCGCAAGATGGGCGACGACTTCCTCGGCCAAGGTCGCCGGCGCTGACGCTACGGCGACGTCACCGACTTCGCCAACTTCGGCGGCGCGGTGATCGACCAGCGCGCCTTCGACCGCAACGCCGCCGCGCTCGACCGGGCCAAGGCCACCGACAGCCTCACCATCGCCGCCGGCGGCACCTACGACGACAGCGAGGGCTTCTTCATCGACCCGACCGTGCTGCTCGGCGACGACCCGACCGACGAGGCGTTCACGCACCGAGTACTTCGGCCCGATCCTGTCGCGTGCACGTCTACGACGACTCAGCGCCCGGCGCGTTCGCCGACATCGCTGCGCCTGGTCGACCAGGGCTCGGCGTACGGGCTGACCGGCGCGGTCATCGCCGACGACCGGGCCGCGATCGCCGCAGGCCGACCACGCGCTGCGCTTCGCCGCCGGCAACTTCTACATCAACGACAAGCCGACCGGCGCGGTCGTCGGCCAGCAGCCGTTCGGCGGCGCCCGGGCCTCGGGCACCAACGACAAGGCCGGCTCGCGCGCAGAACCTGCTGCGCTGGACCTCCGCCCGCACGATCAAGGAGACGTTCGTGCCGCCGACGCAACCACCTGTACCCCCACCAGGGCCCGACCAGACGAGCGACAGCGACGCCTGATGCCTCACCCTCAGCAACCCTGCTGCGGCCCGCCCTCCTGGCCGCCGCCCGCTCCGCGCGGCTGGAACGCACGATCAGCCGCTCGCGCCTCACCCGCAAGATGGTCAACCGGTTCGTGCCGGGCGCCGCCGAGGAGCCGCCGTCGGTCGGCCGTCACGCGACGCTGCTCGCAGTCCGGCCGGTTCATCTCCGTCGACTACCTCGGCGAGGACACCAGCCGACGCCGGCGAGGCCGACAGCCACCGTCGCAGGCCTACCTCTCGCTGCTCGCAGGCCTACGGCACGCTCGGCGCCGAGTCAGCGACGGGCGTCGCGGCCGCTGGAGGTCTCGATCAAGCTGTCCGCGCTCGGGCCAGTCCCTGCCGGGACGGGCGACGAGCTCGGCCCTGGCCAACGCCCGGACCGATCTGCGCGGCCGCCGCGGAGGTCGGCGCCTGGGTGAACGTCGACGCCGAGGACCACACCACGACCGACTCGACCCTGGCCATCGTCCGCGAACTGCGTCAGCGAGTTCCCGAGCGTGGCGACCGTGCTGCAGGCCTACCTGCACCGCACCGAGGCCGACTGCCGCGAGCTGTCCGGCGCCGGGCTCGCGGATCCGGCTGTGCAAGGGCGCCTACCAGGAGCCGGCCGAGGTCGCCTATCCAGGGCAAGGACGACGTCGACGCCGTCCTACCTGCGCTGCCTGCGAGGTCCTGATGGACGGCCAGGGCTACCCGATGGTCGCCTCGCACGACCCGCAGATGATCGCCGCGGCCCAGGCGCTACGCCGCCGAGGCCGGCCGGACGCCGACCGACTTCGAGATCCAGATGCTCTACGGCATCCGCGACGCCGAGCAGCGCCGCCTGGTCTCCGAGGGCGATCACGTCCGGGCCTACATGCCCTTCGGCGACAGTGGTACGGCTACTTCATGCGGCGCCTCGCCGAGCGTCCGGCCAACCTGACGTTCTTCCTCCGCTCGCTGATCAGCAGGAACTGATGAGTTCACCGGAGCACGAAGCCCTCACCCAGGGTGTCGGCCGGGTCGAGCTCGAATACGTGACGTCCGATGCGGTAGGCCATGCCGCTGACCTCCGGCACGACAGCTGAACGTCCAGCCGCCTCGACCTGGTGGGCGACACGGGCCTGGAAGACGGTTCCCACAATCGACTCGTGGATCAGCTGTCGATCCCCGGCCAGAGCGCCGGTCGCGGCCAGCAAGGCGACCCGGGAGGCGGTTCCCGAACCGCAGGGCGAGCGATCGACCTCGCCGTCGGCGAAGACGGTGACGTTGCGCTGGCGCAGGTCGCCATCGTCATTGGCGCCGAGGTCGTCGAACAAGATCGTGCCGTAGATGCCGCTGAGGCGGTCATCTTCGGGATGGGCGGCGTAGTCGGTGGCGTTGAGGAGGTGCTTGACCTCACGGCCGATGACGATCAGGTCGGCGTAGTTCTCCGGCGTGACGCGAAGTCCGACGCTCGAGGCGTTGAGGTGGGCGTAGATGGCTCCGCCATAGGCGACGTCGACGATGACCTCACCACGCGATGTCGAGACGGGGACCTCGCGGTGCAGCACATAGCTGGGCACATTGACGAAGTCGACCCCGACGACCTGATTGCCATCGGTGCGGACCTTCGCGGTCACCCGTCCGGACGGGACGTCGATCCGCACCTCGGTCATTCCCGAAGGATCCGGCGGGACCAGACCGGTATGGATGGCCCAGGCGCCCAGGGCGATGGTGCCGTGTCCGCAGGCGGTGGAGAACCCGTCCTTGTGCCAGAACAGAACGCCCAGATGTGCGTCGTCGTCGTCCGGCGGCACGAGGAAGCCCCCGTACATGTCGGCGTGGCCCCGGGGTTCGAAGCACAAGAACCTCCGCAGGGCCTGGATGTCGGCGTCGCCGATCGCGAAGACCCGGCGTTCTGCCACGGTCTCACCCGGGATCGTCGCCTGCGGCCGCACGATCCGGAACGGTTCCCCGGCTGTGTGATAGTCGACGGTCTCCACCGTAGTCATGATCATCCTTCCGGTCGTCGTGGCGTCGAGAACCAGACAAGCACGTTGATCAGCCCGGGTCGGTTCCCAAGGATCATGGGTGCCGTCGAGCCGGATTTTGACTGATACCGAGGCCTGAGCGGAGCCTGATGGCAGAAAAGTTTCGTACGGCGGCAGATCAGCCACTGTTGGCAGTAATCAAATGATGGCAATATTACTGCCATGGTCGTTCTCATTGGTATCGCCTTGATCCTCCTGCTGCTCCTGGTGCTGGAGCCGCGCGGGTACCCCGCACAAAGCCGGGGTTGGACCGGCTTCGTCGCGGGTCCGGACACCCCGTCCACCGACCGCGACGAGGCGCGGACCGCGGGCGACCTCAGGATCTTCTAGCGGATGCCGAGCTCGGTGTACGGCTGCTCAGCCTCGATGCGGGCATAGCCGAGCCGGCTCAGGTCGACGGTTTGGTAGTCGCTGGTCAGCAGGTGCTCGGTCAGGCCCCGGCCGACGCCGAGCGCGTGCATGAAGCCGTGGCCGGAGAAGCCGGCGGCGACGTAGACGTTGTCGTGGTGTCCGGGCCAGTTGCCGATCACTGCGTTGCCGTCGAGGCGGTTCTGGTCGTAGAGGCCGGTCCAGACCCGCTGCTCGACGAAGCCGAACAGGCCGCTGAGCCGGTGGGCGGTGGCGGGCTCGACGACCCGGGCGAAGTAGGAGGCGTCGACGCTGAAGTCCTCGCCACCCGGATGGTCGAAATCGACGAGCCCGATCGAGAACCCTCCGGAGTGGGCATGGATCGCAAGCCCGTTGACGTCCTTGACGAAGGGCAGGTCGTCGGCAGTCGCCGACGCGGTGACGTAGTGCTCGTGGCGGCGCATCGGCTCGATGGGGAGCGTCATGCCGAGGGGGGCAACGAGCTCGGGGGTCCAGGTACCGGCGCAGACCAGAACGGCATCGGCCGCGAGCGGTCGACCCGTCTGGAGCCGTACGCCGGTCACTCGGCCCTGGTCGAGCACCAGTTCGGTGACCCGGTCGTGGACCACCCGGACTCCGGCAGCAGCTCGGGCGCGCGCCCGGACCCCGGCAAAGAAGACGGCCGGATTCAGCCAGCCGTCCCGCGGCGACAGCACGGCCCCGGCGAGGTCGTCGACGCGGAGCTCGGGGTGCCGCGCGCCCAGTTCGGCGTGGTTCCAGCCACTCGGCGCCGACGCCGTGGGCCTGCTGGGTTTCGAAGTTTCGGCGCAGCTGGTCGACGTCGTCCGGTCCAGCGACGAAGAGGTAGCCGTTGGCCCGCCAACCGAGATCGCCGGGCGGTTCGCCGCCGGTGCCGGCCCAGGTTTCCCAGTCCTCGACGACGTCGAGCGTGTACTGCGACAGCAGGATGTTCTCGGGCCGGGTGAACAGCTGCCGGATCCCGCCGGTGCCCTTGCCGGTCGCGGCCTTGGTGTAGGTCGGGTCGGCCTCGACCAGCACGACGTCGAGACCGGCATCGGCCTCGGCGAGGTGCAGCGCGGTCGCGGTCCCGACGATGCCGCCGCCGATGACGACGACCGCCCTCACCTTGAGTCCTGGTGCTGGGTTCTGCGGTAGACGTCGACGTGATCGGCGGCCAGGGCTGGTCGACCCAGGATCTGGTCGGCGATCTTCTCGGCCATCATCATCACTGGTGCGTTGAGGTTGGCCGTGACGACCTTCGGCATGATCGACGCGTCGACCACCCGCAGCCCCGCGACGGCGCGGAACCGGCCCGCCGCGTCGACCGGAGCCTCAACGTCGCGCTCCCATCCGGACTGTGCCGGAGGGGTGGTACGACGTCCCGAGCTTGCGGCGGACGAAGGCCTCGAGCTCGGCGTCGCTGGTGACGTCCGGTCCGGGCGTGAGCTCGCCCCGGTTGTAGCGCGTCCAGGCCGGTTGGGCGACGATCTCGCGGATCAGCCGGATGCCGGCGACCAGGTCGGTCAGGTCGCGTGGGTCGGAGAGGTGGTTGAACACGATGTGCGGCGGTGCCGCGGGATCCGCCGAGCGCAGCGTCACCGTGCCCTCGGCTGTGCGGTCGGGACAAGTCCATCCAGAACTGGAAACCCGGCACCGGCACCAGCCTGCCGTTGACCAGCCTGCGGGTGAGGGCGAGGAACTCGTACTGCATGTCGGGGAACGCGACCTGGTCGTTGGTGCGAAGGAAAGCGCCGGCCTCGAAGAAGTTCGTCGCACCCAGCCCGCGGCGCAACAGACCCCACTCTGCCGCCAGCCGGGCGCGTCCGATGACCCCAATCGCCGCGGTCAGCGAGTCGGAGTGGTCGGCGGCCCACTGCACGTCGACGCCCGGGTGGTTCTGCAGGTTCTGCCCGACCTGGGCCACGTCGGCGACGACGGGGATCCCGTGCCGGCGCAGCTCGTCGGCCGGGCCGATACCGGACAGCATGAGCAGCTTCGGCGAGCCGAAGGCGCCGGCGCACAGGACGACCTCCCGCCGCGCGCTGATCCGGGTGACGCCCGGCCCGTCGGCAACCTCGATCCCGACCGCCGTTCCGTGGTCGATCACGATGCGTGTGGCGTAGGTCTTGCTGAGGACGTGCAGGTTCGACCGGCGGACTGCGGGACGGACGTAGGCCCGACTGGTGCTCCAGCGCAGACCGCGGTGGATCGACGCCTGGGCGATGTGCATGCCCTCCTGGCGGTAGCCGTTGTGGTCGCTCGTCACCCCCCAACCGGACTGCTCGCCGCTCTCCAGCAGCGCGTCATACAGCCTGTGCTTCGCCTCCGACCGGCTCACCTGCATCGGTCCGGAGCCTCCCCGCCACTCGTCGGGTCCGTCGGCAAACGTCTCCATCCGCTTGAAGTAGGGCAGGCAGTGGGCGTAGTCCCACTCCCCAGCCCGTCGACAGCCCAGCCGTCGTAGTCGAGCGGGTTGC
Organism: uncultured Actinomycetota bacterium; assembly: GCA_963845915.1. Taxonomy (GTDB): domain Bacteria; phylum Actinomycetota; class Actinomycetes; order Propionibacteriales; family Propionibacteriaceae; genus Microlunatus. Next base: position 24,108 of record CAWJUB010000035.1, read on the forward strand.
CGCGGTTGAAGATCATCGCGTTGATCGACGACGTCCCGCCCATGACCCGGCCCGACTTCTCGTCGATTTCCCGGCCGTCCAGCTCCGGTTCGGGCCCGGACCGGTAGCCCCACTGCACCCGCTTGCTCTGGTAGACGAAGGGCAAGGCCGCCGGCATGATCAGCATCGGGGTCCGATCGCTGCCTCCCGCCTCGATGAGCAGCACCGAGACGGCGGGGTCCTCGCTGAGCCGGCTCGCCATGACGCAGCCCGCCGTCCCTGCCCCGACCACGATGTAGTCATAGGTCGGCACCGGATCCTCCTCTCGTGTTCCCTGGTCAGGCTAGGGATCCCGGCGGAGGGGTCGGTAGTGCCGCCGAGCGGAACCTTCCGTAGGAGTTTTCGACCTCTGTCGAAGGAGACGACATGGCGAACAGCAGGGACATCGATTGGCCGACGCGCCTGGCCGAGGCACAAACGGTCGTCCAGACCCATCTTGATCGCACGCCCCTCGTTCGGGTCGACCTCGGCGGCTTCGACCCCCCGACGTACCTCAAGCTGGAGTCGCTGCAGCCGACCGGGTCGTTCAAGGTGCGCGGGGCGCTGGCCGCCGTGGCAACGGCCGTGCGCGACGGTCGCCCGGTGGTGACGGCCTCCGCCGGGAACCACGGCCTCGGTGTCGCGTTCGCCGCGATGCGGCTGAACGCTCGAGTCACGGTGGTCGTCCCGGAGAACGCCTCGACAGCCAAGGTCGAGGCGTTGCGCCGCTTCGACATCGATCTGCTGCTGGTCGGGGACCGCTACGACGCGGCGGAGCAGGCCGCGCTCCGCATCGCGGAGCAGACGAACGCCGAGTTCATCTCCGCGTACACGCACCCGGACGTCATCGCCGGACAGGCCACCGTGGTCGGCGAAGTCGCCGAACAGGTCGTCGGACCGTTCCGCATCGTCGTGCCGGTCGGTGGCGGCGGACTCGCAGCCGGGACGGCGCTCGGTGCTCCCGCACGGGCCAGCGTCATCGGCGTCGAGGCGCAGGCGTCGCGCGCCGTTTCCGCGTCCATGCGCGACGGGCGTGTCATCGACGTCGACGTCGAGCCCACGATCGCGGACGGCCTGGCCGGCAACATCGCCGCCGACACGATCACCCCCCGGATCCTGAGCCAGCACGGTGTCCATGTCACGGCGGCCGACGAGGCCGCGATCCGCGTGGCCGTGCGAGAACTCGCGTTGCGACACGGCATCGTGGCGGAGGGGTCCGCGGCCGTCGGCATCGCCGCGGCCGCGGCCGGCAACATTCCCGCCGATCTACCGACCGTGTTCGTCATCACCGGCCGCAACATCGCCGCCAACCGTCTCGCCGGACTACTCGCGGAATGATCACGCCGGGGCCGGCGGCGCGGCGCGCCGATAGGCGTCGAGCCAGAGCGCGAGCTGCAGATCCGTGCGGCGGCGGCCGTCACGCAGGTCGACCCCGGTGAGCTCGGCGATCCGGTCCAGGCGGTAGTAGAGCGTCGTGCGGTGCAGGTGCAGCCGCTCGGCGGCGGCGGTGACGTCGCCGAGGTCGAGAACGGTGCGCGCCGTCGTCAGCAGGTCGTTGCGGGGGAGGGCCGCGAGCATCTCGCCGGCCGGGTGGAGCTGGGCGACGGTCAGGTCTGCCGGCGCGTCGATGACCAGGCGCCATGCGCCCAGTGCGTCCCACGACACCGGGTCGAGCTGCGCCCCCGCGCGTACGGCCGCCAGCGTGGCATGCGCTCGCCGAACGGCCTCAGCAAGCTCGACGAGGGGCAGGGGCGCTCCGCTGGTCGCGGCCCGCGGCCGATCACCGGCAATGTGCGCCCGCAGGCCGCCGGGCAACGGCCAGCCGCCCCGCCGCCCGCCACTGTCGACCTGCACACGGGCCTCCACGCGCAGCCGCTCGACCGTGATCAGTTCCGACGCCGCCGCCGAGTCGGAGCCACGCAACAGAACGCGGATGAGCCGGTTACGCCGCCGCGCGACGTCGCGGCGCGATACCTCGGCGCGGGCCAGCACATCGGCGGCCAGGGCCGCACATTCGACGATGGCGGGCAGCCCACCTGAGCTCACCCGGTCGTCGGGGTCGAGCACCCAGAGCAGCCCGAGCAGCTCGCCCTCGGCCCATAGCGGCACGCACCAGCGCGCCCACATGTCGAGCTCGGGCATGCTCGGCACCCGAACGGGTCCGACGGCATTCGCGAGGTCGAACGTCTTGACCACGCGAGCGACCGGAGGATCCACCCGCCGGTTGAGGATGGTGCGCACCCGAGTCGCGTCGACCGGACCGCGCGTCGCCCACCAGACCGGCCGCTGACGGCGATCCTCGACCAGCACCGACATATCGAGGCGGGCCGCCAGCTGGTCGACGGCCGCCTGGGCCTCTTCGTGCCCGTCGGCTTCGGGCCCGTCCGCTGGATCCTCGGGCACAGTTCAATCTAGCCTTCGACGACTGTCGAAGGCAGCCGACGATTGTGCGGATCAGCGCGGAACAACTACCAGGGCCAGAAGTGCTCGGCCGCGAGTCGCCTCTACGTACCGCGTTCGGTGTGGCCCGCGTTCCGCGACCGGCTGGTGGCGCGCACGGAAGCCCTGACCGTGGGCGATCCGACGGTTCCAGGAACCGATCTCGGCGCGGTCATCACATCGCGACAGTTCGCCAAATACGCCGATGCCCTCGCCCGGGAGCGCGCTGATCGACTGGTGCTGACGGGCGGCAGCACCGACCACCGCGTGGGCTGGTTCGTGCGTCCGACCGTGCTGCAGGTTGCGGATCCGAAGTCGTGGCCGATGACCGAGGCAGAGGCCGACCAGGCGCTGCGCTACACGGCCGGCAACCTGACCATCAACGACAAGCCGAACGGCGCCGTGGTGGGCCAGCAGCCGTTCGGCGGAGCCCGTGCGTCGGGCACCAACGACAAGATTGGGACCGTCTGGAGCTCGATCCGCTTCCTCAGCCCGCGATCGGTCAAGCGTCGCGAGGGCTGAGGATGCCTCCGCGCAGCGGTGCCGGGCCAAGCCGACGGCGCTCCTAGGATGGCGAGGTGCTCGTCGAACCGTTCATCATCGAGGTGCCCGATCATGTCCTCGATGATCTGCGCCGCCGGATCCGCAGCACGAGATGGCCCGACGCCGCGCCCGGGAACGCGTGGAGCCAGGGTGTGGACCGGGAGTTCCTGCAGAATCTGTTGACCTACTGGGCCGACGGGTTCGACTGGAGAGCACAGGAGGAGCGGCTCAACCGCTACGACCACTGCATTGCCGACATCGACGGGATTCGGCTTCACTTCGTGGGCCACCGCGGGTACGGAGAGCGGCTCCCGCTCATCCTGCTGCACGGCTGGCCGAGCAGCTTCGTCGAGATGCTGCCCTTGGTTGACCGACTCGGCGACCGGTTCGACCTGGTGGTGCCTTCGCTGCCGGGGTACGCGTTTTCGTCACGGCCTCGGCGGACAGGAGTCGACCGGGCGTACGTCGCCGAGGTCTGCCATCAGCTCATGGACGGACTGGGCTATCCGCGGTACGGCGCGTACGGTGCCGACTTCGGCGCCGGAGTGGCCACCCACATGGCATTGTCCCATCCGGACAGCGTTGTCGGCATACACCTCAGCACGGCCGAGATGACGCCGTACACCGGGCCCGGCGCGGCGCCCCTTTCGCTGGACGAGCGTGCATACCTCGACCGCGTCGCTGCCTGGGACCGCGTCGAGCGCGGCTACAGCTCTGTGCAATCCACCCGTCCGCAGACGCTCGGATACGCCCTAGCGGACTCCCCGGCGGGCCTGGCCGCGTGGGTGCTGGACAAGTGGCGGTCATGGTCCGACAGCGGGGGCGACCTGGACGCGACGTTCGGCCGGGAGGCGCTGCTGACGCTGCTGACCGTGTGGTGGGTCACTGGCTGCGTCACGTCGTCGATGCGCGACTACTACGACAACCGATGGCACGGGACGCCGCTCGGGCCGGATGACCTTGTCCGCGTCCCGACGGCCATGGCGCTCTTTCCGAACGAGTTCGTCTCGGAGGGGGAACCGCCTCGATCCTGGTTTGAGCGGCTCTACGCAATCCGCCGCTGGAACGTCTACCGGAGCGGTGGACACTTCGCGGCGGCCGAACAGCCAGAGCTGTTGGCGAATGACATCGCGGAATTCTTCACCAGCTTGCGCTGACCGGTGGGACGGTGGGGTTGTCCGTGGTGAAGTAGACCTGGTCGAACTGGGTCCGCCACGCGGCGACGTCTCCGGCGACGTCCTCAGGTGGTGCCGACAAGGCGCGAGTGATGAACGAGGCGAGCGGAAGACGCGGGCGGCGAGCTCGGCGGCGATGACCTCGATCTGTTGTCTTCGGAGGGCTGATCACGAAGTCGTGCTGACCGGCCAACCAACTCGCCAGATCGTTCTCCTCAGCCTGCCGTCGCGCGCGCTCCGCTGCGGAGTTCCAGAGGGCCGCGAGGTGGGCTCGCCGTTCGTCGGTGTGCCGACGACGCTCCTCCGTGGTGAGGCGGCAGGCGTAAGAGAAGCCGTAGTCGTGGAAGTCCGAGTCAGGCAGCCGAGGATGGCAACAGCAGCGGCATGGCGCGCCGCCCTCACGGGGGAGGACGATGAACAGGCGGTCGAGGATGGACTCACTCCAAGCGGTCACTTCCCCGGGGTTGAACCCAGTTCGATCAGCGTCATCGCCACCTGGCCGCGATAGCGACACAGCATTTGGGCGTGCTGCCGTTCGCGTTCGGCCTCCCGCTCGGGATTCCAAGGGAACTTGATCACGTGCAGTTCCGGTTCATCGAACACGATGGCTCACCTCCTTCCGCGCGTCCAGCTCCAACGAGCACTATGGCCCCACGACCCGGCATCGGCACAGCGATTTCTGACCTGCGAACTCCAACGAGGGTCACCGCGGACCGCCGGCCGCTCTCCTGAGCTTTCCGGCGCCGACGATGTCCGTTATCTTGGCCGATCGCCGCACATCCACGGGAGGAAACTGCATGCGCTGGACCAAGATCCTGCAGGTCGTCGACTGCCACGCCGAGGGTGAGAGCGGCCAGGTGATCGTCGGCGGGTTGGCGACATCCCTGGCGATACCGTTTTCGACAAGCGGGTCTATCTGCAGAATCATCGCGACGAGCTGCGGAAGCTGATCTTGTTCGAGCCGCGCGGCGCGATCAACCACAACGCCAACATCCTGGTCCCGTCAAACCATCCCGATGCGGCGATGGGCTACATCATCCTGGAGTCGACCGAGTATCCAGCGATGTCGGGCTCGAACACGATCTGCGTGGCCACGGTGCTGCTGGAGACCGGCATCCTGCCGATGACCGAACCGACGACCGAGCTGACGCTGGAGTCCCCGGCCGGCTTGATCACGGTCACCTGCGACTGCCGGGACGGCAAGGTCGAGCGGGTGCGATTCGTCAACCAGCCGGCGTTCTGTTACTACCTCGACGCCGACATCGAGGTGCCCGATCTCGGCCGGCTGACCGTGGACGTCGCCTACGGCGGCATGACCTACGTGCTGGTCGAGGCGGCCGGGTGGGATTCGAGCTGACCCCGGCCGAGGCCCGGAAGATCTGCGAACTCGGCCAGGTGATCAAGAAGGCGGCGGCCGAACAGTTGGAGGCGGTGCACCCGACCAACCCGGAGATCCCCGGCATCACCCAGGTCGAGTTCACCGGCCCGCTGCGCGCGAGGCTGACGGCCTGCGCTCGCGGAACGCCGTCGTGGTCTCGCCCGGGCGGCTGGACCGTTCCCCCTGCGGGACCGGCACGTCGGCCCGGCTGGCGCCAGCTGCACGCCCGGGGCCTGATCGAGGTCGGTCGAGACCTTCGTCCACGAGTCGGTGATCGGCACCCGGTTCAACAGCTCGATCGTCTCGACCACGACGGTCGGTCAGTACGACGCGGTCATCCCGACGCGTCGCCGGCCAGGCCTGGATCACCGGGATCTACCAGTTCGGCCTGGACCCGACCGACCCGTTCCCGCGCGGCTTCACCGTCGCCGACACCTGGCTCCGCCAGATCGACGACCTGCCGCCGGTCCACACCGCCGCCGAATGACGTCGCCATGAGAATCGAGGCCTACGCCGGCCGCTCCGTGGTGCCCGGCGCGGCGGACGGCGAGCTGCTCCACGCCGATGTCGGGCTGAGCTTCATGGGCGGGGTCGATTCGTCGACCGGGCGGGTGATCGACACCCACCATCCGCTGCACGGGCAGAGTGTGGCCGGCAAGGTGCTGGCGCTGCCCAGCGGCCGCGGCTCCTGCTCCGGCAGCGCGACGCTGTTCGAGCTGCTCCTCAACGGGCACGCCCCGGCAGCGCTGATCTTCCGCGCCGACGAGCCGATCCTCACCCTCGGGGTCATCCTGGCCGCCGAGGTGTTCGGGGTCAGCATCCCGGTCGTCCGGCTCAGCCCGGCCGACTTCGCGCAGCTGCGCTCGGCGTCCCGGGTGTCGGTCCGCGACGGGAGGGTGACCGTGACCGAGGCGACCGCCCTCCGGCCGCGCCGACCCCGCTGCCCGACCTGGACCTGACCGACTTCCGACTCGTCCGACCACGACCGCCAGTTGCTGTCCGGAGCCTTCGGCGAGGCCGCCCGACTGGCCATCCGGGTGGTCATCCGGGCCGCGCAGCTGGAGGGCGCGCACGACCTGATCGACATCGACCGCGGCCACATCGACGGCTGCTTCTACCAGGGTCCGGCGAGTCTGCGCTTCGCCGAGCGGCTGGTCGAGCTGGGCGGCCAGGTCGCGGTGCCGACGAGCATGAACTCCCTGTGCATCGACCGGCGCCGCTGGCGGGACCAGGGCGTCCCCGCGGAACTCGGCGAACCGTCCGAGGCTCTGGCCGACGCGTACCTGCGGCTCGGGGTGACCCCGACCTACACCTGCGCCCCCTACCTGCTCGACGGCCCGCCGGCCTGCGGCCAGCAGATCGCCTGGGCCGAATCCAACGCGGTCGTCTTCGCCAATGCGGTGATCGGCGCCCGGACCATGAAGTACCCCGACTATCTGGACATTCTCATCGCACTGATCGGCCGAGCCCCCAATGCCGGGGCGCACACCGACGCCGGGCGGCGGGCGACCGTGCAGATCGCAGTCGACGTGCCGGTCGAGCAGCTCGACGACGCGTTCTATCCCGACGCTGGGCTACCACGTCGGCACGATCGCCAGCAACGACATCCCGGTACTCACGGGACTGGAACGAGCTACCCCGACCGCCGACGATCTCCGCGCGTTCGGCGCGGCGTTCGCCACCACCTCGGCCGCGGCCATGTTCCACATCGTCGGCGTCACTCCGGAAGCGCCGACCCTCGACGCGGTGACCGATCCGGCGGAGCCGGTCCGGCGGGTGCGGGTCGGCGCCGCCGAGCTGGCGCGGACGTGGGAAGAGCTGAACAGCGCCACCGTCACGCGTACCGACATGGTCGCCCTCGGCAACCCGCACTTCTCGCTGACCGAATTCGCCCGGCTCGCCGATCTGTGCGACGGCCGCACGAAATCCCCGGATGTCGAGCTGGTCGTGACGACGAGCCGCAGCATCCACGCGAAAGCCGAACGGGCCGGCCTCGTCGCCCGCCTCGAGCAGTTCGGCGCCCGCCTGGTCAACGACACCTGCTGGTGCCTGATCGGCGAGCCGGTGGTCACGCCATCGTCGCGGACCATCACGACGAACTCGGCCAAGTACGCCCACTACGGCCCTGCGGCCGTCGGACGCGGGTTCCACCTCCGCAGCCTGGCCGGCTGCGTCGAGGCCGCCTGCACCGGTGAACGCCGGCTCACGGCGCTCCCGCGGCGTGGTCTGGGCTCGGACCGCGACGGAGCGAGCATCGCAGCGTCACCGCGCGAGGTAGCCGCCGTCCACAACCAGCTCGGACCCGGTGACGAAGCTCGAGTCCTCCGACGCCAGGAACACGACGGCACCGGAGATCTCGCTCGGATGGGCGCGACGCCGCAGCGGTGTGTCCGGGATGACTCCGCCCTCCTTCTCGTGCTCGTTCATCGGCGTGGAGACGCCGCCGGGGACGATGGCGTTGACCCGGATGTTGTCCGCGGCGAGCTCCAGGGCGGCGACTTTGGTCAGAGCGATGAGTCCGGCCTTACTGGCGCAGTAGGCCGCATACCCCGGAGCCCCCACCGACACCGAAGATCGACGCGATGTTGATCACCGACCCACCTTGTCTCGACCTATGGGGCTCCGCATCCCGGGCACCACGGCTTGGATGCCCAGCATCGCGCCAGTGAGGTTGACGGCGAGCGTGGTGTCCCACGCCCCGCGCGCCTGCTCCTCGAGTGGGTGCGACATGGATGATCCCCGCGTTGTTGATCAAGACGTCGACCCGGCCGATCTCCCCGACGAGCGCCTGCCACGCGGTCTGCGTCGGTCACGTCCAGCCCCGGTAGGTGACGTCCAGACCCTCGCCCCGCAACCGTTCGGCGAGGGCGCCGCCCTCCTCGTGCAGCACGTCGCACGCGAACACCGTCGCCTGCTCCCGCGCGAGCCGCTCCGCGTGCGCGGCCCCCTGGCCGCGCGCGCCGCCGGTGATCAGGACGGTCTTTCCCGTCAGCCTTCCGGTTGCTCCCGACGTCATCACGGTTCGTCCTTCGGGTCGGCGGAGTCGGCGTGGCAGGGTGTGGGTCACCAATGCCGGTGCAAGAACTCGAGAAAGGGCAGTACGTGCCGGAGCGGCAGCCTAGCGTGCAGCAGCTGACGTACTTCCTTGCCTCGGTTCAGCATGGCTCGTTCGCCGCCGCCGCGCAGAGTCTCTACATCGCGCAGCCCAGCCTGTCGGACCAGATCCGGCGGCTGGAGGCGGTGCTGGGCGTGCGGCTCTTCACGCGGACGAACCGACGGCTGCAGCTCACCGACGCCGGCCGGATGGTCGTCCCGTGGGCTCAGCGAGGTGCTGGCCGACCTCGACGAGCTCACGAGCGCCGTCCGCGACATCCGTGAGCTCGCCGGCGGCACGGTCGCGTTCGGGACGTTCAGCAGCGCCCATCTCTACCTGCTGCCCGCGCTCACCGCCGAGTTCCACGTGCGGCATCCGGACGTCCAGATCCGGGTGCAGGGCCTCAACTCCTCCGAGGTTGCCGCTGCCGTACGGGCCGGAAGCCTCGAGGCCGGACTGGTCCAGCTCCCCATCGACGACCAGGGACTGTGGGTGAGTGCACCGGTACTGACCGACACTGTGGTGTACGTGAGCGCCGACCCGGCCCGAACCACGAGCCCGGTCACCGTGGAGCAGCTGTGCCGAGCCCCGCTGATCTTGTCCGAGGCGCACTGGGCGCACGACGACCCGCTGCGCCGCACGCTGACCGAGAGGGCCCAGCGCGCGGGCGTCGCCCTGGATCCGGCCTTTGAGGTGGAGTTCCAGACCGCCGCCGTCGAAATGGCGGCCGAGGGGGTCGGAGACGCGCTGGTGTCGTACCTCGTCACGCAGTGGCGGGGCTACCCTTCAGGTCTTCACTGGGCCTCGCTCGCCCCGGTCCTCGAGGAGCATTTCGCCTTCGTGACTCGGCGTAGCGGCGCCCTATCCCCGGCAACGCGCGCGTTCATGGCGTTGGCGGAGCAGCACATCCGAGCCCTACAGGACCTGGCCGACGCCGGACGCGGCAAGGGCCATCTGATCAAGGTTGATCCTTGAGCTGATCTCGCGAAACAAGGCTTTACCACCGGCTGACGTCTTGGCACCCTGGAGTCATGCCTTGGGGAGAACCGTCGCGCGCCGTCATCACCGGCGCCGCCAGCGGCATGGGCCTGGCGACCGCCCGGCACTTCCTCGCCGAGGGCTGGACGGTGGTCGCGGTCGACCGGGCCGAAGCGGCACTCGATGAGGCCGGTGCTGCGCTCCGCGCAGACGCCGCAGCGGCCGACGTGGCGTCCGGCCGGCTGCTGACCGTGGCGGTCGACGTCACCGACCGGGCGGCCCTGGAGACTGCGCTCGACCGAGTCGGCGACGATCCGCCGCTACGGGCGGTGGTCAACGGGGCTGGCATCTATCCGCCGACCACCCTCGCGGACTTCACCGAGGCTGCCTATCGGCGCATCTTCGATGTCAATGTGCTCGGCACGCTCAACGTCTGCGCCGTCACCGCCCCTAGGCTTGCGGCGGCGGGCGGCGGCGCCATCGTCAACTTCGCGTCGGTCGACGCACTCGCGGTCTCCAAGGGTCAGCTCGTCTACAGCGCATCCAAGGCCGCGGTCATGTCGATCACGCGTTCCCTGGCGGTGGAGCTCGCCCCGCACGGCATCACCGTGAACGGCGTGGCTCCCGGTTGGGTCGACACCCCTGGCAACGCCGCTACCGGACGGATGGCCGAGGTTGTCTCGACCATCCCGCTCGGCCGCGTCTCCCAGCCCGACGAGATCGCCTACTGGGTGTGGCAGCTCGTCCAGGGCCCGTACGTCACAGGGGAGACTTTGGTGATTAGCGGCGGGAGCCTCATCCGATGATCATGACCACTACCCGTACGGAGGGACGATGACCCGCTATTGCGTGATCGGCGCCGGCGCGGCCGGGCTGGCCGCCGTGAAGACCCTGGCCGAGTCGGGCCGCGTAGTCGACTGTTTCGAGCAGACCGACCGGGTGGGCGGCCACTGGAACACCGACTACGACGCACTGCACTTGATCACCTCGCGGGACGTCACCGGTTACGAGGGCTTTCCGATGCCCGCGGACTACCCGCTGTTCCCCTCCCGCGACCAGGTACTGGCCTACCTCGACGCGTACGCCGACCACTTCGCGCTCCGCCAGCACATCCGCTTTCTGGACGAGTGTCGCGTCCGCCGTCCCGGTCGCGACGACGGGGTCGGTGGGATCGGCCGGCTGGATCGTCACGACCGCCGACGGCCGGGCGCAGTACTACGACGGCGTGTTCGTCGCCAACGGGCACCTGCACGACCAGCGCATTCCCCATGTTCCCGGTACCTTCACCGGCAAGCAGATCCACTCCGGCTCGTACGGCAACACCTCCGACATCGACGGCGACCGCGTTCTGGTGATCGGCTCCGGCAACTCCGGCTGCGACATCGCCGTCGACGCCGCGCAGAGCCGGCTCACAACGGCGATCTGCGTGCGGCGCGGCCACTTCTTCCAGCCCAAGACGTTTTTCGGCGTCCCCCGTGCGGAGCTGGCGTTCCTGCGCGAGTTCACCTTCGAGGAGCAGGATCTGCTCACTCGGCTGTTGATCCGCGTGTCGAAGGGGACGTGGCAGAACTATCCCGGCCTGCCCGAGCCGCCGTTCCGGACGCTCGCGGAGGGCACACCGGTGGTCAACGACCTGCTGCTGTACTGGATCCACCACGGCCGGATCCGTGTCGTCCCCGGGCTTGGTCGGTTCGAGGAGCGGACGGTGCACTTCGTCGACGGCACGAGCCGCGACTTCGACACGATCATCTGGGCGACCGGCTTCCACCCCACTGTGCCGTTCCTCGATCCGGCGCTGGTGCAGACGCGCGGCGGAGTCCCGCTGCGGACGGCCGGGGGAGTCGTGCCGGCCGGACTCGACCGGCTCTACCTGATCGGCATGGCCGCGCCGCGGGGACCGCAGATCATGTTGTATCCCATCCAGTCCCGCCTCGCGCTGGCGATGGTGCAGCTGTGGGAGGACGGTTGGGAAGGTTCCCTCGCCGCCGCCTTCGAAGCCGAGCAGGCGCTCGACGACCGGATCGACATGATCCGTCCGGACTGGGAGGCGCAGATGAGCCACGCCCGGGAACTCCTTCTCGCCTGGACGGGCCAGGTGCGCGCGAGGACCCGCACTCTGGTCTGACGACAGTGCGCATGCGCATGTCGAAGAGCGCTGTTGAGGTGGCTGCCTCGCGAAGGCGTGTGCGGCCTTGGCGAGCTGGGTCTGCAGCAGCTTGGTGGCTTCGGTGAAGTCGGTGGCGTCCGGGTCGGATTCGGAGGGCAGGAAGCTGTAGATCACGGTGGCGACCACCCGGCCGGTGCGGGCCACCAGGGTGTGCCGGGCGTACGCCGGCTCGTCGGCGCCGCGGTCGAAGTAGACCCGTTCGACCCGGCGGAGCAGGACCCCGTCGGCACGTTGACCGCGGTGGGCTCGGCCGCGCGGTAGACCACGTAGTAGTCGTTGGTGTCGGTGTACTGGCGGCAGGCGCGCGTGTCGGCATCCCAGCTGCTGGCCATTGGCCGAGCCATGATGACCGGCCGAAGCTGTTGATGCTCGATGAGCCATCAATGGGGCTGTCACCACTGATGATGCAGCGCATCATGTCAACCATCGTCGAATTGCAGTCCGAGGGCGTCACCATCCTGCTCGTTGAGCAGAACGCACAGGCGGCCCTCTCGCTCGCCAACTACGGCTATGTCCTCGAAGTCGGCAAGATCGTGCTGGAGAACACCGGCGAAGCGCTGCTCGTCGACGAGAACGTTCGCAAGGTCTACCTCGGCGAGGATTAAGGGTTCACGCCCTGATCGCGAGCGATCACAAATCGCGCGAGCGATCGCAACGATTTATTGTCCGGTGCTGGCACGCGAACTAGCGTGCGAGTGATCCGGCGGATGATCGGCGAGGCAGGAGCACTCCCGGTGACAAAGTCGTCAGCAATCGGTTCCGATGCCGAAGTTCCGCACGCGGTCGGGGCAGCAGCAGCCAGCGTCTGGGGAGACGAGACCGAGATTGCTAAAGCGGCGGTGGCTCTGGCCAGCCGGCGCATCAGCAAGGCTTCAGATCCCAAGACGACAGCCCGGCCAGCCTCTGAGCTGCTGGCCGACGCCGGACAGACGATCACACCAGAAGGGCTCGGTGCGGATAAGGTACTGCGCATCTTCGAAGACGTGATCGCCCCCGCGACGCGGGCCCAAGACGATCCGATGAATCTCGCCTACATCCCAGCCGCGCCGACTCGCGCGGCGTTGGCATTCGATGCCGTCGTGAGCAGCTACAACATCTTCGCCGGCACCTGGGAGTCGGGAGCCGGTGCGATCTTCGCGGAAAACCAGGCGCTGGCGTGGCTGGTCGAGCTGCTCGGCTGGCCAAAGACCGCTGGCGGCTGCTTCGTTTCCGGCGGCACCGCCGGGTAATTTGTCGGCTCTGGTTGCCGCCCGGCAGTTTGCCCGAAATCAGCTCGGCAGGCATCCGGTGGGGCAATGGCGGTTGGCCTGCACGGCCCAGGCACATTCGTCTGTTCAGGCGGCGGCGGCAGTGCTGGATGCCGAAGTGGTGATCGTGCCGGAAAATGATCAAGGCCAGTTGACCGGCGAGGCCTTACGATCGGCCCTCATCAACTCCCATGACGTCTTCGCTGTGGTCGCTTCGGCCGGTACCACGAACGCCGGCATCATCGACGACCTCGCCGGCATCGCGAATGTGTGTCGAGCGGTTCGGGGTCTGGCTGCACGTCGACGGCGCGTACGGTGGCGCGGCTCTTGCCGCTCCCAGCGTGCGCCATCTTTTCAACGGGATCGAGCGTGCCGACAGCTTCATCGTCGACCCGCACAAGTGGCTGTTCGCGACCTATGACTGCTGCGCCTTGCTCTACCGGCAGCCCGAGCTCGCGCGCGCCGCCCATTCGCAGCAGGCGGGATATCTCGACACGATCGACCGGGAGGTCTGGAATCCGTGGGATTACGGGGTGCACCTGACCCGGCGGGCCCGAGGCTTGCCGTTCTGGTTCAGCCTGGCCACACACGGCACAAACCGATACACCGCGGCAATCGAGCAAACCCTGGCGACTGCTCGTGCGGTGGCCGGAGGAATCCGCGGCATTCCTCAGCTGAGTTGCTCGCTGGAGCCGACCCTGTCGGTGGTGCTTTTCGAGCGGCCGGGATGGGACGATGCTGCGTACCTGCGCTGGTCACGGCGCCTTGCACTGGACGGCCGAATCCTGTGCATTCCGACGCAATGGAAGGGTCGGACCGTGCTGCGGCTGGCGTTCGTGAACCCGGCGACCGAAGCCGATCACGTGCTGGAAGTCCTGGCCGAGACGACCGCGGATCCAACCGGAAGTTAGGCCAATTCGGGCATCTCAGGCTGCCCGGCGCGGGCTGACCAGCTGGCAGGTCACCCGGGCCGTACAGACCCGCTTTTCGGCATCGTCGATGATCACGATTTCGTAGCTGGCGACCGTACTTGCCGAGGCGCAAAGCCGTTGCGGTGCCGGTCACCCAGCCGGCTGTCACCGAGCGGTGATGTGTCGCGTTGATGTCCACGCCGACAGAGACTCTTTCCGGCTGCGCGTACATGAACGAGCCCAGTGATGCGAGAGTCTCGGCGAGCACGCAGGAGGCGCCACCGTGCCACAGCCCGTACGGCTGCGTGTTGCCTGCCACCGGCATTCGCCCGATGACCTCCTCAGGTGTGATCTTCAACAGCTCAAAGCCCATCTTGTCGTTGAGTGCACCCATCTGGGCGTATTCGCCAGGCACGTCTGGCCGGTCGGTCGAAGTCACGGGCTCAGACTAGACAGTGCGAACGGACGTCGCTTCGCAGATGTCCTTCGAAGCCCCGCCGACGTCAGTGCACGCAGCTAGAGTCGGCATGTGCCGACGACGACTCAGCCGACCAGGACTCAGCAGGCTCGGACTCAGCTAGGCGCGGCTGCCAGCGAGCTGCCCACGCGGCCAAAGCTGATGCTGATCGACGGCCACTCGATCGCCTACCGAGCCTTCTTCGCTCTTCCGGTCGAGAACTTCTCCACCCAGACCGGCCAGCACACCAACGGCGTCTTCGGCTTCACCTCCATGTTGATCAACGTGCTACGCGACGAGAAGCCGACCCATCTCGGCGTTGCCTTCGACGTATCGCGTCATACCTTCCGCTCCGAGATTTACAGCGAATACAAGGCAAACCGCACGACAACGCCAGACGAATTCAGAGGCCAGCTCGACCTGGTCAAGGAGGTGCTCAAGGCTCTCAACATCCCCTACGTGGAAAAGGAAGGGTATGAAGCCGACGATGTGATCGGCACCCTTGCAACTCGCGCCGAAGCGGCCGGCTTCGATGTCTTGATCTGCACCGGCGATCGCGACATATTCCAGCTGGTCTCTGACTCCGTGACCGTGTTGTACCCACGTAAAGGCGTCTCCGATCTCGCGCGTATGACGCCCAAGGCGGTGGAGGAGCGGTACTTTGCGACGCCCGGGCGCTACCCAGAGCTTGCCGCTCTGGTCGGAGAGTCCAGCGACAATCTGCCCGGTGTTCCCGGCGTCGGACCCAAGACAGCGGCCAAGTGGCTGGAGATGTACGACGGTCTGGAAAATCTGGCCGCACACGCGGGCGAGCTCAAGGGCAAGGCGGCCGAGGCGTTCCAGGAACGGGTCAATGATGTGCTGCGCAACCGGCAGGTGAATGCGCTGGTGCTCGACCTCGATCTGCCCATCAGCCTTGACGATTTGGAGCGCCGCCCGTGGAACCGCGAGGCGACCCACCAACTCTTCGATGGTCTGGAATTCCGGGTGCTGCGTGACCGGCTGCTCGAGGCACTGCCGAATGAGGACGAGGTGGTGCCCGAGGGTGGCTTCGACCTCGAGGCGGCGCGCCTCGAGCCAGGAGAGCTCGCCGGCTGGCTCGCCGAGCACGCGGCGGGTGAGCGCACAGGCGTCGACATCATCGGGCATTGGGGTTCGGGGACCGGCGACATTACCGCGCTCTCGCTGGCCGCCGCCGATGGTGCGGCGGCGTACGTCGCAGTGGCCGAGCTCGGCGCTGAGGATGAGAATGCGCTCGCAGACTGGATCGCCGATCCCGAACGCCACAAAGCGATGCACGACGCGAAGGGTCCGCTGCTGGCAATCTGGGCTCGCGGCTGGGACCTCGCTGGTTTGACTTCCGATACCCAGATCGCGGCGTATCTCACCCGCCCCGACCAGCGCACGTTCGACCTCGCTGACCTGACTATTCGCTATCTCAAGCGGGAGCTCAGGGTTGAAGGCGCACCTCAGCTCGATGACCCCAACCAGCTGGCGCTGGATTTCGGCGACGACGACTCCGGCGCCAAGGTGGCCGCTGAGGCTTCGATGGTTCGTGCTCGGGCAGTCATCGATCTCGCTGACGCACTGGACGTCGAGATCGAGCAGCGCAACGGCACCAGCCTGCTCTATGGGGTCGAGCTCCCACTGCTGCGCACGCTAGCCCGGATGGAGCAGACGGGGGTCGCCGTCGACGTCGACCACCTGGAGAGCCTGGAGGCCGGGTTTGCCGCTACCGTCAGCCGGGCGGCGAGCGACGCGTACGACGTGCTGGGCAAGCAGATCAACCTCGGCTCGCCCAAGCAGCTCCAGGTGGTGCTGTTCGACGAGCTCGGGATGCCTAAAACCCGCCGTACCCGTACCGGCTACACCACCGACGCTGACGCGCTTCAGCAGCTCTATGTCAAGACAGAACACCCGTTCCTGGCACACCTCCTGGTGCACCGAGACGCCATTCGCCTCAAGCAGACCGTGGAGGGTTTGCTCAAGGCCGTGGCCGACGACGGCCGCATCCACACGACGTACGTGCAGACCATCGCGGCCACCGGCCGGCTCTCCAGCACCGACCCCAACCTGCAGAACATCCCGATTCGCACCGAGGAGGGGCGACGGATCAGGCAGGCGTTCATCGTCGGTGACGGTTACGACGCGCTGATGTCGGCGGACTACTCCCAGATCGAGATGCGCATCATGGCGCATGCCAGTGAGGACGACTCTCTGATCGAGGCGTTCAAGTCGGGAATGGATTTCCATACCGTCACCGCGTCGCGGGTCTTCGGCGTCGATCCTGGTCAGGTCACGCCTGGCGAGCGGGCCAAGATCAAGGCGATGAACTACGGTCTGGCGTACGGTCTGAGCGCGTATGGCCTCAGCCAGCAGCTGAACATCGAGGTGTCCGAAGCGAAGGCGCTGATGGACGAGTACTTCGAACGGTTCGGCGATGTGCGCACGTACCTGCACTCATTGGTGGCCGATGCCCGGCGTACCGAATACACCGAGACCATCCTGGGTCGCCGCCGGTACCTGCCCGATCTGATGAGCGACAATCGGCAGCGTCGGGAGATGGCTGAGCGGATGGCATTGAACGCGCCAATCCAGGGCTCGGCGGCCGACATCATCAAAGTGGCGATGCTGGATGTGGAGAAGGCGCTTGATGACGCGGGGATGCGCAGCCGGATGTTGCTCCAGGTGCACGACGAACTGGTCTTCGAGATCGGGCCGGGGGAGCGCGAGGCGCTCGAGGAAGTCGTACGCACCAAGATGGGCTTGGCAGTTGCGCTGAATGTGCCGCTGGATGTGTCCGTTGGCGTGGGCCGGTCCTGGCATGACGCCGCGCACTGACAGCCTCTCAGACGTGTGATGGCGCAGGTTTGACCCTGTTTGGTGGGCGGCGCTAACCTGAACCGTTGCTGTGACCTGCGCGACTTCGGACGGAGTAGGTCACGCTCGTACGAGTCGGATTGTCTCAGCTGCTGGTTGAACCTCTTCGTGTGTACGGATCGGGTCGCAGCCACGCCCACAATCACATCAACCATTTCCGGAGCCCTGCTACATGACGTCCTCCCTTGAGGCACCACCACAGGTCGCCGTCGACGACCTGGGTTCGCCCGAAGCCTTTCTCGAGGCGATCGACAAAACCATCAAGTACTTCAATGACGGCGACATCGTCACCGGCACCGTAGTCAAGGTGGACCGTGACGAGGTACTACTCGATATCGGCTACAAGACCGAAGGGGTGATCCCTTCCAAAGAGCTCTCCATCAAGCACGACGTCGACCCGTTCGACGTGGTCAGCGTCGGCGATGAGGTCGAAGCTCTCGTCCAGCAGAAAGAGGACAAGGAAGGCCGCCTCATCCTGTCCAAGAAGCGTGCTCAGTACGAGCGCGCCTGGGGCACGATCGAAAAGATCAAGGAAGAGGACGGCGTCGTCACCGGCCATGTCATCGAGGTGGTCAAGGGCGGCCTGATCATCGACATCGGACTGCGCGGGTTCCTTCCCGCGTCGCTGGTAGAGATGCGGCGGGTTCGTGACCTGCAGCCCTACGTCGGCATGGAGCTCGAGGCCAAGATCATCGAACTCGACAAGAACCGGAACAACGTCGTGCTGTCTCGGCGTGCCTGGCTGGAGCAGACCCAATCTGAGGTCCGACAGAACTTCCTGACCCAGCTGCAAAAGGGCCAGATCCGCCGTGGTGTGGTGTCTTCCATCGTCAACTTCGGCGCGTTCGTCGATCTTGGCGGCGTCGACGGCCTGGTGCACGTCTCAGAGCTGTCCTGGAAGCACATCGACCATCCCTCCGAGGTGGTCGAGGTTGGTCAAGAGGTCACCGTCGAGGTGCTGGACGTCGACATGGACCGCGAGCGTGTCTCGCTGTCGCTCAAGGCAACGCAGGAAGACCCCTGGCAGGCATTCGCGCGCACCCATCAGATCGGTCAGATCGTGCCCGGTCGGGTCACCAAGCTTGTCCCCTTCGGCGCGTTCGTTCGGGTGGAGGAGGGCATTGAAGGTCTGGTGCACGTCTCCGAACTGGCCGAGCGTCATGTGGAGATCCCCGAGCAGGTCGTCCAGGTCAACGACGATGTCATGGTCAAGATCATCGACATCGATCTCGAGCGTAGGCGAATCTCACTCTCGCTGAAGCAGGCGAACGAGGGCGTCGACGCGACGGCCGACGACTTCGATCCGACGCTTTACGGCATGGCCGCTTCCTATGACGACCAGGGCAACTATCTCTATCCGGAAGGCTTTGATCCAGAAACCGGTGAGTGGCTGGAAGGCTACGAGGAGCAGCGGGCGGCGTGGGAGCAGCAATATGCCGAGGCGCATGCTCGCTGGGAGGCGCACAAGAAGCAGGTCGAGGACGCCGATGGCTCCGCTGCACCCTCCACATCGAGCTACTCCTCCGATGCCGCGCCGGCGTCCCCTGCGCCACCCGCCGAAGGATCATTGGCTTCCGACGAGGCGCTACAGGCACTGCGTCAGAAACTCACCGGCGGCAGCTAGATCAGACAGGATCTGTGGAGCCCGACCGGGCGCGAGCCCACAACAAACGCATGCGGGCGAGCGTCGGGTAGGGAGGGCGATGGGTCCTGTCTGGACGACTTAGCGAGCGCGACCTCATGCGACTGATCTAGGTTGTGTTTGGCGTCGTGCGAGCGCGGGAGAAAGACAGGATCTGTGGAGCCCGACCGGGCGCGAGCCCGCAACAAATGCGGGCGAGCGTCGGGTAGGGAGGGCGACGGGTCCTGTCTGGACGACTTAGCGAGCGCGACCTCATGCGACTGATCTAGGTTGTGTTTGGCGTCGTGCGAGCGCGGGAGGAAGACAGGATCTGTGGAGCCCGACCGGGCGCGAGCCCGCAACAAAAAGGGTGCGGGTCGGTCTGACCGGCGGGATCGCCTCTGGAAAGAGCTTGGTGGCCGCGGAGTTGGCGGCGCGCGGCGCGATTGTCATCGACGCCGACGTACTGGCACGCGAGGTGGTGGAGCCGGGCACCCCAGCGCTCGCCAGAATCGTTGAGCGGTTCGGTCCCCAGATACTCCGCGACGGGCAGCTCGACCGGTCACGCCTCGGCGAGATCGTCTTTGCTGACCCGGCTGCCCGCGAAGACCTCGAACGGATCGTGCATCCCGCCGTACGCGCCCGGGCCGCCGAGTTGGAGCGCGCCGCCGACCCCGACGCCGTCGTGGTCCATGTCATTCCCTTGCTGGTCGAGACCGGTCAGCAGCAGGACTTCGATCTCGTCGTGACGGTGGATGTTGATCATGAAACTCAAATCCAGCGGCTGATCGCCCGCAACGGCTACAGCCACGCGGCGGCCGAGTCCAGAACCGCCGCTCAGGCCAGCCGGGAAGATCGCCGGATGGCGTCCGACGTAGTTTTGGACAACACCGGGAACGTGGCCCAACTCAGGGCACAGATCGCTGCCCTCTGGGACGTACTGACTTCCTTCGCCACCCGACAATGACATACTCGCAATGCTCGGGGGCGCGATGTCCTTGAGCCGAGAGACTTGTCGACGCCAGGTCTAGCTGTCTGGCCGGGTCAAGGAGGGTCAAGGTTGGAATGCCCACGATGTCGGGCTGAGCTCCCCGAAGTCGCGCACTTCTGCCACGTCTGTGGCTTGGACCAGCGCTCGGCGGACTTCGCGCGCCGGAAGTCCTTCGCAGCAAGACCCGATGAACCAGTCGCCTCGTTTGCGCTGATCTCCTCGATCATGCCGCGCGGTGCTGGTCAGCGGCCGCAGACCTATCGAATTGCGTTGACGATCGCGCTCGTCGTGGCGCTGATAGCAGCGATCTTCGGCGCCATGCCGATCGCTGTGCTCGTGGCAGCCTTTGCCGTTCCGGTGGTCTACATCGTCTACATCTACGACGTGAATCTCTGGGACGACGAGCCGATCATCGTGACGGGCCTCGCCTTCTTCTTGACCGGTGCACTGACGGTCGGCTTCACCATCTTGTGGACTTATCTCCGTGGGCCGGTGCCGTACGGCACCACCACGTACGAGGGTTCGCTGAGCGCGGCGCCAACAGTCGGCGCCTTCTTGTTGGTGGCGCTTGTCGTGCCGATCGTCGGCGAGGCGATCCGGCAGATCGGTCCGGTGCTGTTGGCAAGTCGCCCCGAGTTCGACGACCTGATGGACGGTCTGACCTTCGGGGTGATCAGTGGGGTTTCGTACTCCTGCTTCGACACGCTGACCCGGCACTGGGATCTGCTGACCGGCGGCCTGCAGGGCCAGGATCCGGGTCTATGGGTTTCGCTGATCTTTCTCGAGGGCTTTGTCAAGCCGATGATCATCGGCACGGCCAGCGGCATCGCCGTGGCTGAGTTTTCTGGCTTGGGCCGCGGCTATGACGGTTTTACACCTCGCTACTTCCGAGGGGTCGGCGAAGCCATCCTGGCGAACGCGGCGTACCAGGCCGGCACCTATCTGTTCTCCTTCGTCGGCAATGCGACGCTCGGTGTCGTCTTGAGCATTTTCTGGGGTTTGATCATTCTGGCGATCTTGATCTTGCGCGTCCGCAATGTCTTGCACGCTGGGCTGATGGAAGCCGCGTTGGAGCGATCCGCGCGAGCCGCTGGCGTCGGGCCGACGAGTGAGCTCCAGTTCTGCGCGCAGTGCGAGATGCCGCTGCTGGACCATGCCGCTTTCTGCAACGCCTGTGGCACCGCGGTGCGGGTGCAACCCAAGGCGACGCGGCCCAAGGTGGGGGCGGTGCTGACGACCGCCAGGCCAGATGAATCGATCGTTCCGGGCTTTGACTCCCCGATAGCCGGCGAGCAGCCCACTGCGTCCGGTCAAGCGAATCCACTGGCCCCCGACGAGACGACCATTCCGAGGACACAGCAGCGAGGCGGATGACGGCGCGAGACCGGTTCTACGACGAAGAGGAGGGCCGGCCGTGACGCAGAACCCTCCAGACTGGGGTCAGCAGGGCGGCTACCCGCCTCAAGGTCCGGGTGGCTATCCGCCGCAACAGCCCAGCCCTGGCTATCCACCCCAGCAGCCGAGCCCCGGATATCCGCCGCAGCAGCCCGGCGGTTATCCGCAGCAGCAGCCACCCCAGCAGGGCTATCCGCCACAGGGCAGCTACGGCCCGCAGCGGGCGTACGGCCCCCCTCCTGGCGGATATCCTCCTCAGCCGGCAGATTTTGGGCCGCAAGGACCAGGGCCGCAGCCGCCCGGCACCCAGGGTGCGCCAGCCAAGAAAAGCCCGGTGATGATCATCGCCATCGTGGCAGCGGCCATTGTCCTGCTGGCCGCTGTTGGCGGGATCATCATGGTGTTGAACCGGGGCGGCACCGATCAGCCAGACGTCTCGATCACACCTAGCCAGCCGGCTCCGCCAACGGAGGAGCCGACCCCGCAGCCCAGCGGGGAGCCGTCGTCACAACCGCAACCCACACCGACCGAGTCATCGCAATCGCCGACCGGCGGCGCCATTGATCTCGGTAACGGAGTCGAGCTCGTACCCGCCACCGGGTGGGAGGTCAAGAAGACCGGTAAGAACGTGGCGCAGCTGTCCAATGGCAAGAGCGTCTTCCTGGGGCAATCGCTGCAGATCTCGCCGTCCACCAATCCGGGCCAGTTGTGTGATGCATGGCATCGGGATGTCGCCGAGGGCACGTCCAACGGGAAGTTCCAAGATGCGAAGGACGCTGATGTCGGCACGACGCGGCTCAAGGCAGCGACCTGTGTTGCTGAGGTGACCGTCAGTGGTGGGCAAGGTACGACGAAGCTTTACCTGTTCTCGCTGGTGTCGGTGCGGCAGAGCGACGGTGTGACGGTTATCGGTACGGCGTACTTCACACCCAACACCGAAACCGATCAGCTGAACAAGGACTTCACTTCGATGATCAACTCGATGTTGAAGAGTCAGGCCTCCGGAGGTTGACGGGAGTTTCTGTCAGGACGCCAACGTAGGCTCGCGCCATGCGTCCGATTGAAGACCTTCAGCGCGCAGTCGCCCCGTTCAAGGTGGAGAGTGATTTCGCGCCATCAGGGGACCAGCCCCAGGCGATCGACGAGCTAGAGGAACGGATCACCAGAGGCGAGCAGGACGTGGTGTTGCTGGGGGCTACCGGCACCGGCAAGACAGCCACCGTCGCATGGCTCGCCGAGCGACTGCAGCGGCCAGTCCTGGTGATGCAACCGAACAAGACCCTCGCGGCCCAGTTCGCCAACGAGCTCCGGCAGTTCTTCCCACGTAACGCAGTCGAGTACTTCGTGTCCTACTACGACTACTACCAGCCTGAGGCGTACGTGCCTCAGACCGACACCTACATCGAGAAGGACTCCTCGCTCAACGAGGAGGTCGAGCGGCTGCGCCACTCGGCCACAAACTCACTGCTCACACGACGCGACGTCATCGTGGTCGCCACTGTCTCAGCCATCTATGGCTTGGGTACGCCGGCGGAGTACGTCGGCCGAATGATCAAGCTTCAGGTGGGACAAGAGATCGAGCGGGACGCCTTGTTGCGCCGGCTGGTGGGCGTGCAGTACGCGCGCAATGATCTGTCCGGAAGCCGTGGCACCTTCCGAGTGCGCGGGGACACCCTCGAAGTGTTCCCGATGTACGAAGAGCTCGCGGTGCGGGTGGAGTTCTTCGGCGACGAGATCGAAAAGCTGAGCACCCTCCATCCGGTCACCGGCGAGGTGGTCACCGAGGACCATGAGATCTATCTGTTTCCCGCCAGCCATTACGTCGCTGGCCCGGAACGGATGGAGCGAGCCATGGCCGGCATCGAGGTCGAGCTGGCCGATCGACTCGTAGAGCTCGAGCGGGAGCAGCGCCTGCTCGAGGCGCAGCGACTCCGGATGCGCACTAGCTACGACATCGAGATGATGAGGCAGATCGGCACGTGCTCCGGCATCGAGAACTATTCGCGGCATATCGACGGTCGGGCGCCTGGCAGCCCGCCGAACTGTCTGCTCGATTACTTCCCGTCGGACTTCCTCCTGGTCATCGATGAGTCGCACGTCACGGTGCCTCAGATCGGTGGCATGTACGAAGGTGACATGTCCCGGAAGCGGACGCTGGTCGAGCATGGCTTCCGGCTGCCGAGTGCCATGGACAACCGGCCGCTGCGCTTCGAGGAATTCGTGGAGAGGATCGGCCAGACGGTCTATCTGTCTGCCACACCGGGCAACTACGAGATGGCCAAGTCGAGAGGATTCGTCGAACAGCTCATTCGACCTACTGGGCTGGTCGATCCTCAGGTGATCGTCAAGCCCACGCACGGCCAGATCGACGATCTGATGAGCGAGATCAGAGTTGCGCACCGAGCGACGCGAGCGTGTCCTGGTGACCACGCTGACAAAGAAGATGGCCGAGGATCTCACCGACTATCTCCTTGAGAACGGCATCCGAACGCGATACCTGCACTCAGAAGTGGACACGCTGCAGCGTGTCCAGTTGCTCCGAGAGTTGAGGACGGGGGAATTCGATGTGCTGGTTGGCATCAACCTGCTTCGTGAGGGTCTCGACCTTCCCGAGGTGTCCCTGGTCGCGATCCTCGATGCCGATAAGGAAGGGTTCCTGCGAAGCGCGAAAAGCCTGATTCAAACGATCGGACGAGCCGCCCGTAACGTGTCCGGTGAGGTCCACATGTACGCCGACTCCGTCACAGACTCGATGGCGGCCGCGATCGATGAGACCAACCGGCGCCGAGAGAAGCAGGTGGCGTACAACCTCGCCAACGGCATCGATCCGCAGCCCATTCGCAAGAAAATTGCCGACATCACCGACATGCTGGCGCGAGAGGACGTCGACACCGACAACCTGCTCGGTGGCCGGCAGAGGCGAGGCCGTGCTCCCGTTCCGTCCCTGGGCGCGCGGGAGACGACCGCTCAGGCACGCAGATTGGCCGGGCTTCCGGCGGGCGACCTCGCCGACCTCGTCCAAGAGCTGACGACTCAGATGCACACAGCTGCTGCCGATCTGCAGTTCGAGTTGGCGGCACGGCTGCGTGACGAAATCGCAGATCTCAAGAAGGAGCTCCGGCAGATGGTGGAGGCCAACCGGTGAGTCCTGAAATCGGGCGATTGGCCGTCTCCTGACATACTGAAGATCGGAGGGGAGTATTCCTTCGCGGGGGCATCGTCATCACGGATAGTTCCGGACAGGATTTATTCCTACCAGATAAACCCGGTGCCCTCGGCCGGTAACCCCGGCGGAAGAGACCTCCGAGACTGATCGATCGCCGACTCCCGTCTCGGAAGGGACTCCATATGGAGGTTCACCTCTACGCGTGGATCATCACCGTCGTCGTGATGGTGGCGATCCTGGTCATCGATGTGCTCATTCTCGGGCGTCGCCCGCACGAGCCGTCGATGAAAGAGGCTGGCCTCTTCATCGCTATCTTCGTCGCCTTGGCGGTCATCTTCGGCTTCGGTGTGTGGGCGATTGCAGGGCCGCAGTACGCCGGAGAGTTCTTTGCCGGCTGGATAACCGAGTACAGCCTCTCGATCGACAACCTCTTCATCTTCCTGATCATCATGACCAAGCTGAAGGTTCCTCGGCAGCTGCAGCAGTTCGCGCTGCTCGTCGGCATCATCTTGGCGCTGATTTTTCGCGGCGTCTTCATCGCGGTGGGTGCCGCAGTCATCAACGCATTCAGCTGGGTGTTCTTCATCTTCGGGGCTTTCCTGGTGTGGACCGCCGTGAAGATCTATCTCGACTACCGCAAACACGACGAGGACACTGACACCCCGCCCGACAACGCTGCGCTGCGTTACGTCAGGAAGCACTTCAACGCGACCAAGGACTATCGGGGCACGAAGTTGACCGTTGTGGAGGACGGCAAGCGGCTGATCACACCGATGCTCATTGTGATCATCGCTCTGGGGAGCACGGACTTGTTGTTCGCACTGGATTCCATCCCCGCGATCTACGGACTTACCCAGGAGCCATATCTGGTCTTCACTGCGAACGTGTTCGCTTTGATGGGACTACGCCAGCTCTATTTCTTGATCGGCGGTTTGCTCAAGCGGCTGGTCTACTTGTCCGTCGGCCTGTCAATCATCCTGGGCTTCATCGGCATCAAGCTGATCTTGCACGCGCTGCATTCCTACCATCTGGCGGACTGGGCACCCTTCGACGGCGAGATCCCCATCTGGCTGTCGTTGACCGTGATCGTCGTGACTCTCACGATCACGACGGTGGCGAGCCTGGTCAAGTCGAAATACGACGAAGATCAGCTCGCCACGCGCTCGGATCCCTAGGTATCAGGCAGCGGCCCGGGCTGCTCTTGTCAGCAGCGGCAGGCTCGATGGCCTGAGCGACTAGTTCGGCCACATCGGTAGTCAGGATGACGTTGATCGTCTCGAGCACATCGGCTGGGACATCATCCAGATCTGGCTCATTCCGCTTCGGTACGAACACCGTCGTCAGACCTGCCCGCTGGGCAGCGAGCAGCTTCTGCTTGACTCCGCCGATCGGCAGCACCCGCCCATTCAGCGTGACTTCGCCTGTCATCCCAACATCGGACCGTACGGGCCTGTTGAGTGCCATTGAGGTCAGCGCCGTCACCATCGTGACGCCGGCCGAGGGACCGTCCTTGGGGACCGCGCCCGCCGGAACGTGGATGTGGATGTGCCTGTCGAGAATCGACCGGTCGGTGATTCCGAGCCGCTCGGCGTGCGCCCGTACGTAAGAGAGCGCGATCTGCGCCGACTCCTTCATCACCTCACCCAGTTGCCCGGTCAGCGTCAGGCTGCCCGGTCCAGATCCTTGCGATGTTCCGTCCAAGGCCGACGCCTCGACAAACAGCACGTCGCCGCCGAGACCGGTCACAGCCAAGCCGGTAGCGACCCCCGGGACCGATGTCCGCTCGTGCGCCTCGGGCGTAAACCGCGGCCGGCCGAGGTACTCGCGCAGGTTGGTCGTCTCGATCACCAAACCCGGCTGAACGGCCGCGCTCGCGAGCTTGGTGGCTGCCTTACGCAGCAGCTTCGCGAGGAAGCGCTCGAGTTGGCGTACGCCGGGCTCGCGCGTGTAGTTCGCGGCGATCTCTCGCAGCGCCTCATCGGAGACCGTGACCTCATCCGGGGTCAGCGCCGCGCGCTCGAGCTGCCGTGGCAGCAGGAACTTGCGAGCGATGACGATCTTGTCGTCTTCGGTGTAACCGTCGAGGCTCACGAGCTCCATCCGGTCCAGCAGAGCCTGCGGAATCGTCTCGACCACATTGGCCGTCGCCAGGAACAGCACGTCGGACAGGTCGAGGTCGACCTCGAGATAGTGATCGCGGAAGGTGTGGTTCTGCGCAGGGTCGAGGACCTCTAACAGGGCAGCTGCAGGGTCGCCGCGATAGTCCGAGCCGACCTTGTCGATCTCGTCCAGCAATACCACCGGGTTCATCGATCCGGCCTCGGTGATCGCGCGTACGATCCGGCCGGGCAGGGCGCCTACATAGGTACGCCGGTGACCGCGGATCTCCGCCTCATCGCGTACGCCACCAAGGGCGACCCGGACGAAATTGCGGCCCAGCGCCCGAGCGACTGATTCACCTAGCGAGGTCTTGCCCACACCAGGGGGGCCGACAAGCGCCATCACCGCGCCGGAGCCGCGTCCGCCGATGACCTCGAGGCCACGTTCGGCGCGGCGAGCGCGGATCGCAAGGTACTCGACGATCCGATCCTTGACGTCGTCGAGGCCATGGTGGTCGGCGTCCAGCACCTCCCGCGCAGCTGTGATGTCAGTGGAGTCAGTGGTCTTGGTGCTCCAGGGCAGTTCGAGGATGGTGTCCAGCCAGGTGCGGATCCAGCCCGACTCGGGGCTCTGGTCGCTCGCTCGCTCAAGCTTGCCGACCTCACGAAGCGCCGCCTTGCGAACGTCATCGGGCAGGTCCGCTGCCTCGACACGCGCTCGATAGTCCTGAGCGCCGTCCGGCTCGTCCTCGCCCAGCTCCTTGCGGATCGCATTCAGCTGCTGGCGCAGCAGGAACTCGCGCTGGCTCTTCTCCATCCCCTCGCGCACGTCATCGGCGATCTTGTCGTTGACCTCTGTCTCGGCGATATAGGCCTTGGTCCACTCGATCAGCGTGGTCAGCCGTGCCATGACATCGGGAGTTTCCAGCAGCTGGCGCTTCCGTTCATCACTCAGCCATGGCGCGTAGCCAGCCAAATCAGCCAGCGTGGAAGGGTCGGTGAGCCGATTGACCGTGTCAATGACCTGCCAGGCGTCGCGACGCTGCAAAGTCGCAATGACGAGACTCTTGTATTCAGCGGCGAGCTTGGTGACTTCCTCGGTCTCGTGGGCAGGCTCGGGGAGTTCCTCAGCCTCAACCCAGAGCGCGGTACCCGGTCCCGAGACACCAGAGCCGATCCTGACGCGCCGCTCGGCCTTGATCACCGCCGCCGGTTCGCCGGTGGCGAGACGGCCGAGCTGCACGATCTCGGCCACCACGCCGTAGGAGGCATAGCGGTCCTCCAGACGCGGAGCGACCAGCAGCGTGCCGTCGCTATGGGCCTTCGCGGCGTCAACCGCCGCGCGGGCGGCGTCGTCGAGCTCGATCGGTACCACCATGCCGGGCAGTACGACCAGGTCAGTGAGGAACAAAACAGGTAGTCGGGTTGTCGACATCACATTGCGCCTTCCAGAAAGGGTCGCCCGTAAGTTGAGCGTCATAGGCTCAAGGCTTCTGCCGATGATTTTCTTCCCGAGTTTCCGATGTGTTCTTCGACAGCGAAAATGCCACGCGACGTCTCAGTCCGATGTGTCACTTCTACGACCTCGTGCGGAGGTGGCTCGTGTTCCGACGAATGCATCCATCTTGGCTAATCGACGGCACGCTCATGGTCCCAGACGACGCGTCCACCGAGATCGGCCATGCCGTTGGGGGCCGGGCTGGCTTGGACCAGTGATCCGCTGCCGTGCTGGATGGTGATGGCGCGACCGAGTTGTGCGGCGAGCAGCATCGAGGCGGAGCCGCATGCCTCGTCCTGGGGCACTCCATACCGTGCGGCGAACACTCGGGCTGACCAGGTGATGGATCCGCCCACGCTCTAGCAGCTGCTCGATCCTGGCGTCTCGCCACGTGGCTAGACGCCACTCGCAGTCGGCACGTCCATGACCGACCGCTGGTCCATCGCAGAAGACGCGTAAGACGCTGCAAGACAAGATGGTGGAAGTGTTCTCCTCTAGAGAATGACTAAGCGTCGACGGGAGCGATGATCAGACCGTGAAGCCCGTTGAGGTGTCTGCGGTAGAAGCGCGTGTCTACCTCCATCCTCGGGAAACTGGCGGGCAGCTCCTGTGGGTCGATGGACACGAATCCGTGTCTCTCATAGAAGCGGTGCGCGGTGCCCATCACCGCGGTGGTGCCGAGAAAGATCGTCCGGATGCCCCGTTCCTCTGCCCAGCCGACGACGGTCTGCATGAGGCTCGCTGCGAGCCCGCTCGCGCCGCGGTGTTCACGCGCCACGAACATCTTGCGTAGCGCGGCGACGTCCTCGCCGATTTTCAGAGCGGCGATCGTGCCCACCACTGACCCGCCGTGAATCGCGACCCAGAACTCGCCGCCTCCGGCTCGGTAGAACCTGCGCGATGTCGGCGAGATCTGGCTGGTCCGAAGCGGTAATGGGAAGACTGAACTCGCCGCGCTGGATGCCGATGATCAGGGCGATGACCTCGTCTCGATCTGCGGGCTCCCACGGTCTGAGGCGATAGTCGAAGCCTCGAACGCAACGATTCGTCCGGCACCGCCTGCTTGCCGTGCCACGGCTATGTCACCATCTGGCCCCAGGACTGGATCACCGTGAACGTGGTGCCCCAGCGAGCGGGTTCTCGAAGCTCGTTCTCGGCGTCCTGACGGAGCTGACGCAACTCCTCCTCGCTCACTAACGACAGCAATCGTGGTTTCAGACCGGCGCTGAACTGCAGGGGCAGCCACAGGTACGGATGTCCCGGCGGTAGGGCCAGGACCTCGGCCCGTACGTTGCCCTCGATGCCGAAGCTGCGTAGCAGCTCAAGATGGTTGCGCCCGGCCTCGGCATCACCCATCCGTGCGGCGGTTACGCGAATGCGATTCTCAGTCGGCCGGCCGGACGGCGCTGGCGTAACGCTTGGCGAGCGTCGCCAGGTGGGCAACAAGTTCAGGCGGCTCGGTCACGGTGAAGTCGAGTCCGAGCATGCCGATGTAGACCGCAACTGTCTCGACGCTGTCGGCTCCGGTGACGAGGACACACGTGTCGTCGTCGATGGCCTCAACGACGCCGACCGCGGGATTGATGCGGCTCAGCACCTCCGCGGCCGACGCGTACACCGTGATCCTGACGTGCACCTGCCAGCCCGCGAATGCCGTCGTACGGAGAACGAACGCTGGGTAGTCACCGCCGGGCAGTTCGACTGGGGTGAATCGGCGCCCGCCGGGGACGCGCAACTGCATCCAGTCGAGCCGGAAGCTCGACCACGCGTCGGTGTGGCCGTCGCGGGCGACCAGATACCAGCGTCGCTGCCAGCTCACGAGCCGGTACGGCTCGACCTGGAGCCGCTCGTCATCGCGATACGCGAAACGAATCTCTTCATGATCACGGATCGCAGCGGCTACAGCCATCAGGAGTCCCGCGTCGACCTCCGGGTCCGGCACATTGGTACCCGTGTTCTCAGGCCCGGTCTGCACGGCATCGCGTACGGCGTTGACCCGCAGCCTGAGCCGATGGGGGAGCACAGCCTCCAGCTTGGCAAGGGCTCGGGCACTGGTGTCCTCAATGCCGCTCACTCCAGTGACGGCGCGTAGACCGACCGCCACGGCGACGGCCTCGTCGTCGTCCAGCAGCAGTGGTGGCAGCTTCGCGCCGACGCCAAGCCGGTAGTGGCCGCCGGGTCCGCGTACGGCTTCGACGGGATAGTCCAGTTGCCGCAGGCGTTCGATGTCGTTGCGGAGTGTCCGGCCGCTGACCTGAAGCCGCGAGGCGAGTTCGTCGCCGCGCCACATCGTGCGGGATTGCAAGAGCCCAAGGAGGGCAAGCAGTCGACCGGAGGTCTGGTACATCTGAGGCTAATTTCTTCTAGAAAAGCGGAACGAAACTGTCCTAAAACCACCATAGCCTCGGGCCATGACAACAACCTCAGCAGCCGGTCAGACCGGCACGATCCGTCCATTCACCATCTCGATTGCTCAGGAAGCGCTCGACGATCTTCAGCATCGGCTAGCCCACACCCGCTACCCGGTCGAAGCACCCGATGACAGTTGGGAGTACGGAACGCCAGTCGGCTACTTGAAGAAGATGGTCGCCGCGTGGCAGCAGTTCGATTGGCGCGCCCAAGAAGCGCGGATGAACGCCGTCCCGAACTTCGTCACCGAGATCGACGACCAGACCGTGCACTTCGTCCACGTGCGCTCGACTGAACCGGACGCCACGCCATTGCTGCTTGCCCACACTTATCCGGGATCGTTCGCGGAGTTCCTGGACATGATCGGCCCGCTCACCGATCCCGTGGCGCACGGCGGACGTGCCGAGGACGCGTTCCACCTCGTGATTCCATCCATGCCGGGCTTCGGCTTCAGTACTCCGTTGGTAGGAGCGGGCTGGACCATGGCCCGAGTCGCTCAGACCTACGACACGCTGATGCGCCGGCTCGGTTATGAGTCCTACGGCACCCATGGCAGCGACGGCGGCGCGATGATCTCTCGGGAGCTGGCTGTCCTGGATCCGCCTGGTTTCCTCGGCGCCCACGTGCTGCAGCTGTTCTCGTTTCCCTCTGGTGATCAAAGTGAGTTCGAGCGATTCGGGCCCAAGGAGTACGCCGCGCTGGAGTTCCTCGGCTGGTTTCAGTCGGTGGGCGGCTACAACCAGATGAATGGGACTCGTCCGCAGACCATCGCGGCTGCGCTGTCGGATTCTCCGGTCGGCCAGCTGGCGTACAACGAGTTGTTCGAGAACTTCGGCAACGGCACCAGCCTGGTGACCGAAGAGCAAGTCCTCACCCAGGTGTCGCTTTACTGGCTCACCAACACCGCCGCTACTGCGGTGCGCTTCCACTACAGCGAAGGCCACTCCGGAGCCGAGCCGGTGGTCAGCCAGGGACGCATGGGTGTCGCCGTGTTTGCACACGACTTCCAGACCATCCGGCCGCTAGCTGAGCGTGACAACGCCAACATCGTGCACTGGTCCGAGTTCGACAGGGGCGGCCACTACGCCGCGCTCGAGGTGCCCGAGCTCGTCGTGTCTGACTTGCGCAGCTTCTTTGCCGGATGATCCTGTGCGACTCGACGGCAGTCAAGATCAAATTCGCACGGGCAGACCAGCGAGTACGACCATCCGGACGCTCTGCAATGCGCTGAGATCATTGTGCAGATCGCCGTCTACAACAATCAGGTCGGCATCGAACCCATCCTGCAGCAGACCTTTCCGGTGCCCGAGTCCACAGACTCGGGCCGCTGCGGACGTGGCCGCGACCAACGTTGCCGCAGTGGACAAGCCCGCTTCATCGAGCAGCGCCGTCCCGATGTGAATGTTCCCGTGAGCCAGCCAAGGATTGAGTCCGGCGTCGATGCCAACCACGACGCGTACGCCGCGCGAATGCAGTCGACCGATCATGTCGGCGCGAAGTTCGCGTGCCCGGCCGGGAGTCAGTCCGGTCGTCGCAGCCAGCTTCTGGATGGCTGGTGGGGCCGTACTGAGATCCATCAACGGCGGCGGGGGGATCACGCAACTGATGGCGATGTCCGTCTCGGCGATGCGGTCAGCAAGCGCATCAGAGAACCCGAATCCCTGGTCGGTCAAACAGCTGCAATGTTCGATGCAGTCAACCCCTGCGTCGACTGACTGCTCGACAGCAGGCAATCCGTGCGCGTGGGCCGTAACAGGTAGGCCATGGTCGTGCGCCTGCTCAACGATGGCGCGCAGATCCTCGGAACTGAACTGAGTCCGCATGACATCGCTTTCTGGCGTGAGCATGCCACCGCTGGCCATCACCTTGACGACGTCCACACCGCGATCTACCCGCTCGCGAATCGCGGCCGAAATCTGAGCCCCGCTCGCAACCTCGCCGCCGAGGAAATGGCAGTGCCCGCCGACGCTCGTTAGGGGCGGACCCGACGCCACAATCGTCGGCTCTGGCTGCTGTGCGCGGCCGTCGCGCTGCTCGTCACGACGCGCGACGGCCGCATAGCGAATGTCACCAAGATCACGAACGGTGGTTACGCCGGCGGCCAATTGCCGCCGCAGGCTCTCAGTGATGATCGTGTCCAGTGCTTCGCCATCGAGCCCGGGAACGCGATCCAACGCGCCGACCTCGCTGTCTGCGACAAGATGAACATGGGTGTCGATGAGCCCGGGAAGCACCGTCGCGCTCGGATAGTCGTACTATCGTCCATGACTCGTCCAGCTGGACATCCCGCGACTCGACCCCGACGATCTTCTCGCCATCGAGAAGTACGGTCGCTGGTCCGGCGCTGAACCGTTCACCCGTGAACAGCCGCGAGCAACGAATCGCAATCACTAGCTCGTCATACAGCTCCAGCAAGATCGCGTCAACGTGTTTCACATGATCATGGTGATCGAGGAGGTGTTGCCCGGCGTGATCTTGATCAGATCTGAGCGGCGCCGATCCGGATCACGCAGCCAGGGCAGGTGGCGGGCCGGTCGGTGCTGCGGCGCGCCAGACCCGGCGGGCGAAGGGCCCGTCGCCAAGACTGTAGGTGCCGGCGTTGGTGACCAAGTAGTAGGCGCGATTCGGTGATCGCCAGATCCAGACTCCGGATTCTGGCTGCCGCACCCGCCATCGGCCGTGCGTCTTCACTCGATGCTCGAACCGGATCATCGGGCCTAGCTTGCCAACGCCAGTTTGGCCCGGCGGTCCACCTCGAGACGGCGAAAGATAGGAGATCGTGTGATCAAGCTCCAGGCGTCCGGCGTGAGCGGCGTAAGGGAAGCAGCTGGCTGGCATCCGCAGGAACATGGCTTCCCGGATCCGCCGCGGAATCTCATAGCTGTCGACCGGCGGCGTGTCCTGCGGGTCGATGACTGGCTGCACGCGTACGTCGCAGTTGGTGTCGGCGAGGAACCGGCGGACCTGCCCGAGCGTAACCGGCCCAACGCCTTCGAACCGGCCAACCCCGCCCAGAGCGAACTTGCCGTTGCCGTAGCCGAGCAGCGCTTCCTCGCTGAGATGGATGTGCAACATGACCTTGGGCCGGAGCTTACGTACGTCCATTGTCGGCGGCTGAATGATCAGCTCCGCTGGCTCGGCCTGCGCTTGAGCGTCTTCGCTAGGCGGAGCGGTGGACGTCTCATGGGGTGCATCGGGCTCGTTGTCGATCGGTTCATCGGGTTGCGGCGGCTCAGGGGCGGGACGCTGCTCGTTGCGGAACTCCCACAACAGCTGCAACGCCAGCGCCGGTTGAGCAAGGATGCCGATGGCCTTTGATCGGCGGACATCCACCGACTCCATATCGCCTTGCAGCTTGAGAATCTCCGCGATGCGGTTGACGGTCGCCAAAAAGTAGATGACATCGCCAGCGTTGGCCTTGGCGATCAACAACTTCAGGCCAGACTGGTTGGTGCGGCCGGAACGCACGAACCGTTCGGCCTCCCAGATCTTCGCCTGCTCCTCGGCGGCGCGCGGATCAGCTTCGATGATCTTCGCGCCCAGCAGGGTTTCAAACCTGCCCCATGGCAGGCCGATGATTGCCCGGGCGACTGCGGCATCGACCTGCATGGCGGAGTCGCGACTGAGATGCCTGGTGGCCTGGGCGACCTTGCGGGCCTTCCACGCCGGCACCCCGCCGGTCATGATCAGTTGCCACAGCTCCGGCAGCCGGTGCCGCAGATCCAGCGCATCCGCCATCAAGGCGCGGGCGGAACCAGAGCTGATTTCCGTCCGTGCACCAAACTCTGCCGCGGCGAACTCCAACACCTCTGGAGTACCGTCTCCGCCCAACTGGCGTCCCTGCTCGGCACCCGGCAGCGGCTTCTCGACCGGAGCTTGGCTGTCGGGATGATGGAGATCCGCCCAATGCGCGGCCAGCTCGACCAGTCGGCATTCGTTCATGAGCACGGTGTGGTGCGCCTCTGCGACCAACGACAAGGTGGTCGCCGCATTCGGCCCACCTACCTGCTCTTCGAACATGCTTCCACGCTATGGGAACCCACTGACATTTATGTTTGGTCGAGGTCCCGCGGGTGATCAAGCCACTGACGGAGCGCTGGGCGACTTCTGACCAGAAACCTCAACTTTGAGGCTCTTCAGCTTGGGTCGAGACTTCCGGCGTGTTGGCCAAGTGATCACATGATCGAGCCAGCTGGCTAGCGCCGAATCGATACTGTCGATACATGATCGCCCGCATGTGGAGAGGCGTCGTGCGACGTGACGACGCTGACGCGTACGTGACATATATTGCCGACACCGGCATGGCTGAGTACCGAGCGACGCCCGGCAACCAGGGCGCTTGGATGTTCCGTCGTGACGATGACGACCGCTCCGAGATCATCACGCTGTCGTTCTGGGATTCTCGGGACAGCATTCGAGCATTCGCCGGCGAGGACATCGATCAAGCAGTCTTCTACCCCGAGGATGATCGTTTCCTGGTCGAACGTGATCTCATGGTCCGGCACTACGACGTCGTGAATTGACGATCGCCAGGCATCTTGATCATTCGGTCGGAACGCCGCCGGTAGCGCACAACACGCTGCCGATAGCCAAGACGTATAGAGAGGGATCGATGCAGAACACCGTGATGCCGACGCACCGAGCGGCACGGATTGGCCTGTGGCTCTTGCCCGCGTACGGAATCCTGCTTGGGCTGGGCACACTCACCCATCAGCCACCGATTGAAGACTTCGACGCGTACGCCCGCTACATCACGACCGATGTGTTTCTGGTCAGCCACCTGGGGGCAAGCATCTTCGGTGCGGCCCTGGCTGTGCTGGGCGTGGTGGCCGTCACTGCATACCTGGTACCTGGTCGCGCAGCTCGACTCGCCGTAGTGGGACTGGTTCTGACGACGATCGCGAACATCTTCTTGTCCGCGGCATTCGGCAGCGCGGCGTTCGTCCAACCAGGGATCGGACGCGCGCACCTGGCCGGCGTACCGGGCATGCCCGCGCTCAACGCAGATACCGCGTACGGACCCGCCTTGGGCGCCACGGCGCTTAGCGCGACCCTGCTGTTCGTCGTCTCGGCAATCGTGCTCGGTATAGCGATCGCACGCACCCATCGCCGTTTGCGTGCAGTCGGGGTGGCGTACGCGGTGCTTCTCCCGCTCTTCGCAATTTCCGGCTTCTTGTTGCCGGTTGTGCAGTCCGCGGCCGGATTCGCCGTAGCGATCGCAACCGCAGTCCTGGCCGTACAACTTCCTCGGACCCTTGATTCGGCGAGTGTCTCCCTCGACTGAGCCCTGAAATACTCGCGCCCATGTACGTCTTGGCGTTGAAGCTGCTCCTCGCGCCGCTGCTGGTGGTCGCTTCCTCGCTTGCTGGGCGACGTTGGGGTCCGCGGCTGGCCGGGATCTTGGTGGTGTTGCCCATCGTTGCCGGTCCGATCCTGCTGATCTTGTACCTGGACCACGGCAGCGCCTTCACGGCTGATGCAGCCCGGGCTGCCACGCTAGGCATCGTGCCGCTCGCGGCATTCGCGTTGATCTTCGCCTACCTTTCCCGACGGCACGGTTGGTTGGTGATCTTGCTGACGAGCTGGGTCACGGTGCTTGTTGCCGATCTTGCGCTCTCCCGGGTAACCGTGCCCGCAACGGCCGCGCTGCTGCTGGCCCTGCTGGCACTGCACGGAGCTGACGCGTTGCTACGCCGGATGGACCAGCCAATGCCGCCACCGGTAACAGCGACCTGGTGGGATCTGCCCGCCCGGGCGATCGCCACGGCCGTGCTGGTCGTGCTGGTGACAGGGTTCGCGGCATTCCTGGGTCCAGCCCTGACCGGTGCGCTGGCGCCCTTTCCGATCGCCTTGAGCGTGGTGTGCGCTTTCACCGCGGCGCAGTCTGGTCACGCCGGCGTACTCGCACTTCTACGCGGCATCGTCCCAGGGCTAGATGGGTTTGCGCTGTTCTGCTTTCTTGTCGCCATCTTGATCAACAGAGTGGGCGCTGCGGCGGCGTTTGGGCTGGCCACCGCAGCAGCGATCCTTTTTGCACTCTTCCTTGCTGTTCGGAAGGCCGGCTGAAGCTCGTACTCGTGAGTGATTGACATGGCCGGGCGCGCCACGTTTCCAGCAGCAGCGGTCGCGACTAGGGTCGAGCTCATGACCGTTCGACGCCCGCGGACGTCGTGGCCGGCCATTGCGATTGCGCCCACGGTGATCACGACTGTCTTCCTCGCCGCGGGATGTCATGCCACCCCACGCCAGGGCGCGGTCAATGCTCCCACCGTGGTATCGCCCGCTCCTGCGCCGGTTACTCCATCTGGGCCCAAGACGTCGATTCTTCCGCACCCTGCAGATGATCAGACGCCCGATAGCGCCGACAATCCGATCGACCACGTGATCGCCATCTCCATCGATGGCCTCAATCCGGCTGCCATCACCAAGCTCGGGAAGTCCCGCACGCCCGCATTCCACCGGCTGATGCGCGAGGGTTCCTACACACTGAACGCTCGGACCGTTCGCGAGAAGACGAGCACGCTGCCCAATCACACGACGATGCTGACCGGACGCCCCGTCAACGCGGGGCGCGGAGGCCATGGATACACCGAGAACTTCGACAACGGTGGCACCATCCATCGCGCAGCAGGACATTACGTTGCCAGCGTCTTCGACGTGGTCCACGATCACGGCGGTTCGACAGCCGTCTTCGCGGCCAAGACCAAGTTCAAGATCTATCAGCGGACGTGGAATAGTCATGGCGCCCGCGACCTAGTGGGGGCTAATGACGGCCGGGCCAAGATCGATCGCTTCACCATCGACCGCAACAACACCCGACTTGTTGCCAAGCTGACCGCCGAGCTACGCCGAAAACCGCGAGAGTTCACCTTCGTCCATCTCTCCCTGCCGGATCGAGTCGGACACGCACGGGGGTTCATGAGCCAGCCTTATCTCGCGGCCGTCAAACGCACGGACAAGCTGCTCGGTCGGATCTTGAATACCGTCGCTGACCACCCCGCACTGCGCCGCCATACGCTGCTGATTCTGACCGCCGATCATGGTGGCCGGGGCGCCTCGCATTACACGCCCACCAAGTTGCAGAACTTCCGAATACCCTTCATGACGTGGGGTCCAGGGGTACCTGCCGGCCGCAACCTGTACGGCCTCAATCCCACGTTCCGCAGCCCGGGTAGTAGCCGGACCAGCTATCGGGGAAAGCAACCAATCCGTAATGGTGATGTCGCCAACCTCGCCACCGACGCACTCGATCTACCCCGAGTGCCTGGCTCTGAGTTCGATAGCCCGCGGACCCTCGATCCGTTTCGCTAGACGCTTGGTCGCGCGCCGGCCTCGACGAGTCGGGTGAGCTGATCAGTGCGGACGGCGTAGACATCCCCAGACCGGCCATCGGCCGGCATGGCGCGCAAGATCGCGATCATGGCCTCGGGCTCCAGCCAATGAGGGGCCGCCCAGCGATGGGTCTCGACTCGGGAGTGGCGATAGCGGTACTCACCCAGGGCACTGATGCGTGTCACGCACGCAACGGCCCGATCGATGGCGACGGGAATGTATTCGAAGGACAGCGTCGGGAGCGGATGACTCAGTCCGGTCAGCACCTCATGCTCGAAACCTTCCACGTCGATTTTGCAGAATTGTGGCTCGCCGTACCGCGCGATGAGCTCATCGAGAGTCACCAACGGCACGCTGACCACCGTGTCCCATTGGATCCGCTGGAATCGTCGGTCGTCCTGCACGTCGTTCATCCAGGAGTCGGCAAAGGTTGAGACGGTCGGCGTACGGCTGCTCAGGTGGAGCTGGCCTCGACCCGATTCCGCGGCAACGCCACTCGCGTCGATGATGACTGCGTGGTCCCGGCCATACAGCACACGCAGTACGCGAACGAAATCTGGCTGTGGCTCGATGGCAACCACACGAGCGCCGATCCGGCGGAAGACGTGCACGCGGTTGCCCACATGCGCACCGATGTCGAATGCCAGGTCTCCGGCTCCCAGGAACTGCTCATAGAACGTTTTGAACCGTCGGCGGCGCCAGACTGGCCCGTAATAGGTAACGAGCGAACGAGTGATCCCGGCGGCCCGGCTGATCATGTGGGATTGCCGTGGCACTGTGGACAATCCTTGAAGGCCATCACCAGCCCATCAAACACGACGCGCCACGGCCGCGTGGGCGTACGCGGGTGCGCACCGAATCCTCCACCGTCGAGCGCCGCATAGTCGCTCACGCCCATTCGGCAGGCGAGGGGTTGCGGAAATCAGTTCCTTGGCCCCCCGCGCGCCGAGGTTAGTGGTGGTAGTAGTGGCGCGGTCCGACGTAGCGCCGGCGGTGCCGGAACAGCCCAGTGATCATGAACATCCAGAGGAATATCCAAACCAGCCAGGGAGCGCTAAGCACGACGGCTGCGACTACGGCGGTGATCACGAACAGTGGGGCCAACCAGAACATAGCTGCCCACGCGAGGGGAATGTCTGCGTGCTGCTGGGACTTCGGCTCAACGTGTGGCTCCACCGTGCGTGGCAGGTCGACGAACAGGGGTTCGAGGTCGTCGTTGAAGCGCGCCTTGATGGCCTGCTCCATGCGCTGCTCGAACTCCTCATTGGTAAGCCGACCGGCGGCGAAGTGATCACCGAGGGCGGCGACGGCCCGGTCTCGCTCGGCATCACCGATGCGAAGCTGGGTCTTCTGGGATGGTCGAGAATCCATCGGGCCGTACGGCGTTGGCCATACCCACAACACGTTCCCAGGGGGAAGGCTCAGC
This sequence comes from uncultured Actinomycetota bacterium, assembly GCA_963845915.1. Taxonomy (GTDB): domain Bacteria; phylum Actinomycetota; class Actinomycetes; order Propionibacteriales; family Propionibacteriaceae; genus Microlunatus. The sequence goes on from CAWJUB010000035.1 coordinate 63,332, forward strand.
CGGCCCGGATAGTTTCGAGTCATGAGCCATTGTGCGGCGGAGTGTCGTCTTCAGCAAGGATGGAGTAGAGCTTCCGCCGGAACTCAACCAACGCTTCCCGACCTTTTACCTGCTGCTCAGGTGTTCCCATGGCCACGATCTGCCAGACGGCCCCGGCCACTTGTCCCAGCAACGGCTTGAGTTCGTCGTCGCTTTCGCCGGCTTCCGTCCTGGCCTGCCAAGGAGCGGATACCTCGTCGGCGTTTTCGGTGACGTAGCCGCGACCTTGGTCGGTCAACGTGTAGCTGCGTCGACCGCCATCGTCTTCGACCCGCACCAGACCTTCGTCCTCGAGCTGCTGCAAAGTTGGATAGATCGAGCCTGGGCTCGGCTTCCACGCCCCGCCGCTGCGTGACGCGATCTCCTGAATGATCTGGTAACCGTTCATCGATTGCTCTGCGAGCACGCCGAGAATGGCCGCTCGCACGTCACCGCGACGTGCCTTCGGAGCCCGCCAGGGCCGACCCGGGCCGCCCCACCACGGTCCAAACGGGGCACCGCCAAATCCGCCACCCCATTGGCCGAATCCTTGCTGACTGCGAGGTCCGCGGGATCCGGTCATCTTGGCCAACCAGTCGCTCAGATGACTCCACTCCGGACCGCAGGCGCCGGCGAAGCGATGCCAAGGCGCACCCATTGCGTACGCGCCACCCATGTTGATCACCCTACTTTCGTGACGTTCCTATCGATACGTCAACGATATATCGCGACCGGTCGCCAGACAAGAAACAAGTAGGGCGTTACCAGCCGCGCTTACGCCACTCTGCGAGATGTGGCCGCTCCGTGCCAAGGGTGGTGTCGTCACCATGACCAGGATGCACGACGTGTCATCGTCAAAGCGGCCGAAGATCTTGGTTTCCAGATCATTCATGAGCGACGCGAAGTCTGCGGGACTGGTGGTCTTGCCGGGACCACCAGGAAAAAGGCTGTCTCCGGTGAAGAGATGCGTCCGGCCGGCGCCGACGTAGCAGAGTGTGATCGAACCCGGCGTATGGCCCACCAGCCCGATCACCTCGAGCCGCTCCGCCCCGAGCTCGATCTGATCGCCATCCCAGACGCCGATCAAGCCCTGCACCCAGGCACCTTCGCTGATGGCCTCGAGATCGGGCTGACCACAGATCAGCCGCGCGCCGGTAGCAGCAGCCACCGAAGGCAATGCTTGCCAGTGATCATCGTGCCGATGGGTCGTCACGATGGCGTCCAGCGGCAGATCGGCGATGATCTTCAGAAGTCGATCCTCGTCGTTGGCTGCATCGATGAGAACGCTGCTGCCGGCAGCGTGTTGCAGCAGATAGGCATTGTTGTCGAATGGACCGACGCTGACCTTGATCATGGTGACTGACCCGGACAGCCGCGCGACCAGCGGAGCACCGCCCGGCTCGACATGGTTGATACCCATAATCAGAACGCCGGGAGCCGCAGGCCCTCGCCCCCGCTGAGGGTCGAAGCATCGGTCCGTCCCATCAACCAGCCGAGCAGATGTGCGCTGCTCCCGCTGACGGCGACAGGATCGCCGACGCTCCCGATCGTTGTGCTGAAGCCGGAATCCGAGGTCAGCTGGAGTTTCGGACAGTCTTCCCGGCTACCGAGCCGAAATGAGCACCATTCCAGTAGCCACTCGGCAGTCTGGTCGTCGATGTCGGTGATCTCATAGCCGATGTCGAGATCAACATGATGGATCGCCACCTCGAGCAGCCGCGCCAAAGGCAGCAGCCGGGCTGGAATCGGCACCCCTCTCATCTCGACGATCGCATCCCAGGCGTCCACGGCATCAATGTCGTCGAATGCAGAGCCGAGCCGTCCGGCCGAGGTGTCCAGGTCGATCTGCAGCTCGAGACCGGATCGCCCGGCACCCGCCTCGATCTCTTGGGCACGGTATTCAGGCGAGGGGTACATGTCCTGACGTTCGCCGGTGCGCGCCCACTCGGCCAGCCGGCAGACGGCATCGGCGTGCCGAGCGACGTGAGTGGCGACGTGGCCGCGAGTCCAGTCCGGAAGCCGGCTGGGCGCACGCCACTCTTCGTCACTGACCAAGATCGTGTCGCCCAGCAATCGCTGCGTGGCGGCTCTGACCAACCCCCGCAGAGTCTCCAGTTGCTCTGTGGCAGGAGATGCTGCGGCAGTCATGCCCATACCGTAGTGCCCAACCACGCGGCGGGGAGGCGCGAAGACCATTCGTATTGTGCTGTTTCCTGTCAGCGCGGGCACATACGATGTGCTCCGTGACTGACCGTCTCGTCGTCCGGGGTGCGCGAGAGCACAACCTTCAAAACATCTCGCTCGATCTGCCGCGAGATGCCCTTATCGTCTTCACCGGACTGTCGGGATCGGGAAAGTCCAGTCTGGCCTTCGACACCATCTTCGCCGAAGGTCAGCGCCGCTACGTCGAGTCGCTTTCCGCGTACGCACGGCAGTTCCTCGGTCAGATGGACAAGCCGGATGTGGACTTCATCGAAGGTCTGTCGCCCGCGGTTTCCATCGACCAGAAGTCCACCAGTCGCAACCCACGCTCGACAGTCGGCACGATCACTGAGGTTTATGACTATCTCCGGCTGCTGTACGCCCGCGCCGGCCGCCCGCACTGCCCGATCTGCGGTGAGCCGATCAGCCGACAGTCGCCGCAGCAGATTGTCGACCGGCTGATGGCCATGCCGGAGGGCACCCGATTCCAAGTGCTCGCCCCCGTGGTCCGTGGCCGTAAGGGGGAGTACGTCGAGGTCTTCCGCGAGCTTGCGACAGAAGGGTTCAGTCGTGCTCGGGTAGACGGCCAGGTCGTGCAATTGACCGACCCGCCGGTCCTCGACAAGAAGTACAAGCACTCCATCGATGTCATCGTCGACCGGCTGGCCGTGAAGCCCAATGTCAAGCTGCGGTTGACCGACTCAGTAGAAACCGCGCTGCGCTTGGCGCAGGGCGTCGTAACGATCGATTTCGTGGACCTCGATCCGAAGGATCCACAACGGGAGCGCGCCTACTCGGAGAAGATGGCCTGCCCGAACAACCACGACATCGGCATCGACGAGCTCGAGCCGCGGCAGTTCTCGTTCAACGGCCCATGGGGTGCCTGCCCAGCCTGTTCCGGTTTGGGAACGCGCATGGAGGTCGACCCGGAGCTCGTCGTTCCCGACGACGAGAAGAGCCTGGCCGAGGGGGCGATCGCTCCGTGGTCATCCCAGCACGTCGCGGACTACTTCAGCCGACTCATCGACTCTCTCGCAGAGAGCGCTGGTTTCTCGACCACGATGCCGTGGCGCCGGCTGCCGACAGCTGCCCAGAAGATGCTGCTCGAGGGGGTGCCCGGCCTGGTCCATGTGCGTTACAAGAACCGGTACGGCCGCGAGCGCAGTTACAACGCGAAATACGAAGGGGTCATCCCGTACATCGAGCGGCGACACGCCGAAGCGGAGAGCGACACGTCGCGGGAGCGGTTCGCGGGCTACATGCGGGAGGTGCCGTGCCGGGTGTGCAAGGGCGCTCGGCTCAAGCCCACCTCGCTGGCGGTGACCATCGGCGGCAAGAACATCTCAGAGGTGTCGTCGATGTCGATCGATGCCACGGCTGACTTTCTCGGCCGGCTCGAGCTGAGCGAGCGGGAACGGCAGATTGCCGAGCGGGTGCTCAAGGAGATCAACGAGCGGCTCAGGTTTCTGCTCGACGTGGGCCTGGATTATCTGTCGCTCAGCCGTCCGACGGGCAGCCTCTCGGGCGGCGAGGCACAGCGTATCCGGCTCGCCACTCAGATCGGGTCAGGACTGGTTGGTGTCCTCTATGTGCTCGACGAGCCCAGCATCGGGCTGCACCAGCGCGACAATCGGCGGCTCATCGAGACGCTGCTCCGGCTCCGGGACCTGGGCAACACCTTGATCGTCGTCGAGCACGACGAGGAAACGATCAAGGCCGCGGATTGGGCCGTCGATATCGGACCGGGTGCCGGTGAGCATGGCGGCCACGTCGTCCATTCGGGCACTGTTGCCGAGCTGCTGAACAACCGCGAGTCGCTCACCGGCGCCTACCTGTCGCGACGCCGTTCAATCCCACTGCCGGCCTCCCGTCGCCCGCGTACGCCGCGGCCGGGAGATCACCGTACACAAGGCCACTGAGCACAATCTGCGCAACATCACGGTGTCGTTTCCGCTTGGCCAGCTCATCGCCGTTACGGGTGTGTCCGGATCAGGCAAATCCACGTTGGTCAACCACATCCTGTACAACGCCCTCGCCAAGCGGATCTACAACGCCCGCGAGGTCCCGGGTCGGCACCGCTCGATCACTGGAGCTGATGAGATCGACAAGGTCATCCATGTTGATCAGTCGCCGATCGGGCGTACGCCGCGGTCCAACCCGGCCACCTATACCGGGGTGTTCGACCACATCCGCAGGCTCTTCGCCGAGACTCCGGAAGCCAAGGTGCGCGGCTACCAACCAGGGCGTTTCTCGTTCAACGTCAAGGGCGGTCGCTGTGAGAACTGCACCGGAGACGGCACGATCAAGATCGAGATGAACTTCCTGCCTGATGTGTACGTGCCCTGCGAGGTCTGTCATGGTGCGCGCTACAACCGGGAGACGCTCGAGGTCCACTACAAGGGCAAGTCGATCGCCGAGGTCTTGGACTCCTCGATCGAGGAAGCACTGGAACTCTTCGCACCACTGCCCCCAATTGCGCGGCACCTGCGCACTCTGGTCGATGTGGGGCTTGGGTACGTACGACTCGGCCAGCCGGCGCCGACCCTCTCTGGTGGGGAAGCGCAGCGCGTCAAGCTGGCGAGCGAACTGCAGAAGCGGGCGACGGGCCGCACGCTCTACGTGCTTGACGAGCCAACCACAGGCCTGCACTTCGAGGATATTCGCAAGCTACTGGGGGTCCTGGGTCGTCTGGTCGACGCCGGCAACACAGTCGTGGTGATCGAGCACAACCTCGACGTGATCAAGACCGCCGACTGGTTGATCGACATGGGGCCGGAGGGTGGATCGCGTGGCGGCTTGGTGATCGCGCAGGGCACGCCCGAGCAGATTGCCGCCAATCCCAAGTCCTACACCGGCGAGTACCTCAAACCCATGCTCGATGGCCAGGCGGTGCCCATCAGAGCGACTCAGCCAGCACTCGTTGCTAGCTGAGTGTGAGACACATCGAACCGGAACGGCCGCTATCTCGTCTGCGGTCGAAAGAGCATCTGCACTCTCGGAGGCAACTGATGACCGCGTTTGAGCCTGTTCACGAAGCGTCCGGCACCACTCGGCGGACAGTGCTCCGCGCCGCTGGAGTCGTCGCCTTAGCCGGAGCGGGGGTCGCCCCCCTCGCCGGCTGCGCCGCGGAGTCCACCAGCGGTGCGCCGTCAACGACGCCATCCGAGCCAGCGACATCTGAACCTGCCTCCTCGTCGCCGACCGCCGAGGCGACTTCCGCCAAGCCGTCGGCATCGAAAGCGCAGGCTCCGAAAGGCCCTAGCGTGGCCACGTCGAAGGTCCCGGTGGGCGGCGGTGTCATTTTGGCGGACGCCGACTATGTCGTCACGCAACCAAGCAAGGGCTCGTACAAGGCGTTCAGCAAGATCTGTACTCACCAGGGATGCCCGGTGGCCGAAGTCCGCGGCGGGGTCATTCACTGCAACTGCCACGGCAGCGAATACTCGATCAAGGACGGCTCGGTAACGAAGCCGCCCGCTCCGAAGCCTCTCGCCGAGGCGAAGACAAAAGTCTTTGAAGGGGAGGTCTACGTCACCGGCTGACCGACGCCTGACCTTGAGCGTCCACTGGCTGCGCAGCATCTTGACGCAGTCGTGCTGCGACGACTCGGCGACTGCACGTCGCAGGCTGATGCGCAGACTGACCACAGGAACTGGCCTCGCGGCACGTTGAGTCTGAACATGGCATCAGCTGCAGCTGATGCCAAGACTGATGCGAGTTGATGATCCATATCAACGCAATCACGTCTCAGCTGCGGCCTAGTCTGGGGCGCGTGGTACCTCCAGTCGCGTCTCACTCGGTGCCGGCGTACCGGCCTGCGCCGGGGTCCATTCCGGACCAGCCTGGCGTGTACCGCTTCTCCGACGCCGAGGGCCGTGTCATCTATGTCGGAAAGGCGAAGAGCCTTCGCTCCCGACTGAATTCCTACTTCGCCGACCCGGCCTCGTTGCTGAGCCGCACTCGATCGATGGTGAGCACGGCCACCAAGGTCGACTGGACAGTCGTCCACAACGAGGTCGAGGCGCTGCAGCTGGAGTACTCCTGGATCAAGGAGTACGACCCGCGGTTCAACATCAAGTACCGCGACGACAAGTCCTATCCCTGGCTCGCCGTCACCGTCTCCGAGGAGTTCCCTCGGGTCATGGTCGGGCGAGGCGCTAAACGTAAGGGCACCCGATACTTCGGTCCGTACTCCCACGCCTGGGCGATCCGCGAGACGGTCGACCTGCTGCTCCGGGTTTTTCCCATGCGCTCCTGCCGCCCCGGCGTATTCAAGAACCACAAGCAGCTGGGCAGGCCTTGCCTGCTCGGCTATATCGGCAAGTGCTCGGCTCCATGCGTCGGCAGGGTGACCGAGGAGGAGCATCGGGCGATCGTCGACGACTTCTGCCAGTTCGTCTCCGGGCAGGCCGGCCCCATGATCAAGAAGTTGGAGCGGGAGATGCGTGCCGCCAGTGATGCGCTGGAGTTCGAACGCGCAGCGCGGCTGCGAGACGATATCGGCGCTTTGCAGCGAGCCACCGAGCGAAACGCCGTCGTACTGCAGGACGGTACCGACGCCGATGTGATCGCGCTCGCCGAAGACCCGCTCGAGGTGGCCGTTCAGATCTTCCACGTACGCGGTGGCCGCGTCCGCGGGGAGCGCGGCTGGGTTGCTGACCGGTTCGACGATGGCGGCAGCGACGAGCTTATTGAACAATTCCTGCTCCAGCTGTACACCGAGCCCGATCCCACCACCAATGATCGCGATGCGGTGCCGCGGGAGATCTTGGTACCGGTCATGCCGCCCTCGGCAGAGTCCCTGACCCGGATATTCGAGGAGCGGCGCGGCTCACATGTCTTCATTCGGGTGCCGCAGCGCGGCGACAAGCGGGCACTGATGGAGACGGTGGCTCGCAATGCGCAGGAGATCTTGATCAAGCACAAGACCACCCGCGCAGGTGATCTTTCGACCCGCAACCGTGCGCTGGAAGAGATCCAGGAAGCACTGGAGCTCCCGACGGCCCCGCTGCGCATCGAGTGCTACGACATCTCCAATCTGCAGGGCACCGAGGTCGTCGCCTCCATGGTCGTCTTCGAAGACGGCCTGCCGCGGAAGAGCGAGTACCGGCGATTCGTGATCCGGCAAGTCGAAGGACAGAACGACGTCGCAGCCATGCACGAGGTGATAACCCGCCGCTTCCGGCGACTGATCGATGATCGTGCCGCCATGCAGAGACGGCTAGCGGATGGGCAGGAAGCCGGGTTGGACGACGAGGAGGGCCCGCTACTGATCGATCCGACGACCGGGGCGCCTCGCAAGTTCGCGTACACGCCGTCACTGGTGGTGGTCGACGGCGGGCCCCCACAGGTAGCCGCGGCCGCGAAGGCCCTGCATGAGCTTGGCATCGACGATGTGGCTTTGTGTGGCCTGGCCAAACGACTGGAGGAGGTGTGGCTGCCCGACGTCGAGGAACCGGTGATCTTGCCACGAACCAGCGAAGGCCTCTACCTGTTGCAGCGGCTGCGGGACGAGGCGCACCGCTTTGCGATCACCCACCATCGCTCCCGGCGCAGCAAGTCGATGGTGGAGTCACTGCTCGACCAGGTTCCGGGGCTAGGCGAAGTGCGGCGTAAGGCATTGATCAGCTACTTCGGCTCCCTGAAGAAGTTGCGGGCGGCAACCGTGGAAGAGATTGCTGCCGTGCCCGGTTTCGGCCCGAAGACCGCCGCCGCAATCAAGTTGGCGCTGCAAGAAGCGCCACGTCCCGAGGCGATCGATATGGCGACCGGCGAAGTGCTCGACAGTATTTGATTGCGTACGCTCGTCTGCGGTCGCGCGATGCTCGGCGAATAATCAACATTGTGACCAGCGAGAGCTCCAAAGGGACAGCTCGACGTAGAGCGCCCGACCAAGCCGCTCCGCCTGGTCGTGGTCAGCGGCATGTCGGGGGCCGGGCGCTCCACGGCAGCCCACAGCCTGGAGGATCTCGGCTGGTACGTGGTGGACAATCTCCCCCCCAGCGTGCTGCCGGAGGTCTGCCGGCAGGCGCGCGAGATCGACCTGACGCGGCTCGCCGTCGTACTCGATGTCCGGACCCGGGGATTTTTCGAGCAGTTACCGACGATGTTCACCGAACTGGGCGCCATCGGCACCCTGCCGGAGATCTTGTTCTTGGAGGCGGCCGACGATGTCATCGTGCGGCGTCAGGAGTCCGTACGCCGGCCGCATCCGCTGCAGGGTGACGGACGGCTGCTGGACGGCATTCACCGGGAACGCGAAACGCTGGCCACGCTGCGTGCGGCGGCCGACCTGGTGATCGACACTTCCTCGCTGAACATTCACCAGCTGGGCTCCCGGGTGGCACATGCTTACGGCGGCAGCACCGATGACCAACTACGCGTGACGCTGCTGTCGTTCGGCTTCAAGTACGGCATTCCCGTAGATGCGGACATGGTCTTCGATGTGCGCTTTCTGCCCAATCCCCACTGGATTCCTGAGCTTCGACCGCAGACCGGTCTGAGCAAACCGGTGAGCGACTATGTACTCGGCCAGCCGGGCGCGGAGCCGTTCCTCGTGTCGATGCAGGAGCTGATGGCCGTCGTGTCGGTGGGTTACGTCGCCGAGGGCAAGCGGTTCGCCACGCTTGCCATCGGCTGTACGGGCGGCAAGCACCGCAGCTCAGCCATGGCGGAGGAGTTGGCCCGGCGGCTGCGCGCCACCGGATTACCGACCACCGTCCTGCACCGCGATCTGGGTCGCGAGTGAGCACCCGCGAAATGACGCGCCTCGTCCCGTCCGGCTCGTTGGGTCCGACACTTCCTGCTGTGGTGGCCTTCGGCGGCGGGCATGGACTGGCCGCCTCGTTGACGGCGCTCCGCCGGGTGACCGACCACTTGACCGCGGTCGTAACGGTCGCTGACGACGGCGGATCGTCCGGCCGGCTTCGCAACGAACTTGACTGCCTGCCTCCGGGGGACCTCAGAATGGCGCTCGCGGCGCTGTGCGGCGATGACGAGTCCGGCCGTACCTGGGCCGACGTTCTGCAGTACCGATTCAGCAGCGCTGGGCCGCTCGATGATCATGCCATCGGCAATCTCCTGATCGTCGGGCTGTGGGAACGTCTCGGCGATCCGGTTGCCGGGCTGGACATGGTCGCCAAACTGCTCGGAGCCAAAGGCCGAGTGCTGCCCATGGCGTCCGTTCCGCTGGACATCGCCGCCGAGGTCATCGGGCTGGACCCGGAGAAGCCGGACGAGCTTTCCGAAGTTCACGGCCAAGCCCGAGTTGCGACGACCGCGGGAGAGGTGTGCTCGGTACGGCTCATTCCGCATGATCCGCCGGCCTGTCCCGAGTCCGTCGACGTGGTCATGCAGGCCGACTGGATCGTGCTGGGTCCCGGCTCCTGGTTCACCTCAGTAATCCCGCATCTGCTCGTTCCGGAGCTCGCGGAGGCGATTCATGCCACTCAGGCGCGGCGCATTCTCACGCTCAACCTGGAGCCGTCCGGAGAGACAGCGGGATTCTCGGCCGCCAAGCACATTGAGCTGCTCGCCGACCACGCTCCTGATCTGCGACTCGACTTTGTCGTCGTCGACAGCGGTTTTGCTTCTGACGATTCGCATCTGGCGTCCCGGGCAGAGTCCCTGGGGGCCCAGCTCGTGGTCGCTGATCTCGCCGCTCGCGACGGCTCGCCGCGGCACGATCCGCTCCGCCTGGCCTCCGCGTACGCCGAAATCCTGGGTATCTAGGGGCGCGCGGATCGCGCCTGGCAGCCAACCGGTCTCGGCAAAGCGTCAAGATGCGGCGGTCAGCTATGTAATCATTCAGCAATGGCCATGACCGCCCAGGTGAAATCAGAGCTGGCGACCATCAAGGTGACCAAGCCCTGCGACCGCAAGTCTGAGGTTGCCGCAACCCTCAGGTTCGCGGGTGGTTTGCACATCGTGAGTGGGCGGATCGTCATTGAAGCCGAGCTCGACACCGGCGCCGCCGCCCGGCGTCTGAGGACCGACATCAGCGAGGTCTTCGGTCACCCGAGCGAATTGGTCATCGTGAACGGCTCGGGTATTCGGCGGGGCACCCACTACGTGGTGCGCGTGATCAAGGATGGCGAGGCGCTGGCGCGGCAGACCGGTCTGATCGACTCCCACGGACGACCGGCGCGTGGCCTCCCCCCACAGGTAGTAAGCGGAGGGCTGTGCGACTGCGTTGCGGCGTGGCGCGGCGCCTTCCTGGCGCACGGCTCGCTGACCGAGCCAGGCCGGTCGATGGCACTCGAAGTGACCTGCCCTGGGCCGGAGGCTGCACTTGCGCTGGTGGGCGCAGCCCGCCGGCTCGGCATCCCCGCGAAGGCCCGCGAGGTGCGAAACATCGATCGGGTCGTGATCCGGGACGGCGATGCCATCGCGGCATTGCTCACCAAGCTCGGTGCGCACGAGTCGCTGCTGGTCTGGGAGGAGCGGCGGATGCGTCGCGAGGTACGCGCCTCGGCGAACCGCCTGGCCAACTTCGATGATGCGAATCTGCGACGTTCGGCGCGCGCCGCGGTGGCCGCAGGCGCCCGAGTCGAGCGGGCACTGGAGATCTTGGGCGACGACGTTCCCGACCACCTGAGGGCCGCTGGATTGCTCCGCATCGAGAACAAACAGGCCAGCCTCGAGGAGCTCGGCCAGATGCATGAACCACCGCTGACCAAGGACGCAGTCGCTGGACGGATCCGCCGGCTGCTGGCAACAGCAGACAAGCGGGCGACCGAGCAGGGCATACCCAACACCGAGGCCAGCCTCAGCGCCGACATGCTCGACGAGGAGTAGGCGCAGACCACCAGCAAAAACGGTCGTCACGGGTGCTATCGAAGTTCGTTAAGGTGGTCTCTGCTGGCCCCGACGCCGTGGGACCTTGAACAGCTGAAGGAGATCGTGTCATGACCATCCGTGTTGGTATCAATGGTTTCGGCCGTATCGGCCGAAACTTCTACCGCGCGCTGCTCGCCTCGGGTGCCGACATCGAGGTCGTCGCCTTCAACGACCTGTTCGACGACGACACCCAGGCCCATTTGCTGAAGTACGACTCGATCTTGGGGCGGCTGGATGTGCCAGTTGAGGTTGTCGAGGGCGGCATCAAGGTCGGGGACAAGATCGTCAAGTCCTATGCCGAGCGCGATCCCGCCGCCCTTCCGTGGGGCGACATCGGCGCGGACGTCGTGATCGAATCCACCGGTTTCTTTACCGATGCCACGAAGGCCAAAGCACACTTGGACGCGGGTGCCAAGAAGGTGATCATCTCCGCACCAGCCAAGAACGAGGACTGGACCGTCGTCATGGGCGTGAACGATGACGACTACGACCCGACCAACCACAACATCATTTCCAACGCTTCATGCACCACCAACTGCCTGGCGCCGATGGCGAAGGCGCTCGACGACGGGCTCGGCATTGTCAAGGGTCTGATGACCACAATCCACGCGTACACCCAGGACCAGAACCTCCAGGACGGCCCGCACAAGGATCTGCGCCGGGCTCGCGCAGCAGCGCTCAATGTCGTGCCGACGTCGACAGGTGCCGCCAAGGCGATCGGCTTGGTGCTGCCCCAGCTCAAGGGCAAGCTCGACGGCTACGCGTTGCGGGTCCCGGTGCCGACCGGGTCCGCGACCGATCTGACCTTCGAGGCGTCCCGCGAAACCTCCGTCGAGGAGGTCAACGGCATCATGCAGGCGGCTGCCGACGGTCCGCTCAAGGGCTACCTGAAGTACACCAGCGACCCGATCGTCTCCACCGACATCGTCACCGATCCCAGCTCCTGCATCTTCGACTCCGGCCTGACCAAGGTGATCGGCAATCAGGTCAAGGTCGTCGGCTGGTACGACAACGAGTGGGGCTACTCCAACCGTCTCGTCGACCTGGTCGCCTTGATCGGCGAGTCCCTCTGAGCTCGTAACTAGCTGCCGGTATCCCACCCTGCGTGGGATACCGGCGCTGTGTTCGGGAAAGGATCACGTGTGAAGTCAGTTTCTGATCTTGGCGACCTGAGCGGCAAGCGGGTACTGGTCCGCTGCGACTTGAACGTACCGCTGGACGGTCAAACGATCACTGACGATGGCCGGATTCGTGCCTCACTGCCAACCCTCAACGAGCTTCGCGACCGTCGTGCCAAGATCATCGTGCTCGCCCATCTGGGCCGTCCGAAGGGTCAGGTCAATCCGAAGTATTCCTTGGCACCGGCAGCGAAACGGCTGTCGGAGTTGTTGGGTGCCGAGGTTCAGCTGGCCACAGACGTGGTAGGGGAGTCAGCGCACACGATAGTCAGCGGTCTCACCGATGGTGGCGTGGCGATGTTGGAGAACGTCCGCTACGAGCCGGGGGAGGAGTCCAAGGACGAGGCCGAACGCGGCGCCCTAGCGGACCGCTACGCAGCCTTCGGCGACGTATTTGTATCAGATGGCTTCGGCGTCGTGCACCGCAAGCAAGCCTCTGTGTACGACGTCGCTCAGCGGCTGCCAAGTGCGGCCGGGGAACTGGTGAAAACCGAGGTGGAGGTGCTGAGCCAGCTCACTGAGTCACCAGCACGCCCGTACGTCGTGGTGCTGGGCGGCGCCAAGATCTCCGACAAGCTCGGAGTGGTCGCCAACTTGATCAGGACCGCCGACACCCTGGTAATCGGTGGCGGCATGGCATTCACCTTTCTTGCGGCGCAGGGCTACGAGGTGGGCAAGAGCCTCCTCGAGGAAGATCAGATCGAGACTGTACGGGGGTATCTCAACGCCGCGGCGTCTGGCGGCAAGCGGATCCTGCTGCCTTCCGACATCGTCGTAGCGCCAGAGGTGGCCCCCGACGCCGAGGCCTCCGTTGTGCCGGCCGACACGATGCCGCCAGATCAGTTCGGCCTGGACATCGGCCCGGACTCGGCTCGAGTGTTCGGCAGAGTGATCGCCAACGCGAAGACGGTCTTCTGGAACGGGCCCATGGGCGTCGCGGAATGGGAAAGCTTCGCCGCGGGCACCAAGGCCGTAGCGCGGGCCCTCACCGAGGTCGATGGTCTGACGGTCGTCGGCGGTGGCGATTCGGCAGCCGCGATTCGTGATCTTGGCTTCCGCGACGACCAGTTCGGTCATATCTCGACCGGCGGCGGTGCCAGCCTGGAATATCTGGAGGGCAAGACTCTCCCAGGCTTGGCCGTACTCGACGGAGAGGTCTAACACATGGCCCGCAAGCCACTGATGGCTGGCAACTGGAAGATGAACCTCAACCATGTCGAGGCGGTCGGCCTTGTCCAGAAGCTGGCCTGGACCCTGGAAGACAAGAAGCACGACCCAGAGAAATCTGAGGTCATCGTGCTGCCACCGTTCACCGATCTGCGGACCGTACAAACACTCGTCGAAGGCGACCGGCTGGAGATCGGTTACGGAGCCCAGGACGTGTCGGTGTTCGACAACGGTGCGTACACCGGTGACATCTCCGCGGACATGCTGGTCAAGCTCGGCTGCCGTTACGTGATCATCGGTCACTCCGAACGGCGGCGCTTCCACGGCGAGGACGACAACATCGTCAATGCGAAGACCGTCAAGGCGGTCTCGCGTCGTCTAGTCCCGATCGTCTGCGTCGGAGAGGGCCTCGCAGTTCGACAGGAGCTGCGACAAGTTCCCGATACGTTGCACCACGTGGAAGGTGCGCTTGCCGGACTCACTGCGGAGCAGATCGCGAACATGGTGATCGCGTACGAGCCCGTCTGGGCAATCGGCACCGGACGGGTGGCCACACCTGATGATGCTGAGGAGGTCTGCGCAGCGATCCGCGGTTGGATCTCAGAGCGGCACGGTGCCGGGATCGCGGCTCAGATAAGGATCTTGTACGGCGGATCGGTCAATGCGACAAATGTTGCTGCCTTGATGGCCCAGGAGGACATCGACGGCTGCCTGGTCGGTGCGGCCAGCCTGAAAGTCGAGGAGTTTGCTGCAATTGCACGGTTCTACGAGATGCCGATGATCTGAGAATGCCGCGAATCCAACGCTAGTGGAGATTTTCACTCATTTCTGAATCGGTGAGTTAGGCTAACGTCCGTGCTTCTCGTGCCCATGATGACCGTTCCGATACTGATCTTCTCCATCATCTTGGTGATCACCAGTGTCGCGCTCGCGTTGTTCGTGCTGATGCACAAAGGCCGCGGTGGCGGCTTGTCCGATCTCTTCGGTGGTGGAATCTCTTCCTCCCTTGGTGGGTCGTCGGTCGCAGAACGAAATCTCGATCGACTCACCATCATCATCGGAGTGGTCTGGCTCACGGCAATCGTGGCGCTCGGCTTGCTCTACAAGCTGGGTGCCTGACTGCCCACACCACCGGCCGGTCGCTCGAACTCAAGACACCGACTCATCCGCAGCTAGGAAGGGCGAGGGAGAAAAACGTGGCTGGTGGAAGTGCCATTCGTGGTAGCCGGGTGGGCGCTGGTCCTATGGGGGAGGCTGAGCGGGGCGATGCCGCACCGCGTCTCTACGTCTCGTACTACTGCGCAAACAGTCATGAAACGCGGCCCGCATTCGCCGCAGATGCCACGATCCCCGAGACCTGGGATTGTCCGCGATGCGGTTTGCCGGCGAATCTCGACTCCCTGAATCCACCGCCGCCGCCGAAGATCGAGCCGTACAAGACACATCTGGCCTACGTCAAGGAGCGCCGCACGGACAAAGAGGCGGCTGACATCTTGACCGAGGCGCTGCAGGCGCTGCGGGCCCGCCGCGAACGCGGCGAAGTCATCTACTGATTTAGAGCTGCCCCCGCTAGATTCGTCCGCGCTGTTGAAGATCGGCGGGCAGTTCCGCTGCAGCATCTCGATCAAGCAGCCAGAGCGTACGTTCTGCACCGGAGACGCCCGCGGCCGGCACCTGCACTGGCCCGGCACCTAGCAGGGCCATCTTCGCTGCCGCGGCCTTATCCGACCCGCTGACCACGAACCAGACCTCGTGCGAACGGTTGATCACCGGCAAGGTCAGGCTGATCCGCTCCGGCGGTGGCTTCGGTGATGCTCGTACCGGAATGACCTCTCCCTCTGCGTAGGAGGAGGGATGTTCGGGAAAGATCGAGGCGACGTGACCATCGGGCCCCATCCCGAGCAAGCAGATATCGAAGATCACATCGCCGAGCTCGCGCGCGTACGCCTCAGCGGCTTGATCCAGGTCGAGGCCGCCGTCGCTGGCCGGCATTTCGTGAACTCGATCGGCGTTCAGCATCAGTGGCTTGGCAAGAAGGTCAAGGGCTTGCTTGGCATTCCGGTCCGGATCGTCCGCGGGCACAAACCGCTCGTCTCCCCACCACAGCTCCACCCGAGACCAGTCGACGGCTGAGTTCGGTCCTTCGTCGCCGAGCCGCTGATACGCCCGGGTGGCGATCCGACCACCGGTAAGCGCGATCTGAGGGGTCCGGAAGTCTCGCTGAATCTCGGTCAGCCGGGCCATCAGCCGCGCCGCCAGCGCCTCCGCCACCTCATCCGGCCCGGCGTGCAGCAAGATCTCTGGACTGCCGCCGCTGTTCGCCACGTCCATCATGAGCGACTCCCTGCTGTCGTCCTGGTCTTCTTGGCGGCAGTTCGTGTGCGAGTCGTTGCCTTCTTCGCGGCGCTTTTCTTGGCTGCTGGCTTGCTCGCTGACTTCGGTTCACCGTCCAACAGCGACTTGACTGTTCGCTCGTAGACCTGGTCCGGATCCATCCGACGCAGTTCTTCGGAGAGCAGCTCGGTGAAGTTGCGACGCTTGAGGGCCACGAGCCGCTCGGGCTGGCCGGGTACGGCATAGGAGGCCAGTAGGCCATCGGGTCGAGTGATCGCGATATCGCCGGCGGCGGTACTCAGCCGAACCGCGGTAAGTCCAGGACCGTCGCTGACCTTGCCGGTCACCTGCACCTTGAGCTGGGTGCGCAGCCAGGCAGCGAGTAGGTCGGCTGACGGATTGTTTCGCTCAGACTCGATGGAAACGGACTTGATCTTGGCCGGATACTGATCCAGCGCGGCGGCGAGCAACGCCCGCCACGGCGTCAGCCGGGTCCAGCTCAGATCGGTGTCGCCTGCGATGTAGTCCCGTGCGCGGTCTTTGAGCGCAGCGAGTGGGCGAGGGAATGCCGCGGCATCGGTCATCCGCCGCATGGCCAGCTGCGCGAGCTCATCAGCGGCGCGGTTGTGCGCTGCCTTGCCCGGCCACCAGATCACGACGGGAGAATCAGGCAGCAAGAGCGGCCGGATCACCGAGGCAGGATGCGTTGCAACCGCACCGCGCATCCTGATCACGACGACCTCGCCCGGTGTGCCTTCGCCAATGTGGACTTCGGCGTCCAACCCCGCATTTCGCCCCGCGGCCGTGACCACGAGCAAAATGCGCGACGGGTGTTCGTGTCCGGCCGCCATGCTGGCCTCGAGTGCACTCGGGAACTCGGACTCGTCGCAGACAATGATCAAGGTCAGCACCATGCCCTGAGCAGGGCTGCCTGCACTCTGCCGAACCCGTACGAGCTCAGCGGAGATTTTCGCCGACGTGGTGCCCTCGAGAGTGATGATCATTACGGCCGTCTCCAGCTGAAGCCGTCCCGGGCCAACATGTCTTCGGCGATCTTCGGTCCCCACGATCCCGGCTCATACAGCTGCGGTTGCTCCGGCAGATCTGCCCAGTAATCGAGGACAGGATCCAGGATCTCCCAGGAAAGCTCAACTTCTTCGTGCTGCGGGAACAGCGGCGGATCTCCCAGGAGTACGTCCAAGATCAACCGCTCGTACGCCTCGGGTGAGGATTCGGTGAATGCCTCGCCATAGGCGAAGTCCATGTTCACGTCGCGAATCTCCATCTGGGTGCCTGGCACCTTCGCCCCGAAGCGCAGAGTTACACCCTCATCGGGCTGGATGCGCAGCACCACTGCGTTGTAGCCCAGCTCCTCGGTGTCGGTCTTGGCGAACGGCAAATGCGGCGCGCTTTTGAAGCCGAGCGCAATCTCGGTCACTCGTCGGGCCAGTCGTTTTCCCGTACGCAGGTAGAACGGAACGCCCGCCCACCGGCGGTTGTCGATATCGAGGCGGATCGCGGCGTAGGTCTCGGTCCGTGAGTCCGGTGGGATCCGATCCTCTTCCAGATAACCTTTGACTTTCTCTCCGCCTGCCCAGCCGCCGGCGTACTGTCCCCGGGCGGTGTATAAGTCCATCCGCTTCGGCGGTCGAGCGGCAGCCAGCACCTTTTGCTTCTCCGCACGGAGCTGGCTGGCCTCGAAGGAGTTGGGTTCCTCCATCGCTGTCAGCGCCAGCAGCTGGAGTAGGTGGTTCTGGATCACATCGCGGGCGATCCCGATGCCATCGAAGTATCCGGCGCGACCGCCGATGCCGATGTCTTCGGCCATCGTGATCTGGACATGGTCGACGTAGTTGTTGTTCCACACCGGCTCGAAGAGTTCGTTGGCGAACCGCAGCGCCAACACGTTCTGCACAGTCTCCTTGCCAAGATAGTGATCGATGCGGAACACCGAGGAGGACGGGAAGACGCTGAGCACGATCCGGTTCAGTTCCCGAGCGCTGGCGAGATCGTGGCCGAACGGTTTTTCGATCACCACCCGACTCCACCTACCGGGGTGCTGCTCGGCCAGGCCATGGGAGCGTAGCTGATCGACGACAGTCTGGAACAGCCCTGGCGGTATGGATAGGTAGAACGCGTGATTGCCGCCGGTACCGCGCGCCTCATCCAGATCGGCGATCGTCTCGGCCAGATGGTTGAAGGATTCCTCGTTACCAATCTCACCAGGCACGAACCGGATGCCTTCGGAAAGCTGCTGCCAGACCTCTTCTCGGAAGGGAGTTCGCGCATGCTCTTTGACTGCGGTGTGCACGACATGGGCGAAGTCCTGGTGCGCCCAATCTCGACGGGCGAACCCGACCAGCGCGAAGCCCGGTGGCAGCAGACCGCGGTTGGCCAGGTCATAGACCGCCGGCATGAGCTTCTTGGTTGACAAGTCGCCGGTGACACCGAAGATCACCAGCACGCATGGGCCGGCAATCCTCGGTAGTCGTCGATCTTGTGGGTCCCGAAGCGGGTTTGGCCGCAGATCAGTGATCACGATTGGCTCGGTGATCAGTGCGGTCATCGAGCGGACTTGGCGGCCTCGAGCTCCTGCTTAACGTCTGGCAACCAACTCGGTCCACGACGCCTCGAACTTCTCGACACCTTCCTTCTCGAGTACGTCGACCACGTCGTCGTAGGAGATGCCAACCCGCTCCAGGTCGTCGAGCACCTGCTGCGCCTCGGCCTTGGTGCCGGTCACCATGTCACCGCGTACCTCGCCATGATCGGCAAAAGCCATCATGGTCTTCTCCGGCATCGTGTTCACCGTGTTCGCTACGACGAGATCGGTGATGTACATGGTGTCGGAGTAGTCAGGGTTCTTGACGCCGGTGGAGGCCCACAGCGGCCGCTGCCGATTGGCGCCCTTGGCCTCCAACGCGGCAAACCGCTCGCCGCTGAACTCTTCCTCGTACAGCGCGTACGCGAGGCGGGCGTTGGCGATAGCGGCCTTGCCACGCAGCGCGAGTGCCTCGTCCGAGCCGATGGCCTCAAGCCGCTTGTCGATCTCGGTGTCCACTCGGGAGACGAAGAAGGAGGCCACGGATTGGATCTTGCTCAGATCGTGGCCCACCTCAGCAGCCCGCTCCAGTCCGGTCAGGTAGGCGTCGATCACCTCGCGGTAGCGCTCGAGAGCGAAGATCAGCGTCACGTTGACGCTGACACCCTCACCGGTTACCGAGGCAATCGATGGCAGTCCGGCCTTGGTCGCCGGAATCTTGATCAACACGTTGGGCGCGGTCGACGACCTTCCACAGGTCGTTCGCCTGTGCCGTGGTGGCTTCCGTATCGTTCGCCAGATCCGGATCGACCTCGATCGACACGCGGCCGTCGACGCCGTTGGTTGCCGCGTAGGTGGCGGCCATGATGTCGCATGCATTGCGTACGTCATCGGTGGTGATCGCCTTGATGGCGTCGTGGAGCTCGGCGTCGCGTGCTGCAAGTTCCTTGACCTGCTCGTCGTACATGTGGCCTTGGGACAGCGCCGCCGCGAAGATCGTCGGATTGGTGGTGACACCCGAGACAGAGTTGTTGGACACCAAGTCGGCGAGGTTGCCAGAGGTGATGCGCTCGCGAGACAGGTCGTCTAGCCAAATAGATACGCCGGCGTCTGCGAGGGCCTTGAGTCGTTCGCTCATGATCAGTTCTCCTGGTTGGGTGGTGGCGTCAGCTGGGCTCAGCTGATCGTGACGCCCGGATGGGCCTCTACGTCTGCGGGACCGATTGGCCCGCTGGCTGCCGGATGCGTGGGTGCGGTTGTCCCGGTGGCCGCATCGAGGCTGGATTGCGCGGCTGCGACGACTGTGTCAGAAGTAAAGCCGAACTCCTTGAACAACAGGCTTCCCGCCGCGCTGGCTCCGTAGTGATTGATGCTGATGATTCGCCCGGCGTCACCGACGAGGTCACGCCAACCGATCCCGACTCCGGCCTCGATCGAGACCCGCGCCTTGATATCGGGCGGGATGACAGAGTCCTTGTAATCCTGATCTTGCCCGTCGAACCATTCCCGACATGGCATGGACACGACGCGCGCAGCGATGCCCTGGTCGGCGAGCTGCTGCTGGGCTGTGACGATGTACTGCACCTCTGAGCCCGTTCCGATCAAGATCACATCCGGGGTTCCGTCACTGTCTTTGAGAATGTAGCCGCCTTTCGCTACCTCTGAGGTGTCGGCAAAGCCGTCCTCGCCGCGGGGAAAGATGGGCACCGCCTGCCGGGTGAGGGCCAACCCGGCGGGCCTGTCTTTGTTCTTCAAGATCACTTCCCACGCCGCCGCGGTCTCGTTGGCGTCCGCCGGCCGTACCACGTCAAGCCCCGGAATCGCCCGCAGTGCGGCAAGGTGTTCGATCGGCTGATGAGTTGGGCCGTCTTCGCCCAGGCCGATCGAATCGTGAGTCCAGACGTAGATCACCGGCAGCTTCATCAGTGCCGCGAGCCGTACCGCCGGCCGCATGTAGTCGCTGAACACCAAGAACGTGCCACCGTACGGCCGAAGGCCGCCGTGCACCTTGATGCCGTTCATGATCGCGCCCATGGCATGCTCGCGGATCCCGAAGTGCAGCACCCTGCCGTAGGGGCTCACCGCGAAACAGCCTGCTCTGCCGATCGGTCGGCAGGAAGCTCGGCTCACCTTCAGGAGTGGTGAGGTTGGATTCGGCGAGGTCGGCCGAGCCACCCCAGAGTTCCGGCAACTTGGGGGCGATCGCGGTCAGCACCTTCCCCGAAGCTGCGCGGGTGGCAATTCCCTTGGGATCGGCAGACCAGCTCGGCAGTGCCTCCTCCCAGCCAGGACTGAGCTCGTTGTTGATCAGCCGCTCGTACAGCGCCTTGCGCTCGGGATTGGCCTGCTGCCCAGCTCGTCGTAAGCCTGCTGCCACTCCTGCTGCGCCTGCGCACCACGCTCGATCAGCTTGCGAGTGTGCTGTGATCACCTCGTCGGCAACTTGGAAGGTCTTGTCCGGATCGAAGCCGAGCGACCTCCTTGGTGGCGGCAACTTCCTCATCGCCCAACGCGGCGCCATGGGCCTTGCCAGTGCCCTGGAGCTTGGGAGCCGGCCAGCCGATGATCGTCTTCAGGCAGATGAAGCTCGGCCGATCGGTGATGTCTCTGGCCGCCTCGAGGGCCTCCGCAAGCGCGGCGACATTCTCGCTGTAGTGATGAGCGTCGCCGTGGGTCCAGTCAACGGTTTGCACATGCCAGCCGTAGGCGGCGTAGCGAGCGGCGGTGTCCTCGGTGAGAGCGATATTCGTGTCGTCCTCAATCGAGATCCGGTTGCTGTCATAGATCAGCGTGAGATTGCTGAGCCGCTGCGTGGCCGCTAGCGAAGAAGCCTCGGACGAGACGCCCTCCTCGATGTCGCCATCGGAGGCGAGGCAGTAGATGTGGTGATCGAAGACCGAGGTGCCTGGCGGGGCATCTGGATCAAGCAATCCACGCTCCCGGCGGGCGGCCATCGCCATTCCCACAGCATTGGCAACGCCTTGGCCGAGCGGCCCGGTGGTGACCTCGACTCCGTCGGTATGCGCATACTCCGGGTGCCCTGGGGTCTTTGATCCCCAGAAGCGGTAGGACTTGATGTCATCGAGTTCGAGCCCGAAGCCGCCGAGGTAGAGCTGAATGTAGAGCGTCAGGCTGGTGTGTCCGCAGGACAGCACGAATCGGTCGCGCCCTGGCCAGTGCGTATCGCTCGGGTTGTGCCGCATTACTTTCTGGAACAGCAGGTACGCGACTGGTGCCAGGCTCATTGCAGTGCCTGGATGGCCATTGCCGACGTTCTGCACGGCATCGGCGGCCAGCACGCGGATGGTGTCGATGGCTCGGTAGTCGAGCTCGGTCCACCCCTCAGGGAGAACCGCGTCTGAGATGTCGGTATCGGTCACACTCACGAATGCGAGCCTATCGGGGGCGTGTCGGCTGGGGATATAGGGTCAGGCCCGAGAACGTCCACGCGGGGATCTGCGACAAGTCCACGTCATGAAGTGTTAATCGCAGTATCGACCCATAGACTCAGCCTCATTGACCGGAGCCCACTAATAGTGAGTGAGTAGAGCTTGTGACGAGCATCGACGTGCCAGATCGGGTGGCCGCCGACAAGGTTGACATAGGCAAGCGTGCAGCCCGCGTCGATCTCGGGGTGAAAGCGATTCGCCGCAGCCGTCAGCTCGCTCGGGTGCGCGACGTTGTTACCGCCTACCTGGGACTGACCAAGCCGCGCATCATCGAGCTTCTGCTGGTGACCACCGTGCCAGCCATGTTTCTGGCGGCCGGCGGCGTCCCGCCGCTCACCGTGGTGTTGTTCACGATGGTTGGCGGCTGCCTGGCTGCGGCCAGCGCCAATGCCTTCAACTGTGTGCTCGACCGCGACATCGACGAACGGATGCGGCGTACCCGTCGTCGTCCGCTGCCCCGGCACGCCGTCGGCCCGCTGGGTGCGACCGTGTTCGGAGTGATCTTGGGGATCGCCGCGACGCTCTGGCTGGGCTACTTCGTCAACTGGCTGTCAGCGGCGCTCGCGTTGGGCGCCAACGCCTTCTACATCGCGGTGTACACGCTCTGGCTGAAACGGCGTACTCCCCAGAACATCATCTGGGGTGGTATCGCGGGCTGCTTTCCTCCGCTGATCGGCTGGACTGCGGTAACCGGCAGCTTGGCGCTGACTCCGTTCGTCATGTTCTTGATCGTGTTCTTCTGGACGCCGCCGCACACCTGGGCGCTCGCCATTCGCTATCGGGAGGATTACGCCGGGGCGAACGTGCCGATGCTGCCTGTCGTGAGGTCAGCCCCGGTGGTGGCCCGGCTGATCATGGCGTACTCGGTGGTGACGGTCTTGGTGTCGTTGGCCCTCTGGCCGGTGGCGCACACCGGCTGGCTGTATCCCGCCGTCGCCGTCATCCTCGGCGTTGCGCTGCTCTGGCAATCAGCACTGCTGCTGGCGCGCGCGCGGCGTGGTCTGACCGACGCCGCGTTGCAGCCGATGCGGCTCTTTCACTGGTCGAATTCCTATCTCGCACTGCTTTTTGTCGCCGCAGCGGTCGATACGCTGCTCCGCTGAAGCGCTGCTCACTGACCAAGCGAGTTGATCATGAGACGTCGCAGCGGCGGCACCGCGGAAACGACGCGTAGCACCGTACGGAATGCGCCGCGAGCGAGCCGGTTGGCCGACTCCCGCCTGCCGCGCGTTGTTGAGCGACCTTTTGACTGCGGCGAAGCCATAGTCGAGCATCTGCTCCTCGTACTCGTGCAGCGCCGGTATCAGCTCGCGCTCCCCGGAGGCGACGGCGATCAGTTGACTGCGCAGCAGGTCGGCGTCGCGCAACGCCGTGTTGGCACCGATGCCGGCCATCGGCGTCATGTTGTGGATGGCGTCGCCGAGCAGGGTCACCCGTCCGGTCGGCCAGGGGTTGACGGGCGTCGCGCTGCGGACCTGGATCGCATTGACGGTGCTCGGGTCTGATCCGCCGATCAGCTCGCGCAGCGCCGGCGCCCAGCCGGTGGTCCGATCGAGTACGACGCCCTGCAGATCTGCGCCACTCAGGGCCTTACTGTCGAGTGGGAAGCGACTGGCCTGGTCGGCGTAGGCCCAGAACGTGTAGGCGGTTGAGTTGTCCAGCAGGAAGCCGTCGGGGGCTGGCTCCTCGACGATCATCGTGCGGTCCGGCTGCCACACTGCGGTGAACAAGAAGCCGCTGCCGGTCGGGATGATCATGTTGGCATCTTCGCGGAGCGCGCGTGGCAGGTTGGCTCCGTCAAGGCGGTGCTTGCCGGCGATGGCGAGGATGCCGGTGTCGATCCGCTCGGCGTCTGGAAGTAGCTGCAGTCGGACCCGGGAGTTGGCGCCGTCCGCACCAATCAAGACGTCCGCGGTGGCGGATGTGCCGTCGGAGAAGTATGCGGTGACCCGGCCGTCGACGCCAGTTTCGTATCGCTCGAAGGTCTTGCCAAGGCGAACCACATCGTCGAGGTCGGACAGCAGCACCTCACGCAGGGTGATCCGGCTGGCTCCGTAGTGGGCGTCGGCGGGGCCGGCCTCGGGCAGAATCTCAGAGCCGGCGAACCGCAGCAGGTCGTCGAGCTGTTCGGTGGCGAAGCCGAAGCCGCCATCGTTGGCTGAGACGGTGTCGAGGAACCGCTGCCAGACTGCGGGCGGCAGGCAGTCGTACAACGCTCGGCTGCCGTGCGGGTTGATGTGGATGCGGTAGCCCTGTAGCCAGTCGGTGCGGGCTTGGGTGCGCTCGTAAACGGTCACTCTATTCCGGCGCGGCGCAGACCCTGCGCGAGGCAGAGACCGCCGATGCCGCCGCCGATGATCATGACGTCGAGCTTGCTGAGGAGTAGTCATGTTCTCAATGTCTCATGTGGATGCATTATGTGTCAAGTAAATACATGATTAAATTCATATGAATCACATGACTCTGTTAGGGTGCTCACTATGAATCAGCCCCGCCGGTCTCCGCGCGGCTCAGGATCGCAAGCGCGACCCCGAGCGCACTCGCGAGCGCATCCTCGAAGCTGCGTTGATCGAGTTCGGGGAGCATGGTTTCGCTGGCGCCCGCATCAGCGCGATTGCCGGTCGGGCCGGCGTCAACGAGCAGCTGATCTCCTACTACTTCGACGGCAAGGAGGGCCTCTACCGGGCACTCCAACAGCGCTGGCAGATGACCAGCGCGGCAGCGAGCCGGCCGGAGCTCACGCTTGCCGATGTTGTCGCTAGGTTCCTGCGACTGAACATCGAGCAGCGGTCCTTCGCTCGGCTCCTGGCCTGGGATGGCTTGGCCGACACGGGCAGCGACGCGGCCGAGCAAGATCCGTATTTCACCGAGATGGTCGAGGACATGCGACGCCGGCAGCGTGCGGGCGAGCTGGCTGATGACCTGGATCCGGCCTACGTGTTGCTGATGCTCTTTGCGGCCGCTTTCGCACCAACTGTGATCCCACAGATCGCCCGCCGGCTCACCGGGCTTTCCGTCGACTCGGCCAGTTTCCAGGAGGCGTACGCCGAGCAGCTGCGGCGGGTCGTCGAGCGGCTCGCCGACTAGGTTGGGCACTACGTTGGGCGCGTGGCCCAGTCGGTGGAGTTGACCCTTGACGCGTCAGCCGAGGCGGCGCTGGTTGCGCAATGGGATCGCTTGGCTGCGGCCGGCGTGGCGAAGCCGCGACGCTCGGATCCAGATGGACACCATCGGCCCCATCTCACCTTGTACGCCGCCGATGCCATCCCGGAGACCTGCTGAGTCAGGCGCTTCCTGAGATCGTTGCCGATATCGATCTGACCGTACGCGTCGGCGCCGTGATGATCTTCGGTCCTCGCAATGGCAGCCTGCATCCTGGTGCGGCAGGTACTGGCATCGGTCGAGTTGTTGCAGCTGCAGCAGCGGGTCGCGCTGGCATGTGAAGCCGATCCGAAGGGCCAGTTCGGAGCTGGGCGTTGGAGCCCTCATGTCACGTTGGCGCGTCGAGTCCTCAGCGATGATGTCGGCAAGGCGGTCAGCGTGCTGGGATCCCATGGCGAAGTGGATGCGAGAATCCAGCGGTGTCGGCGCTGGGACGGCAATCGCCGCACCGCGTGGTGGCTTACTTGACCTGAAGCCTCGAGTCTGAACGCCGCACCGAGAGCATCAGGTTGGTGACCGTGGCAATGGCCAGCGAAGCGCCGAGCAGGTGCAGCGCGACCAGCCCGATGGGCAGCCCCAATTGGTACTGGGCGATGCCGATGCCTGCCTGCAGGATCTCGACCAAGACCAACAGCAGCACGGCTCGACTGCGCAGCAGCGCGAAGCAGATCACGCTCGCGGCGACGGTGGCGTAGACCACGCTCGTGTGCAAGCGCGTCACCAGCATGCCGTCGAGGCCGTTGCGCGGCGCGTTCTCGTCTCCGGCATGGGGCCCGCTGCCGGTCACCAACGTGCCGAGCCAGACCGCCAGCCACATCAGCACAAAGGTGATCCGGGTGACGATCACCGAGATTGCGGAGACGCCGGTGGGCTCGAGGTGCCAGGTCTTGCGCACCAGCCAGACCGCGAGCGCGATCAGGACCATCGACAGCAGGAAGTGCAGCCCGACCACGTACGGGTTGAGCTGCGTGAGCACCGCGATTCCACCGATGACACCTTGCAGCGGGATGCCGAGCGCGAGGCCGCCGGCCAGCCAGCGCAGGTCAGGCCGCGGTCGGCCGTTCTCCCGGTAGAGCAGGGCGCTGACAAAGGTGAGCGCGGCCACAATGATCAACACGAAGGTGAGCAGCCGGTTCCCGAACTCGATTGCGCCGTGGATGCCGAGTTCCGGATGGGAGACGTAGGAGTCCGCGGTGCATCTCGGCCAGGTCGGGCAGCCGAGCCCCGAGCCGGTCAGCCGGACCAGGCCGCCGGTCACCACGATCACGATATTCATGACCAAGGAGACGATGGCCCAGCGCCGCAAGGCGTGCTGGCCACGTACGACGCGCAGCAGGCCCGGTCCGCTCCGGGTGGCCGCTTCGGTCTGCGGGCAGCTGCTTCACGACGTCCATCGAAAGCCCTTCCATGCGGCGAGGCCAGCGGCCACGAGCCAGGCTAACAAGACCAGCACCGGCCAGCCCAGCAGCTGCCCATGCGCTGCGGCTCGCAGCCCTTCGCCCAGTGCGGCAGTCGGCAGCGCCTCGATCACCGGACGAAGCGCGGCCGGATAACGCGCTAGGGGAATGATCAGTGCGCCGCCAATGAGCAAGATCACGTAGATCAGGTTGGCGAGGCCCAAGACGCGATTCGGCGCGGAGTCGGCCCGCGAGCAGCAACGCAAGGCAGACGAACGTCGCCGTAGCCAAGATCACCACCAGCACGGCGAGCAACGCCGAGAGTGGGGTGAACGCTCGGCCGCCAGCCGAGTCCCAGCGCGACACCGGTCAGGATCACCAGCTGACCAATCATGATCATGATCACGGCCAGCGCTTTGCCGGCCAGCAGGCCGGGCTTGCCCAGCGGCGTGGTCGCCAGCCGCTCCAGCACACCGTAGCGCCGCTCGAAGGCGGTGCTGATCGCTACCGAGGTGAAGGCTGAGGACCAGACGGCCAGCGCAAGCACCGATGGCCCAAGCAGCTCCAAGCTGCCGATCGAGGAGCTTCACGAACCGGCCAGCCACCAAGATCGCCAGCGGGATCACCAGGGCCAGCAGCAGTTGCTCGCCATTGCGGATCAGCAGTCGCGCTTCGATGAGTCCGTGCCGGAGGATCCGCTTGGCGGGCGGTGCCGCTTCGGGAGCGGGGGAGAGGTCCAGCGCCGTCACGTTCTGGCTCGCGCACTGGTGTGGGTGAGGAAGACGGTCTCCAGACTCCCGCCTGACTTGGTGAGCTGACGCACCGTGCCGGAGATCGCGACGCGGCCGTGATCGACGATGAACACCTGGTCGGCGAGGGCCTCGGCCTCATCCATGGCATGCGTGGTCAGCAGCATGGTGACGCCGTTCGCGCGGAGCTCCCGCAGCAGCAGCCAGGTGGCGCGGCGAGCATGCGGATCCATGCCGGCTGTCGGTTCGTCGAGGAAGACCAGCTCGGGTCGCCCAACGAGCGCCCCAGCCAGGTTGACCGCCTGCTGCTGGCCGCCGGACAGCCGCCGGTACGGGGTCTTCGCGCAATCGGTGAGCCCCAGCCGCTCGACCAGCGCTCGCACCGGCAGCGGATTGGCGTACAGGCCAGCCAGATAGCGCAGCAGCTCGACTGCCTTGATCCCTGACCAGGCGCCGGCGCTCTGTGGCATCAGCCCGATCCGGCCGGCGAGCTGGCGGGAGCCGGCGGCTTGGCCCAGCACGCTCGACTGTGCCAGCGGATGGCCGAATGAGGTCGGTGCAGCAGCGGATCAGCGTGGTCTTGCCTGCGCCATTTGGCCCCAAGACCGCGGTCAGTGCCCCGGTCTTGGCCTGCAGCGTCAGCCCGTCGAGCACTGCGCGGCCGCCGAATCTGACGACCAGCTCCTCGACCCGAACAGCGCTGTCGGGACTGGGCACCGATGAATTCTAGACCGGCAGATTGAGCGACTCAGCAGATGCTGTCTGAGCGTCGAGACCGCCTTCGAAGCTCGGGCTAGACGGTCCAGTCGTGCTGGCCGCGAACGAGTGTACGGCAGCCGCCACGAGGGTCGGTCACTCATGATCGGTGGCTGGTCGGTGGCCAGGATGTCGGCGAGGTCGTACTTGACCGGCTCCTCGAGCTGCTCGTACGTGCAGGAGCGCGGATCGCGGTCAGGTCGCCAGCGGTTGAACTGGGCGGTGTGGCGGAACCGGTCGCCCTCCATGTGCTCGTAGCGGACCTCGACCACCAGCTCGGGTCGCAGCGGGATGAAGGACAGGTCCTTCCCGGCGTTCCAGCGGCTGAACTCCGAGCTCCGCGGCGTGCGGGTGCCTTCCTCCTGCTTGGCCCAGGCCCAGGGATGATCATCGAAGGTGGTGACCAGCGGCTGCAGCTCGGTGAACAGCTCCTTGCGCCGGGCGGCCGGGAAGGCGCCGATCACCCCGACGCTGGCCAGCTCGCCGGAGTCCTTGTAGAGACCGAGCAGCAGTGACCCGATGCTGTCCGGGCCGCTCTTGTGCACCCGGTAGCCGGCGACAACGCAGTCCGCCGTGCGCTGGTGCTTGATCTTGAACATGGTGCGCTTGTCCGGCTGGTAGGTGCCGGCGAGCGGCTTGGCCACCACGCCGTCCAGCCCGGCGCCTTCGAACTGGGAGAACCACTGCACGGCCAGATCGTGGTCGCGGGTGGCCGGCGTGAGATGGATCGGCGGCTGCGGCGTCCGCCAAGGCCTGCTCGAGGGCGGCGCGGCGCTCCTCGAACGGCTGCTCGGTGTAGTCGGTGTCGTCCAGCGCCAGCAGGTCGAAGGCAATGAAGCTCGCCGGCGTCTCCTGGGACAGCAGCCTGACCCGGCTGGCGGCCGGGTGGATGCGCTGCTGCAGCACCTCGAACTCCAGCCGGTCGCCGACCACGACGATGATCTCGCCGTCGATGACGCACTTCTCGGGCAGATTGGCCTTGACCGCCTCCACGATCTCGGGGAAGTAGCGGGTCATCGGACGCTCGTTGCGCGAGCCGATCTCGACCTCGTCGCCGTCCCGGAACACGATGGAGCGGAACCCGTCCCACTTGGGTTCGAACGACAGAGCGACCCTCGGGATCTGCGGCACCGACTTGGCCAGCATCGGCGCGACCGGCGGCATCACGGGCAGCTGCATGCTGGCCATTCTGGCCTACCGCCTGCTGTCGATCAGCTCTGACTGTCAGTGCCGGATGGGAGGCTGGTGGATGTGACGGATTCAATCTTTGCAGTGTCCGATGCGGTCCTGGATGATCTTCGCACGCGGTTGCAGAACACCCGATGGCCTTCGGTGGTGGAGGGTCAGGGGTGGTCGAGAGGAACGGATCTGGATTACCTCCGCGAGCTTGTCGACTACTGGCACACCGATTTCGACTGGCGCGCGCAGGAGGCTGCCCTCGGCCGTTTCAGCCACGAACGCGTGCCGGCGTCTGGCCTCTCGTTTCACCAGATTCACGAACGCGCTGCCAATCCGGATGCGCTTCCACTTGTGTTGCTGCATGGCTGGCCCGATTCGTTCCTGCGCTACACCAAGGTGCTGCCGCTGCTGGGCGATTTCCATCGGGTTGTGCCTTCACTTCCCGGCTTTGGCTTCTCGGAGCGACCGACGAGCCCGGGTTGGAGCTCGCTCCGGGTGGCCGACGCCATCGCCGAATTGATGACCGCCAACGGCTATGACCGCTTCGTCGTCTCGGGTGGCGACGTCGGTGCCTCGGTGGCCGAACAGCTGGCGCGGCGGCATACCGATCGGGTGATCGCGCTGCATCTCACCGATGTGCCGTACACGCATCTGTTCTCGGTGGATCCCGCCGAGCTGACCGAGCCGGAACGGGCCTATCTTGCGGCCGGACAGGCCTGGCAGATGAGCGAAGGTGCTTACGCGCTGCTCCAGTCCACCAAGCCAGCGACGGCAGCCGTCGGGCTAGCGGATTCGCCAGCCGGACTGGCCGCGTGGATCGTTGAGAAGCTTCGTTCCTGGAGCGACTGTGACGGGCAGCTCGACCGACGTTTCAGCCGGGATGAGGTGCTCACCTGGCTCACGCTCTATTGGGTTACGAACACCATCGGCTCCTCGTTCTTGCCCTACGTCGAGTACGATCCCGGCGAAAATAGCCAAGTGACTGTGCCAACTGGAGTCACGATCTTTCCGAAGGACTTGGTGCCCGCGCCACGACAATTCGCCGAACGCTTCTTCCAGATCGTCCGCTGGACTGAGCTGCCAACCGGCGGGCACTTCACAGCCTGGGAGGAGCCGGAAGCCTTCGCCGGCGAGCTGACCGCACTGGCGGGAGAATGCAGCGGGTGCTGACCACAATCGCGATCGAGAACTACCGGTCTCTGCGCGACCTGCGTCTGCCGCTTGGTCAACTCAATGTCGTCACAGGTGCAAACGGCACAGGTAAGTCCAGCCTCTATCGCGCGCTCCGGCTGCTGGCCGACTGTGCCTCGGGCCGCGTCATCTCCTCCCTCGCTCGTGAGGGTGGCCTCGATTCCGTGCTGTGGGCCGGGCCTGAGCATGTCGCCGCGACGGTTCGCTCGGGCCGATACCCGGTACAGGGCACCGCACGGTCCGGGCCGATCAGCTTGCAGCTGGGCTTCGCATCAGACGACTTCTCCTATCTGATCGATCTCGGCTTGCCGACGCGATACGAGTCGTCTGCGTTCAATCTCGATCCGGAGATCAAACGTGAAGTGGTGTGGAGCGGGCCAGTCATGCGACCGGCCACGATGTTGGTCAGGCGAAAACGTGCCCTCGTGGAGCTCCGCGGCTCGTCGTCACGCCGGGATTCCTGGGAGAACTTCGAGGGTGCGCTGAGACCGTACGAGAGTGTGCTGACCGAAGTGTTGGACCCGGTACGCGCCCCGGAGCTCGTGGCTGTGCGCGAACAGATCCGCAGCTGGCGGTTCTACGACCAATTCCGCACCGATGTCGACTCACCCGTCCGGCAAAGCCAGATCGGCACCCGCACTCCGGTACTGGACGGGGACGGCCGAGACCTCGCCGCGGCGTTGCAGACGATCATCGAGATCGGTGAAGCAGACGCGTTGATCGGCACGATCGACGATGCATTTCCGGGCTCTCGGCTCCAGGTCGTGGAAACCCGCGGCCGCTTCGATCTGGAGCTGCATGCCCACGGTCTGCTACGTCCGCTCAGTGCAGCCGAGCTTTCCGACGGCACGCTCCGCTATCTGCTGCTGGTCGCGGCATTGCTGAGTCCGCGACCGCCATCGTTGATGGTGCTGAACGAGCCAGAAACCAGCTTGCACGTTGATCTTCTTCCTGCGCTCGCGAGACTCATCGCCACGGCACGTGAGCGCACCCAGATCGTTGTCGTCACCCATGCGCGGGAGCTGGTCAGCGCGCTGACCGAAGCCGGCGCCGAGCCGCTGCGTCTGGTGAAGGACTTCGGCGCGACAACCATCGAGGGCGTCGGAACCTTCGAGCAGGCGTCGTGGAACTGGGGTTCACGCTAGAGGCGGATGACCTCGGCTTGAAGGACGAACGATTCAGTCCCGATGTGGACCAGCGCCGTTGGGCCGTTGATGCCTGGCGTCTCGCTGCTGGGAGCCCGTCGCGCACGGCGCACTCAAGCCGGCTTTTACGCGCGCATCTACCTCTATCGGCTGCCGCCAGAGGATCGCGATGCGGCTTTGGCGCTGCTCGACGAAACCGCCGCGGCCCGGCGCGCTTAAGGCTTGTCGGCGACTAAGGCCAGCCTTATTTGAAGCCGTTTGTTGAATTAAGGCACACTGGCGTTGTGAAAAACTACCAGCCGGCCGCTTCAGGCGGCGCTGGGGTTCCTCAGAGCGTGGAGACCGACGCATCGACGCGGCAGCGAGTGGCCAGTTCCATTCTGGAACATGGGCCGTCGACTGCCGCTGAGTTGGCTGAGCGGCTGGGGCTGACCCCAGCGGCAATTCGTCGACATCTGGACATGCTGCTTGCGGCAGGCCATCTCGAAGCCCGCGAGCGGCGCGTCTATGGCAATCGTGGCCGCGGTCGCCCTGCCAAGGTCTTCGTGCTGACCGACGCCGGACGCTCGGTGTTCTATACCGCGTACGACGACCTGGCCATCGAGGCTCTAGAATTCCTCGCGGCCTCGGCGGGCCCGGAGGCTGTGACGCTCTTCGCAGAGTCGAGAATGGCCGACAGCGAGCAGCGCTACCACGAGCGGATGGCACACGCGGCACCGGACACCACACCGGCTCAGGCTCTCGCAGACGCGTTGTCCGAGGACGGCTATGTCGCGTCGACACTGCCGTCGGCCATCGGTGAGCAGCTCTGCCAGCATCACTGCCCGGTTGCGCATGTGGCTGCGCGCTTTCCCCAGATCTGCGAGGTGGAGACAGCTGCGTTCTCCCGTCTCCTCGGTGTCCATGTGCAGCGCCTCGCCACCATCGCGCACGGCGACGGCATCTGCACGACTCATGTTCCGAATGTCCGCAGGACCACGACCGATATGACCACATCCGAAAGGCCATGATCATGACCCAAACTCAGGATCCCACTGTCACCCGACCGGTTGGTACCGGCCAGACTCAAGATCAACATCTGGCTGCCCTCGGTCACTACGAGTGGGGCTGGGCGGATAGTGATGTTGCTGGAGCTTCGGCGCAGCGTGGCCTCACCCCTGAGATCGTCGCCAATATCTCCAGGCTCAAGAACGAGCCGAAGTGGATGCTTGATCTGCGGCTCAAGGGCCACCGGCTCTTTGGCCGCAAGCCGTTGCCCACCTGGGGTGCCGAGCTCGGCGACATCGACTTCGAAAACATCAAGTACTTCGTGCGCTCCACCGAGAAGCAGGCGACGTCTTGGGATGATCTGCCGGCCGACATCAAGAACACCTACGACAAGCTGGGTATCCCGGAAGCGGAGAAAGCCCGGCTGGTCTCTGGCGTGGCGGCTCAGTACGAGAGCGAAGTGGTTTACCACAAGATCAACGAGGAGCTCGAACGGCAGGGCGTGATCTTCCTCGACACCGACACCGCGCTCAAGGAGCACGAGGAACTCTTCAAGGAGTACTTCGGCACCGTCATCCCGGTGGGGGACAACAAGTTCGCCTCCCTGAACACGGCGGTCTGGTCCGGAGGCTCGTTCATCTACGTGCCGAAGGGTGTCCACGTCGAGATTCCGCTGCAGGCCTACTTCCGGATCAACACCGAGAACATGGGCCAATTCGAGCGGACCTTGATCATCGTCGACGAGGGCGCGTACGTGCATTACGTCGAAGGTTGTACGGCGCCGATCTACTCATCCGACTCGCTGCACTCGGCGGTCGTGGAGATCATCGTCAAGAAGAACGCACGCTGCCGCTACACCACGATCCAGAATTGGTCGAACAACGTCTACAACCTGGTGACCAAGCGCGCCACCTGTGAAGAGGGCGCGACCATGGAGTGGATCGACGGCAACATCGGCTCCAAGGTCACGATGAAATACCCGGCGGTCTATCTGATGGGCGAGCATTCTCGCGGCGAGACCCTGTCGATCGCCTTTGCTGGCGAGGGCCAGCACCAAGACGCCGGATCCAAGATGGTGCACTGTGCGCCGCACACCTCGAGTTCGATCATCTCCAAGTCGGTGGCTCGCGGTGGTGGGCGTACGTCGTACCGAGGCTTGGTCCAGGTCCAGGAGGGCGCACACCACTCAGCGAGCACTGTGAAGTGTGACGCACTGCTGGTGGACACCATCAGCCGTTCCGACACCTACCCCTACGTCGACGTACGCGAGGACGACGTGTCGATGGGTCACGAGGCGACGGTCTCCAAGGTCAGCGAAGATCAACTGTTCTACCTGCGTAGCCGCGGCCTCGGCGAGGACGAGGCGATGGCGATGATCGTCCGCGGCTTCATCGAGCCGATCGCGCGGGAGCTTCCGATGGAGTACGCGCTGGAGCTCAACCGGCTGATCGAGCTCCAGATGGAGGGTGCAGTCGGCTGATTTATGCGCCCTGAGCCTGTCGAAGGGCGCGCTTCGACAAGCTCAGGGCACGTTAGGCAATCGCTGAACACCCTCACGACACGGAACCAGAAAGAGATCTCTCGACGTGACTTTGCTTGATCAGGCTGCCGCCCGGGTAGCCGATGCGGTGGAGAGCCGCCAGAAGGTGGCCAGCCGGCTGCACCCTCCCGGCTCCTTCGACCTCGCTGATCATCCGGTCCCGACCGGCCGCGAGGAAGCATGGCGGTTCACGCCGATCAAGCGGCTGAGGGGCTTGCACGACGGCACGTTCGTGCCCGGCGGGGGCGCGCGGGTGGAGATTCAGGCGCCGCCCGAGGTGACGGTGGACCTGGTGGGGCGCGACGATCCGCGCTTGGGCACGATCTACATGCCCAACGACCGCGTCGCAGCCCAGGCCTGGGACTCCTTCGAGCAGGCCCGGATCGTTTCGGTGCCACCCGGTGCCGAATTGGACGAGCCGGTGATCTTGAACGTCTTCGGCACGGGCAGTGAGGCCGCGGTCTTCGACCACTGGTCATCGATATCGGTGCCAATGCTCGGGCCACCATCGTGCTGCAGCATCAGCGGCTCGACCGTCCGCGCCGGCAACGCCGAGATCATCGTCGGCGACGGCGCATCGCTGATGCTGGTCTCGGTGCAGGACTGGGACGACGACGCCGTCCATCTTGCTCACCTGCACGCCCGGGTTGGCCGCGACGCAAGCTATCGGCAGGCGCTGGTGAGCCTTGGGGGTGACGTGGTCCGGATCTCCTCCTCGGTTGACTTTGCAGCTGCAGGCGGTGAGGCGGAGCTGTTAGGGCTGTACTTCGCCGACGCCGGCCAGCACCTCGAACATCGGCTGTTCGTCGATCACAATGCCCCGCACACCCGCAGCAACGTGGACTATCGGGGTGCGTTACAGGGACAAGGAGCACACACCGTCTGGATCGGCGATGTGTTGATCCGAAAGGTTGCCGAAGGCATCAACACCTACGAGTCGAACAAGAACCTGGTGCTCACCGACGGTTGCCGCGCCGACTCGGTCCCCAACCTGGAGATCGAGACCGGGGAGATCGAAGGCGCCGGCCATGCGTCGACAACCGGTCGATTCGACGACGAGCAGCTGTTCTATCTCCGCAGCCGGGGCATCGACGAGGCCGAGGCCCGTCGTCTGGTCGTTCATGGTTTCTTTGCCGACATCATCCGGAAGGTCGGCGTACCGGAGATCGAAAAGCGGTTGCTCGAAGCTGTCGAGGCAGAGCTGGCGATCAACATCGGACTGCCATCGTGAGCACACTGGTTCGGGCCTGCTCGGTCAATGATGTCGCTGCTGAGTCGGCGATCCCTGTCGAGGTGCCCCTTGACGGCGGGAATGGCAGCACCCTGGAGCTGGCCATCGTGCACAGCAATGGCGCTTTCTACGCCATCTACGACGAGTGCTCACACGCCCAGATCCCACTCTCGGAAGGCGACGTTGGCGACGGCGAGATCGAGTGCTACCTGCACGGTTCGCGCTTCGACCTGCGCACCGGGGAGCCAATCGGGCTACCGGCAACCGAGCCGGTGCCGATCTATCGCTGTCTCGTCGAAGGCGAGGACGTCTTGGTCGATGTCTCCGCGCCCCTGGCTAGCACCGATACGGATCCCACTTCGTCACCTACCTACGCACAGGAGTTCTGATCTTTCATGTCCACTCTGGCTATCCGCGATCTTCGCGTTTCGGTCGACACCGAGGCTGGTCCGAAGGAGATCCTCAAGGGGGTTGATCTCACGGTCAGCAGCGGCGAGACGCACGCGATCATGGGACCCAACGGTTCGGGCAAGTCGACGTTGGCGTACTCGATCGCCGGACACCCGAAGTACCACATCACCTCTGGCAGCGTGACCCTGGATGGCCAGGATCTGCTCTCGCTGACGATCGACGAGAGAGCCCGCGCCGGTCTCTTCCTGGCCATGCAGTATCCGGTCGAGGTGCCAGGTGTGTCAGTGTCGAACTTCCTGCGGTCCGCCAAGACGGCGCTCGATGGTGAGGCTCCCAAGCTGCGTACCTGGGTCAAGGAAGTCAATGCCGCCATGGAACGGGTCCAGATGGATACCGACTTCGCCAACCGGAGCCTCAACGAGGGCTTCTCCGGCGGGGAGAAGAAGCGGCACGAAATCGTCCAGCTCGAGCTGCTGAACCCTCGTTTCGCGATCCTCGACGAGACGGACTCCGGGCTCGACATCGACGCGTTGCGGGTGGTCGCCGACGGAGTCAACCGCTTCTCGGCGCAAGGCGATCGCGGCGTGTTGTTGATCACTCACTACACCCGGATTCTGCGCTACATCAAGCCGGACTACGTGCATGTGTTCATCGCCGGTCGGGTGGCCGAGCAAGGCGGTCAGGAGCTGGCGGAGCGGCTGGACGCCGAGGGCTACGACCGCTACGTACGAGCGGCTGCGCCTGAAAGTCATGTAAGAGCGGGGCGGAGTAGCAGATCATGTCCGTCGACGGTGGGCCGGAGTACCCGGCCACCACGGATCTCGCGGAAGTCGCGACAGGCGGCGTCGCGCTCGTTGACGAGCCGATCGCCTTTGACGTCGAGGCAATCCGCGGCGACTTTCCGATCTTGGAGCGGACGGTCGATGGTGCGCCCCTGGTCTATCTCGACAGTGCCAACAGCTCCCAGAAGCCGCGGGTGGTCGTGGAGGCTATCGAAGATCACTACCTCAACCACAACGCGAACGTTGCTCGCGCGATGCATGTGCTGGGGGCCGAAGCGACAGAGGCGTTCGAGGATTCGCGCGCGCAACTAGCGAGGTTCATCGGTGCCAACCGCTCGGAGGAAGTGGTGTTCACCAAGAACGCCTCTGAGGCACTGAACCTGTGCGCGTACACGCTCGGCACCTCCATCCGACCGGGCGATGAGATCGTCATCTCGGTCATGGAGCACCACTCGAACATCGTGCCCTGGCAACTTCTCGCACAGCGCAGCGGCGCGGTGCTGCGCTGGTTCGACGTGACCAACCAGGGACGGCTGGACCTGGACAAGGCAGCCGCGGAGGGTCTGATCAACGAACGAACCAAGATCATTTCGGTGACGTACGTGTCCAATGTGCTCGGCACGGTGAACCCGATCAGCCAGATCGCCGCGCTGGGTCATGCGGTGGGGGCCACCGTCGTGGTCGATGCCTCGCAAGCCGTTCCGCAGCTGGCGGTCGACTTCGCTGCGCTGGGGGCGGACCTGGTCGCGTTCACCGGGCACAAGATGGTGGGCCCCACGGGCATCGGGGTGCTCTGGGGACGGTACGAGCTCTTGGCCGCGCTGCCGCCGTTCTTGGGTGGTGGCGAGATGATCGAGATTGTGACCATGGAAGGCTCGACGTACGCGCCACCTCCGCATCGTTTCGAGGCGGGTACGCCGCCTATTGCGCAAGCGGTCGGTCTTGCCGCCGCTGCGCAGTACTTGAGCGCCATCGGGATGGATCAGATCAGCGATCACGAACGCGACATCACCGCGTACGCGTTGCAAGGGCTGCGGACACTGCCCGGCCTCACGATTCTCGGACCGGACGAAGCCGTCGATCGTGGCGGCGCCGTCTCGTTCACGCTCGCCGCCCCCGACGGGCAGCCGATCCACCCCCACGACGTGAGCCACCTGCTCGACTCGCGGGGGATCGCGGTGCGGGCCGGACATCACTGCGCGCGGCCGCTGCATGAGCGTTTCGGCGTACAGTCCTCGACCCGCGCCTCGTTCTACCTGTACACGACCCATGCCGAGATCGATGCCTTGATCGACGGCCTCGACTACACGACATCGTTCTTCGGGGGGCTGCGATGAAGGTCGAAGATCTCTACCAGGAGATCATTCTTGATCATTACCGGACGAAGCATCACAGCGGGCTCCGGCAGCCCTATGACGCCGAAGTGCGCCACGTCAATCCGACCTGTGGGGACGAAGTGCTGCTCCGAGTGCAGCTGGACGGGGACACCGTGACGGATGTGTCCTATGAGGCGATGGGCTGCTCGATCTCCCAGGCCTCCACGTCGGTGATGACCGACCTGGTGATCGGCAACGACATCGCCTACGACCTGGACTTGTACGAGGAATTCTTGACCATGATGCAGAGCAAGGGCCAGATCGAGCCCGATGAGGAGCGACTCGAGGACGGCATCGCTTTCGCCGGCGTCGCCAAGTTCCCGGCCCGCGTGAAGTGCGCCTTGATCGGCTGGTCGGCCTTCCGGGACGCAGTGCTTCGCGCCCAGAGTGAGCCCAAAAGCGAGCGTAGTTAAGGAGATGGAGCAATGACCGACACTCGCAGCTATGAGGACGTCTCGACCGATCCTCCGGAGGCGCAG
Source organism: uncultured Actinomycetota bacterium (assembly GCA_963845915.1). Lineage (GTDB taxonomy): Bacteria > Actinomycetota > Actinomycetes > Propionibacteriales > Propionibacteriaceae > Microlunatus. The sequence goes on from CAWJUB010000035.1 coordinate 101,445, forward strand.
GGCCGGCCTTCAGATCTGGTCAAGGACGACTTGCCGGACGCCGTTGGCGGTGAGCAATCCGAGCAGCTGGATGATCAGCGGCTGTTGGAGGACATCGAGGAAGCGCTCAAAGACGTCGTCGATCCTGAACTCGGCATCAACGTGGTCGATCTTGGTCTGATCTATGGCCTTCACCTCGAAGACGACGATTCCTTGACCATCGATATGACGCTGACCTCGGCTGCCTGCCCGCTGACGGATGTGATCGAGGACCAGACCCAGACGGCGCTGGAAGGGCTGGTCGACCGGTGGGTGATCAACTGGGTCTGGATGCCCCCGTGGGGCATGGAGATGATCACCGACGACGGTCGCGACCAACTGCGCGCTTTGGGCTTCAACGTCTGAGCGCTCTTGTTGCTGGCTCTCGGTTCGGGGAGGCGTGCGGGCGCGGGCTAGAAACGTGGTGGTCAGGTTGGCGGCACCATGGACCTGAGTCCTTGCTGTGCCGGGTTTCAAGCATCTTAGGTTTGCTGCGCCTGCCCCAGCGCCTCCCCGAACCTTTCACGGAGGGTGGCGCTCAGGCGTGTAGCTGAGTGCGGTTGGTCGCGGCCGTGGCGGTGATCATCTCCTGCGGGTCGCGGCTGGGGTTGGTTGCTTGTGGTGCATCGGGTGACGATTGGCGGGTGGGAGCGATGACTCACAAGGGCGGCGGCGAGGAGCCATCCTCGTCGCGGCCGGCCTCGTTGCCGGGGTGACGGTTGTTGCGGCGCGCGACACCTACCCGGTCGGGCATTTCACCTCGGCAGCTGGGCAAGATCGATTTCTGGCGGCCTACGACAAGGCGATGCAGGTATTGCCCGCACCGGAGCAGGCTCTGGACCTCCGCACCCAGTTCGGCGTTGTCCGGGTCTATCGCTTCACCAGCAGCGCTAGCACCGGCCGAGTGCCGATTGTGCTGCTACCGGGCCGTGCCTCCGCCTCACCAATCTGGGCTGACAATCTCCCGACCCTGCTTCGGCAGGCACCCATTTACACGGTGGATTTGCTCGGGGAGCCGGGGATGAGCATCCAGAGTCGACCGATCACCAGCGCTGCCGATCAAGCCCAGTGGCTCAATCAGGTCCTCGCGCAGCTGCCCGAACCGCAACTCGACCTGTTGGGAGTCTCGATCGGCGGTTGGACTGCCATCGAACCTTGCCGTTCACGACCCACGCAAGATCCGTTCAGTCATCCTTCTTGACCCGGTGTTCGTGTTTGGACCCATATCGACCGCCGCCATCATTCGGTCGATCCCGGCCAGCGTCGGTTGGTTACCGAAGAGCTGGCGGGACAACTTCAACAGCTGGACCGCCAACGGAGCACCCGTTGAGGACGTGCCTGCCGCGGAGATGATCGAGGCCGGCATGCAGAGTTACGCTCTCAAACTCCCCAGCCCGCAACAGATCACCGAGCAACAGCTCAGCAACCTCAGCGCTGCCGGTTCTGGCGATCCTTGCTGGAAAGTCGCGCATGCACGATTCCCGAGCCGCGGCTGCAGTCGGCGAACGCGCACTTCGTGCCGGGCAGGTGACTGTGTACCCGGACGCGTCCCATGCAATCAATGGTGAATACCCGAAGCAGATCGCCGAGGACATCGAACAATTCCGGCTGACGCTCACGATGCACTCAGACGTGTAGCCAAGCGCGGTTGATCGGGACTGCAGTTGATCATCTGCGGCGTGCGCGTCAACTACGAGCGAACCTCACTGATCATGCGACATGCCTCTGTCGTCGAGTGTGATCTGGCGGACTTCATCTCGCCAGGCCGGCCGTTCCGCCTGCTGGCCAACCCGCCCTACGCGCTCACCGCCGCGGTCCTGGCGTTTGTGGCGCGCTCACCACACCTCACTGCGGCAGATCTGGTTCTGCAGCGAGCTGTCGTAGCACGCGTGGTGGACCATGGCCGCAAAGATCTGCGCCGATTCCAGGCAAGCCGCGGTCTGCCGTTACCGCGAAAGGCGTTCATCCCGCCTCCACCCGTAGACTCAGCCGTCCTCCAACTCCGGCGCCGAAGGCGCTGAGTTCCGACCCAGCCGCGGAAGAGGCAGCGGACATCCCTCGCAACCAGCATCGGACCCGTCCCTACGACACGGCGACCAAGATCGTCCCCTGGCGAAGAGAGAGCGGGTCCCTCGGACCGGCAAAGAACGTAAGAGGCTTGAAACCATGGGAATTACCAACCGCAGATGAACGCTAAAGGTAACCGCGGTCGTTCTTTGCCGGTCCGAGGGACTCGCGAACGACCCCGAACTGAGAAAGCGATCTTTGGTCGCCACAGTCACGTACGGAAGAGTGAGTCCGATGCTGGTCGCGAGGGATGTGGAGGTGCGCGCGGGTGCGCGTCTTCTGCTGGAGCATGCCTCCTTCCAGGTGGCATCCGGTGACAAGATCGGCTTGGTAGGCCGGAACGGAGCGGGCAAGACAACGCTGACCAAGATCTTGTCCGGCGAGGCGCAGCCTGCCGGCGGAACGATCACCAGAGCGGGCACAGTTGGATATCTGCCGCAGGATCCGCAGGACCGGCGATCTTGATGTACTGGCCAAGAACCGCATCCTGTCGGCGCGGGGTCTGGACTCGGTAGTTGATCGACTGCGTCGCGCTGAGCTGGCAATGGGCGACGACTCGGCCGCAGTGCGGGACAAGGCAATGGCCTCGTACGCGCGGGCTGAGGCAGAGCTGGCAGCGGCGGGCGGCTACGCAGCGGAGTCGGAGGCGGCACGAATCGCCAGCAACCTGGGGTTGCCGGAGCGGGTACTTCATCAACCGATCGGGACACTGTCGGGCGGTCAACGGCGCCGCGTCGAGCTGGCCAGGATCTTGTTCTCTGGAGCCCACACCATGCTGCTCGACGAGCCGACAAACCACCTCGACGCCGATTCGATCGTCTGGCTGCGCGACTTCCTGGTTGCCCATTCCGGCGGGTTGCTCGTGATCAGCCACGACGCCGGGCTGCTGGAGCGATGCGTCAACAAGGTGTTCCACCTCGATGCGAACCGCGCCGAGCTCGACATCTACGCGATGGGCTGGAAGCTGTATTTGCAGCAGCGGGAAACCGATGAGAAGCGCAGAAGGCGGGAGAGGCTGAACGCGCAGCGCAAGGCCGATCAGCTGTTCAGCCAAGCGGACAAGATGCGCGCCAAGGCGACCAAAGCCATGGCCGCGCACAACATGGTCCGGCGAGCCGAGCGGTTGTTGGCCGAGACTGATGGCGAACGCGCCCGGGACCGAGTGGCCAAGATCAAGTTCCCGGATCCAGCGCCCTGCGGAAAGACCCCGCTTACCGCGTCAGACCTCAGCAAGAGCTATGGATCGCTCGAGGTATTCACCGATGTTGATCTCGCCGTCGACAAAGGCAGCCACGTCGTCGTGCTCGGCCTCAACGGTGCCGGAAAGACCACGCTGCTGCGTATCCTGGCCGGCTTGGACGATCCCGACACCGGCGTTGTCGTCGCGGGCCACGGGCTTCGCCTCGGCTACTACGCCCAAGAGCACGAGACCTTGGACATCGGCCGGTCGGTGCTGGCAAACATGAAGACTTCTGCGCCCGAGCTTGCCGACACCGACGTACGGAAGGTGCTGGGATCGTTCCTGTTCAGCGGTGACGACGTCGACAAACCAGCGAGCGTGCTGTCGGGCGGCGAGAAGACCCGGCTGGCATTGGCGATGTTGGTCTGCTCGAGCGCCAATGTGTTACTGCTTGACGAGCCGACAAACAATCTTGATCCTGCCTCGCGCGCGGAGGTGCTCTCAGCGATCAAGCGTTACCCAGGCGCCATCGTGCTGGTCACTCACGATGAGGGTGCGGTACGCGCGCTCGATCCTGATCGTGTCCTCCTGTTGCCGGATGGCGTGGAAGATCTCTGGAGTCCTGAGTACACAGATCTCGTCGCCTTGGCCTGATCACGCCCTCGCTGATCATTCGCACCTCAGTGCGCAGTGATCAGCCCCGGCAGGGCCAGAGATCATCTGGATGGTCCTTGGCGTGATCAATACTGAAGATAATTTGATCAGTCAGAAACTGCCCAAACCTAGTCGAAACGTGCTAGAAATGGGTGATCGTTGATCTTGGATTGTCGATCACTGGTCTGGCAAACATTGGTGTGGCAGACAATAGTCCGGCTAAGTCGTCGCCTAACGCGATGACATCAAGACAAAGGGAGGCGCAGTGGCCAAGGCATTGGCTAAAGGTTCACGCATCACCGGGGCGCAGCGGACAACGCTTGCTTCCCAGTACGCCAAGCGGTACGCCGCGGGCGAGAGCATCCGCAAGATCGCGGACGATGCCGGTCGTTCCTTCGGGTTCGTGCACGGCGTTTTGAAGGAAGCCGGAGTTGAGTTGCGCGGCCGCGGCGGTGCTACCCGCGGTGTGAAGAAGACAGCGTCGAGCAGCGCGGCAAAGAAGACAACAGCAGCCAAGAAGACAGCTGCGAAGAAGTCTACCGCCAAGGCGGCTAAGGCTCCAGCCAAGAAGTCGGCGGCCAAGAAGGCCCCCGCAAAGAAGACGACCGCCAAGGCGGCTAAGGCTCCAGCCAAGAAGTCGGCGGCCAAGAAGGCCCCCGCAAAGAAGACCACCGCCAAGGCGGCTAAGGCTCCAGCCAAGAAGTCGGCGGCCAAGAAGGCCCCCGCAAAGAAGACCACCGCCAAGAAGGCTCCTGCCAGGAAGCGCTGACCGCAACTTTCCCCCAGGGCCCGGCCGCGACGTTGCGGCCGGGCCTTTGCGCTGCGCCTATGCTCGGCGGGCTGAGGACCTTCCTAGCGGCCTTGTCTGTCGGAGGCCCGGAATAGCCTGGGGGCGCTGAGCGTTCCCAGCCCCGGAGGAAAGCCATGTCGATGTACATGCTGTGGCGGCGCATGTCGCAGGATCCCGACGTCGCCGAGCATCAGCTGAGCCCTGGCGTGGTCTGGCGCGTGCTGCGCTTCGCGAAGCCTTATCGGGTGTTGATCAGCGTTTTCGTGGTCCTGGTCATCCTGATGTCCGCGCTCAGCGTGGCGCCGCCGCTGCTCTTCAGGCAGATCATCGACAACGGCATTCTGCAGGGCGACCGCCGCGTCGTGATCATTCTGAGCGTGACGGTTGCAGCGTTGGCCCTGCTGCAGGCGGTGCTGAACGTCGTGCAGCGGTGGTTTTCTGCGACGATCGGTGAGGGTTTGATCTTCGACCTCCGTACCCAGGTCTTCGACCATGTGGTGGAGATGCCCGTCGCGTTCTTCACCAGAACCCAAACCGGGAAGCTGGTGTCACGGCTCAACTCAGACGTGATCGGCGCACAGCAAGCTTTCACCTCCACCCTCTCCACGGTGCTGTCCAACCTGATCGGTCTGATACTGGTGCTGGCAGCCATGATCGTGCTGAGCTGGCAGCTCACCCTCGCTGCGTTGATCCTGTTGCCGATCTTCCTCATTCCGGCCAAGATCGTCGGCCGCAAGCTTGCCGACCTGACGCGTCGTCAGATGCAGCTCAACGGTGACATGTCGGCGACCATGACCGAGCGGTTCAGCGTCAGCGGAGCCTTGCTGGTCAAGCTCTTCGGCCGGGTCGTCGAAGAGCATGATCGTTTCGCGGAGCGCGCCGGAGCCGTTCGCGATGTCTCGGTCAAGATCGCCATGAACGGGCGCTTCTTCATCACCTCGCTAGGGCTGGTCGCGGCGTTGGCTACCGCGCTGGTGTACGGCGTGGGTGGGTCGTTGGCCATCGACGGCGTGCTCACCATCGGCACCTTGACGGCCTTGGCCGGGCTGCTCACTCAGCTGTACGGGCCGCTCACCCAGCTCACCAATCTCCGTATCGATGTCATGAACGCCCTGGTCAGCTTCGACCGCGTCTTCGAGGTGCTCGACCTGGTGCCCATGATCCGCGATGCCGAGGATGCGGAGGCCGTCGAGGGCCCGGCTTCGGTCAGCTTTGAGCATGTCTCGTTCAGCTACCCGACCGCTGATCAGGTTTCACTGGCGAGCTTGGAGTCGATTGCCTCGCTCGATCAACGACCGAGTGGTGAGGTCCTGCACGATGTGTCGTTCACTGTTGCTGCCGGCCAGACGGTGGCTCTCGTCGGCCGATCTGGCGGCGGCAAGACGACCATGACGCACTTGATCGCCCGGCTCTACGACGCCACATCCGGCACAGTCTCGGTTGCGGGCACCGACGTCAAGAAGCTGACGCAGGATTCGCTGCGGGCTGCGGTGGGCTATGTGACGCAGGACGCGCACATGTTCCACGACACGATTCGCGCGAATCTCCGCTACGCCCGGCCCGATGCCACCGAGGCGGAGCTGTGGGAGGCGCTGGCGGCTGCGCAACTCAAGGCGCTCGTGGAGAGCCTGCCTGACGGGCTGGACACGGTAGTCGGCGAGCGCGGCTATCGGCTGTCCGGTGGTGAGCGGCAGCGGCTAGCCATCGCCCGGCTGCTGCTCAAGGCACCGCCGATCGTGGTGCTCGACGAGGCCACCGCGCATCTCGACTCAGAGTCCGAAGTTGCGGTCCAGCAGGCGCTCGATATGGCGATGCAGGGGCGTACCAGCGTCGTGATCGCCCACCGGCTGTCCACGGTCCGCAACGCCGACTTGATCATCGTCGTCGATCAGGGCCGGATTGTGCAGCGCGGCCGGCACGAGGAGCTCTTGGTCGAAGGCGGGCTGTATGCCGAGCTCTACCGGACTCAGTTCGATCAGAGCCCGCGCTGGGCCCCGCCCTCGACCGGGATCACCGAGCCAGTCAGGTAGGACGCGGCGGGGGAGAGCACAAAGGCCGCCACTCGACCGAACTCTTCGGGCGTGCCGTAACGCCGTAACGGGATAAAGGCCTCTGTGCTCGCCCGAGCCGCCGCCGGATCATCCTTGAGCGAGTTGAGGTACTGAACGCGCTCAGTGTCGATGGCACCGGGCATGAGGCCGACCACCCGCTTACCCTGGGGGCCGAGTTCGTCCGCCAGTTGTTTGATCAGCATGCCCAGACCAGGACGGAACCCGTTAGACGTCGCGAGTCCCGGCATGGGCGTCTTCACCGAGGTCGACAACACCCAGGCGATGCACAGGTCAGGGGCTGTGCCGTGCCGTATTACGGCTCGGCTGACCCGCAGCGCGGCCAGAAAGACCGATTCGAAGGCGCCACGCCACTGCTCCTCGCTCGTGTCGAGCACTGAACCGGCTGGCGGTCCACCAACGCTGATCAGCGCCCCGTCCAGCCGGCCAAAGGTATCCAGTGCCAGCGCACAGGCCGACTCGGCGGTGCTGGCATCAGTCAGATCGGCCGCCAGCGCGACTGCCCGGTCGGGCCCCATCCGACTCACCGCCTCGGCGAGCACCTCGGCTCGCCGCGCTACCAGCACCACGCGCGCGCCTTCGGAGACGAGCTGCTGTGCTGTCGCCCGGCCGAGTCCGCCGCTCGCGGCGGTGACGACGAATGCGCGGTCAGCCAGGCCAAGGTCCATGATCAGATTCTCACACCGTCCTGTTGGGCTTGAGCTTGGGATGCCTCCTCGCGCTCTTCGCGACGGGCTCGCAGATCACCTCTGATGAAGACGACAATGCCCGCTACACCGACGGCGGTGAACATGAACCATTGCACCGCGTACCAGAAGTGTGGGCCCTCGGAGAGCTCCGGCAGCTGGATGGGCTGGAAGCCGCCCTGCTGCTCAGGCTGCACGGTCAGCAGGCCGATGTACCCCGAAGAAACTGGATACGGCAGCGTGGCCGCGATGGCATCGGAGTTGATCAAACGCATCTGATTGTTGACGGGCGTAGTCGCGGCCCGTCGACCCCTCTCGCTGCGGCGTACGTGTCCGACCAACGTCACCTCGCCGGCTGGCGGCGCCGGGGCTGTCGACGGGATCTGAGCGCCGTGTACCCGGGGAATGAATCCGCGATCTACCAGCACGGTGCCGGTTGCAGTATGCAGCGGAGTCACGATCTCGTAGCCGTCGGCATCGCCATTGCTGCGGTAACGCACCACGAACTGATGATCTGGGTCGAAGGTGCCGCGGGCCTCGACCCGCTGCCATTGATCAGCGTCGGTGATCGTGCGGGTGAAGATCTCCTCGTACGGCCGAATCGGCTTTTGCTCGTTGGCGATCGTCGTCGCGTTGCGTTCGCGGCGCTGAGCCAGTCGGTCCAGCTGCCACTCACCCAGGTTGACGAAGACGATGCCGAGCACGGCGACGAAGATGATCAGCAATGCCCAGCGGAGCCACAAGCGGCGCACTCAGCCAGGCTAGCCGGAGGCGTCGGTATTCAGCAGGAGTGCTGTAGCGGTGGCGGCCGTACGTTCAAGCGTGGCGCCGCGGCCGACCGCGATCCCGACCAGGAATGTGGTCAGCGGTGCAGCGACCCGCTCCACCTCATGCGCGGAGTCCCGAGCGAGGTCCAGCAGGGTGTGCACGGCATCGTCGTCCAGCGGGATGTCGCTGATGTCCAGCTCGGCAGCTAGGTTGGTCAGCCACTGCTTGAGTTCCATACGAGGATGATGCTATGGGACGAGTAACTCGGCGCCACACCGTGCTGCGGCTGGGACCTGGACAGGATCAGTCGATTCGCCGCAACGACACCCTCGCTGTGGAGGAGCCGCTGGAGATCCGCCTGAACGGTGAGTCGTACTCTGGTCACGATGCGCACGCCCGGCCACGACATCGATCTGGCCCACGGGCTGCTCTACAGCGAGAGCGTGATCGCCGAGCGGTCAGATGTCGTACTCGCACGCTATTGCGCCGGATCGGGCCCTGATGGTGTCAACACCTACAACGTGCTGGACGTGACTCTGGCCACGTCTGCCCACCCGCCAGCACCGGCCGCCCGGCGCAATGTCCTCACGACGAGCGCATGCGGGATCTGCGGCACCACCACGATCGAGGAGGTTATGCGCGAATCCCCGTACCCGATGAACGCCGGGCCAGATATATCGGCTGCGCTGATTCTCTCGGCACCGGACCGACTGCGACAGCAACAGCGGGCGTTCGACCAGACCGGTGGACTGCATGCGGCGGGGCTGCTCGGGCTCGACTCGGAGATGATCTGCGTTCGGGAGGATGTCGGTCGGCACAATGCCGTGGACAAGGTCATTGGCTGGGCCATCAGGGAACAGCTGCTGCCGCTCCGCCAAATGATCTTGACGGTATCAGGACGGGCGTCTTTTGAACTCACCCAAAAAGCTGTGCTGGCTGGCATTCCGGTGCTCGCTGCCGTCTCAGCGCCAAGCTCGTTGGCCGTCGAATTGGCTGAGGAGGCTGGGCTGACCCTGGTTGGCTTCATCCGCGGCGAGTCCATGAATGTCTACACCCATCCCGAGCGGATCCACTGGTCGACGAACGGTCAAATTAGACTCCAGGAATGACGACGCTGATCCCTTTCCCGCGGCTGCGCAATGCCGATTCCGCGCCCGCGGAACCAGTGCAGCGTGGTCAACAGGCACTTGCGGATGGCTATGGTCGGATAGCCACGGATCTGCGGGTGTCCCTTACTGACCGGTGCAATCTTCGCTGCGCCTATTGCATGCCTGCCGAGGGATTGGACTGGCTACCGGGCGCCGAGGTGCTGACCGATGACGAGATTGTGCGTTTGATCACCATTGGCGTCGAACGGTTGGGCATCACGACCGTACGGCTCACCGGCGGGGAACCGCTGTTGCGCAAGAACCTCGAGCTGCTGGTTGCTGATATTGCAGCCCTCACGCCGGCGCCGGAGATCGCGCTGACGACAAACGCGATTGGCCTGGCCGCGCGCGCGGAGAAGCTGGCCACGGCAGGCCTGCGCAGGATCAACATCTCGCTGGACACTCTTGATCCGGATACGTTCATCCGGCTCAGCCGACGCCGACGACTGCCCGACGTGCTCGCCGGAATCGCTGCTGCGCGGCAGGCCGGCCTTCACCCGATCAAGATCAACACCGTGCTGATGCGCGGTATCAATGATCATGAAGCTTTCGACCTGCTGCGCTGGGCTATGGCCGAGCGGGTCCAGCTCCGGTTCATCGAGCAGATGCCGCTGGATCCACAGCACGGCTGGCAACGCGCCGACATGATCACTGCAGCCGAGATCACGCAACGCCTCAGCCAGCATGTCCAGCTGATCGAAGATCCAGAGGATGCGCTGACCCGTGGCAGCGCACCTGCTGAGCTGTTCAGGGTGGTCGGCACCGGCTACTCGGTCGGCATTATTGCGGCGGTCTCGAAACCGTTCTGCGGCGCGTGTGACCGGGTCCGGCTTACCGCCGACGGCCAGATCAGGAACTGCTTGTTCGCCCGTACGGAATCCGATCTCCGTACGCCGCTACGCAACGGCGCGAGCGACGCCGAACTCGCCGCGCTGTGGGTGGCGGCCGTACGGGGAAAGCAGCCTGGCCACGGCATCAACGACCCGAGCTTCCTGCAACCCGACCGGCCCATGTCGGCGATCGGCGGCTAGTGCCCCCGGAAGGGCACTAGAGGGCCAGTACCTCTTTCAGGAATCCGCGGGCCGAGAGGAACTGCGACAGCGATTCGCGATGATCATCGCAGGCAAGCCAGTGCTTTCGCCGGTCTGGGCTGTGAATCTTCGGGTTGTTCCACTGCAGGTCGTACGAGGCGGGCTTCCGGCAGCCTCGGGCGGCACATATCAGACCATCAGGCCCTGCCGGGAGCGGGTCGACACCGCTAGGCGACGCGTTCATTCGGTCGCTGTGGCCCGTCGTCCTCCTCGTCGATCACCTCGCCGCTTTGCCCCTCATCCTGACCGGCGGTGAGCTCCGGTCCGCCACTCATCATCGCGTTGGGGGCTCTCTTCTTGCCTGCGCGGAAATGCTGGTCGACCTGGTTCGCTGCGATCACGGCGATGAACGGCAACACCACCGCGCAAGCGAACAACACCCAACGAAAGACGCCTTCCACGAAGACCATGCTGATGAAGCAGGCGGCGCGGAAGGCCATCGTGATCGTGTATCGGCGAATCCGAGACGACATTTCCTCGCTGGTGCTCATCCGCGCGTCAGTGATCAGGGTGCCCGAGCCACGGTGACCCGTGTCCGCCATGGTCGGCGTGTGCGCCATCTCGCGATCGGTCACCACGTCAGCCTACGCCTGCTCGCAGACGAGCTGGAGTAGTCGGTAGCGTGACCCCGTGAATCCATCGAGGGTCGTTCTGGTGACCGGCGGCAGCAAGGGAATTGGATATTGCATCGCATCTAAATTCGCTCAAACTGGCCATCGGGTTGCAGCCACCTACCGCAGCGGAGAGGTCCCTAGCGAGGTGCTGGGTGTGCAGTGCGACGTCACCGATCCTTCTCAGGTGGAAGCGGCCTTCGCTCAGGTGGAATCGAATCTTGGCAACATCGAGGTAGTGGTCGCCAACGCTGGGATCACCCGAGACACCTTGTTGCTCAGGATGTCCGATGAGGACTGGGATCAGGTGATCGCGACCAACTTGACAGGGGCGTTCCGGGTAGCGCGGCGGGCCGCCCGGCCGATGATCCGGGCGCGATTCGGGCGCATTGTCTTCATCTCCTCGGTGGTCGGACAGCTCGGCTCGGCCGGACAGGTCAACTATGCGGCGTCCAAGGCCGGCCTCCTGGGGATGGCCCGCTCGCTCGCGCGCGAGCTCGGATCGCGCGGCGTGACAGCAAATGTCGTCGCGCCTGGATTCATCGAGACAGACATGACTGCCGAGCTCGGTGAGGACCTGGTGAAGAAATACGCAGAACAGATTCCTTTGGGCCGATTTGGTTCGGCGGACGATGTCGCCGGGGCGGTTGAGTTCCTCAGCAGCGATGCGGCCGGCTACATCACAGGTGCGCTGATCCCGGTCGACGGCGGCCTTGGCATGGGGCATTAGGAGCAGAAGGAAACATCTGTGGGCATTCTCGAGGGCAAGAGCATCCTTGTTGCCGGCGTCACCCTGGACACCTCTATTGGCTTCCACGTTGCCAAGATCGCTCAGGCGGAGGGGGCAACCGTTGTGGTCTCCAACTTCGGCAGGGCGATGAGCCTGACCGCCCGAGTGATCAAGAAACTTGATCCAGTGCCGCTGCTGCTGGAGGTCGACGTCACCAATGACGATCACCTCCGCGGGCTCGCCGCGCAGCTTGGCGAGCACGTAGATCATCTTGATGGGCTGGTGCACTCGCTGGCCTTCGCAAATCCCGAGACCGCACTAGGCGGGAAGTTCCTCGGCACGCCGTGGTCAGATGTCGGCACCGCTCTGCAGGTGTCCGCCTATTCGTTGGCCTCGTTGTCGATGGCCTGCAAACCCCTGCTCGCCAATCCCGCGTCGGTGGTCGGGCTGACCTTCGACGCGACCGTGTCGTGGCCGGTCTATGACTGGATGGGCGTCGCCAAAGCCGCGCTGGAAAGCACCTGTCGCTACCTGGCGCGCTATCTCGGACCGGAAGGGATTCGGGTCAATCTGGTTGCTGCGGGCCCGCTGGAAACCCTGGCCAAGAAGGCGATCAGCGGCGCCGACTCCTTCAACGAGGTGTGGGGTCAGCGAGCACCGCTCGGCTGGGATCCCAAGGACATCACCCCCACTGCGAAGGCAGTGGTGGCGTTGCTCAGTGACTTCTTCCCTCGGACCACCGGAGAGATGATTCACGTGGACGGCGGCCTGCACTCGACGGGCGCTTGACGGGGCCTGATGGCCAGCGCATCCGATGCCCGCTCGCTGGTCGAATTGCGCCTACTTGACGGGCCCAACCTGTACTTTCCTCGGCCCGCGGCGAAGGTGACACTGGATCTCGGCGAACTGCTTGGCCTGGAGGTGGCCGCGGCTCGTGATCTTGGAGTCGAGCTGGGACTGGGGAATACGCGCCCCGGAGCCGCCGGATCGGTCTTTCGGCAGCGTTTTGCGATACGACTCGTGACCCAGATCGTCCGGCGGCTCGCTAGCGCAGGAGGCGCGACGAGGCTGGCGGTGCGTACCCGGACCGGGCAGGCAGTGAACGAGCTTGTCGTGGCGTATCCGTGGCGCAACGCCGGCCGGGCCGAGGGATTGGCGTACGGGCTCGCGCGAGTGCTCGACAGGGTTACCGCGGGCCCGCGGGCGGTCGCCGAGATGATCATTGTCGAGGGCGCCGCACTGGCCGCTGCCCCGCTCGGTTCGGCTCCCGAGCTGATCAGGCCTCAGATTCCCGTGGTCGCGATCACCGGCACGAACGGCAAGACCACGACGGCAAGGATGATCGGTCACATTGCCCGACAGGCCGGCAGGCTGGTGGGTTGGTCAAGCACCGATGGCGTCTATATCGACGGGCGGCTTGTGGAGGCGGGTGACTTCTCCGGTCCGAGTGGAGCCGGTCGGGTGCTGCGCCACCCGGGGGTTGAGCTGGCTGTGACCGAAACGGCGCGCGGCGGGATCCTGCGTCGCGGCGTCGGCGTCGCGTACAACGATGTCTCGGTGGTCACCAACATCAGCGCCGATCATTTGGGACTTGGGGGCATTGACACCCTTGATCAGCTTGCCGAGGTCAAGGCGGTCATTACCAAGATCACCAAACCTGGCGGCTGGTGCGTGCTGAACGCCGACGACCCTCGGACACTGGCCATGCGGCTCGGCACCAAAGCTCAAATCTGGGTCTTCACGCGTGATCCCAACTCACCGGGCGGCCGTACGGTGCTTTCCGGAGGCGGCCGGATGACCACGCTGCTCGGCGGCTGGGTGTGCGTCCTCGCGCCGGGTGCCGACCCACTGCAGGTCGTCGAGGTCATCGATGTCCCGATGACCTTGGCCGGATTGAGCCGCGTCAATGTGGAGAACGTTCTGGCGGTGACCTCGGCAACGTTGGCGTTGGGGTTTTCGGTCGAGCAGGTAGCCGACGGGCTGCGATCGTTTGATCCGAACGAGAACAACCCCGGCCGGATGAACATCTGGACTCTCCCGGTCCCGAGCGGAGCGATCAGCGTCGTGATCGACCTGGCGCACAACGAGGCTGGCCTGGAGGCGCTGCTGGAGATCATGAGCGGCATCCGTCCTCCGCACGGGCGCCTGTTGCTGGGCGTCGGTACCGCTGGTGATCGGGGCGATGAGGTCTTCGTACGCCTCGGCGAGATCGCCGCACTGGGTGCCGATGTCGTCGAGATCGTCCACAAGGGTGACTACTTGCGGGGCCGGAGCATGGCCGAGATCAGCGAGCTGATCACCGAAGGCGCTGCGCACGCCGGCATGACGATCCAACGGGCACACGACAGCGAGCTTGGTGGTCTGGTGTCGTTGGTTGATCAAGCGCGTGCACGATGACGTCGTCGCGATCATGACGCATCAAGATCGTGAGGAGCTCGATCGTTGGCTGCTTGATCACCAGGCAACACGCGATGACGCCGGAGCGCTGCGCGCGAAAGTGCTGCGGGCCGCAGCAACGCCTTGACTTCGAGCGAAGTTGAGGTTGCATGCTGGAGCTCCAGCCAGGAGGAAATGTGTTTACACCAGCAGAGGAGTCATATCTGAAAAGCCAGCTGCTTGCGCGGCTGGCGACAGTGGCGCCGGACGGAACTGTTCAGAACTCGCCGGTTGGGTTCTTTTTCAACGACGAGCTCAAGACTTTCGACATCTGGGGACAGCGAATGGGGCGAACCAAGAAGTTCGCGAATGTCGACAAGCTACCCGCGGGTTGCGCTCGTGATCGATGATCTTGCGTCGGTGAACCCATGGATCGCCCGCGGGATCGAGATCCGAGGACTGGCGGAACCGCTTAGCGATCTCGAACCGCCTAGGCCGTATTACAGCCGTGAAGTGATCAGGATCCACCCATACAAGATCATCACCTGGGGCCTGGAAGAGGGCGGAGCCTATACCTCACGTCGGATCGGCACGTCTTCGCAGGCTAAGGGAGCTCCTGCATAGCCAGCCGGCTCAGGCTCGTCGTGAGTTGCCTCTCGGTGCGAAGTCGGGGTCAGGCACGGCGTTGCTGAATTCCCGATCATCGTCAGGTCGTGCCCCCGGCTGCGCGTGATGACCGTAGGACTCCAGCAGGGCCATCACCGCAGCGTGCTGCTCGACGCAGATCACGACCAAGTCCCCAGGATTGGACCGCGACATCGCGTGCCGGACGCTGGCGAGTTCGTCGAGGACGGTCTCGATCTGCTTGCAGCGAGCCCCCTCCGCCCGAGCCTGGCGCGCTCCCTGCACGACGAGCTCAGCAACCTCGCCAGCAGCGCGGCCGCGGGGATTCGCGTCCTCCCGCACGATCAGCACGTCGAAATGTTGCGCTGCCTCGTTCCCTAGCGCGCGCATGTCATCGTCTCGGCGGTCCCCCGCGGTGGCGATCACGCCGATGCGGGATACGCGTCCCAGATCGTTGGTGCTTTCCAAGACGTCGCCGGTCTTGTCCACAAAATCACCGAGCATGACCATCCCGGGAACGTTGTGGCAGTAGTCGACGATGACCGTGCGACCTTCAACGCTGACCTCATTCAGCCGACCGGGAGCGAGGTAGTAGTTGGTCGAGAAGGTCCGCAGTCCCTGCCGGATGTCGTGCAACGAAGCGCCTGCCGCGAACGCCGCCGCAGCAGCCGCCATGGCGTTCTGAACGTTCATGGTGGCGCGGCCGCCAAAGGTCGCGGGCAGTAGGTGGGTCCACGCCAGCTGCATGGAGCGCCGACCTTCCTTGACCATGATCATGTCGCCAAGATCGCTGTGCTCCAGCACGACCGCGCGACCACCGCGCCGACAGTGATCATCTACGGAATCTCGGATGTCGCTGCCGGGCTCGGCCATGCTGAACCAGACGATTCGGCCCGAGCAGCGCCGACGCATGGCGCGAACCAGTGGATCATCGGCATTGAGCACTGCGAAGCCGCTGCGCGGCACAGCCTCCACGATGACAGCCTTGACATCGGCGAGCTGCTCGAGCGTGTCAACGCCACGCAGACCCAGATGATCGGCCTGCACGTTCAACACGACGCCGACATCGTTCCGCTCGTAGCCCAGGCCTTCGCGCAGGATGCCACCCCGCGCAACCTCGAAGACTGCGAAGTCGACACGTGGATTCTGCAGCACCATCTTCGCCGACCGCGGCCCTGAGGCGTCCGAGCGGATGACCAGCCGTTCATCGATGACGACGCCGTCCGTCGAGGTCATGCCCACCTTCCTGCCGATGCCTTTGAAGATGTGCGCGATCATCCGCGACGTCGTGGTCTTGCCATTCGTCCCGGTGACGGCGACGATCGGGATTCGGCTCGGCCTACCCGGCGGGAACAGCATGTCGATCACCGGCTTCGCCACGTACTGCGGATCCCCGACCGTCGGGTGAGTGTGCATTCGGAAACCAGGCGCGGCATTGACCTCACAGATGCCGCCGCCGGTCTCGCGTACGGGCTGGGTGATGTCGGGCGCGATGAAGTCGATGCCCGCAATGTCTAGCCCGACTACCTGGGCGGCCTCCTCGGCAATCTCGATGTTCTCCGGATGAGCCTCGAAGGTGCGATCGATGGAAATGCCGCCGGTGGACATGTTGCCGGTGAGCGTGAGCTTGATCATCGTCCCGTCGGGCGGTACGTCGTCCATGGTGAAGCCTTGAGCTGCCACCAGCTCAATCGCGGCCTGATCGATCTTGATCCTGGTCAACACCTTCTCGTGGCCGACGCCGCGGCGCGGATCGGCGTTCGTCTGTACGACGAGCTCGTTGATCGTCAGTACGCCATCACCGATCACATGAGCAGGGACTCGTTCGGCGATGGCGGCGATCTTGCCGTCGATCACCAGGCAGCGGTAGTCACGTCCGGTGACGTAGGTCTCGACGATGATCAATCCGCTGCGGGATTCGGACTTGGCGACATCGAAGGCACGCCGTACGTCGGCGTCGCTGCGCAGGTCGAGCATGACGCCACGACCGTGGTTGCCGTCCAGTGGCTTCAGTACGACGGGGTAGCTGATCCGATTCGCGAGCCGGACTGCATCGTCGACCGTACGCACCGACTGCGATCGCGGCACCGGTAGCCCGGCCGCCGACAGTAGCGAGAGAGTGAGCTCCTTGTTGCTGGCGATGTCCACCGCGACCGACGGTGTTTGAGACGTCATGGTGGCCCGAATCCGCTTTTGGTGCACTCCCTGGCCGAGTTGGACGAGCGACGCGCTATTCAGCCGCAGGTAGGGAATGTCGCGGCTGACCGCTTCCTCGACGATGGCCTGGGTGGACGGCCCGAAAGCCGTTCTTTCGCCGCGGACGATGAACCGCTCCAGCTCCTCGTCGAAGTCGAACTCAGGATCGGGGATGATCAGATGGTTGATCAGCCGGACGGCCAGTTCACCAGCGGCGAGCCCGACCGACTCGTCGTAGTAGGCGTAGATCACGTTGTAGCGGCCACGCTCGCCCTTCACTTGCCGGGTCTTGCCGCGCCGCATGTCGTGGCCCACCGTCTGCTGCAGCTGCAGAGCGACGTGCTCGGCAACATGGCCGACCCAGGTGCCCTCGTGTAGCCGCTCCACGAAACCGCCCCGTCGGCCGCGGCTGCAGCTGTGGTTCATCAGACCAGGCAGTCGCTCCACCAGCGCGTCGGCGAAGCCGGGCAGCTTGTTGGTGGGGAAGTCTTCTAGCACGCCGAGGTCGACGACGAGCTGGATGGCCGGTTCGTAGTGCCAGATGTTCGGACCACGGAAGACCCTGCTAGAGATGATCTTGAGATCCGGGTGTGGGGATGGGGCAACGCTTTGGCTCACGAACGCTCCTCACAGGATCGGTTTCTGTGATCCTGCCACTGATGAGCCGGGGCAGTCATCCGGTGGCTACACTCCGCGCCAGCCCAGCTGTCGCAGCGTGCCAAGATCATCGGCGTTCACCCAAACGGCCGAGATCTTGCCCCCGTTGATCGTCAGCAGGTCAATGGTCCGAATCTGCACGTCCGATCCGGTCGGCGGAATGGTTCCGAGCGCCGTCTCGTACGGCCCGGTGTGCCGGCCATGCATCACAAATGCGACGGCAAGGCTGTCGTTCTCTGCGACGACCTGCAGCGTCTCCGAACGCAGGTCAGAAAAGGCCGCATGAAGCGCCCGCGCCCTCGTTGCCAGATCGGACAACGAGAGGTCTGAGCCATTGACCCGGACGGGATCGGTGTAGAACTCGGCGAGCCGGACTTCCATCTCGTCCAGACCATCGGGGTCCGTCCACACCTGAAAGAGCCGATCGAGATACGAATTCATGCCCAGCATTTTCGCCGAGTCTCGAGATCCTTTGACATGTGACTAAATGGTCACATATTGTGGCCGTTATGGAGCAGGGTGGTGAAGTCTTTCGAGCGCTCGCCGACCCGAGCAGGCGGGCGCTGCTGGACAGCTTGTTCGGCCGCGACGGGCAGACGCTCAACGAGCTGTGCGACGAGCTTCCCGGGATGACCCGCTTCGGAGTGATGAAGCACCTCTCCGTACTCGCCGAGGCCAATCTCGTGGTCACGACGCGGTACGGACGCACCAAGCGGCACTACCTCAATCCGGTGCCCATCGAGCAAGTCGCCAACCGGTGGATCAGCAAGTATTCGGCTCGATTCACGGCCGCTCTTGTGGCGCTGGATGAGCAGGTCGTCGCTCGATCAGGAAACGCAAACCTCCCGAAGGGCAGAACCGGCATGAGCCTCACTGCGCACGTTTACCAGATCTACATCGCCGCGACTCCGGAGCAGGTCTGGTCGGCGATCACCGACGTCCGAGTGGACCAGGCGCTACTTCCACACCACCGAGTTCGTCGAGCCGCCACGTCAGGGCAGGCCGTACCGTACGGTCGGCGCCGATGGGCGGGCAGCCATCGACGGCATGATCGAGGAAATGCAGCCGCCCACTGACCGGAGTCCTGGTCGCTTTGTGCAAACCTGGCACACCCTTTACGACCCGGAGCTGGCCCACGAACCGCCGAGTCGGGTGGAGTGGACGGTCGAGAACGCCGGCGACGGACTCACTCGGGTCAGACTCGTGCACGGCAACCTCGAAAACAGCCCGCTGACCTGGGAAAACGTCAAAGACGGCTGGGTCTGGATTCTGAACAGCATGAAGACGCTGCTGGAGACTGGACAGCCGTTGCCGCGGGTGCGCGAGGACGAAGCCGGTCAGCTCCTGATCGGATTCGACTCCTGATCTGATCGTCTCAGTGGCGCCGGTTGCGGCGCAGTCGACGCGTGTAGTTGGTTGGCGATACGCCCTCCGCGGCGATGTCTCGAGCGACCTCGCGTAAATCGGCTTCAGCCGCTCGGGCCTCCACCACCTCGGGGTCGAGTACGGGCGTTTGGTGGGCAATCAGGCTCCGGTTCGACAGGTCGAACTGACTCCCGGCCGGCAACACGTGAATCACTGCGCCTGAGATCAGCAGGGGAGCCGTGCGCTTGGCTGCGAAGGCGTTGGAGACGACGTGCTGTCCGTCGACGACGGTCACGGCGCCCCGGCCGACGACTTCCAGCCGGCTACCGTCGTGAATCACGGCCGCGGTGTCTTCATCGATTCCCAAACCGAGGAGCGAGGGAGACTGGGCAACCAGGGAAAGCAGCCGTCCATAGCGGTTGCGCTGCTCGAAGTGTTGGTCGATCACGACGCCCTGAATCAGGCCGAGGCCGGCGGATAACTGGCTCATCCGCTGCTTCGGCGTGGCGCCGCCGGCGCCGAACGCGATCATGTGCTCGGCCAGGATGCTGGCACCGGCTGAGGTGCCACCAACGGCCACGCCGCGCTGATAAGCCTCGTGAATCCCATCCCCGAAGGGCGTACCGGTGATCAAGGAGCTGAGCTTGAGCTGGTTACCGCCGGTCATGAAGATGCCGCTGACCTTGCCGAGCGGCTCGACAAGATCAGACTCTCCCGCCTGCGCGCGGCTTTCGGGACGAAGAGAAACGACTTCCCGGGCGCCGAGGGAGGTAAAGACCTCCCGGTAGACCCCGACAACCTCAGCACCGAGCGAGGAGGCTGACGAAACGACAGCAATCCGCGCATCCGGGCCGCCTGCTGCCGCAACAAAAGCACCTAACACGATCCGGCGCCGAAGCTTGGCTTCAGCGCCGCCGATCGCAAACAACGTGCCCAGTGGCGGAGTCGGTGCCTGCATGACCACAGGATACGGATCCGGTCAGGTGTTACGGGTGTGCCCAATTGGCGATGGCTTGGTCGAGCGCCCTTCCCATCACCTCACGATCTGGATCGACATCTGTCCAGAACTTGATGTTGATAGCAGCCTGATTGAGCAGCATGCCGCGGCCGTCGACGGTCGTCGCACCAGCCTGCCGCGCCCGCTGCAGGAAAGGGGTGTCAGGCGGATTGGGAATGACGTCGCACACCACCAGGCCGGCCGGAATAGCGTCGAAATTCAGCCGCACCTCCCCGGAGCCGGGCAGTCCCAACGAGGTCGCGTTGACGACGAGGGTCGCCGACTCGGGGACTGAGAGGTCTGCTCGCCACTCGATGGCAGAGCAAGCGCTGGACGTCGCGGAGCTCACCAGATTCGCAATGTCGGATGCCTTGCTGACGTTGCGGTTTGCTACCCAGATCTCGGAAGCGCCGGCGAGCGCGAGCTCGACAGCGATCGCCCGCGCGGCGCCTCCAGCCCCCAGGATGAGGGCTCGCTGGCCAGCCGGTTCGGCAACGGAGCGCAACGAGGCCAGGAAGCCCTGACCGTCGGTGTTTGCCCCGATCCATCGGCCGTTGCTTCGGATGGCGCAATTCACCGCGCCGATGAGACGGGCCGAATCGGCAAGCTCATCCATCAGTTCGATGACCGCCACCTTGTGCGGCAGCGAGCAGTTGAACCCGATCCACCCCATCGCCGTCGCGCCTCGAACGGCATCCCCGAGATGCTCTGCTGCCACATCACAGTTCAGGTACCGGGCATCGATGTCGTGATGGTGGTACGCCGCCTCCATGATTGCGACGGTCGGGTTTCCGGCCGCGGGTGTGGAGAACGAACCAGTCAAGGCCGGAAGCAGGGACATGCGGGGCAGCGTAATGGAGGTTGTCTGATTGCGCGATTGGGTCAGCGCAGCCAGCTAACCGCCGAACCGAGTGCCTCGCCCGCCTTGGCGCGTACTCGGCGCAGTTCCTGCGCCCGGCGATCGGCCTCAAAGGAGGAGATGCTCGCTCCGTCGTGCAACAGGGCCGCATCACATGCCGCCAGGAGCTGAGAGGCCCTCTCGGCGGTGGCCCGTTGATGAGGGCTGTAGCCGGGTGCGAGCACGGCCGGAGCTGGCAGTGCCGGTCGTACGCCCGACCCGACATCGAGTCGCGACAAGGTCGCGGCCGCGTCGATGACCACCTCGTTCAACGCCCGCTCCGCGTCATACGGGCTGCTCGGCGGAAGGGGCCGCTCCGCCGGAAAGATCCGCCACTGCACCGCGTGCCCGACACGGATCGGCACGAGACCCAGACCTGCACTGCTGGCCACCACCGCCTGGCCTTGTTCCACGGCGGCGATGTTGAAAGGTGCGGGCCCTCGAAGAGGGGCGAGGGATCCGGGCACCGGCAGAGCGAGGAACCATCCGTCACGCTCCGCGGCCAGTAGCGCCTCCAACGCTTCGTCAAGGGTGGAGGCCTGCAGCGGATCCAAGCCCAAAGCTGCCTCTGGATCGATCACGTGATGGGCGACGTCATCGCCCACGATCGCCCGTTCAGCTTGCTCAATCGACTGCTGCCCCCTGATCATCGAGTTCAGGTTCGCGGTCATGCGGACCGAGGGCAACGACTCCATCGACCCTAGTATCGCGCCGTTGAATTGCCTCGGTCTCGCTTCGCTCGCCAAGCCAAAAAGCGCGAGCGCAGAACTGTAGGTTGAAGACATGGCGGCTGTTGTGGAACTCGCTGGCGTGAGCATCGTCCGCAACGGCTCCACCTTGATCAACAACATTGATTGGGAGGTCGATGAGTCCGACCGTTGGGTGGTCATCGGGCCGAACGGGGCGGGCAAGACCACGTTGCTGCAGGTGATCTCGGCCCAGATCCATCCGTCGAGCGGTGTGGCGGGGTTGCTCGGCGAGGTACTCGGCACCGTGGACGTCTTTGAGCTCCGACCGCGCATCGGGTTGACCTCTGCTGCGCTGGCGGAGCGCATCCCGCGAGGGGAGCGGGTTCACGATGTCGTGGTCTCGGCCTCCTACGCGGTGGTCGGCCGGTGGCGCGAGGAGTACGACGAGCTCGACCACGAGCGAGCTTCAGAGCTACTCGCCCAGCTGCGCATCGATCGTCTGGCGAATCGCACGTTCGGCACGCTCAGCGAAGGGGAACGCAAACGGGTGCAGATCGCACGGGCGCTGATGACCGATCCCGAGCTGCTGCTACTCGACGAGCCGGCCGCCGGCTTGGATCTGGCAGGCCGGGAATCTCTGGTTACGACCCTCGGCGAGCTCGCCCAAGATCAGTACGCGCCTGCCTCGGTGCTCGTGACCCATCACGTTGAGGAGATTCCCAAGGGCATCACCCACGCGATGCTGCTCAAGGCCGGAGAGATCGTTGCTGCTGGTCCGCTGCGCGACACCCTGACTGCCGACAACCTGACGAAGACCTTCGAGGTCGAGTTGAGCCTGGTCGAGGCCGACGGTCGGTGGACCGCTCGCGCACTTTAGCCGACTGGCACCATGGAGTGAGATAAATAACCGCGTCTGGAGACCGTGATGGAGGTGAACTTGACGGACTGGCTGGGTGACAACTCCTGGGCGATTTGGCTGAGCCTCGCCTTCCTGCTCGGCATCGCCGAGATCATGTCGCTCGATCTGGTCTTGATCATGCTTGCAGTGGGAGCGCTTGCCGGGGCGGGCATCGCCGTGATTGCGCCGTCACTGTGGTGGCTGCAGATCTTGGTCGCCTCTGGTATCAGCATCATGATGCTGCTGCTGCTCAGGCCGACGCTGCTCGCCAAGGTGCGTAGCATGCCCGGCTATCGGTCCTCAACAGCGAAGATGGTAGGCAGCAGCGGCGTGGCCACCTCCCAGATCGACAAGTCCGGCGGGGAGATCAAAGTCGACGGTCAGAGCTGGACAGCACGTCCCTACTCCTCAGACGTGGTGATTGAGCAAGGCACCGAGATCGAGGTATACGAGATCGACGGAGCCATTGCTGTCGTCTACCCGAAGCACGGGCAACTGCCCTAATGAGAGAAGGAAGATCGTGGATCTTGCGTCGTTGATCGTCGTCTTGGCCATTGCGCTGGCGGTGATCTTCTTTATAGGCAACGCTGTCCGCGTGATCCGCCAACAACGAGTTGGTGTGGTCGAGCGGCTCGGCAAGTTCAGGCGCACATTGGAGCCGGGGCCCCATCTGGTTGTGCCGCTGTTTGACAAAGTCCGCTACAACATGGACATGCGGGAGAACGTCGTACCATTCCCGCCGCAAGGAGTGATCACCGAGGACAACCTGATGGTCAACATCGACTCGGTCATCTACTTCCAGATCATTGATCCCGTACGCGCCGCGTACGAGGCCCAGAACTACATCAAGGCGATCGAGCAGCTGACGATGACCACGCTGCGAAACATCATCGGTGGGCTTGATCTCGAGCAGGCTCTGACCAGTCGTGAGGAGATCAATCAGAAGCTGCGGGTAGTGCTTGACGAGGCAACCGGCAAGTGGGGCATCAAGGTCAATCGCGTCGAGCTCCGTGCGATCGAGCCTCCGGCCACGATCCGGGATGCAATGGAGAAGAGTGCTCGGGCCGAGCGGGACAAGCGGGCAATGGTCCTGCTCGCCGAGGGGCAACGGCAGTCACAAATTCTGTCCGCCGGCGGCGAGAAGGAATCCGCGATCTTGCGGGCACAGGGCGATCGCGAGGCTGCAGTACTGCGAGCCCAGGCCGATCGGCAGGCCAAGATGCTCCGCGCGGAAGGCGAGGCGCAGGCGATCACCACGGTCTTCAGCGCCATTCACGCCGGCCAGCCGGACCAGGCGCTGCTCGCCTATCAGTACATGCAGATGCTGCCGGCGATCGCACAGGGTAGCGCCAACAAGGTCTGGGTCGTGCCGAGCGAGCTGAACGATGCACTCAAGGGTCTAGGTAGCGTGGTCGGCAAGGCCGCCTCAAGTGCCATTCCACGTAGCGCTGAGGGCGAGTTCACTGCACCCGCCAAGATCGATGTGCAAAAAGAGGTGGAACGGCAGAACGCGGCAGAGGAAGAGGCCGCGCGGCGAACCGTCGAAAAGGCGATTCAGGAGGCTCAGGAATTGGAGCGTCCGGTGCGACCGGAGCTGCCGACGGGCTTTATCACTCCCGAACCGCCCTCAGCTCCCGCGATTCCGAACGGCCAGTCTGATCAGGAGAGCCAGCCGAACCTGACGCAGTGACCTGGCTCGACCTCCTGGCGCTCTTCGGCGCCGGGGGGCTCGCGGGCTTGATCAACACCGTTGTCGGCTCGGGGACGCTGATTACCTTTCCCACCTTGCTTGCGCTGGGTGTGCCGCCAGTGATCGCCAACGTCTCCAATACGGTCGGCCTGGCGCCGGGCTCCCTGTCCGGCGCCTGGGCCACCAGACGCGAGCTCAACGGTGACCGCCGGCGCCTGCTGTGGTTGGGGGCCGCCTCACTCCTGGGCGGAATTGCAGGCGCTCTACTGCTGCTATGGCTGCCGGCGGCAGCGTTTGACGCCATCGTTCCGGTCTTGATCGGTTTGGGCTGCGTGCTGGTCATTCTGCAGCCCTTCATTGCCAAGAAACTGGCCTACCGGCGTGCCCGGCTCGGCACGGAGGCTGGGCAGATGCCTGGGTCGATCTTGTTGTGGCTGGCTGTCGCACTGACCGGCGTGTACGGCGGCTATTTCGGAGCCGCTCAGGGCGTGTTGTTGATCGCGATCTTGGGCATTGGATTGGTGGGCTCCTTGCCGTACATCAATGCGATCAAGAACGTGCTGGCGACGATCGTCAACAGCATCGCGGCGGTGGTGTTCGTGATCGTCAGTGAGGTGAACTGGCCCGCGGCGATTGCGATTGCGGTGGGATCGGTTCTTGGCGCCCAGGTTGGTGGCAAGGTGGGCCGGAAGATCCCGCCGACGATCTATCGGGTGATCATCGTGGTTGTCGGCGTCGCTGCGATCATTAGTTTGTTGAGCTGATCGCCAGTGCCAAGATCTCGGCGTTCGGCAGCCTTGCCGCTGATTGGCCAGGCAATGCGATCTTGCTGCCGCGGATGCCGCTGCCGATGACGATCATGTCCAGCGCGGCGACCGCGTCGTCGACCAGGATGGGCCATGTGGGTGGGAGGCCGATCGGAGTGATGCCGCCGTACTCCATGCCGGTTTCGCGCACTGCTTCATCCATTGCGGCAAAGGAGATCTTGCGAACCTCGAGCCGCTTGCGGATGACTCGATTGACATCTGCTCTGTCGGTGGCCCGGACCAGGCACGCTGCCATGACCGACGTCTCGGCGCGCCGGCCGGCTACTACAACGCAGTTCGCGGAGACGGTCAGCGGCACATCGTACGCAGCACAGAATTGGGCTGTGTCCGCGTTGCTGGGATCGATGCGAGCGACGAAGCACTCCAGGCGAAGCTCGGCTACCGCATCCTTGACCGGTCGCGCCAGGAGCTCGGGATGGTCACGAGCCGGTTGCCAATCCAACGTGCCAACGATGTTCATCAGGGGAGGATCTTAGTGAGGCTCACCGTCGCCGACTCCGAGGATGCCCGACTTTCCGACTATGTCCGGCTCCGGGAGACCTCTCTGCGTCGGCACCTCGAGTCCGAGCGAGGCCTGTTCATCGCTGAGGGCGAGAAGGTCATCCGCCGCGCAATTGAGGCCGGATACCAGCCGCGGTCGTTTCTGCTTGCCGAGCGTTGGCTCGAGGGTCTAAGTGATGTCGTGCAGCGGTGGCCTGCCGTGCCGGTCTTCGTCGTGACGGAAGATCTTGCCGAGCAGATAACTGGCTTTCACGTTCATCGCGGAGCTCTGGCCTCGCTGCACCGCGAACAACGGCATACCGTCGAGGACCTTGTCGCGATGCGGCGCCTCGTTGTCTTGGAAGACATCGTTGACCACGCCAATGTCGGAGCGATCCTGAGGAACGCTGCCGGTCTGGGCTGGGATGGCGCATTGCTCGCGCCGCGGGCGGCCGATCCGCTCTACCGCCGATCGATCAAGGTGAGCATGGGTGCGGTGTTCTCATTGCCCTGGGCGCGACTGCGGGATTGGCGCGGAGCACCCGAGATGCTGGCTGCGGCCGGGTTTCTCACGGTCGCGCTCGCCTTGGCGCCGGATGCCGTCGAGCTCGATGAGCTGGCTGCCAGCATTCCGCCGCAAGCCAAGCTTGCCGTGCTGCTGGGCACCGAGGGCGCCGGGCTCTCGAAGCACTGGTCGGATGGCGCCGCAGTGCGCACCCGTATCCCGATGTTCGCCGGCATCGACTCACTCAACGTGGCCGCCGCGGCGGCGATTGCCTGCTACGCGTTGTCGGCCCGTGGAGTGACCGGCCAATCCTCCGGATAGAGGTCCGCCGCGTCCTCGTGCAACGCATAGAGCTTCTTGCGAGCTCGTCCGGCGAGCCGGTCGCCGAACACGATGCCATTGAGATGGTCGGTCTCGTGCTGCAAGCAGCGAGCGAGCAGCCCGGTGCCCACCACCTCAACGGCGTCGCCGTTCTGATCCTGGCCGCGGCAGATCGCATGATCGGGCCGAGCCAGCTCAATGTAAGCGCCTGGCAAGGACAGACAGCCCTCATCGGAGGCGTGCAACTTCCGCTCTTTGCCTTCCGGCAGATTGACTTCGGCGTTACACATCACGCCGACATGTCGTACCTGATCATCATCGGGGCAGTCGTAGACGAATACCGCCAGATCGACGCCTACCTGGGTCGCAGCCAGACCAACACCCTCCGCCGCGTACATGGTCGCGAACATGTTGCGCAACAGGTCGCGTAGCTCGTCATCGAACACAGTCACTGGCCGCGTGCGGCGATGCAAGATCGGGTTACCCCAGCGGACTATCGGCAGCACAGCGCCGCCGGTCCGTAGCTCGGCGATGGTGCTGGTCTGAGGTGGCACGCCGGTGAGGGTACCGCGTGGCGCGCTTGGAATGCGTGCTCCGGTGACTCAGAGTGTTGACGTGGCTGAGCGCGATGTGCCGCCGCAGTTCGAGGTGATCTTGGCGGACTACGTTCGCCATCTCCGAGCACAGCGGAACCTGGCTGAGCACACCGTACGCGCCTACCGCACCGATCTGATCAATCTGTTCTGCCATCTTGATCGGCTAGGCGTCGAATCGTTGGCGAAAGTCGACCTGAGGGCACTGCGGAGCTGGCTCGCCAAGCAGCACACTCTCGGTCACGCTCGCAGCACCTTGCAGCGCCGGGCGGCAGCGGCGCGAGTGTTCTTCGCCTGGGCTCACGAAACGGGACGCATGACCACCGATCCAGCGGCAAATCTGCGATCACCGAAGTCCATGCGGGTGCTGCCGCCGACTCTTGAGCAGGCAACGGCGGCGCGCATGCTCGATGAAGCGATCGCGACAGCTCGTGAAACCGGGGGACCGGTGGCTGCGCGCGATGTTGCTCTCCTGGAACTGCTGTACTCCACCGGAATCCGGGTCTCCGAGCTATGCGGTCTAAATGTTGATGATCTTGATCGGCAGCGCAGCGTGGTGCGGGTGCTCGGCAAGGGCAGCAAGGAACGAACTGTCCCTGTCGGTGTACCGGCCGTGCGTGCGGTCGAGGCTTGGCTCGCGAAGGCGCGGCCGCAGCTGATCACCGGCGACTCCGGCCAAGCGATGTTTCTCGGCGAGCGTGGCAAACGTATCGACCCTCGGGTGGTACGCCGCATCGTCCACCGCTCGCTGCGATTGACCGAGGGGGCGCCCGACCTTGGTCCGCACGGACTTCGTCATGCGATGGCGACCCACTTGCTCGAGGGTGGCGCAGACCTGCGCAGCGTCCAGGAAATGCTCGGGCATGCGTCGCTGGCCACCACGCAGATCTACACCCACGTGACGAATGAGCGGTTACGTGCGGCGTTCGAGCAAGCCCACCCCCGAGCCTGACGATTGCGTGCTGAGCTTGTCGAAGTGCGCCCTTCGACAAGCTCAGGGCACAGCCGGGTCACAACCAGCTCATCGGGTTGCTGAGTCGCCCATTGAGCCACAGCATCAGGTGCAGATGACAGCCGGTCGAGAGGCCCGTACTCCCCACCGCACCGATCACCTGGCCCCGAGTGACCCGCTGTCCGGGCCGGACCAGATACCGCGCGGCGTGATTGAAGGCTGTCTCGACCTGAACCCCAGCAACGCGGCCGTGGCTGACGAACAGCCGATTCCCGTACGCGGGGCTGTAGTAAGCCCGCGTCACCACTCCGGCATACGGCGCACGTATTGCGGTGCCACAGGCGGCGCCGAAGTCGGTGCCGTCGTGCAGTTTCCAGACCTTCAGCACCGGATGCAGCCGCATGCCGAACGCCGAGGTCACTGCGCCAGGGACCGGGTCGGAGAAACCCGTGGCTTCCTGGCCGTCCGACCGAGGCACTGCTCAGCCCAGCCGGCGTCGCCGAAGCGGCCGCTGCCCGGGCCTTAGCTGCGCGTTCCGCGATCGTGCGTTGAGTCTCCGCAACCAGACGCAGCTGACCACTGCCATTGCCGAGGAGAAGCAGCGGGTTGAGATACTTCTTGCCCTCGCGCAGTCCCCAATGCAGGCAACCTCGACAGTGCCCACCCTGACCGACTTGGCCGATCACTTGCCCCAACGCGACGCGCTCGCCGACCTGCAATGTGCTGATCACAGGCTCGTACGTGGTGCGGACCGGACCATGGTCGAGGCTGATGACCGGCTTGCCGGCGATCGATCCGACGAATGCCACTGTGCCGTCCGCCGCGGCAAGAACAACATCACCAGGCTTGGCGGCAAGATCAATCCCTCGATGACCTGACCCCCACGCCACCGTCGGCGGATCAAACCCGCGCTGCACAACCGGGGATCCGCTGAGCGGCCAACCGGCGGGTGTGGGCAGCCGGACAGCCGCTACAGCAGGAGCCGGAACCGTCAGCACCCACATGCAGACCATGGCGAAGAGTGCCAGTCGCAGATATCTATGGAGCGCCCGCATGTTGGCAGTCTCCGGATGTCGCGTCGAATCGTGCGGCCCTTCGGGGAATCTGTGGATGAGGCGCCGAAGGGCCCTGGCGTTTGTGGATAGACTCACCTGTGCAGGCCTGCCATCAGGTCTGACTTCGCATGCTTACTACCGGCCTCCGGGCCGGGCGACACTTTCGGTCTCGACTTTGACCGAGAACACCATCGTCGAGGACGTGTCGCGGGAGCATCAGGCAGCGCCGAAAGGTTCGGCGCTGAAACAACCGAACGCCGGCGCGCGCAGCTGCCGGCAAGGAAGGAACGCGGCCATGGCCGTCGTCACAACACGACAGCTCCTTGAGAGCGGGGTCCACTTCGGACACCAGACCCGCCGTTGGAATCCGAAGATGAAGCGGTTCATCTTCACCGAACGCAACGGCATCTACATCATCGATCTCCAGCAGTCACTGACCTACATCGATCGCGCGTACGCCTTCGTCAAGGACACGGTGGCGCGCGGCGGCCAGGTACTCTTCGTCGGCACCAAGAAGCAGGCCCAAGAAGCGATTGCCGAGCAGGCAACCCGAGTCGGCATGCCGTACGTGAACCAGCGCTGGCTGGGTGGCATGTTGACCAACTTTCACACCGTGATCAAGCGCATCCAGCGGCTCAAGGAGCTGGAAGGTCTGGACTTCGACGACATCGCCGCGTCCGGTCTGACCAAGAAGGAGCTGCTCGGGCTGCGTCGGGAGAAGGAGAAGCTGGAGCGGACCCTCGGCGGCATCCGAGACATGACCAGGACTCCTCAGGCAGTCTGGATCGTCGATACCAAGAAGGAACACCTGGCGGTCGACGAGGCGCGCAAGCTGCGGATCCCGGTGATCGGCATCCTCGATACCAACTGCGATCCCGATGAGGTCGATTTCGCTATCCCCGGCAACGACGACGCGATTCGTTCCGTCTCCTTGCTCACTCGAGTGATCGCCGATGCCGTCGCCGATGGCCTGATGGCGCGCTCGGGCGCGCAGACCGGAACTGAGGCCGAGCTCGAGCCCATGCCGGACTGGGAACGTGAGCTACTTGTCGCCTCCCAGGAACCGGCACCTGCCACGCCTCATGATGTGCCCGCGGCTGACGCCGCCCCGGTGCCCGGCGAGGAGCAGCCCGAGGAAGCTGCGCTCGAGGCCGAGGAAGCAGCAGACAAGGAAACCGATCTGGAGAGCCAGTCAGACAATCCCGACCCGGAGAACGTCTACGACCCGGCTACCGGTTCGACGCACAGCTGACGACACCTAACCCATAACAGATAAGAGGACAACCGAAACTCATGGCAACGATTTCCGCTGCTGATGTGAAGACGCTTCGCGACGCGACCGGCGCAGGCATGATGGACTGCAAGAGGGCGCTGACCGAAGCCGATGGCGACTTTGACAAGGCTGTTGAGATCCTTCGGGTGAGCGGCCAGGCCAAAGCGGCCAAGCGGGGGGCAGAACGCTCCGCCTCCAACGGTCTGGTGGCCTCCACCGATGGTGCTCTGCTCCAGCTCGGCGCCGAGACCGACTTTGTCGCCAAGAATCAGGCTTTCCAGGATTTGGCCGACGACGCCGTGAAAGCCGTGGCCGCGACCAAGGCCGACACCGTTGCCGCCGCCAACGCAGCAACCCTCCCTTCGGGCCAGACTGTCGGCGAGGCCGTCGAGGAGCTGGCCATCAAGATCGG
Organism: uncultured Actinomycetota bacterium; assembly: GCA_963845915.1. GTDB lineage: Bacteria > Actinomycetota > Actinomycetes > Propionibacteriales > Propionibacteriaceae > Microlunatus. Next base: position 132,065 of record CAWJUB010000035.1, read on the forward strand.
GGAGAAGCTCGAGGTAAGCGCCGCGGCCTACTTCGACGGCCAGACTGCGGTCTATCTGCACCGTCGCGCCTCCGATCTTCCTCCGCAGGTCGGAGTACTCGTGGAGTACGAGGGATCGGACCCATCCGCCGCCCGCAGCGTCGCCATGCAGATCGCCGCGATGCGCCCGCAATATGTCAGCCGCGACGAGGTGCCGCGCGAGCTGGTCGACAACGAACGGCGCATCGCCGAGGCGACCGCGAAGGAGGAGGGCAAGCCTGAGCAGGCTCTTCCCAAGATCATCGAAGGTCGGCTGAATGCGTACTTCAAAGACGTCGCGTTGCTGGATCAGCCCTCAGTGACCGACAACAAGGTGCCCGTTGGCAGGCAGCTCGACGAGGCCGGGATCAAGGTGCTGCGGTTCGTACGCTTCGAGGCGGCCGGGACGTAGCAACAGCTGAACTACGCCGAGTTGCGAGCGTCGGCATCGCGCGACAGCTCCCAACGACGAAGAGGGGAACCCGACGGGTGAATGGTCCGTACAAGCGCGTGATGCTGAAGCTCTCGGGTGAGGTCTTTGGTGGTGGCAAGGTCGGCGTCGACCCTGATGTCGTCGCCGGGCTTGCCAAGCAGATCGCCATCGTGGTGCAGATGGGCGTCCAGGTGGCCGTCGTCGTCGGCGGCGGCAATTTCTTTCGCGGCGCCGAACTGCAGCAGCACGGGATGGAGCGAGATCGGGCCGACTACATGGGCATGCTCGGCACCGTCATGAACTGCCTAGCCCTGCAAGATTTTCTGGAGAAAGTCGGCGTCCAGACGCGCGTCCAAACCGCCATCACCATGGGGCAGGTGGCCGAGCCGTACATCCCGCGCCGCGCCGAGCGGCATCTCGAGAAGGGTCGGGTCGTCATCTTCGGCGCCGGCTCTGGCATGCCGTACTTTTCCACCGACACGGTCGCCGCTCAGCGAGCCCTGGAGATCAGCGCAGAGGTGCTGTTGATGGGCAAGCAGGGTGTCGACGGGGTGTATTCGGCTGACCCTCGCAGGCACCCCGATGCCATCAAGTTCGACGAGCTGACCTATGACGACTATCTGGCGCGGAATCTCAAGGTCGCCGACGCGACGGCGATCAGTATGGCTCGTGACTACAAGCTCCCCATGATCTTTTTCAGCCTCGACACTGACGGCACCATCGTCCGTGTGGTGTCGGGTGAGAAGATCGGAACGATCGTCCACGCCTAAGGAGGCAACGCTTTGATCGCCGACATTATGCGCGAAGCCGAGATCAAGATGGCGAATGCGGTCGAGTACACCAAGGAAGAGTTTGCGGCCATTCGTACCGGTCGAGCGCACCCTGCGATCTTCGCCAAGCTGATGGCCGATTACTACGGCTCGCCGACGCCGCTGCAACAGCTCGCCACCTTTCATGTGCAAGACGCCCGGATCGTGCTGATCACCCCGTACGACAAGTCAGCGATGGCCAACATCGAGAAGTCGATCCGCAACTCCGATATCGGGGTCAATCCGTCCAACGACGGCACCACCATTCGCGTCACCCTTCCTGAGCTGACCGAGGAGCGGCGCAAGGAATACATCAAGCTCGCCAAGCACAAGGCCGAGGACGCCCGGATCTCCATCCGCGGCGCCCGTCGTACGGCCAAGGAAGCCCTGGACCGGATGGTCAAGGACAAGGAAGTCGGTGAGGACGAGGTGGTACGGGCGGAGAAGCAGCTCGACGCCGCCACCCGAAAGCACGTCGACGAGATCGACGATGTCCTCAAGCACAAGGAAGCCGAATTGCTCGAGGTCTAATGTTGACTGAGCCACCGGCCGTACCGGCGCAAACGCACGGCCGTGCCGGGCGCAATCTGCCGGCAGCAATCGGCATTGGGGTTGGCCTCGGCGCGTACGTCGTGCTCAGCTTGGTCTATCTGCCGCCGGCTTTTGTCGCGCTGGTAGCGGTGGCACTGATACTGGCCTCGGTCGAATTGCACGAGGCGCTGAAGAAACAGGGCATGACGTCGGCAATCGTGCCGATCGTGATAGGCAGCGTCGCGATCTCCGTCGGCTCCTACTTCGCGGGCCGCCAGGAGCCGGTGATCTTCTCCACCACGAGCGTGCTGTTGGCATCCTTGGCGCTGACCGTGCTGGCGAGCATGATCTGGCGAATGCCGAAGGGCGTCGCGGGATATGTCCGCGATATCGCCGCAAGCTTGCTGATCATCGGCTATGTTCCGCTGCTCGGCTCGTTTGCGGCCTTGATGCTTGCCGAGGGTCGGGGCCCTCTTCGCGTGGTGACTTTCATGTTGATCGTCGTGATGAGCGACACCGGCGGATACGTCGCCGGAGTGCTCTTCGGCAAGCATCCGATGGCACCGAAGATCAGTCCGAAGAAGTCGTGGGAAGGCGTCGCCGGGTCGCTCGTGTTCGCCACGGTTGCCGGCATCTGCATGGCAATTTTTGTTCTCCACGTTCCGTTCTGGGTCGGCATCATTTTGAGCGTCTGCCTAGTCGCGGTCGGTAGCTGTGGCGACTTGATCGAATCCATGATCAAGAGGGACCTCGGAATCAAGGACATGAGTTCCTTCTTGCCCGGGCACGGCGGAGTCATGGATCGGCTTGATTCGCTGCTCGTGGCTGCGCCAGTAGCCTGGTTGACGATGTATCTCCTGGTGCCCGGCGGATGAACCGTTCGCTGGAGCTCGTCGTTGAGGAGCATCCTCGTCGAGGACGGCCGCCCCGCCACTGGGCCGATATGAGCCCGGCGGAGCGCCGCGAGCACGTCGAAGCACTCGGTCATCCTGCCTATCGGGCCAGGCAGCTGTCTGCGCACTACTTCGAGGGGCTGCGCGACGATCCTGCGGAGTGGACTGACTTGCCCATCGGAGTGCGCGAGACATTCGCCGAGAAGTTCATGCCGAGACTGCTGACGCCGATCCGGGAACTCAGTTGTGACGGCGATACCACTGTCAAAACCTTGTGGCGGATGTACGACGGTGCACTCGTCGAGAGCGTCTTGATGCGCTACCGAGATCGAGTCACCATGTGCGTCTCCAGCCAGGCCGGATGCGGGATGGCGTGCCCGTTCTGCGCCACCGGACAGGCCGGATTACAACGCAACATGAGTACGGCCGAGATCGTCGAGCAGGTCATGGACGGTGAGCGGAAGCTGCGCCGCGGCCGGGTTCCCGGCGGTAGCGGGCGGGTCCGCAACATCGTGTTCATGGGCATGGGTGAGCCGTTGGCCAACTACAACGCGGTCATCGGCGCCGTTCGACAGTTGACCACTCCGACTCCCGATGGTCTGGGACTCGGTGCACGCGGTATCACGGTCTCGACAGTCGGGCTCGTGCCGCGGATGCAGCAACTTGCCACCGAAGGGATTCCTCTCACTCTCGCGCTCTCGCTCCACGCACCTGATGACGAGCTGCGCGATGAGCTGGTGCCGATCAATACCCGCTGGAACGTCGAGGAAGTGGTCAACGCGGCGTGGGAGTACGCGAAAACGACCAAGCGCCGGGTTTCCATCGAATACATCCTGATTCGCGATATCAACGATCAGGCTTTCCGCGCCGAGCAGCTCGCCAAGGTCTTGCGGCGCCGCGGCAATTGGGGTTGGGTGCACGTCAACCTGATCCCGATGAATCCCACGCCCGGCTCGGTATGGACTGCATCCCGACGTAGCGATGAGGAGGAGTTCGTTCGGCGGCTGAAGGCCAGGGGTGTGCCAGTCACCGTGCGGGACACGCGTGGTCGCGAGATCGACGGCGCATGCGGGCAGCTCGCCGCCCACGAGGTCGAGTAGCTGCCAAGACTGCCAAGATTGGCGCCGTGCCAGAACTCGACCGCCCCGAACTCGATCGCCGACCACTCTTGCTGACCTCGCAGAGGCCTTCGGCATTGCCACCGAGTACTGGGATTGGCAAGGCCGGCACATTTCGGTCAGTCCTGACAGCATCGTCGCGGTGCTTGCCGCTCTCGACATTGACGCCGCTACGCCGGAGGCGGCAGCTGCTGCGTTGGCGAATCATCACCGCTGGCCGTGGACGCAGATGTTGCCACCCTGCATGGTGATCCGAGAAGGTCGCACCGCTTCGGTCTGGGCACACGTGCCGCACGGGGATCCGGTCACCGTCTGGATCGAACTCGAGACCGGCGGGACCAGGGATCAGCTACCCCAGCTGGAGAACTGGACACCGCCGCAACGCATTGATGACGGTTGGGTCGGTGAGGCGTCCTTCGAAATCCCTGCGGATCTGCCACTCGGTTACCACACCCTGAAGGCCACGAGCGGGGCGCGGCAAGCATCGATGCCATTGATCATCACCCCGCAGTGGGTGGGCTCTCCGGAACGGATGGGGCAGCGTCGCGGCTGGGGTTTCGCCACTCAGCTCTACAGCGTCCGCTCACAGCAGTCCTGGGGCGTCGGCGACCTGACTGATCTTGAGGACCTCGCGGTGTGGTCGGCCGCCGAACACGATGCGGATTTCATCCTCGTCAACCCGCTCCATGCAGCCGAGCCGGTAGCGCCGATGGAACCCTCGCCATACCTGCCCAGCAGTCGTCGCTTTGCCAATCCCGCTCTATCTGCGACCAGAACGCATTCCGGAGTACGCCGTGGCCGACGCCGAGCGGCGGGAGACGATCGAGGTGATCAAAGCCAAGCTGCTTGCCGCGATCGCCGACTCAGCTCAGATTGATCGTGATCGCTCGTGGCAGGCCAAGCGCGACGCACTCGAGATCATCTTTTCGGTGCCGCGGACGCCTGGCCGAGAAGCCTCCTTCGCCGCGTATCGGCGTCGCGAGGCCCGCGGCTTGCAGAGGTTCGCGAACTGGGCTGCGCTGTCGGAGGAGTATGGCCCGAACTTCTCCGATTGGCCGGCCGAACTCCAAGATCCTGAATCCCCTGCGGTCGCCGCCTTCGCAGTGGCGCAGTCGGCCAAGATCGACTTCCACTGCTGGTTGCAGTGGCTGATGGACGAGCAGTTGGCCGGCGTGCAGCAGGCGGCCCAACGCGCCGGCATGGCACTCGGGGTGATGCACGACCTGGCCGTAGGCGTGAATTCACGTGGCGCGGATGCGTGGAGCTTGCAGGACAGCTATGCCGCAGGTGTCACGGTCGGTGTCCCACCCGATGCGTTCAATCAGCAGGGGCAGGACTGGAATCAGCCACCGTGGCGGCCCGATCGACTCGCCGCTACGGCGTACGCGCCCGTCCGCGACATGGTCTCAACGATCTTGAGGCACGCCGGCGGCCTGCGTGTTGATCATGTCATGGGGCTGTTTCGGCTGTGGTGGATTCCGCAGGGTGCACCTCCCACACAGGGGACGTATGTTCGCTACGACCACGAGGCGATGATCGGCATTCTTGCGCTGGAGGCCCATCGCGCTGGTGCTGTTGTGGTCGGCGAGGATCTCGGGACTGTCGAGCCATGGGTTCGTGACTACCTGCGGGAGCGAGGGATTCTCGGCACATCGATCTTGTGGTTCGAGTTCGACTGGGATGGTGACGGAAAGCCCCTCGCGCCGGAGAAGTGGCGGGAATACTGCCTGGCCTCGGTCACCACCCACGACCTGCCGCCCACGGCCGGCTTTCTGACCGGTGATCACGTGCGACTCCGTGATCAGCTCGGCGTCTTGACCCGCTCCTTGGACGAGGAGCTGCTAGCCGATCAAGCCGATCGCCAAGCGTGGCTGGACAACCTGCGCGATCGGGGCGCGTTGCGGCCCGAGGCCGGTGTGGAGGAGACCATCGAAGCCCTGCACCGCTATCTGACCTGGACTCCGTCGCGACTGCTCAACCTCTCGCTGGCTGACGCGGTCGGCGAACGGCAGCTACAGAATCAGCCGGGGACCATCGATGAATATCCCAACTGGCGAGTCCCGCTCACCGGATCTGATGGTACGCCGGTGATGTTGGAGGACATCTTCACGAACCAGCGCACCGCAGATCTTGCCAAGATCATGAGTGGCGGCCGTTAGACCAGGGACTCACCGGGGACCGAGGTCAATCCCGCCCTGCTCAACCACTCTGCGCAGAGCATCGGCTTCATCTTGGGTCAAAATGCCTGCCTGGACCGCCTTATCCAGCCAAGGGTCCAAAGCGGCCGGCCCCTTTTCCGCATAATCCGCGCGGACCTGGTCGAGAGCCGCCCTGACCTCGGCCTCGTCGGCGCCGAGCATGCTGGACAAGGTCTTGACCAGGACCTCCTCCTGCTCAGGGCTCATTGGCCATGCTGGGGCTCCATTTTGCGGTGCCGGATTGCCCGGCGCGGGCGCAGCTGGATTGTCCGGCGTCGGGGCGATAGTGGGCGCGGTCGTCGGGTTAGGCACAACTGGTGTGTCAGCGTAAGCAGCACTTGCTACTCCCATGCCGGCGCCAAGCACTAGCAGTCCTGAGCCTATTGCGACTGCAGTTTTTATCGAGACTGCCACGTTTCTCGGTACTCCTTGTCGTCGGTTCACAGGCGTTGCGGAAATAGTGTGGAGGCCGTACCTAGCAATCACCTTGGTGGAACCTGGCAGCCAGCTAGCAATCTGAGTCGGCATGCGGGCGCTGGATAAGGTCGAGACATGGCCGGTGAGGTCGTAGCGACGGAGAGCCCGCGGGAATCGAAGCAGGTCGATCAGAGCCTGCTGACGGTGCTGGTCGCATTCCTCGCCAACGTGCTGATCGCCATTGCCAAATCCGTAGCGGCGGTCATCACCTCATCGGCGTCCATGCTGGCCGAGGCCGCCCACTCATGGGCAGATGCTGGCAACGAGATCTTCTTGCTGATAGCCGACCGGCGATCCGACCGTGGGCGGGACAGCGAGCACCCAATGGGGTTCGGCCGCGAGGCATACGTCTGGTCGATGTTTGCTGCCTTCGGACTCTTCACCGCCGGCGCAGTGGTGTCCATCTGGCATGGTGTGCAGCAGCTGATCGAACCCGAGGAGGCCTCGAACTTTCTCGTCGCGTACGTAGTCCTCGGCATCGCCTTCGTGCTCGAAGGGGTGTCCTTCACCCAGGCAACGTTTCAGGCGCGGCGGATGGCCGCGCAGCTGGATCGCGGCGTGAAGGATTACATCTTGAACACCTCAAATCCCACGCTGCGCGCGGTCTTCGCCGAAGACGCCGCGGCCTTGATCGGCATCACCATTGCCATCATCGGAATTGCGCTGCATCAAGTCACCGGATCAGCCACGCCCGACGCCATCGGCTCCATTCTGGTTGGCCTGCTGCTGGCGGTCGTCGCAGTCTTCTTGATCGATCGCAACCGACGCTTCCTGGTCGGGGAGGAGGTGCGTCCCGAGGTTCGCCAAGACGTTCTCCGCAAGCTCCTGGACCGTCCAGACATCGATCGGATCACCTATCTGCACCTTGAATTTGTCGGTCCGGGTCGGTTGTATCTGGTTGCTTCGGTCGACATGGCCGGTGACGACGTTGAGCACAGTCTGGCTGTCCGATTACGGCAAGTGGAACGGGAGCTGGAGGAGCACGAAAACATCGAGGAGGCCGTGCTCACCCTCGCCACACCCGACGAGCTGTCGCTACTTCCGTGACCCGGCTGCGTTACGTCCCGGCAGTCAGCAGATCCGCTGCCTCTTTCACACCGTCAACGCAGTAGATCAACTCACCCATCACTCGCCCGGCGCCGAGCCGCTGCAGGAGTGGCCAAGCGGGATAGACATCGGTCCAGTACTCCCGACCGACCAAGATCAACGGAACAACCAGGCTGGCGTCGGCAGCGTAGAAGTTCTCGGTGACAGCTTGGAAGATCTCCTGCACCGTACCTGCCTGACCCGGAAGGTAGACGACTCCGCCCCCGCAGTGATGGAGCAGCGTGTCCTCTCGCAGTGCATTGGAAAAATACTTGGCGATCTCGGTCGCAAAGACATTGGTGGGTTCGTGGCCATAGAACCAGGTCGGGATGCTGAGGCTGCGCCCTGCCGAGGCGACCGGCCAGCGGGCCCGTACCTCGAAAGCGGTGTGCGCCCACGTATCGATACTCGGCCGGTCCGTCGGCGCGGGTGTCATGATCATCAGGGCATCCTCGAGCGAGCCCGGCCACGGGCTCAGATAGGCACCGAGATTTGCTGCCTCCATTGCCCCGGGACCGCCTCCAGTGAGTACGGTGCGACCTGACAGGGTCAGGTTTTCTCCCAGCTCGGCCGCAGCGCGATAGGTTTCCTCGCCGCGTGGCACGGCGTGACCGCCCATGATCCCGACGATCTTGCGTCGGTCCAGGACCGTTGTCGCATCCTCCAGCGCATCAGCAATGGCGTGATCATGAAGTGTCGCGCCTAGCTCGGCGGTGAGTGACGCCGTCGGGTGCGCGTGCGACCAGGCATAGATGGCCGCATCGAGGCTGGCGGCATATTCGCCGGTGCCGTACAGCTCGGCAGCGTCGTACAGACGTGCTCGATACGGATCGAACGGCAGGTCGGGCAGGCGCGGGAACAGCAGCGCACCGGACCTGCGGAGGTCGTGTTCGGCCGTCGGGGCGAACTGGCAACCGAGGAAGACCGCGCCGCGAGGATCGACCGTTCGCAGCACGTCGGTTCGTTCGGTGAGATCGACAGACTGGACGAACCATCCGTTCAGGCGGCGGGTTTTGCCAATGTGGGCGTCGAAATCGGCCAGGCTCTCGATGTCGATCAGACGTCGGGTCACGACCCACCATTCTTTCAGCAGAACCTGCCACACTAGGCCCCGTGCGTGACGTGGTGATCTTGGGCAGTACCGGCTCGATCGGTACCCAGGCTTTGGAGGTCGTCGCCGAGCATCGTGATCAGTTCCAGGTGGTAGGCCTTGCCGCTGGGGGCCAGCAGATTGCGTTGCTGGCGCAGCAGGCGCTGGACAGCGGTGCGCGGACCGTTGCGGTCAGCCGGGCGACAACCGTGCAGGATCTCCAGTTGGCTCTTTACGCCGAGGCAAGCCGACGTGGCTGGGCGGAGGGAAAGTTCACGCTGCCGCGCATCCTGGCGGGCCCGGATGCGGCCGCGGAGCTGGCGGCGATGCCGTGTGACGTCGTCCTCAATGGGATCACGGGCTCCACCGGGCTTGCAGCAACGCTGGCCGCACTGCGAGCTGGGCGGATCCTTGCCCTGGCCAACAAAGAGTCTCTGGTGGTCGGCGGCGCGCTGGTCACCAAAGCCGCACGTCCAGGTCAGATTGTTGCCGTCGACTCCGAACACTCGGCGCTGGCGCAATGCCTTCGCGGTGGCTCCGCGGCAGAGGTCGATCGGCTCATTCTCACCGCAAGCGGCGGGCCCTTCCGGGGACTCAGCCGCGAACAGATGAGCAATGTCACTCCGGATCAGGCCCTGGCACACCCGACCTGGAACATGGGCCGAGTGATCACGACCAACTCCGCAACGCTGGTGAACAAGGGCTTGGAACTGCTCGAGGCGCACCTGCTGTACGGCGTGGACCTGGATCGAATTGATGTGGTGGTGCATCCGCAGTCGATCGTGCACTCCATGGTGCAGTTCGTCGACGGCTCAACGCTTGCGCAGTGTTCGCCACCAGACATGAAGCTTCCGATTGCGCTGGGTCTGAGCTGGCCTGATCGGCTGCCGGGCGTCGCGCGGCCGTGCGATTGGCGTACGGCAGCGAGCTGGACCTTTGAGCCGCTCGACAACTTGGCATTTCCCGCTGTTGAACTCGCCCGCATGGCGGGGCGGCTGGGAGGAACGGCTCCTGCGGTGTACAACGCTGCGAACGAGGTCTGCGTCGACGCCTTCCACGATGGCCGAATCGGATTCAACCGGATCATTGACGTCGTCGCTCTGGTACTCCAGGAGCACACGGGTTCAGATCCCGACGTAGGCTCGATGCTGGTCGCGAGCGATCAGCTCACGCTTGAGGTGGTGCTTGGCGGCCGACGCCTGGGCACGAGCCCGGGCCACCGACCTCACCGAAGCAACGGAGCACGCGCGCTAGATGGACCTCGTGATCTACATTGCCGGTGCCGTTGTCTTCTTCGGACTGGTGATGGCCTCGATCGCCTTGCACGAGATTGGTCATCTCGTTCCGGGCAAGCTGTTCGACGTCAAGACGACCGAATACTTCATCGGCTTCGGTCGCAAGCTCTGGTCGCGGCGTCGAGGTGAGACCGAGTACGGCGTCAAGGCGGTTCCGGTGGGTGGCTATGTCCGGCTCGTCGGCATGTTTCCGCCGTCAAAGGACCGGCCCGGTCAGGTTCGCACCTACAGCACGGGGCCGTTTCGCGCGCTTGCCGACAATGCCAGAGCGGCGGAGTGGTCGGCGATCCGTCCCGAGGACGAGGGACGACTCTTCTACGAGAAGCCGTTCTGGCAGAAGTTGATCATCATGGCCAGCGGCCCGACGATGAACATCCTGCTGGCATTCTTGATCTTGCTTGGGGTGTCGCTCAGCTATGGCGTCTATCGCTCCCAGTTGACGATCAGCAAGGTCCAGGAATGCATTGTCGTCGCGAATACCGCCGACCAGAGTTGCGCCGGGAAACCGGCGACGCCCGCTGCGCAGTCGGGTATCCAGCCGGGCGACAAGATCGTTGCGTTCAACGGAACCCCGGTCTCTTCCTGGGACGACGTCTCTCGTCTGATTCGATCGAATCTGGACCACCCGGCGTTGCTGAGCGTCGAGCGGGCCGGTCAGCGCATCGACCTGAAGCCGGTCAATACGGTCATCACCGGCGTACCGGACAGGTACGACCCATCGAGGCGCGTCGCCGCCGGGTTCTTTGGTGTTGAACCCGAGATCGTCCGGGAGCGCGGTGGGCCGGTTGCCGTCGTCGGCGACATGTGGCAGATGACCAAGCAGACTGTTGTGGCGCTGGCTTATTTCCCCGTGAAGGTCTTCTACACCGGCTACAACCTCGTGACGGGCAAGCCGAGAGATGTCTACGGGCCGATGTCGATCGTTGGCGCGAGTCGAGCGGCGGGGGAGATCGCCTCGACAAACCAGATTGACCCAGCCGCGAAGGTCGCGAGTCTGTTCACCGTGCTCGGCGCAGTCAACCTGTTCGTCGCCCTTTTCAACTTCGTGCCGCTGCTGCCATTGGATGGCGGGCACGTAGCAGCGGCGTTCTACGAAGCTGTCAGACGGGCTATCGCTCGCCTCTTCGGACGTCCCGACCCAGGGCCGGTAGACACGGCGAGGCTGCTGCCAGTGGCGTACGTGGTCGGCGGCCTGATCCTGATCTCGGGTGTCGTGTTGATCTTGGCCGATCTGATCGATCCGATTCGCCTCTTCTGAGGTCAGTGCCGAACTCGGACGACCAGCTTGCCGGTTGCCACGTTGTTTTCCATGTCCTTGTGGGCTTGTCGGACCTCTTCGAGTCCGTCGTAGACGTGGTGCACAGTGATCGGCAGACTGCCGTCGGCGATTGCTTCGAGCACCCGCTGCAAGGCCTCACGGGGAAGGTCCGAGGCCCTTCCTTCGTACGCGGTGAGGCGCACGCCCGCCGGGATGTAGTCGATCGGGTAGAAGTCCTTGACCGTCCACTGGTTGGAGAGCAGACCCGTGAAGCAGACGGTGCCATGGACTCGTACGCAGCGAAGCGTGTCCGGCAGGCTAGGGGTACCCACGAGCTCGAGAGCGGCGTCGACGCCGTCCGGGAAGTGCTTGCGCACCTCATCGGCGATCTCGCCAGTGTCGATGATCGGCAGATCGATACCTCTCTGTTTCAGCATGTCGAAACGGTCCGGTCGCCGAGTGGTCGCCAAGATGGTCGCACCTAGCTGCTTGGCGAGCGCGGCCGCGGCAAGTCCGACCGAGGAGGTGCCACCACGGATGAGGAGAGTCTCGCCGGGCTGCAGATCGAGTCCGATCGTCAGCGAACCGCTCGCCGTCTGAATCATCTCGGGCAGAGCACCGACGACATCCCACGGCAGCTCAGTGCTCATAGGTATGACTTGCGTCAGCGGAACCGACGTGTACTCGGCGTAGCTGCCGTCGTACGTCCGGCCCATCTCGCCCATCATCGCCACGACTTGCTGGCCTGGTTTAAGGCCACTTCCGGCAGGTGCGGCGTCGACCACGCCCGCACACTCGATACCGAGGACCCGGGGAAAGGTCACCGCAGCTCCGGACAGGCCGAGCCGCGTCATCAGTTCGGAACGGTTGAGCCCGAACGCCTCGACGCGGATCCGCACCCAGCCATCCCGTTCGGGCGGCATCGGCCGCTCTTGAACGACGAGGTTCTCGGCAGGTCCGGGTTCGGACAACACAACAGCGCGCACCAAGAGATGCTATTCGGCCGTACGCACCGAGGGAGCCTTCCCCAGCAGCTGGACCTGAAGCGCCTCGGCCAGCCAGGCCTGGAAGCGATCGACGGACCACCCACGTTGCCGGACCAGTTTGTCGTACAGCGACGGATCGTTGTAGAACCACATCAGGTCTGCGGCAACCTCAACGTCGAGGTCGGGTCGCAGCGCCCCAGCGTCAGCGAACATCTGTGCCGCTTCTCGCATAGCTTGTCGGCGTTGCTGAACCATCGCGACATAGAATTTCGCCGCCTCCGGGTCGCTGGTCGCTGCGCCCTCAAAGGCACGCCAGGCCGACGAAAGCCGACGGTCGATCCCCACCACGAGAGACGCGTACATTGCGAGCCGTTTGCCGTAGTCGGGCTCCGCGAGCATCGCCCTGATCTCCGGCCGATCTGCCAGCGGCACCGGCTCGTCGTCGCCCAGCCTGGGCAACATCCTGCTCGCCAATATCGGCAACCTGACCTACGCCGTGTATGTCTTCAGTCTGCCGTTGGGCCCGGTCTGGGCATTGCATGGCTTCCACCTCTGTGCCACAGGCTTGATGCTGTTCTGGTATGTCAGACATGCTGGCCAGCATCGACGACCCGCCAGGGCTTACATGGACCGGCCGGACGGAATCTATGGCTCAACGACTGAGCCGCGCAGCTCTTCGGCAAGCGGCGGAAAATCGAGGGTCAGTGTGTTCCAGACAACCCGATCATCAATCCGTTCATAGCTTGGCTGCGCGTCCCATGGCGCCAAGATGTCAGTTGATATCGAACTTTTCGCCGCCTGTGCTGCGAGACGTACCCATGCAAGCTTCAGCGCACGGTCGGCTTGACGTTTGTGTCGCGAAACGTACCCTGGCCGGGCCTCCTGCAGAACTGGCCGCCGAGGCAGTCGTCCACTCCTTGCGGCCGGAAGTCACGTTAGGCTGGATTGCCGGCGAGCCTGAAATGGGGACGGCGCCGCCACGCACTGCACAGAAAGGCCTCATGAGCATCGACCTGGGTCTGCCAACCCTTCCTCCACCCACCCTCGCACCGCGTCGCAAGAGCCGGCAGATCAAGGTCGGCAAGGTCGCCGTCGGCGGTGATGCGCCGATCAGCGTGCAGTCCATGACGACGACGCTCACCGCAGACATCAACGCCACGCTGCAGCAGATCGCTGAGCTGACCGCGACGGGTTGCGACATCGTCCGCGTCGCCGTACCCAGCCAGGACGACGCCGAAGCATTGCCGATCATCGCCAAGAAGTCTCAGATCCCGGTGATCGCCGACATTCACTTCCAGCCCAGGTACGTCTTCGCGGCGATCGACGCCGGCTGTGCCGCCGTACGTGTCAATCCCGGCAACATTCGCGCTTTCGATGATCAAGTCAAGGAGATCGCGCACGCCGCTGCTGCGGCCGGGTGCTCGATCCGTATCGGAGTCAATGCCGGGTCGCTCGACAAGCGGCTGCTTGCCAAGTACGGCAAAGCCACCCCTGAGGCGCTGGTCGAGTCCGCTCTCTGGGAAGCCAGCCTCTTCGAGGAGCACGGATTTCGGGACTTCAAGATCTCCGTCAAGCACCATGACCCGGTCGTCATGGTGCGCGCGTACGAGCTGCTGGCCGAGGCCTGCGACTACCCACTGCATCTCGGCGTGACCGAGGCGGGTCCGGCCTTCCAAGGCACGATCAAATCTGCCGTCGCTTTCGGCGCGCTGCTCTCCAAGGGAATTGGCGACACGATCCGGGTGTCCTTGTCCGCACCTCCTGTCGAAGAGGTCAAAGTCGGCATCAAGATCTTGGAGTCGCTGAACCTGCGGCCGCGGCACCTGGAGATCGTTTCCTGTCCGTCCTGCGGCCGCGCCCAAGTCGATGTTTACAAGCTGGCCGATGAGGTAACTGCTGGCTTGGAGGGGCTGGAGGTCCCGCTTCGCGTTGCGGTGATGGGTTGCGTCGTGAACGGACCAGGAGAGGCACGCGAAGCTGATCTTGGAGTTGCCTCCGGTAATGGCAAGGGCCAGATCTTCGTACGCGGTGAGGTGATCAAGACGGTCAAGGAGGCCGACATCGTCGAGACTCTCATCGAAGAGGCGATGCGGCTTGCGGAGGAGATGGGTGAATCGATGCCCGCCGGAGACGGCGTGCCTGTGGTCAGCGTGCACTGAGCATGCGCAAGGTCGCCAGCACGATTGCGTCGCGATGGGCTCGCGAGGGCTCAGTGCGGGTGCTGAATCGAAGCGACCTACCTGCCGCCATCCGGCTGCTGTCGGCCAATCCGATTGAAAACGTTTTTGTCGCCTCTCGGGTACGGGCGGCGGGACTCGAGCAGGCAAGCCTTGGCTGTCCCGTCTGGGGATACGAGCGCGGCGGCCTGCTGCGTGCTCTCTGCCATGCGGGGTCCAACCTGGTACCTGTCAACGCCGACGAGTTGGCACTCGAGGCATGGACGGAGTTCGCTGGTCCAAACCGGATGTGTGCCTCGATCATCGGCCCGTCGCACACCGCGCTTGAGCTATGGAGCAAGCTCTCCGAGCGTTGGGGTGGCGCATGGAGCGATGTCCGCGACGTACGGCCGCATCAGCCAGTGATGTCGATCAGCTCACCGCCGGCCATCCCCGTCGACCGGCGAGTGCGGCGGGTGACTCTTGATCAGTGGGACGCCTACACCGAGGCGGCGGTGAAGATGTACACCGAGGAAATTGGCGTCTCACCCGTTCAGGGCAATCCGGCGGGTTACCGCTTCTACGTCCGCCAACTGATCGCTTCGGGTCGTGCCTTTGGCATCTTCGACGGCAATCGCGTGCTCTTCAAGGCCGATCTTGGCTCGGTGTCGGGCTCGGTGTGCCAGGTCCAGGGCGTCTGGTTGGAGCCTGAGCTGCGAGGGCAGGGCCTCGCTGCGCCGGCCATGGCGGCCGTCGTCCAGTTGGCGCGTACGGTCGTTCCGACCGTGTCGCTCTACGTCAACGACTACAACCAGCCTGCGCGGGCGACGTACGCGAGAGTGGGGTTCACCGAGGTCGGCGAATTCGCGACGGTCCACTTTTGATGGGACTACCTGCCCGGCTGGCAGCAGCCTGGATCGGTCTGTTGATGATCTTGTCCGGCTGCGCAGATGCCCAGCCGGCGGGCGATCGTACGCCGACCGCGCCGACTCCCACCCCGGCCGCAACACTGAGCACGCCAGCGGCAGGCCCCTCACCTGGTCAGCCCACAAAACAGTCAGCGGCCAAACCCCAACGGACCAGCGTGACGGTAGTGATGAACGGGGATCTGCTGTGGCATAACACCTTGTGGTTCAGCGCCAAGGAGGACGCGCGGCGTCGCGGACGCGGTGGTTACGACTTCGCGCCCCTCTTGTCGGGTATGAAGCCGGTCGTCGCATCGGCCGACTTGGCGATCTGTCACGAGGAGGTGCCGCTGGCTCCAGCAGGCGGGCCGTACCGAAACTATCCGCTCTTCTCAGCTCCGCCGCAGGTCGTGAAAGCCATCAAGGCGACCGGCTACGACGTCTGCACAACTGCGTCCAACCACGCTGTCGATCAAGGCTTCGCCGGCGTACGGCGCACTCTCGATGATCTTGATCAGGCCAAGATCGCTCATGCCGGAACGGCACGTACCAACGCGGAATCGCAGCGGTCAACGATCTTCACGACGCGGCAGGGTATCAAGATCGGGATCGTCGCTGCGACATTCAGTTTGAATGGATTGCCCATGCCAAAGGGCAAGCCGTGGGCCGTACACCGGCTCAGCACCAAGGAGCTGCTGGTCAGGCACATCGGGCGCGGGCGGCGGGAGCAGACATCGTGCTCGCTGCCGTCCACATCGGAACCGAATACTCGATACAAGGAGAACGCGCAGCAAGTCAGCCCTTGCCCGGGCACTTACGGCGTCCCCCGATGTTGATCTTGTCTACATGCATCACCCGCATGTCGTGCAGCCGTGGACCATCGTGAACAAGAAGTGGGTGCTCTACGGCGTCGGAAACACGGTGGCTCAGCAGGAAGCCAATCGCACCTACGAAGGGGCGACCGGGCGGTTCACGTTCACCCGAGTCGGGAATGGCCGATTCACGGTCAGCAAAGCGGAATACATTCCCACCCTGGTCACCTTCTACCGGCCTGGCCGACCGGCTCGGCTCTATCACGTATCTGCGAAATTGAAGACCGCCAAAGGATCATTTCGCGGCCGGCTGCTCGACGCCCAACGGCGTACCACTGCAACCGTGACTCGCAAGCACCCGCCAGGATTAAAGCGGGGATAGCCATCTCGCTAATTGCAATACAGTGCTCGTGCATCGCGCGCGCTGTCGTGCTGAGGAGGAGGGAGCGGACGCGCTTTTCGTCTGCGAGTGACGACGAAGTAGACAGCCTTCAAGCGCGGTGCAGGAGCCGAGACAATACAGTGCTCGGGTGATCACCCGAATGTCGGAACTTTTTGTCCGTACGCTGCGCGAGGATCCGGCCGATGCGGAGGTGCCCAGCCATCGCTGGCTGGTGCGTGCCGGATATATCCGCCGGGCGGCACCCGGCATCTACACCTGGCTGCCGCTGGGCTACCGCGTGCTACGCAAGGTGGAGCAAATCGTCCGCGAAGAGATGGATGCGATCGGTGCTCAGGAGGTGCATTTTCCCGCGCTGCTCCCGAAGGAGCCCTATGACGCATCTGGGCGCTGGACCGAATACGGCGACAGCATATTCCGCCTCAAGGACCGCAAGGGTGCGGATTATCTGCTCGGTCCAACACATGAGGAGATGTTCACGCTTTTGGTGAAGGACCTGTACTCCTCTTACAAGGACCTTCCATTGTCGCTCTACCAAATCCAGACGAAGTACCGCGACGAAGCACGCCCGAGAGCCGGACTGCTTCGCGGCCGCGAGTTCGTGATGAAGGACTCCTACTCCTTCGACATCGACGATGAGGGCTTGGCCAAGTCGTACGACGCCCATCGCGACGCATACATCAAGATATTCAACCGACTCGGCTTCGAGTACGTCATCGTGCACGCCATGTCAGGCATGCCATGGGCGGCTCTGCGAGCGAGGAATTTCTCGCCATCGCGTGAGAACGGCGAGGACACCTTCGTACGCTCGCCCGGCGGGTTACGCCGCCAACGTGGAGGCCGTGCGGACCACACCGCCGGAGCCGCTGGCATACGACGACGCTCCTGCTGCGCACGTCGAGGACACGCCCGATACTCCGACAATTGAGACTCTCGTCAACCTGGCCAACGCTCGGTTCGCGCGCAGCGAGCGAGCCTGGCAAGCCAGCGACACGTTGAAGAACGTCGTCGTGATGATCACCGAGGTCGACGGCACTCGTCATCCGCTGATCATTGGCGTGCCGGGTGACCGGGAAGTGGACATGAAACGACTCGCCGCGCAGCTCGAGCCGGCGGTGCCGGAGCCGTTCAGTGAGGAGGATTTCGCCGCGCACCACCATCTCGTGAAGGGCTACATCGGGCCCGTCGATTCAGCCGACTCTGGCGCGCAGCCGCACGCTGTGCTAGGAGAAGAATCCGATGACCAAGATCAGATACCTGGTCGATCCGCGGATCGTCGCTGGCACTCGGTGGGTAACTGGCGCGAACGAGCCGGGCCGGCACGTCTTCGATCTGGTTTGCGGGCGCGACTTCACCGCCGACGGCATTATCGAGGCGGCGGAAATTCGTGAGGGTGATCCTGCTCCGGACGGGTCCGGACCGCTGACGCTGGCTCGCGGCATCGAAATGGGACACATCTTCCAGCTTGGTCGCAAATACTCCGACGCGCTCGGACTCAAGGTGCTTGATCAAAACGGCAAGCTCGTCACAGTAACGATGGGCTCCTACGGAGTGGGCATCTCCCGGGCTGTGGCAGCGGTGGTCGAAGGAACCTGCGACGAGAAGGGACTTCGCTGGCCGCGGGAGTTGGCACCGTTCGATGTGCATGTCCTGGCAGCCGGCAAGGACGACTTGGTGACCACGACTGCGGCCGATCTCTCCGTGCAGCTCGACGAGGCAGGCGTCTCGGTGCTGCTGGATGATCGCATCGTCAGCCCCGGCGTCAAGTTTGCCGACTCCGAGATCCTGGGCATGCCCACCATCGTGGTGATCGGTCGGGGCCTCAGCCGAGGCGTTGTCGAACTGCGCGACCGGCAGAGTGGGGAGCAGGTCGAGGTGGCCGTCGAGGATGCAGTTCCCGAAATCCTCGCGGCCGTGCATGACAGCTGAAGCTCTTGGTGCGCTCAACCTCTCCGTGCTGACCCTGGCGGCGCTGATCGTCGCCGCCTTCGTTGCGGGTTGGGTTGATGCGGTGGTCGGTGGTGGCGGCCTGATTCAGCTGCCGGCATTGCTGATCGGCCTGCCGAGCGACACAGCACCAGCGGTCATCTTGGGTACCAACAAGATCTCCTCGTTCTGCGGCACTGCCACTAGCTCGCTGACGTACGCCCTGCGGATTCCGCTTGATTGGTTGACCGTCCTGCCCCTGGTGATCGCCTCGGCCATCGGATCTGCCGTCGGTGCCTTGCTGGCGAAACTGCTGCCCAAGGAGGCCTTCACCCCGATCGTGCTGGCGGCGCTGATTGGCGTGGGTCTTTACATCTGGCGTCGGCCGCAGCTGGGCATGGTCTCGATACGAAAGCACGCCGGGCACCGGCACTATGGCTGGACGGCTGTGATCGGCCTCGGCGTCGGCGCGTACGACGGGTTTCTTGGGCCTGGTACCGGTTCCTTCTTCGTGATCTTGCTTGTCGCCGTGCTCGGCTACGGATTTCTGGAGGCAAGCGCCACAGCCAAGATCGCCAACTTGGTGACCAACTTGTCCGCAATAGTGGTCTTCGCCGTGAACGGCTCGGTGTTGTGGGCCCTCGGCCTGACCATGGGCGCAGCCAATCTGATTGGCGGTTACCTCGGCGCCCGGACCGCCATCAGTCGTGGCAATTCCTTTGTCCGCAAGGTCTTCTTGATCGTGTTGAGCGGCTTGATCATCAAGCTGGCCTACGACGTGGTGGTCCAGCTGCTGCGATGATCAACTGCTCCAGCCCGGCCAGGCGCCGAGCGGGGCTCCCCACGAACGGGCGATCTTGACCTCCGAGCCCAATGCGCTCAGAGCTTGCGTGCGGTCGGCGTGGCTTTCAGCGGCGGCCAGCCAGAGGCCGCAGAACGGTTGCAGCGCAGTGTGCATTCGCATGATCAACTTGCCGGCTGTGGCCGCGTTGCGCGGAACGACCGACGGCACGTACGCCGGCTCGGCCGCCGGAACCTCAGCGGAGCGTTTCCGGAGCCAGGCGATCAGTCGATCCCGGAAAACGCGGGTGGTGAGCAGCTCGCGCTCGGCCCGAGGACGCGTCTTGCTCAGCACCTTTAATTTCCCGATCGCCAGCTGATATCCGTACACCATCGCGTGCAGTTGGCGCACCATTTCCTGGACTGCAGCCACCTCGGACAGCACCTCGACGGGCTTTGGCGCAGCGACCGGGCGGATGCCTGGGGGATTGGCCAAGCTGAGCGCCGCGGCGAAGCTGCTAGAGGCCACCGACAACGAACCCCACAGCAAGGCGTCCCGGCCCGTGCTTTTCAGGGCGACGCCGCGGTAGCGCCCGGCGGCTGCGCTCTCCCGACGGGCAAGCAAGGCCAACGAACTACTCACCGATTGCCCGCCCAGCTTGACCGGCGCTTGACTGGGAAGCGGATTGGCGATGGCGCGGGCATGTGCCGTATGAGCGTTGCGGACGAAGGTGAGAAGGGTGCGGCGATCCTTGGAGAGTTGCTGACGTCGTGGGCCGCCCAGGATGGCAGCGGCTAGCGCGGCCAGCGCCTGCTCAGGCGCCGCACCAGCAGACGGATGCGACTCGGCAGCAGTTGGGCTGGGACTTGCCGTCGCACTGGCCGAGGGATTCGACGGAGGTGGTGTGCTGATCGGCGCGTCGACCACCGGCTCGCTGGAGCTGCATCCTGCCAGCCATGGCACGGCCAGCGTGGGCGCAGCAAGTCCGAAGCCGATGATCATCCGGCGGGTCAGTTGGGTTGGCTGGTAAACCGGTACGTCCACCTCGGACTCAGCCACCCGCCGACGGTACCTCACCCGAGCGGTATGCTGCCGCACACGCGCTAAGAGAATGTTTCCTTCCTCAGGGCGCCACAACCGAAGGACCTAATCGGATCGAAGGACAGCGCGATGAAAGAGAGCCAGATTGCTGGTGTGCTGACCCCGATCCTTGCCCAGTTCGGCCTCGAGCTGGAAGCAGTGGAAATCATTCCGGCGGGCAAGCGCCGGTTGCTTCGCGTCGTGGTGGATGGTGATGGCCCGGACGGTACCGGACCGCTGCTCGATGAGATAGCCGAGGCCAGCAAGGCGGCGTCGGCGGCGCTGGACAGCGCAGACGTCACGGGCAATGCGGCCTACACGTTCGAAGTGACATCGCGTGGAGTGAGCCGTCCCCTCGAGCGACCTCGGCACTGGCGCAGGAACGCCGGTCGGCTGGTCACCGTGCGACTGGGTGAAGGGGACACAATTACCGGCCGGATCGTTTCCAGCACGGACGAAAGCGTTCGGCTGGACGTCAACGGAACGGCGCAGGACGTTCCTTTCGCCGACGTCGACCGTGCGCTGATTCAGGTGGAGCTCAACCGGCCCAAAGCGACGCGCAGCGAAGAAGAGGAGGGGTGAGATGGATATCGACATCTCCGTGCTGCGACTGATGGAGCGGGAGAAGGATCTGCCTTTCGAAGTCTTGGCCAGCGCGATCGAGGACGCCCTGCTCACCGCGTACGAGAAGACCGAGGGCGCGGTGCACGGCGCACGTGTCGACCTCAACCGCAAGACCGGTCATGTCACCGTCATGGCGCCGGAGTACGACGCGGACGGTCAGCAGATCGGCGAGTACGACAACACCCCGCTGGGGTTCGGACGGGTGGCGGCTTCGACCGCCCGCCAGGTAATCATGCAGCGGCTACGGGACGCCGAGGACGAGCAAAAATACGGTCACTTCTCCGGTGTCGAAGGTGACATCGTCTCCGGAGTCGTGCAGCAGGGCAGCGACAGCCGTACGGTGCTTGTCGATCTCGGCAAGATCGAGGCGATCATGCCGCTGAGCGAGCAGGTGCCGGGTGAGCGCTACACGCACGGGACTCGAATCCGGGTCTATGTGGTGTCGGTTCGTAAGGAACTTCGCGGCCCGCAAATCGTCGTCTCGCGTACCCACCCGGGATTGGTCGAGAAGATGTTCAAGCTCGAAGTCCCCGAAATCGCCGACGGGACTGTCGAGATCAAAGCCGTGGCCCGAGAGGCCGGTCACCGCAGCAAGATCGCGGTCGTGAGCAACAATCCCGACGTCAGTGCCAAAGGTGCGTGCATCGGGCCGATGGGACAGCGGGTGCGGGCAGTGATGCATGAGCTGAATGAGGAGAAGATCGACATCATCGACTATTCCCCTGATCCGGCCACATTCGTTGCCCAGGCTTTATCTCCGGCAAAGGTGACCTCGGTAATCGTGGTCGATGAGAGCCTGCGAGCTGCGCGTGTCGTGGTACCGGATTATCAGCTGTCTCTCGCCATCGGTCGCGAGGGCCAAAATGCGCGACTCGCAGCACGGCTGACGGGCTGGCGTATCGACATCCGCTCCGACACCGCGCCTGCTTGACTTCCTCAGCCTTCTAGCAGAATCCCGCGTTAGCCGTCTTGAGACGGCAAACGAGTGTCTTAGGCGGCATGCTGAACACGTGTTAGCCATCTTGAGACGACTCGCGTCGATCCGGACGTCGGTCGAAGAGGTTGCCACAGAATTGTGTTGACTAGCTGCGGCTGCGGGTTCTGGAGCACTCAGGATCGTGCTGCATGTTCGTACCGGCACAGAATCAAAATGCATTTGATCCGCGTCGAGCCGTTCAGTCGAGCAGAGGCTCGCGAGGCGGGCCTGACTGCAGAAATGCTGCTCAGCAAGAGATTTCACAAGATCTTCTGGGACACCTACGTGTCGCGAGACGTGCGCGATCACTCCCTTGCTGAGGGCGAAGGCAATCATCAGACTGGTGCCGCCCGGTTCGTACATCAGCCATCACACGGCGGCCGAGCTGTGGGGTGCCTTTCCGCCAGCAGATGCTGCCACTCACGTCACCTTGCCGTCAGCCAATGGACGTCTGGTTCGCCAAGGAGTGCGATCGCACTATCGGAAAGATCTGGCGCAGACCACGTTCGCAAGGGCCTGGCCGATCTCGACCCCAGAGCAGACTTTCTTGGATCTCGCAGCAACCGGCGTCGGGACTTGTCGACCTGGTGGTCGTAGCCGACGGCATGATCAAGGCCGGTCATACCTCACCAGAGCGACTCATCGAGGAGGCCGCGCAATGGAGCGGCAAAGGATGCCGGGTGGCACGCAGAGCCGCGTTACTCGCCCGCGACGGCGTGGATTCGCCACAGGAGACCCGGCTTCGCCTGCTTCTCGTGCTGGCTGGCCTTCCGGAGCCACGTGTCAATTTGATCATTCGTGGGCGGGATGGCAGCTGGCGCAGGCGCTACGACCTGGCGTACGAACATCTTCGGCTGATCATTGAATACGACGGCCGCCAGCATGCCGAGGACACCCGGCAATGGCTCACCGACATCTTCCGACGCGAGGAACTCGACTTGATGCGCTGGCGGCTGGTGATAGTCACCTCTGAGGGCATCTACCGCGAGCCGCTGCGAACACTGGAACGCGTACGAGATGCCCTGGTGGAATGCGGAGCGCTCGGGATTCGCCGGACCTTTAAGCCGGAGTGGCGGCTGCACTTTCCAGGCCGCTAGCGCTAGCCGTCTTGAGATGTCAAACGTGAGTGGATGCGGCCGCGGCAGGCATCGCTAGCCGTCTTGAGACGAGAAACGCGGCCAGATTCGGCGTGAATAGCACTCGCCAGCTGTCTGGAGACGGCAAACGTCGCTTTAGAGGGGGCTAAGGGGCTCGGAATACCTAATGCGCCGTGCGGGGTTAGCCTGATGCGATGCCCGTTCCGGTCCGTACCTGCATCGGGTGCAGGAGCCGAGAAGAGAAGGTACGACTTATTCGCATCGTGCTCCGCGACGGAGGGGTCGCAGTCGACGTACGCCAGCGCGAGCCGGGCCGAGGAGCTTATCTCCATCCGCGGCCCGAGTGCCTTGAGCAGGCGCTCAAGCGACGTAGCCTGGGGAGGGCTCTACGGTCGGAGATCGATGGACAGCAGGCTGCTGTCACAATCCGGCAGTTCCTTGGCGTGCTCACTTAGACACATTTGCGCGGCTGGGCATAGAGTCTCCAATGCATCCGTTCCGGGTTGGAATGGATGAGACGAGCAAGCACTCGCCTACGCGAGAGCCGAACCAGAAAGTGGGCACCCGCTCATGACCGCTCGATGAGAACCGCTCAGTGAGCATGATCAACAACTAACTGGTCCGGAATCTAGACCCGGACCGCCAACAAGGAGAGCAGTGGCAAAGGTCCGTGTCTACGAGCTTGCAAAAGAGCTCGGAGTCGAAAGCAAGACCGTCCTCAGCATGCTGAAGGACATGGGTGAGTTCGTACGATCCGCCTCATCCACCGTGGAGGCGCCGGTCGAAAGGCGGCTCAAGGAGAAGCTCGCTAGCGAGCCACCCCCAGTCAAGAAGGCGCCAGCCAAGAAAGCGGCAGCCAAGAAGGCTGACGGGGAGCAGGCAACATCCGCCACGGCTGCGGCCGAGCGTGCCTGTGGAGGTGCCGGCGGCGACCGCGCCCACCGCACCACCGTCCCCAGCACCAGCAGGGCCTGCCACGCCGGCAGCGCCAGCGACGTCAGCGCCACCGGCTGCGCCGACCAGCGGCCCCAACCAACGGGTCCCCAACCAACGCGGCCGCAGCCAGCGGCAGTTCCGCGTCCGGGCGTGCCTCGTGCTCCTGGACAGGCTGCGCCCGCCGCTCGGACCAGCGAGCAACCGACCACCGCGCCGCGGCCCCGTCCCGGTTCCACCGGCGGACTTCCTGGCGCTCCGGGCGGACGGCGACCCGGCACCCCACGGCCCGGAAACAACCCGTTCGCACCCTCGCAAGGAATGGGTCGGTCGCGTCCGGCCGCGTCCCGTCCCAGACGGCACTGGACCTGCTGGTCCGCGCCCGCCTGAGGGCCGCGCTCCACAGCAAGGCGGTCGCCCGGGAATTCCGGGCATGCCGCGACCTAACCCGGCGATGATGCCCAAGCAGAACTCTGGTCAGCTAGGCGGCGCGCCCGCCGGCCCAGGCGCACGAGGCCGCGGTGCACCCGCCGGCGGTCGTCGTCCGGGTGCCGGAGCCCCCGGTCGCGGCGGGCCTGGTGGTGGACCAGGCGGTCCACCACCGAGTGGACGTGGCGGACGAGGTGGACGTGGTGGCACCCAGGGTGCCTTCGGCCGGGCCGGCGGCCCGACCCGACGTGGTCGCAAGTCGAAGAAGCAGCGGCGTCAAGAGTTCGACCAGATGGAGGCGCCCTCGATTGGCGGCGTACGCGTCAAGCAAGGCGACGGCCAGAAGGTCCGGCTCGCCAGAGGCGCATCACTGACTGACCTAGCCGAGAAGATCGGCGCCGATGCGGCCTCGCTGGTCCAGGTGCTGTTCCACCTCGGGGAAATGGTGACTGCTACCCAATCAGTGAGCGGTGACACCCTCCAGGTGCTGGGTACCGAGCTCAACTACGACATCGAGGTTGTCTCGCCCGAGGACGAGGATCGTGAGCTGCTGGAGAGCTTCGACATCGAGTTCGGGGAGAACAGCGGCGGCGAGGAGGATCTTGCAGCGCGACCGCCAGTTGTCACGGTGATGGGTCACGTTGATCACGGCAAGACCAAGTTGCTCGATGCGATCCGCAAGACCAACGTTGTGGCTCGCGAGGCGGGTGGCATTACCCAGGCGATTGGCGCTTACCAGGTGTCCACCGAGGTGGACGACGAGGAACGCAAGATCACCTTCATCGACACCCCTGGTCACGAAGCGTTCACCGCGATGCGCGCCCGTGGTGCCAAGTCGACCGATATCGCCGTGCTGGTAGTTGCGGCCGATGACGGTGTGATGCCACAAACCATTGAGGCGCTGAACCATGCCTTGGCAGCGGAGGTGCCGGTGGTCGTGGCAGTGAACAAGGTCGACAAAGTGGGTGCGGATCCGACGAAGGTTCGTGGACAGCTCACCGAGTACGGCTTGGTGCCCGAGGAGTATGGCGGCGACACCATGTTCGTCGATGTCTCGGCGGTCACCGGCCAGGGCCTGGACTCCCTGCTGGAAGCGATCATCCTGACGGCAGACGCGGCCCTGGATCTGCGAGCCAATCCCGATATGGATGCTCAGGGCGTGGCCATTGAGGCCCACCTGGACAAGGGTCGCGGTCCGGTAGCTACGGTCTTGGTCCAGCGCGGCACGCTCAAGGTCGGCGATTCGATCGTCACGGGTCCGGCGCATGGCCGGGTCCGCGCGCTGCTCAACGATCATGGTGACAATGTCAGCGAGGCGCCGCCATCGTTCCCGGTGCAGGTGCTCGGCCTGACGGCCGTGCCCGGTGCTGGAGACAGCTTCCTGGTGGTCGACGACGACCGGATGGCACGTCAGATCGCCGAACGCCGGGCGGCGCGGTTGCGGATGGCTGCCCAGGCGGCGAGCACGCGGCGCAAGACACTCGACCAGCTGTTCGAGCAGCTCGAGAAGGGTGAGACCCAAGAACTGCGGCTCATCCTCAAGGGCGACGGCGCCGGCTCGGTCGAGGCTTTGGAGGATGCGCTGTCCAAGATCGACGTCGGCGACGAGGTCAGTCTGCGGGTGATCGATCGTGGTGTTGGCGCTATCACCGAGACCAACGTCTCGCTGGCTGCTGCCTCCGACGCCGTCATCGTGGGCTTCAACGTCCGGCCGCAGGGCAAGGCCTCGGAGCTCGCTGACCGCGAGGGCGTAGACATCCGCTACTACTCGGTGATCTACGCCGCGATCGACGAGATCGAGGCAGCACTGAAGGGCATGCTGAAGCCGATCTACGAGGAGGTCACTCTTGGCCAGGCGGAGATCAGGGAGATCTTCCGCTCGTCCAAGGCTGGCATCATCGCCGGCTGTATGGTCCTCAGCGGTTCCATCCGGCGCAATGCCAAGGCGCGACTGCTACGCGAAGGTGTGGTCGTCACCGAGAGCACCATCGCCTCGCTCCGGCGCGAGAAAGATGATGTCACCGAAGTGCGCGAAGGGTATGAGTGCGGCATGACGCTCGCCAACTACTCCGACATCAGGATCAGCGACATCATCGAGACGTACGAGATGCGGGAGAAGCCGCGCTCGTAAGGAGGAGGACATGGCCTCGCCACGTGTGGTCAGGCTGGCCGACCAGATCAAGGTGATCGTGGCGGAGATGCTGGAGCGGCGGATCAAGGATCCACGCCTCGGCTTCGTCACGATCACCGATGTCCGGCTCACCGGTGACAGCCGGGATGCCACGGTGTTCTATACAGTGCTCGGCTCTGACGAAGAGCAAGCCAGTTCGACGGCCGCATTGCGTTCTGCGACTGGTGTGATCCGTGCTCAGGTTGGCAAGCAGCTGGGCTTGCGGTTCACTCCGACACTGACCTTCGTCGCGGACGCCGTACCCGAAAATGCCAGACAGATCGACGATCTGCTCGCCCAGGCGCGCTCGACGGACGCTCGCGTTGCCGAGCAGGCCGCAGGCGCGGCGTACGCGGGGGAGGCCGATCCGTACAAGCACGACGAGGTTGTCGAGGAGCTCGCGCAGCGCGATGACGAGGAGTCCTGAGGCGAAGCCGTCGCAACCCACGTCAGGTCTCGCCCTACTCGATAAGCCCGGTGGTTGGACCTCGCATCAGGTGGTCGGTCGCGTTCGCCGGTTGGCCGGCACCCGGAAGGTGGGTCACGCGGGCACCCTGGACCCGATGGCTACCGGCGCTGTTGATCATTGGGGTCGAGAAGGCGACACGGCTCTTGGGGTATCTCGCATTGTCGGACAAGGCTTACGAGGCCACGATCCGGCTCGGCATTGCAACGATCACCGATGACGCCGATGGCGAGGTGGTCACGGCCGTTGGCGCGGCTGGCCTGGCAGAAGCCAAGATCGAGGCGGCCATGGCCGAGCTGCATGGCGACATCTTCCAGGTGCCGGCTGCAGTGTCGGCGATCAAGATCGACGGCGTTCGCTCATACCGGCGAGTCCGGGCTGGTCAGGCCGTGGAGCTTTCGGCTCGGCCAGTGACCATACGTCGATTCGACCTCGTGGGTTTACGAGAGCTTGAGGCGGATGGGCTCGCTTGTGTCGACCTAGAGGTGATCGTCGAGTGCTCGTCAGGCACCTACGTTCGCGCGCTGGCCAGGGATCTCGGAGCTGCCCTCGGGGTCGGTGGTCATCTGACCACACTGCGGAGGACCCGCGTAGGGGCGTTCACGCTGGACGAGGCGCAGACGTTCGAGGAGGCGGAGCGGGGGCTCAGGATCATGCCGCTGGATCGGGTCGTTGAAAGCAGCTTCCCAACCGTGACAGTCAACGAGACTCAGGCAGGCCAGATCCGAAACGGTCGGCGGTTAGCTGGGGTTATCTTGCCAGTTGGCACGACGGCATTACTTGATGCGACCGGTCACTTCCTGGCGCTTTACCGCCAGGAAGGACCGGATGCTGTAGCCGAGGCTGTGTTTGTCTGACGTGGAAATCAGCCGATCACAGGTTGGGGCCCAGTGTCAGGCGTCAACAGCTTGAAGCATGCCTGCCGCTTGCCCGCGTAGCCAGCAGGCTTACCGGCGGTGGGGTACCGAACTCCGTGTTGGTCGGATGAGCGTGAATCACAATTGACATTTCTCCAGGAATGAAGTCCAGGTTCGAGTCACGGGGCACGAAGTTCACCTTGGTGTCGTCGATCGCCTCGCCGTCGTCACTCGGAACCAGGTCGAACCAGACTTCGGTCTGGGGGTTAACGGCCGGCGTGGGATCTGGTGGCTCTCGTGGTTAATGCCCGGCTTGTGAGCTGGCCACTTCGCTAGCGTGCTGGCCGAGCTTCGTCGCTGGCTGAGCGGGAAGGCGTAGTCCCGTCAACACACGGGCCAGTGTGAAGATGGGCGCCGAATTCCTTGCCCGCTGCGGACAGGCTCAATGCCTTTGACGGTGAGCTTGAACCCGTGCAGCGTCATCGGGGGCTTGCATGACCCGGAGCGTTCCCGTCGCCTCATCGAACGGCCCAGGGTCATCCTGAAAATCGCCGATCTCGGCATTCCTGAAGGGATACGTGCATGTCGCGCCGAATCGCCGTTCGCCGCTTGGCTTGCTCCGAGAATCAGCGCGCAGCCAGCAAGTCCGCCGACCGCAGCTCTAATAAAACGTCTCACTGTGTCCCCCGAGAAAGATGCCTGTGTGTCCTCGGATAGCTTTACATAACTCGCTCGTTCGCGCGCGGGCGGCGGCGCGATAGCTGAGGCCGTGTTCAGTGGTTAACTGTCCGCCGTGAAGACAGATCCGGTCGTCGTCATCGGCAACTTTGACGGAGTGCATCGGGGACACGCGGAGTTGCTCCGGATTGCCAAGGCTGCCGAGCCCGGTGCCCCGTTGGTTGCGGTGACCTTCTGGCCGCACCCGATGTCGGTGGTCCGGCCCGATCAGGTGCCGCTGCTGCTCACCACCTTGGAGCGGCGCAAGGAGCTGCTCCGCGATGCAGGCGTCGACGACGTCGTCGTGGTCCACTTCACCGCTGAGGTCGCAAGTTGGAGCCCAGCGCAGTTTGTCGACGCTGTCATCCGGCCGTTGCATCCGGCGCGGGTCGTGGTGGGGGAGAACTTCCGATTCGGATTCCGAGCCGCAGGCGATGTCTCGACGCTGGCCGAGCTCGGAGCGGGAGAGTTCAAGGTACAGGGGGTGCCGCTTACTGACCGATGGCACCCAGCCGAGCTCGTCGACGCTGATCCGTCATGCGGTCGCCGAAGGCGATTTCGGTCGGGTCCGAGAGCTGAGCGACAACGTCTTCAGGTTTTCCGGGGTCGTCGTACGCGGGGATCGTCGAGGTCACGAGCTCGGCTTCCCGACGGCCAATGTGCCGGTGCCGCCAGGCCTGGCCGTGCCGGCCGATGGGGTCTATGCCGGCTGGGTCACCAGGCTCGACGGTGATTCGCCGCGCTGGCCCGCTGCCATTTCCGTGGGCACCAACCCGACGTTCGACGGCGTAGAGCGGCGGGTAGAGGCTTACGTGCTGGACCGTGATGACCTCGAGCTTTACGACGTGGAGATCGCCATCGATTTCTATGCGCGATTACGCGGGCAGGTGAAATATGCCGGTCGGGAAGCATTGATCAAGCAGATGCATGCCGATGTCGAGGAAGCGCGGCACCTCTTGCACGCAGCCTGACCAGGCCTTCGGCCACCACCCGAGAATTAGGAGAATTCGCCGCAAAGGTGCCGCGCTGGTAGATTGGGCGCGCCGTTTGACCGGCCGCGGACTTCCAAGAGCTCCCACTCACACCGTGTGAAGGCCCCAAGGGGTATTCGGGAGCGCCGCGCAACGGGAAACCGAGAGGAGATCAGTGTCGATGGACGCTGCAACCAAGAAGAAAATCATCGACGAATACGCAACGGGCGACGGCGACACGGGTTCTCCCGAGGTTCAGGTCGCCATCCTCACCAATCGGATCGCGCATCTCACCGAGCATCTCAAAGAGCACAAGCATGACCACCACAGCCGTCGTGGCTTGATGTTGCTCGTCGGCCAACGGCGCCGGCTGCTCAACTACGTCGCCAAGACCGATATCGAGCGCTACCGCTCGCTCATCGAACGCCTCGGGCTGCGTCGCTGACCGCCAGAAGTTTTAGGCACTGCTCGCGCGACAGACGCTCGCAGTGCTGCACAACTGAATAACCATCATCACGTTCGAGATCGCATCGAACGCAGACGCTCGACGAGGAGAGACTCGGTCCTCGGTAGTGGTTTTCGGGAGGAGCATGGCGCTCTGGCCCGCGGACCTCGATCGAAGACCGGCCTCCACCAGCTCGGGGGATTGACGCGGGACATGGTCACCGCGCCACGGCGAGCCTCATCCCGTGTGCGGATGCGATCCACACTCAGGCGTTGGCAACAAGCCAGCGCCACAGAAAGGAATCCCGTGGAGGGACCAGATCTTCAATCCACCGAGGCCGTTATCGACAACGGCAATTTCGGCCGACACATCGTCCGCTTCGAGTCGGGCTTGCTGGCTCAGCAGGCCGGGGGATCGGCGACCGTCTATCTTGACGACGACACCATGGTGCTTTCGGCCACAACCGCCCAGAGCAAGCCGCGGGAGGCTATCGACTTCTTCCCGCTCACCGTGGACGTCGAGGAACGCATGTACGCCGTGGGCCGCATCCCCGGCTCGTTCTTCCGCCGTGAGGGACGCCCTTCCGAGGGCGCGATTCTCACCTGCCGACTTATTGATCGTCCGCTACGCCCGTGCTTCGTCAAGGGCCTGCGCAATGAGGTCCAGGTCATCGTCACAGTCATGGCGCTGAACCCGAACAAGACCTACGACGTGGTCGCCATCAATGCGGCATCCCTGTCCACCCAGCTCGCCGGCCTGCCGTTTACCGGTCCAGTCGGAGGCGTACGCGTTGCGCTCATCGGTGATCGCTGGATCGGCTTCCCGGACGTCGATCAGCTTGAGAATGCCGCGTTCGAGATGGTCGTGGCCGGCCGGGTCACACCATCCGGCGATGTCGCCATTGCCATGGTCGAGGCCGAGTCGACGACGCGTACCTGGGATCTGGTGAGGAGCGGCAAGACCGCGCCCACCGAGGAGGTTGTGGCCGCCGGTCTCGAGGCCGCAAAGCCGTTCATCCGCGCATTGTGTGCGGCCCAGACTGAGCTGGCGGCCAAGTTCGCAAAGCCCGTTGCCGACTTCCCGATCTTTCTCGACTATGCCGACGACGTATACGAAGTCGTTGCGGAGACGGCGACCGGGGAACTCAGCTGACGTCATGTCGATTGCTGACAAGCAAACCCGCGAGCACGCCACCGAAACGCTCAAGAACACGGTCGTGGAGCGCCTAGCTTCCCGATTCGAGGGACGCGAAAAAGAGATCACCGGCGCATACCGAGCGCTGACCAAGAAGCTGGTTCGGCAACGGATTCTGACCGACAAGATCCGCATCGACGGCCGTGGAGTCACCGATATCCGCACGCTTTCCTGCGAGGTCGGCGTGGTACCGCGGGTCCATGGCTCGGCACTTTTCCAGCGCGGTGAGACACAGATCCTGGGCGTCTCGACTCTGAACATGCTGGGCATGGAGCAAAAGCTCGACACCCTCGCACCAGAGACCACCAAGCGCTACATGCACAACTACAACTTCCCGCCGTACTCCACCGGTGAGACCGGCCGGGTGGGATCACCCAAGCGGCGCGAGGTCGGTCACGGTGCGCTGGCCGAACGGGCGCTGGTTCCGGTGCTACCCACCCGCGAGGAGTTCCCGTACGCGATCCGCCAGGTCTCTGAGGCCCTCGGTTCGAACGGCTCGACATCGATGGGCTCGGTGTGCGCCTCGACGATGGCACTGCTCAACGCCGGCGTACCGCTGCGGGCGCCAGTTGCCGGCATTGCGATGGGGCTGGTCTCTGACACCGTCGACGGTCAGGTGCAATACACCGCACTGACCGACATCCTCGGTGCCGAGGACGCCTACGGCGACATGGACTTCAAGGTCGCTGGTACCCGTGATTACATCACTGCACTGCAGCTGGACACCAAGCTGGACGGCGTTCCTGCCTCGGTGCTGGCGGAAGCGCTGAACCAGGCCAAGGGCGCCCGCAACACGCTTCTCGATGTGATGCAGGAGGCCATCGACGGTCCCGACGAGATGAGCGTCTACGCGCCACGGATCATCACCGTGAAGATCCCCGTCGACAAGATCGGCGAGGTCATCGGCCCCAAGGGCAAGGTGATCAACCAGATCCAGGACGATACTGGCGCCGAGATCTCGATCGAGGACGACGGCACGATTTACATTGGCGCCGATCGAGCCGACAAGGCGGAGGCGGCCCGCGGCATGATCAACGGCATTGCCAACCCGACGATGCCCGAGAAGGGCGAACGCTATCTCGGCACCGTGGTCAAGATCACTGCGTTCGGCGCTTTCATATCGCTGCTACCCGGGAAAGACGGTCTGCTGCATATCTCCAAGATGCGTCCGCTTTCTGGTGGTCAGCGAGTCGAGAGCGTCGAGGATGTGCTGAGCGTCGGCCAGAAGATCCAGGTCGAGATCAATGAGATCGATGATCGCGGCAAGCTGTCGCTGATTCCGGTGGTCGAGGAGACGGTGTCGGCGTAAGCCTTCTGCACCACGTCGACACTACTGATGCCGCACGCTCCGCGTAGCCGTCCCGGCCGACGGCGCCTCCAACTGGATGGCGCCGTCCGCCGTACGGTGCTGCCGAACGGCCTCCAGATCGTCACGGAGGACATCCGCTCAACCAACACCTACGCACTCGGCGTCTTCGCCTCCGTCGGTTCGCGTCACGAGACGCCACAACTGCACGGCGCTTCGCACTTCCTCGAACACCTGCTCTTCAAGGGCACCTCGAATCGCACAGCGGAGCAGATTTCGGCCGCGATCGAGTCGGTGGGCGGCGAGCTCAACGCCTACACCGCCAAAGAGCACACCTGCTTCTACGCCCGCGTGCTGCACAGCGATGCCGAGCTGGCCGTTGACGTCCTCACCGACATGATCAGCAACTCGATGATCACGGGCGAGGATGTCGACGCCGAACGAGCGGTGATCTTGGACGAGATCTCCATGCATGCCGATGACCCCACCGAGCAGGCCGCCGAAGCCGTTGCCGCAGCGATCTTCGGCACGTCCGGACTCAGTCGCACGGTGATCGGATCACCGAGCTCGGTTGCGACGCTGAGCCGGCCTAGCATCGTGCAGCACTGGAGCCGGTACTACCGCCCCAGCTCCCTGGTCGTCGCAGCGGCCGGCAAAGTCGAACATGATCGACTGGTGCAGCGACTGGGCGTCCTGGACGTCCAGCCCGCAGCCTCTACTGCGCCGCCTGATCTTTCACCCACCATGATCAACGAGCAGGGCGGGCTGATCATGCGCAAACTGCCGCTGGAGCAATGCAGCGCGGTACTGGCGTTCCCCAGTCCTGGCATCTTCGACCCGCGTCGCTATGCGCTCGGCCTGCTGTCGTTGATCATCGGCGGCGGCATGGCTTCCCGGCTGTTCGTCGAAGTACGCGAGCGGCGCGGGCTGAGCTACAGCATCGATGCCGGCGAGACGGCATATTCCGACGCCGGTCTGTGGAGTGTTGAGTGGCAGTGCGCGCCCGGCAAGTTGGCCGCGATCGTGAAGCTGGTGCGTGCCACCCTCGCCGAGGTTGCGGCGCACGGGGTTACCTCCGAAGAGCTAGCCCGTGCGAAAGGTCAGATGCGCGGCCAGACCGCCCTCTCCTTCGACGGGCCCGGCAGCCGGATGAGTCGCCTTGGTATCAATGCTGTGCTGGGCGACGACCGCACCCTGACCGAGCTGCTACACAGCTTCGACCAGGTGAGCGCTGATCAGGTACGCGCGGAGGCGGAAATGCTGTTCAGGCATCCTCCGACGCTTGCGATCGCCGGAGCCAAGGTGGCGTCTCGAGGAGTCGAATCGCTGCTATCTCGGTGGTAGTCGGAAGGGCGGTCGGTGAATGATTAGGGTCGGGGTGTTCGGATCCCGTGGTCGGATGGGCGCCGAAGTGTGCCGGACTGTCGAGTCCGCCCCGGATTTGGATCTGGTTGCGGCCATCGATCTCGGCGATGATCGCGCACCCGCCGAGACCGCCGAGGTCATCGTCGATTTCACCCATCCCGACGCGGTGATGGACAACCTCTTCTGGTGCATCGGTCACGGCATTCACGCCGTTGTGGGTACCACGGGCTTTACTGAGGAGCATTTCGATCTGTTGCGCGGCAGGCTCGCGGAGCATGATGGTGTCGGCGTGCTGATCGCGCCCAACTTCTCCATAGGTGCGGTGCTCATGATGCGTTTTGCCGAGCAGGCAGCCGCCTTCTACGAGAGCGCAGAAATCATCGAGCTGCATCACCCCGGCAAGGCCGACGCGCCATCTGGAACCGCCGCGAGCACGGCCCGCAGAATTGCCGCCGCCCGTACGGCAGCCGCACTCGCTCCACCCCCAGACGCGACCAAACAGGAGCTGCCGGGAGCTCGGGGGGCGCAGGTGGATGGGATTCGAGTCCACGGCGTACGACTGCGCGGTCTGGTCGCCCATCAAGAGGTCTTGTTCGGGGCCGAGGGGGAGACATTGACCATCCGGCACGATTCTCTAGACCGCGTGTCGTTCATGCCGGGCGTGCTCGCGGCAGTCCGGGCGATCAGCACCAGGCCTGGCCTCACCGTGGGGATCGAACCCATCCTCGGGATCGGATGACGTGAATCGACTATGGGCTCGCCTCGGTCGGGCCGCGCCGTTCGTCGTCGTAGCGATCATCGTCTCGATCTTTGCCCTGCTCTGCGTCGGTCTTTATGCCGGTGATCGTTACGCGCACCACCGCGCCGAGCGGCAAGCCGCGGAGGCGTTGCAGCCGGCACTGGGAACGCCTGCGCTACCCCAGGTCGAGATCAAGGGCTTCCCCTTCCTGACCCAGCTGGCAGCTGGCTCGATTGGCACGATGCACGTCGTCGCCGACCAGCTCGGCGTCGCCAACAATGCCGAGCTGACCTTGGCACACGCCGATCTGGTGATGAGCGATGTCGCGACCAAGGACTGGTTCAAGACCATGACGATCAGCCACGCTGAAGGCACCTCCCTGCTGGACTATGCGAAACTCTCCGCGCTCGCCGGTGCGCCACTGACCTACGGCAGCGAGGGGCGTGTCGAGCTGGTGGCCAAAACCAATGTCTTCGAGCCGGGAGGTGGAAGCCGTGATCACCGGTACGCCGCGGCTGAACGCCAAAGAGCAGACCATCACGCTGAGCGATGCCAGGATTTCGGTCGCCGGCGTCAACCTGCCTGACTTCACAGCCCAAGCCTTGCTGGCTGCGCTGCTCAGGCCGATTCCGCTGAAAGGCATCCCGCTCGGTCTGACCGCGAGCCGAATTACTGCCGCAGAAGACGGCGTGGATGTGGACCTGGTGGGCGACAACCTGACCGTTGCCGCCTAGCTGTCCTCAAGCTCACCGGCCGGGAGAAGGTTGGTATGCAGCCTGAGCTCCTTGAGGCGTACGGATTCATCTTCGGGGCCGATCTCGCGGGTAGCCCCATCCAATGCCCAGCCTGCGGCGATCAGGAACAGGCGGAAGGTCTCGTCCTCGGCATTCACCCAGCAGGAAGCCCCGACAAATCCATCTGCTCGCAAGGTGTCGGCGCAGGCGTTGAGCAGCCGGGAGCCGTGGCCCTGATGTTGGGCAGGAGGATCGACGACGAACGCATCGATCGCGCCGTCCCGACTTCGATCAGCATCGTCATCTTGGCTCGGCATCGTGGTGGCGAACCCGACGACTCGCTCGCCGTCGGTCGCAATGAGTACCCGGAACGCCGCTTCGGGCGGTCGCTCAATCGCGCTACGCCAAGCGTCGATCATGTCGGCCAGTGACACCGATGCAAGCATCAGCTCCGCTAGCTCGGCGGGCCATTGCACGGCCCAGGAGCGTCGCTGGAGCTCAGCGATGCTCGGCGACTCATCGGGCCAGGCGAGACGTACGGACGCGGCAATCGGTTCACCAGAAGCTGCACCCACGGTGGCGATCGTATCGGGCTGTAGCCTTTCCTCCCGTGGTTGCCACTAGCTTGCAGATCCCGCCCTTGTTGGCGCCGAACACAATGCGCGTCGTCGCGTTAGGCGGTCTCGGCGATGTTGGCCGCAACATGGCAGCGATCGAGTTCGACGGCCAGCTGCTGCTCATCGATTGTGGCGTGCTGTTTCCCGAGGATGATCATCCAGGCGTTGATTTGATCTTGCCGGGATTCGATGCCATCAGCGAACGGCTGGGCGACGTGATCGGCTTGGTGCTCACCCACGGTCATGAGGACCATATCGGCGCCGTGCCGTATCTGCTGCGGCAGCGCCGAGATATCCCGATCATCGGGTCGAAGCTGACGCTGGCGTTGCTGGCTGAGAAGCTCCGCGAGCACCAGCTGCGCAATGTCCCGCAACGCACCGTCAGGGATGGCGACACGATCAGCCTCGGCAAGTTCGAGTGCGAGTTCGTTGCGGTGAACCATTCCATTCCCGATGCCCTGGCCGTCGCAGTCCGTACCTCCGCGGGTCTGATCGTGCACACCGGTGACTTCAAGATGGATCAGCTGCCGCTGGACGGCCGAATCACTGATCTGCGCGCCTTCGCCCGCCTCGGGGAAGAGGGCGTCGACCTGCTCATGATCGACTCGACAAACGCCGAGGTGCCCGGCTTCACGACACCGGAGCGAGACATCGGTCCCGCCCTCGAGCGCGTGCTTGCGGGCAGCCGCCAGCGGGTCATCGTGGCCTGCTTCGCATCTCACGTGCACCGCGTTCAGCAAGTCCTGGACGCAGCCGTCGCCCATCGCCGCAAGGTCGTCTACGTCGGGCGCTCGATGGTGCGCAACATGACCGTGGCTCGCGATCTTGGCTATCTCAAAGTCCCTCGCAATACCCTGATCGACCAGCGCGAGATCGACAACTTCCGACCATAGGATGTCGTGATCATCTCGACGGGATCGCAAGGCGAGCCGCTGTCCGCCCTGTCCCGGATGGCGAATCGGGACCATCCCGTGATCGAACTCACCACTGGCGACACCGTTGTCCTTGCCAGCTCCCTCATCCCTGGCAACGAGAGCGCGGTGTATCGGGTGATCAACGGCTTGACCCGACTCGGTGCCCATGTCGTGCACCGGGGTAACGCGCTCGTCCATGTCTCGGGGCATGCAAGTGCGGGCGAGCTGCTGTTCTGCTACAACATCATCCGGCCGCGCAACGTCATGCCGGTGCACGGCGAGATCCGCCACCTCAGGGCGAACGGCGACTTGGCCATCGCCACAGGCGTTCCGGCCGAAAGGACGATCATCGCCGAGGATGGCATGGTGGTCGATCTTGAGGGGGGCAGGGCTAGGGCCGTCGGCAAGGTGGATGCCGGCTACATCTTCGTCGACGGCAGCACGATCGGTGACATCTCAGAGCTGTCCTTGACTGATCGTCGGATCCTTGGAGAGGAGGGCTTCATCTCAGTGATCGTCGTAGTCAACACGCACGCCTCCAGGATCGTCAGCGGGCCAGACATTCACGCCCGCGGCTTCGTCGAAGACGACGGCGCGTTCGAGGAGGTGCGTCCGCTGATCGTGTCGGCCTTGGAGGAGGCGCTGCGAGAGGGAGTGGACGACTCCTATCGGCTGCAGCAGGTGATCAGACGACAGCTCGGCAAGTGGGTGAGTGACACCCGCCGCCGACGGCCCATGATCATTCCGGTAGTCATTCAAGCGTGAGGCTTGCCTCAGCGGGTGACTTTGCCCGCCTTGAGGCACGAGGTGCAGACGTTCAGCCGCTTGGGCGTACCCGACTCGACGACGCGGATGCGCTGGATATTGGGATTCCACCGCCGGTTGGTCTTCTTCTTGGACCAGGGCACGTTGTGGCCGAATCCGGGCCTCTTGCCGCATACCTCACATACCGCAGCCACTGGAGTTCGCTCCCACATTACGTCGACACATGCTGACCTGCCCAAGGTGGGCAACCGGAAAAGAGTACCTGACAAGCCATAGCGCGGGCCAATTCTGCTGGCGGCGAATATGGTGGGTGCCGTGTCAGCCCAGCTCGGTGAGCAGGCACCCATGCTGTGGGATGCCTACGACGGCTGGCTGCGCCGAGCAACCAGTGTCATCAGCGATTCAGCCGACGCGTTGAACGCGATCAACGTCTTTCCGGTGCCGGACGCTGACACCGGATCAAACCTCAAGCTGACGCTGACCGGCATCGCCGATGCCGTGCCTGAGCTGGAGCAAACGAGCCTGGACGCTGCCGTCCAGGCAGCGGTCTTGTGTGCGCACGGCAACTCCGGAGCCATTGTCGCGGAGATGTTCGTCAGTCTGTGTCGAGCGTTCGAGCACGACTTGCCAGGTTTGCGGTCGATGCCGCCCGGGACTTTGGCCGCTACGTTGCTGCGGTTAGCGGCTGTCGCCGCACGGCGCGCCGTTGCCCGGCCCGGTTGCGGGCACGATTCTGACCGTTGCCGATGATGCAGCCTGGGCTGCCGAGGAGGTAGCCGCCCGCCAGCCTGGCGACGCACTTGGCCGTAGTGCAGGCCGCACGAGAGGGTGCACGCGAGAGCCTTGCTCGTACGCCGGAACAGCTCGAAGTGCTGGCCTCAGCCGGAGTGGTTGATGCCGGCGGCCAGGCGTACGTGCTGCTGCTCGATGTGCTGGCCGAGATACTGGGCGGAGCGGCGGCCCAACCACTGACGCAGGCATCGCCGCGGGCGGCCAGTCAGCAGGCCGAGACGTGGCGAATGACCGGCGAGTACGAGGTGATGTACACGCTGCGAGGGGCTCCGCCATCAGATCTGGACGCGTTGCGCGACCATCTGTCAGAGCTTGGCCATAGCGTCGTCATCGTGGGCGATCAGGCCATTGCGCAGGTGCATGTCCATCTCGCCGAAGCGGGTGCGGCGGTCGAAGCTGCCCTGCCGCTTGGGGAGCTCAGTCAGGTCCGGATTACCGCAGTGCCGTCACATCCAGCTGCTGGCCAGCCTGCCGTTGGGCGGCGCAGTCTGCTGGCCGTCGTGGCCGGCCCGGGACTTGCGGAGGCTGTGAGCTCATTGGGGGGCGTGCCGGTGCTCGCGACCGACGGCGACGTCACGATCGAGCAACTCGCAGCGGCCGCTCAGCAAACCTGTGGCGATGTGGTGATCTTGCCCAACGGCAGCCAAAACCTGAAACGGGCCGGCGAGGTCGCAACTGAGCTGCGTCGGTCCGGACGTCGAGTGGGCATCATCCCGACACGTGCCCAGGTTCAGGGGCTGGCGGCCATGGCGGTCCACGAGCCGTCGGCTGATTTCGAGTCGGCGGTGGTGGCAATGAGTAGTGCTGCCGGACATGCTCGACATGCAGCGATCTCCGTGGCTCAGAGCGCCACCGATGACATCGGCTGGGCGCTGCGAACCCGGCGCCGTGCTCGGCCTCCTCGAGGGCGACGTGGTCCTCATCGGAACGTCCCTGGAAGAGGTCGCCTGGCAGCTCGTGCAGCGGTTACTCAACGCGGGCGGCGAGCTGCTGACCCTGGTGCGGGGGACTGGCGCTGGCGATGATCTGCTCGACTCAGATCACCGCAAGAGTGCGGCAACGATTCCCGATGGTTGATGTCGAGGTGTTGGAGGGCGGGCAGTCGCGCTATCCGCTGTTGCTCGGGCTGGAATGACCACGCTGCGACTCGTCGGCTCACCGTGGCGCACCGACACGTTCCGCCGACTGGCGAACCGTCTGGAGAACATCGTCGGATCGAAGACCGCAAAGCAGTTCGAGCCGCTGAAGATTCTCAGCGTTGGCGATCTGATGCGGCATCTGCCTCGTCGCTACTTCTCAGGCACGGAGCTGAGCGATCTTTCGGCGCTGCGAGAAGGTGAGGAAGTCGCCGTGATGGCCGAAGTCGTCGACGCCCGCACCTTCAACCTCCCTGACCGCCCCAACTATCGACTGGCCAGCAAGCCACGACTCGAAGCGACGATCACCGACCATGGCGGTCGGCTGACCTGCACGTTCTTCGGTCAGCCCCGATTGATCAGCTATTGGCAGAAGCAGCTGGTGCCGGGAGCCAGGGGGATCTTTGCGGGCAAGGTGACCAGGTTCAACGGTCGACTCCAGCTCGCCCATCCCGATTTCGTCATCGTCGACGAGCACGGCACAGTGATCGGCGGTGCCAAGCACAATGCGTCGTTGGCCTCGGCCTCGGGCGTTCCTCTTGTTGGTATCTATCCGACGGCCGGAAAGTTGCGCACCTGGACGATTGCGGACTGCGCGTCCCTGGCGCTGGCTTCTCTCGAAGGCATCGAGGACCCGCTGCCGTCGTGGGTGCGCGACTCAGCCGGCGTAGTGGAACTCGAGGCAGCCTTCCGAGCAGTGCATCAGCCGACGGAGAAGACGGTGATCGCGCAGGGTCGGCACCGGATGCGCTTCGACGAGGCGTTTGCGCTGCAGCTGACCATGGCGTATCGACGGGCCGATGCGGCTTCGCATCGAGCGGTGCCTCGACAAGCACGCTCCGGTGGGCTGCTCGAGGAGTTCGACGATCGGTTGCCGTTCGTGCTCACCAAGGGTCAGATCGCGGTGAGCGAGGAGATCATGGCCGAGCTTGGCCGTACCCGGCCGATGCAGCGACTGCTCCAGGGCGAGGTGGGGTCGGGCAAGACGCTGGTCGCACTGCGCGCGATGCTGGCTGTGGTCGACGCCGGGGGTCAGGCGGCGCTGCTGGCGCCGACCGAGGTGCTGGCCGCTCAGCATTACCAGACCATCACCCGGATGCTCGGCGACCTCGCCGCGCGGTGGCACGCTCGATGCGCCGGAGCATGCCACCGGGGTCGTGCTGATCACCGGGTCCACGTCGGCGTCGCGGCGCCGTGAGGCCACGCTGCACGCTGCGTCTGGGACAGCCGGGATAGTCATCGGTACCCACGCCTTGCTCAGCGCGGATGTTCAGTTTGCCGATCTCGGCCTGGTCGTCGTCGACGAGCAGCATCGGTTCGGGGTCGAGCAGCGCGCGGCGCTGAGCGCCAAAGCCGATCCGCGGCCGCACGTGCTGGTCATGACAGCAACGCCGATTCCGCGTTCGGTGGCCATGACCGTCTTCGGTGACTTGGAAACGTCGACGCTGCGCGAGATTCCGGCTGGTCGGGCGGAGGTAAGCACCGTCGTTGTCGACACGGTCCACCATCCGGCGTGGGTGCAACGCGGCTGGCAGCGCATTGTGGAAGAGGTTGGACGCGGCCGCCAGGCGTACGTGGTGTGCGCGCGGATCTCGTCCGCTGGCCCGTCCGGCAGCGAGACCGAGAACCTCGATACCGATAGTGAAACCACGCCGGCAGTCGCAGTCGAAGATCTCTACGCGGAGCTGAGTACCGGGCCGCTGGCGGACCTGCGCGTCGAGATGGTGCACGGCCAGCGCTCGAGCGAGGAGAAGGATGCGGTGATGAGCCGGTTCGCGGCCGGCGAGGTCGATGTGCTGGTATCGACCACGGTCATCGAGGTGGGGGTCGACGTCCCCAACGCCTCCGTCATGGTGATCCACGATGCCGACCGGTTCGGTATCTCCCAGCTGCATCAGCTGCGCGGCCGGATCGGCAGAGGAGCCCACCCTGGGGTCTGCCTCCTGCTGACAACGGCGAGCGAGGAAAGCGCAGCGCGTGAACGTCTCAATGCTGTGGCCGCTACCCGAGACGGTTTTGCTCTCGCGGAGGTCGATCTGGAGCAGCGTCGAGAGGGCGATGTGCTGGGCGCCAGCCAGTCGGGCACCAGATCAAGCCTCAAGCTGCTCAGCGTGTTGAAGGATGCGGATCTGATCGCCCAAGCTCGCACCCTGGCCGAGGAGTGCCTCGCCCAGGACCCTGAGCTGAGCAATCCTGCACTTGCCGACATCGTGCTCGACGTAGAGATGGATGCGGCAGGGGATTGGCTCGAGCGGACGTGAGTCGGATCATCGCTGGGTCGCGCGGGGGTCGGCGAATTTCGATGCCGCCCGGCGACCGTACCCGGCCCAACCACCGATCGGGTACGCGAGGCGCTCTTCTCCGCCATCGCCGCTTGGGCGGGCACCGCGGCTGCGCCAGCTGAGCAGTCGTTGGTCGAATTGGCCTTCTGCGACCTGTACGCGGGATCGGGCGCTGTCGGACTGGAGGCCGCGAGCCGTGGTGCCAACCCGGTGCTGCTCGTGGAGCGGGATCCGCGTACGGCGCAACTCGCCAAGGACAATGCCAAAGCCCTCGGGTTGGTGATCGACGTTGTCATCTCATCGGTCGAGCAGCTGCTCCGACGGCCGCCGGCTCGGGACTTCGATGTGGTCTTCGCCGATCCGCCGTACGAGCTGGAAACGGCTGCGGTCAGCGCCCAACTCTCCGAACTCGTGGCGAATCGCTGGGTCGGCCCGGACTCGTTGATCGTCGTCGAACGGTCCCGCCGTACGCCGGAGCTGGAGTGGCCGGAAGTGGCTGCGAAGCGCTGGACTCGCGCCTACGGTGAGACCACCTTGTATTTCGCGGCGCTCGAGCCCGACCTCGTGAAGGAGGGACTATCGTGACCCGAGCCGTGTGTCCGGGCTCGTTCGACCCGGTGACCCACGGACACCTCGATGTCATCGAGCGGACCGCGCGGGTCGTCGACAGGTGGTCGTCGCGGTGGGTACCAACATCGCCAAGAACGCCCTGTTCAGTCCCGATGAGCGGGTCGAGATGCTTGCCGAGGAGTGTGCCCGCTGGAGCAACGTCGAGGTGACGCTCTTTCGTGGCCTGCTTGTCGACTTCTGCGCAGCCAACGACATCCAGGTCATCAGCAAAGGACTGCGTGGTTCGGATTTTGGCTACGAGCTCCAGATGGCTCAGATGAACCGGCAGCTCACCGGCGTCGACACCCTCTTCCTGCCGACCGCTCCACAGTGGGCATTCGTGTCCTCCTCGCTGGTCCGGGAGGTCGCAACATTGGGTGGCGACGTCACCGCCTTCTTGCCAGCCACAATTGCGACGCGAACCATGGCTCGGATTGCGTCTCGGAGTGCGGGAGTGGCCGGCGATGTGTGAGACCGGGGGCATCTGAGTAACACTAGGGATCAGTGCACACTCGGCATGGGGACGAGGGTGACACACTCGGAAAGGGGACGAGGGTGGTTGCTTCGGGGGTAGGGACGTCCATGATTGGGCGGGGAACGGCCGAGGATAAGTTGGCGTATCTGCGCGAGCTCATTCTCAATGCGCGGGCGATGCCGATGTCGGCATCATGTGTCATCAACCGAGGCGAGGTCCTGGCCGCGATCGACGATGTGATCGCGAATCTGCCGGATGAGATCGCTGATGCGCAACAAGTCATCGACATGGCGGCGTTCAAAATCGCGGAAGGCGAAGCAGAGGCCGGACGCATCATGGCCGATGCTCGGGATCATGCTGCAAATCTTGCGCAGCACAGCGAGGTGGTCCGAGTTGCGGAGCAACTCGCCGCGCAGATGCGGATCTGAAGCCGATACCGAGGCTGCCGCTCTCCGGCGAGAGACCGATGAATTCATCGACGCGCGCATGGCGAGCTTCGAGTCGGTTCTCCACAAGACGGTGAGTCAGGTGCGAACGGCCCGAGCCCGGTTGTCGGAGCGCAGCGGCTTGGACGCGGGGGACACGATGAAGCTCGACAGGCGCGCTTTCCCGGAGTAGCGGGTGGGTGGCTCGAGCTGTTTGGCTCAAGGGCCTACTCACCGGTAAGGTTGGGCGTCGGTCGCGACGAGTAGCGGGGCCGTTCGGCTTGGAAGGATTGCGATGAGTTCGCCGCATCGCCCGGTGGACCCCCGCTCAGGTTTGGTCCTCGACACCCACGAATTGGGCCGTCGCGCGGGCGCAATGAGGGTGGTTCGAGCGACCGTCGATGCACCTGCGGATTTGGGAATCGCGGTGATCGGCGTACCGCCCGGATCACCGGTCGAGCTCGATCTTCGGCTGGAATCGGTTGTCGAGGGAGTGCTCGTCACCGGTACGGCGACGGTCGAGGTCCGCGGGGAATGCGTGCGGTGCCTCGG
Organism: uncultured Actinomycetota bacterium; assembly: GCA_963845915.1. Lineage (GTDB taxonomy): Bacteria > Actinomycetota > Actinomycetes > Propionibacteriales > Propionibacteriaceae > Microlunatus. Next base: position 175,907 of record CAWJUB010000035.1, read on the forward strand.
TGAAGTCTCTGGGCAGCTCGAGGTCGATATCCAGGAGCTGTTCGTCTATCCGGGCGTCGAACCCGATGACGACCTCGCTAGCCGGCTGCAGGGCGACCTCATCGACCTCGAGCCACTGCTGCGCGACGAGGTGGTGCTCGATTTGCCATTCCAACCCTTGTGTCGGGATAACTGTCTGGGGCTGTGCCTCGAGTGCGGCGCAAACCTGAACGAGAATCCTGACCATCGCCACGAAACCGGTCTCGACCCTCGATGGGAAGCGCTCCGCGGTCTTGAGGGTGACGGCGGCGAATCTTACGATGTTTTAGAACCAGCCCCACGGGCAACGAAATTTCCGGGCAAAAGCGCCCGGAGGAACCAGGAGTGAAGTCGTGGCCGTTCCCAAGAGGCGAATGTCGCGCAGCAATACGCGTCACCGCCGTTCCCAGTGGAAGGCGTCCGTGCCCGCGCTGGTGACGTGCGCGAACCCCGCCTGTCGCGAGAAGCACCTGCCCCATGTGGCGTGCCCCTCATGCGGGCAGTACGGTCCTCGCGCAGCCCGTCGACAGGTTCTCTCGTCCTGATCCGGTCAGAGGCGACGGCAATTCGCCTACCTGCGGGAGACCTCTTAACTGAGCTCGGGATGAGCGTTGATCCTGAGCTACTCGATCGCGCCTTGACTCACCGGTCTTACGCGTACGAGCAAGGTGGCCTCCCCACCAACGAGCGTCTGGAATTCCTCGGTGACTCGGTCCTTGGGCTGGTGGTGACCGAGCACCTTTTCGTGACTTATCCGGATCTCTCCGAGGGCCAGCTCGCCAAGTTGCGTGCGGCTGTTGTCAACTCCCGGGCGCTGGCCGACATCGCCCGCGAGCTCGATCTGGGCGCAGTCATCCATCTGGGTCGCGGCGAGGAGAGCACGGGTGGACGCGACAAGTCTTCGATCCTCGCCGACACGATGGAGGCGGTGATCGGTGCGGTCTTCTTGCAACACGGCATCGATGCCGCGCGGGCTTTCGTACACCATCTGTTCGACCCCTTGATGGCCGAGGTCGCAACCCGTGGAGCGGGACTGGACTGGAAAACCAGCCTCCAGGAGATCGCCTCCGTGAGTGGCCTCGGCGTACCCGTCTATGACGTGGTGGAGTCAGGGCCTGACCATGCCAAGACCTTCCAGGCCATGGTCAACATTGATGACCACAGCTACGGACCAGGTGCCGGCCGGAACAAGAAAGAGGCAGAGCAGAACGCGGCAGCCATTGCCTTCGCTGCGCTCAAAGGCAGCCGCGGCTCCGGACCGGTCGCGTCCCGCTAGCGCGATCGGTGCCCGAACTTCCAGAGGTTGAGGTCGTACGCCGTGGCCTGGCCAGCAGTATCTCGGGCCGCCAGATCACCGGCGTACGGGTGCTGCATCCGCGGCCGGTACGCCGCCACCTGACCGGGCCGGCAGATTTCGAGCTGCAGGTCACCGGCCGCACCTTCGCCGAGCCGCGCCGGCGCGGAAAATATCTGTGGTTGCCCTTCACCGACGGCGACGCGATCTTGGCTCATCTGGGCATGAGCGGCCAGTTCCGGCTGGCCGATGCCGAAGCGCCGCTCGCGCCCAACACCCGAATCATTTTCGCGTTCGCGGACGGCGAGCCGGAACTCCGATTTGTCGATCAGCGGATGTTCGGTGGGCTGTCGGTTTCGCCGGGGGGCGCCGAGCTGCCGCCCGAGATCGCCCACATCGGCCGGGATCCCTTCGATCCGGAGTTTGATCTCGCAGACGTCGTGACCCGGTTACGCCGCCGCAACAGTGCGATCAAACGGTCGCTGCTAGATCAGCAGCTGGTATCCGGAATCGGCAACATCTACGCCGACGAAGCACTTTGGGTGGCTCGGGTGCACTACGCCCGCCCGACCAGGACGATGTCGCGTACTCAAGCCGGCGGCGTCATCGACGCGGCCGCGGCCGTGATGCGAAAGGCGCTGGACAACGGTGGCACCTCGTTCGATGCCCTCTACGTCAACGTCAATGGATCCAGCGGCTACTTCGACCGATCGCTCGCGGTGTACGGCCGCGAAGGGCTTCCGTGTCTGCGTTGCGGAACATCGATCCGGCGAGAACCGTTCATGAACCGTTCGTCCTATCGTTGTCCACACTGTCAACGAGCTCCACGCGGGTTCAAGGCGAGGGCCGCGATTGCGCGAGCAGGTGGATAGCGCGATTGCGCGAGCGGCTCTCAATAAAAGGGGTATGAGCTGAACGTGATGGAACGCCTCAGGCACTACGTACTCGTACGCCACGGCCACAACTGGATCCAACTCTTCCGGTTCGGCATTGTTGGCGCGTCAGGCGTTGTCGTCAACCTGTTCGTCGCGATCATGTGCAAGAAGCTCGGTCCAGACGAGAATGGCATCTTCTTCGACTTGCCGCTCAGTGAGTTCAACGTCCGCTGGTACCACGCCTACTCAACGATCGCGTTCCTGGTCGCCAATCTCTGGAACTTCCAGCTCAACCGGCTATGGACCTTCCGCAGTGCGAAGCACTCCGGCTGGTTTCGGGAATATTTTCCCTTCCTGACGGTCGGCATCCTCGGCCAGATCGTTGGTCTGGGCATCCTCACCCTGTTGATGCATCCGAATTCGGTCTTCTCCTTGTCGCCGACCTTCTTCGACGATTCAACCGGCTTCAGAACTCGCTTCTACTGGGCGCAGCTGATCACGATCGCGATCGTCACCCCGCTGTCATTCCTGTTGAACAAGGTCTGGACCTTCTCGGCCGTACGCGGCAAGAACCTAGCTGCGGAGACCGTGCCGGAAGCAGTCGAGAGCGAGCACCCGACTGCTGGCGTTCTGAGTCACGGCGGCCCGGTCGGCGACCATGCTTGCGGAGCGCCGCAATCACATCAGCGAGTTGCGCGAGCGGAGCAATCAGAACGTAGAACCCGCCCTGCGACGTACCCGGACTCACGGTCGCCGTCGGTTACAGTGAGGTCGCCTTCGCAGTCGGATCGTCACCTGAGCTCACACCGTCGAGAGGTGGGACGTTGTACCTCAAGAGCCTGACCTTGCGTGGCTTCAAGTCCTTCGCGTCGGCCACCACTCTCAACTTCGAGCCGGGCATCACCTGCGTCGTCGGGCCCAACGGGTCGGGCAAGTCCAACGTGGTGGATGCGCTCAGCTGGGTGATGGGTGAGCAGGGCGCTAAGACGTTACGCGGCGGAAAGATGGAGGACGTCATCTTCGCCGGCACCTCCGGTCGCGCCCCGCTCGGTCGCGCCGAGGTCGTACTCACGATTGACAACTCTGACGGTGCCCTGCCCATCGACTATTCCGAGGTAGCGATTTCTCGGACGATGTTCCGCAACGGTGGATCCGAGTACGCCATCAACGGCAACGTGGCGCGACTGCTGGATATCCACGAGCTGCTCAGTGACTCCGGCATCGGGCGAGAGATGCACGTCGTCGTGGGCCAGGGACAGCTCGATTCGATCTTGCAGGCGACGCCGGAGAGTCGTCGTGGCTTCATCGAAGAAGCCGCGGGCGTACTGAAGCATCGCAAACGCAAGGAGAAAGCCGTCCGCAAGCTCGAGGCGTGCGAAGCAAACCTCAACCGGCTGGCGGACCTGATCAACGAAATCCGACGGCAGCTCAAGCCGCTGGGCCGGCAAGCGGAAGTGGCACGCAAGGCCGTTGTCATTCAGGCCGAGCTACGCGACGCGAAGGCGCGACTGCTGGCTGATGATCTGCTTCAGGCAACCCAGGCATTGCAGTCCGAGCTCGCCGACGAACAGGCGATGCAGGTACGCCGCGAAGCCCTCGAGCGGGCACTCGAGGTTGCGCGGACGGCGGAGGTGGCCGCCGAAGCGGCCGTACGCGAAGGCGTACCGAGATTGGCGGCTGCGCAAGAGACGTGGTATTCGCTTGCGGCGCTCAAAGAGCGGGTCGCCAGCACGCTTTCGATCGCGCGAGAGCGGATGCGGCAGGTCGAGGACGATCCGGGCGAGCTGCTGTTTGTCCGGGATCCGGACGAGCTGGAGCGCGAGGCTGCGCGGGTCGCAGCCCAGGAGCATGAGCTGGCGAACCAGCTGGGGCAACGAGCCCAGACACTGGAAGAGGCGACCACCCATCGAACTACCTGCGAGGACGCCCATCGAGGTGAGGAAAATCGGCTGGCCGGACTGATCCGCGCCGCGGCCGATCGGCGGGAAGGGCTGGCCAGGCTTACCGGCCAGGTCAATTCGTTGCGTAGCCGGGGTGAGGCGGCGGCGGCCGAAATCAGTCGACTGACCGCAGCGCAACACGAGGCTGCCGAAAGAGCCGAGCAAGCGTCCCGAGCGTTTACCGCGCTGGAGACCAAGGTCGCTGGCCTGGACGCAGGTGAGCATGGGCTCGATGCCGAGCACGAGGCGGCTTTGCAGACGTTGGACGGACTAGAGCGGCAGCAGGCGGAGCTACGGCGTCAGGAGCAGGTCGCCAGCCAGGAGCGGGCAGCCCTCGCGGCGCGCGTCGAGGCGCTGCGTGTCGGACTCGACGGGAAGGATGGCTCCTCAGCGCTGCTGGCGGCAACGGATCGACTCGACGGCTTGCTGGGATCGGTGGCGGCGTTGATCAAGGTTCAGTCTCCGCACGAGCCCGCTATCGCGGCTGCTTTCGGCGCAGCGGCGGACGCGGTAGCCGTAACTGGTGTACCAGCGGCCGTTGATGCGTTCGACCATCTCAAGGCCGAGGACCTGGGACGTGCCGGATTGCTGATCGGCGATCTGGTCGAGGCCGAGCAGGTATCCGACTGGCCCGCACTACCGTCCCCAGCCCGGTACGCCATCGAGGTGGTCGACGTACCGGACAGGCTTGCTGCCTCAGTGCAGCGGATTCTGCGCAAGGTGGCGCTCGTGGAGGATCTGGCTGCCGCCCGGAGCCTGATTGCCGACTTGCCCGATGTCGTCGCCGTCACCCCGTACGGAGATGTGCTCAGTGCCCACTTCGCGGCCGGCGGATCATCGGCAACCCCAACACTCATCGAGCTGCAGTCTGCCGTTGACGACGCCGAGCGGCGCTTGACCGAAGCCAGTCATGCATGTGATCGGCTCCGTTTCGCCCAGAGCCAGCTGGATGAGCAGCATCGTCAGGCAAGCGCCTCGGTCGAGGTCACACTTGCTCGACTGCATGAATCCGACGCCGCGATGGCAGCGCTTGCCGAAGAACTTGGCCAGCTCAGCTCGACTGCCCGCTCCGCGTACGCAGAGGCCGATCGTCTCCGGAACGCGATGGCGCAGGCCGAAGAGGCCCGCGACCGGGATGTCGCGGGCCTTGCCGACCTGGAACACCGGCTGGACATGGCCGCCGAGACCGTCGACGACACCGAGCCGAACCCGGCCGAACGTGACCGGTTGGCCGAGCAGGCCAGACTGGCCCGCGCCGCCGAAATGGATGCGCGGCTCGCGCTGCGCACCCTCGAGGAACAGGTTCGTGCCCACGCTGGCCGAGCCGACGCGCTGCGCCGTGCGGCCGAACATGAACGCCAGGCGCGCATCAAGGAGATCGCCCGCCGGGAGCGAATGCTGCGAGAGGCGCGGACCGCGGCCGCTGTCCATGCCGGTGCAGCGATCCTGGCTCAGCATCTCGAACGCTCCCTGACCTTGGCAGCGCGTGAGCGAGCTGAAGCGGAGGCTTCACGAAGCGACGCTGACGCCGCCTTGGGCGCGGCACGCGCGTCCGTACGCTCATTGACTCGCGACTTCGAGTCTCTGGTGGACGCAGCCCATCGGGATGAGTTGGCCAGAGCCGAACAGCAGATGAGGGTCGAGGCGCTCGAGGAGCGCGCGATGGCTGAGTTGGGGTTGGAGTCCTCGGTCCTGCTGGCCGAGTACGGGCCGGATCTGCCGGTGCCAGTGCTGAGGGCCGGGGGCGATGACGCGGAAGAAGAGGCGCATGATCAACCTCCGCCGGTGCCCTACGTACGAGAGCTACAGCAGAAGCGGCTGCGTGTCGCGGAGCGGGAGCTGAACCTGCTGGGTCGGGTCAACCCGCTGGCATTGGAGGAGTTCGACGCACTCGAGGAGCGACACCGGTTCCTCTCCGAACAGCTGGAGGACCTGCGGAAGACCCGTAAGGATCTCCTCGACATCATTGCCGAGGTCGACAACAGGGTCGAGCAAGTCTTCACCGAGGCGTACGCCGACGTGGCAGCAGCATTCGAGCGCGTATTCGCACGACTCTTCCCCGGCGGCGAAGGCCGGTTGATTTTGACCGAACCGGGCAACTGGCTGACCACCGGAGTCGACGTCGAGGCACGGCCGCCAGGCAAGAAGATCAAACGGCTCTCGCTGTTGTCCGGCGGTGAGCGTGCCCTGGTGGCGGTCAGCTTCCTGATCTCGCTCTTCATCGCGCGGCCCAGCCCGTTCTACATCCTCGACGAGGTCGAGGCCGCCCTCGACGACACCAATCTCGGTCGCCTGCTGGAGATCTATGAGGAGTTGCGGGCCACCAGTCAGCTGTTGGTGATCACCCACCAGAAGCGGACGATGGAGATCGCCGACGCGCTGTATGGAATCAGCATGCGTGGCGACGGTGTCTCAACCGTGATCTCTTCGCGACTGCGTGAGATCGAGTCGGTCGCCTGAAGCCTTCACGCTCGAAAAGCGTGATGAAATCGAGAGCTTGAAATCGGCTTTTCGATGCGGGCATCGTGATCTTCGGTTGGCAGACTTACCCTCAGAGCTGTTACACCGGCACCGCTGTTTCACCGCTATATGGAGCACGTTGCACCACCCGTAAGACAGTTCCTTCCCCCGTACGCATCACCACCGACTGTCTGAAAGGAAAGTCGTGACCTCCATCGTCGTCGCCATGATTGTGATTTTGGTCGTTGTCGCCGCCACCGTCGGGCTCGTCCTGCTCGGAATCGAAGGCCGCGGGAAGCAGCGCGCACCCAAGCTGGCCCATCGAATGGCCCGCGCCGCGCAGCACCTCAACGGCGATGCGGAACCTCCGGCTCGTCTGGTCAAGATGATCGAGTCCACCCGCAGTCGCTGAGCAGGTGCGACCGGCCCTCCTCGCCTAGGATGAGCCGGTGGATGCGACGACTCTCTGGTTGATCGTTGGCGTCATTCTGCTGCTGGTTGTCGGTCTCGTCGGTTTCCTCGCGGTTGGCCGGCGCCGTGCGCTGCGCACCGGTGAGCAGCCGCCAGGTGTCGAGGCCCCACCACGAGGCTGGGAGGCGCCCGCCAAAGACGCGGGTGACGAACCGTCCGCAACGCAGGTTGATATCGCCGCCGCGCCGCCAGAGGTCGAGCTTGAAGAGGTCGAGCTCGTTCCGGAGGCGCCGGCTCTGGACCGGCCTGAAGCTCCCGAGAGTCGGCTGGTACGCCTGCGCCGTCGGCTGGCCGGTTCCAATAGCCCGCTCAGCCGTGGCCTGCTACTGCTGATTACGCGCGACCGGATCGACGAAGATACCTGGGAGGAGTTCGAGGCGACCCTGATCACCTCCGATCTTGGCGTCGCGCCAACCACCGAGCTGGTGGACTCACTGCGGAACAAGCTTCGGGTGGAAGGGGTCTCCGCGCCGGGAGAGGCGCGTGCCATCCTGCGCGCCGAACTGATCAAGCTCGTCGACCCGACGATGGACCGCAGCATCAACGCCGACCGGACCGATCAGCCTGCCGTGGTCATGGTGGTCGGTGTGAACGGGACGGGGAAGACGACCACGGTCGGCAAGCTCGCCCGTGTCTTGGTCGCCGAGGACAAGGACGTGCTCCTTGGCGCCGCGGACACCTTCCGAGCAGCTGCCGCGGACCAGCTCGAGACCTGGGGTAGCCGGGTCGGAGTGCCGACCGTTCGAGGGGCGGAGGGGGCCGATCCCGCAAGCGTCGCCTTCGAGGCCGTCAAAGCCGGTATCGAGCTGGAGGTCGATGTGGTGTTGATCGACACCGCCGGCCGGCTGCACACCAAGGTCGGGTTGATGGATGAGCTCGGCAAGGTCAAGAGAGTGATAGAGCGTCAGGCTCCGGTCGGCGAAGTGCTGCTGGTGCTAGACGCGACCACCGGACAGAACGGCCTCACGCAGGCCCGGATCTTTGCGGAGGTGGTTGACGTGACCGGCATTGTGCTCACCAAACTGGACGGTTCAGCAAAGGGTGGCATCGTCGTTCAGGTGCAACGGGAGCTTGGCGTGCCGGTCAAGCTGGTCGGTCTCGGTGAAGGTGCTGATGATCTTGCTCCCTTCGATGCGGAGGTCTTCGTGGACGCGCTGCTGGAGCAGGCAGCATGACCAGCATCCTGCATCCACCTGTCGAGGGCGCCGCGTTCGATGCGTTCATGGAAACCGCCGCACCGGCCAGCCGGGAACATCAAAGGTGGCGGCCGGAGGACGGGAGTATGCCCGCGCTCTATCTCAGCCACGGTGCTCCGCCGGTCTTCAATGACGCGCACTGGATGGACCAGCTCTTCAACTGGTCGCGGTCACTCCCGAAGCCAACCGCAATCTTGATCGTCAGCGCTCACTGGGAGGCCGCGCCGCTCGCGCTCTCCTCACCAGCAGTCGGAACTCGGCTGGTTTACGACTTCAGCGGATTCGGCCGGCGGTACTTCGAGATGACCTACTCGACCCCGGATGCATCCGCGCTCGCCGCGCAAGTCGCGGCGCTGATGTCCGACCTCGAGCCGGTCCACGAACATCCCAGCCGCGGTCTTGATCATGGTGCCTGGGTGCCGCTGAAGGTGATGTATCCGTACGCGGACGTGCCGGTGTTGCAACTCAGCATGCCAACGCACGATCCGGACCGGCTGATTCGGATCGGACAGCAACTGCGCCCACTGCGAGAGCAGGGAGTGTTGATCATCGGCTCCGGCTACATGACACATGGGTTGCCATTTCTTGGGCGCGACAGCTGGGAACACAACGTGATCCCCGGGTGGTCGCTGGAGTTTGATGCTTGGGCGGCCGAAGCGCTGGCAGCAGGCCGACTCGATGTCTTGGCCGACTTCCGGCACGCGCCCGGGATGCCGTACGCGCATCCGACAGTTGAGCACTACACGCCGATCTTCGTCACGTTTGGCGCGGCCACCGATCAGTCGGCGCCGCCAACGGTGGTGATCGACGATTTCCAGATGGGGCTCGCGAAGCGGTCCTTTCAGGTCGACTAAGCGCAACGCAACGATGCGCATCCTGCTAGTTGCCCACAACGCTGCTCCAGGGGAATCGACCTGAATCTGGCGCGGCACGTGGCCATGCTTGACCAGGCTCGCGTCCAGGGCTGCGACATCGCGGTGTTCCCCGAGTTCTCGCTCACTGGCTCGGTCAACCCTAGCCGTAACCCAGAACGAGCGGTGGCCATCGACGCGGAACCAGTCCAGGCAATGATCCAGGCGACCTGGCGGACCGGGGTGCCAGCGGTGTTCGGCATTGCCGAACATCTCGATGGGGCTTTCCACATCTCCCAGGTGTACGGCCACTCAGGCCGACTCGGCGGCGTCTACCGCAAACGGCACCTCGGCGACAACGAGCAGGGATATCGCATCGGCGAGGGTGCTGGAGTCTTCCAGCTCGGCTCGGCACGGTTCGGCGTCACGATCTGCGCTGAAGGCGGGGTCGATTTTCCATGGACGGAGGCTGTCGCTGGCGGCGCCGAGGTGGTGTTCTACTGCTCGGCACCCGGCTTGTACACGCGACGCAGCGACGCAGCGAGCTGGCACCGAGGACACGCCTGGTGGGTCTCGCAAGGGCTCGGCCAAGCTGTCCGACATGCTCGGCGGTTAACCGTTCCCGTGGCTATGGCGACCCAGGCCGGGTCGACTGAGGACGAGGACTTTCCTGGACTGGCCGCGCTGGTGCTGCCCTCGGGCGAGGTTGCACGCTTGCCTGACTGGCGGGCAGGCAGCCTGATAGCTGAAGTCGCCGCTGATGTCACCGTCGAGCCGATCCGGGAAGCCGCCCGCTGCCTGGTGGTGGACACCGCGGGCCGCACGTTGTTGGTGCGTTACGCCGACACCTCTATCGGGTCGAGCTGGTGGTTCCCACCGGGCGGTGGCTTGGACTCAGGCGAGGACCATCTGGCTGCCATCCGCCGCGAGCTGCGGGAGGAGCTGGCTCGTGACGACCTCACAGTTGGCCCATGGATCGGGCGGCGCTGCCATACGTTCTGGCTGGGGAAGTGGATGACTCAGCGGGAACTGTGGGTGCTATGTCGCACCGAGCCGTTCGACGTGGACCCTCTTCACGTGAGCTCGCTCGCGGTCGAGGGCGTCCAGGAGATGCGCTGGTGGTCAGCAGAGGAGCTCCGGTCGACCGATGCAGTGACGTCGCCTCGGGATCTGGCGGCGTTGCTAGAGCGGATAGCTGTCGGCGACCTCCCCGACTCCGACGAGGACCTCGGGGTCTAGTTGCTGTCCGGGCTGGACGCCCGGGCGGCAGCGCTGGGATTGTCGCGCAACGAGTACCTACGTCGACGGCTCGAGCAAGACGCCCGTCGCGGAACGGGATCTGTGACCCAAGCGGATTTCGAACGATTTGCCGAGCGATTCAGCGATCTTGCAGATGAGGAGCTCATGAGGCGAGCCTGGGAGTGACCACGAGCGTCTGGCTTATTGACAAGTCGGCCCTGATCAGGCTTCCAACCAGCCCTGCCCGCGACGAGTGGTACCAGCGGATCGAGCGTGGTCTAATCCGCGTGACGACCCTGACCTTGTTGGAAATTGGATACTCCGCACGATCGGGGGCTGACCTAGAGGACGAGCTTCATAGGCCGCCACTCGCTCTCATGCCGATCGAGTATTTGACGCCAGCAAGCGAAGCACGCGCGATGACCGTGCAGGCTTTGCTCGCCGAGCGTGGGCTTCGTCGCGCACCCTCAGTGCCGGATCTCTTGATCGCCGCCAACGCCGAACTTACGGGCGCAACAGTGCTTCACGCAGACAAAGACTTCGACCTCATTGCCAGTGTCACCGGGCAGCCAGTCGAGAATTTGGAGAGCTTCTCGGGCTAAGGACGGGTCCTCGTGGTGGCGGTCTGCTCTGACGATCCGGACAGCGGCTGCGGCGAGCGGAGTGGGTGGCCCAGGCTTAGTGCTAGCTCGGAGTCGGCATAGTGGCCGAAGGGTTCGACATCGACATAGCCGCTGGAGCGGTAGAGGCCGACGGCCGCGATCTGCGGTTGGCCGGTTTCGAGGAGCATCCAGTCGGCGCCAGCGGCTGTGGCGCTCGCTTCCAGGGCAGCCAACACCATCCGAGCGAAGCCCTGGCCTCGTACCTCTTCCCGCACGAACATGCGCTTGATCTCGGCCGGCCGCTGCGCCACGCGTGGCACGCCAGGCCGTCGAAATCGCCAGCCACCCATGGCAACGGCTTGATCGTCACAGGTAGCCAACCAGAAACGCACCAGTCGGAGGACTGAAATCAGCCGAGGTGAACGGGGTCTCGTCAGGTCCGCCGTAGATCGTGACGTAGAACTCCTGCGCTGCAGAGGTCAGCGCCGTCACGTCCGGGTGCTCGTACGGCACCTGGAGCAGCCGAAACTCCGCGGGCACCAGCCCAGCGTAGGCAGCCCGTCGTGGGTGCTTTCAGCACCCGAGACACCATGGCAGGTTAGTAGGCTGAGTCAGTCCAGAACTCCGACGTAAGGACGCTCGTGTTCGACACCCTGCAAGACCGCCTCGCGGCGACGTTCAAGAACCTCCGCGGGAAGGGCCGACTGTCTGAGGCGGATATCGACGCGACAGCACGCGAGATCCGGATTGCGCTTGCTCGAGGCCGACGTCAACCTCTCGGTGGTCAAGGACTTTATTGCCGCGATCAAGGAGCAGGCTCGCGCCACCCAGCTTTCCGGTGCCCTCAACCCGGCGCAGCAAGTGATCAAGATCGTCAATGACGAATTGGTCGCCATTCTCGGCGGTGAGACCAGGGTGCTGCGATACGCGAAGCGACCCCCGACCATGATCATGCTCGCCGGTCTGCAGGGCTCGGGCAAGACGACACTGGCCGCAAAACTCGGGTTGTGGCTGAAGGAGCAGGGACATTCGCCGCTGCTGGTGGCAGCCGACTTGCAGCGGCCGAATGCAGTCGGCCAGTTGCAGGTGGTCGGCCAACGAGCCGGCGTTCACGTTTTTGCGCCTGAGCCCGGGAATGCCTCGTCGCGGAGCGACATCGATCAACCGAGCGGCGACCCCGTGGCGGTGGCTCGCGCCTCGGTCGGCGAAGCTGAGCGTCGCCTCTATGACGTCGTGATCATCGACACTGCTGGCCGGCTCGGCATCGACGCCGAGATGATGCAGCAGGCAATCGACATCCGCGACGCCGTGCATCCGGACGAGGTGCTCTTCGTCGTCGACGCCATGATCGGCCAGGACGCGGTCAACACTGCTAATGCCTTCGCCGAGGGAGTGGGCTTCGACGGCGTTGCGCTTACCAAACTCGATGGTGACGCTCGCGGCGGTGCCGCTCTCTCGATTGCGCGCGTGACGGGTAAGCCGATCATGTTCGCCTCCAACGGTGAGGCGCTCAAGGACTTCGACGTTTTCCATCCCGACCGGATGGCCAGCCGGATCCTCGGCATGGGCGACATGCTGACGCTGATCGAGCAGGCCGAGAAGACCTTCGACGCCGAACAATCGGCTAAGGCAGCTGCAAAGCTGGCGGGAGGCGGCGCTGACTTCGGGCTGGCGGACTTCCTCCAGCAGATGCAGATGGTCCGCAAGATGGGTCCGCTGTCAAAGGTCTTCGGCATGCTGCCCGGGATGGGAGAGCTCAAGGATCGAATCGCGGGTATCGACGAGCGTGAGGTCGACCGGATCGAGGCGATCATTCACTCGATGACCCCGGCTGAACGCGACAACCCGAAGATCATCGACGGTTCGCGGCGCTCCCGCATCGCCAAGGGAGCAGGTGTCGAGGTGTCTGAAGTCAACACCTTGATCAACCGGTTTTTCGACGCACGCAAGATGATGAGCTCGCTGGCAACTGGCGCCATGCCCGGGATGCCGGGCATGGCCGGTCTCCCGGGCGGGCGTCGGCAGCCGGCACGGTCCAAGAAGAAGGGTGGCCGCGGGGTCTCGGGCAATCCGGCCAAGCGCAATGCACCCCAGCAGTCAGCTCCATCCGCAGAACCTGCTGGCGCCTTCGGTGCGGAGGAATTCGATCAGGCCGCACTCGAGAAGGCGATGGCTGATTTCGAGCTGCCACCCGAGCTACGCAGCCGCTTCGGCAAGTAACCAATGCACCCTGCGCCTCTCTGTCATGCGCCGTCCTGAGCCCTTCGACAAGCTCAGGACGGCGCCTGTCGAAGGGCAACGCCTACACCTCGCTGGCGTGGTGTTGCCCGAGGGGGAGTACCGGGATCTTTGGGTGACCGACGGTGTGATCCGTTCCGAGCCGGTATCCGACGCCCAGACCATTGCCACGGGGGCGTGGATCATGCCCGGCCTTGTTGACGCGCACTGCCACGTCGGGCTGGAGAGGCAGGGTGCCGTCTCCGATGAGCGAGCAGAACAGCACGCCATCGCCGACCGAGACGCCGGGGCGTTGCTGCTGCGGGATGCGGGCAGCCCGGCCGACACCCGATGGATGGACAGCCGTGACGATCTTCCGAAGATCATCCGGGCCGGACGGCACATCGCACGGCCCAAGCGCTATCTACGCAACTACGGGGCGGAGGTCGAGCCCGACGAGTTGATCACTGAGGTGGAACGGCAGGCTGTCCGTGGAGACGGCTGGGTGAAGCTCGTGGGGGACTGGATCGATCGAGACGTTGGTGATCTTGCGCCGCTGTGGCCGGCCGATCTAGCGAAAGCGGCCATCGCCCGCGCACATGAGCTTGGCTGTCGAGTAACCGCACACGTCTTCGGCGAGCAAGCCGTCGCCGAGCTCGTTGCCGCGGAGCATCGACGGCATCGAGCACGGGACAGGGATGGACGACGCGACGATTTCATTGATGGCTGAACGCCAGGTCGCGCTCGTTCCGACCATGATCCAGCTCGACAACTTCGAGGCGTACGCGCAGGCCGGTGAGGAGAAGTACCCCGTGTACGCCAGCCATATCCGTGCGCTCTACGCGAGCCGCCTCGAGCGGTTCGCGAAAGCTCTCGATGCGGGTGTCCCGATCTACGCCGGTACTGACGCGGGCGGGTTTCTTCCGCATGGCCTGGTCGGCGACGAAATTGCGGCACTGGCGCAGTTCAGTTCGGCCGAGTACGCCTTGGGCGCAGGCTCCTGGCGAGCGCGAGAATGGCTCGGCCACCCGTCGACGCTCGCCGATGGAGCGCCGGCCGATCTCGTGGTCTTCGACGCGGATCCGCGTCTCGATCTGAACGTGTTGAGGGCGCCGCGCTTCGTGATTCTGCGCGGCGCCCTCGTCAACTGACCCTGAGGTCGGTTAACGCATCCAGATCAGGGAGCGACGGTGATCACCAGTGTCGACGTACGCTGCCCGGGCTTGGCCTTGGTGACGGCTTCGAGCCCCCGCGTGGTCTTCACCAGCTTGAGCTTCGCCGGCGACCCGTTCAGTGTCGCCGACGCGACCTTTGCCCCATCCGGCAGCACAGCACCGATCCGTACGTCGATCGAGCCATGCCGGGTGACCTTGGTCGTGAACGTCGAGCCCTGATGCTCGGCGGCCACATCGATCGCGAGCGCGCCCAACTTGACTTTGTTCGCGGACGCTTTGGACTGTCCGGCGGGGAGTTGCGGCACTACTGCGACCCGGTCGCGGCCGAGTTCGGGGGAGACCCCGAGCCACTGGTGAATGACCGGCCAGAGCACGCCGTACGCGCCCCATGCCTGCATCACCATCGATCGCTCTGTGAATAGCCGGTCGATGTTGGCCCCGAAGTCACCACCGGGAACGATCTCCGGCATGGCGCCGGGCATCTCCCACAGCTTCGGGTCGAGCTGGCTCTTGGCATTGCCATTGACGTAGACGCCCTGCTGCTTGTCGCCGAGCCGACCGTAGTTGCCTTCGCTCACTCCCGCGATGGCGCTGTTGAGCGTGAAGATGTTCCGCTCACTGGGCACCTCGGAGATCACGGAGTCACAACTCGGACCGGGGTTGCCACCGGTAGCCGATGTCGGTCCGGTACCGGTGTGGTAGAGCCCAAGCTCGTTGGTGAAGCAGGGCCGCTCGTGCTGGTCAAGCGTGGTATTCGCATGTTCGTCCGAAGCCAGCGGCGCCGATGGGCGGCCCGGCAACTTGGGCAGCACGGCATCGGTCGGGGTGAGCCCGATCCAGTGCCGCTGGAACACCTTCTTGTTCCCCGGATCGTCCAGCGAGTCCGCGTACGACTTCGCACCGTCGGTCGGAGTACCACCAGTCGTCCTCGAACTTGTCGAGCAGTGCCTTGGCCTTCTTGGTGGCCCAGCGCTTCGTCTGAGCGTCGCCGACAGCCTTAGCCAGATCGGCAAGATCGGCGTAGCCACGGATCGTGTAGACGGCGTTGTCCAGCTTTTCCTCGCCCATCCCGGCGCGCTCGACGTTGCCCAATCCCTCGGGCCAACCGTCGCCGTCCTCGTCCAGGGTCGCGACGTACTTCATTGCCTTGACGCTCGCCGGGTAGAGATCTTTGAGGAACCTCTTGTCTCCGGTCCAACGCCAGATCAGTGCGACCGCAGAGGGGTACTTCGACGACTCGTCGGTGTTACCGGCATCAGCGTTGGCCCCGAAGAACACCGCGCCATCTGGTGTCACCTCGTGCACGATCTTGCCGCTGCCCTTGTTGACGATCTCCGACACGTCGCGCAACGCCCGTAAATGATCCTTGATGGGTCCGAACTGCCCAGCGGCAACCGACGCGAATGCCGTGTACTCACCATCGGTGCCGAACAGCCAGGTGTAGTCCGGCCAACCGGCGCCGAGCCAACGCATCGATTTCAGCGTTCCGGCCGGCGGTGGGTACGCCTGACCGGCGTTGACGGCCCGAAGCTGCAGGTCATCGACGCGCTGCTCCGAAGCGGCCAGCATCTGCTTCGACCAGGCCACACTCCTGGTGAGCAGCGGGTCGCCAGGTAGCGAGACATCACTCAGGGTGTTCACGCGCTCCCGGTAGCCCACGACTTTCCGGATCGCAGCTTCGGGATTGCCGAGCGCCTTGCGCAGCTCGGCGCGGGCTTGGGCCGGACCGGCGGTCGATCCGCCGACGCCGAACCATACAGTCTTCACCGCGCCGGCTTTGAGCTTGATCTTGTAGGCCAGCTGGCCGCCGGCGCCCTTGCCGTACTCGGTGTCGTCACAGCGTTTCGGCTGCGGCGGTGCGCTCGGCCCAGAGGCCGGGCAGATCACTGCTGGGTCCTGCGGGCCGCGGAAGTTCTTGCCTGTCTTGGTCGCGTACGGCGAAAGGTCGCTGCCGAACGCTGCAGCCCAATCGTGTGAGGAGAAGTTCGGTGACTTCGGTGTGCCCTTGTCGCGGAACAGCAAATGCTTGCCCCGAACCGACACCGAGTCCGCGAGATTTACCAGCGTTTGGCTGGGCTTGGTCTCGCCCCACGGATAGGACGAAATCAGCTCTGAATGTGCGTCTGCGCGCAGCGTGATCGTCCGATTGCTGTCGGAGCGCAGCGTCAGCCCAACCAGCGCGCCTGAGACACCGCGTGGCACGAAGTCGGTGCGGCTGGCTGATACGCCGTTCGTGGTGGGCAGGTCGGCTCGCACGTATCCCCAGCCAGACGTTGTCTTGGTGGCTCCTTTGATCCAGTCGCCGTTGATGTTGAACCACATGCCGTCGAGCAGCTTGAGGTTGGGTAGCCAGAAGCCACCCATTTCGCCGCGGGTGTGGAACCCGGCAGCGGGATAGCTCCCGTCAGCCGCCCCAAGAGCCCAAGCGCGGTCACCGGTCACCACGAATCGACGATCCGAAAGGCGACTCGTCTCGGACAATTCGGGTGATCGTGCGATTGCGGGATCGACAACCGGGCCGGTCGCGGCCTGGGCCGGCACTGTGAGCGGTGCCGTGATGAGTAACAGGGAACAAGCTGCAGTAACGCAGGCAACGAGGCTCCCCCGAGGAGTGCGATGCACAATTAGCCTCTCCATTGAGTTGCGTGCACGCAACGCGTAGCTCGAGAGGGAAGGGGTGCGCTCGGCGCACGCATCGAGACGATGGGGCGCGTCTCGCGCACAAGGACTTGATCTTCCTATCGGCTTTGCGATATGTGGCGCAAGAGTGCAACGGATTTATCGAGTCGGAACAAATTCTGCGGGCTGAGCTGCGAGCGTCGGTGAATCTAGCGCGTCGACCCGCGACCGAGGAGGACCGAGCGTCTTCCTCCGCGAGCGAGCGACGAACGAGGCGTATCGAACACAGTGCGAGCAGCAAGCCCAAACAAGGTTGCCCGAGCGAGCAAGATAGGCGCATGCGTGGCGGTCGACCAGCAGCGATGCTGCTCCTCGTCGCATTGCTGTGCGCTATTCCCGATCCCGGCGTACGCCCAGGACAAGGTGATCGAAAAGCCGCTGATGGTGTTGGGTACCCCGGAGCCGGATGGCAAACCGGTTGCGCTCGACGCGACAATTCTCACCACTGATCCAGCCACTCCACGCCCGGCCATCGTGCTGGCGCACGGGTTCGGTGGTACCAAACGTGATAGCGAGCCGACCGCCCGTACGCTCGCGCTGGCCGGCTACACGGTGATCATCTACACCGCCCGAGGCTTCGGAAACTCCGGCGGCCTGATTCACCTGGACAATCCCTCCTACGAGGGAGCCGATGCCCGCAAGCTGGTAGATCTCGCCGCCAGCCGTCCCGAAGTCGCCAAGAACGGCGACGATCCGGTGATCGGCTTCGCCGGCGCGTCGTACGGCGGGGCGCTATCTCTCCTTGCCGCTGGACTCGATCCCCGAGTGGATGCGATCGTGCCCGCATTCACCTGGCACAGTCTGCGACAAGCGCTTTTCCCGCAGTATCAGGTGGTCGGCAAAGCCGTCTCACCCGCCGACGTCGCTCCCGCCAGCCGAGAAGGAGTGTTCAAACAGCGTTGGGCGTCCTTGTTGTTCTCTGACGCTGCCGCGCGGCCTGATCCGACCGATCAGCAGCCGCAGAGTCGCGCTCAGCTCTGCGGTCGATTCGACCCTGCCCTATGCCAGGGCTATCTCGAGGCGGCCGAGACCGGCCAGCCGGATGCCAAGCTCAGCGCGTTGTTGGATGAGTCAGGCCTGGAAAGGATCGTGCCGGCGATCCGGGCGCCAACGCTGATCATTCAGGGCGAGGACGACACACTGTTTCCCCTCGACCAGGCCGACGCGAACTTTCGCGCGCTGCCGGCCACGACGCCAGCCACGATGAGGTGGGTGGCCGGCGGCCATGACGGCGAAATCTCCGTCGACCCGCTGATTGATGATCTTGAGGAATGGTTCGGCCGGTATCTGAAACGGGACGGCAGCGCTCCCGACGCCTCGTTTTCAACGCTGATGCCTGAAACCTCGCTGCTTGGACAGGATCGCGGCACCCGCGACCCGCAGACCCTCATCGCGCAGACCTATCCGGGTCGCGGATCCCAGCTCGCGACTCAGCGGGTGGCACTCACCGGCGGTCAGCAAAGCGTTGCGGCCCCGCCGGGTGGTTCGCCGGCGGCACTCACCAACCTCCCTGGTACTGGCGGCGCCTTCGGGCGAGCCTCCAGTGTGGCCGGCTATGCGCTCGGCGTTCTTCCTGATCAATCGGCGCGCTTCAGCACCGAGCCGCTGACGTCGCCATTGACCTTGATCGGAAGTAGTCGGATCGACCTCGAGGTGACCGGAAGCACCTCGACGGCCACCTTGTTTGCGTCGCTGTGGGATCTCGGACCCGATATCGAACGCACCGAGGGCGGCCGAACGAGCGTGGCGCCGAGCTCGGCGGTGCTTCCGCAACTGCAGGTCGCCCCCGTGAGACTGACCGGACTGGATCCAGACAGACCAGTGCGGGTGACGGTTGCGCTGCCCGCGATAACCCACCAGGTTCCGGTGGGTCATCGCCTGCAGCTGGTCGTCGCTACCACCGACCAGGCGTACGCGAACCCAGTTCAGCCGGCCGACTATGACGTCAAATTAGCGGGCGAACCGGCGGTCACAATCCCGGTGTTGGCGGCGACGGCACTGAATGCCAACACACTGAACGTGCCAATCCCGTTGATCATTGTCGTTGCGGCGCTGGTACTTGCCTCTCTCATCGCTGTGCTGTGGCTGTGGCGTCGTGGCCGGGAGATTCACGATGTCGCCGAGCTCGCCGGCATCCCGCTGGTGGTCAACGAGGTGGTGAAGACCTACGGCGACGGGTTCCGGGCGGTCGACGGTGTGTCCTTCGGGGCTGAGCCCGGTCAGGTGGTGGGACTGCTCGGTCCGAACGGCGCGGGCAAGACGACAGTGATTCGCATGCTGGTCGGCCTGATTCGGCCAGACTCGGGCTCGATCTACATCCACGGCAAGCCGGTGCACGCCGGCGCCGATGTGCTCAGTTCGGTAGGCGCGTTCATCGAAGGACCCGGCTTCCTGCCGCATCTGAGTGGCATGGCGAACCTGACGGCGTATTGGCACGCGACTGGCCGACCGTTGGAGGAGGCTCATCTCGACGAAGCCTTGGAGATCGCGGGGCTCGGTACGGCCATCAACCGCAAGGTGCGCAGCTACAGCCACGGGATGCGCCAGCGGCTGGGCATCGCCCAGGCGATGCTCGGATTGCCGCCGCTGCTGGTGCTGGACGAGCCCACCAATGGTCTCGACCCACCCCAGATCAAGGCGATGCGCGCTGTGCTGGCCGACTACAGCGCGGCCGGGCGTACCGTCGTCGTCTCGTCCCATCTGCTGTCGGAGGTCGAACACACCTGCAGCCACGTCGTCGTCATGGACCAGGGCAAGGTCGTTCTCACCGGCGCAGTCGAGGAGCTCACGGCCAGCGACACGGTGACGCTGATCGGGCTGAGCAATGGCTCCGATGTCAGTGCTGCTGGCCGAACCCTGCAAGCCCGTGGTCTGCATGCGGAGCCTGAAGGCAAGCAGCTGCGGGTGAGCGGCGACCTGCCACGTCAGGAGATCGTGGCGGAGCTGGTGGCCGCCGGGTACGGGGTCGAGTCGGTGGATGGGCATCGCCAGCTCGAAGAAGTCTTCATGAGCCTCGTGGGCACGGCCAGCGATGGGCCGGAAACGAAGGGGCGGCATGAGCGCGACCATGAAGTCGCAGAACGCCAGCAGCCCGATGCGCGCCGGGCCGGCGCTACCGCTTCGGGCTGAGATCGGACGCCAGCTACGCCGGCGGCGCACCATCGGCATCTTCATTGTGCTCATCGTCTTGCCGCTGGTGCTGCTTCTGGCCTTCTGGCTCGGCAACGACGGCAGCGACTCAGGGGAACGCGGTTTCGTCGATCTTGCTCAGGAGAGCGGAGCGAACCTGGTGATCTTCACTCTCTTCGCCTCGACCAGCTTTCTGCTGATCGTCATCGTCGCCTTGTTCGCCGGCGACACGGTTCCCTCCGAGGCAAGCTGGGCCAGCCTGCGCTACCTGTTGGCTGCTCCGGTACGCCGCGAGCGGCTCTTGCGGCAGAAACTGGTCGTGGCCGCTCTTTCCTCAGTGGTCGCCCTGGTGTTCCTTCCCGCTTGGACGCTCGTCGTCGGCGGCATCGCGTACGGGTGGGGTCCGTACGTCGGACCCACCGGAAGCCAGATTGGCTGGCCCGAGTTCGCGTTGCGGCTGCTGATCATCGTCGGCTATCTGCTGCTCGAGCTGTCGGTGGTCGGCGCCTTCGCCTTCATGCTGGGAGTTCTCACCGATGCACCCCTCGCCGCGGTCGGCGGCGCGGTGTTGTTGATGATCTTGTGTGCGATCCTCGACTCGATTACGGCGTTGGGCAGCATTCGGGAGGGTTTGCCGGGCCACTACGCGTACGCCTGGGCCGACGCCCTCGCGCCGACGATCGACTATTCGGACATGATCACCGGCGCACTCTGGTCACTGGGATACGCGATGATCGCGGTGTGGTTCGCCGTGTGGCACTTCCTCCGTAAAGACATCACCAGCTGAGCCGGAGAGTTGCTGAGCACGCGTTCCAGTCGCGTTGCACTGCGACGCACAAGACGCACGTGCACGTGCATTCCAACGTGAGTCCATTCGCGGTTTCATCGCGACGTCTGGCAGAATGCAAGCCGCATTCGTTGTCGTTCGGTGCCCTCTAACCCCGTACGACTCGGATCCATGGAAATCATCGCGTGCGCACCCCACCGCGTGGGATGGGATCACCCCAATGTGGCCGGCCTACGAACCGGTCGCAACGTCATTACAGGAGTAACCACACACGTGGCTGTCAAGATACGTCTGAAGCGATTCGGCAAGATCCGGTCGCCGCACTACCGCATTGTCGTTGCTGACTCGCGTACGAAGCGGGATGGTCGCGCCATCGAGGAGATCGGCAAATACCACCCGAAGAACGACCCATCGGTCATCGAGGTCGACTCCGAGCGTGCCCAGTACTGGCTTTCGGTCGGCGCCCAGCCAACCGAGGCTGTCATCGCGCTGCTGAAGCGCACGGGTGACTGGCAGAAATACTCAGGTGACGCGTCGCCGTCGGGTGTCTTGCCGCAACCGGAGAAGCCCAACAAGACCGACGCGTTCAATGCCGCACTCGCGGACGCGGGCCAGGAACCCCGGGCGGCCGCCGGCGGGACTGCGAAAAAGTCCACGGCCAAGCCGACACGGAGTAAGACCGAGGAGAGTTCGGTGGAAGGCACCCCGGAGGAGGCCCAGCAGGCCGCCGACGCTGGCGTCGCCAAGGCGGAGTCCAGCGAGTCCTAGATGCTTTCCGACGCACTCGAACATCTGATCCGCGGGATCGTCTCGCATCCTGACGATGTCACCGTCAAGGACAAGGAACTGCGTCGCGGGCGGATGCTCGAGGTGCGAGTCAATCCCGAGGACGTCGGCAAGGTCATCGGTCGTTCCGGACGCACCGCGACCGCTTTGCGCACGGTGATCGGTGCCCTGGCGGGGAGCCAGGATGTTCGCATCGATTTCATCGATGTCGACAAGGTCGCTCGCCGCGGTGCCGGTGGCCGTCGCCGCTGAGCGCATTGCGCGCGTGAGCAGTTGAGCACTGAGACCATCGTCGGCGTCATAGGGCGGCCGCACGGCGTACGCGGTGAGGTCGCTGTCGAGCTCCGTACCGACGAGCCGGAACGGCGTTTCGCCCCCGGTCAGGTGCTCCGTGACGAGGGCGGCACGCGGCCTTTCACGGTGCAGTCGGTTCGTGATCATTCCGGCCGGTTGCTGGTCAGATTCGCCGAGGTGGTCAACCGAGAGACTGCCGAGGCCGTACGCGGGACGCTGCTGATCGCCGCCGTCGAGCCCGAAGAGCGGCCACTCGAACCGGAGGAGTTCTACGACCGGCAGCTGATCGGGCTGCAGGTCCGTAGGCCCGATGGAGTCGTCGTTGGCACCGTCAACTCGGTGCTGCACCTGCCGAGCCAAGAAGTGCTGGAGGTCGAGACGGCCAACGGCCCGCGGCTGGTCCCCTTCGTCACAGCACTGGTACCTCACATTGATCTTGAGGCAGGCTGCCTGACCGTCGCTGATGTTGCCGGCTTGCTCGATGATCTCCAGGATGTCGATGAAGATTGACATCGTCTCGATCTTCGTCGAGTACTTTCAGCCCCTGCACCTGTCGCTGACCGGCAGAGCCATCGAGAACGGGATCGTGGACCTTCGCGTCCATGATCTTCGCACCTGGACCTCGGACCGACACCGAACCGTGGACGACTCACCGTACGGAGGTGGCGCGGGCATGGTGATGCGTCCGGAGCCATGGGGCTTAGCACTGGATGCGCTGGCCGTCGGTCAGGACGATCCCCGATTGCTGGTGATGTCACCGTCCGGTAGGACCTTCGACCAGGCTCTCGCGCACGAACTTGCGGGGGAGCGACAGCTGATCTTTGCCTGTGGTCGATACGAGGGAATCGACGCTCGGGTTGTCGAGGATGCGGCGCGGCGGATGCGGGTGGATGAAGTGAGCATCGGCGACTACGTGCTCAGTGGCGGTGAGGTCGCGGCCATGGTGGTGATCGAAGCCGTGGTTCGGCTGCTGCCGGGAGTGATCGGCAATCCCGAATCGTTGGTCGAGGAGTCGCACGGCATCGAGAACGCGGGGCTGCTCGAGGGTCCGGTCTATACCAAGCCCCCCACCTGGCGCGGGCTGGGCGTACCCGAGGTTTTGCTGAGCGGGCACCACGAGAAGATCGTCGCGTGGCGTCGCGAACAAGCATTCGCACGCACCCAACAACGACGGCCAGATCTGCTGCCACGGTCTGATCTGGAGGAAGGGCCGGGTTGAGGTGAGCCAGGATCTGCCCTGGACGGCGCCGTCGCTGCAGGCCCTGCTCCGGGGTGCGACCGAGCGGGTGCCCGTGCACTCCAGCGATGCGAAGTCCGGAGCGTCATTCGAAAAGTTGATCATCGACGGACGCCGATGTTTCCTCAAGCTGGTATCAGCCCAGGACGACTGGATCATGCGGGTAACCGGCAACACGCAGTGGGAGTTCCAGGTATGGCAAGCAGGTCTGTATCTCAGCGCGCCCGCGGTTATTGATCATGCGATGATCGGCATGGCGCTCGACACCTCCGGTGACGTACCGCGGCTGGCGATGCTGATGCATGATCGTTCCGCAGACCTGGTGCCACCAGGTGATGACCTCATCCCGATTTCCCAGCATGGCGTGTTCATCCGGCACCTCGCGATCATGCACGCCGCGAACCTGGGGTGGCGCGACGATCTTGGCCTGTACCCGCTAGCCCGGCGTCCGTTGTTCTTCGCGCCGGCCACTATCGCTGCTGAACTTGCCCGGGACGACGTGTCACCGACCTTGCGCGTCGCCGAGCAGGGCTGGGCCTTGCTCGCCGAGCGTGATGCTGCCCTGTCCGAACTCGTGAACGAGGTGCATCGGGATCCCAGCACAGTTACCGATCTGCTCGCCGAAACTCCACAGACTTTTATCGCCGGCGACTGGAAGATGGGCAATCTGGGCAGCCGGCCCAGCGGTGAGACGGTGGTGCTGGACTGGGCTTATCCCGGAGAGGCACCCCCCGCCTGGGAGCTGGCGTGGTATCTGGCTCTGAACCGGGCGCGCATTCCCGAGAGCAAGGCCGACACCATTGCGCGCTACCGTCAGGCGCTGGAAGGTGCCGGCGTGGTCACAGGACCCTGGTGGGAGCGGCAGCTCGGCCTATGCCTCCTGGCGATGGCGGCCACGATGGGCTGGGAGAAAGCGGTTGGAGACGCCGACGAGCTGGCGTGGTGGTCCGCGCGGGCCCAAGAGGCGGCGGGTCGCTGGCTGCAGTCATGAGAGCTGTCGTTTATCGGCGGATCCGTGAACGGCCGCAGATCGCCGAGCTTCCGGAGCCGCCATGTCCCGAGCGACGGTGTCGTCGTCGCCGTCCGGGCCACCGGTCTCTGCCGCAGTGACTGGCACGCCTGGATGGGACACGAACCGGTCCCGCTGCCGCACGTGCCCGGTCATGAGTTCGCGGGCGTCATCGACCAGGTCGGCATCGATGTCGACGGATGGTCGGTCGGCGATCGCGTGACGACCCCGTTCGTCTACGCGTGCGGAACGTGTGCACAGTGTCGGGCAGGTGACCACCAGATCTGCGACCGGCAGGAACAGCCGGGGTTTACCCGATGGGGCTCGTTCGCCGAAAGGGTCGTGGTCACGCACGCCCAGACGAATCTGGTCCGGCTCCCTGACGCGTTGGGGTTCGCGGAAGCCGCGTCTCTTGGCTGTCGCTTCGCCACTGCGTACCGCGCCGTGGTCGTCCAGGGCCGACTGGCGGCCGAGCGAGACCCTGCTGGTGAGCGGCTGTGGGGGCCTGGGGCTCGCCGCGATCCAGATCGGCATTTCGCTTGGCGCCACGGGTCGTCGGTGTGGACCCGTTCCCGGCGGCACGGGCGGCGGCCGAACAGCTTGGTGCGCAAACCGCGTCCAATGCGGCGGAAGGCCGAGCCCTCGTCGAGGGAGCGCACGTAGCCGTGGACGCGTACGGGTCTGCCGAGTCTGCCGAGGCCGCATATGCCTCGCTGCGCAAGCGCGGCCGGCACATCCAGGTCGGCCTGTTGGCCGGCGCTGCTGCTTTCCCGCGGTTGAACCTCGGGCGGGCCATCACCGAGGAGCTCGAGATCCGCGGCAGTCACGGTATGGCCGCCCACGAGTATCCGGCCATGCTCGCCCGCATCGCTGCGGGCGACCTCGATCCGGGAATGAGCATCGGCGGACGCATCGGCCTGGACGAGCTGCCCGCCGCCCTCGTCGGAGATGTCGGCGGCGCCGACCCGCGCGGGCTTCCTGGTCGCCGAGCTCTAGCCCTGTCGTGGGTATGTAACGGATCAGGGTTTCGCGACGACTGAGATTGGAGAAACCGCCGTACGGAGGAAACATGTCCGATCAGCCAGCAGCCCGCGACTACCCGCAGTCGATCGCGCCCATCAACCACATCGAGCCCGTGCCACGCCGGATACGCGCTACCGTCGCTGGACGGACGGTTTTTGACACGGTGTCGGCGCTTTACGTCTGGGAGTGGGAAAAGTATCCCCAGTACTACATCCCGCTCGCCGATGTTGATCAAGCCGTGCTGATCGACGAGCAGCACCCGCAGAAGCTGAGCCGAGGCACCGCGCGACGGCACGCACTCCAGGTCGATGGCATTCATCGTCCTGCCGCAGCCAGGATCTATGGCGCCGACGCGCAGCCGGGGCTCGCGGACACCGTGCGATTCGAGTGGAGCGCTCTGGACGCCTGGTTCGAAGAGGACGAGCAGATCTATGTCCACCCGCGCAACCCGTACACCAGGGTGGACGCACTGCGTTCAACCCGGCCGGTTCGGATCGAGCTCGACGGCGTAGTCCTTGCCGACTCTCGGTCACCAGTGATGGTGTTCGAGACCGGGCTGCCCACCCGTTACTACATCAATCCGACCGATGTCAGCTTCGATCACCTCGTCCCGACCGAGACCGTCACCGAGTGCCCGTACAAGGGAACGACGGGCAGCTACTGGTCGGCACGGATCCCCGATCCGACGACGGGATCGGTGACCGAATACCAGGATCTGGCGTGGATGTACGCGTTCCCGACCCGACAGCTACTGCCGATCAGCGGGCTGATCGCGTTCTACAACGAGCGGGTCGACACCTTCCTGGACGGTGAGCTGCTGCTCCGGCCCAAGACTCACTTCTTTCCGTGATCGAGAATTGGGGTGAGCGACCTGCTACTCGCCTGTTACGCCATCGATCGCCTCACGGAGCAGGTCGGCGTGACCATTGTGGCGGGCGTACTCCTCGATGAGGTGCACCAAGACCCAGCGCACGTTCCGCGGCCGACCGGTCGTGCCGCGGGCAAGATCGGCGACGTCGGCGAAGCTCGCCGTAATGCGACGAGATTCGGCAACCGCGGCGTCGTAGCTGGCCCAAACCTCGGTCACCGACGTTGAATCGAGATCGTCGAAATCACCGTCTGGGTCGTCTTCGCTCCAGTACTGCGGCGTATACGGCTGCCCGTCGAGCATTCGGGTGAACCAATTGCGCTCCACCTCGGTCAAGTGGCGGACCAGCCCGAGGAGGGACAGCCCCGACGGTGCAACGGCTCGCCGTTTGAGTTGCTCCTCGCTGAGCCCCGCGCATTTCATCCGGATGGTGGCTCGGTGATAGTCCAGATACTGCGTCAGCATCTCGCGCTCGCCACCCTGCAGATCTGGGTCGACCCGTTCGATTCCGAGAACAGGCTCCATCGCACCAACCATGGCAACACGCTAGTGGCCTCTAGATGATCTTGCATGCTGCGAGCGTCGATAAATCGCGCGCCGACGTACGGAGGATTCAATGCGCGATTGCGCGAGCAGCAAAGTTCAGAAAATGCGCCTGTGGTGAAAAACACCAGTGACCGCAGTGGGCTCGGGTCGCCGTTCTGCAATGCAGAGCTCTAATGTGGCTGCGTGGCAACAGTTTCTTTGACGCCTGCACAGCAGGCGACGAGATCAACTGTTGCGCTCAAGGCTCTGATGGCAGTCACGGGCCTTATTTTGATCGGCTTTCTGCTGGCTCACATGTACGGCAACCTCAAGGTCTTCGAAGGCCGTGTGGCCTTCAACGAATACGCCCACCACCTGCGGACGCTCGGTCAGCCGATCCTTCCCTACAGCGGTGCGCTCTGGATCATCCGCGCTGTCTTGATCATCAGCGTGGTCGCGCACATGTACTCGGCCTTCCGGCTGTGGTCACGGGCGCGGCACGCTCGCGGCGGGGTCCGGCGGTATTACAGCAACAAGGCACGTACCGGCGTACAACGCAGCTACGCATCCTTCACCCTGCGTTGGGGTGGGATCGTGATCGTGCTCTTCGTGATCTACCACCTCCTGCACTTGACGTGGAACATCATTCATCCCGGTGGCCCAGCGCCAGAGCCCTATGGCCGAGTAGTGAACGGCTTCCAGATCTGGTCGGTGGTGTTTGCCTACACCATCGCGGTGATCGCTGTAGGCCTCCATGTCAGGCACGGCACTTGGAGCGCGCTGACCACGCTCGGCGCCAATACCTCCAGCCTTGCGCGACGACGCCTCAATGCACTCGCGTACGCGGTGGCAGGGTTGCTCACGGTCGGGTTCCTGCTGCCACCCTTCGCTATTCTGTTCGGATTCGTGAGCTGATGGGTGATCACGATCCGAGCTTCCAGAGGTGCCTGTGACCAACTCGGAGCTTTTCGACTCGATTGATGCCGACTCGTTCTACATCGACGGGTCTGAGATCGCCGACACCAAGGCGCCGAAGGTTCCCATCGAGCGGCGCTGGGAAGATCGACGCTTCCAGGCCAGGTTGGTCAATCCAGCCAACCGTCGCAAACTCAGCGTGATCATCGTTGGCAGTGGACTGGCCGGATCCTCTGCGGCAGCGACTCTCGGCGAGGCGGGCTACAACGTCAGCTGCTTCTGCTACCAGGACTCACCGCGGCGTGCTCACTCGATCGCTGCGCAAGGCGGAATCAATGCGGCAAAGAACTATCGCAACGACGGCGATTCCGTATATCGCCTGTTCTACGACACCGTCAAGGGCGGCGACTTCCGGGCGCGCGAGTCCAACGTCTATCGACTAGCTGAGGTAAGTCTGCAGATCATCGACCAATGCGTCGCCCAAGGAGTCCCCTTCGCGCGCGAGTACGGCGGCCTGCTGGACAACCGCTCATTCGGCGGCGTACAGGTGTCGCGCACGTTCTACGCTCGCGGCCAGACCGGCCAGCAACTACTGCTCGGCGCGTACCAGGCATTGGAGCGCCAGGTCGCCGCCGGCACCGTCACCATGCATACCCGTCACGAGATGCTCGAGCTGATCGTGGTTGACGGCCGAGCCCGCGGTGTGATCATTCGCGACATGGTGACAGGGGACATCGAGACCTACATCGCCGACGCTGTGGTACTCGCGACCGGCGGCTACAGCAACGTGTTCTTTCTGTCCACCAATGCCATGGGATGCAACGTCACCGCCACCTGGCGGGCGTATCGCAAGGGCGCATACTTCGCGAATCCCTGCTTCACCCAGATTCACCCGACCTGCATTCCGGTAAGCGGCGACTATCAGTCCAAGCTGACGTTGATGAGCGAGTCGTTGCGCAATGACGGCAGGATCTGGGTGCCCAAGAGTGGTGAGGACAAGCGGGATCCTCGAGAGATTCCCGAGCGAGATCGCGACTACTACCTGGAGCGGATCTATCCCTCCTTCGGCAATTTGGTCCCTCGTGACATCGCCTCCCGGGCCGCCAAGAACGTATGTGACGAGGGTCGCGGTGTCGGGCCGGGGGGCCTTGGGGTGTATCTCGATTTCGCTGACGCGATAGCGCGGCTCGGGCGGCAGACGGTGGAAGCCAAGTACGGCAACCTCTTTCAGATGTACGCCCAGATCACCGGGGAAGACCCGTACGCAGTGCCGATGCGGATCTATCCGGCCGTCCACTACACGATGGGTGGGCTCTGGGTCGACTACGACCTCGAATCCAGCATTCCTGGTCTCTACGTCACCGGCGAGGCCAACTTCTCCGATCATGGGGCGAACCGACTCGGCGCCAGCGCCTTGATGCAGGGCCTGGCCGACGGCTATTTCGTACTCCCTAACACCATCAACGACTACCTCGCCGACGGGCCGTTTCCGAAGGTCGACGCGTCACATCCGACCGTCACTGAGGCAGTTACGGCGGTCCGCGGCAGGATCGACAAGCTGCTTTCGGTGAATGGCTCGCGGACCGTGGATTCCTTTCATCGGGAGTTGGGGCGGTTGATGTGGGACTACTGCGGCATGGAGCGCAGCGAGGAGGGGCTGCGTAAGGCGCTCACGCGCATTCGGGAGCTGAAGGACGAGTTTTGGTCCGACGTCAAGGTGCTGGGCGCGAACGAGGAGCTCAACCAGGCGCTGGAACGCGCCGGCCGCGTCGCAGACTTCTTCGAGCTCGGCGAGCTGATGTGCATCGATGCGCTGGTCAGGCGCGAATCGTGTGGCGGCCACTTCCGGGTTGAAAGCCAAACCCCCGACGGTGAGGCGTTGCGAGACGACGACAATTTCGCGTACGTGTCGGCTTGGGAATTTGCCGGCGAGAACCATCGGCCGATCCTGCACAAGGAGCCCCTGGTCTATGACTACGTCGAGATGAAGCAGAGAAGTTACAAATGATGAGGGCGTTAGTCGGCGAGCGTCGGGTAGCGCAGCGCTGGTGGTCTGGACGAGCGAGGACGCGGACCGACACAACGTCAAACAGGGTGCAAGATGGCCGTCTATACGTCAAGGATGTTTCCGAGCACATGTCATTTCTGGAGATGTTCGGACGTGCTGAACGAGCGACTGACTCTCAAGGGTGACGATCCCATCGCCTTCGACAGCGACTGCCGCGAAGGCATCTGCGGCATGTGCGGTCTGGTGATCAATGGCGTCGCGCACGGGCCGGGGCAAACCACGACATGCCAGCTCCACATGCGCTCCTTCAAGGATGGCGACGTCATCGATGTCGAACCGTGGCGAGCCGAGCCGTTTCCCGTGATCAAGGATCTGGTGGTGGATCGCGGCGCATTCGATCGCATCATCCAGGCCGGCGGATACATCTCCGCGCCGACCGGCACCGCTCCGGATGCGCACGCGACCCCAGTGGGCAAGAGAGATGCCGACCGTGCGTTCGACGCCGCCACCTGCATCGGATGCGGTGCTTGCGTCGCGGCCTGCCCGAACGGTTCAGCCATGTTGTTTACCGCAGCGAAGGTCACCCATCTCGGTCTGCTGACTCAGGGCCAGCCTGAGCGCTATTCCCGGGTCGTTGGCATGGTGGCTCAGCACGATATGGAAGGTTTCGGCGGCTGCACCAACATCGGTGAATGCACCGCTGTCTGCCCGAAGCAGATTCCGCTGGAGTCCATCGCTCGGCTCAACCGGGATCTGATCAGAGCCTTGAGCCATGGCGGCTCCCATTGGCCTAAGGCGGCTCCTCGACGGGATGAGTTGGAAGAGGAAGAACCCGACCGAACCGGCCTCTAGTGCCCTTCCAAGGGCACTAAAGCATGACGACGATCAGCAGTGCGGCAATCGAGCCGACCACCGCACCGCCGTAGCAGAGCACAGCGAGCGGAGCCTCCAACCACTTGAGCTGCAGTCCGTCATGCAACGTGTAACGGAATCGGTGCGCCCAGTGAAACAGCATCAGAACGAGCAAACCCAGTGCGACCAGCCGGGTGAGCCAGAAGCTGAGTACCGCATGCAGATGACCGTAGTCGGGCTGCACCCATCCCAACGGGATCGCCAGCCCAAACAGGACGCACTAGCACGGGCAGGAAGACCGCCGAAACGACGCCGCCCCCGCTGAACGCCAGCCAGAGCAGACGGCTCGAGGCGACGTTTTGTCATCGCAGCACCAGCCAGACAATGAATGCCGATACCACAATCAGTCCGGCGTACTGCGAGGCAATCACCATCCCTGAGGGCACCCGCCTACCGCCGACGCGTACCACGGTCGCCGCAGGCACGCTCCGGCCCGCGATGTTGACCATCTTCACCCTCGGCACGCGTCGACCACCGAGCCGGATCTCCATGGCCTGGGGAGTGAGCGCGAACCAGGTCACGGTATGGAGCACCAAGAAGGCGAGTGCTACGACGTTCACAATCACCACGACAGGTGAGGAAGCCCAATTCAAAAAGCTCTGATATGCGGCTTCGCCACGTCCGACAGCGACGAGCATCACCATCAGGAAAACTGCGGACCACCCGACGAAGACGCTGCTCAGCTCGCGCAGCACAAACACGAAGTAGGTCCGCTTCTTCATCCACCACAGCCTGGAGACAGGCTGCCGGTATGTCGTCGGCGCACTCATCGCGCGCCCCGCGGCAACAGGAACGCCATGACGTTTTCCTTGGCGGCCTTCAGCTTGTAGCGCTGGATGGCACCGGCCGGATCGACGTGCTTGGGGCATACCCGGGTGCACTCTCCGACGAATGTGCAGCCCCATACTCCTTCGCGCTCGATGAGCACGTCGAGGCGTTCTCGCTGTCCGCGGTCGCGAGAGTCCAGGTCGTACCGCTCAGCCAGGGCGATGGCCGCCGGGCCGATGAAGGTTTCGTCGATGCCGTAGATCGGACAGGCGGCGTAACAGAGCATGCAGTTGATGCAGTTGCTGAACTGTCTGTACTCGTCCAGCTCTTCTGGGGTCTGGATGTACTCGCCGTCGATCACGGACTGGTCGTCGTCACGGATGATCCACGGCTTGACGCGCGGAAGCTTCTCCATGAAGTCCTCGATGTCGACGACCAGGTCACGAACGACGGGGAAGTTGGTCAGCGGCTCGACTCGGACGGGACCAGGTGCGTAGTCGGTGAGGAAGGCGGCACACGTCAGCTTCGGCTCACCGTCGACGTTCATCCCGCAGCTACCGCAGATGCCCATCCGGCACGACCACCGATACGACAGGCTGCCGTCGACGTGGTCCTTGACGTAGTTCAGCCCGTCGAGGATCGCCCAGTCCTTCCGTAGTGGCACCTCGTACTCGACAATGGTGGGCGCGGAGTCCTGCTCGGGGTCGTATCGCGTCACATGCATCTTGGATGCTGTCGGCCATCTGGCTACCTTCCGTACACCCGTTCGCCGGGTGCCCATCGTGTGATCGTCACCGGCAAACGTTCGATTCTGGGTAAACCGTCTGAGTCGCGGTACGCCAGCGCGTGATTGAGGAAGCGTTTATCGTCGCGCGCGGTGAAATCGGTCCGCTGGTGAGCACCGCGCGACTCTTCGCGTTGCAGAGCGGACAGCAGCGTGGTTTCGGCAATGTCCAGCATGTTCGCCAGCTCCAACGCCGCGACCAGCTCGGTGTTGAACACCCGGGTGTCGTCGCCAAGCTGGACGTGCTGAAGTCGTTGCTGCAACTCGGCCAGTCGATCGACGCCTTTGGTCAGCGAGTCGCCGGATCGGAAGATCCCGGCGCTGTCTTCCATCGTCGACTGCATTTCTTCGCGAATGTCGGCAATCCGCTCGGTGCCTCCGTCGGCCGATCGCATCAGATCGAGCCGCCGTACCTCATCCTCGGCTTGCCGCATCACGGCTGGAGATGCCGGCTTCGCACTGGCGGCGTATTCGGCGGCGGCCTTCCCGGCGCGGGCGCCGAAGACCAGGCACTCAGGCAGCGAGTTGGAGCCCAGTCGATTCGCCCCGTTGATGGTGACGCAGGCGGTCTCTCCTGCGGCGAAAAGGCCCTCGATCGGAGTCGCACCATCGATGTCGGTGTGTACGCCGCCCATCATGTAGTGCACAACCGGCCGAACCGGGATGAGCTCGGTCACGGGATCGATCCGCTCGTACTTCAGACACAGCTCTCGGACCATCGGAAGCTTGGTCTCGATCAGTTTCTCGCCGAGATGTCGCAAGTCGAGATGAACGATCGGCCCGTACGGTGACTCGATCGTCCGGCCTTTCTCGACCTCATGCACAAAGGCCTGCGACAGGCGGTCCCGGGGTCCGAGCTCCATGCTTCTCAGCACCGGCGTGGGCTCCGGCTTGCCCAGGTCGTAGTCCTGCAGATAGCGGTAGCCGTCCTTGTTGAGCAGCCAGCCGCCTTCGGCCCGCGTCGCCTCGGTGATCAGGATGCCGGTGAACGGGAGTCCCGTCGGGTGGTACTGGACGAACTCCATGTCCTTGAGTGGCGCCCCTGCCCGGTAGGCCAGCGCCATCCCGTCGCCGGTGCAGATATTGGCGTTGGTGGTGAACGGAAAGACCTTGCCCGAACCGCCGTTGCACAAGACGACGGATTTCGCGTTGATCACCTCGACCCGGCCGGTCATCAGCTCGATCGCGACAACTCCGTGTACGCGTCCGTCGTCGACCAGCAGCCGGGTGACGAACCATTCGTCGTAGCGGGTGAGCTCTGCGTATTTCAGCGACGTCTGGAACAGGGTGTGCAGCATATGGAAGCCGGTCTTGTCTGCGGCGAACCAGGTGCGCATGTTCTTCATGCCGCCGAAAGCGCGTACGGCAATCCGCCCGTTGGGTTCACGGCTCCACGGGCAGCCCCAGTGCTCAAGCTGGAGCAGCTCGCGAGGAGCCTCCTGCACAAACGCCTCGATCGCGTCCTGGTCACCGAGCCAGTCGCTGCCCGAGACGGTGTCGTAGGCGTGCTCATCGAGCGTGTCGTCTGCAGCGATCGCGCCAGCTGCGCCGCCCTCGGCAGAGACTGTGTGGCTCCGCATGGGGTAGACCTTCGAAACCACTGCCACGCTGAGATGGGGATTGGTCTCGGCAATAGCGATCGCCGCCCGCAGACCGGCCGCACCGCCGCCGACGAGCAGCACGTCGTGCGCCATAGCGGCGCCTTCACTTACCACCTGAACTCCTCGTCCTTATGACGCACGCAGGCTCGACTCCCGATATGCCGCCCTGGCCTTCTTGATGCTCATCTCCGCGATCCTAACGAGGTGCACTCACACTAGTGCGACAACCGTTGGACACTAGTGCGACAACCGTTGGACCGCCGCGTCAATCAGCCCGAGCTGAGGATGGGCGAAGCCGGCCTCTTCCTCCCCGAGGTCCAACGAGTAGGGAGACTCATCGGTGTAAAACACATGGACGGTGATCATCATCCGATCCTGCAGCGTCGTCAACCCCATGCTCTCGAAATACGCGTTGCTGCTCGATGAACCGTTTCGTTGATAGGCGATTTCGGTGACTTGTGCCTGGGCAGGATCAGCCAAGACGCCAGTCCATTCGACATTTTGGCGCAGCTTACGCACGCCGTTGGGTAGCTCACCGCCGCCGAGACAGTTGCTCACCCATCCTTCGATTGCAGATTTTGCTCGCGCGGCAGCGACCGAGTCGGAGAATTGCAATACAACCGCATAGCTGTCGGGCTCGTCATCCAGCGACGAGCGAGGGAAGGGTCGATCACCGGAGGGATAGCGAGACTGGAAGCTGCGGCTCTTGATTGCCGATGCGCCCAGTGCATTCAGCGGCTGTGTCTGACAGATCGAAAGCTTGTCCAGGGACCGGGCATTACGGTCATAGCTGATCACCTTGCCGCCTCCGATGGGCGGCGGAAGATCGGCGGCCTTGATCAGGTTCGCATTGCTGAGCGTACGCGCCGGCGGCGCGGGAGTACTGCCACTCGGCGCCGGCTCGGGTGCTGCCGGAGAACCGAGCCATGAGCATTGCGCCAACACCAAGCAACTGGCCAGTGCAACGACCGCTACGCCAAGCCTGGACATTCGGGCGGTCGCGCGGCCCAGGAAGCGGGCGCGGCTCGGCTGCGACGTCATGGGCACATTCTGCGCGTCTTTCGGGTGCCGTTTGACGATTTCGTCTCGCTCGCGTCGATGTGGCAGACTTGACCGTTGCTGTCCTGCGACGACACCTGCCACAGGGGGACGCTCATGCAGGAAGCCTCTCAACTCCGATGTACGACCGTGGTGACCTGTGGCACCGGCGAGGAAATTGAAGATGAGCAAGGTCATTCACGAGCTCGACCAGTCGTCGATGCGCACCGATCTTCCCGCCTTCCGTCCGGGCGATACCGTCAAGGTTCACGTCAAGGTCGTCGAGGGCAGCCGCTCGAGAATCCAGGTCTTCACTGGTGTCGTCATCTCCCGAGCTGGGGATGGCATTCGCGAAACATTCACCGTACGCAAGGTGAGCTTTGGCGTCGGCGTGGAGCGTACGTTCCCGCTGCACAGCCCGATCATTGACAAGATCGAAGTCGAACGCCGCGGCGACGTACGCCGCGCAAAGCTCTACTATCTGCGCGGCCTGCGCGGCAAGGCTGCCAAGATCAAGGAAAAGCGCGACGCCGGCTGATCATTTCCGAACCTGACATGGCTCGCCGGCGGGTGGATGCGGCGCCACGGCGCGCTGTGCAGCCGGCATCTCAGTCAGAGTCTGATCAGCTCCAGGCCGATGCTTCGGATCCACCGCAGTTGACTTTCCGCCAGCATGCGCTGGCCTTCGTCAAAGAACTGGCGGCTGTCGTTGTCGGCGCGGTGATTGTTGCCTCGTTGCTGCGTGGTTTCGTCGGACAGATGTTCTTGATCCCCTCGATTTCCATGCAGAGCACGCTGCAGGTCGACGACCGGGTCGTCGTCGAAAAGCTGAGTGCGGCCAAGCGGGGAGAAGTGATCGTCTTCAAGGATCCCGGCGGCTGGCTCACCGGTGCCACCGCGCGCCAGCGAGGCCCGATCGGCAAGGCCTTTCAATTCATTGGCGTACTCCCCGACACAGGCACCGAGCACTTGATCAAGCGTGTGATCGGCGTCGAAGGAGATCGCGTGGCCTGCTGCGACGCTGCGGGCCGCCTCATCGTCAACGGCGAGCCCCTGGAGGAGACCTCCTATCTCACCGCCGGACCGGGCGGTGCACACATGCAACCGTCGACCATCAGATTCGACGTCGTCGTTCCTCGCAGCCATCTCTTCGTGATGGGCGACAACCGGGACTACAGCCGCGACTCGCGGTGCCACCTCAATGACACGCAAGGCGGAGGCGCCACAGGTGAGAATGCATTCGTGTCACAAGATCTGGTGGTAGGCCGCGCGATTGCCGTCGTTTGGCCCCTCGACCGTCAGCACCGCTTGGCGATCCCGGATACGTTTGACAGCGTCCCGTCCGGCTCAGAGCCGGCGCCAGACGCAGCAACGATTACCGCCGGACCTGAGGCCAGCTGTTGACCACTCACAAGAGTCCTCCCGCGCCGACGCTGGTCCACGACACCGCCAAACGCAAAAGGAACCAGCCGAAGACGATGGGACGACGTACCTGGGGGTTCGTGCGGGAACTGATTATCGTGGTCATTGGCGCGGTCGTGGTTTCGTCGTTGCTCCGCGCCTTCGTCGGGCAGATGTTCATCATCCCTTCCCAGTCGATGGAGAACACGCTGTTGGTAGGTGATCGGGTGGTCGTCGAAAAGCTGACCAAGTTTCATCGGGGTGACGTAGTCGTCTTCTCCGACCCAGGCGGTTGGCTCGAGGAGGATCCCGCTGACCCGGGACCCTGGGACAAAGCGCTGGAATTCATCGGGCTCCCCACCAAGAGCACTCCTGGGCATCTGATCAAGCGAGTCATCGGAATGCCAGGCGACAAGGTCGTCTGCTGCACGGCCAAGGGCCGCATCACGGTCAACGGCTATCCCCTGAACGAGACCAGCTATCTCTATACCGATCCCGACGACGACCAGGTCAATCCGTCCGATGTCAAATTCGAAGTCGTGGTACCCAAGGACCGCATCTTCGTCATGGGTGACCACCGCGATCTGAGCGCTGACTCCCGGTGCCACCTTTCCGACCTCTCGACGAGCCAGGGGAGAGGGCAGGTGGCCTTCGTCCCGATGTCTTTGGTGGTCGGGCCGGCCTTCGCGATTGCGGCGCCCTTCGACCGCGCTGGTCGGCTGCGGCGGCCGGCCACCTTCGACAACGTCCCTGACCCACCCGAGCCGGCGCCCGCACGCGCTGTGATCAAGCCCGCGGGGGTGACCTGCTGATGCCGGTGGGCAGGGCCGCGACGCCCGTGCTGGTCAAGCGCAATAGCGGCATCTACGGCTATGAACGCGCATTGCAGCGGATGGGTCTCTATCCGGTTGCGGGTGCTGACGAGGCAGGCCGCGGAGCCTGTGCTGGCCCTCTCGTCGCGGCAGCGACCATCCTCAGCGATGCGAAGTCGCGGCAGATCGCCGGACTGAAGGACTCCAAGCTGCTCACCGCCTTGCAGCGGGAGCGCTTGTATGCCGCGATTACCGAGAAGGCCATTGCCTGGTCTGTGGTGTGCATCGAGCCGGGAGAGTGTGACCGCTCGGAATGCATGTCGCCAATGTCATGGCGCTACGGATGGCCTTGTGCCGTCTCGAGGTGCCGCCCACCTATGTGCTGACCGACGGATTCAGCGTGGACGGGCTCGGCACTCCAGGACTCGCCGTCTGGAAGGGTGATCAGGTCGTCGCCTGCGTTGCGGCGGCATCGATCATTGCCAAGGTGACGCGGGACCGCATCATGTGCGAGCTCGACAAGCAATATCCGGAGTATGAGTTCGCTGAGCACAAGGGCTACTGCACGCCGCTGCACCAGGAGAAGCTCGATGCGTACGGGCCATCTGCTACCCATCGGATGCGCTTCATCAACGTTTCCCGAACGGCTAGAGTCGATGTTTCCCGAACGGCTAGAGTCGATTCGCTATGAGTGCCGAGGATCTCGAACAGTACGAAAGTGAGCTGGAGCTTCAGCTCTATCGCGAGTACAAGGACGTCGTCGGCATCTTCACCTACGCAGTGGAGACCGAACGACGTTTCTATCTCTGCAACGCTGTCGATCTCAAGGTGCGCACCGAGGGCGGCGACGTCTACTACGAGGTGTCAATGGGCGATGCCTGGGTGTGGGATATGTACCGTCCCGCGCGCTTTGTGAAGAGTGCGAAGGTGCTGACCTTCCGCGACGTCTCCATCGAAGAGATCGCCCACAGCGACCTCGAGGTGCCTAAGCCGTCTTAAGCACCTGATCTTTGCGCTGGCCCAGGCGGCTCGTTGCCTCGGTCTGTTGCGTTTCTCCGCACGCGGTCGAATACGCATGCGATCAGCTGATTGAGCCACTTTCGCGGCCTTATGCGGAGGACGCACGTGTTCGGCGTACTCCACGCCCTTCTCTGGACCGTCTGGAGCAACTACGACTGAGCCGGTGCCTGTCGGATTGAGCACGTCCTTTCTCCCGATGTCGGAGAAAGGACACACCTAAAGCCACGTCAGCGCAGTTCGCCCCTCAGAAGTCCGGAGAGCCTGATTTAGGCGCCTTCCATCAGTCATCTATCGGTTTTCCACAGCGTTCTAATCCGCGGTTTCCACAGATTTCGGCGAGCCCGCACGATTCGAGTCGGCGTACGCATGCTTCCGTACGGAGGTGGACGATGCCGGCGACGGAATCGAAGAAGCAGATCGGGATACGTGGCGAAGACTTGGCGTGCGCCGAATTGCAGCGGCAGGGCATGCAGATCCTCGAGCGGAACTGGCGCTGCCGGCTGGGTGAGATCGACATTGTTGCGGCGGAGTCTGGCATCGGCGGATTGACGCTGGTCTTCTGCGAGGTGAAATGCCGCAGCGGACTGGGCTTCGGTCATCCGCTCGAGGCGATCACGTACGCGAAGATGCGGACGCTGCGACAGCTGGCGGCCGTGTGGATGCGCGAGCATCGCATGAAGGCCTCAGCTATCCGGTTGGACGCTATCGGCGTGGTCTTGACGCCCGGCCAGGAGCCATCGCTAAAACACGTTCGGGCGGTGGGTTGAGTGGCATCGGCGTGCGCATGGTCCGTGGCTTTGGTCGGCCTCGAGGGCCGGATCGTCGAGGTGGAGGCCGACATTGGTGCCGGGCTACCGCGTACCGTCCTGGTCGGATTGCCGGATTCGGCGCTCTATCAAGCCCGCGATCGGTGCAAGGCGGCGGTCAGCAACTCCGGGCAAGAGTGGCCGATCTCCCTACTGACCATCAACCTCAGCCCGGCTACCCTGCCTAAAGCCGGCAGTCATTACGATCTCGCGATTGTCGCCGCCATACTCGCGGCACAAGGGATCTTCCGCACCGCGGAGCTGCGTCGAACGGCCTTGCTGGGCGAGCTGGGGCTGGACGGTCGACTCCGGCCGGTACGCGGCGTCTTGCCCGCCACTCTTGCGGCCCAGCAGGCAGGTTTCACGCGGATCATCGTGCCTCTGCGCCAGGCCGGCGAGGCGAAGCTCGTCTCAGGAATCGACGTGTTCGGTATTGCCTCGATCACTCAGCTGGTCGCATTCCTGCAGGGCAGGCCGATGCCGTTGGTCGAGCCGATCGATGTGATAGGCGAGCAGGCGGGCAAACACGCCAAGCGTCGTCTCGACCTGGCAGATGTGGTCGGTCAGGTCGAGGCCAAATGGGCCTGCGAGGTAGCCGCGGCCGGCAGGCACCACCTGCTGTTCCACGGCCCGCCGGGCGTCGGCAAGACCATGCTGGCCGAACGTGTCCCGGGTCTGCTTCCTGATCTTGATGTCCACGACGCTTTGGAGGTCTCGGCGGTGCACTCGCTTGCTGGCTTCAATCTCGCCGATGAGCTCATCACCAGACCGCCCTACAGCGACCCACATCACTCCGCATCGGTTGCCAGCATTGTCGGTGGCGGTCAGCGGATAGCAAGGCCGGGAGCGATTTCGTGTGCCCACAAGGGTGTGCTCTTTCTCGACGAGGCGCCGGAATTCCATCCTGCCGTCATCGAGGCGCTTCGTACGCCGCTGGAATCCGGCATGATCACGCTCGGACGCAGTGAAGTACACGCCCGCTATCCCGCGCGTTTCCAACTCATCCTCGCCGCCAATCCCTGTCCCTGCGGGCAGGCCGCGACGCCTGGTGGCCATTGCCAGTGCGCCCCCACCGTGGTGCGCCGGTACGCGGAGAAGATCTCCGGACCGATACGCGATCGCATTGACATCAATCAAGCGTTTCTGCCGCTACGCAAGGCCTATCTGAAGGCCACGCTGCAGCAAACTGAGTCCTCGGCGATGGTGGCCGAGCGGGTTCTCCAGGCGCGCGACCGGCAGCGTCGCCGCTTGGCTGGTAGTGGCTGGCAGACCAACAGCGAAGTCTCCGGCACTTACCTGCGCCGCCACCTGCCACTGCCCGAGGGCCTGCAGTGCCGTTGATGAGGCCGTGGACCGCGGCCGGTTGAGTGCGCGCGGGGTCGACAAGGTGCTGCGGCTCGCATGGACGATCGCCGATCTCGCTGGCCGCGACGTGCCGGGTCGGGACGAGCTCGACATCGCCTTGGCCATGCGGCGTGGCGAGCAGCCAGGCGCTGTGAGACGTCAGGCGGTCTGAGCCATGATCAACTCGGATCGGAGAGCCCGGATGCTGCTCACGTGCGCTATGGAGGGCGGCGATCCCGCTGTCACTGAACTTGTGCAAAACATCGGTGCCGAGACCGCCTGGGCCAAGATCATCGAGGGTGTCCTCGGTGAGCCGGCTGCGCAGCGGGCCGCAGCCGTACCGACTGATGCCGTAGAGCGGCTGGCCAAAGCGTCAGCTATGCGTTTCGTCGTGCCCGGCGATGACGAGTGGCCGAGCGGGCTTGATGATCTTCGGCATGCCGAATCCATCCAACGACGCGGTGGTGAACCGTTGGGGCTCTGGCTGCGCGGTCCGGCACACCTGGCCCATCTCATGGAGCGTTCGGTCGCGATCGTCGGCTCACGAGCAGCGACGGCGTACGGCAACGGGATTGCGGCCGATCTTGCGGCAGATCTCGTCGAGCGGGGAGTGACCGTGCTCTCTGGTGGCGCCTTCGGTATCGACGTGGCCGCGCATCGAGGAGCACTCGCCGCTGGCGGCCCAACAGTCTGTGTCCTCGCCAATGGTGTCGACGTGGCCTATCCACCCGGCCACTCCGCATTGTTTGAGACGCTGGCCAAGGATCAGCTGCTGGTCTCCGAACTGCCGCCAGGGGCGCATCCCACCCGCGTGAGGTTTCTGGCGCGCAACCGGCTGATAGCGGCCATGTCGCGGGGCACGATCGTGGTGGAGGCGGCGCTTCGCTCGGGTGCCCGCAACACCGCTAGTTGGGCGCTTGGTTGCGGACGTCCGCTGATGGCGGTTCCGGGTTCGGTCTACTCCCGAGCGTCAACCGCTACGCACCTGATGATCCGTAACGGACAGGCGGTATTGGTCACCTCCGCCGCGGACGTGTTGGAGCTCATCTCCGACATGGGTCAGGCGATGCTGCCGCTTGCCCAGGGTGGCACCCGGGCGACGGATGCGCTGAGCGAGACTCAGCTCGCGGTGTTCGAGGCGATCCCAGCTCGCCGCCGCGCACCGGCGGGAGAGATCGCCCTGGCTGCGAACGTGAGCGTCCCAAGCTGCTTGGCTGCGCTGACCGCGCTCGAGTCTGCGGGGCTCGTGGAAGGCGACGAACGCGGTTGGCTCGTCGCGCTCAGAGGGTCACGATCGTGATCGAGCCTTGCGCCCAGGGCTCAGCGAGCGTTCTGCCAGGAACGTACGCAGCAGCGGGCCAGCCGTGGAGGAGCCAGACTTGCCGTCGTTGACGAAGACAGCGACCGCGAGATCGCCTTGGGCGGCGATCATCCAGGCATGGGTCTTGAGCGGCTTCGAGCTGCCGTACTCAGCGGTGCCCGTCTTGGCCAATACCGGAGGTCCGGAAAGATTGCCGAGCACCCGCCCACTACCGTCGGTCACCACTCCCCGCATCATGCTGCGCAGCTGGCGAGCCTCCTGCCGAGTCAGAGGCTTCCCCTTCGAGGTGGCTTGGGTCCCATCGACCAGGTGCGGTATCACCGTCTCGCCTGCCGCGACCGACGCCACGACAGCAGCCATCGCCATCGGCGAGGCTTCGACCTTGCCCTGGCCGATCATCGCCGCGGCGCGGCCGGTGGCTGTCGAATCGTCCGGCACCGAGCCGAAGAAGGACGGAAAGCCGACGTCGTAGTCGATGCCCACGCCCAAGGAGCCTGCGGCGTTCGCCAGGGCGGACCCGTCGAGCTTGCGTCGCTGCCCGATAAATGCCGTATTGCAGGACTGGGCGAGCGCGGTCCGAAACGTGATGGTGCCTCGGTGATTAGCCGGGTAATCGCTGTAGTTAGTGAACTTTCGCCCGTTCACCGTGACCGTTCGCGGACAGCTGATCTTGGAGTCTGGAGTCAACCCCGCTCTGAGCAATGCCAATGCGGAGACCACCTTGAAAGTCGACCCCGGTGGCGCACGGCCCACCGTCGCCAGCGACTGGCCGCGGTTGCCTTCACCGTTTGCGGCCGCAACGATGGCGCCGGTCGACGGACGAATTGCAACCAAGGCACTGGCCGGCTTTGTCGACGCAAGCGTCTTTTCCGCGAGCTTCTGCAGCCCGACATTGAGCGTCGTCGTCAACGGCTTGCCTGGCACCGGCTTCACCTCGAAGAGCACGACAGGTTCGGTTTCGGGGGCGGGCGAGGGAGTAGGGGATGGGCTTGCTGAGGCACCGCTCGGCTTGGCGGCGACCAGTCGTACGCGTACGCCGGGCGTGCCACGCATCTGGGCGTCATAGCGTTTCTGCAATCCGGTCAGCCCGACCTGGTCTCCGGCCACGATGGCGCCGCCGGACTTCTCGATGTCCTCCTTGGTTGCCTCACCTACGGTCCCGATGATCGGTCGGGCAAAATCGCGGGTCGGCGCCAGCATCTGGCTGGTTCGGATGGAGAGCGCACCGGGGATAGCCCGGATCCTTGAGCCGAGTGGTAGATCCGGCGCATCCATTCGGAGCACTATCGCTAGCACGAATGCATCGTTACCGGCCGCGGCAACGTTCGCCGCGTACGTTTTGGCGTTGATCTTGACTATCTTTGCGAGCCGAATGGCGGACGCTTTGGCCTTATCGCCGCTCACCTTCGACTTGTCGATGCCAATCCGGAATACCGGCCGGTCTTCCACAATGGCGTCGCCGTCTTCGCCGAGCAGCTCGCCGCGCTCGGGATACAGACGCCGCTGCGTCAGTCGGTTCGTGCCATCCAGCTGCGGTTGCACGATGCTCGGCTGCCAGTTGGTCTTCCACTGTCCCGACTCTTCGGTCAGCTTGGCCTCGGTCTGGTACGCCCAACGTTCCGGAATTCCCGGAAACGTCCAGCTGAACGACAGGCTGGCAGTGGCTGAGGATCGGTCGCGTGAGACCGACGCCACGGTCACATTCGGGCTTCAGAGGTCCCATACCGCTCACCAATGGCTTGAACATGTCATTGACGGCTGTGCCGGTGGAGCCCACAAAAGGCAACGGCGATAGATCCTTCGCGCTCAGGCCGGCGGCCAGCGCAGCAGCTGCCCGGTCAGGAGTATCGCCGTTGGAGTCCGGATTCGGCTTGGGAAGTGAAATCCCGCATCCAGCCAGCGCAAGGGCAAGGATCAGCAACAGACATCCATATGGAGCCGAACGAGCTGGCGTCGGTCGGAGGGTCAGACCGCGGGACATCGGGCCATCCTGCCACCTGCGGCGAGCATGAGTAGTGTCGCGGCCATGGGCATCTACGCTAAGCGTCCGGCGAAGATGATCGGCCAGCTCGTTGGGGATGGCTTTGT
This sequence comes from uncultured Actinomycetota bacterium, assembly GCA_963845915.1. Lineage (GTDB taxonomy): Bacteria > Actinomycetota > Actinomycetes > Propionibacteriales > Propionibacteriaceae > Microlunatus. The sequence continues at coordinate 219,400 of CAWJUB010000035.1, forward strand.
CGTGCTCTGGGCAATCGGCTGGGCCATCGTCGCAATCTTCGTCCATCGGGTGATTGAGGTGTTGGCTACGCCCGCCAGGGAGACGGCGAGGACCGCCATGCGGTTGGCCGAGAACTTTCGACAGGCTGCGGCCGAAGCTGCCAAGGTGCCAGTCGCCGGCGAACAGATGCGGCGTCCCTTGGACGCGGCGGCGGGGACCCTCGGAAACCTGATCGATTCGGCCAATGATCAAGTGGTCAGCATCGAACGCCTGGCACTGATCGTCGGTTGGCTGGTCTTTCTTATTCCGGTGGCAACCGTTGTCGCCTTCTGGCTGCCGCGTCGCATCCGCTTCTACCGGCAGGCTCACGCCTCTCAAGTCTTCTTGGATTCGCTGGCCGACCTGGACCTGTTCGCTCTCCGGGCGATGGCCGCTCAACCGCTCTATGTGCTGGCCGAAATCAGCGATGACCCCGTGCAGGCGTGGCGATCCGGTGATCGGGAGGTGATCAACAAGCTGGCCGAAGTGGAACTGAAACGCAACGGGCTGCAGCTACCGGCAACCTTGCGCGCGGTATCAGACGAGGCCAGTATCAGGTGACAAGGGGATGGTCAGGTGAACCGGCATCAGTTCGAGTTACCGCTGGGCAGCGGCATCGACCGGGGCATGACCATCGTCCAATATGGCCACTACGGCCGCCCGGTGGTGGCCTTCCCGAGCGAGGCCGGCCGCGCCTGGGACTTCGAGAACAACGGCATGCTGGATGCCATCGGTTACTTGATCAACGACGGCCGCATCAAGCTCTACTGTGTCGACTCCCTCGACGCGGATACCTGGGCGGACCGGGGCATACCGACCGAGGAGCGAGCAGTACGGCATGAGGTCTATACCCGCTGGCTGACTCACCACGTGGTGCCGCATATCCACGCAGACACCTCGCCAGCTGCGGAGCTGATCACCTTGGGTTGCAGCCTCGGCGCCTATCACGCGGTGCACTTCTCCATGCAGCGGGCCGATCTCGCGCCACTGGCCATTGGCCTGTCCGGCAATTACGACGTGAGCACCTGGGGCTCCTGGGGCGACCGCGGCGATGCCACGTACTTCGCCAATCCAACCGATTACGTGCCGAACCTGAATGGTGATCATCTGGACTGGCTACGCGGCCGATTGTCGATCTTGCTCGTGGTCGGTCAGGGAGCCTGGGAAACTCATCCCACTGGCGCCCTACCGTCCACGGTTGAAATGGCCCGTCTGCTGCAAGAGAAAGGAATTCGCTGCGAACTGGACCTGTGGGGCTACGACGTCAGTCATGACTGGGAATGGTGGCAGCGCCAGCTGGCACATCACCTACCACGCTTCTGCTAGACCCGAGGAGGTCGAACGTGTCACCTAACCACCACTTGATCGGTTTGCTGCTCGGCGCCGAGGAGGACTGGCCGCAGGCGTTCGAGGCGATCGCCGGCCGTCTCGGTGTCTTTCGGTACGCCGGGGCTGATCATGTACTGGACACCGAACGGGTGCACATCCACCCCTTCAATTTGCGCGATCGGGCTCGCCATGACGTGGTGATCGACCGGTTGGCCTATTGGTATTACCACCCGCGGGAGTGGCTGAAGAAGGTGGCGTTGATGGACGACGTCTACCTGCCGAACTCCCCGTTCACCTTCCAGTCGATGGAGAAACACTCGGCGTACTGTGCGCTGATCAGGCTCGGCATGAACGTGCCGGACACGGTGCTGGTGCCCCACAAGAATCCAGTCGACAACGTGCGGTGGGCGTACACGTCGCGCAACTACAACGATGCTTTCGACCTCGTGGCCATTGCCGACGAGATGGGCTATCCGCTCTTCATGAAGCCGTTCGACGGCGGCGGCTGGCGAGGAGTGTCTCGGGTCCGAAATCAGGCGGACTTGATGGCTGCGTACGACAACTCCGGCGAGATGTTGATGCATCTGCAGAAGTCCGTCGAACCCTATGACGTCTTCGCCCGGGCTCTGACGATTGGGCCCGAAACCATGGTGATGCACTTTCAACCAGACCAGCCCATGCACCAGCGTTATGTCGTTGATCATGACTTTTTGTCCGCCACGGTGGGCCAGGAAGCCACCACCATCACTCAGACGGTGAATGCATTCTTCCGCTGGGAGTTCAACTCCTGCGAGATGTTGGTGCAGGGCGACACGGTGATTCCGATCGATTACGCCAATGCCTGTCCGGACGTGGCCGTGACGTCGCTGCATTACTACTTCCCGTGGGCCATGGCGTCCTTGATCAAATGGACGGCGTTCTGTGCGGCAACCCGGCGCCGCGCGAAGCTGCATGTCGACACCGAGCCCTGGTTCGCGGTGGCCGATGATCCAGAGCTGACCTACCAGGCCAAGCTGATGCGCTACCAGCAGCTGGCTGACCAGCACTTCCAGAAGGAGCGCTATCTGGACTTCTGCGCCACGTCGCTGCCGGACATCGATGACATGGTGCTGGAGTGGGTGACATCGGCCGACTTCGACCGGATGCTGACCGAGACGATCATCCAGACCTATCCCGAGCACGAGCGGGAGTGGTTCATGGCCCACTTCCGCGGCCTCATCGGCCTGTGGGTCAGTGATCAACAGCAGGTGGCTGTTTAGGGCTCGTCTAGCGTTGCGGCACCTCGCCAGCTCGCTGGACCGTGTTCAACGGCTCGCCACGACGAAAATGCGACGGAACGGCAGCACTGTGCCGTGCGCCCGGGCTGGGTATGCCGCGTTGAGAAGCTCCTGGTATTCGGCGATGAATTGCGCTCGAAGATCATCAGGCAGCGCCTGCAGGACAGGTCGCGCCCCGGTCCCGGAGATCCAGCGAAATACCGGATTGGGCCCCGTCAGTACGTGCAGGTAGGTGGTCTCCCAGGCATCGACCGAGCAGCCCAGACCAGCAAGATCAGCCAAGTACGACGCCGCATCGGCTGAAGACGGCCAGGTGACCTCGGTCAGCATGGGGGCGTACCGCGCGTCGGCGGCCAACTGACGAAGGAGCTGGTGACTGGGCTCCCCGAAGTTCCCCGGCACCTGGAATGCCAGCCATCCGTCTGGGCTGAGCACCTTGACCAGGGCCGGCAGCAGACCGCGGTGCCCCGGAACCCACTGCAGTGTGGCGTTGCTGATGATCACGTCCACCGGTGCTTCGGGCCGCCAGTCACGCAGATCCTGAACCTGGAAAGACACCCGCCGGCGCGCAAACTCAGCGGATTGCTTGATCATCTCCGGTGAGGAATCGAGCCCGAGAATCTGTGCGTCGGGCCAACGATCAGCCAGGGAGGCGGTGAGTTGGCCGGGTCCGCAGCCCAAGTCGACGACGAGCCTGGGATGAGCGGCCTTGACCCTGCTCAGCAGATCGAGGAAGGGCCGGGAGCGCTCGTCGGCGAACTCCAGATAAGTGACGGGATCCCAGACAGGCATCAGTTTCGACGATGGTAGGCCTCACGCCAGCTCGGCACGCTGGGCTTCCAGGCGAGAGACATGCCGGCCTCGGTGGGGGTGCGATTGGCCTTGCGGTTGTTGCAGCGAGTGCAGGCAGCGACGGTGTTCTTCCAGCTGTTCGTTCCGCCGCGGGACTGAGGTAGCAGATGATCAACGGTGTCTGCCGGACCCTGACAGTAGGCGCATCGATGATGATCACGACGCAGCACCCCGCGCTTGGACCAGGCCGGGGTACGAGCGTAGAGGAAGGTGGTCTTGACGTAGCGGATCAAGCGCAAGACCAGAGGCCACGGATAGGGACCGATGCGATGTCCGTCGCGGGCTTCCTCGACGATCGCGACTTCGCGGACCAGCATCCGAATCGCGTGCTGCACCGAAACCGTATGCAGGGCCGTGTTGTCGGTATTGAGAACGATCACCGCTGACATCTCACACCTCCTTCCGCCTGCATAGGTTGCGCCCAAGAGTGCACACAAGCTAATGACGCCGTCATTGGGATTATGGCGGGTCAGGTCAAGCACCTGCACTATTTGACGGGCAGCCATTCGCTCGACTGCAGGAGCTCGTCGGGGTGGTTGCGCGAGGATCGGAGCGTTTGTTGGCGAGTGACGAAGGAGGTGAATTGGCGGCTGCCCGTCAGAGTGCAATCCACACACTGCACTGGAGATGATAGCGCGCTGTTGTCTCTTGACTACGTGTTCGTCGGGTTTCTCCTGCAGACTCGCGGCGCGACATCGGGCTGCGGATCGCGCTTGGTTGCCAGCTTACTTCGTCGTCGTTCGCAGACGATAAGGCGTGTCTGCTCGCTCTCCTCAGCACGGGCGCGCATCCGGTTGATTGCTGCTCTCGACTGCGCTCGTTGCGCGGATCGCGCTTGGATGGCCGCCTACTTGTCGTCGATCGCGACGATAAGGCGGCTGCTCGCTCGCAAGCGCGCGCGATCGAGTGACGGGCAGCGCGTTCGCCGAGGGAGCGATAGCGCAGCGGAGTGTGTCAGTCGTCTTGACTATTCTCGAATACATGTTCGATTATAAGAGAGTGTCGCCACACATTACTCGAAGCCGTATCCAGGACCTGCAGCAGCGTGTCCAGCGGATGCAAGGGGTTGCGGTTTCGCGCACCTTGGAGTCGCTACCAGGCCTGTCGGGAGTCATTCGGCTCAAGACGGGTGAGGCGTACGCGGTGGATAGTCCGAGTCTGGCGACTGCGCTCGTTGCAGGGCCGTCGCAGGCGGGGGAGTGGGTCGCCTTTGTTGGAGTACCTGATCTCGGCCTAGAGGCGGCGGCACAGTTCGGAATCGATCTCGATCGAACCGTGGTGGTGCCGCGACCTGGTGAGCTCTGGCTGAGCGTGACGGCCGGTCTTCTTGACGTGGCAGCTGTTGTGGTCGTGAAGCCCCCTGTGCCAGTCAGTGCTCAGCAAGCTGAGCGGCTCAAGTCACGGTTGCGAATCAAGGATGCGGCTCTGGTGTGCTGTGGGGAGTGGCCACGGTGCGATGCGACTCTGGCCATTGCCGAATCCTCCTGGATCGGGCTGGGCCGCGGTTATGGCCGACTGACGGCTCGGCGCGTCGTTGTCTCGGTTCGCCAAAGTGGTGGTCCGTTGCGGCACATACCGCTGTGGCTACCGGACGTCAACCAATGCATAGCCGAGCGTGATCACGAAATGTTGCCCTTTGCCGAGGCTCAGGCGGGGTGAGACATGACCATCGTGGAGCCCTCCCCAGAAGCGTTTCTCCGCACCAGGCCACAAAAATCGGCCGAATCGCGTGATGCAACGCCGATACGTGGCTCTGTGCGGAAAAACGACGGTGGGTTCCAGCGCGATGCGCGCATGGAACGACAACTGGCTGTGTGGTGCCCCGACTGGCCGGTGGTCGCGGCTGGAGCTCACCAGGGTTTGAGTTCTGAGCTGCCTCTCGCCGTCTTCGAACGCGGTGAAGTGTTCGCCTGCTCAGCGACGGCCAGAGTCGAGGGCGTCAGGCGCGGGATGCGACGCCGCGACGCGTCCGCACGCTGTCCGGAGTTGATCGTTCTCGATCGCAATGAAGCGAGCGAGATTCGGACTTTCGAGAATGTGCTGGCAGCGATCGAAGAGATCTCGGCAGGCGTGGCACCGGTACGACCCGGGCTGTGTGCGCTCCGAGTGCCGAGCCGCTTCTACGGCGGCGAATCAGAGGCAGCGGCGGTGGTGGCTGAGCATCTGGTCGGTGCCGGGGTCTGGGATTTCAGAATGGGGATTGCTGATGGCATCTTCGCCGCTGAGCATGCCGCGCGCCGCGCCACACCTCAGGACTGCTGGATCATTCCGCATGGTGGCTCTGCGGTTTTTCTCGCGGGCTTGTCGATCGGCGTCTTGGAGAACGCCGATCTCGTCACCTTGCTGCGCCGCCTGGGCATCCGCAGTCTCGGAGACTTTGCCGCATTGCCTCCCCGCGATGTCCTCACCCGCTTCGGTCAGGAAGGCGCCTTACTTCACCGACGAGCGCGCGGAATGGACAATCGCCCGATCGTCTCCAGATTGCCGCCGCTCGATGTGGATCAACGTGTGTCGTTCGTGCCAGCACTTGAGACGGTTGAACCGATCGTGTTCAGCACTCGGCAGACCGCGGAACGGCTGGTTGCCGAGCTAGCCCATCATGGCCTGGTCTGTACCGAGGTTCGTATCGAGGTTGTGACCGATGGCGGCTGGACCGGATCGCGGATCTGGGCACACTCGCGTTGGTTCGCTGCCAGCGACCTCATCGATCGGATCTACTGGCAGCTGCAAGGTGATCCTGCTCCAGAGCCGGTCTGTGAGTTGCGGCTGCTTCCTGAGTCGGTTGAATCGCTGGCTGATCATGGTGAGGGTCTGTGGGGCAGCGCGCTCAACGAGCATGTGGAGCGAGGCATCGCCCGACTCCAGGGCATGCTTGGCCCCGAGGAGGTCCTAGCTCCCTCGCTGCAAGGGGGCCGCAGCCCACGAGACCGCCAACTGCTTAGCCCCTGGGGTGAACGACAACATCCCCAACGCAACCCGCAATTGCCCTGGCCTGGCAGCATTCCGCCGCCAGCACCTGCCCGAGTATTCGCAACGCCGATGCCATCGGTTGTGCTGAGCGAAGACCATAAGCCGGTAAAAGTCACCGATCGCGGACTGATGACCGCTGCTCTCGCCTTCGTCAGCATCGGCGAGGAATC